>CAVQLE010000006.1:0-870129 GCA_963713305.1 uncultured Actinomycetota bacterium | reverse complement strand
GACAGCGACCCGGCCACGGCCAACCGGTCGACCAGCACGTCGTCACGGAACGGGTGCCAGTGCTCAGTCGTTGTGCGCGGGCGGAGCACCGCGCAACCACAGCATCGAGAACGCCATGTCGGGCGTCAGCGCGCCGAGCGATGAACGGAGTCGACCGGCCGAGCGCCAGGTGGATCAAGGTCCGCGCATCGATCTCCACACCGAGTCGTCTCCTCGAGGCTGACCCAGGTCGCGTCAACTCGCGACCACCTCGTCGATCGCCTCTTCGACCCGGGACGCAACAGCCGGGCGGCGAAGGTCGACACCAGCAGATGCGGCGGCGGACCGTCGAACTCCGTCCACTTCGCGACGAGAGCATCGAGTGCGGCATCCATCGCCGCCACGTCGCTGGCGTCCCGGAACGCCGTGACGGCGGCCCGGTATGTCGGATTCGGTGCTGACCAGATCGGCGAGCATCGCCTGCATCGCCTCGTCGACCTCCTCCGACTCTGTCGCGAACACGCACGACCGACCGCGTCCCAGAAGATCCGCGGGTCCAAGGTGTAGTCGCGGTAGAGGGCCTCAAGGAGGCCGAGACCACCGATCGAGGTCTCGGTGAGGAAGATCTTGAACCGACGCGTCGAGACGTCCAGTTCGATGTCGACCGCAAGGTCGTTCTCCTGGGCGTCCGGAACGCATTCCTGGACGGCGGTGAGGACGCCGCGCCCAGGGTGTCCGCGAACACCCGGTCGAGCAGAGATCCGGTGCGGCGGCGGGGTCGTCGGCGACGAGCAATCGACCATGCTTCTCGATCACTGATCGCACCGTCGGTCCGTCGCCAGTTCCCGCAGCGTGGCGAGGAGACGGGCGTCCTCGATCTCGCCTCGTGTCCGCCGGTAGTCAGGCGGCGAAGAAGCGCGCCATCTCCTCGGCCCAACGCCCGTCGCGAGTGCTGACGGACTCGCGGCGAGGTCCTCATGCCGTCGAGCCGTAGTTCACGTGCGCATGCTTGTAGACCTCGACCAGCCAGCCCGCTGGAACGAGTTGGCGATGCCGTCCAGACGCGGGTCCTGGAGGACCAGTCGACGGAACGCCGCCGTGCGCCACGCAGGCTGTCGAGGCGCAGTCGCGGAGGTCGTCCCGTCGACCTCGTCGAGTTGGCCGTCTGATGACCACACCATCGACGTCGACTCGATAGCCGAGCGCGGCGGCCTCACCATCGTGGGTGTAGCGAACGGAGATCGGTCGGCGGACGACCTTCCGCCCCTCGCCGATCGCGCAACTCACCTTCGGAGCCGATCGTCATCCGCCGGACCCGCATCGGCCCGCCGGTCACGTGCAGCCCGAATCCGCATCCGATCCACGAACTTCGACCAGACCGAGGGCTTCGGGACGTCGACGTCGACGCAGGATCTCAGGCGGGTACTCGAAGGACGAGCGCCAGACCGGAAAGGCCTGGAGACGACTGCATCACGCTCCTGCCGGCTTCGCGAGCCTGAGCGCCAACGGTCGGACGACCCGGAACTCCTCCCCACCTGCTGTCCAGTTCCCGAGACTGTGCCCCCGCGCCACCACCTCGGTCAGGGCCGAGTCGTCCCCGTCGGCAGGAACCGGCAGCCAGGTCGCGTGGTCGGACCGCGCATGCCCGAAGCGTCGGCTGAACCGACCCGGGCACCGCCTCGCGCAAGGCCTGGGCGATCGGCATCGTCTGCGAGTTCGCTGTCCTTGAAGGGCAGGATGAACTGCACGTCCGGTGTGTTTAGCGGCTCGAAGAGCGCCCGGGTCATGAACTCCGGAAGCGGCTCCTTGTCCTGGGCACCCGGGTCCTCGTCGCCCAATGGCTTCCACTTGGACTCGAGACGTCGCAGCGCGGTGGGGACCACCGACAGCATCAGCGAGCGCGGCTCTTCCCACAGGACCGCGCTCGCCTCGTCCTCGGTGATCTGCAGGCCCGTCGCAGATGCATCGCGAGTTCGCGCTGGAGTTCCGTGCTGTCGAGCAGGCGCGCAGCAGGCCGGCGACTCATCCGTGCGGTTGTTCATCGACCCTTGTCAGCGGCGCCCTCATCACCCAGCGTGCGTCGGCGTTCGTCCTCCGGCAGATCCAGTCGAGCAGCGCGTGGGTGCGCCTGGATCTTCAGGACGAACCGGTTGCCGACCGGGAGCGTCCGGGCCGAGATCTCCGGGTCGAGCAGACGCTCGTAGGACTGGTAGGTGATCCGGTCGCGGCCGTAGTCGGACAGGACCACGGCCGTCAGCGGGCCGCATCGCCAACTTTCGTCCGGCTCGACCCCGGCGCTGCAGGAACGACGCCATGTCTCGCGGCGCCTTGTGCTGGATCACCGCGCCGACCCGCGGATCGTTGAAGCCGACCTCGAGCGACGAGGTCGCCACGATGATGTCGGCGGCCGCATCCACGCCGGTGTCCTGGGACGTCGTCCGCGCGACCCGCATCTTGCGGTTCATCCGTCCCAGTTTGTTCGGCAGGTCCCAGGACTGGCCCTCCGGGTACCGCGCCGAGGCCTGGTCGTTCGCCGGGCGAGCGCAGGTCTGCCAGGACCCGCCCGCGGGCGATGCCGTACGGGTCATGGCCCTCGGCGTCACGCAGGTTGTCGTGCAGGCGGTTGATCACATCGAGGTCGTCGGTGAACGCGAAAGCGACCGAGCCATAGATGCCGGCCTGGTTGTCGAGCACCCGGGCCAGCAGCATCGCCGTCTGGATCGTGGTCGAGAGCAACGAGGCGCCGGACACCGGATCTCCGCGCAGCACAAGCCCGTACTCGCGACTCGTGGGCAGCATGTCCGTGCTCGCAGGGGCGATCGACTCGACCTGCGCGCGATCGACGCCGGTCAAGGTGGACATGAAATCGCCCGCGTCACGCAGTGTCGCCGAGAGGCCGACGAACACTGGACTGGGATGGCCCTGCTTGCGATCGGCGTTGCGCCATCGCCTGAGCATCAGCGCGACCTGGGCACCCGAGACACCGGTGTAGGTGTGGACCTCGTCGAGCAGCACGAGGCGCGTCCCGCTCGAACCCTTCCAGCCCGAGGAGCGGCCCGAAGTCGCCAGTCGGTCGACTGCTTGCTCAGCATCTCGGTGGAGCTGAACAGGATGTCCGGCGGATTCGTCTTGATCGACTCGCGCGTCATCGCGACGACCCCGGTCTGGGTGACGGCACCGCACTTAGGGCAGGTCAGGCGCTCCACGTCCTGCGCCGCGGTCAGCGTCCGTCCACACCAGCGCACTGAGACAGTCGTCGTCCAGGCACGGGAAATACGGAGTCTCCCATCCGCCGGAGACCCGCCGCCAGTGCTTGACGTCCTTGGTGCCGGCGAGGTCTTTGGCGTACGGGGTGTTGCCGTAGAGCATGGCGATCCGCCCCGGTCGCGTGCCGCGGCCCCGCGAGCGGTCCGATCGTCTCGATCACCCGGACCGCCTCGCGCGCCTGGTCGCGGAGCAGTTCGTTGCGCGGGTAGAGCGCCAGCGTGTGCGGGCCTGTGCGCTCATCGCCCACGGTGGCGGCGATGTCGACCAGCGCGGGAAGGTAGAACGCCCGGGTCTTTCCCGAACCGGTGCCCGCGGTGACGATGGTCGCCGCGGGCTGCGGGTCCGCCAGAGCCCGAAGGATGCTCCGGGTCGCGTCGACCTGGAACTGGGCGAGCTCGTCCGAGCCGACCATCTTGCGGACGACCTCGGCGCGGACGTCCGACCAATCGTCCGGCCCTGCTCAGAGTCGCGATCACATCGTCAACAGCGATCCGCCGCGCGGGATACCGCCGAGGAGAGACCCGGAGACGGTAGTCGGACACCAGCGTGCTGGAGTGCCGCCACCACCCGGGTCTTCGACTCGTCACCTGGCGGCAGGAGTTGCCGCAGGGTCCGGAGCAGCCGAAGCGTCTCGGCGAGCCTGGTCCGGTACCGGTCGGTTCCGGGGATTTCGTGCAGCAGGCCCGCCTCGACCAGGTGCTCCAGGTACTCCTCTCGGCGATGGGACGACCAGCGACGGGTCGCGCTTCACGTCGGCGTTCAACTGCTCGTCGATCGCGCCATCCACGTCGCGACGACTCAGGTGCCCGTCGACCACACCCCAGGACAGCAGGTGAAGTTCGAGGTCTTCGAGGCGCGAGAGCAGATCAGGCAGCCCAGCCCAGCGGTCGTCGGTCACCGAACGTTCAGCCTGACCCGTCGCGCGTGGCTCGGGAGAATGACGCAACGCGTCGATCTCCTCGTGGGTGAGATCGGCGAAGCGTCAACGAGCCCCGGGCCGCCTCGAGGCGCGCGATCACGTCATCCGGGGTGATCGGCGATCTCGAGTTGGGCGATCAGGTCCTCGGCCTGCCCGACCCAGAGCTTGAACAGCGAGATGTTCGCCTGCTGGAACGGCTTCGCTCGATTCCCTCGAGATCTCGTCCAACTTGTCGGTGACCTGTTGCCCCACGGATCCCGTGAACCAGGCCAGGGTCCACCGTCAGCGAAGCCCTCCGCGCGGCGGCCCATGCCTGCCACGCGTCATCACACAGCGTCCGGAGCGCCTCGATCGTTGCTGGCGAGGTCCGTCGAGCGACTGTTGAGGAACTGCGGCGTCGGTCGACCGACGTCGGCGATCTGGGTCCGCAGTCTGTCGGCCGCGCGGGCCAGGTCGGGGACCGGCCCGACCGGGATCCCGGCCGCGCCCAGTTGGGAGTAGTGGTGGAGTTGGGTCGCCAGTTCGGAGAACTGCGACGTGAGCTTGTTCAACGCCGTGGCGAACTGACCCTCGGCCTGCACCCCGGCAGCGTTGTCCCGCTTGACGCGCGCCTTGGCCGTCAACCGCTTCGCATCCAGGAGAAGACTTCCGCCCTCAACCATGGTCACACCCCTTCGTCGGCGTCGTCAGCCAGCAGTCGCCGACGGCTTCGACGCTAGCTGAAGTCGTGCAGGATGTCCAGCCACTTGTCCACAGCCTCCTTGAGGCTGGCGTCCAGGTCGGTGTCGACGTCGCCCTCAGCCTCGGCCTGAGCCAGGCCGGCGTCGACCCACGAAGCCGAGGCCTCGAGGAAGGCGACGATCCGATCGAGATCGGCTCCGACCTCCGATCCGACCAGGGACAACCGCGCCTCGCCCTCGGCCGCATCCGCTGCCGCGAGCACCTTCTCGACGGCCGCGATCGACGACGCGTCGAGCGCGCGGGCGGCGTCGTTCGGCCTCGGCCAGTGCCGGGAGGTTGTTGACCTTGACGAGGCCGACATCCGCGCCGACCTTGGTGGTCTCGATGAGCGCGTCCACCGTTTCCGGATAGCTGGTGCCCTGCGGGACGTGGGCACGCGCCCTGCCCACCAGGCCACGCCAGTGGTCGAGTTGCGGACCGGCGACCCGGCCGAGCGCGTTGGAACGGGTGTCCGCGTCCTTGCACCAGGCCGGCACGACCAGCGTCTCGCCCGCCTGCACCTGCTTCCACGCCGTGCGGACCAGCGGCAGCAGACGGTTCACGTCCAGGGCGTGCACGCCACCGCGATGCCCTGAGCAGCTCCGATGCCGGCCATGAAGCGCTTCACCGCCGACTCCCGGCGTTCGCGTACGCCGTGTAGGCGTCCGTCCACTCGGGCCGTCGTGCAGCGGCATCGGCCCTCTGGTGGCCGGCTTCCGGGATCCACAGCAAGGCGTTGAGCAGGTCCACGTCCTTCGGTGCAGCCGGGAATCCGTCCGCACCGGCCGGCCCCTGCCAGGAGCGAGGCCGCTGCGTCCGTAGCGACGCGTCATCGGCCTCCAGGACTGCGACGATCCGGCCGCGCAACTCGGGCACCGCCGGCGTCACCAAGGCATCCAGTCGGGGCAGCGCCTCACCCGCCCGCTCCGGGAAGCCCCCGTCCAGGAGCACGAGGCCGGTGAACATCTGCCCCATCCTCGCGTTCCGGGGCACGGCCAGCACGGGGTCGGCATTGCCAGGTTCTCGCCGGCGGCTTCGATCGAGACACCGAGCGCACGTGACCGGGAGGGCCTTCTTGAGGGTCTCGGTGTCGGGTTCCTTGATCACCGGGTCGAACCAGTCCAGCCTGGCGAGCAAGGCCTCCCTGACGATCGCCCGAAGTTCGCGCGCCAGATCCTGGCTCAGGTTCGCGGTCCCGGCCGACCACTTGTTGATCGCCTCGACCTTGGCCAGGAGCGCCGGCTTCGGACCGCCTTTCTTCGGACCGTCCTCTTCCTCCTCCTCCACGGCCGCGACGTCCGGAGCGTCGAAGACCGACGCCGGGATCGGATCGTGGTCGAACGCGGCCAGAACGCCCGGGCAGGATCGGAGCCTGCCCCGCGTCTCCCCAGAACGTCAGCAGGGATGTCAGACCGCCCCGCGTCGCCCTCGCCGTACAACTCCTCGATCCGGGCCCGAACCCCGAGCGAGAGGGTCGGGAGGCCCTCCTTGCCCGGACCGCCCAGGAAGTCGGCCGGAGGGAACTCCCCACTCGTGATCAGGGACCGGCCGTCCCCGAGGGTGTCCCGGACGCCCTTCGCCAGGACGCGGCGCGGGTTGAACGTCCGGGTGCCGCCGTCACGGCGGTCAGCCAGGGTGCAGCACCGCGCGCCGGATCGCCGGCGCGTTGTAGGGGTAGAGCCCGTATCCGTCGCGCGACTCCCCGAAGTTCTCGTGACACGACGTCCGGAACTCGCAGGCGGCGCACGCGTTCGGGACCTGCGGTGCGCTCGTCTCCAGCGACTGCTTCCCGACGCGGGCTGCGTTGAGGTAGCGACCGACGAAGTCGACGAAGAAGTCGTCGTCGGCAGCCACGCTCGCCAGGTCGACGTCGACCTGGTACGCGGGGACCGGACGCCTCGGCGCGGTAGCGGAAGGTCTCCGGCAGCGTCTCGTTGTAGTAACCCGAGGTGACCGCCATCATCGTGCGGACGGTCGCGTACTTGCGGACGCCCTGGTCCTCGCCGGGTTCGACGATCGCGTCGAGCAGGTCGCGGCGCACTCCCTGGATCAGGGCCACGTCCTCGATCAGCAGGATGATCTCGTCGTCGACCAGGTTGGCCCGCATCTGCAGGAACGCCTGGGCGACGTCACCGACGCCGAGCCCGACGGCCCTGGTCACCGCGACGTGCAGCAGGTCGTTGATCATCGCGACCGCGGTCGACTGCAGCTGGGCGTTGCGACGCCAGCCGCGTGAACGTCTTCTGGGTCGCTGCCGCCGCGTCCTGTGATGTCCGCGAAGTCGACGATGTCCAACGGCAACTCGTCCGCGGTGAACTCCAGCGGGATGTCGGGCTCGTCCGCGTCCCGCCCGTGCAAGGCGTGCTTGGCCCGACGCTGCACGAACGAGCCCTTGCGGCGGAGATGGTTGCGGAACAGTGGGTCGCGGAAGAAGACAGCCAGCCCGTTCGGGCCGACCAGTGCCTTCGCGGCACCGGTGGCCTCGTGGTGTTCCACGGCCTCCGCCAGCGCATCCAGGATCCGGCCTTCCATCGTCTCCTGGGTGACGCCGGAGCCGAGGGAGTCGAGCTTCGCTCCGGATGTCGTCGAACTTCGGCCCCGTCTGTCCGACCAACAACCGCTCGACGACGTTCTTCAGGCTGGTGTCGGTCTTGCGCAGGTAGATCACGTGCCGCTTCGCGGCCGAACCTGGGTCGCCGCGATCTTCGCGTGCGACCCAGCGGACCAGGTGCGACTTCCCGGTCCCCGACTCGCCGAGCACGGGCGCGACCAGGACGCCCATCGTCGGCTCGCTGGTCAGGAACTCGTCGAGCACCTGCTGCTCGTTGACGATCTCGGTCTCGGCGTGGCCACCCGACGCTCCGTGCCGGGTGATCCGCAACGGCGCGTGCGTCGCGAGCAGCACCTCGGCCGACGGAGTGGCGGCCTCGGTCGGGATCGTCGCGGTGACGTTCTCCGAGGTCCAGCAGGCGAAGTTGACCTGTGCGCTCATCGCTTCACTTCCTGATCGTGACCGCGGAGACGTACCGCGTTGCGCCGTGCTGCGCGTCCGGAAGCGCCATCACGCCTGACGGGTCGGACTGGTAGGTGAGGGTCAGGACGTTCATCTCCTCCGCCGCCGTCAGGGCATGCCCGACGACCCGGAGCGGGTTGTCGTCGTCCGCCAGCTCCGCCGAAGATCGCGCTCGGGTGACCCGGCAGGACCGGAAGTTCGTCGCGCAGGAAATCGACCAACCGGCCGATCGGCAACTGCTCCCCCCGCGGCAACGGCTCCCCGAAGGGATGCGAGATCGCGTCGATGACGGCGCGACTCGGGTTCGGGACGATCCTGGACCCGGCCTTGTCCTTCGCCATGACGTCCAGCGCGCTCTGGCCGAATCCGAGAACGTCGCACCACATCCGGAAGGTGTTCCACCGGCCTGGGTTGACGAAGACCTTCCTCTCCGCCTCCGCGTTCTCCTTCTGCTCGACGTCCTCGGCGTAGTCGAGCGCGTGAGCCGGGGACTGCCGCATCAGCCAGACCAGACCCTCGTCGGATGTCGTCCGCACCCTCGAAATCCGGACCGAACTTCTCGGGCGGCTGGACGATGCGGTGCCGCAACTGACGCAGGAACTCCTGCGGGCCCGACACCTTCTCGGCGGTGACGATGCCGTCGGCCTCCGTGATGAGACCGAGCTTCACCAATGCGGATAGAGCCCGCTTGACGTGCGATCCGTCGCTCGGGGTCTGCGGGCGCATCGCGGTCGGCACGACCAGGTCCAACAGGGTCTCCGCGCCGGAGCCCGGACGTTCCATCGCCGCGCTGTAGACCAACCACATCGCCTGGGGCAGCGCAGCCGCCGGGCTCGGGTTCAGGTACTCCATCTAGATCCCCTTCAACATCGCGCTCGCCGACACACACGGACCCTCGGCTGCCTCACGCAAGCAGGACTCCGGGCCGGTCGGGGTTCGTCGTGTCACTGGGCCCGACGAGATAGGTCGGCATCCCCGCGGTGATCCTCCCCCACACCCCCGACGGAACCTCCGGCTCGTCCAGGACGACGACGACAGGCCCGCTGTACGAGTCGAGCAAGCGAGACACCCGATCCCGGGTCGTCCTGGATGATCGGCATCGATGCGGCGTCACGCTGCAACCGGTCGACGATCTCGGGCCGGCGCGCCAGACCCGGAGGTGCCGCTCTGCCATCCGGGTGAACAGCGCCGCTGAGGTTCTCCCCGGCTCGTGGTGGATGAAGATCCATCCCTCCCGCACCGAGCCACCGGCCAACCGGTCCCGGCCGGGGTTCGGCGGCGGAAGTGGCGGCGTCGGTTCTGCCGGCTTCACGCCCGGCCTCCGCGACGGGTCCTGTCGACAAGTCGGGCATCCACGGCATGCCGCGTTCGTGAGCAGGAGCCCCTGGTCGACCCGCACCTTGTAGTGCTGGGCGATCGTGCGTCCGACGCACGACTGCCCCTCGGTGACCTGGCGCATCGACTTCAGGCGCGTCGGCCTGCGCGGAGTTCACCGCCGATCTAACCTTCGCCGCAGCTGCCTTCCACGCGCTTTGCTCCAGAAGCGCGCCGTCGCGCAGTTCGAACTCGACGAACGATTGCGCCTGGTTGTAGAACTCGACGATCTTCGACTCCCGCTCGTCCTCGGAGAGGTCCGGGTCGAGCACCATCCGAGGCGCTCGGAGATCGATCACCCCCGCCTGGGCAAGGAGGGTCAGCGTCCGGACGTTCCACGCTTCGTGGCGCCCGTAACCGACGTCGAGGTAGGCCGGCAGGGTCCCTTTCAGGATCCGGTACCGGAACGGAGGGAACTTCTCGGCGCTGAGCCGCATCGCCTCCCACCGCTTCCACCCGCGGTCGTCGCCGATCATCGTCACGGTGTTCAACGAGACGGCGAGATCCTTGTCGGGCGGAGCCTCGGCGAGGTACGCGACCGACGGCCGGCCGTCGCGGCCGGCCCGACCGACCTCCTGGTAGTAGCGATCGATCGTCTCGGGCAGGCACGCGTGCAGGACGGTACGCACGTTCGGCATATCGAGACCGAGCCCGAACGCTGACGTCCCGACCACGACGTCGACCGAGGTCGGAGCGACTCCGCCGCCCGCCGCCTCGCCGCGCCACCGCTCCATGACGGTGCGCCGCTTGTCGTCCGACGACTTTCCCGTGATCGCATCCACCCGGGCCAGGCCCGCCTCGCGCAAGCGCTGGGCCCACGCTTCGGCGTCCTCGACCTTGGTCGTGTACAGGATCAGCGGCCGGGGTAGGCGCTTGACCGCCTTCAGGACCGCCTCGACCCGGGCGTCCTCCGAGTCGTGCTTGCTGAAGAAGTAGGCAGGCTCCGTCCTGATCTCGGATCCCCAGACGAGGTCGACCGGGCGATCACCGACCTTGAAGAGTCGGGTGATCACGTCGACCGCACGCTGCGCCAACGTCGCGCTCAACAGCAGGACGGCTGGCTTCCGGTCCTCCGGAGCCTTGTCGTACGCATCGCGGATCAGGCCTGGCATCGTCTGGAACTCCGGGCGGAAGTCGGTTCCCCACTGGTCGACGAGGTGCGCCTCGTCGATGACCACCTGCTGCAGGTGACCGTCGCTCGCCGCACGGATGACAGCGTCCGACAAGCCCCGAGACGAAGGCCTCGGGCGACGTGTAGATGATTCGCTGCGTCCCGGCGCGCACCGCGCTGCGCAACTCCTTCTTGGTCGTCTGGTCCATCGCGCCGATGTAGGCGAAGCGTTGGACCGGACTCAGCGACCGGCCGAGTTCCTTCTCGGCATCGAGCGTGCGGCGTTCCATGTCCAGGGCGAGGACGACGGTCGGGACGATCACGACGGTCACGCCCGTGCTGCGTCAGCAGCGTCTTGGACCACGCGACCGCCGTCTTGCCACGCCCGGTCGGCAGCGCCACGATCACCGAGCCGCCGTCGTTGAGGACCGCCGCGCGCGCGGCCTGACGCTGGGGCTCGCCGCGGTACGCACCGAACTCGGGTGGGCAGCCCGCCAGAACGGATCCGCGGGCAGTTGGTTGCTCCAGGTCGGGTCCTGGTCGCGGTACGCCTCACGCACCTGGTCGCGCGCGAGACCGCTCCCGGCGCCGTCTCCTTGCGAGCGAGGCCGGCGGAGCCCAGTCCTCCGCGGTGATCCGCAGGCGACCGTCTTGCGTGGGGACCGCGTCGCAGTCCACGTCACGCCACTGGTCCGCCGTCGGCATCGCGGAATCGAGAGGCACGCAGGACGGAGGCGGTGTCGCCGTAGGTGACGGTGCTGACGAGCAGCACCTGGCGGATCAGGCCGGCGATGTCGAGCCAGCCCGACTCCCCTGTCGACAACCCCGGCAGGCATCCAGCGCCCGGCGGCAGGCGTCACTCAGGTCCCGGTTCGCGACGGGAGCGGGGGTGTCGGGCCACGCGTCGAGCGCGGCCTGCAGCGCGGCAAGGTCGTGACTAGACATAGTCGGCGTACGACTGGGCGGACACGACGACAACGCTGACCCCGGTCACCCGGATGACCGGGGAGGCAACTCCGGACTCGATCGCGCGACTCAACTCGATCTCGCCCTCCAAGGCATCGGGGTCGGCGACCAGGCCTGCCGCCTTCGCCCGCGCGGCGCTTCGTGCGAGCAAAACCTCGGTCTCCAGCGTTACCCGCTGCACCGCATGCTTGGACGCCTCGACGACGTCGGCGACCTCGTCGACCCGGGCCCGCGCCGCGTCGAAGCACGCGTTCGCCACCGATGCCAGGTGCTGCTCACCGCCGACCAGTGCGTGCAGGGCCGGGATCCGGTCGGGTTCAGGTTCACGTCGCCGCGGGCCTTGACCAACGGCTCACTCAGGTAGTCCACGAAGCCCGGGTCGGTGACCGGCTCCTTGAGGTGATCGGCAGCCAGATGCGCTGGTGCTGCGGGGGAACGCCGCGTCGGCGCGGCGCCGCGCGACCGGCGCCGCATCCGCGTTCTCGCCGAGCAGTGCCATCATCGGCCGGACATCCGCCTCGACCAGGAAGTCGAAGCCGAAGAAGGCCAACGGGTCCTGCCTCCAGGACCGGTTCAACCGCCACATCGCGACGGCCTGCCCCCGGTCATCGAGGTTGAGGAGGTCCTCGATCCCGTCGATGAAGGGGTTCCCCCGACGGAAGAGTGCCGTCCCGGGGTCATCCGCCAACGGTCGAAGTACCCGGTCCGCGCGTCCTGGACGTTCATGAGCCGACCCAGCAGTCGCTCGCTCAGCAGGGGCTTGTCGACCGGGTCCCGGTCGAAGGCGATGCTGCCGTCCTTGTTGGACTTGCTGACGAACCGGAAACCTTCTCCCCCTCGATCAGCGCACGGTACGCCTTCTCGATCCCGGCCACGTCCTCCTCGTACGCGGCGATCGCGGTGGCCAGTCGCCTGCCCGCCTTCGTTGCCGGCGTAACTCGACTCGAGGGCGTCGAGTTCGTTGATCCGCCGCTTCTCCTTGGCCAGAGCGTCCGTGATCGTGTGCTGCCAGGGCCTCGACTGCTTCCACCCCGTCCTTGAGAACGGCCGCCCAGAGTTCGTCCGTCAGATCCTCGACCACCTCCTGGAGCGCCGAGATCGAGGTGTCGAAGATGCCGAAGGAGCGAACCAGGGCGCCGAGCCATGCCGACGTGATGCTCTGTCTGTCGTCGTCGGCGAGGACGTACTGCTGGGCCGTGCCTTCATGGCCGTAGCGGTCGATCCGTCCGATCCGCTGCTCGAGCGAGTTCGGGTTGGCCGGCAGCCGCACGTGGAAGGCGACGTCCGCCTGCTGGAAGTTGCGCCCGACGTCACCGGTGTCGTCGACGACCAGGACCCCGCCCGTTGCTCGAGCCATGTGCTGCACCGCCTGCTCCCGCTCCTCCTCGGACTGGCTGGCCAGTGCCGGTAGGCGCCGCTGACCTGCTGGTCGGTGAACGCCGCTGCCAACGCGGGCGCCAGCGACCCGCGGCCGCAGAACACGACGGCCTTGGCCTTGCGGCGGTGTGCGCTTCGCGATCGTCTCGGCCGTTGCGGCGATCGGCACCGCCCCCAATGGCCTCGCGGGCCCTCGTCAGGATGCCGGCCTCGAAGGCGAGGACCGGGGCCGCATCCAGGGCCGCCTTCTCCGCGGGAAGGAGCGCGGCCGACGTCGCGTCTCCGCCGAGCCGGTGCGCCAGAACCGCGCAGACGTCGTCGATCGAGCCACCCAGCCGGGAGAACAGGACTCCGAGCGCGGGACCGTAGACATCAGGGTCGATCCCGTCGTCCAAGACCGCGTCGGCGCAGCGCGAGGCCCAGGCGGCGACCGCGGCCACCCCCGCCTGGATCTCGTCGTCGTCCGACCGCGCGACCCTGGGCGCGACCGTCCGGTGAACTCGAACGGAGTCAGCAGCCCCTCGTCGTCCAGGCGCTGCTTCTCCACGACGTGTCGACGGTTCCGGATCACCCGCTGGTGGAGACGGTAGGTCTCCGAGACGTGTGCGCGGACTGCCGCGACCGCGAGCCGGAGCTCCTCGAGGTCGACGTCTTCGGGCGGCGTACCCTCCGGCCCGTAGGCCGCCATCGCGCGGTCGATCGCTGCCTGGAGCACGTCGTCGTCCGGCAGGTTCTCGCGCACCTGGTCGAACTGGAGTTGGAGGAGTTCCGGGTTGTCGACGTCCGGTTCCTCGTCGAGACCGAAGACGGCCAGCGCAAGGGCGTGCCGGCTCTCGAGCAGGTGCTCGAAGGCGTCGAGCTCGTCCCAGCGGAACAGTGCCGGGTCCAGAAGGTGCAGCAGCGCGAGGTGGGTGGTGGCACCCCGGGAGAACGGCGTGGCGGACAGCATCAGCAACCGCGGCGCGGCGTGCGCGATCTCAGCGAGTTGCTTGTACGGCGTCTCGCCGGGCCCGGACGTCCGGGCGAGGAGGTGCGCCTCGTCGACCACCAGCAGGTCGAGGTCGCCGAAGCTCTGCCACTCGTCGACCTGGCTGTGTCCGAGGATCCGCACGGGATCCTCGCCGTCATGGGTCGGGAAGTCGCTGAGGTGGAACTTGTCCCTCAACTCGGCACGCCACTGGCCCATCAACGCATCCGGGACGAGGACGCCGATCCGCCGCCCGGGCGCGTCGTGCAGGATCTGCCGCATCACCAGGCCGGCCTGGATGGTCTTGCCCATCCCGACCTCGTCGGCGAGCAGGTAGCGCTGGACCGGGTCGCGGATGATCCGCAGCGCGGCGTTGATCTGGTGGGCGTGCATCTGGACACCCGATGAGACGATGCCTGTCGCGGATCCAGTAGCCGCCCGTTCGGCGACCAACAGTCGCCGGACCGGCTCACGGACGTCGCGATAGCGGGGTGTCTCGTTCGCGCCCGATAGGAGAACCTGGAGCGGATCCTTTGGGGCCATCTCCCATCGAACGAAGAGATGAGTCTCGGGGATGTCGACATCCATGTGCGCGTTAGGGATGCGGACGAAGTACCCGTCAGGCTCGCCTCCGACTACTCGTCCCGCACGCCACCGACCGCGCGCGTCCGTGAAGAACACCCGAGTCTGTTCGCCCAGGGCCACTCGCCTTACATCGGAGAGTGCCAGCCACTGGGACTCCACGACTGGCTCGGCGGCTGATTCGAAGAAGTCGACCCGCACCCGCTCCGCTTCGACTGTTCCCGCACGACCGATGCCTGGAGCACCTGAATAGGTGACCAGGTTGCCAGGCGACAAACGTGCCGCGATGGACATCACCCCCGATGTTGAATGCTTAGTAGGTTAGATGACGTCCAGTGATCGCGAACCGCGTTCTCTGAACGGAGGTGCTTTCCTGTGGCGAGGCGCATCCAATGGGTTGCTGACACTCGATGAGGCCCTCGATGTCACGCTCTGAAGGACCGCATCGACTTTGTGGTTGCCGCCGACGACGACTCGATCGATCAGCTGCAGCCGGAGGTGCTGCCGCAGCCCTCGCAGACGTAGCAGGAGCCGGCGGGGCGCATCTTGGTGCCGCAGGTCATGCAGAGCGGGGAGTCGACGGCGGTGCCGGTGATCTGCTCGAGGAGCTCCGCGGAGGTGTGGGCTTCCTTGGGGGCGGGCTTGGCTCCGGGGGTCTCGACGTCGCTCGCTGCGCTCGCTGCTCGACCAACTGAACTATGGTCTCGACGTCGCTCGCTGCGCTCGCTGCTCGACCAACTTCGCGTCTGTTCGACCACCTGGACGGGCTCGGCTTCGATGAGCTCGGCGGCGGAGCCGGTCTCTTCGATGGCGTCGTAGGAGCCGGTCTCGAGGTAGCGCTGGCGCTCGTCGGCGGAGTAGATGCCCATGGCGGCGCGCTTGTCGAAGGGCAGGTAGTCGAGGGCGAGGCGGCGGAAGATGTAGTCCATGATCGACTGGCTCATCCGCACGTCCGGGTCGTCGGTGAGGCCGGCGGGCTCGAAGCGGAGGTTGGTGAACTTCGAGACGTAGGTCTCCAGCGGGACGCCGTACTGGAGCCCGATGCTGACCGCGATCGAGAAGGCGTCCATCACGCCGGCCAGGGTGGAGCCCTGCTTGCCGAGCTTGAGGAAGACCTCGCCCAGCTCGCCGTCGTCGTGGGCGCCGGAGGTCATGTAGCCCTCGGCGCCGCCGACCGTGAAGGACGTGGTGCGGGAGGCGCGGGACTTCGGGAGGCGCTTGCGGGTGGGGGCGTAGACGATCTTCTCGACGACCTCGGGGGTCTCGACCGACGGCGTTGCTGTCCTTGCCCTGGTTGTCGCCCTTCCCGTCGGAGAGGGGCTGGCCGACCTTGCAGTTGTCGCGGTAGACGGCGGTCGCCTTGAGGCCGAGCTTCCAGGACTGCAGGTAGATGTCCTCGATCTCCTCGACCGTCGCCGACTCCGGCAGGTTGACCGTCTTGGAGATGGCGCCGGACAGGAACGGCTGGCAGGAGGCCATCATCCGCACGTGGCCCATCGGCTTGAGGGCGCGGGCGCCCATCGCGGTGTCGAAGACCTCGTAGTGCTCGGTCTTGAGGCCCGGGGCGTCGATGACGTGGCCGTTCTCGGCGATGTAGTCGACGATCGCCTCGACCTTCTCCTCGTCGTAGCCCAGCTTCTTCAGCGCCCGCGGGATGGTCTGGTTGACGATCTGCATCGAGCCGCCGCCGACCAGCTTCTTGAACTTGACCAGCGAGAAGTCCGGCTCGATGCCGGTGGTGTCGCAGTCCATCATGAAGCCGATGGTCCCGGTCGGCGCGAGCACCGAGGCCTGCGCGTTGCGGAAGCCGTTCTTCTCGCCGGTCTCGATGACGTCGGCCCAGGCCTTGGTCGCGAGCTTCTGGACCTGGCCGTCGTGGACGTGGATGGGGCGGAGCGAGTCGTTGGCGGCCTGGTGCTTGCGCATGACCCGCTTGTGGGCGTCGGCGTTGCGGGCGTAGCCGGCGTAGGGGCCGACGACCGCGGCGATCTCGGCCGAGCGGGCGTACGACGTACCGGTCATCAGCGAGGTGATCGCGGCCGCCATCGCGCGACCGCCGTCGGAGTCGTAGCCGAGGCCCATCGCCATCAGCAGCGCGCCGAGGTTGGCGTAGCCGATGCCGAGCTGGCGGTAGTCGACCGTGGTCTGGCCGATCGCCTCGGTCGGGAAGTCGGCGAAGCAGATCGAGATGTCCATCGCGGTGATGATCAGCGACACCGCGTCGGCGAACCGCTCGCCGTCGAAGGAGTCGTCGTCCTTGAGGAACTTCAGCAGGTTGAGGCTCGCCAGGTTGCACGACGAGTTGTCGAGCGACATGTACTCCGAGCACGGGTTGGACGCGGTGATCCGGCCGGTCTCGGGGTTGGTGTGCCAGTCGTTGATGGTGTCGTCGTACTGCAGGCCCGGGTCGGCGCACGCCCACGCCGCCTGGCTGATCTTGGTGAACAGCTCGCGGGCGTCGACGGTCTCGATGACCTCGCCGGTCTTGCGGCCCTTGAGCCCGAACTCGGTGCCGTCCTCGACCGCGCGCATGAACTCGTCGGAGACCCGGACCGAGTTGTTGGCGTTCTGGTACTGGACCGAGGTGATGTCGTGGCCGCCGAGGTCCATGTCGAAGCCGGCGTCGCGCAGCGCGCGGATCTTGTCCTCTTCCTTCGCCTTGGTCTCGACGAACTCGACGATGTCGGGGTGGTCGACGTCGAGCACGACCATCTTGGCCGCGCGGCGGGTGGCGCCACCGGACTTGATGGTGCCGGCGCTCGCGTCGGCACCGCGCATGAACGACACCGGGCCGCTCGCCGTACCGCCGGAGGAGAGCAGCTCCTTGGAGGAGCGGATCCGGGAGAGGTTGAGGCCGGCGCCGGAGCCGCCCTTGAAGATGAAGCCCTCTTCCTTGTACCAGTTCAGGATCGAGTCCATCGAGTCGTCGACGGAGAGGATGAAGCACGCGGACACCTGCTGGGGAGACTGGGTGCCGACGTTGAACCAGACCGGGGAGTTGAACGAGAAGTACTGGTGGACGAGCAGCCAGGTCAGCTCGTGCTCGAACAGCTCGGCGTCGGCCGGGGTCGCGAAGTAGCCGTGGTCCTCGCCGCCCTTGCGGTAGGTCTTCACCACCCGGTCGATGAGCTGCTTGAGGCTCCACTCGCGCTCGTCGGTGCCGACGGCGCCGCGGAAGTACTTGGTGGTGACGATGGTGGAGGCGTTGACGCTCCAGATGTCGGGGAACTCCACGTCACGCTGCTCGAAGACGGTGTCGCCGGTCTTCCAGTTGGTCTGGACGACGTCGCGGCGCTCCCAGGTGAGCTCGTCGTAGGGGTGGACGCCCTCCGTGCTGAAGATCCGTCGGATCTCCACGCCGGTGGCTGCCCTGCCCCTGCTGTCTTGCCGAGTGCGCCGCTCACGGTCTCCGTCATTCGCTTTCTCCCCTTGACTCTCATAACGGTCCTGGACTGGTCTTTCTTCCACTACTTCGGTGCTTGGTGTGGCCCGGCGCATGCAGCTTCCCCACTACACACGCCGGGCCAGTCTGGGTCAGCCGGTCGGGACCGGCTGAGGGTCGCGCAGCGCCTCGATCTCCTTCGCGAAGTCGTCGACCGACTCGAATCCGCGGTAGACGCTGGCGAAGCGGAGGTAGGCGACCTGGTCGAGCTCGCGCAGCGGGCCGAGGATCGCCATGCCGACCTCGTGGGCGGGGATCTCCGCGGCGCCGGCCTGGCGCAGCGTGTCCTCCACCGCCTGGCCCAGGCAGGCCAGGTCGTCCTCGGAGACCGGGCGGCCCTTGCAGGCCTTCCGGACGCCGGCGATGGCCTTCTCCCGGGTGAACGGCTCGGTGGCGCCGGAGCGCTTCTGGACGACCAGCTGCATCAGCTCCACGGTGGTGAAGCGCTTGCCGCAGCTCTCGGCGGCACAGGTACGGCGCCGGCGGATCGAACCGCCGTCCTCGGCGACCCGCGAGTCGACGACCCGGGTGTCGGTGCTGCGGCAGTAGGGGCAGTGCATCGCGGGCCTCCTCTCGCTGTGGATCGCGGGGTGTTTCCTGTGGAGTAGTCGTCCTGTGCTGTGAGTCACACACCCGGTTCCTGTGAACTAGATGTGGAAAACCACAACGGTGTAACTACTAGATGTAGTG
Source organism: uncultured Actinomycetota bacterium (assembly GCA_963713305.1). Taxonomy (GTDB): domain Bacteria; phylum Actinomycetota; class Actinomycetes; order Propionibacteriales; family Nocardioidaceae; genus Nocardioides. The sequence goes on along the minus strand of CAVQLE010000006.1, from coordinate 851,722 downwards.
GTCACCGTACGTGGCGGTCGGAGGCTTGCGCAAGTGATTCGGGAGAAGATTTCGGGTTCTTCCGGTACGTGCGCATTCGTGCAGGTCAGGGGCCACATCGGAGGTTCGGGAACGGCGTGTCGGAGCATCGGTCACAATGGGCCCGTGGCGACGGGGAAGCGGGTAGCGGCCAAGCAGCGCAAGTCCCGGTCCCTCCCGACCGTGCTGCTCCTCGCCTTCGGCGTCACCGCCGGCGTGATCGCCTGGGGCTACCTCGTCAAGGCCGCCATCGACTTCGGGATCGAGGCCCGCTCGGGCACCTCCGACGCCTGGATGTTCCTGGCCCTGTCCTCGCTCGGCGCGGTCGCCTGCCTGTTCGTCGGGCTGATGCTGATCGCCCGGCTGATGCGCGAGCTCGGCATCACCTCCGGCTCCTCGAAGGCCGACCAGCCACCCCGGCCGGTCGGCGGCCGCCGCGCCGCCCGCTGAGCTGCGGCGTTGGTCTCGACAGCCGCTCGCTGCGCTCGCTGCTCGACCAACTGGGCAAGTTGGTCGAGCCGACCGAGCCGCTAGGCGAGGGAGAGTCGAGACCATCTGGAGGTGAGGGTCTCGACAGCCGCTCGCTGCTCGACCAACTCGGCAAGAGTTGGTCGAGCCGACCGAGCCGCTAGGCGAGGGAGAGTCGAGACCATCTGTACCTGGAGGTCTCGACAGGCGCTCGCTGCGCTCGCTGCTCGACCAACTGGGTCAGACCCAGTGGGTCAGCGACCCAGCTGGGTCGGGGGTCTCGACAGGCGCTCGCTGCGCTCGCTGCTCGACCCACTGGGCAACAGTTGGTCGAGCCGACCGAGCCGCTAGGCGAGGGCGAGTCGAGACCATCTGTAGGTGCGCGGTGGTCTCGACAGCCGCTCGCTGCGCTCGCTGCTCGACCAACTGGGTCAGGGGCTCAGGGCTCGACCAGCCCTGACGCCGCGAAGGGTGGGCCAGCGTGTGGCCCACCCTTCGTCTTCCCCGGCCCCCAGCCGGCCCGGGGTCGAGGCGGGCGCGGCTGAGGAGGTATTCAGTTGTGGGTCGGTGGGGTCGACTCAGTCGACCGGGACGCGCAGCTTCTGGCCGGCGTAGAGCATCGAGGACTCGAGGCGGTTGAGGTCCTCGATCCGCTCGACCATCGCGTTGACGTCACCGTCGGTGGTGATGCGGGCGGCGAGGTCGTAGAGGGTGTCGCCGGGCTCGACCTGGACGACCAGGGTGGGCTCGGAGGTGCCGGGCTGCTCGGTGGCGACCGAGCCGGCCCCCCACAGCACGCCGAGCGCGAGCACCAGCAGCAGGCCGATGGTGAACACCACCAGCCGGCCGCGGCGGGTGAGCCGCAGGGTGGGCGTGTGGATGGCGTTCGGTGCCATGGTGATCGTGCTCATCGGGACCTCCTGGGGAAGCGGCGGTCAGCCTGTCGGTCTGTGTCTGATGAGGAGTCTGGCCGGGACCACTGACAACCACCCTGGCTGCCGGTCTCGATCAGACGTTCGATCGAACACATGTACGAAATTAGAGCAGGTGTTCGAACATGTCAAGCACCGACGTCAGGACCGGGCGATGGCGCGCTTCCCCTTGGCCTCGACCAGCTTCATGGCCCGCTTCGAGAGCGACGGCGCGACCGCCGACAGCCGGACGACGCCGCCGCGCGAGCGCGGGACGCTGAGCACGACGCGCTGGGTGCCGAGGAGGCCGATGGCCTCGTCGGCCACCTCGTCGGGCGACAGCACCCGCGAGCCGGAGTGGGCCAGGCGGGAGCCGAGCGAGTCGTGGGTGTGGCCCTCGGTCAGCATCGCGGTCTGCACCACGTCGGGGCACAGCGCGTGGACGTGCACGTTGGGCGGCGTCTCGATGTCGACCGAGCCGGAGATCGAGACCACGCCGGCCTTCGTGGCCGCGTAGACGCCGTAGCCGGGCACCGGGCCGAGCCCGGCCAGCGAGGCGGTGTTGACGATGTCGCCGCCCTGCGGACCGAACGCGGCGAGCGCGGCCCGCATCCCCCAGAAGGTGCCGAGCAGGTTGACCTCGACCAGCCGGCGTACCTGCTCCTCGGTCTGCTCCGCGAGCCGACCGTCGTCACCGACGCCGGCGTTGTTGAACCAGGCGGTCAGCGGGGCGTGGTGCAGCGCGGCCTCCGCGGCGGCGCCGTGGTCGGCGGGGTTGCGTACGTCGTGGGTCAGCCCCTCCTCGGCGCCGATCTCCACCGCGGTGTCGGCGGCCGCCGCACCGTCGAGGTCGGTGAGCACGACCTTGTGGCCGAGGCCGACCAGCCGCTCCGCGATGGCGCGGCCGATGCCGCGCGCCCCTCCGGTGACCACGACGCTGGAGTCCATGGCTCCTGAGTCAATCACCCCCACCGGGAGATCTTCCCGGTGGTCCAGGGAAACCGCCCGAGGCGCCGCGCCCGGATCTGCCCGAGCCTCGGAGCACCACCACCCGAACCGAGGAGGACCCATGACCGCCGTACCCCGCCGCCTCTGGCAGCTCGCCGGAGCGCTCTGCCTGGCCCACATCGTGCTGATCCCCGTCGGGATCGCCCTCCAGCAAGGAGCGACTCTTCGCCGACGGTGTCGAGGGCATCGCCGACTCCTACGTGGACGGCAACCTCTCGCGTGCCTTCACCGGCGGCATCCTCGAGTCGTTCGGCTTCCTGCTGATGGTGCCGGCGCTGGTCTTCCTCGCCCGGGTCCTCGGCCGCCGCACGGAGGCCGGCGCCTGGGCCGCACAGACCGGGCTGCTCTGCGGGCTGATCTACGTCGCGGTCACCTTCGCGGTCGGGTTCCCGGCCGGCGGCGCCGCGATGTACGGCGTCCAGCACGGGCTCGACCTCGACACCGCCTTCGCGCTCAACAACGTCCGGATCTTCGGCTACTTCCTCAGCCTGATGGTGCTGGGCGGCAGCACGATCGGCTACGCCGTCGCCGCGATTTCCGACGGGGTCCACACGAAGTGGTTCGGCGGCTTCGGCATCGTCACCGGGGTCGCCCTGCTCGCCTCGACCCCGCTGGCCGGGATCGGGCAGCAGGACTGGGGCAGCCTGGTGTGGATGGTCTGGTTCGTCGGCGTCGGCGTGCTGATGCTGCGGCACCGTGACGAGCCGGTGGCGACCGCGGGTTCGCACGCGGAGAACGTCTCCATCGGGCACTCTTGACCCGAGGTGAGGCGATGCGCGCGACCCGGTTGACCGCCGCGTCGCTGCTGGCCGCCCTCGCGATCGCCGGCTCGGTGGTCGCGGCGGTGGCCGCCACGGGCCGTCCGCTCGCCGACGACCTCGCGATCGCCCTCGTCGTCACGGCCTACGCCGTGGTCGGCCTCGCCGTCGAGCTCGCCCGGCCGGGACACCCGGTCGGGCGGCTCATGCTCGGCGGCAGCCTCGCGTGGGGACTCGGCGAGGGGCTGCTCGCGCTGGCCGTGACCGGCCTGGCGGACGACCCGGCCAGCTCGGCGTACGCGCTGCTGGGCGTGGTCGGCTCGGCGGCGCGGGGCCTTGGCTGGCTGCTGCTGATCCTGGCGCTTCCCCTGGTGTTCCCCGACGGAAGGGCGCCGGGCCGCCGGTCGCGATGGCTGGTGGCCGGTTGCGTCGTCGGCTTCACGGTCGCATCACTCGTCGCGCCCGAGCCGCTCGACGACCGGCTGGCCGGCGCCGAGAACCCGCTCGGTGTGCCCGAGGCATGGCGGCTCGCCGCCGACCTGCTCGCGCTCGGTGCCATCGCCGCGTCGTTCGTCGCGCTCGTCGTCGCCGTCCGGGCGCTGATCCGGAAGTGGCGCCTGGGCGGCGAGCTCCTACGCCAGCAGATCGTGGTCTTCGGCGTCTGCTTCGCCCTGCCGCTGCTGGTGCTGCCCCTCGTCGCGACTCCATGGGCGCAGCCGTGGATGTTCGCGCTGGCATCGCTCCCGGTTCCCGTCGCGGTGGGGGTGGCGATGTTCCAGCGGCGGCTGTACGACGTGCAGCAGGCAGCCCGGCGCACCCTCACCTACGTGACGCTGTCGGTGGTGCTGGCCGGTCTCTACGCCCTCATCGTCGGCGGGGTCGGCGTGATGCTGCGCGACCGCGGCACGCCCTGGCTGCCCTGGGCGGCGGCCGGCGTGGTGGCCGTCGCGTTCGCGCCGCTGCGCGACTCGCTGCAGCGCGGCGTCACCCGCCTCACCTACGGCCGCTGGTCCACTCCCGCCGAGGTGTTGGCGGACACCGGCCGGCGGCTGGCAGACGCGGCGGACGGGCGGGCGTTGCTGGCCTCGCTCACCGACGAGCTGGTGCACGGTCTCGGGCTCGACCACGCCGAGATCCTTGACGCCTCCGGGCGACGGCTGGCGGTGGCCGGGAACCCGACCTCCGCCACCGAACGACTGCCGCTCACGGCGTACGGCGCCGAGGTCGGCGTGCTGCTGTGGGCCGGACGGACGCTGCGACCCGCCGACCGGGCGCTCCTGGAGGACCTGTCCCACCAGATCGGGGCGGCGGTCCACACCACCGGGCTGGTCGACTCGCTCCACCTCGCCCGCGAGCGGCTGGTGCTCGGGCAGGAGCAGGAGCGCCGCCGGTTGCGGCGCGACCTGCACGACGGGCTCGGACCGTCGCTGGCCGGGCTCGGTCTGCAGGTCGACGCGGTGCAGAACCTGCTCGCCAGCGGAGTGGATCCGGGAGCCCGGATCCAACGGCTGCGTGACGGGCTCCGCGAGACAGTGGCCGAGGTACGCCGGATCGTCGAGGGGCTGCGCCCACCCGCGATCGACGACCTCGGGCTGTTCGGAGCCGTGGCCGAGCTCGGCCTCGAGCTGGCCGAGGGGGGCGACCTGTCGGTCGACCTCGACCTGCCGGCGGACCGGCCGCCGCTCCCCGCCGCGGTCGAGGTCGCCGCCTACCGCGTGACCCAGGAGGCACTCACCAACGTCGTGCGCCACGCGAGCGCGACCTCCTGCCGGGTGACCGGGACCGTCCGGGACGACACCCTGGTCATTGCCGTCGCAGACGACGGGCGCGGCGGGGCAGGGTCCGGCAACGGGCTGGGCATGACGAGCATGCGCGAGCGCGCACACGAGATCGGGGGACAGGTGGAGATCGACAGTCGCGGACACGGGACGACGGTCACGCTGCGGCTGCCGTTGCGGGCGGAGCCGGACCGGTGATCCGCGTGCTCGTGGTCGACGACCACCCGCTCTTCCGCACCGGCCTCACCGGGCTCCTGGAGACCGTGCCGGACGTGACCGTCGTGGGCGAGGCGGGTGACGGTGAGGCAGCCGTCTCCCGCACGCTGGAGCTGCGACCGGACGTCGTGCTGATGGATCTCAACCTCCCCCGCACGCCGGGTCTCGAGGCCACGCGCCGGATCGTCGCGGCCGCCCCCGAGGTGGCGGTGCTGGTGCTCACCATGGTCGCCGACGACACGAGCGTGGTGGCCGCGCTGCGGGTCGGCGCGCGTGGCTACGTCCTCAAGGAGGCCGGCCAGGACGAGGTGCTCGCCGCGATCCGGACGGTGGCGTCGGGTGGTGCCGTGGTCGGCCCGGGTGTCGCGGCGCGGCTGCTCGACCGGCGTCCCGCGGGCCGCGACCTCACCCCCCGGGAGTCGGAGGTGCTGGCCCTGCTGGCCCAGGGTCACAGCAACCCGGAGATCGCCCGCGAGCTCGAGCTCAGTCTGAAGACCGTGCAGAACCACGTCTCGAGCGTGCTCGCCAAGCTGCAGGTGAAGGACCGCACCCAGGCCGCTCTCCGGGCGAGAGGTCTGGAGTGACCGACACGCCTGTTCGAACAGGTGTTTGATTTCCGGGGCGGGGAGTGGGACGGTGAGCCCCATGCCTGAGAAGAAGGTCTCCGAGCTGCCCGACGGTCCCCCGGACACCACCGGCCTGACGCCGCGGCAGCAGAAGGTGCTCGCGACCATCAAGGACGCGATGGAGAAGCGGGGCTACCCGCCGAGCATGCGCGAGATCGGCGAGGCGGTCGGCCTGACCAGCTCCAGCAGCGTCGCCCACCAGCTCAAGACGCTGGAGGAGAAGGGCTTCCTCAAGCGCGACCCCAACCGGCCCCGCGCGCTCGAGGTGTTCCTGCCCGAGGTGATGGCGGCCCGGCGCAGCATCGGCAGCGGCGAGGAGAGCTCGGTCGACGAGACCGGCGTCGGCGACGCGATGCCGGCGGCGGCGTACGTCCCGATGGTGGGGCGGATCGCGGCCGGTGGTCCGATCCTGGCCGAGGAGCAGGTCGAGGACGTCTTCCCGCTGCCCAAGCAGCTGGTCGGCGACGGCCAGCTCTTCCTGCTCGAGGTGCGCGGCGACTCGATGGTCGACGCGGCGATCTGCGACGGCGACTACGTCGTGATCCGGCAGCAGCAGACCGCCGACAACGGCGAGATCGTGGCGGCGATGATCGACGGCGAGGCCACGGTCAAGACCTTCCAGCGCAAGGCCGGCAAGACCCTGGCTGATGCCCCACAACGACGCCTACGAGCCGATCGACGGCACCCACGCGACGATCCTCGGCAAGGTCACCGCGGTCCTGCGCCGGATGTGACTCTCGACAAGCTCGACCGCCGCGGGTCAGGTTCCCGTACGGCGGTTGACCGTCGACGTCGACTCGAGCAGGAAGCCGGTGTTGCTCGGCCATCCCGTCGCTCGACGTAGATCGCGAGGTAGACCAGCGAGGCCAGCGCGCCGATCACGACGGCGGCGATGCTCGTCCCCGCGCCGGTGCGGGCGGTACGGCCGGCGTTGCCGAGGATCATCGCGGCGACGCCGAGCACCAGCGGCAGCCCGGTCCAGAACGCCGGCACGCAGACCAGCAGCCCGGCGATCGACAGCGTAGGCCAGCGCCGGCGCGACCGGCGCTCCCCGCGCAGCGAGCGGGGGACGGCGACGCCGAAGACGACGCCCGGTCGACCGCCGACGATCAGCGAGCGACCATCGAGATCACCTCGGCCCAGTCGTGGGCGACCCGGTTGGTCCCGTCGGCGAAGCGACGAGGCCGCTGAACGCCGGCGGCGATGCCCGCGGACGGCGGCGGCCGGGGTCGCGAGGTCGGTGGTGGACTCGGGATGGTGAGCGTGGTGGTCATGACGAGTTCCTCTCGGTGAGTGGTGCTGTGCACGAGTCTTCGCCGCGGGGCGCCGTCGCGGGTCGTCACGCCGCGGAGCGGATCGCAGCAGTCCTCGCGGGTGACCGCCGGCGTCATTCCTGAGAGCGACGCCCCGGGCGCCCGCCGGCCTACCGTCGTCGGCATGGACCTGCGCGCGGCTCTCTTGCGGTACGGCGACGTGGTGCTCGCCGCGCGCTGGCCGGACTCATCACCGTCGAGCTGATGGCCTGGGGCCGGCGAGCGCAACGCGGCACCTGCCCCGCGCGGCCTGCTGATGACCGCTCCCGCTGGCGCTGCGCCGTCGGCTGCCGGTGGTCGTCCTTCATCGTCAGCATGACCGGGGCTCGCGCTGCTCTGACCCGGGCCGCGCCGCGGCTTCGACAACGACTCGCCGGCTTCGTCATCACCTTCATCGTCGGCCTGTTCTCCGGTGGGCCGCCATGCTCGCGGGCGCGAGGCGTGGGTCGGCGCGGCCGCGCTGGTGGTCGTGATGGTCGCTTTCGTCCAGAGCGAGGGCGGGCTGGCCCAGTCGGACCTCGGGGACTATCGCCTTCGTGCTGGCCTTTGTGGGTGCGCCGTGGGCCGCCGGGCTGACGCTCCGGCTGCGCCGGGAACGCGAGGCCACGCTGGGCGCCGAGAACGAGCGGCTGAGTCGCGAGCAGGAGGAACGGGCCGCCCGCGCGGTGGCCGAGGAGCGGTCCCGGATCGCCCGCGAGCTGCACGACGTGGTGTCCCACGCGATCGCGGTGACCGTGCTGCAGGCGCGCGGTGCCCGTCGCACCCTCGACACCGACCCCGCGGCCGCGCGCCAGGCGCTCGACGCGATCGAGCAGACCAACACGGCGGCGCTGGGCGACATGCGGCGGCTGCTCGCGGTGCTGCGCGACACCGAGCCCGACGGTCGCGTCGACGACGAGCACGCCCCGCAGCCGTCGCTGGCCCACCTGGACGGCCTCGTCGACCACGTCCGCGCGCTCGGGTGCCGCGGTCGAGGTCGAGGTCGTCGGCACTCCCCGGGACATGCCGCCGGGCGTCGACCTCTCGGCGTACCGGATCGTGCAGGAGGCGCTGACCAACGTGCTCAAGCACGCCGAGGCGGCGCCGACCCGGGTCCGCCTGGAGTACGCCGACGACGCGCTGACCGTCACCGTGGTCGACGCGGCAGCCCGCGTCGGTCGCGGCGGGCGACGGCTCCGGGCACGGCCTGATCGGCATCCGCGAGCGGGTGGCGGTCGTCGGCGGCGACGTCGACGCCGGGCCGGTCGAGTCCGGCGGCTTCCGGGTCCGGGCCCGGCTCCCCTACGCCCTGGAGGAGCTGTGACCGAGCCGATGATCCGGGTGCTCCTGGCCGACGACCAGCCCCTGGTCCGGGCCGGGCTGCGGATGATCCTGTCCACGGAGCCGGACCTCGAGGTCGTCGGCGAGGCCGGGTGACGGCCGGGCCGCCATCGAGCAGTGCGAGCGACTCGGCCCCGACGTCGTCCTGATGGACGTCCGGATGCCGCGAGCTCGACGGGATCGAGGCCACCCGCGCGGTCACCGCGCTGCCCGACCCGCCGCGCGTCCTGGTGCTCACCACCTTCGACCTCGACGAGGTCGTCTACGACGCGCTCCGCGCGGGCGCCAGCGGCTTCCTGCTCAAGGACGCGCCCGAGGAGCGGCTGACGACCGCCATCCGGGTCGTCGCGGAGGGCGGGTCGCTGTTCGCGCCGTCGGTCACCCGGCGGCTGATCGAGGAGTTCTCGCGCCGAGGCGCCGCGACCGGCCCGGCCGCCGTCGCGTCTCGACGACCTGACCGAGCGGGAGGCTCGAGGTGCTGCGGCAGGTCGCCCGCGGGCTCTCCAACGCCGAGATCGCCGCCGAGCTGTTCGTCAGCGAGCACACCGTGAAGACCCACGTCGCGCGGATCCTGATGAAGCTGGGGGTCCGCGACCGGGTCCAGGCCGTGGTGCTCGCCTACGAGGCCGGGGTGGTCCACCCTCAGGGGTGATTCAGGGCAATTCCCGAAGACAACTGGGTTGCATACCCAGTATGTTGACGCCATGAATCGGGGGATTCGGGAACTCGTCCTGCTGGCGGCGCTCTACGTCGGCTACTCGGCCTCGCGGCTGTTCGCCGACGACGCCTTCACGCCGGCGGCGGCCCGCGCGCTGCAGCTGCTCGACCTCGAGCGGGTCGTCTGGCTCGACATCGAGGGGCTGCTGAACGGCTGGTTCGTGGCGGTGCCGGTGCTCGGGCTGGTCGCGAGCTTCTGGTACGCGACGCTCCACTACGTCGTCACCGCCGCCGTCCTGGTCTGGCTCTACCGCCGTGGCCCCGACGTCTACCTCCCTGCCCGCACCGCGCTCGCGGTCGCCACGATCCTCGGGCTGGTGCTCTACCTGATGGTGCCGATGGCGCCGCCGCGGCTGCTCGACGGCTACGTCGACGTCCTCCAGCTCCATGCCAGCGCCGGCTGGTGGGGCGGCGAGGCCTCGGCCCCCCGCGGCCTGGGCGGGCTCACCAACCAGCTCGCCGCCTTCCCGTCGCTGCACGCCGGCTGGGCGCTCTGGGTCGCTCTCGTCGTACGCCGCCACGTGCAGACTCGCTGGGTGCGCGGCCTGGCGTGGGCGTACGCCGCCGGCACCGCGATCGTCATCGTGGGCACCGCCAACCACTGGGTCCTCGACGCGGTCGTCGGCTGGATCCTGGTGGCGGCCGCGTGGGAGATCGGGTCGAGCCGCGGTCGGAGGGTCTCGACAGGCTCGACCGCCGTTCGGGAGCCTTGACCTCGACGGCTCGACCGGCGGAGCGTCACATTCGACGGATCGGGTCGTTAGCGACATGTGACCCCAGCTCTTCCTCGTCGTACCGTCCTCGCGACCGGCGCCGCCGTGCCCGTCGTCGCGCACCAGACTCGACCGGCGTTCGGGTCTCGACAAGCTCGACCGCCGTCGGGTGACGAGCGCGTGTTTGCGCACGGCGTCGCGTCCGGCGACCCCCAGCCCCACGCCGTGCTGATCTGGACCCGGGTCACGCCGACCAAGGCGGCGACGCCGGGCTCGGGCCAGGGGCCGACGGTGACCGTGCGGTGGGAGGTCGCCACCGACCCCGGCTTCCGCAAGGTCGTGCGCCGCGGCGGGTTCAGCACCGGCCCGAGCCGCGACCACACCGTCAAGGTCGACGTGACCGGCCTCAAGCCGGCGACCTGGTACCACTACCGCTTCTCCTACGACGGCGCGCGCAGCCGGGTCGGCCGCACCCGCACCGCGCCCGGCCGCCGCGCGACGCCGCGCCACCTCCGGTTCGGCGTCGTCTCGTGCGCCAACCTGCAGGCCGGCTGGTTCTCGGCGTACCGCCACCTCGCGCGACGCGACGACCTCCACGCCGTGCTCCACCTCGGCGACTACCTCTACGAGTACGCCCCGGGCGAGTACGGGCTGCGGCAGTCCAACGAGGACGTCCGGCCCCACGACCCGCCCCGCGAGATGGTGTCGATCGCCGACTACCGGCGCCGGCACGCGCAGTACAAGACCGACCCGGACCTGCAGGACCTGCACGCGAAGTACCCGTGGATCATCACGTGGGACGACCACGAGGTCACCAACGACCAGTGGCGCAACGGCGCCGAGAACCACAATGACGGGCGAGGGTGACTACCGGAAGCGGCGCGCCCGCGCCCACCGCGCGTACGACGAGTGGATGCCGCTGCGGATGGACGGCACCGCCGACCTGCGCGACGGCACCCGGCTCTTCCGGCGGCTGACGTTCGGCAAGCTGGCCGAGATCTCGATGCTCGACCTCCGGACCTACCGCGACGAGCAGGTCTTCACCCCCGCTCCCCCGGCGCCGTTCCCCACCGGCGAGGTCAGCGACCCCGAGCGCACCATCATCGGCAAGAAGCAGCTGGTGTGGCTGCGGGACTCGCTGATGCGGATCAGGCCGCAGTGGAAGATCATCGGCAACCCGGTGATGATCGCGCCGGTCAACTTCGGCGCGCTCCCGGACGACCTGATCCAACCGGTCAACGACGTCACCGGCCTGGTGCCCGAGGACGGCGCGCCCTACAACACCGACCAGTGGGACGGCTACACCGCCGACCGCAACCGGGTGCTGCGCCACATCGACGACCACGCGATCGAGGACGTGCTGTTCGTGACCGGCGACATCCACTCCGGGTGGGCGTGCGAGCTGCCGCTGGACGCCAGCGACTACGTCTACGAGAACCCGGCGCGGAAGACCGCCGGCGTCGAGTTCGTCTGCTCGTCGGTGACCTCCAACAACCTCAAGGACATCACCGGCGATCCGTCCGGCGCGACCAGCACCGCGGTCGAGGAGGGGATCAAGGCCAACAACCGGCACATCCGCTACCTCAACTTCGACGACCACGGCTACTCCGTGCTGGACGTCAACGCCGAAGCGGGCGCAGATGGACTGGTTCATCATCGGCGACCGTTCCGACCGCAACACCGGCGCCACCTGGGAGACCTCCTGGCGCACCCGGTCGGGCACCAGCCGGATCGAGCACGGTCGACCACCCGCTCGGAGGCGCCCGGTGAGCCCGCGGCTGACGCCGGCGCACCCTCGTCACCACCAGTGCCGGTGCGGTCTTCGCCACCGCCCTCACCCCGAGCGGGTACGCCGCCGCGGCCCGTGGCCGCAAGCGCGCGTACGTCCTCGTGGTCGACGGCTGCAAGCCCGACGAGATCGACGCCACGCTGACCCCGACCCTCGCCGCGCTGCGCGACGGCGGGCTGAACCATCCCGCCGCCAGGTCGCTGCCGATCATGGAGACCATCCCCAACCACGTGATGATGATGAGCGGGATGCGGCCCGACCGGACCGGCGTCCCGGCCAACGTCATCTACGACCGCGAGCTCGGCGAGACCCGCACCCTCGACCGGCCGCGCGACCTCAAGCGGAGGACCGTCATCGAACGGCTCAACCGCGGCGGATTCACCACCGCGACGGTGCTGAGCAAGGAGTACCTCGTCGGCATCTTCGGCAAGCGGGCGACCTACCGCTGGGTGCCGGACGCCTACATCCCGATCTCCGACCACGCGCCCGACCAGCTGACGATGGACGCCACGCTGTCGATGGTCGAGGAGCACGACCCCAACCTGGTGTTCGTCAACCTCGGCGACGTCGACCGGGTCGGCCACACCGACTTCACCGGAGCCGAGGACGCGCGGCTCGCACGGCAGCTGGCGCTGGCATCCACCGACGGGCAGGTCGGCCGCCTGGTCGACCAGCTGAAGTCGTCCGGCGCGTGGAAGCACTCCCTGGTGATCGTGCTCGCCGACCACTCGATGGACTGGTCGGCGCCCGACGCGTCCGTCAGCGTCGGCCCGGCGCTCGAGGCGGACCCCTTCCTCGCCGGCAAGGTCGCCATCGCCGAGAACGGCGGCGCCGAGCTGCTCTACTGGCTCGGCGGCGACCGCAAGCGCGACGAGGCGGTCGAGCGGATGAAGGCTGCGGCCCGCTCGGTCGACGGCGTGCTCCACGCCCATGCGCGGACCCGTCGCTTCCTGCGGCTCGGGCCCGAGGCCGGCGACGTGGTGCTCTACTGCAAGGCCGGGCGGCGCTTCGCCGAGAGTCCCGAGTCGAACCCGATCCCCGGCAACCACGGCCACCCGACCACGCGGCCGATCCCGTTCTTCCTGGCCGGTGGCCACCCCGCCGTACCTCGTGGCCAGACCTCGTCGCGGCAGGCGAAGACCATCGACGTCGCGCCGACGATCGCGCGGTTCTTCGGGGTCGGCGCACCTCGTGGCGGATTCGACGGCGCAAGCAGGCTCTGACGGGTAGGTTTCCTCGACCCATCCGCACGTCATCTCGAGGAACCCATGCGCTCACGCCTGATCCCGGTGCTCGTCGCCGGCCTGTTCGCCGTCCCGCTCCTGGGGCAGTCCGTCGCGTCGGCCGAGCCGCGCGACCTGACCGGCCCGGCGCTGCCGGCGACCGCGTCCGCAGTCCGCCGCCGAGCGCGCCTCGGACGCGCTCGCCCGCGCCCAGGCCCTGTTCGCCGAGAAGTCGCCGGCCGCCGCCCGCCGCCAGGCCGCCTCGCGGCCCGACGCCACGATGGCGCTCAACGAGCTGATGAAGGCGTACGACGACCTGTCCGCCGCGGACCGCGAGGTCGCCGACCGGCTGCTCGCGCGCCCGACGGCGCCCGGTGGCGACGGCACGGTCGACTACACGACGACCGAGGCCACCCCGGTGTGCAGCGCCTCGTCCGCGACCCCGATCTGCATCCACTACGTCACCACCACCGCCGACGCGCCGTCGCTCACCGACACCTCGCCGGCGAACGGGATCCCGGACGAGGTCGACCGGGCGCTGGCCACGGCCGAGTCGGTGCACGGCACCTACGTCGACGCGGGCTACCGCCGCCCCGACCCCGACGGCTCGCTGGGCGGCGGCAGCGGCACGGTCGACATCTACCTCGCCCAGCTCGGCACCCAGGGGCTCTACGGCTACTGCACGAGCGACCAGCCGTTCAAGGACGACGGCACCTACAACTACTGGGCGTACTGCGTCATCGACGACGACTACAGCTCCGACCGAGTTCCCGGCGAACACCCCGACCGAGAACCAGCAGGTCACCCTGGCCCACGAGTACTTCCACGCCGTCCAGTTCGCCTACGACGTGTTCGAGGACGGCTGGATCATCGAGGCCACCGCCACCTGGGCGGAGGAGCAGCTCTACGACGGCGTCGACGACAACCGGCAGTACCTGGCGGCCAGCCAGATCGCGCTCCCCTACGTCCCGCTGGACGTCTTCCACAGCAACGGGTACCAGTACGGCAACTGGATCTTCTTCCAGTACCTCACGGAGCGCTGGCCGGCCAAGACCGGCAGCATGCCCACGCTGGTCCTCGAGCTCTGGCAGCGGATGCAGGCCAGGTCGGGATCCGACCCCGACCGGTACTCCACCCAGGCGGTGGCGGAGGTTCTCGGCGACGCGCAACGCGAAGTTCGCGAGCGTCTACGGCCAGTTCGCCGACGGCAACCGCCGGCCGGCCAAGACCTACAGCGAGGGCGGCTCGTCGGCGTACGCGCCCATCCGCCCGGCGGCGACCAAGACGCTCTCGTCCGCCAACCGCAACACCCCGAACTGGGTCGCCAAGGTCGACCACCTGACCAGCATCCCGGTGCGTCTCAAGCCGCACGGTGGTCTCACGCAGAAGGACTGGAAGCTCCGGGTCAAGGTCGACATGCCCGCCAAGGCCTCCGCGCCGGTCGCCCGGGTGGCCGTCTACAAGAAGAACGGCGGCGTCTCGTCGAGCACGCTGAAGTTCAAGCAGAAGGGCTTCAGCACCAAGGTCGTCGGCTTCAGCGCGAAGGACGTGAAGTACGTCGAGGTGGTGCTGGTCAACGCCAGCCTCCGCACCAGCAACTGCTGGACCGACGTCAACAGCCCGTTCGCGTGCCAGGGCACCCCCCGGGACGAGCAGATGCGGTTCGAGGTCAACGGCAGCATCTTCCGCAGCTGAGGTCAGCCGTCGAGCCGGGCCAGCGCCTGGCGGGCCACCGCCGGATCGGTGGTGGCCCACATCGGCGGCAGGCTCGCCCTGAGGAACGACCCGTAGCGGGCGGTGGCCAGCCGCGGGTCGAGCACGGCCACGACCCCGCGGTCCTCGGTCGTACGGATCAGCCGGCCGGTCCCCTGGGCGAGCAGCAGCGCGGCGTGGGTCGCGGAGACCTCCATGAAGCCGTTGCGGCCCTCCTTGTCGGCGGCCCGTGACCGCGCCGACATCAGCGGGTCGTCGGGGCGCGGGAACGGGATCCGGTCGATCAGCACCAGCTGGCACGTCTCGCCCGGCACGTCGAGCCCCTGCCACAGGCTGAGCGTGCCGAAGAGGCAGGTGTGGGGGTCGCCGACGAACTGCCGCGCGAGCTCGGGCAGCTGCGCGTCGCCCTGGGCCAGCGTCGTGAGGTGCGGCAGCCGGGTGCGGACCTCCTCGGCCGCGGTCTCGGCGGCGCGGCGGCTGGAGAAGAGTCCGAGGGTGCGGCCGCCGGCGGCGTCGACCAGCTCGACGATCTCGTCGAGCTGGGCCTTGCCGAGCCCGTCGCGGCCGGGCGGCGGCAGGTGCCGGGCGACGTAGAAGATCGCCTGCTTGCCGTAGTCGAAGGGCGAGCCCACGTCGAGGCCGGTGTAGTCGTCGTCCCCGAGCCCGAGCGTCGGCGCGATCGTGGTGAAGTCGCCGCCGAGTCGCAGCGTCGCGCTGGTGAAGACGACCGTCTTGTCGGCCAGCAGCTTGTCGCGCATCGGTCCGGACACCTGGAGCGGCGCGACATGGAGCCGGGCGGGCTGCCGCTCGGTGCGCTCCGAGAGCCACAGCACGTCGGCGTCGGACTGCGCTGCCATCCGCTCGGCGATGGTGAAGACCTCCTGCACCGAGCCGCGCGCCTGCTGCCGGCCGGCGTCACCCTCGGCACTCTCGCTCTCACGCGGGTACGCCGACAGGCAGGCCCGGGCCGCGTCGCGGACCAGCACCAGCGCGTCGGACAACGCGTCGGGAACGTCGTCGAACCGGCCCGGCTCGGTCTCGGCGATCGCCGCGGCCAGCGCGTCGCCGGCGTCGCCGAGGTCGTCGGCCTCGCTGCCGTCGACGTGGCGCTGGGAGCGGCGGGCCGCCCGGTCGACGTCGCTCGGCGCGAGCTCGTCGGTGGCGGCCTGGGTCACGCGGGACGACGACCTCGTGGGCCTCGTCGATCACGACCGCGTCGTACTCCGGGATCATCGGGACGCCCTCGATGGCGTCGATCGCGAGCAGCGAGTGGTTGGTGACGATGAGGTGGCTGCGGTGGGCCTCCTCGCGGGCCAGCTCGACGAAGCACTCCTGCCCGAACGGGCACTTGCTGGCGCCGAGGCAGTCGCGGTGGCCGACGCTGACCTGGCGCCACTCGCGGTCGGTGTGGCGGGGCGCGGCGTCGCGCTCCCCGCTGCCACCGTCCTCCGCCTGCTGCTCCGCCCAGGCTCGCAGCTCCAGCACCTTGCTCGCGAGCGACCCCTGCGGGACGTCGACGAGCGTGCCCTGGTCGTCGGGAACGCCCTCGCGGATCCGGTGGAGGCAGGCGTAGTTGGAGCGGCCCTTGAGGACGGCGTACGTGGTGTTCAGGTCAGCATCCAGTCCCTCCATGGCCTCGACCAGCCGCGGGATGTCGCGCTCGACCAGCTGGTGCTGGAGGGCGAGCGTCGCGGTGGCGACGACGACCCGGTCCTGGTGGAGCAGGCTCGGCACCAGGTAGGCGAGCGACTTGCCGGTGCCGGTGCCGGCCTGGACGAGCAGGTGGCGGCCGTCGTCGAACGCCGCGGCGACGGCCTCGGCCATCTCGACCTGGCCCTCGCGGTGCTGGCCGCCGAGCGCCGCGACCGCGGCGCCGAGCACCTCGCGGACGCTCTCAGCCGGCTCGGACACTCAGATGACCGCTCCGGAGTCCTCCGGGTCGCGCGCGCTGCGCTTCACCTTCTCCGCGCGCGACATCGGGGCCCGCTCCTGCAGGTAGGTGAGGATCGGGGTCGCGGTGAACACCGAGGAGTAGGTACCGACGATCAGGCCGACCAGCAGCGCGATCGCGAAGTCCTGCAGCGAGTCACCACCGAGGATGGCCAGCGCCGCGAGGATGAACATGGCGCCGAGACCGGTGTTGATGGTGCGCGGCATGGTCTCCACGCAGGCCTTGTTGGAGATCTCGATGAACGGCTTGTCGGTGCTGCCCCGCCAGCGCTCGCGGATCCGGTCGAACACCACCACCGTGTCGTTGACCGAGAGACCGATGATGGTCAGCGCGGCGGCAAGGAACACGCCGTCGATGGGCTTGCCGAGCCAGGCGAAGAGGCCGACCACGAGCACCACGTCGTGGAACATCGCGAGCACGGCCGCGACGCCGAAGGTCCACTTGAACCGGATCGCGAGGTAGATCATCTGCGCCAGTAGCGCGATTCCGAACGCGAGCAGTGCCTTGTCACGCAGCTCGTTGCCGAGCGAGGCGCCGATGCGCTGGTCGTCCTCCTGGGTGACCTCGCCGCCGATCTCGGTGAGGGCCGCCTGGATCCGGTCCTCCTCCTCGTTGCTGATGTCACCGGTGCGGACGGTGAAGTCAGCGGTGTCGGCACCCTGCACGACAGCCTCCGGGAAGCCCGCGGCCGCGATCGCCTCCCGCGCCTCGTCGACGCTCACGTCGCGCTCGGTGGAGTAGTCGAGGGTCCGGCCGCCGGTGAACTCGATCCCGAGGTTGAGCCCCGGCCCGATGATGCCGGCGACGGCCGCGGCGAGCGCCACCAACGAGCCGGCCAGCCACATCTTGCGGCGGGACATCAGGTCGGGGTTCTTGCGGTCCAGCCAGTCGCGCACCTTGCTGGTGTATCCCATGCCGCTGAAGCGCGGGTGCCGGGCGACCCAGGGGATGGAGACGCCGACCTGGGTCAGCAGCCGGGCGATCACCAGCGCCGAGATCATCGAGGCGATGACACCGATCGACAGCGTGACACCGAAGCCCTTCACCGGCCCGGACGCGAGGACGAACAGCAGGCCCGCGGCGAGCAGCGTGGTGACGTTGGAGTCGATGATGGCGGTCCACGCCTTGTTGAAGCCGGTCGTCAGCGCCTGTTTCAGACCGGCCTGTGGCGCGGCGACGTACTCCTCCCGCGCTCGCTCGAAGACGAGCACGTTGGCGTCGATCGCGAGGCCGATCGCGAGCACGAAGCCCGCCAGGCCGGGAAGGGTGAGCGTGGCGCCCAGGGCCAGCAGCATCGCGTAGGCGATCAGGGCGTACGACGCGAGCGCGATCGTCGCGAGGAAGCCGACGAACCGGTAGACGATGGTGATGAACAGGCCGGTGAGGATCAGGCCGACGATGCCCGCCTCGAAGGAGTCGTCGATCGCCTGGTCGCCGAGCGTCGGGCCGACCAGCCGGTCGGAGATCGACTCGAGCGGCAGCGGCAGCGCGCCGCCCTCGATCAGGGCCGCGAGCTCCTTCGCCTCCTCCTGGGAGAAGTCACCCGAGATCTCGGTCGTGTTGCGGATGTTGCTGCCACAGGGAACGCTGACGCCGGGCGAGGAGATCACCTCGTCGTCGAGCACGATGGCGATCCGGTTCTGGGCGCCCTGCGCGCAGGCCGCCTCCGCCGAGAGCTCACCGAAGGCGTCCGACCCCTCGGCGCTGAAGTCGACGTTGACGACCCACGCCACCTCCGGCACCGCGGCCTCGGCGCCGGTGATCTCGTCGCCCTGGAGCGCCGGCGGTCCCAGCTCGATGACGTCGCCCTGGTCGCTCTCGAGCACCAGGTTGTCGGGGTTCTCGGGCTTGGTCTGCGCGTCCGGCACGGTGCGCAGCACCGGGTGCACGGTCAGCTGGGCGGTCTGGCCGATCTGCTCCCGCGCTTCCTCGGCCTCCTCCTCGTCGGTGATGCCGGGCAGCTCGACGAGGATCCGGTTCTCACCCTGGCGCACCAGCGTCGACTCGGCGACGCCGAGCGCGTCGACCCGACCCCGCAGCACCTCGAGCGTCCGGTCGACGTTCTCGGCCGTGGCCGGAGTGTCCTCGGTGCCCTCCGCCTCGAAGATGAACTGTGCGCCACCGCGCAGGTCCAGCCCGAGCTCCGGCTCGCGATCCACGACGATCCACGTGCAGCCGGCCAGCAGGCCGATCACGAGGAGGAGACGGAACCAGGCACCGCGAGACATGGGGCGCATCCTCCCCCACCGGCCACGCACCACCCAAACCGGGACCTCCCCTGTGGATGACGGGACCCGCGCCGGCCCGATCCCGCGCATGCTGGGGCGGGTGACTCAGGACCTGACCACGCTGGACACGCGGCTCCCCTTCACGCGCGCCGCGGCGATCGCCGCCGGGATCCCCGCGCGGGCCTTTCGGGGGGATCGCTTCCGTCAGCTGCTGCGTGGCGTGTACGTCGACCGCGACGTACCCGTGACGCCCCGGATCCGGGCGCTCGCCGCGCTCGCGCTCGTGGCACCGAGTGCGTTCGCCAGCCATGTGAGTGCCGCGCGTGTGTACGGCGTCCCGGTCCCGGCCCTCGCGGACGAGCACGTGAGCGTGGTCGACCCGGCCCACCGCCGGGTCCGCGAGGGCGTCCGGTGCCACGTCCGCCCCGAGCCCCAGGTGCGAGTCGTGGCAGGGGTTCGCGTCTCCGCACCCGAGCAGATGTTCGCAGAGCTGGCATCCCTCCTGACGCTGGTCGACCTCGTGATCGTCGGTGACCACCTGGTGCGCCAGAAGAGGTCGACCTGCCAGGCCCTCGTCGCCGCCTGCTCCCAGCTCCCCGGCGCGGCAGGACGGCACGCCCGGCGGGCCGCGGCGCTGGTCCGTGCGCGCGTCGACTCCCCCATGGAGACCCGGCTCCGGCTGCTCATCGTGCTGGCCGGCATCCCCGAACCCGAGGTGAACCTCACCCTCCGCAACGAGCTGGGCGACCCGATCCGGAGCTACGACCTGTCGTGGCCGTCGGTGCGGGTCATCGTGGAGTACGACGGGCGCCACCACGTCGAACGAGTGGAGCAGTGGGAGCGCGACCTCGAACGACGCGAGCAGATCGATGACGACGACTGGCGGATCCTGGTCGTGATCAGCAACGGCATCTTCGCGGACCCCGGGGCCACCGTCGACGCGGGTGTTCCGGCTACTGCGGCGGCGGGGGCTTCCCGGGCTGCCGGTCGAGCCCAGCGAGGCGTGGCGCCCGCACTTTCCCGGCCGCGCGGGCTGACTCGTGTCGAAACCGTGCACGATGCACGACTTCGACCGGCCAGGAGTGCTAGCCGCCGTCCAAACCGTGCATGGTGCACGATCGTGACGGGTGCACCCGACTGACGTGACTATCGAGCGCCGAGGTCGAGCAGGCCGAGCTCGGAGTCGGCGATCCGGGTGAGCCGCGGGTCGCCCTCGGCGAAGAGGGTGGGGAGGTCGAGGTCGTCGACCAGGTCGCCGCTCAGCATCCGCGAGGTGGTGCTGACCACGACCCGGCCCAGCTCGTTGACCAGGACCAGCAGCCGTCCCGACGCGCGCATCAGGGACAGGAACCGCTCCTCGACCGCGAGGATCCGTACGTCGACGCCTGCCACGCCGGCGAAGCTGCCGTCGCCCAGACGGACGGCCTCGGTGAAGGTGAGCGTGTAGTCGTCGGTGCAGAGGTAGTCGACGTAGGGGCCGGTCACCACGCCACCCGGACCGGTCCCGTCGCGGGGACCGGCGTACCACGGCATGAAGGTGTAGTCGAAGAAGTGGGCGCCGCTGGGGTCGGTGTCGGAGACCAGTCGCTGGATCCCGCCGGCGTCCCAGGCGAACCACTCGAGCCACCACTGGGCGTCCTCGAGCACGCCCGGGGCCGCGACGAAGCCGCCGCCGTGGACGGTCTCCTCGCGCTCGCCGAGGATCGTGGCGACCAGGGGCTCGATCTCGACCAGGTCGGCCCGCCGCGGCGATGTGGTGGTGGCGAGGGCGGCCTCGGTCGCGGTGGCGATCGAGTGGACCGCGACCCGGGTCTGCTCGATGAACTCCTCGAGCTCGGAGAGCACGTCACCCATCCGGCGGCCCCTCCAGCTGTTGGAGCCGCAGCTCGACGAGGTGGGCGGTCCACTGGGCGACCCGGTCCTCGGTGAGCGCCCGCGCCTTCTCGCCGTCGCGACCCGCGATCGCCTCGACCACGGCCCCGGCCAGGTCGGCGGTGTGGAGGTGCACCTCTTCGTGGCCGGCGCCCAGCCACAGCAGCGGCCCGATCTCCGACTGCATCCCCACCTCGTCCCGGAACAGCAGTGGCGACTGGGCCACGGCCGCGATCTCGATCTGGAGGTGACTCTCCGCGCGGCGCCGCTCCTCCTCGGTCGCGGCGGCCACGATCTGCGCGTGGGCGCGCCGGAGCCGCTCGATCTCGACGGGCGTGGCCCGCCGGGCGGCCAGTCGGGCGGCGGCACCCGACAGGGCGGCGTACTGGTCGCCGAGGTCGCGCAGCTGGGCGGTGCTGAGCTCGAGGAGCCGGTCGACGACGCGCTTGAGGGCGGTCTCGCGGGACTCCTTGACGAACGAGCCGCCGTTGCGGCCGCGGCGAGTCTCGATCAGGTCGGCCGCCCGCATCGCGCGGAGTGCCTCGCGCACGGTGACGGTGGAGACTCCCAGCAGCCGGCCGAGCTCGGCCTCGCCGGGGAGCTGGTGACCGGCCGGGATCAGCCCGAGCACGATGGCGTCGGTCAGCCGTCGCTCCACCTGCTCGGCCCGCGAGAGCGGGTCGAGCGGAGCAAACACGGCAGCGGCCGCGCCGCCGTACATCCGGATGGCCACGGCCCCATGGTGCCCGGCCGGGGCAGCAAAGTCTCCTGTTCCAGAGGTCTGGCCCGCTCCGCACCCTCGACAGAGCCGCCCGGCTGGGGTTTGCTGGGAGCCCCTGCGGCCTACGGTTGGGCCGCTCTCTCGGGAGGACATCATGAGACCTGCTGTTCGCATCCCCACCGGGCGCCTCGCGTCCGTACGCCGTGCCGCGCTCGGTGCGCTCGGCCTCGGCATCGCCGCCACCCTCGCGGCCACCATGGGCGGCCCGTCGCTGGCCGCCGCCAGCGGTCCACGCGCCGCCGACCCCGGTCCCAGCGACTCCGGCCGGGTCCGGGTCGTGATGGTGGACGCACCCACCGTCGACAAGCGCAACGAGGTCGTCGCGCTCGGCCTCGACATCACCGAGCACGTGACGACCAAGGGCATCGAGGTCGTCCTCTACGACGAGAGGGACGCCGAGACCCTGCGCGACGCCGGCTTCACCTGGGACGTGAAGGTCCGCGACCTGGAGGAGCAGGCGCGCAAGCAGCGCAAGGCCGACCGCGCCTACGCCGCGCGTGTGGCCAGGTCACCGCTGCCGAGCGGACGCACCGAGTACCGCACGTATGCCGAGTACCTCTCCGACATGGATGACCTTGCGGACAGGTACCCCCGGCTCACGCGGCCCTTGACGCTGGCCAACCGCACCGTCCTCGGCGAGTCGATCCACGGCCTCGAGATCTCCAGCGGAGCCGACAACGTCCGCGACGGCAAGCCAGTCTTCCTGCTGCTGGGCGCCCACCACGCCCGCGAATGGCCGAGCTCCGAGCACACGATCGAGTTCGGCATCGACCTCATCAAGTCGTACCGGAACGGCGACGCCCGCGCCGGCAGCATCATGAAGAACTCGCGGCTGGTCATCGTTCCGATCGTCAACGTCGACGGATTCCAGGTCTCGCGCGAGGCCACGCCGCTCGGCGACTTCTCCCAGTTCGACTACGAGATGAAGCGCAAGAACTGCAGCATCTCGGAGAACACGCCCTTCGAAGACCCCGAAGACCCCGATGACCCGGACTACAGGAGCGGCCCCTGCGCCAACAATCCGGCCGGCCGGCTGCGCGGCACCGACCTCAACCGCAACTACCCCGGCTTCTGGGGTGGCGGCGGCGCCAGCCCCAACTGGTCGAGCGACACCTACCGTGGCGATGGCCCCGGCAGCGAGCCCGAGAGCGACGCGGTGCGGAAGTTCATCTCCAAGCGTGCGGTCACGATGATGATCAGCAACCACACCTACTCCAACCTGGTGCTGCGCCCGCCGGCGATCGCGTCGACCGGCAAGTCGCCCGACGAGGTGGCCTACAAGCAGCTCGGCGACTCCATGGCGGAAGCCAACGCCTACACGAGCCAGGCGTCGTACCAGCTCTACGACACCTCCGGCTCGACGGAGGACTGGAGCTACTGGATCACCGGTGGCTTCGGATTCACCTTCGAGATCGGCCCCGACGGGTTCCACCCGGAGTACGAGGAGGCGGTGGTCGCCGAGTACCTCGGCCTCGACCCTGCGGCCGGGGCCGGCAACGGGGGCAACCGTGAGGCGTACTACCGGGCCGCCGAGGCCGCCATGGCACCCGCGCTGCACTCGCGCATCGCCGGCAAGGCACCGAAGGGGACCCAGCTCGTGGTCAGCAAGACGCACGTCTCGCCGACCTCACCGGTGATCCAGCCCGACGGCACGACGCGCGGTCAGATCTACTACGAGGACACCCTGGTCAACCGCTACCGCTCCGAGGGGGGCGCGTTCACGATGGGCGTCAACCCCTCCACGCGGCCGCTGGTGGCGGGGCGCTACGGGCGGGAGCCCGTGGCCGACCCGCAGGAGTCGATCGACCTCACCAACCCTGAGGGCGTTCCGGCCGAGGGCGAGTCGGAGGAGACCACCTTCGAGATCCTCGGCCAGCCGGAGGTCGACAACGGCTTCGCGACGTTGTCGTTCTCGTGGCCTGACGATGCCGACTGGGACTACTACGTCCAAGGCCCGGACGGCCAGGCCGTCGGCTCGGGTGCGACGCTGGCCAACCCCGAGGTGATCCGGATCCCCGACCCCGTCGCCGGGACCTACACGGTGATCGCGGAGAACTACGAGGCCGGATCGGCCGAGGACGACTGGACCGGCGAGGTGACGTTCCAGAGCCCCGACCCCCCGCAGTACAGCGGGATCGAGGAGGCCTGGCAGCTGACCTGCCTGCGCAAGGGCGAGGTGCTCAGCAGCCGCGAGGTCATCGTGGACCGAGGTGAGCTGGTCCGCGTCGGAAAGGCCTGCCGCCCCGTCAAGAACTGACCAGCGCGAGCCGACGGCGGCGCGCCCTTCGTGGGCGCCCGCCGTCGGCTCGGAGAAGTCACACCACTCCGGCTTCATACGCCAGGACGACGGCCTGGACCCGACTCGCCACGCCCAGCTTCGCCAGGATGCGGTTGACGTGGGTCTTCACCGTCGCCTGGGCCACGACCAGCTCTGCCGCGATGTCGCCGTTGGACTTCCCGCGCGCCATCAGTACCAACACCTGCCGCTCGCGATCGGTCAGCCGGTCGAGCACCAGGTCGGACTCTGCGGCGGGTGGGTGCCTCAGGTACTCCTCGATCAGCCGCTGGGTCAGGCTCGGCGCCAGCAGCGCTTCGCCCGAGCACACCGTACGGATCCCGTCGACCAGCCTGTCGGGGGGCGTCGCCTTGAGCAGGAAGCCTGCAGCACCCGCGGCGAGGGCGTCGTAGACATAGCGGTCGAGGTCGTACGTCGTCAGCACCAGCACCTTCGACGGCAGGCCCGCCGAGGTGATCTCACGGGTAGCGGCAATGCCGTCGAGGACCGGCATCCGGATGTCCATCAGCACGACGTCCGGGGCCGTACGGCGGGTGACGTCCACCGCGTCGCGACCGTCGCCGGCCGTCCCCACGACCTCACAACCTCGCGTCTCGAGCACCAGCTGCAGCCCCGAACGGACCAGCTCCTGGTCGTCGGCGATCACCACCCGGGTCACGTCGGACCTCCGAGCGGGATGACCGCGTCGAGCTCGAAGCGGTCGTCGACCGGGCCGTGCCGCAGCGTGCCGCCGTGCATCTCGACGCGTTCGGCCATGCCCCGCAGGCCGAGTCCTGCGCCGGTTGCCGCGCTGCCGTTCACCGCGTTGCTGCAGCAGATCCGCACCTCGGCGTCCGGAGCGGCCACGGTCAGACGGACCGGCCCGTCGCCATACCTGCCCGCGTTGGTGAGGGCTTCCTGCACCACGCGGTACGCCGACACGTCGACCCCACCCGGCACCGGCCCGGCCGGCAGGTCGAGGTCTGCGTCGACTGGCAGGCCCCCGGCCCGGAACGACTCGACGAGCGCCGGCACGTCGGCGAGCCCGGGTGCCGGCATGAGCCCGAGCTCGTCGGCGTCGTCGCGGATCAGGTGCAACAACCGTCCCGTCTCCGCCAGCGCCTCGCGCCCGGCGCTGGCGACGGACTCGAGCATCGCCTCGGCCCGACGGGGATGGGTACGGATCAGGTCCTGGGCAGCCGCGAGCTGCACCACCATCGCGCTCACGGAGTGGGCGATCACGTCGTGAAGCTCGCGGGCGATCCGAGCGCGCTCGTCGCGGACTGCCTGGTCGCGCAGCTGCTCGGACTGACGCGCCACCAGCTCTGTCTGCTCGGCCAGGCGGCGCGAGACCTTGCCGAAGACGTAGGGCGGCACGAGCAGGGATGCCGCGAAGAACACGTCGGTGATGTTGTTGTCGCGCTCGTCTGTGAACGCGTAGTCGGCGATCAGCACCCCCACCGCCGCGGCCAAGCCCAGCAGGCCGCGTCGGTGACCGGGCAGCCAGCGGGCCAGTGACCAGGAAATCAGCACCATGATGAAGATGGGACTCGCGAGCTCGTTGAGCTCCGGACCTGCCCATGGCGCCCCGAGGCCGAGCAACCCCGCCGGGATGCAGCTGGCGAGCGGCCACCGACGTCGGCCCACGAGCGCCGCGCAGGAGGCGAGCAGCAGCACCAGGGCGACCGGCCAGCCGTCGGGACGGAAGGCGAGGACCTCGACGGTGACCAGCACGGCGAGGGCGCCCGGGAGTGCCCAGTCCCAGATCGTCCAGCCGCGCTGCTGTTCCACGTTCAGAGGGTAGAGCGGGACCCGGGAGCGCGGCGTCAAACCAGGGGTGGAGGCGAGACCCACCCCAGAGCCGATGACCCCGGCCCCTCCCGGGCGCGACGCTCGTGCTCCGGCATCCGATGGAGGAGGGGACATGCTCGAAGGACGTGACCGACAGATCGGCCGGTTCGCCTGGGTGATGGCGTGGGTGGGCCTGGTGGTGGGGCAGCTGCACGCGCTGGCCCGGTTCTCGGTGCCGGAGCACGCCGAGGACATCACCGACTACCCGCTGACCGCCGCGTGGGCCGAGCCGGCGATGGACTTCTTCTCACCCCTGCTCACCTGGGGAGACCCGGACCTGGTCTACGTGACCTACGGGAAGATCTGGTTCCCGGTCTTCCTGGCGTTCACGCTGTGCGCCGTGGTCGTCTACCGCCGCCGCCTGCCGGGCGGCTTCGAGAAATGGGCGTGGCGGTCGATGATCGCGGTCTGCGCGGTCGCGTGCCTCGGCGTCTTCCTCGACTACTGGACGCAGTGGACGGGTGACTACAACGTGCTGTTCCTCGTCGGCACCTGGGTCACCTTCCCGGCGCTCGGGCTGATGCTGCTCACGTCCACCGTGCTGGGCGTGACGCTGCTCGTGAAGCGGTTCCGTCCCGTGCTCCCCGCGCTGCTGCTGGCGCTGATGATCCCGCTCGCGTTGGGGATCACCGAGGTCACGTCACTGGGCAGCGCGGCGCTGCCGGTGATGTTCGCCTTCGGCATCCTGGGCCGGCAGATCGCGCGGGCGGACGCGCCGGGCTCAGACGGCGTACGCCGCGAGCTCGCCGGCGAGGTCGGGGTTGGCCCGACCTGAGACGCGGGTGCCGTCGGCGGTGTGCTCCATCTGGTCGATCTCGCCGTGGCGGTGGAGCCGGTCGATCAGGTCGCCGCGCTCGTAGGGCAGCAGCGCCTTGAACTCGACGCCCGGTCGCGGCAGCTCCGCCTCGACCAGGGCCAGCACGTCGGCGATGCCCTCGCCGGTCTTCGCGCTGACCACGACGCTGTGGGGCTCGCGGGCCTGCAGGCGGGCGAGCACCATCGGATCGGCCTGGTCGGCCTTGTTGATGACGATCAGCTCGGGGACCCGGTCGGCGTGGATCTCGGCGAAGACCTCGCGGACCGCCGCGATCTGGCCCTCCGGATCGGCGTGGGAGCCGTCGACGACGTGGAGCACCAGGTCGGAGTCGGCGACCTCCTCCAGCGTCGAGCGGAACGCCTCGACGAGCTGGTGGGGCAGGTGGCGGACGAAGCCGACCGTGTCGCTCATCGTGTAGACCCGGCCGTCGGCGGTCGTCGTACGACGCGTGGTCGGGTCGAGCGTCGCGAACAGCGCGTCCTCGACCAGGACGCCGGCGTCGGTGAGCCGGTTGAGCAGGCTCGACTTGCCGGCGTTGGTGTAGCCGGCGATCGAGACGCTCGGGATGTGGTGGCGGCGCCGCTCCTGGCGCATGGTCTCGCGGGTGCCCTTCATCTCCGCGAGCTGGCGGCGCAGCTTGGCGATCTTGGTGTTGATGCGGCGCCGGTCGGTCTCGATCTTGGTCTCACCGGGACCGCGGCCACCGATGCCGCCGCCGTCGGCGCCGACCCGGCCGCCGGCCTGCCGGGACAGCTTCCCGCCCCAGCCGCGCAGCCGCTGCTTCATGTAGTTGAGCTGGGCGAGCTCGACCTGCGCCTGGCCCTCCCGGCTCTTGGCGTGCTGGGCGAAGATGTCGAGGATCAGCGCGGTGCGGTCGACGACCTTGACCTTGAGCTGGTCCTCCAGGTTGCGCAGCTGGCTCGGCGCGAGCTCGCCGTCGCAGATCACGGTGTCGGCGCCGGTGGCCTGCACGATCTCGCGGATCCCGTCGACCTTGCCGCGCCCGACGTACGTCGCCGGGTCGGGCTTGCCGCGCCGCTGGAACACGTTGTCGAGGACCTCGGAGCCGGCGGTCTCGGCGAGCAGCGCGAGCTCGGCCATGGAGTTCTCGGCGTCCTCGGCGGTGCCCTCGGTCCACACCCCCACGAGGACCACGCGCTCGAGGCGGAGCTGGCGGTACTCGACCTCGGTGATGTCCTCGAGCTCGGTGCGCAGCCCAGCGACCCGGCGGAGCTGGTGGCGCTCGGCCAGGTCCTGCTCGCCGGTCGTGAGGTCGTCGGGGTCGGCGTCGTCGGCGTAGCCGGACTGGAACTCCTGCTCGTCCCAGTCGTCGGTCGCCTCGAGCTCGTCGTCGAGATTGAAGTCGTGTGCGTTCGTCATACGGCTTCAAGGGTAGGTCGCCTGCCGCCACGGCGCGAATGGATTCATGATGGGTGCCGTGATCACCACCCACGTCGCCGAGCAGCTCGACTACCTGCTGCGCTCCTCCGGGCGGCCGTGGGAGCCCGCGCCGGGAGACCGGTTCGTCATCCCCGGCCGCGACCTCGACCAGGTCTTCGTGGTCGCCGAGATGACGATCGAGGTCGAGGAGCTGCCGTCGGGCGGCTGGTGAAGTTCAACGGCACCACCGAGTGGGCGCTCGACTCCATCCCCGCCGCCGACGTGCTGTGGCTGCCGTGGGAGCACCAGCTCCGGCCCTGCTCGGCGACCGGTTCGTGGCGCTCGCGCGGGTGGACGGCCGCTTCACGGTCACCCTCACCGACGGCTCGGTGTACGGCGGCGAGGACCCCGAGTCGGCGTACGCCGCGGCGCTGCTGGGCTGACCGGCTACTTCGGGGGCATCCGGATGCCGCCGTCGACGCGGATCGTCTCGGCGTTCATGTAGGAGTTGGTGACGCAGGCGAGCACCATCGCGGCGAGCTCCTCGGCGGTGCCGAGCCGCTTCGGGTGGAGCACGGACTGTCCGAGCTGCTCCTTGAAGGCGGCCGGGTCGGGGGCGAAGTCGTAGATCGGGGTCTCGATCAGGCCGGGGGCGACGGTGTTGAGGCGGATCGCGGAGGCGGCGAGGTCGCGGGCCACCGGCAGGGTGAGGCCGACCAGTCCGCCCTTCGACGCGGCGTACGCCGCCTGCCCGATCTGGCCGTCGAAGGCGGCGACCGATGCGATGTTGACGATCGCGCCGCGGTCGCCGGACTCGGTCGGGTCGAGCTTCGACATCTCGGTCGCCGCCAGCCGGATCGCGTCGAAGGAGCCGACCAGGTTGATCGCGACGACCTTCTTGAACGCGCCGAGGTCGTGGGCCGAGTCGAACTCGCCGTCCTTGCCGATGGTGCGCTGCGCCCAGCCGATGCCGGCGGAGTTGACGAGCACCCGGAGCGGTCCGAGCTCGGTCGCGCGACGTACGGCGGCCTCGAGCTGCGCCGTGTCGGTGACGTCGACGGAGACGAAGGCGCCGCCGATCTCCGCGGCGAGCGCCTCGCCCTTCTCGGCCTGGAGGTCGGCGACCACGACGGTCGCGCCGGCGGCGGCGAGCTGGCGGGCGACGGCCGCGCCGATGCCCGAGGCGGCGCCGGTGACGAGGGCGGAGGCTCCGGTGATGTCCATACCCGGAATCTAGCGACGTCTAGAGGGCGGTGGTCCCCCGGGCCACGACCACCGCGGGTCCGTCGAGGAGCACCCGGTCGTCCTCGGTCCAGGTGACCTCGAGCGTGCCGCCGGGGACGTCGACGCGATAGGTCGCGGGAAGGCTTGCGCCGTCGGCGACAGCGGCCGCCACCATCACGGCGCAGGCTCCGGTGCCGCACGAGCGGGTCTCGCCCGAGCCGCGCTCGTGGACCCGCATCGCGACGTGGCGCTCGCCGCGGCGTACGACGAACTCGACGTTGACGCCGTCGGGGTAGACGGCCGGGTCGTGGTCGGGCGGATCGAGCAGCGAGCCGGCGTCGGCCAGGTCGTCGACGAACGCGACCGCGTGGGGGTTGCCCATGTCGACGTGTACGGCAGGCCACGACCGGTCGCCCACGCTGACCTTGGTCTCGCCGAGCACGCGCGGGCTCCCCATGTCGGCGGCGAAGCCGAGCTCGCTCTCGGAGAGGGTCTTGATGCCGTCGCGGGTGGCGATCTCGAGCGGGAAGGTCGCGCCCTCCTCGTCGCGCAGGTGGAGGGCGAAGAGCCGGATCCCGTTGCCGCACATCTCGCTGCTCGAGCCGTCGGAGTTCCAGTAGTCCATGAACCACCGGCCCTCGTCGTCGCGCGCCGCCCGGATCACGCCGTCGCCGCCGATGCCCGCGCGGCGGTCGCAGAGGGCGCGGGCCCGTTCCGGCGTCAGGTCGACGTCGGCCGGCACGATCACGAAGTCGTTCTCCGTGCCGTGGCCCTTCCAGAACGGGTAGGTCACGTTCCTAGTCTGCCAGCGCCCCCAGTACCTCGTAGCGGGCGCAGGCGAACGCCCGTTCTGAGCCAGCTCGACCAGTCGCAGGTCCCAGCGGCGCGGGAACAGCGGCCGGCCGGCACCCAGGGTCACCGGGGCGATCGAGACCAGGACCTCGTCGAGCAGCCCGGCCTCGGCGAACTGCCCGGCGAGGTCGCCGCCGCCGACCACCCACACGTCCTGGCCGTCCGCGGCCGCGACCATCTCGGCGTGGGCAGACGCCACGTCGTCCCGGACGAAGGTCACGCCCTCGTTGGCCGGGAGGTCGCGGTGGGTGAAGACCCACATCGGCAGGGTGTAGGACCACTCCCCCTTCTCGTGGTCGAGGATCCACTCGTACGTCGTGGCGCCCATGCAGCCGGCGCCGAGGGTGGCCCGGAACTCGTCGTAGTTGAAGGGACCGTCCTTGTCCTGGTCCTGCTTGAAGAGCCAGGCCAGGGAGTCGTGCTCGTCGGCGATGAAGCCGTCGAGGGTGGTCGCGGTGTAGTAGACGGTGCGGGTCACGCGGTCTCCTCCTGCCCGTTGCGCTGGCGCAGCCAGGTGATCGGGTCGCCGTCGTCGACGGTCAGCCCGTGCTCGCGCATCATCGACCGCGCCAGCTGCCGTCGGGCGGCGCCGTACGTGAGCACGTGGGCGAGGATGCTGCCGAGCACGAAGCTCTCCGGCGGGTCGCAGAGCGCGTCGATGATCCGGTCGTCCCAGGCGTCGCGGCGCTCGACGTCGCGCACCATCGACAGCCACCGTCCGGAGACGGCGTCGTGCCGGTCGAGGAGCCCCGCCGGGTCGTCCGGCCCGGCCTCGGGGAAGTCCGCCGCCCTCGATGGCGGCCAGCCAGACCTCCTTGGTGAACACCTGGTGGGTCAGCACCGGCGGCCACCGACTCGTCGGGTCCGTCGAAGCACAGCACCTGCTGGCCGGGCCGGACCGTCGAGCGGTAGTGGTCGTCGGGGAGCTGCTTGGCGAGGTCGAGCAGCGCCCGGGTGTCGTCGAGGTCGTGGTGGATCAGCTGGTCGATCGGCTGGCTCATGGTGCGCTCCCCGGTGTGGACCCACAGCGACGTGGGTGGGTGGAAGTGGATGCCGTTGGGTGCCGGCAGCCAGGTGCTGGCGTCGCCCTCGGACTGGCTGGGCAGGTGTCCGTACGCGCGGGCGAAGGCCCGGCTGAACCCCTCGACCGACTCGTAGCCGGCCGCGAACGCCGCGTCGGTGACCGAGCTGCCGTGCCGCAGCTGCCACGCGGCCCGCTCGAGCATCACCCGGCGTCGCATCGCGACCGGAGGCTCCCCGGCGTCCCGGCTCAGCCGCCGCGCGAAGTGGTACGGCGAGGAGAACGCGCCGTCCGCCATGTCGGTGAGCGACCGGTGCTCGTCGTCGAGCACCGCGTCGAGCAGCTCCCGCAACCGGTCCCGTCCGGACGTGTCAGCCATGGCACCATCCTGCTCCCGTCAGCCGAGGTCGCGCCCGACCGATCTTGCGGCCTTCTCGACCAGCTCCGGGTCGTCGTGGTCGAGCCACGTGATGCGCGGGTCCTTGCGGAACCACGAGTCCTGCCGTCGCGCGAACCGCCTGGTCGCGGCCGCGGTCTGCGTGATCGCCTCCTCCAGCGAGAGCTCACCGGCGAGGTGGGCGGCTGCCTGCCGGTAGCCGATCGCGCGTGGCGGCGGTCGGGCCGAGCGGTCCGAGCCGCTCGACCTCCTCGACCAGCCCGTCGGCGTACATCTGGCGGACGCGGGCCTCGATCCGCTCGTCGAGCGTCGGCCGGTCGATGTCGACCCCGACCTGCACCGACCCGGCATCGGCGTACTCCAGCGACGGCAGGGACGCCGAGAACGGCCGGCCGGTCAGCTCGACGACCTCCAGCGCGCGGACGATACGACGCCCGTTCTCGGCCAGGATCCGGTCGGCGGCCGCTGGATCGAGCTCACGCAGCCGGGCGTGGAGTGCGGCCGGGCCCGCCGACGCCAGCTCCTGCTCGAGTCGGGCCCGGATCGCGGGGTCGGTGCCGGGGAAGTCGAAGCGGTCGAGGACGGCGCGGACGTAGAGCGCGGACCCCCCGACGAGCACCGGGACGACCCCGCGCTCGCGCAGCGAGGCGATCACGGCGCGCGCCTCCGCCTGGAACTCGGCGACCGACAGCGGCTCGGACACGTCGTGGGTGTCGATCAGGTGGTGCGGCGATGCCGCGCCGCTGATCGATCGGGAGCTTCGCCGTACCGATGTCCATGCCGCGGTAGACCTGCATCGCGTCGGTGTTGACGATCTCGCCGCCGAGGCGCTCCGCGAGGTCGAGCGACAGTGCGGTCTTGCCGGACGCGGTCGCTCCCACCACGGCGACGATCGGGACCGCGGGGCTGGCTGGCACGGGGCTAGTCTCGGGGGCATGGGATTCCTCGACAAGATGAAGTCGAAGGCCAAGACGGCCGTCGACCAGCACGGCGACAAGATCGCCCAGGGCATCGACAAGGCCGCCGCGACGGCGGACCAGAAGACCAAGGGCAAGTACTCCAAGCACATCGGCACCGGCAGCGCCAAGGCCAAGGAGACGCTGGACAAGCTGGACGGCAAGAACGACGGCGACCTGAAGTGACCGCGCCCGTGCCCGAGGAGAACGACGAGGCCCTCGACCTCACCGAGCCGCCGCCCGGCGAGCATGCGAGTGAGCTTCCCGGCCAGGTCGATGCCGCGCCGGACGAGCGGGCCGAGCAGCAGGAGAACGCGGGTTCGTCCCTTGACCAGCCGTCGGACGATTGAGGCCAACGTGAGCGACCGGTTCGCCGTCGTCCCCGCCTCCTACGTCTTCCTGATGCGGGACGGCGAGGCCGGGCGTGAGGTGCTGCTCCAGCTGCGCCAGAACACCGGCTACATGGACGACCACTGGGCGGCCGCGGCGGCCGGCCACGTCGAGCGCGGCGAGACGGCGTACGACGCCGCCCATCGCGAAGCCTGGGAGGAGCTGGGGATCACCGGCGTCGACCTCCGCTTCGAGCTCACCATGCAGCGAACCCAGCACGACCAGCCGATCGACGAGCGGGTCGACTTCTTCTTCACCGCTACCACCTGGACGGGTGAGCCGCGGATCGTCGAGCCGGGTAAGTGTGCTGACCTGCGCTGGTTCTCGCTGCGACGGGCTGCCCGACCCGGTGGTCCCGCACGAGGCGCTGGCGCTGGCATCCCTGGGCAAGGGCGACCCCTACCTGACCTTCGGTTTCACCCCCGAGAGGAGCACCCCATGAGCGACGAGAAGCTGGGCGAGAAGCCGGAACCCGAGATCGAGCCGCCCGAGCCCAACCCCGGCGGCGCCGACGCGATCAACACGGACCGGCCCTTCGCCGGCGACGAGCAGGCCGACCTCGCTCGCGACCTCGACCCCGAGCTGAACCCGGAGGTCGAGGACCACGTGCCCGACGAGATCTTCGAGTCCGAGGACAAGCAGCAGGAGGGCGAGGGCGACGGCGCCAGCGACCCGGAGAAGGAGGACCCGGTATGAGCGGCGAACCGCGTGACGTCCGCGACTCCCACCACGACGCGTCCGGCGACATGGGCGTCAGCAGCGAGCGGGAGGGCCACACCGGCCCGGGCCAGACGGGCACCGACGGCATCCGCGACGTGACCGAGGACCGGCCCGACGCCGACGAGGCGCCACCCGAGCAGCGGCCCGGCAACGAGGAGGAGAACCCGGAGGGCATCGAGCCGAAGGCCGGGTACTCGAAATTGGACCCCCGCTCGGACTCCTAGAGCCGCTTCACGTCGAGCTCGGTCTCGACGGCCGCGCCGTCGGGTCCAAGCTCCACGAAGTAGGCGCCGGCACCGTCGGTCTCGGCGTACGCCCCGACGAACTCGGTGCCCCGGTAGAGCACGCCGGCGCCATCGTCGGTCGCATAGCCCGCGGGGAGCGTGCCGTCGGCGACCAGCCGGTGGTAGAGCGGGCGACGCTGCTCCTCGGAGTCGTAGTGCACACCGTTCGAGAACGGCACCAGGGCCAGCCCGTTGTCGATCGCGCGCAGGTCGGGTCCGAAGGAGTCGGTCGTGCCGCCGACGTGCCAGCAGATCGACCCCGCCGAGACGCCGGTGAGGACGACGCCCGCCTGCCACGCCTCGCGCATCGCGTCGCCGACACCGTGGAGCTCCCACATCGCCAGCAGCCCGGCGACGCTGCCGCCGAACACCCAGACCACGTCCTGCTCGAGCAGGTGGGCGGTGATGTCCTCGACGTTGGGCATGAGGAACAGCTGGAGGTGGTTGCCGTGGTAGCCGGCTTGCTGGCAGATGTCGTAGAACCCGCGCGTGTACTCGGGATTGTCCCCTCCTGCGGTCCCCACGAAGCACACTCTCGGGGCGCGACCCGTAGCTCCGCTGAGGTCGACTGCCAGCCGCGTCAGCGGTCCCACGGACCAGTGGGTACGGCGACCCTCGATGACGCCTCCCGAGGTCGCCAGGATGGTGGGGCCATCTGCCGGCATGCCTCGACCCTAGTCGGCTCGGCGCAGGTCCGCGTCAGCCGCAGGCAGGGGCGTCGGGCAGGGGGGCCGGTACGCCGACGGCGGGCATGCCGAGGCCGACCGACGCCGGGGCCGGGTCGGAGGAGCGGGCCTCCCACGCGTCGCCGGAGCGGGTGCGCCGGACGGCGAGGACCGGGCCGTCGGCGACCAGGTGGTGCGGGCGCGGCGTAGGTGACCTCGACGGTGACCATGTCGCCGGGGCGGATGGTCTCGACAGGCTCGACCGCCGTGAAGTCCGGGACGAAGTGGACCAACCGGTTGTCGGGGCCGCGGCCGGAGAGCCGGTGGGTGGCCGCGTCCTTGCGCCCCCCGCCCTCGGCGACCATCAGCTCGACGGTGCGCCCGACCAGCCGCTGGTTCTCCTCCCAGGCGATCTGGTTGACGAGTGCGGAGAGCCGCTCGTAGCGGGCCTGGACGACGTCGCGCGGCACCTGCTCCTCCATCGTCGCCGCGGGCGTGCCGGGGCGCTGGCGAGTAGATGAAGGTGAACGCCCCGGAGAACCGCGCCCGGCGTACGACGTCCATCGTCGCCTCGAAGTCCTCCTCGGTCTCGCCGGGGAAGCCGACGATGATGTCGGTGGTGATGGCGGCGTCGGGCATGGCGGCACGGACCCGATCGATGATGCCGAGGTACTTCGACTGCCGGTAGGAGCGGCGCATCGCCTTCAGCATCCGGTCGGAGCCGGACTGCAGCGGCATGTGGAGCTGGGGCATGACGTTGGGCGTCTGTGCCATCGCGTCGATGACGTCGTCGGTGAACTCAGCCGGGTGGGGCGAGGTGAACCGGACCCGCTCGAGCCCCTCGATCTCGCCGCACGCGCGCAGCAGCTTCGAGAACGCCTGCCGGTCGCCGAACTCCACGCCGTAGGCGTTGACGTTCTGGCCCAGGAGGGTCACCTCGCTGACGCCGTCGGCGACGAGCGCGCGCACCTCCGCCAGCACGTCGCCCGGCCGGCGGTCCTTCTCCTTGCCGCGCAGCGACGGGACGATGCAGAACGTGCAGGTGTTGTTGCACCCGACCGAGATCGAGACCCAGGCGGCGTACGCCGACTCGCGCTTGGTGGGCAGCGTCGAGGGGAACACCTCGAGCGACTCGAGGATCTCGACCTGGGCCTCCTCCTGCGACCGGGCGCGGTCGAGCAGGGCCGGCAGCGAGCCGATGTTGTGGGTGCCGAAGACGACGTCGACCCACGGCGCCTTCTCGACGATCGTCGAGCGGTCCTTCTGGGCCAGGCAGCCGCCGACCGCGATCTGCATGCCGGGTGTCTTCGCCTTCACCGGCGCGAGGTGTCCGAGGTTGCCGTAGAGCCGGTTGTCGGCGTTCTCCCGCACCGCGCACGTGTTGAACACGACCACATCCGGATGACCCGCCTGCTCGTCGGCGGGTCCTGGCTCAAATGGGGCGTACCCCGCGTCCTCCAGCAGCCCGGTCAGCCGCTCGGAGTCGTGGACGTTCATCTGGCACCCGTAGGTGACCACCTCGTACGTGCGCGCGCTCATGACCGGTCAAGGGTACGGCGCGGGCCCGGACATCACAGAACCGTCACCATCGGCGCCAGCCGGGTCGGGTGCATGGCCCGAAAGGGTGAGATACGGCTAGGTTCGCCTGCATGACCCTCGGGGAGGACGCGCGCGGCCGACCAGCAGGGCGAGCCGCTGGTCGTGCTGGAGGGCGTCAACAAGTGGTTCGGCGACCTGCACGTCCTCAAGGACATCAACGAGACGATCCACCGCGGCGAGGTCGTGGTGGTCATCGGACCGTCCGGCTCGGGCAAGTCGACGCTGTGCCGGGCCATCAACCGCCTGGAGGTCATCCAGCAGGGGACGATCACCCTCGACGGCAAGGCGCTGCCCGAGGAGGGCAAGGAGCTCGCGCAGCTGCGCGCCGAGGTCGGGATGGTGTTCCAGAGCTTCAACCTCTTCGCCCACAAGACGATCCTCGAGAACGTCACCCTCGGCCCGATCAAGGTCCGGGGCCAGAAGAAGGACGAGGCCGAGAAGCGGGCCAGGGAGCTGCTCGACCGGGTGGGCGTCGGACACCAGGTCGGAGAAGTACCCCGCCCAGCTCTCCGGCGGCCAGCAGCAGCGGGTCGCGATCGCCCGGGCGCTCGCGATGAACCCGAAGGTCATGCTCTTCGACGAGCCCACCTCGGCGCTGGACCCCGAGATGATCAAGGAGGTCCTCGACGTCATGGTCGACCTCGCCCAGCAGGGCATGACCATGGTCGTGGTCACCCACGAGATGGGCTTCGCCCGCACCGCCGGCGACCGGGTGCTCTTCATGGACGACGGCGCCGTCGTCGAGGAGAACACCCCCGAGGAGTTCTTCACCAACCCCCAGAGCGACCGGGCCAAGGACTTCCTCAGCAAGATCCTCACGCACTGACCGCACGATCCATCCACACGGGGCCGGCCATCGGGGCCGGAGAGAAGGAGAAGCGAATGCGATTCACAAGGACCAAGGCGGTCGTGGCCGGGCTGGGCCTGGCGCTCAGCCTGGCGGCCTGCGGCGACGACGGCGACGACGGTGGCGAGGTCACGGTCGAGGAGAACCCGGAGTTCGAGTCCGGAACGACGATGGCCGAGCTCGCCGAGGCCGGCACCGTCACCATCGGCACCAAGTTCGACCAGCCCGGTTTCGGCCTGGCGAACCTCGAAGGCGTCCCCGAGGGCTTCGACGTCGAAGTCGCGAAGATCATCGCCGGCGCGTTGGGCATCGCCGAGGAGGACATCGAGTGGAAGGAGACTCCCTCCGACATCCGTGAGCAGGTGATCGAGGATGGCGAGGTCGACTACGTCGTCGCGACGTACACGATCAACGACGAGCGCAAGGCACGCATCACTTTCGCCGGGCCCTACTACGTCGCCGGCCAGCTGCTCATGACGATGTCCGACAACGACACCTACTCGGGTCCCGAGGACATCGCCGAGAACCCCGACGACAAGGTCTGTTCGGTCACCGGGTCCACCCCGTCGGAGAACATCCAGGAGTACCTCGCGAGCGAGGACCAGCTAGTCCTGTTCGACGTCTACGACAAGTGCGCCGACGCACTGCGCACCGGCCAGGTCGACGTGGTCACCACCGACAACGTGATCCTCGCCGGCTTCGTCGGGGAGTCCGACGGCGAGTTCAAGCTCGTCGGCGAGACCTTCACCGAGGAGCCCTACGGCATCGGCATCGAGAAGGGCGACGTCGAGTTCTGCGAGTTCATCAACGACACGCTCGCCGAGAACGAGGACGCGTACCTCGCGGCCTGGGAGGAGACCGCCGGCCAGGTCGAGGGCACGGTCGCCCCCGAGCTGCCCGAACCCGACGAGTGCGTCTGAGCGACGTCTGATCCGGTCGCGGTGCCGCTGACTTCGGCACCGCGACCGGCGTCTCGAACCGGCAGGAAGGCGCAGCGTGGAAGCGGTCACCGAGAACCTTGACCTCTACTGGTCCGGGTTCCTGCGTTCGCTCGGCATCTGTCTGTGGGCGATGGTCGGCTCCCTCGCCCTCGGGACGGTAATCGCCTCTTGCCGGGTCTCCCCCATTCCGGCGTTGCGAGGCTTCGGGACCTCGTGGGTCAATCTGGTTCGCAACTGTCCGCTGACCGTGGTGCTGTTCGCCATCGCGTTCGGCCTGCCGGAGATCGGAATCAACGCGAGCTACTACGTATTCGGCGTCACCGCGCTGATCCTCTACACCTCGGCATTCGTGTGCGAAGCGCTGCGGTCCGGCATCAACTCCGTCGCGCCGGGCCAGGCCGAGGCAGCGCGGGCGATCGGCCTGACCTTCACCCAGTCGCTGACCCAGATCGTGCTACCGCAGGCGTTCCGCAGTTCCGTGCCTCCGCTGGGCAGCGTGATCATCGCGATGTTCAAGAACTCCGCCGTGGTCGGAGCCTTCGGTGTCGGTCAGGACCTCTGGTCGGTGGGGCGCAACCTCTCCAGCGCGCAGGGCTATGAGGCGCTACCCGTCTACACAGGCGTGGCCATCGGCTACCTCGTCATCACTCTCACCGCCGGCCTGCTGCTCGGCGTCGCCGAACGACGGGTGGCGATCGCGAGGTGAGCACACCGTGAGCAACGTCCTCTACGACGAGCCCGGACCCCGCGCCCGCCGCCGGTCACTGATCGGCACCGTCATTGCCTCGCTGGTGATCCTCGCGCTGCTGGGCCTCGTGCTGCGCCGATTGGCCGTCTCAGGGGCAGTTCGACATGGAGCTGTGGGGCCCTGTGATCGACCCGTCCAACGAGGTGTTCGCGCAGGTCTGGGAGCTGCTCGGACGAGGCTTGCTCGCGACCGTCACCGCTGCAGCTCTCGCCATCGCGTTCTCGCTGGTGATCGGGACTCTCCTCGGCAGTGCTCGGATCATGCTCGGCAAGACGGCGCGGATCCCGCTGATCGGCGTGATCGAGCTGCTGCGCGGCTTGCCGGTGATCGTGACGATCTTCTACGTCTACATCCTGATCCGGTCCATCGGCCTTGACATCTCCGGCCTCCCGGGCGACGACGGACTGTGGTTCCTGGTGATCGGGCTGACGCTCTACAACTCGGTCATCATCGCTGAGATCCTGCGCGCCGGCGTCGCCTCCCTGCCCAGCGGCCAGCGCGAGGCTGCGCTCGCCATCGGCATGACGCCGCGGCAAACGATGGCCACCGTCCAGCTGCCTCAAGCGTTCCGGATCATGTTGCCCGCGCTGATCAGCCAGCTGGTGGTGATCCTCAAGGACACGTCCCTGGCAGCCGTGCTCGCGCTCTACACCGAGCTCCTACGCCAGGGGAACCTGATCGCGCTCAACCTCGACAACCCGATCCAGATGCTCTTCGTCGTCGGACTCATCTTCATCACCATGAACTACGGGCTCTCACGACTCGCAGTCTGGCTCGAGCGCCGGCTCAGCCGGTCCCGGGGTGGTCGGTCCGCGATGCAGGCGGTCGAGGAAGTCGTCGCGCAGACATGAGTGCTCCGATCGAGAGGCGTTCGCTGCTGCTCGCCGGGGCGGGGGTCGTCACCACCGCGCCGCTTGCCGTCTTCTCGCCGGCTGCGGCCGGGAAGAAGCGGACGAAGACCTTCCGGGGCGAGTTCACCACCTCGGACACCCCCGACTGGCACTACCTGCCGTTCCGGGTGCCTCGCGGCGTACGACGGATCTCCGTGGAGTACCGCTACCAGCCGACCGAGCTCGGCGCCGGGTTCACGACCAACGTCGTCGACATCGGCATCTTCGACCCGTCCGGCCGCGGCGTCGGCAACGAGGAGGGGTTCCGGGGCTGGTCCGGCGGCGCTCGCCGGTCGTTCCACCTCAGCCGGACCAGCGCGACGCCCGGCTACCTCCCCGGGCCGATCACGCCGGGCGTGTGGCGGATCGCGCTCGGCCCCTACCTGATCACCCCGCCCGGTACGCCGTACAAGGTGGTCGTGACGCTCCACTTCGGCCGCCGCGGCCGACGCTTCGAGCCCGCGCCGGCGCCGACCGAGCTGCCCGGCCGCGGACCGGGCTGGTACCGCGCCGACCTCCACACCCACACGTTCCACTCCGACGGGTCTCGGACGCGCGGCCAGCCTCGTGAAGTCGGCACGGGAGGCCGGGCTCGACGTGATCGGCTCGTCGGAGCACAACACCAGCTCGGCCACGCTCTCGTGGGGCCGGCACGCGCCCGACGACCTGCTCGTCGTCGCCGGCGAGGAGGTGACCACGCGCGCCGGGCACTGGCTGGCGATGGGCGTCCCCGCCGGGACCTGGATCGACTGGCGCTACCGGCCGGAGGACGAGCGGCTGGCGGAGTTCACCGACCGGGTGCGCGAGCTCGGCGGTGTGGCGATCGTCTGCCACCCCTACAACCCGGTTCCCAGCATCCGCTGGGGATACGGAATCGACTACGAGCACATGGACGCGTTCGAGATCTGGAACGGCCCGTGGACCGGTGACGACCAGTGGGCCGTCGCCAACTGGGACCGGATGCTGCGCCAGGGTCGCTTCGTGCCCGCGGTCGGCAGCTCCGACTCCCACAACGACGGTCAGACGGTCGGGCTGGCGCAGTCGGTGCTGCGGCTCGAGTCGCTGTCGACGTCCGCCGTCGTCGCCGCGGTTCGCGGGGGTCACCTGTGGGTCGCCGAGTCGTCGGCGGTGTCCCTCGACTTCGAGGCGACGCTCGGCCAGGCGACCGCGTCGTGCGGCGACACCCTGGAGGCGGCCTCCGACCGACCTGGTCACCGTCACGATGACGGCCTCCGGCGTACCGGGATGTGTGGGTCAGCTGCTCGGACCCACCGGCGTCATCGCAGGCGCGCTCGCCGACGGTGACGGCAA
This sequence comes from uncultured Actinomycetota bacterium, assembly GCA_963713305.1. Lineage (GTDB taxonomy): Bacteria > Actinomycetota > Actinomycetes > Propionibacteriales > Nocardioidaceae > Nocardioides. The sequence goes on along the minus strand of CAVQLE010000006.1, from coordinate 811,151 downwards.
CCTCGAGGTCACGACCGCGCAGCCGGCCTCGGCGATCCCGTTCGTGCGAGGGGAGATCCGTCGTCCCAACGGCGAGGTCAACAGCCCGGTCGAGGACATGGCCGGACAGCGGATGGTCGCGCTGACCAATCCGGCGTTCGTCACCTCTTCGGCGTGACCCAGAGCCTGATCTCGCCCTCGATCACGACCTCGCCGTCGTCGCGCACGCCCCACACCCGGACCGGGAGGTCGGGGTCGTCCGACGTCCACTGGGCGGCATCGGTCTCGGCGACGCACGTGATGTCGGAGGTCGCCTTCGCGGTGTAGGCGACCGTCATGCCCTTCGGGATCCAGCGCTTGTCCGCCGGGATGGTGGCCTCGGCCAGCGCCCCCATCGCCGCCTCGAGCCCGTTGCACAGCGCGATGGCGTGGACGGTGCCGAGGTGGTTGTGGACGCGGCGGCGCTTCGGGATCAGCAGCTCGGCGCGGTTGGGGCGGATGTCGGTGAAGCGCGGCCGGATGGTGGCGAAGTAGGGCGCCTTCCGGGCGAACGCGATGGAGAACAGGCGACCGCCCTGGGGCAGCCGGTTCATGGTGTTCCAGAGGGTCAGCACGGACGGCATGCGCCGTACATTACCCGTCAGTAACTGTGCCCTGCTGCTCGGCCACCTTGCGGTGGACCTCCGCCATGTCGAGGCCCTGGACCGCGGTGATCAGCTCCTCGAGCGCGGGCGCGGGCAGCGCGCCGGGCTGGGAGAACACGAGCACGCCCTCGCGGAACGCCATCAGCGTCGGGATCGACGTGATGTTGGCAGCCGCGGACAGGCTCTGCTGCTCCTCGGTGTTGACCGAGCCGAACACGACGTCGGTGTGCTGCTCGGACGCCGCCTCGTAGACCGGCGCGAACTGCCGGCACGGGCCGCACCAGCTCGCCCAGAAGTCGACCAGCACGATGTCGTTGCCGGTGACGGTCGAGTCGAGGTTCTCGGCGGTGATCTCGATGGTGGCCATGTCGGTCCAACCTCGCCTCGCAGCGGGCTATTCCGGTCGGGCCAGCAGTTCCACCCGGTTGCCGTGGCCGTCCTTCGCGTGGCAGCGGACGTGGCCAGGGAAGGTGTCCCGCTCGCCGTGGTCGACCTCGAAGCCGAGCTGCTGGAGCCGCTGGGCGATCGCGTCGAGAGCGGCGACGTCGTCGAGCAGCAGTGCCGGGTGTGCCTTGCGGGCCGGCGTGAACGGGTCCTCGACGCCGAGGTGGATCTCCGCCGCGCCCGACCGGCACCAGAGCCCGCCGCGGGCGCGGAGCGCGGCCGGCTTCTCGACCTCGGTCATGCCCAGGCCCTCGACGTAGAACCGGCGAGCCAGGTCCTCGCCGGCGACGGGGATGGCGACCTGGACGTGGTGGAGCCTCATGCCACCCTCCCCACGGCGAAGATCCGGCGGAACGGGAGGACGACGCCGTGGCCGCGGTCGGGGTACGCCGCCCGCAGCCGGGCCTTGAACTCCTCCTCGAACCGCGGCCGCAGGTCGTCGGGGAGCGCCTGCAGGGTCGGCCGGGCGCCGGTGCCGGAGACCCAGGCGAAGACCGGGTCCTCGCCGGTCAGCACGTGGAGGTAGGTCGTCTCCCACACGTCCACCTCGCAGCCCGCCGCGGCCAGGGCCTCGAGGTAGTCCACGGGCTGGTGGCTGTCGGGTACGGCGACGTCACGGACGTGGGCGGCGTACGGCTCCTCGGCGGCGAGCTCGTCACGCAGCGTGTGGCTGGGCTCGTCGAAGTTGCCCGGCACCTGGAAGGCGATCCAGCCTCCGGGGCGGACCCGCTCGACGAGCCGCGGCAGCAGGTCGAGGTGGTCCGGGAGCCACTGCAGGGTGGCGTTGGAGACCAGCACGTCGACGTCCTCGCCGCCGGTCGACCCAGTCCCGCAGGTCGGCGACCTCGAAGTCGAGGTCGGGGACGTCGCGTCGCGCGGCCTCGATCATCTCCCGGCTGCTGTCGACGCCGCGGACCCGCGCGCCCGGCCAGCGGTCGGCGAGCAACCGGGTGAGGTTGCCCGGCCCGCAGCCGAGGTCGACCACGTCGGCCGGCGCCTCGGCCCGGATGCGGGAGACGAGCTCGACGAACGGTCGGCCCCGCTCGTCGGCGTAGGTCAGGTAGTGGTCGGCGTCCCATGAATGACATGTCCCCTGCACATTATCTTGACATCAAGATTCTTGACAAGCGCTACGCTGATCCGCATGCGGGACGAGGTCGACGAGCTCACCGAGGCCTGGGCGCGGGAGCGCGCCGACCTCGACCTGGCACCCGTCGCGGTCTTCAGCCGGATCTCGCGGCTGGCCCGCCACCTCGACCTCGCCCGCCGCGACGCGTTCACCCGCCACGCGATCGAGTCGTGGGAGTTCGACGTGCTGGCGGCGCTCCGCCGCGCGGGGGCGCCGTACGAGCTCTCCCCCGGCCGGCTGCTCCGCGAGACGCTGGTCACCAGCGGGACCATGACCAACCGCGTCGACCGGCTCGCCGCGCGCGGGTACGTCGATCGCTCACCCGACCCCGCCGACCGGCGCGGCGTCATCGTCCGGCTCACCGCCGAGGGCAAGGCGGCCGTCGACGGGGCGTTCGAGGAGCTCCTCGCCGCCGAGAACGCGCTGCTGGCCGACCTCCCCGACCGCGACCGCGACCGGCTCGCCGCCCTCCTCCGCACCCTGCTCGCCCCCTTCAGCTGACCCGTCACTCGTGCAGGTTCGGAAGGGGCCGAGCCGTCACTTGTGCAGGTTCGGAAGGGGCCGAGCCGTCACTCCACGAGTTCGGCGGCCTCCAGCCACTCCAGCTCGCACTGCTCGCGCTCGGCCTGAAGCGCGGCGGCCAGCTTGCCCAGCTCGGCCAGCTTCTCGTAGTCGGTGAGGTGGGCTGCCATGTCGGCGTCCAGCTCCGCCTGCCGCGCCGCGATCCGCGCCAGCTGCTTGTCGATCCGAGCCATCGCCTTGCGTGCCGCGCGCTCCTCCGAGCTGCCGGCTCGCGCCTTCCCCTGGCTGCCGGGGTGACGGCTCGCCGCCTCCGGAGACTGCACGAGTGACGGCTCGGCGGGTGGGGAGCCTGCAGAAGTGACGGCTCGGCGTTCGAGGTATTCGTCGACGCCGCGGGGGAGCATGGAGATCTGGCCGTCGCCGAGGAGGGCCCAGACCGAGTCGGTGACGCGCTCGAGGAAGTAGCGGTCGTGGGAGACCACGACGAGGGTGCCGGGCCAGCCGTCGAGGAAGTCCTCGAGCACGTTGAGGGTGTCGATGTCGAGGTCGTTGGTGGGCTCGTCGAGCAGCAGCACGTTGGGCTCGGTCAGCAGCAGCCGCAGCAGCTGGAAGCGGCGCCGTTCGCCGCCCGACAGGTCGCCGATGCGCGCGGTGAGCTTGTCGCCGGTGAAGCCGAACCGCTCCAGCATCCCGCTCGCGGTCACGTCCGAGCCGTCGGCCAGCCGGGTGACCCGCTTGATCGACTCGACGGTCGGCAGCACCCGGCCCTCCGGGTCGAGGTCGTCGAGCTGCTGCGTCAGGTGCTGGAGTACGACGGTGCGACCGTGCTTGACCTTGCCCTTGGACGGCGGCAGCTCGCCGGACAGCAGCGCCAGCACCGACGACTTGCCGGCGCCGTTGACGCCGACGATGCCGACCCGGTCGCCGGGTCCGAGCCGCCAGGTGGCGTGGGTCAGCAGCTGCCGCTCGCCGCGGGCGAGGTCGACGTCCACGACATCGATGACGTCCTTGCCGAGTCGCTGCGCGGCGAACTTCTGCAGCGCCAGCTGGTCCCGCGGCGGAGGCTCGTCCGCGATCAGCGTGGTGGCGGCGTCGATGCGGAACTTCGGCTTGGCCGTCCGCGCCGGCGCCCCGCGTCGCAGCCAGGCGAGCTCCTTGCGGACCAGGTTCTGCCGCCGTACCTCCGAGGCGGCCGCCTGCCGCTGCCGCTCGGCCTTGGCGAGCACGAACGCGGCGTAGCCGCCCTCGTAGGCGTCGACCACGCCGTCGTGGATCTCCCACGTCCACTGGCACACCGCGTCGAGGAACCAGCGGTCGTGGGTGACGACGACCAGCGCGGACGACCGCTTCGCGAGGTGGTCGGCCAGCCACGCGACGGCCTCGACGTCGAGGTGGTTGGTGGGCTCGTCGAGGATCACCAGCTCGTGGTGGCCGAGCAGCAGCTGCGGCCAGCGCGCAGCGACGACGCTCGCCACCGGACAGCCCGACCACGGCGCGGTCGAGCTCGACGCCGGCGAGCAGCACCTCGACGATCTCGCGCATCGCCGGATCGGCCGCCCACTCGTGGTCGGCGCGGCCGGCGAGCACGGCCTCGCGGACGGTGTGGGTGTCGACCAGCTCGTCGCCCTGGTGGAGGTAGCCGATCAGCAGCCCGCGCGAGCGCGACACCCGGCCCTCGTCGACCGGCTCGAGGCCGGCCATGATCTCGAGCAGCGTGGTCTTGCCGTCCCCGTTGCGGCCGACGATGCCGATCCGCTCGCCGGCGGCGAGGCCGAGCGAGACCTCGGTGAGGAGCGGCCGGATCCCGTAGGCCTTCGACACCTTCTCGAGGTTGACGAGGTTGCTCATCGCACCGTCGCCCCCGAGTCGGGTCCGCGCGCCGTCATGACCACGTCGTACGACGAACGCAGCTGCAGCGGCGACGGCCTCGGCCGCGGCCTCGTCGGCGCAGAGGAACACGCAGGTCGGTCCCGAGCCGCTGACCAGGCCCCGCAGGGCGCCGGCCGCCTCGCCCGCCTCGATCAGCGCACCGAGCTCGGGTCGCAGGTCGAGGGCGGCCGGCTGCAGGTCGTTGTGGAGCGCCTGGGCGAGCAGCGCGGGGTCGTTGCTGGTCACGGCGCGCAGCAGCGCGTCACTGGGCGTGGGGTCGCCGGCGTCCGGGTCGAGCTCGTCGAACCGGCGGTAGACCTCCGGCGTCGAGAGTCCGACCGAGGACGGGACCACCACCCACCACCACGAGCCGGGGTCGTCGACCGGTACGACGACCTCGCCCCGGCCGGAGCCGTGTGCGGTGCCGCCGACGAGCGCGAAGGGGACGTCGCTGCCCAGCTCGGCGGCGAGCTCGGCCAGCCTGGCGCGCGGGTGTCTGCAGCTCCCACAGCCGGTCGAGCGCCACCAGCGCCGCAGCCGCATCGGCGGATCCGCCGGCCATGCCGCCGGCCGCCGGGATCCGCTTGCGGAGGGCGACGGCCGCCCCGCGCCCGCCGAGCAGCCGGGCCGCCTGCGCGACCAGGTTGGACTCGTCGAGGGGGACCTCGGCCAGGTCGACGTGGTCGGCGGCGGTGACCGTCAGCGACCAGTCGGCCGCGTGCTCGACCGTGACCTCGTCGTGGAGGCTGATCGCCTGGTAGACGGTGTCGAGCGGGTGGAAGCCGTCCGGGCGCACGGCACCGACGCCGAGGTGGAGGTTGATCTTGGCCGCCGCGCTGACTCGCACCGGGCTCACGACGCCAGTCCCTCCGCGATGCGCACGAAGTCGTGGATGTCGAGCTGCTCGCCGCGGGCGAGCGGCTCGATGCCCGCCCCGACCAGCACCGCCTCGGCCGCCTCGGTCGAGCCGGCGAGTCCGCGCAGCGCGCCGCGCAGACCCTTCCGCCGGTGCGCGAAGGCGGCATCGACGACGGCGAAGACCTGCTCGCGCGACACCCGGCTGGCCGGCGGCTCGCGGCGCGTCCACGCCACCAGGCCGGAGTCGACGTTGGGAGCGGGCCAGAAGACGGTGCGGCCGATCGCGCCCGCCCGGCGTACGTCGGCGTACCAGGCGGCCTTCACCGACGGGACGCCGTAGACCTTGGAACCCGGCGCGGCGGCCAGCCGGTCGGCGACCTCGGCCTGCACCATCACCAGCCCGCGCTCGAGCGTGGGCAGCAGCGCCAGCAGGTGGAGCAGGACCGGGACCGACACGTTGTAGGGCAGGTTGGCGACCAGCGCCGTCGGCGGCGGGCCGGGGAGCTCGGTGACGCGGAGCGCATCAGCATGTACGACGTCGCAGCGACCGGCGTGCTCGGGAGCGAACTCGGCGAGCGTGAGCGGCAGTCGCTCCGCCAGCAACGGGTCGACCTCGACCGCGACGACCCGGGCCGCGACGTCGAGCAGCGCGAGGGTCAGCGAGCCGAGGCCAGGACCCACCTCGACGACGACGTCGGAGCCGGTGATCCCCGACTCGCGCACGATCCGCCGCACGGTGTTGGGGTCGATGACGAAGTTCTGCCCGCGCTGCTTGGTGGGACGCAGGTCGAGGGCGGCCGCCAGGGAACGCACTTCCGCCGGCCCGAGAAGTCTCGGACCGGCGGAAGACGTCATGCCATGAAGCGTAGTGACTACTGGGGCAGGCCCAGCGACTGCGAGCAGTGCGGCCAGGAGCCGTAGCCGCCGGTGGCGGCGCGCACCTTCTCGGCGATCGCGATCTGCGTCTCGCGGCTCTGCTGGTGGGGGTAGCCGGGGCCGCCGTACGCCTGCCACGTGCTGAGGCTGAACTGCAGCCCGCCGTAGTAGCCGTTGCCGGTGTTGATGGCCCAGTTGCCACCCGACTCGCACTGCGCGAGGGCGTCCCAGACGGTGCCGCCGGAGGCGTAGTTGGTGGTCGCCACCTCTTCCTTGGTGCCGACGTTGACGATCGCGGAGACCGGGTCGTCGAGCACCTCCTGGCGCAGCACCTTGCGGGCGACGAGCTCGCCGTTGCGGTAGGTGATCCGGTAGGTGACGTCGCGCAGGCCGGCCTCGCCGGAGCGGGCGACGGAGGTCTCGCCCTCGAACATCGACCCGTCCTCACGCTCGACGGTCGTGAAGTCGATGACCTCGCGCTTGACGCGCTGGGTGACGACGCGGATGTCGGTGAAGACGACCTTGTCGCCGTCCTCGAGCTCGGCCTTGCCGCCGGGCGTGATCTGGTCGTGCTGGTCGATCTCGACGCCGAGCTGCTTGATCGCGTCGCGCGCGGTCAGGGCTGCCACCTTCTCGGTGACGAACTTCTTGTCGGCGATCTTCACCTGCAGGGTCTTCTCGGTGACGACGTCGAGGCTGAGGCCTTCGCGGTCGATGCTGCCGCCACGGGAGACCGACAGGTCGGCGCCGGCGAAGCGGAGGCCGAGGTCGGTGAGGGCGCTGCCGACGTCGGTGGCCGTCGTCCAGTAGGTCTGCTCGTCGCCGTCGACGCTGAGCTCGAGGGGGCGGCCGAACCGGACGCTGATGGCGCTGCCCTCGGTGACCTCTTCGTCGAGGTCGGGGGCGACCTGGTCGTGCTGGCCGATCTCGATGCCCTCGGCGTCGAGGACGTCGCCCACGGTGTCACCCATGACGGTGACCTCCTCGGGCTGTCCGTCGAGGCTCAGGGTCACCTGGGTGCTGAGGGCGCTGTAGCCGTAGGTCGTCCCGGCGAGGGCCAGGATCACCGCCGTCACGAGGGTGACGAGGGTGGCTTTGCTGTTGACCAGGCGTGCAAGGAAGTTGCGCGTCTGCATGTGTCTCCGAACGGGGGTTGGCTTCGGCGGGACAAGTCGCTCCCGCCTCTGCGTCGGTCGGAATCCGTCCAGATCCCGGCCAACAATCACAAAACGATAACGAGGGCCCGAGGTCACGCCAAACCCCGGGTGACCCCTGCCGCGTGCGGCGTGACGAGCGACACCCCCGCTGAGCGTGGCTACCAGGCGCCTCCGAAGGCGGCCTCCGTGTTGGAATCCACCGCCGCACAGAGGGCCTCGAGGTCGTCTCCACGGGCCTCCGCCATGGCCCGCAGCGTGTACGGGACGAGGTAGGACGCGTTGGTCCGGCCGCGGTAGGGCATCGGCGTGAGGTACGGCGCGTCGGTCTCGACCAGCACCCGGTCGAGCGGTGTCACGACCAGCGCGTTGCGCAGCGGCGCGGCGTTCTTGAAGGTCACGGTCCCGGCGAAGCTGAGGTGGGCGCCGCGGTCGAGGCAGGCGCGGGCGACGTCGGCGTCGCCGGAGAAGCAGTGCATCACCCAGCGGTCGGGCACGCCCTCGCTGTCGAGGATCCGCAGCACGTCGTCGTGGGCGTCCCGGTCGTGGATGACCAGGGTCTTGTCGAGGCGCTTGGCGAGGTCGATGTGCCGGCGGAAGCTCTCCTCCTGCGCGGACCGCCCGTCCTCGCCGGTGCGGTAGTGGTCGAGGCCGGTCTCGCCGACGGCCCTCACCTTGTCGTGCGCGCCGGCGAGCCGTTCGATCTCCGTCGTACGCCGCCTCGAGCTCGCCGGCCGCGGCCAGCCGGGGCGCCTCGTTGGGGTGGAGGGCGACGCCGGCGACGAGGGCGTCGTGGGTGAGCGCCGCCTCGACCGCCCACCGGGCGCCCGGGAGGTTGCAGCCGATCTGCACGATCCGGGTCACGTTGACCGCCTGGGCCGCCGCGATCGCCTCCTCGACGGGCAGCCCCTCACCGTCGCGGGTGATGTCGAGGTGGCAGTGGTTGTCCACCACCGGGTGGGGCAGCGGCTCGGGTGCGGGCGGTCGCTCGGTCATGCGTCGCCCTCCCCGCGGTCGACGTGGACCGCGTCGTAGACCTCGCGCTTGGGCACGCCGGCGCGGCGGGCGACCTGGAGGATGGCGTCCTTGCGGGACGTCCCGTCCGACTCCAGGTCGGCCACCGCTGCGCGGAAGCTGTCGGGGTCGGCGGCGACGTCGGCGACCGCGACCGCGCCGGTCACGACGATGGTCACCTCGCCCCGCACACCGTCGGCGGCCCAGTCGGCGAGCAGGGCGACCGGCCCGCGGCGTACCTCTTCATGGGTCTTGGTCAGCTCGCGGCACACGGCGGCGGCTCGGTCGGCCCCGAAGGCCTCGGCCATCGCCGACAGGGCGGCGTGGGTGCGGTGGGGCGCCTCGAAGAACACCATCGTCCGCTGCTCGGCCGCGAGCCCGGCCAGCCGGCGAGCGCGCTCCCCCGCCTTGCGCGGCAGGAAGCCCTCGAAGCAGAACCGGTCGACCGGGAGGCCGGACACCGCGAGCGCGGTCAGCACCGCCGACGGGCCGGGTACGGCGGTGACGGCGACGCCTGCCTCGACGGCTGCCGCCACCAGCCGGTAGCCGGGGTCGGAGACGCTCGGCATGCCGGCGTCGGTCACGAGCAGCACCCGCTCCCCCGCCAGCAGCGCGTCGACCAGGTGGGGCGTCCGGGCGGCCTCGTTGCCCTCGAAGTAGGAGACGACCCGACCGGAGAGCTCGACCCCCAGCTCGCCGCAGAGCCGCTTGAGGCGCCGGGTGTCCTCGGCGGCGACGACGTCGGCGCCGGCGAGCTCGGCCGCGAGCCGCGGCGGGGCGTCGGCGACCTGGCCGATCGGGGTCGCCGCGAGAACGAGCGTGCCGGTCATGCCGCGATCATGGCACCACCACCTACAGTCTCAGACCATGACCGCGCCCGCGACCGAGCAACCGCTCACCGGGCTGTCGCGGACGGCGTCCGGCGACGCCGTACCACTGGCGCGGGAGCGGGCATCGCTGCGGCGCCGGCTCGAGGACCCGATCGTCGGCTGGTCGGCCTCGATCGCGGTCACGCTGCTCGCGTTCTTCCTGCGGATGCAGAACCTCGACTCGCCGAACGAGTTCGCCTTCGACGAGACGTACTACGCCAAGGACGCCTGGTCGATGATGAACCACGGCTACGTCCGCGAGTACGTCGAGGACGCCGACAAGCTGATCATCAACGGCGACACCAGCGGGTTCTGGAAGGACGACCCGTCGATGATCGTCCACCCCGAGGCCGGCAAGTGGCTGATCGGCCTGGGCGAGCAGGTCTTCGGGCTCGACCCGACCGGCTGGCGGATCCCCTCGGTGATCGTCGGCTCGCTGATGGTCCTGGTGATGGTCCGGCTCGTACGCCGGCTCACCGGCTCGACCGCCCTGGGCTGCGTCGCCGGGCTGCTGCTCTGCTTCGACGGGCTCCACTTCGTGCTCTCGCGGCTGGCGCTGCTCGACATCTTCGTCGCCTTCTTCACCCTCTGCGCGATCCACTGCGTCGTCGCCGACCGCGCCTGGTTCCGCGCCCGGCTCGCCCGGCTCACCCCGGAGCCGGTGACCTCGGGGTTCGGTCCGGTGCGCGGGCTGCTGTGGCGGCCGTGGCTGGCGCTCGGCGGCGTCTGCTTCGGCCTCGCCGTCGGCACCAAGTGGAGCGCCCTCTACGTGCTGGCCGCCTTCGGCATCCTGGTCTGGGCCTGGAGCGCGGGCGCCCGACGGTCGTTCGGGGTCCGGTGGTCGACCGCTCCGATCGGCCCTCGTCGACGGCGTACCGGCCTTCGTCCACCTCGTGCTCATCGGCTTCGTCGTCTACGTCGCGACCTGGACCGGCTGGCTCGTCCACGCCGAGGAGTACGAGCAGGCCCTCTCCGACACCCAGTACTCGAAGTACGGCGACGGCACGGCGTGGCCGACGGCCTCGGAGCCGGACGCGTCCGGTGTGGGTGAGGTGACCCAGTCGCTGCGCTCGCTGGCGAGCTACCACCGCGACGTCTACGTCTTCCACACCCACTTCCTCGACGACTCCGACCACACCTACGAGTCGAAGCCGATCGGCTGGCTGCTGCTCGGCCGCGGCGTGGGCGTCAACGCCGACACCGACATCCAGCCCGGTCGGCAGGGGTGCGAGGCCCCGACGGGGTCGGACTGCCTGCGGCAGGTGATCCTGCTCGGCACCCCCGCGCTGTGGTGGGGCTCGGTCGCTGGCGCTGCTGGCGTCGGTGGTGTTCTGGGTGGCCAGCGCGACTGGCGCTTCGGCGTACCCGTCGTCGGTACGGCGGTCACCTGGCTGCCGTGGCTGGCCAACGACGACCGGCCGATCTTCCTGTTCTACGCCGTGATGACGGTGCCGTTCATGGTCATCGCCTCGACACTCGTGATGGGGAAGCTGATCGGGCACTCGAACGCACCGACGCCGCGAAGAACCGTCGGCGTCATCGTCGCCGGGTCGTTCTTCCTGCTGGTGCTGCTGAACTTCGCCTGGTTCTGGCCGATCTACACCAACCAGCTGCTGCCGCACGGCGACTGGCTCGACCGGATCTGGTTCGCCCGCTGGATCTGAGACGGGCGCGCGGGCCGCGGAACGCGGCCGGCGCGGTCCCGGCCAGGTCGAGCGCGTCGCGCGACTGAGGAACGAAGTCGCGACCGACGTGTCGAGACCAGCACAGTCGTGGTCTCGACACGGGCTCGCTGGCGCTCGCCCGGCTCGACCAACTACTGGTGCTAGCTCACCAGCCGAAGAGCGGCGTGCTGGGCTTGGGTGGGTGCCGAGGCTCGAGCAGCGGCGGGTCCAGGGCCGCGCCGGCCTCCTCGGCGAGCTCGCGGAGCCGGTCGTGGATCTCGGGCAGGGAGCCCGGCACGTCGGTGCGCGTCTCGGCCTGGTGGAGCGCGATCGTGCGCCTGCCGCGCGCCTGGACCCACACGGTCTGGCTGGGGCTCTGGCCGACCTGCAGGATCTCCGCGAGCGGGACGACGCGGCGCGTGAATCGACCCTGGGCGATCAGTCGGTCGCCGGTGACGCGGATGCCGCGCCAGAACTCGGAGGTCCCCCAGAGGCCGACCGCGATGAAGGCGAGCCCCGCCGGGTCGAGCCCGTACACCGCCGACCAGAGTCCGGCGCCGAGCAGGACGACTCCGGGCCAGCGCTGCCACCGCTGCCACGCCCGCGGCCTCGCGATGAGCGTGGTGAGCTCGGGGTCGATCATCTGACCGCCTCGAACACCGCCGCCAGCCCCTGTCCGCCGCCGATGCACATCGTCTCCAGTGCGTAGCGGCCCTCGCGGCGGCGCAGCTCGTGGGCCAGCGTGGCCAGGATCCGCCCGCCGGTCGCGCCGACGGGGTGGCCGAGGGAGATGCCGGACCCGTGGGGGTTGAGCCGTTCGTCGGCTGGGTCGATCCCCCACTCGCGGAGCACCGCGAGGACTTGTACGGCGAACGCCTCGTTCAGCTCGATCAGGTCGAGGTCGGCCATCGTCAGGCCGGCGCGATCGAGCGCCGCCTGCGTCGCGGCGACCGGACCGATGCCCATCACCTCCGGGCCGACGCCCGCCACGGACCAGGAGCGGAGCAGCAGCATCGGGTCGAGGCCGCGCCGTTCGGCCTCGGCGCGCGTCGTGACCACGCACATCGCGGCACCGTCGTTCTGGCCGCTGGCGTTGCCGGCGGTCACCGTGGAGTCCGGGTCGAGCTTGAGCCGCACCGGTCGCAACGCGGCGAGCTCGTCGAGGGTCGTGCCCGGCCGCGGGTGCTCGTCGCGATCGACGACCGTGTCGCCCCGGCGCCCGGCCACGGTGACCGGAACCAGCTCGTCGTCGAAGGCCCCCGACTCCTGCGCCGCGCCGGCCCGCTGCTGGCTGCGGAGGGCGTAGGCGTCCTGCTCCTCGCGGCCGATGCCGTACGCCGCACGCAGGTTCTCGGCCGTCTCCAGCATCCCGCCGGGAACGGGATGGCTGTCGCCGCCGGCGGTCTCGCGGGCCCGGTCGAGCCGGTCGAGCAGCTGGGTGCCGCCCGCGCGGAGACCGGTCCGCAGCCCCAGCGCGTAGTGCTCGACCTGCGACATCGACTCGACGCCGCCCGCGACGACGACCCGGGCCGCCCCGGTGGCGACCTGCCCGGCCGCGTAGAGCACCGCCTGCAGGCCGGAACCGCAGCGGCGGTCGACCTGGACGCCGGGGACGCCGGTGCCGAGACCCGCGTCGAGGGCGGCGACCCGGCCGATGGCCGGCGCCTCCCCGTTGGGGTAGCCCTGGCCGAGCACGACGTCGTCGACGTCGCCCTCCCCGAGTCCGGTGCGGGCGACCAGCTCGCGCAGCAGCTGGGTCGCGAGCTCGGCAGCAGGCACGGTGGCCAACGCTCCGCCGTACCTCCCGACGGGGGTGCGGAGCGGCGAGCAGATGACGACGTCGTCCATGGCGCCGACCGTAGACGAGCGGGTCAGGCGGTCGCCTCGCGCGGTACGGCGAGCGGCGGCGACGCCGCCGAGCCCGCGCCGGTAGCGCACGTGCTCGGCGTAGCCGTCGAGCGCGCGGTAGAGGGTGGTGCGGGCCGCCCACGACAACGGCTCGGCGCCGTGGCGCCAGGAGTCGCCGAAGGAGATCCACACCGGCACCCACTCCGCCGCGTGGTCCCACGCGCCGCGGCGCGCCATCAGCAGCCGGCGCCGGAGCTGGAAGGCCTGCCGGGGGCCGTCCTCGGCGTTGGGCGCGGTCGCGACCGGCCACAGCCGGAGGTCGAGGGCCATCAGCGCGATCTCGAGCTCGACCAGCACGACCGGGTCGACCAGGACGGTCGCCACGTTCTCGTGCGGTGCGCGCAGCATGGCGACACGGTCACCCGTGGCCCGGCTTCCGGTCAAGGGCATGCTTCTCCCGTGACCCTGCCCCGCTTCGCCCCGGCAGGCAGCGTGCGCCCGGTGGACGTGTCCCGGCCCGGCGCGCTCGCCGAGCCGCTCGCGCCGTACGTCGCGGTCGAGGTGCCCGCCGCGGACCCGACGGACCTCGCGCTGGTCAGCGGCGCGGACCGGCTCGCGGTGCGCTTCGACGACGAGGGGTTCTCGCTCCGCGTGACGGCCGGGGGTTCGACGACCGACCACCGGAGCCGACGTCACGGGAGGCCCGAGGCGCCGGTCGAGCGGGTCGCGCTCACCCTGACCGGGACCCGGCTGGCGGTCATCGGCTGCGAGGCCGGCCGCTGGGTCGTGCGGGGGTACGTCGATCTCCGCGACCGGCTCGACACCCACGACGAGAACTGGTTGTCAGGCCTGGCCGCCGAGGGCGGAGAGCTGCGCGCGTTCGGCCAGCTCGGGCTGCGCGACGTCCGCCTCGTGACCGACGCCGACGGCACGCCCCACCGGCCCGGCGGGCGGGTGCTGCTGACCGCGACCAGCGCCGGCCCGGGCTTCTTCGACACCGCCCACACCTCCGTGTGGGAGCTCGACCCGGCCGCCCTCACGCTGAGCCACCTCAGCGACGTCTTCTTCCGGCGCCCGGACCGACCCGGGGTGTACGGCGACCACGCGAGCCACCTGCTGCGCGACGGCGATCGCTGGCTGCTGGCGACCAGCACGTGGGGCGACTTCCGTCCCGGTCACCGCGGCGCGACCGTGGCCGCCACCCTCGCGTCGACGGAGGCCGACCTGCTGACCGGCCGGCACGTCCTCGACACCCGGCCGCTGTCGCTTCCGACGACCGGGCTGACCTCCGTCGGCGTCTGGGACCCGCACCTGGTGCGGACCGACGACGGCTGGCTCGCGGCGTACGTCAGCGCCCGCAAGTTCTTCCGCTTCCACCCGGTCGTCGCCTCCGGCCCGACCCTCGAGGAGCTGTCGCTGCGCGGCGCGGCCGCCGATCTCAAGGAGGCCGAGGGCTCCACGCTGCATCGCGTGAACGACGAGTGGCGGCTGCTCGCCAGTGACGGCGTCCGGCGCCGCTACCCCGTCTTCGACCTCGACGCTCACCGAGGTCGGGTCCCTGGACGCGCCGTACGACACCAACATCCCGTGGCCGACCATCCTCGACCTCGGCCACGACGGACAGCTGATGATCGGCTTCGACGGCGAGCCGACGGGTGGCCGGCTGGTGGGCTACGGCAGCCACGGCGCCGTTCGCTTCGCCAGGTCCGACGCGTCGCGCGTCACACCGCCTCGGCCGTGACCTACGCGGCTAGGACGCGTTGACGTACCATGAGTATGAAAAAGACTCGCAGTCGGTTCGGCACTGTTGTCGCCGGGCTGACCCTCAGCCTGTCCCTCGGCGCCACCCCGGCGAGCGCCGGTCCGGAGGACGAGCTGCACGGCCTCGAGCACCAGCAGGCCAGCGGCGCCGTTCGCTCGCCGAACGGCGACTTCGACCACGGCTGCCAGCGTCACCGCTACCGCTACCGGGTGGACGCACCTGACAGCGACTGGTCGCTGGAGCTGTTCCTCGTGGACTCCGACCGCGAGCAGGTCGCCAACGGCTACGAGTGGAAGGGCCGCGACCCCGCGACGGGGCGGGGCCACTTCACGTTCTGCTCGCAAGCGACCCAGCCCGGCAGGTTCACCGTCCGGGCGAGGCTGACCTGGGACGACGGTGAGTACCACGAGAAGTGGCTGAAGCCCCGCAGGCTCCGGCTGCGCTGACCTCAGTCCAGGACGTGGCGCAGGTAGCGCTCGGGAGCGTCGAGGTAGCGCTTCCAGTGCTGCACCAGCTCGAGCTCCTCCCACGTCGTACGCCGGTAGCCCCACTCGCCGACCTCGAGGATCGTCGCGCCCGGCATCGCCGCGAGCACCGGCGAGTGGGTCGCGCAGAGCACCTGGCCGCCGGCGGTGGCGACGTCGGCCAGCGCGCCGATCAGGCCCAGGGTGCCGCTGAAGGAGAGCGCCGCCTCGGGCTCGTCGAGGCAGTAGAAGCCCGGTGAGTCGAAGCGCTTCCTGAGCACCTCGAGGAACGACTCGCCGTGGCTCATCTCGTGGAAACGCGGCTGGGTCCCCTTCTCGTCGTGCTCCTCGCTGAAGGTGTACCAGCCGTGCATGGTCTCGGCGCGCAGGAAGAAGCCGTAGCGGCCGGCGCCGAGGCCGCGCTGCAGCCGCAGCGACCGCGCCAGCGGCGACTCGCTGGGCCGGGTGGAGTGTTGCCCGTACGGCGAACCGCCCTCCGGCGAGAGGCCGTAGGCGACCGCGACCGCCTCGACGATGGTCGACTTGCCCGATCCGTTCTCGCCGACCAGGAAGGTGACGCCCTTCGGCAGGTCGAGGCTCTCACGCACCAGCTGCGCCACCGCCGGGACCGTCATCGGCCAGGCGCCACGGGGCAGTGGCACGTCAGGGTCGGCGGACACCCGGACCACCGGCGGCTGGTCGAAGTCCACGGCGCCGAGGGTACGCCGCCCGGTCAGCCGCGGAGGCCGAGCACCTTCATGGTCCGCGCGGCCATCCGGGCCTCGCCGAGCGCGTTGGGGTGGACGATGACCGGGTTGGTGCCCTGCGTGACCGGCTCGACCCAGCGGGTGCCGATGTCCTGGCAGGCGTCATGACCGTTGGACACGCGGTTGAGGTTCACGTACGTCGAGTCGGTGGCGGCCGCGGCGCGGCGTACGGCGTCGTTGAGGGTCCGCTGCAGGCTGCGGAGGTACGGCACGTCTCCCTCGGCGACCGGCATCTTGTCGAAGCAGCCGACCTTCTTGGGCAGGATCCACGGGTAGCCGATGATCGCCACCTCGGCCCTGGGCGCGCGGCGGTGGACCCGGGTCAGGGCGTCGACGAGCGAGGGGTACGTCGTGTCGCGGATCGTGTCCTCGAACGAGCTGCCGTACTGGTCCTGGCAGGGGCTGCCCTGGCCCAGTGTCGAGAGGCCGGCCACTCCGCACTGGACGATGGAGTTGATGAAGACCCCGCTGTCGTTGCCGCCGATGGTCATCGTCACCAGCTGCGTCCGCTTCCGAAGCGCGTCGAGCTGCGGGGCGACTCCGTCGTACTGGGAGGTCGTGTAGTGGGTCGTGTCGGCCCCGCCGCACGTGACGTCCCTGAGCCTGGCGCCGACCTTCTCGGCGATCAGGTGGGGGTAGTTCAGCGTCGAGCGCAGGCACCGCGGGTCGGCGGTGGGGTCGGGCGGCAGCACGCCGGAGGCGGCGCTGTAGGAGTCGCCCATGGCGACGTACCGCAGCGGCTTCGCCTGCGCCGCCGCCCCGAACAGGAGCGTGCCTGACACGAGCACCGCCACCAGGGCGACGAGGGACGTACGACGCATGGATCCTCCCCGATCCGCCGCCCGGACGGGCGACTCACCCTCGTTCAACGAGCCAAACCGCCGGGGGTCACATCCGCTGCGTTACCTGCCGTTCTTCTCCCGGTGGCTGCAACCCGGCCAGCAGCAAGGGCGCCGCTTGCCCTCGGCCAGCTCGGTGTGGGTCCGCTGGATCCGGCGCTCACGGGTGTCGTCCTTCTTGGCGTCCTCCACCCAGCAGATCCACTCGTTGCGAGCCAGCGGGGTGATGTCACCCCACGCCGCCAGGGCAGGGTCGTCGGCGGTGAGTGCCTGGCGCAGGTCGGCCGGCACCGTGTGCACCGTCCCCCCGGGGACCTTGGGTGTGCCCATGCGTCCAGATTACTGACAGAGGTCGACGACGACCTTGCCGAGCGCGCGGCCCTGCACCCACATGGGCGAGGGCGGCGGGGACCTCGTCGAGCGGGAAGGTCCGGTCGACGTGGATCGCCACCTCCCCGGCGACGCACAGGTCGGCCAGGGGCTCGAAGTGGGTCGGACCCTCCTTCACGGCGAGCACCCGGATGGTGCGACCGCTGAGCGGTCCGAGGACGGTCCCCACCGTGAGCACGCGCAGCAGCGAGCGTGCCGTTCCACCGACACACCGATACGCCCCTCCGGGTGCCAGCGCGCGCCGGTAGGCGAACACCGAGCGGTGGGAGACCAGGTCCAGGACCAGGTCGTAGGGCTGGTCTGTCCGGGTGAAGTCCTGCGAGGCGTAGTCGATCACGTCGTCAGCGCCCACGGACCGCATGTGGTCCTGCTTCGCGGCGTTGTCGACCGCCGTTACGTGGGCTCCGTTCCGTTTGGCGAGCTGGATGGCGAACGATCCGGAGCCGCCCCCGGCACCGTTGATCAGCACGCGACTGCCTGCCGCGGCCATGCGGGTGCCCTGCAGCGCGATCGCGCCCGCCTGCGGGATGGTCGACGCCTCCACGAACGTCAGCCGGTCCGGCTTGAGCGCCAAGGAGGACTCCGGCGCCACCACGTACTCCGCGAAGCCTCCCATCAGCTGGAGGTTGTCGCCATACACCTCGTCCCCGATCCGGAACCGGGTCGCTCCTTCGCCGACCTGGTCGACCACGCCCGCGATGTCCGAGCCGAGGGTACGGCGGGCCGGGTAACGCAGCCCGCCGATCCGCGCGTACGCCGGCGACCCCCGCAGGCACTCCCAGTCACTGAGGTTGACCGAGGTCGCGGCGACCTTCACGCGCACCTCGCCGGAAGCGGGCAGCGGCGCCGGGACGTCCTCGACCCGCAGCACGTCGGGCGGCCCGTAGCGGTCGTAGACGACGGCCTTCACGACCGCTCCCCGGCGCACCTGGTCACGTGGCGCAACGTAGCAAGCGCTCACCCGGTGAGGGTGAGCCCTTCCCCGGTGCCGAGGATTACGTTCAGGGCGATGTCCGACGATCCGATTCTCCCCTCCTGGCGGCCCGGACCGGTCCGCGACGCCGTCACCGGTTTCCTCGACGCGGCCTTGGAGGTCGAGCCACGAGACCGGGTGGCCTGCTTCGACAACGACGGGACCCTGTGGTGCGAACGCCCCACCTATGTCCAGTTCGACTTCTTCGTCGACGCGCTGAAGGCCCGACAGCGCGAGGACCCGTCCGTGACCTCGGTCCCGGAGTTCGCCGCCCTGCTCTCCGGCGACCAGGCCGCCATGGGCGAGCTCGGCCTGACCCGGATCGCGATGGCCCTGGTGGGGCTCTTCGAGGGCATGACACCCGAGGAGTTCACCGCGCGGGTACGAGGCTTCGTCGACCGTGCCACTCACTCCACCCTCGGCCTGCCGGTCCGCGCGACGACGTACCGCCCGATGCTCGAGCTGGTCGCCGCCCTCCGTGATCGAGACTTCACGGTCTGCCTCGTCTCCGGCGGCGGGACCGAGTTCGTGCGCGCCATCAGCCAGGATCTCTACGGCGTACCGCCCGAGGCCGTGGTGGGCACGATGGTGACCTACGACTACTCGGCCGATCCGGCCGGCTCCGACGGGATCCCCCGACCCCTCCTCCGCCGGACCACCGGGGTGTTGGGCGAGGCCAACGAAGGCGCCGCCAAGGTCTCCCACATCCAGGCCCAGCTGGGCCGTCGCCCCATCCTCGCCGCTGGGAACTCGGGCGGCGATCGGCAGATGCTGGAGTGGGCGGCCGGGGGTGAGGGGCCGTCCCTGGCCCTGCTCGTCGACCACGACGACGAGCAGCGCGAGTTCCGCTACGTCAGCTCGGCCGAGACCTTCGCCGAGGAGGAGCCGATCACCGTGGTCGGCGCCCGCCAGGGCTGGACCGTGGTCAGCATGGCCAACGACTGGGAGTGCGTCTTCGACGACGCCCAGGCCTGAGACACAGCCGTCTGCTCGTCAGTACCCGGTACCCATCTTGGTCTGGGCACGCTCGACCTGGTGCGTGCCACCCTTCTGGTCGAGGGTCGCGCAGGCGTCGGCGATGTCGCGCGTCAGCCGCTCGACCTGTTCGCGGCTCATCGTCTCCTTGACCAGCGCACGCATGATCTTCACCTTCTCGGCGTTGGGCGGAAGGGTGTACGCCGGCACCATCCAGCCCCGCTCCGCCGAGAGCTGCCACGCGATGTCGGACTCGTCGTACGCCGTGTGCTCTCCGGACAGCCGGAACGCCACGAGCGGAAGCTGCTCCAGGTCGTCGCCGATCACCTCGAACCGGCCAGAGTCGCGGAGGTTGGCCGCCAGTGCCTGGGCGTTCTGCTGCATCTGCTTCATCACGTAGGTGTAGCCGTCGCGCCCGAGCCGGACGAAGTTGTAGTACTGGGCCAGCACCATGGCCGCGCCGGTCGAGAAGTTGAGCGTGAACGTCGCGTCGGTCTTGCCGAGGTAGTTCTCGTAGAAGACGAGGTCCTGGGCGAGGTCTGACTCCTCCCGGAAGACCAGCCAGCCGATGCCGGGGTAGACGAGGCCGTACTTGTGACCTGACACGTTGATGGAGCGGACCTGCTCGAGGCGGAAGTCCCACTCGGAGTCGGGATAGAGGAAGGGCCACACGAAGCCGCCGCTGGCGCCGTCGACGTGGAGTGGGATGTCGAGGCCGCGCCGGCTCTTGACGTCGAGCAGCAGCGAGTTGATGCCGACGATGTCGTCCATGTGCCCGGTGAAGGTGGTGCCGAGCACGGCCGCGACGCCGATCGTGTTCTCGTCGAGGTGCGGCTCCACGTCCTCGGGGCCGATCGTGTACTTCCCCTCCTCGAGGGGCACGATCCGTGGTTCGACGTCGAAGTAGCGGCAGAACTTCTCCCACACCACGTGCACGTCACCGCCGAACACGAGGTTCGGTCTCTCCGTCGAGAGGTTCTCCGCCTCGCGGCGCTCCTTCCACTTCCACTTCAGCGACAAGGCGCCGAGCATGATCGCCTCGGACGACCCCTGGGTGCGGCACCCGGTGGTCGGGCCGGGCGCGTTGAACAGGTCGGCGAGCATCCGTACGCAGCGCTGCTCGATCTCGGCCGAGATCGGGTACTCGGCGTGGTCGATGAAGTTGCGGTGCAGGTTCTCGGCGATGATCCGCTGCGCCTCCGGCTCCATCCAGGTCGTCACGAAGGTCGCCAGGTTCCGCTGCGGATCCCCTTCGAGGTTGAGGTCCTCGCCGAGCAGCCGCATCGCATCGGTCGGGCGCATCCCGCTCTCGGGGAACACCGTCGACGGCGCCGGCTCGGTCAGGAACCGGTTGCCGAAGAGTGCCGCCGCGTCTGTCTCACTGAGTTTCGTCATGGCTCGTGGTGACCACCGTTCTTGTCGGAGTTGGTGTGTCGAGCGCCTGGATGAGCCCGCCCACCGCGAAGCAGACCGCGCCGGCGAAGGTCCCCCAGTTGACCAGGCCGGTGTCGATGGCCTGCGAGGTCGAAGGGCGGATGAAGGCCGCGAGGCCGGCGAGGAAGAACAGGACCGAGCCGAGCTGGTTGACGGCCACCACCCACCAGCCGAGCAGGTGGACCCGCACCCCGATGCGGCCGTCGCACACCTCGAGCATCGCGAGGTGCCCCGAGGCGAGGAAGCAGACGCAGCCGAGCATGTCGGGGAGCCAGATCCAGCCGTCGGACTGCCGCGGCGTGAGTCCTTCGGCGAAGGCCGCGACCAGGCTCACCGCGAAGAGCAGGGTTCCGACGAACAGCACGACGGCGCTCCGCCAGCTGCGCCTCTCCGTGTCAGGTGGACGACCAGGACGATCGACACGAAGCCGCCGAGGCTGAAGAAGAAGCCCCCGACCAGGTAGGTGACGTTGACCGCTTCCAGGCTGACCGTCCCCGAGCTCGGCGAGGGCCGCGCCCAACGCGAAGAGGGAACCGCCGGCCGCGAAGGCCAGGGCGGCGACGAGATTGAGGCGCCTCAGTCGCCTGGCCCCCGGCAGTTCGACCGAGTCGGTCACACCCTCGCGCATCGTCGTCGGTCATCGGGATGCTGTGGGTGGCTACCGGTCAGCCACGGCTGTGGCGGCCGCGGGCGAGAAGTCGCGCAGCTCCTCGCTGCCACCCCGGACGATCAGGCACGTGGACTCCGGGACCTCCCGCCAGGCCCCGCGCAGGTCTCCGAGAGGTTCGGACACCACGACCCGCGCGTCGTCGGAGAGCTCGTGCAACGTCGGGTTGTCGGGGTACTGCTGCCGGAGCGTCGAGACGTCGGTGCTGTGGAAGAGCGATCGGGAGTTCCCCTCGCTGGAGTAGCGGAACGCCCACGTGGTCTCCCCGTCGGTGGTGGCCACCGTCATCTGGATCGGGTGCTCGACCCCGTGCCGTCGTCCGGTCTCCTCGATGAGGCCGACTGCCCGGGCCACCGCAGTCGGTGGATCCTCCTCGAGGCCGAAGGTGAGGGCGAGGAAGAAGAAGAGCTCGGAGTCGGTCGATCCCTCGATCTCGGGGAAGAGTGCTGGCTCCACGGCCAGGGTCAGGTCGCGTTTGAGGAGTGGGAAGTCGGCGATGGCCCCGTTGTGCATCCAGAGCCAGCGACCGTGGCGGAAGGGGTGACAGTTCGTCTGCTGGACCGGAGTACCGGTCGTGGCCCGGATGTGAGCGAAGACCCGACCGGCTGACGCGTGGGCCGATAGCTCTCGCAGGTTGCGGTCGTTCCACGCCGGCTCGGTGCTGTGGTAGGTCCCTGGCGTCTCCTGGGCGCCGTACCAGCCGACGCCGAAGCCGTCGCCGTTGATCGCCTCCACGCCCAGCCGGGAGTGCTTGCTCTGCACCACGAGCGAGTTCGCAGGCTTGAAGAGAAGGTCCTCCAGGAGAACCGGAGAACCTGAGTACGCAAGCCAACGACACATGTCCGCTCCCCCTCTCCACCCTCAGTAGACGGGGAGAGCTGCTGCCCCCGCATCACCCGCGTCGGGTGAGGTCCGAGCCGCATGTGGTGAGCACCCGCCCCACGCGGCGACGTCGGTCAGGGTCAGCCACGCGTCCACCGCGGCGAGCTCCTCACCCCGCGATGACGTCGTGGTGCTCAGGCGCCACGCTACGCACGGGGGTGGTGATGCCATGACGCAGCACCCACGCGACGGCCTGTGAGCGGCGGGGGGTGCCGATGCGCCGGTAGGCCAGACGGATGTAGGTCTTGACCGTGTTGACACTGAGGTAGAGCTGATCGGCGATCTCCTGGTTGGTCAACCCGGCCCCGATGAGGCCGAGAACCTCGAGCTCCCTCGCCGTCAGTCCTGTCCGCAGGACCTCGGGGTGGCACGCGTCCTCGGGAGGGGTTTGTTCCTCGTCGTGACTGCGTGCGTGGTGGATCTTCGTGACCTGCTTGATCAAGTCCTCGGCCGGCAGCCTCATGGACACGGCGCCGTGTGCCCCACATCCCAGCGCCGACCCACCATCACGCCACCGCTCGTGCTGGAAGGTCGCGATGATCGTGCTGTGGGTCGGGCGGAGCAGCGCGCGCCACCGTGGGTCGTGGAAGCCGTCCAGGTCGTGCTCGGCGTTGTACAGCACGATGTCCGGCTGTGGGTCCGGATGCTCGGGCGACACCACGTGGAAGTGCGGGGACCGGGACTGGGTGAGGACGTGCGTCAGGCCCGCCGCGGTCAGTTCATGGGGATGGAGGATGACAGTCCGAACGCGGGTCTGGGCGGCCATGGGTGGGCTCCTCGTCGTTTCGTGTGGGGTTGGGTGCGTCAGAGTGCGGGCCGCAAGGCGCCCCGCGAGCCAACAGGTGGTTGAGGGAGGGGGCAGTGCCGCGGCGATGTGTGGGGGCCACCGCGGCACTGCCGGCTCCCTAGTCCGACCGGGACCCCCGGTCGGCTCCCGCGGTCGCGGGGGCGGCGGCGGGGCCGAGGTCGACGTGCTTCATGCACAACATCAGTAACGGTGCCTTCCCTCCAGGCCGGTGGTCGCAGCGCGCCTTCTCCGGCAGTCACCCTTGAAGAGTGCAACCGGACGTCTTCATGACGCGGCCGCGGCGGACGGATCCGAAAAAACAGTTCCCGTTCCCGCGTCATGCACGGGCGTTCAACGCGTGGGGAGCCTCGTTCGGCCTGGTGAGACTGCTACTGAGCGCGCAGGGAGCGCTGGACCATCTCCACGCTGGCCAGCACCTCGGCGACGAACTCTGCCGCCCGCTCGATGAGGTGGTCGGTCTCCTCGGCGGGTGACTCGGCGACGACCTCACGGAGGATCTCGTGATGGATCTGCGTGAGAATCAGGACGCTGGTGCCGTCGGCGACGGCGGAACGCCCGAGGTCGTAGGCCAGGGCGAGCGCCTTCTCGTCGCGCCTCGGAAGATAGCGAAGGAAGGCGATGCGATAGTCCCGGCGCAGTGCCTCCACCCCCGGACTCTCAGCCACTGGAGCTGTCCGGAACCAGGTCTGTCGCACCGGCGAGGAAGTTGATGCCCTCCTCGAAGTCGAGCGCCGCGGGGATGGTCCCGGTGTTCATTCCCAGGCGCACCATCGCGAACGCGACGTCGGGCTGGATGCCCACGATCACGGTTCGGGCCCCTCGCAGACGAGCCATCTCGGCAATGTCACGGAGCGTGTTGGACCCGAAGGAATCGAGTACGTCCAGGGCCGCGACGTCGATGATGACGCCGCGGGCTCGCTGGTCACCGATGGCATGGATGAGGTCGTGGCGAAACCGCACCATCTGGGTGTCGTCGAGGGCCGTGTGGATGGACGCGACGAGGTAAGGCCCCTGGCGGAGGATGGAGACGGGTGCCGGACCTTGTTCCACTATGCGCTGGCACCTCCCTGCTTGGTGACGGTGTAGCCGAGCAGCCGCTCGGCCTCCTCCAGGCCGCCCTGAAGGTCTCCGATGGTGTTCATCTTGCTCAGGTCGACGCCGATGGTCACCAACGTCTGAGCGATCGTCGGCGACAACCCGGTGATGATGACGCTCGCGCCCATCAACCGTGACGCGTCGACGGTCTGCACGAGGTGGTTGGCTACCGTCTCGTCGACCTCTGGAGCACCGGTGATGTCGATGACCACGACCTTCGCGCGGTGCGTGCGAATGCCGAGCAGCAGCTGCTCGGTCAGCTGGCTGGCCCGCTCGCCGTCCAAGAAGCCGATGATCGGGAGGATCAGCAGCCGCTCGCGGACGGGTAGCACGGGTGTCGAAAGCTCGCGCAGGGCGTCCTGCTGTTGGCGGATGATCCGTTCCCGCTCCTCGACGAAGCTCACGGCAACGGTGTTGGCGATCCGGTTGGCAGCGGGCTCGTAGGCGTCGAAGATCCGGTTGAGCAGCTCGGGGTCGTGCCGGTACTTCTCGAAGAGCGAGCGGGCGAGCACATCTCGGAGCAGGAGCACGATGCCGACCACCTCGTGGGTCTCGACCCCACGCGGCACGATCCGCTCCGAGAGGTCGCGGGCGTAGTGCTGGAGCGCCTCGACGCTTCCGGTCTCGAGAACCTCGACGTAGTTGTCGTAGACCAGCGTCGTGTCCGCTGCCATCTCCGCCGGCGTCATCGCCTCAAGCAGACTGGCGTCCGTGACCCGCCGTGTCCACTGGTCGCGAAGCCGGCTGCGGTGTTCTCGCAAGTGGGCGACGAGTTCCGGCAACAGCCGCTCATCGCCGTCGAACCGCGCCGCCTCCACAGACTCGTCCGTTGAGTTCCGCTCGGTCTGGAACTGGTTCATCGTCGTCCTCCTGAATACCACTTTGTCATCGTCACGGTCGTCCCGCGGCCGGTCTTGGTGGCGACCGCGAACTCGTCCATGAGCCGCCTCGCGCCGGGCAGGCCCAGGCCGAGCCCCTTGTACGTGCTGTATCCGTCCTGCATTGCCCGCTCCAGGTCCACGATGCCGGGCCCGGCGTCGCGCGCGACGATGCGGACGCCGCGCCGATGCTGGTCCTCGATCTGCTCCACCATGACCTCGCCAGCCCCGGCGAACCGGACGATGTTGCGAGCGATCTCCGAGACGGCGGTCGCGAGCACGGTCAGCTCAGTGCTCGGGAAGCCGGCCTCGGCGGCGACTCTCCGGGCGGCCTGACGAGCCGTCACGATGTCAGGATCGGCGCTGACCGGGATCCGGATCTCGGTGGCGCGCTGGTCATCCAGCTCCAACAGCGGCCGACCGACCCGCGCACAGAAGTCACATTCGAGCAGGTGCATCTCGGCATCGGCCTCCCGTTGCCGCCTCCGGTCACGGATCGAGAAA
The DNA here is from genome assembly GCA_963713305.1 of uncultured Actinomycetota bacterium. Classification (GTDB taxonomy): domain Bacteria; phylum Actinomycetota; class Actinomycetes; order Propionibacteriales; family Nocardioidaceae; genus Nocardioides. The sequence continues at coordinate 785,843 of CAVQLE010000006.1, read as the reverse complement.
GCAATCAATACCGTGCGGCAGCGGTCGGTCGGGGGCTCCTCCTCGAGTGCGAGGAGGTAGCCCGCCCGCAACCGCGCGCGGAGTCGGTGTATCCGGGCCCCCAAGGCCCCGGCAGTGGTGCCCAGCTTCGCGGCCAGAGAGGCAAGGCTGCGGCCCTCCGTCTCATGGGCGAGCAGCAGAAAGCGCTCCTCCTCGGTGAGCTCCTCGAGTGCGCGGCCCATCGCCTCCTGGTCCTCGCCCGCCAGCAGCTGCTCCTCCGGTGTCTCAGCGTCCGACGGAGCGTGCAACCGGTGTCGGTTCTTCCGCTGCCGTGCGTCGTTGCGCCACATCGTCGCCACCAGGTTGCGAGCCGTGCTGATGGCGTACGGCTCGAGCATGCCGTCCTCGATGCGGTCCTGGTGCTGGAGCACCCGCGCCAGCGCCTCCTGCACGAGGTCCTCGGCGTCTGCGTGGTTCGCGACCCGCGCGCCGACCACTCGCCGAAGGATCGGCAACAGCGTGTCGACGTCAACCGTCACTGTGCGCGTGCCTCCTCGGGCTCTCGCCTTCCCCAGACCCCAGCGCCCGAGCCGCCGCGCCGCCCTTCGACGCGCACATCGACCGGCGCCGGCACGGCGGGCTCCACGAGCGGGCTCGAACACGGCACTCAGGCAATGCGTTGTGGTCGCAGCCAGAGTATCGGCTCGGTGCGCTGCGGCAGGGACGGCTCCAGATCGATCGCGTCCGACTCGGCACGACCCCCTGGCCGCGGCAAGCGCGGCCATCGAAGTCGCCGACGTCGTCTCGGCGGCCAACGGCCGCCTGTCCGTTGAGGACAGACGGCCGTCGTGCCGTGGAGCGTCTATCGCAGCGCGGGGAATCGCTTGACGATCGAGGTGTCCGACCACCAGCGGCCGAGGCCCCACGTGTCGCCGGCCGAGAACATCGCCAGCACGATGAGGGTCATCGCGCCCAGCAGGTGGTCGTCGAGCACCGGGTTGTTCTCCGGAGGCAGCACGACCGTCCACATCAAGACGTACATCAGGGCGCCCGCCCCCGCCGCGATCCTCATGCCGGCCCCGAGCGTCAGGGCGATGCCGATGCCGAGCAGGCCGAGCATGAACAGCCAGTCCGCCCACCACACACCAGCGATGTCGTTGTAGAAGTCCTTGAACGGGCCGTCGGCGCCGAAGGCGAGGAAGCCCTCGGTCGGGCTGCCCCCGTTGATCCAGGCGGCGTCGCCGTACCGGTCAAGGTTGCCGGCCTCGTCGTAGCCGGTGTGGAACCCGAGGGCGAACGTCTTGTCGAAGAACGCCCACAGGAACGTGAGGCCGAACGAGATGCGCAGAACCGCCAGAACGCGGTATGCGATCGGGCTCGGCGGATCGGGAACGGCAACGTCCGCTTGGACGCCGCTCGCGTGGTGCTGCATGGCGGTCATGGTGACGCCCTCTCTTGTCGTGGACTTCGCTTACCCCGAGGATCTCGCCAGCGGCACCCCGGGGGTCAGGGGAGATCGGCCCGTTCCGATGGACCTAGGTCCCGACCATCCCCGTGTCGCTCGGAGTCCTTGGATGGGACGACGCGCCGCACGGCCAGCTGGTGGAGCGGGTCCCACCCACCACCCAGTCGTCGCCCCGACAGCTCGTCCCACGGCAGCCGCAGTAGAAGCGGCCGGACGCCACTGGCCCACGGCCTCGGCGACCACACCGCCTCAATGTGCTCCAGCTCGTCGGGATCGGTCACCATCTGACAGCGCCCCCGCACCAGCACGCTCCAGCCTCGCTGGTACTCGTAGTCGAACTGGTCGATCTCGAAGGCCAGCATCGCGTCCCGGCCATGCGTGCCGAGCAGGCTGTACGGCGACGTACGCATCACAATCGTGTCGTCGACGACGGAGTAGTTGATCGGCAGGACGTGCGGTCCGTCCGGGGCGACGAACGCGATCCGACCTGCGACGCCGGCGCGCAACAGCTTCTCGCAGTCCGCGTGGCTGATCTCAAATGGCTCGGACATGACGCTCCCTGCCTTCCGGGATGGGTGTCTTCGATGATCAGGCTCCGCTCCCCGCGGGCACAGGGCACTTGGTCCTGTCGACGCGGTGCTTTGATCCCTGACCCGCGTCGCATCGCTGCTGGACAGTGGAAGGGAGGCCGCGCGGCGGACCTCTGATCTGCCGACGAGAGGGGCGTGACATGCAGCTCAACAGCATCCTGCCGGGCAGTGTCGCCGTCGGGTTGGACGGCTCCCCCTGGTCTGCACGAGCGCTCGCAGTCGCCATCGACCAGGCATCCGCTGTCAGGCGGGCACTCATCTTGGTGCACGCCCACGGATCGGCGCGGACGAGCCGTTCGAGTCGCGACCATGGGGACTCGCAGAGGGTGCTCGCCGATGCCCGGCTCGAGGTCACGCGGCGCGCGCCCCACCTCGAGGTCCACGAGCTGCTCCGGGAGGGGGACCCACGAGACGTTCTGCTCGCGGTCGCGGAGTGGACAGGGCTTCTGGTCGTCGGGTCCCGTGGCCGCGGCCCCGTACGCAGACTCCTGCTGGGTTCGGTCGGCATCGCCGTGATCCGCCACGCCAGGTGCCCTGTCCTCGTGGTGCGCCAGACGCATCCGGGCAAGGTCCGCCAGGGCGTGCTGGTGGGCGTCGATGGCACGGAGCGATCCCGCGCCCCTCTTGAGTTCGCGTTCCGTCAGGCGTCGATGTTCCACCTTCCGCTGACGGTGCTGCACGTCTTCTGGGACGAGCAGGCCCGGGTCGGGGCACCCCATGCAGTCGACCCGCTGGCCACCGACGTCGACGAGCAGCGGCTGCTGCTGGCGGAGACCGTCAGTGGAATGAAGGAGGATTTCCCGGACGTGCGGGTCTCACACGGAGCTGGCGCGCGGCCAGCGGGACACGTGCCTGATCGAGCGGGCAGAACGGATGAACCTCCTGGTGGTCGGAACTCACCACGGCGACACGTTCGACGAGATGATGTTCGGCTCAGTAGCCACCTCCGCTGCGGAACATGCCGCCTGTGCCGTGGCGGTCGTGCCGGTCGAGCCCCGGGCGTGAGTGACCCGTGCGGAGCCAGGAGGAGCCGCCACCCCCGCCCTCGGACGTGCCGGAGGGCACCGACCAGGCCACGGTGAGCCACTTCATGTCCCGGCAGGTCCTCGCGATCCGGGAGGACTGCAGTCTGGGCACGACCCTGATGACGGTGATGGCGTCGGGGCACCGCCACGTCGTCGTCGTCGACCGCGCCGGCTCCCTGCTCGCCGTACTCCCGGCCGACGCCGTGGCGGACGCCGCCCGCAGCACCTCCCCCGGGTGCCCGGTCGGGGACCTGGTGCCCGTGCCGCAGGCCCGGCTCTCGCCCGATGACTCCATGCGCCACGCAGCCGCGACGATGCTGGCCCTCTCCGTCGATGCGCTCGGCGTCGTCACGGCGGGCGGGCAGCTGCTCGGGATCCTCTGCTGGTCGGACATCGTCGGCATGGTGGCCGTGGGCGGTTCGTGAGTGACGACAGCCTTCAACCGAGCAGCACGCGCTCACCGAAGCGGGGTACGACGGCACACCACCCGAGCTCGTGGTGGATCCGCTGGGCAAGCCGGTCGGCGGCCTGCGGCTCGCCGTGCACGACATAGACCGTGCGCGGCGGCTCGGGTGTGCGGCCGAGCCACTCGATGGTCTCTCCCGCGTCGGAGTGGACCGAGAAGTCGAGCACCTGCACCACCTCGGCGCGCACCGGCACGTAGTGACCGTGGATCTTGACCTCGCGGGCACCCTCGAGGAGGCGTCGGCCGCGGGTTCCTGCGGCCTGGTAGCCGGTGAGCACGACGGAGTTGCGCCCATCGGGCGCGAAGTGCTCGAGATGGTGCACGACGCGGCCGCCGGCGGCCATCCCCGAGGCCGAGATCACGACGCACGGGGAGCTGGGCGAGTTCAGGCGCCGTGACTCCTCCGGGGTGTGGACCGCCTCCAGGTCGCCCGGGTCGAACCTGTCCCCCGCCCCCTCGAGGCCGGGTCTCACCTGGGGACTTCCTCGAGCGATGGCGCGCTGGTAGACGGAGAGCGCCGCGAGTGCCATCGGACTGTCGACGTAGACCCGGAGCCTGGGCAGCTCCCCGGCGCGCATCAGCCGGCGCAGCTCGAGCAGCACCAGCTCGGTCCGGTCGACCGCAAACGCCGGGATGAGCACGCTGCCACCACGCTCCACCGTCCGGCGAATGGTGTCCGCCAGCAGATCGGAGCCCGGCTCCGGGTGCTGGCGGTCGCCGTACGTCGACTCCACGACGATCGTGTCGGAGGGAGGTGGGTCCTCCGGGGGCAGAAGCAGTGGATGGTGAGGGCGGCCGAGGTCACCGCTGAAGAGGGCGCGTCGTCCGTCCGCGTCGACCGCGACGGTCGCCGATCCGAGGATGTGTCCCGCCCGTCGGAGGGTCATCACGGCACCACCTCGGAGCCCGACCGGGTGGCCGATGTCGACCGGTTCGAACAGCGGCAGCGTCCGTTCCACGTCGGCCGCCGTGTACAACGGCAGCGCCGGATGGTGCTTCGAGAAGCCATGGGCGTTGGCGAAGGCTGCGTCCTCCTCCTGGAGGTGCGCGCTGTCGCGGAGCACGATCTTGGTGAGGTCGGCCGTCTCGGGAGTGCAGCGGACGGGTCCGCGAAACCCCTCCTGCACCAGCCGCGGCAGGTAGCCGGTGTGGTCCAGGTGTGCGTGGGTCAGCACGACCTCGTCGATCGACGCGGCGGGAACCGGGAAAGGGTCCCAGTTGCGCCGACGAAGCTCGGACAGTCCCTGGTAGAGGCCGGCGTCGACGAGGATCCGTGCCCCTCGTGCCTCGATCAGGAAGCGGCTCCCGGTGACGGTCCCGGCGGCGCCGAGGAACGTCAGCGCCGGCTCGGTCATCACGTGGCCTAGGCGGTGCGACTGGACCTGAAGCTGATACCGACGACGCCCGGGACGCTGCAGACGAGGGCCTCCGCCAGCCGCTGCTGAGAATCATCGACTGGGCCGTCCACGACCACGATCCCGTCCTCGACGTCCACCAGCCAGTCGCGGCCACTCTCCCGGAACAGCTCGTCGATCTCGGCCTCGATCCGGGGATCCTCCCGCGACAGCAGCCGGATGATGTCGTGGCGGCTGACGACGCCCACGACGTCCGTGTGGTCGACCACCGGGAGGCTCTTGACGGCGGTGCTGGTCATCAGGTCGGCTGCCTTCGCCAGATCGGTGTCGCTGGTCACGGTCAGCGGATGGGTGCTCATGACGTCGCGGACCCGGGCGAGGAACGGAGTCGTGGTCAACCGGACCGGACGCTCGTGGGCGCGCTGGTCAGGCACGACCATCTCCCGGATGACGTCGGCCTCGCTGACCACTCCGACCAGCTCACCGGAATCGTCGACGACCGGCAGGGCCGTGATCGAGTGCCGATCGAGGACTGCCACGGCTTCCTTCACCGTCGCGCTGTCCCGCACCGTGACCGCCGGACTGGTCATCACCTCACGCACCAGCATCCGAACCAGCTCCTCTCGGCTGAGTCTTCGGGCCGGCGAGCACCGGCACCTTCCTCACCACACAGTCTCGATCCCGACGCCTCGCGGCCTCAGGGCCGTTGGTGCCCGCGTCAGAGGCCGAAGGACCCCTGCGCCCGACCACGCTGCGGCACACCATGGACCAGGAGGTGAGCCATGACTCACGAACCACTGGTGCGCGCGGCGGACGTTCTGCTGGCCGATGGCCGGATCGCGTCCATCCGACCCCTGAAGGCCGACGACGTCATCGGTGTGCGTGCGCTCCACGACGAGGTCGGCGACGACAGCATCCGGTTGCGGTTCTTCTCGGTGAATCGTGAGGCTGCGCATCGCTACGTCGACCACCTCATGGCCGGGACCGGCGACACGCTCGCAACCCTCGTGGCCACGATCGGCGGCCGCATCGTGGGTGTGGCGACGGCGGAGCGGATGGAGCCCAATGCCGCTGAGGTCGCCCTCCTGGTGGCCGACAAGGAGCACGGACACGGTCTCGGAAGCCTGTTGCTGGAGCACCTCGCCGCCGCTGGCCGCGACTCGGGGATCCGCCGCTTCGTGGCCGAGGTCCTCCCGGAGAACGGCCCGATGATCCGAGTGTTCGAGGACGCCGGGTTCCTGGTGTCCCGTCGGACCATCTCCGGGGTGGTCAGCGTCGAGATGAGCACCGAGGCGTCGGTGAAGGCGATCGAGGCGGCCGACGCGCGCGAGGCCATCTCGGAGGCGCGGTCTCTGGCTCCGTTGCTGTATCCGAGGACCGTGGCCGTCGTCGGGGTACGGCGGGCCGCCGTCGGCCTGGGGCACGCGATCCTGGCGTCCATCCTCGAGGGTGCTTATCGAGGTGAGGTGTTCGTCGTACATCCCGAGGTCTCGGAGATCCACGGCGTCCGCGCCTTTCCCCGGCTCGCCGACGTTCCCGGGCACATCGACCTGGCGGTCATCGCGGTTCCAGTGGATCGTGTCCTGGCCACTGCGCGGGATGCGGCCGAGGCCGGTGTCTCCTCGATGGTGGTCATCTCCTCCGAGTTCGAGGAGTTCGGCGAGCAGGGCGCGGAGGTTCAGCGCCAGCTGCTCCGCGTGGCTCGCGAGCACAACATCCGCTTGGTGGGACCGAACTGCCTGGGAATCATGTCCAACGACCCGACCGTGCGGCTCAACGCCACCTTCTCGCGCAGCGTTCCCACCGCAGGTGGGCTCGCCGTGGCCTCGCAGTCTGGTGGAGTGGGGATCGCCTTGCTCGACGTCGCGCGCACGCTCGGCCTCGGGGTGCACTCGTTCGTCTCGCTGGGCAACAAGGCGGACGTGTCAGGCAACGACCTGCTGGCCGCCTGGATCGACGACCCCGGGGTCACCATGGCCGCGCTGTACCTGGAGTCCTTCGGCAACGCCCCCAAGTTCGCGAGGCTTGCGCGGCGCTTCGCCGAGCGCAAGCCGCTCCTGGCAGTCGTCGGTGGCCGGTCCTCAGGGGGGCGGCGAGCGGGGGCCTCACACACGGCCGCGGCCGCCACCCCTGCCGTCGGGGTCGACGCGTTGTTCGCCCAGGCCGGCGTCATCGGCTGCCACAGCGCCGAGTCGATGGGGCGCACAGCCCTGCTCCTCGCCGAGCAACCCCTCCCCGCGGGTCCGCGGCTGGCCATCGTCAGCAACGCCGGTGGTCTCGGCGTGCTCGCGGCGGACGCAGCAGACGCGCGCGGACTGAGCGTTCCGGCTCTGACGGCGGGCCTCCGGAGCCAGCTCGAGCGCTTTGTCGCCGGGACGACCGGCACCAGCAATCCCGTCGACCTCGGGGCCGGCGCATCCGCAGATCACCTCTCCGGAGTGATGGCGCCCCTGTTGTCCTCCCCCGAGGTCGACCTGCTCATGGTCGTGGTGGTGCCGACCAGCGTCGCCCCGGCCGATCCCCTGCTGGACGCGACCGCACGGGTCCGCGCCGAACATCCCGACAAGCCGGTCGTCCTGGTCGGCCTGGGCGGTCTCGCGGAGTCGCTGCCCGGGGTCACCGTCTTCCACGCGGTCGACGAGGCGATCGACGCGATCGCACACACGGTGGGATACGCGGCATGGCTGCGTGCCCCTCGATCCGACCCCGAGCCCCAGGACGCCGATCGCGCCTCGGCGACACGGGCGGTCGCACGCAAGCTGATCGACTGCGACGGGTCGGGGGACGGATGGTTGGGGCCGGACGAGGTGTCCAGGCTCGTGTCCCCCTACGGGCTGATCCCCGCCGGCGGGGTTGCCGACGACCCGGTCGTGGCCGCCGGACTGGCGCAGACCATCGGGTTCCCCGTCGCCGTCAAGGTCGCGGACCGGACCATCGTGCACAAGACCGAGCGCGGCCTGGTCCGGGTGGGCCTGCAGTCGGCGCCAGAGGTGATCGCAGCCACCCGGGCGTTCGCAGACGAGCTGGGGCAGGAGCACGTGTCCGTGATCGTGCAGCCCGTGGTGGCGGGGGTGGAGATCGCCCTCGGCATCACGCGTGACCCCCGGTTCGGGCCACTGGTCATGGTCGCCGCCGGCGGCATCGCCACGGAGCTCTTGGCGGACCGAGCCTTCCTCCTCCCACCGTTCACCAGACAAGACGCCGCACGCGCGGTTCGCGCCCTGCGGATCTGGCCACTCCTGGAGGGCTACCGCAACACTCCTGGCGCCGACACGGCGCGGCTCGAGCGGCTGCTGGTGACGCTCGGGAATCTTGCCGTCGAGGTGCCTGAGGTCGCCGAGCTCGACCTCAACCCGGTCGTGTGCACGGCCACCGACGCCGTGCTCGTCGACATCAAGGTGCGGATCGGCGAGGCGAGCCCGGCCCGAGCCGGTGTGCCCCGGCAGCTGCGTGGGGCCGACCGATGACAATGGCCGATGAGCGGGTGAAGCCGGGGCACGACGGCGGGCGCGCCGGTGGCGCGAACCCCACACCGGCCTTGCTCGACGCGCTGACCGCGGTGGCGACCGGCGCTGCCGTCGTCAGCACGGTGCCGCAACTTCTTTCGGCCGCCTGCGAGGGCACGGGCGCCGCCGGGGCGCGGCTCACGCTCGTCAATCACGACGTGATCGACGAGACCGGGTTCGGAGCTGGCGTCGGCGCTGCCGCGGCGGGATCACTGAGCCTCCCTGTGCGCGTCCATGGGAACCGGATCGGGACGCTGGATCTGGCGAGCGGCCCACGACCCTTCACCACGGTGGACCTGAGGACCGGTCAGGTGCTGGCAGATGCCGTGGCATTCGTGATCCACACTGCGAGAACCCAGGGGCGGGACGAGCGCCGGCGTCGGTGGCTCGAGGCCTCGGCGTGGCTGACCGAGGCACTACGTCCACCCGTCGAGCTGGGGGTCGCGCTGCAGCTCATCCACCACGTGGCCCGCTCGATCTCCGGTGCGGTCGCGACTGCTCTGGTGCAGTGGTCACCGGACGCCGAGCCGGCCGTCACCACCATTGTGACCACCGCGTGACACGCCACGGGTTCATGGAGAAGGTCATGACGACTGCGGGGCCGCGGGCAGCCGACGCGGTCGTCCGCATCCCCACTGCCTTGGGTGTCGTCCTGGTGCTGCCCCTGAGGTCACAGGTCGCGATCCCCGCCGACCTGGTGTTCCTGCTCGACCCGAGCCGGCGCGGACCGGGATCGGACGAGACCGAGCTCCTCGAGTCCCTGGCAGGCCAGGCCTCCCTGCTGCTCGACCGGCTGCAAGCAGCCGCCGACCGCGTGGACCTGGCTGACGCGACGGGGCGCGACGACACCCCCGGCGACGTGTACGACACGGTGGTCCAGCGCCTGTTCGCGCTGGGCCTGTGCCTTCAGACCGTGCGCGCCAAGGTTCGGGACCAGGCGACCGTCGCCGAGATCGACCGGGCGATCGACGGCCTCGACGTCACGATCAGCCACCTTCGTGACGCGATCAGGCCGGCACCGGCCCCGTCCTAATCCGAGTCGGAACTCGAGGGACCGAGCAACTTGGAGGCGAGCACCGCGGCTTGGGTACGGCGCTCGAGCCCCAGCTTGCCGAGGATGCTGGACACGTAGTTCTTCACCGTCTTCTCCGCGAGGTACATGTGCTCCCCGATCTGACGGTTGGTCATTCCCTCAGCGATGTAGTGCAGCAGCTTCAGCTCCTGCTCGGTCAGTGAGGCCAGCTCCGGAGCAGTCGCGGGGCCGTTGCGCACCCGCTCCAGCAGCGTGGCGGTGAGCTCGGGGTCGATCAGCGACTTTCCGGCCGCGACGTGGCGGACGGCGTTGACCAGGTCGGCCGCCCTGGTCTCCTTCAGCACGTAGCCGGAGGCACCAGCCATGATCGCGCCGAACAGCGCCTCGTCGTCGTCGTAGGACGTGAGGATGAGCGCTCTGATGCTCGGGTCGACGGACCGGATCGCTCGGCAGACCTCGATGCCGGTGCCGTCAGGGAGCCGACCGTCGAGCACGGCGACGTCCGGCCTGAGCGCCGGGATCCGGGCCGTGGCCTCCTGGGCGGAGCCCGACTCCCCCACCACTTCGATGTCCTCTGCCGATCCCAGCAAGGCCCGGAGCCCTTGGCGAACCACCTCGTGGTCATCCAGCAGGTAGACGCGGATCGGTGTCGGACTGGTCATGGGACATTCCTAGCACCCTCGGTTTGCCTGGGGGTCTCGTCGGGGCAGCTCGCGGAGCACCGCACCGGCGCGTCCCCATGTGCTGACCCCGGTCACGGGCTAACCCATGACCAGCACGGCCACGGCGAAGTAGATGGCCAGGGAGAGCAGGTCCTGCACCACGGTGGCCAGCGGTCCGCTGCCGAACGCCGGGTCCCGCCCATGTCGGGCGAGCAGCGCAGGCAACGCCGCGGCGACCAGCGTGGCGACGCTGCAGGCGGCGAGGAGGGAGAGGGACACCGTCCACGCGACCTCCGCGTCACCGAGCACCCACCAGATCGCGGGCAGGCTGACCGCGGCGAGCAGCAGCCCCAGTGCCGGGCCCGTCACCGCCTCGAGCCGGATGGCCCTGCGGGCCGGTACGCCGACGGAGAGGCCGCGTACCACCAACGCCTCGGTCTGCGTCCCGACGGCGTCGGCGAGGTAGATCACCCCCGGAATGAAGAACGCCAGCCGGACGTCGGTGGCGATCCGGCCCTCGAAGAGGCCGACCAGCCACGCGGACGCCGCCGCGCCGGCCAGGCCGAGGGCCAGCCAGGGCAGCCGGTGCCAGAGTCGCCGTGGGATCCGCTCCTCCGCCGCGACCCGCGCTGACCGGGTCGACGCCAGGTATCCGCCCAGCCGGGCGAAGTCCTCGTCGTGTGCGCGGAGCATCACGCCGAGGATCTTCGACGGCGGAACGAGGCCCCTGAACTCCCCCTCCGGTCCCACGACTGCCAGGCTCGACTCCCCGTGCTGCACGGCCTTCCAGGCCGCCTGCTCACGGTGGAGGCCCTCCTTGACCGTCGGCGGGTCGGCATCCATCAGCTGCGCGGCCCTCGTGTCCGGCGTCGCCCGGAACAACCGCTGCACCGGGATCAGTCCGACCAGCCGGCGCGACGCACCGGATCCGTCGCACACGGCGACGTCGTCCACCGAGTCGTGGTCGACCCCGATCAACGCGGTCCGGACGTCACCGGCCAGGTCACCCGGGGCACACACCGGGACCCGCGTCGCGAGGTACCGGTCGATGGAGCCGGGCCACCATCGCTCGTCGGGGCCGACGCTGGGGGTGTCGAGCTTGGCGGTCGTCGGTACCACGGATGATTCCTTCCCTGCCGGGGTCGCACACCAGTGCGCCGCCACCACCCTCGCGTGGGGTGGACAGCAGGGGCAGGGCCTTTCGGCACCCGCGGAAGGGCCGTGGGGCAGGACGACGGCCGACCCGGATGAGCCCGTACGTCAGCCGATCGGAACCTGCCAGGTGAGTCGAGTCCCTCTCCCGTCGGCACCGGGGCCTACGTCCAGCTTCCCGGACCTGTTCTCGGCTCGCTGCCTGATGTTCGCGAGACCACTGCTGCGAGCCGACGCACCCACGCCGACACCGTCGTCCTCGACGGTCACGACGAGGGTCGAGGCAGTCACGGCCACGGAGGCCGTGACTCGCTGTGCCTGCGCGTGCCGGGCGACATTGGTCAGGGCTTCGCGCACGACCGCGACGACGTCCGCGAGCAACGCTTCGTTGCTGACGGTGTCGACCGGACCGCTGAAGCTCACGCTCGGGTCACCCGCCAACGACGGCGTGACCTCCGTGACGACTGCCAGGACGCCGGCCCGGACCCCGCCGGCTCCGAGCAGCGTGCGTGGCCGGAGCTGGAAGATCGAGGACCGGATCTGACGAATCGCGGCGTCGATGGTGTCGACGACCTGCTCGATGGACTGCGCATCCGGCGACTCGTCACCCAACGACATCGCCACTCCCTGCAGCTTCATGCCCGAGGCGAAGAGCTGCTGGATGACGTGGTCGTGCAGATCCCGCGCGATGCGCGCTCGATCCTCGAAGAGCGTCAACCGCTCGGCCTCCCGGCGACTGTCGGCGAGCTCGATGGCGACCGACACGTGCCCGGCGAAGTTCATGGCCATCTCGACGTCGGGACGGCGGAAGGTGTCGCGTCCCGGGTCCCGACCGACGAACAGGACACCACGCGTTCCTTCAGCCCCCGCGAGAGGGAGCGCCATCAGCGGGCCCAGCGGTCGCACGGTGGCGACGCTGAAGTTCCGCGGACCTCGTGCGTTGACGGCCGCGGCGTCATCGACCAGGACCGGCTCCCCGGACTGCATCACGGCCTCCGCGAAGGTTCCCTCCACCGGGTAGCCGAAGTCGCCGAGAGACTCTGCCCCCGCACCCACGGCGGCCGCCACCTCGAACCGCTCCCCGGACCCAGTCGGCTGCACTACTGCCACCAGGTCCGCGTCGGCGAGCTCGATGACCCGCTGACCGATGAGCCGGAGCACCTCGTCACCGGGCGCCACCAGTACCCGCGCCGTGACGTCCGCGGATGCTTCGAGCCACACCTGACGCCGGGTCGTCTCCTCATAGAGGCGGGCGTTCTCGATCGCGACACCTGCGGTCGCGGCGAGCGCGGAGACCAGCTCCTCGTCCTCGGCGCTGAAGTCGCTCACCGTCTCCGAAGCGAGGTAGAGGTTGCCGAACACCGCATCGCGGACCCGGATCGGAACGCCCAGGAACCCCCGCATCGGCGGATGGTTCTCGGGGAACCCGACCGAGCGGATGTCGTCGCGGATGTCGCGCAGCCGGATCGGGTGTGGGTCCTCGATCAACGCGCCGAGCAGTCCCTTTCCTTCGGGGAGGTGCCCGATCGCGGTGACCGTCTCGTGGTCGACGCCGACGTGGATGAACTCCTCCAGTCCGTCGCCGTCGGCTCGGATCACGCCGATCGGCACCGTACGGGGCGTCCACCAGCTCGCACGCGGCCGTGACGATGCGGCGCAGCACCGCATCGAGGGCGAGGCCACCGACCACGGCGTGGTTGGCCCGCAGCAGAGCACGCAGCCGGTTCTGGGCCGCCATCACGTCTTGGGCGTGGTCGACCAACTCACCGAGGAGTTGATCGAAGTCCAGGCGTGGGCCCTCCCCAGATCCATCTGGGACCGACTCACCCCGTGCCGGGTGATCGTCCACCCGCTCACGGTACTGCAGAGCGGGATGTCGGCATCCGGCCGGTCAGGCAGATCAGACCGATTCCGGCGACGGGCTCAGCCGCCTCGCTCGTGGTGTCGATGCCACCGCCGGGTCGGCTGGGGGTCCACCAGGAACACCGGGCAGTGGGCCCCGTGGAGCACAGCCCGGACGATGGGTCCGAGGTGCGAGCCGATCGGGACCACGGGGTCGTGCCGGCCGAGCACCAGCAGGTCCGAGTCACGACTGGCCTCGACCAGGGCGTCGGCCGCGTAGGCGTGCCGGGCGTCGATCTGCACCGGGACGTCTGCGACGTCCTCGTCCAGCGAGTCGAGGACGGCCTGGATCTCCTCGGTCGCCCTGGCCGCCCACTCGTCCTGCTCGGCGCGCGTCACGGGGACCCCGTAGTAGTCCGGGAAGCTCCAGGTGTGGATCACGCGGAGCGTGGCACCACGCTCCCGAGCCGCGACGACTGCCGCGCGCAGCACCGACTCGCTGCTTTCCGGCACATCGACGCCGACGGTCACGGCGGATGCAGTCTTGCGCTCGTCCTGCGACCAGCCTGACGGCACCGAGACGACCGGGACGCGCGCCCGGGCCGCCACGCCGCTCGTGACCGAACGGGTGACGATCCGGGATGCCCGAGAGAGGTCGCGGTGCTCCAGAACGATCATCCGTGCGTCCGGCGACGCCTCGGCCAGGCAGTGGGCGACACCGTCACCCACCACCAGCTCGATCGTGACGGGGACGTCGTCCCCGACCTGGTCGCGCGTCCGCTCGAGACTGGCGTTGAGGGCCAGCCGCCCGGCCCTGGCGAGGTCGGTCTCCGGTACGAGCACCGCCGCCGGGCCCTGGGGCAGGAGGCGCACGACGTGGACGAGGTGCACCCCACATCCGGCACGTGCCGCCTCGGTCGCGGCGAAGGACACCGCACTGTCGATGTCGTCGTGTCCCACGCCGACGACGATGGGATTCGGGTTGTTCTCGTTCATGGCAGCCTCCGCTGGGGTCTGTGGGTCAGTCCCTACCGTGCCCGTGCGTCGACTCCGGGCCTAGGGACCAAGGGCCCGAACGATCCCGGTCCGATGCCCCTGATACCCACCCCATCGGCAGATCAGGCTGGGACTTGACCACCCCACACCTGCCAACGGAGGGCAGCATGAAGGCGTTGCGACTGAAGTCCTGGAAGAGCGAACCGGTGCTGGACGAGGTGCCGGACCCCGAGCCCGGACCGGGCGAGGTCGTGGTCCAGGTCGGGGCCGCCGGTGCCTGTCACTCGGACCTGCACCTGATGCACGACTTCGAGGCGGGCGTCCTGCCCTGGGAGCCACCGTTCACGCTGGGCCACGAGAACGCGGGTTGGGTGCATGCCGTAGGGACCGGCGTACGGGGGCTCGCGACCGGCCAGCCCGTCGCGGTGGTCGGCGCCTGGGGCTGCGGCACCTGCCAGCATTGTCTGGCGGGGCTGGAGACCTACTGCGACCGGCCCGACCTGGCACCCGTGCCGAGCGGAGGCGGCGGCCTCGGCCTGGACGGTGGCATGGCGGAGTTCCTCCTGGTCCCCGCCGCCCGCCACCTGGTGCCGCTTCCCGACGGCCTCGATCCGGTGCAGGCGGCACCGCTGACGGATGCCGGACTCACGCCCTACCACGCCGTACGCCGCTCCGAGGGCAAGCTCGGCCCGACCTCCACCGCCCTGGTGATCGGGATCGGGGGTCTCGGTCACCTCGCCGTGCAGATCCTGCGTGCCACCTCTGCCGCCCGCATCATCGCGGTCGACCCTCGCGACTCAGCCCGGGACCTCGCGGTGCGTTGCGGCGCAGACCTCGCAGTGGCTCCGCACGCGGACCTGGCGACTGAGATCCGCGACGCCACCCACGGTCTCGGGGTCGATGTCGTCATCGACTGTGTCGGCTCCGACGACACGTTGGCCACGGCGGCCGCGAGCGCCCGCACGATGGCCGACATCACGATCGTCGGCATCGCCGGCGGCACGTTGCCGGTGTCCTTCTTCGGGCTCCCCTATGAGGCCAGCGTCCAGACGACGTACTGGGGCAACCGTGCCGAGCTGGTCGAGGTGCTCGACCTCGCGGCCCGAGGCCTTCTCGAGGCAGAGACGTCGCTCTACACGCTCGACGACGCCGCGCGCGCCTACCAGGACCTGTCCCACGGCACGGTCAACGGCCGCGCCGTGGTCGTCCCCACGGACTCCTACCGACCCTGAGAACGAGGTGCCATCCCCATGAGGACCGTGATCGTGTTCGAGTCCATGTTCGGCAACACGGAGGATCGTGCGCGCGACATCGCCGCCGGGCTCCGCGCCGCGGGTGTCGCGACGACGCTTGTCCGACGTACGGCAGGTCAGAGCCGCGGACCTGGCCGGGTGCGACCTGCTCGTCGTCGGCGCTCCCACCCATGCCTTCTCGCTGAGCCGGCCGTCGACGCGGAGGACGCGGTCAGCCAGGGGGCAGACCCCGCCCGCGCGGCGGTCGGGGTTCGTGAGTGGCTGGCCACCCTGGACGACGCCTTCCCTGCCCGGGCCGACCGGCCGTCGGTGGCGGTCTTCGACACCCGCGTCGCGAAGGTGCGACGGCTGCCCGGCTCCGCCGCCAAGCGGGCCGCCCGGGTCCTGCGGGCCCAGGGCTTCGCCGTCCTGGATCGGCCGACGAGCTTCTACGTCGAGGACGTCAAGGGTCCGGCTCTCCGGGGCGAACCCGAACGCGCCGAGGCCTGGGGGGTGCTCCTGGCCGAGCGGCTCGGGGAGCAGCACCGTCGGGATGCGTCGTGACCGCGCCGCCGGAGGCACGAGCGATCGTGGAGCTCGCCTGCCGGGCACCGAGTGTGCACAACACGCAGCCCTGGCGCTGGCGCGATCGACCGCCGCCGGGTCGAGCTGTGGGCCGATCGGGCCCGACAGCTCACGGTCAGCGACCCCCTGGGTCGCAATCTCACGATCAGCTGCGGGGCGGCGCTGCACCACTTCCAGGTCGCAGCGGCCGGTCGCGGCCGGGAGGTCTCCGTGCAGCGCTTCCCCGACGCTGGTGAACCTGATCTCCTCGCTGTCCTCCACCTCGGCCGGGTGGGCGCAGTGACGCCCGCGGCCGAGGCGCTCCTCGACGCCCTGATCCGCCGCCGACCGACCGGCGCCGCTTCACGTCCTGGCCGGTCCCCGTCGAGCGGCTCGAGGAGCTCGCCGAGGTCACCCAACGTCGCGGGGCACGGGTATTTCCGCTGACCGGCGACGCCGCGCGGGCCACGGTGGAGCGTCTCGCGGAACGCGCCGTGGACGCGCAGCTCGGGCGACACCGATCTCGCCGCGGAGCAACTCGCCTGGATCGCACGGAGCGGAGATGACGGGGTGCCGCTCGAGGCTCTCCCTCGACAGGATCACCCCGGTGAGCGACGGGACCGCTTCGACCGGGGCGCCGACCCGGCACGTACCCGGAGAGCCTTCGAGAGCAGCGACGGTGTGCTCGCGCTCTGCGCCTCCCGGGACGACCCGGCCGCGTGGCTGGACACCGGGGAGACGCTGAGCGCGCTGTGGCTGCGCGCCACCCGTGCCGGATTCTCGGTCGTACCCCTGAGCCAGATCGTCGAGGTCGACGCGACCCGAGAGGCGCTGAGGCGCGAGGTATTCCATGACATGGCGCAGCCCCAGCTGCTGGTGCGCATCGGCTGGCAGGAGGTCACCCGCCCGCCGCTGCCACCCACGCCGCGTCGTCAGATGGACGACGTGCTGGAGCCCCTGGCGCGTCGCGAACCAGTCATCACCCGACCCCTCGTAGTGCCCACCCCAGTCGCCCTCGCTGCCCACCTGGGTGGCGCCGCCGCCGGGTCATAGGCAGCGTGCCGGCTCTCAGACACCATGGGTCCTGTGCACGAGGTCCAGGTGACACCACGGCCCCTCGCTCTGTTGGCCGGTCTCCTGCCCCGGGAGCGCGAGAAGCGGCTCGCCGACTACGCAGCCCGCGCCGGGGAGGTCCTCGGTGGTCGCGTCGTGTGGCACGTCAGCTCCACCGCCTCCGGCGGCGGCGTTGCCGAGATGCTGGGCACGCTGCTGGGATACGCGACTGGCGCCGGCATCGAGAACCGGTGGCTGGTCCTCGACGCAGACCCGCAGTTCTTCGCCCTCACCAAACGCCTGCACAACATGCTGCACGGGGATGCCGGCGATGGCCTCCCCCTCTCCGCGGCGGACCACAGCCACTACGAGGACGTCCTGGCGACGAACTGCGCGGCGTGGCTTCCCGCGGTGTCCCGACGCGACATCGTGCTGCTGCACGACCCGCAGACAGCCGGGATGGCCCCGGCAGTCCGCCGTACCGGGGCGGCCGTCCTGTGGCGCTGCCACGTCGGCCGGGACGAGCCCAACGAGCTCACTGACGCTGCGTGGGCGTTCCTGCGCCGCTACCTCGACGGTCCGGCGGGCTACGTCTTCTCCCGCCGCGCGTACGCACCGGCCTGGCTCGATCCGGACCGGCTGCACGTCATCCCGCCCTCGATCGACCCGTTCTCGCCCAAGAACACCCCACTCGACCCTTCGCAGGTGACCCAGCTGCTCGGCCGGGTCGGACTGCTCGCGTCGCCCCACCGCCTCCGGACGCCCACCTGGTGGCCCAGGTGAGCAGGTGGGACCGGCTCAAGGACATGGCTGGCGTGATGTCCGGGTTCACCCGCATGGTCGAGCACGGCCTGGGCGATGGCGCGCACCTGCTGCTCGTCGGTCCTGACACATCGGGCGTCTCGGACGACCCCGAGGGCGCGCGGTGCTGGCCGAGTGCGAGGAACAGTGGCGCGGACTACCGCCAGGGATGCAGTCGCGGGTCCATCTCGCCGCCGTACCGATGGCCGACCTGAAGGAGAACGCTCTCATCGTCAATGCCGTTCAGCGCCAGGCGGCGGTGGTGGTCCAGAAGAGCCTGGTGGAGGGGTTCGGCCTCACGGTCACGGAGGCCATGTGGAAGGCCCGTCCGGTGCTGGGCAGCCGAGTCGGTGGGATCCAGGACCAGATCACGGATGGGCGCGACGGACTGCTGGTTGATCCGCACGACCTGGACGCCTTCGGGGAGGCCTTGGGCCGGCCTCTCGGGGACAAGACGCTGCGTCACCAGCTCGGCGAGTCGGCCCACACGCGGGTCCTCGACGAGTACATCGGGGATCGACACCTGATCCAGTACGTCGACCTCTTCGCACGCCTGGTGGCACGCGACCCCGGCAGCGTCAGCGGCTGAGCCGGGGCACAAGGTCCCGGGCCCTGACGGCGCAACGGCCCGTGCCCAGGCCGCCTACCTGCGGGACAGTCGCCACAGGGCGAACAGACGGGAGCAGCCATGGCCACGACAGCCGACGGCGTAGCGCTCCGGGCCGGCCGTCGCGCGGCCTCGAGCTCAACACCGGCGCTCGAGACGCGGGGTCTGACGAAGCGCTTCGGGCGCCACCTGGCGATCGACCAGGTCGACCTGCGGGTGGAGCCCGGTCAGATCTTCGGCTACCTGGGACCCAATGGCGCCGGCAAGACCACCACCATTCGGCTCCTGGCCGGCCTGCTGCGTCCGACCGCCGGCACGGCCGAGGTCATGGGGTTCGACGTCGTTCGCCGGCGCGACCAGATGCAGAGCCGGATCGGGTACCTTCCGGGCGACTTCCGCGCGTATCCGGGCGAGTCCGCAACGGAGTACCTCCGTCTTCTCGCCGGATTGCGGGGCGGCGTCGACTGGGCCGTGGTCGAGTCACTCTCCCGTCGGCTCGATCTCGACCTCGGACGACGCATCGGGACGATGTCGCACGGCAACCGCCAGAAGGTCGGGATCGTCCAGGCCCTGATGCAGCGACCCGGGCTCGTCCTGCTCGATGAGCCGTCGAGCGGCCTGGATCCCCTCATCCACCGCGAGTTCCTCGAGATCCTCCGCGAGGTGAGGGATGCCGGGCAGACCGTGTTCCTGTCCTCCCACGTGCTCTCCGAGGTCGAGGCGGTCGCCGACACGGTGGCCATCCTCCGGCAGGGGCGTCTGGTCGACGTCGCGGCGGTGGACCGGCTCAAGGCTCGAGCCCGGCGCCGGATGGAGCTGACGTTCACGACGACACCGCCGGCGAGCGAGCTCGCCACAGTCAGCGGCGTCACCGAGCTCGAGGTGTCGGGGCGCATCGCGCGACTGGCCATCGAGGGGTCGACCGCGAACCTCCTCGCGGTCGCGGCGCCTTTCCAGATCGAACGGATCGTCACCCACGAGCCCGACCTGGAGGAGATCTTCCTCGGCTACTACCAGCGAGGTGACGCATGAGCAGGTCAGGGCAGGTGCTGCGCAAGACGCTCCGCGACCAGCGTCGGGGGCTCACCGGCTGGGGGCTTGGCATCGTCGTCCTGGTATTGATCGAAGGGGCCCTCTGGCCGTCGGTGCGGGACATGCCCCAGCTCGACGAGCTTCTGGAGGGCTACCCCGCGGCCATGAAGGAGCTGTTCGACCTCGACAGCATGTCGACCGGCGTGGGGTTCCTCAACGCCGAGCTCTTCACACTGGTGCTCCCGATCCTGTTCATCGTCTTCGGCGTCGGCCGTGGCGCACGCCTGGTGGCAGGCGAGGAGGAGGCAGGCACACTGGAGATGCTGCTCGTCACCCCGCTCTCCACCACGCGGCTGCTGCTCGAGAAGGCGCTCGGGCTCCTGGTCTCGGTGTTCGTGCTCGGGATCGTGTGTGGACTGGTGACGGTGCTCGTCTCCACGGTGTTCTCCATGGACGTGCCCGTCGGACACGCAGCGGTGGGGTCGCTTGCCATGGTGCTCATGGGTGTCGAGTTCGGATGGCTTGCGCTCGCCGCCGGTGCGGTCAGCGGCCGACGGGCGGTCGCGATCGCCACCTCGGGCGTCGCCGCCGTAGCGGCGTACGTGCTGTATGTCGCCGGTCACCTCGTCGACTCGCTGCACGAGGGACTGGCCTGGTCACCGTTCCACCAGGCGCTCGCGGACGGCCCGATGGACGCCGCGGTACCGCTCCGGTTCGGCTGGCTCATCGTGGGCGCACTTGCCGTGCTCGCGCTCGCCGTACCAGCCTTTGGACGACGCGACATCCGTGCCGTATGAGGTCGATCCGCGTGTCGGCCAGCCGTCAGTCCCGCCGGGAGAACCAGCCAAGCACCCCCCGCCGCGGCTCGCCCTCGTGCCCAGGGCACCAGGCGTGATCAGGGATCCCGGCTCTCACTTGTTCCACGTGGCGGCCACAGCCGCGCCAGGTGGTCTTGCCGCAGGAGCGGCAGCGGGCTGGATGACACATGACTGACTCCCGGTGGTGGCCCCGGCGGTTTCGACACCGGGGGATGATTCGGATATATCCCCCCGGGGGGATATGATGCCACACAGACCATCTGAGGGAGGAATCCGATGTCCACCGAGAAGGCGGGGCTAGTGACCAGCTACACGATGCGGGTGGAGACGCCGTTGCCGTACGACGAGGCCGTGGGCAGCGTGCGCGAGGCGCTCGCCGAACAAGGCTTTGGCGTACTGACCGAGATCGACGTGCGGGCCGTCATGAAGGAGAAGTTGGGCGTCGACGTCCCCGCCCACGTGATTCTCGGCGCCTGCCGACCAGAGCTGGCCCATCGGGCCCTGGCCGCAGCGCCATCCGTCGGGGCGCTCCTGCCCTGCAACGTGGTGGTCCGCGACGATGCCGGGGCGACGGTCGTGGAAGCCATCGATCCCGACACGATGTCACGGCTCGAGCACCGGCCGGAGATTGTCGAGGTAGCGGGCGAGGCCCGAACCAGACTGCGAGCGGCCCTCGACCACATCGCCCAGAAGGAGGCGTGATGGAACTGGATCCCGACGAGATGCGCGCCATCATCAACCGCGCCAAGCGCGCCCACGGCCACCTCGGCAAGGTCGTCACGATGATGGAGGACGGTGCCGACTGCGAAGACGTGCTGACCCAGCTCGCGGCCGTGCTCAAGGCGCTGGAGCGGACCGGGTTCGCCATCGTGGCGACCGGCCTGCGGCAGTGCATCACTGCCGGCGACGGGCCAGCCTCGGTCGACGTCAAGAAGATGGAGAAGCTCTTCCTCGGCCTGGCCTGAGGAGGAGGCTCCCCCGACACCCACCCACGATCTGCGAGGAAGACACCATGAGCACCACGACCGACGCGTCGGACGAAGCAACGCACGCTGCCAGTCCGCACGGCAAGGCCGTGCTGGACGACCTGTCCCCGCTGCACCGGCAGCTGCGGCGCGCCATCCCCGACACCTACCGCGGCTTCGGTGAGCTGCAGCACGCTGCCTTCGCCGACGGCGCCCTCGACACCGTGACCAAGGAACTGATCGCCCTGGCGATCGCGGTCGTCGAGGGATGCGACGGATGCGTCGCCTCGCACGCTCAGGCCGCCGCACGGGCAGGGGCCACCCGACAGCAGGCCGCCGAGGCGATCGGCGTCACCTTCCTCATGCACGGCGGTCCGGCGACGATCCACGGGCCGCGGGCCTACGACGCGTTCTGTGAGTTCGCTCCGGCGTGAGCCGCTTCGCGGGGCAGCTTCGCCTCCGTGGACGGAACCTCGAGCCGTCCGACGCCGAGATGGGAATCACCTCCACGTCCCGCATCCTTCAGGCCTCTGGCCCCGGACTGCGGCCCGTGAGGGCGAGGTACAGCACCACGACCGCCAGCCCGCCCAGCACGAGGCCGGCGATCAGCAAGAAGATCGCCACCTCGTCCAGGATCGGTGCCGTGGCCCCGATCGCCACATCGGCCTCCACGGGCGTGGTGCCCCCACCGTTCATCACGACCAGCGTCCAGTCACCGGCCTCGCTCGGCCAGGTGAGTTCCTGAGGTCCCTGGCCGGCGGCAGTGGCTGCCCAGAACTCAGCGTCTGTGGGCGCGACGGGCGGCGACCCGCCGTCGGTGAAGTCCAGGTCCACCGACCCGTCATCGCTGACGTGGTCGAGCGCGACCGAGCGTGCGACGCCGGTCAGGTAGGCATCGACGTCAGCGGTCCTGGCGATGCCGACGAAGATCCCGTTCTCCGTGTGCGGGATCGCCTCGACCTTGACTGTGCCCAGCCACCGTTCCGGCAGAGCGATCGGAGCTGGACCGCGGTTCAGCTCGGCGCTCCCGGACGTGACGGCATAGCCGGGCGACTCCAGGTTCACGGTCGAGCTCATCAGATAACCGTCGTCGTCGCGCACGGCCTTGTCGGCGAACTGCACCATCGCACTGCCCGCCAGCAGTCCGAGCGCGACCAGTCCGAGCAGTGAGCCCAGCACGACGGCCGTGGCCCTCCCTGCCCCTATGTGTCCTGGCCCCCCGGACGTGGTGGCCGCCTCGCTCGCCTTCGGCTCCGGCGCCGGTACGGCGATGACGCCGCTGCCGGGGTCGTTCCCGCCGAGGTCGAGCCGGAACGGGGGGTAGGTATCGGTCATCAGGCTGGCGTACGCAGCCACCCGGAGCACCCATCGGTTCAGGCCCAGCACCAGGTCGAAGACGGGCTGCGGGTAGCGGCCGGTGAACAACAGGACCACGGCGGCCACCAGCACCAGGATGTCGATCAGGCCGACTCCCGCGGCGGGCAGCTCGGTGCCGTCGGCGCTCGAGACGACGTACCACCCACCCCCTACGAAGATCCCCACCACGACGTAGTGCGGGATGGCGAGGAGCCACCACTTGACCAGGACCAGGCCGCGTGAGAGGTGGTCCGGGTACTCCACCGTCGAGATGGGCCGGATAGGTCGGCTCCGCCCGCAGGCTGAACGGCGGGTACTGGTCCGTGGCGAGGCCGCCGTACGCGTAGTAGCCGACTCGCCAGGTCCAGCGGAGCACGCCCACGTTGAAGTCGAAGATCGCACGGGGGTAGCGGCCCGAGATGAGGATCGCCACGAACGCGACGACGCTGAGCACGATGAAGGCCAACCACAAGAACACCAGCACGACGAAGTGCGGGATGGCCAGGAGCCACTTGACCAGCCAGAGCCAGCGATTTAGCCGCTCATCCAGCGTCGCGTCAACCCGCACGGGGTAGGTCGGTGTCGTCATCAGCATGCCTCTCGCCTCTGCGCCTCGTTCTCCTCAGCCTTGTCCGGTGGGACGAGTCCGGGCAGGGGCCTAGGTCCCGCGCTCTCAGGCCGTCCGCCGTTCACTCCTCCAGGAGTCCGGGCACACCTCGAGGACGTTCGGCCCTACACGGTCATGTCCGCCGACGATGTGCTGAGGCGGGCGGCTGGTTCAGATGGCCCGGCCAACGGCGAGGAAGAGGTGGTCCCTGTGGTGACTCCCATCGAGGTCTCCGGACTCGTGAAGGACTTCGGACCTGCGACCCGGGCTCTCGACCATCTCGACCTGCATGTCGAGGCGGGTGAGGTGCACGGGTTCCTCGGACCCAACGGTGCGGGCAAGACGACCACGATCCGGGTCCTGCTCGGGCTGCTGCGCGCCGACGAAGGGCGGGTCTCCCTCCTCGGCGGTGACCCGTGGCGCGACGCGGTCGCCTTGCACCGACGACTGGCCTACGTACCCGGAGAGGTGAACTTGTGGCCCAACCTCACGGGCGGGGAGGTGATCGACCTGCTCGGCTCCCTACGCGGAGGGGGAGGTGCCCGGAATCGCCGGGAAGAGCTGTTGGAGCGCTTTCAGCTCGATCCGACCAAGAAGATCCGCGCCTACTCCAAGGGCAACCGGCAGAAAGTCGCGCTCGTGGCGGCACTCTCGTCGGAGGTGGAGCTGTACCTGCTCGACGAGCCCACCTCAGGGCTCGACCCGCTGATGGAAGCGGTCTTCCAGGATGTCGTCCAGGAGCTGAGGGCCGCCGGACGGAGCATCTTGCTCTCGAGCCACATCCTGTCCGAGGTGGAGGCGCTGTGCGACCGCGTCACCATCATCCGGGAGGGTCAGGCTGCTGAGAGCGGCACGTTCGACGAGCTGCGTCACCTGACGCGCACGTCGGTGGTGGTCGACACCGCCGAGCCGTTGGCATCGGTGACACGGTGGCCGGGCGTGCACGACGTCCGGGTGCAGGACGGCCACGGAGAGTTCAGCGTCGACCCCGGCGAGCTCAACAGCGTGCTCGAGCACCTGGTCGGCCTGGACGTGCGTTCCATCATCACTGCACCACCGACACTCGAGGAGCTGTTCCTGCGGCACTACGGGGACGACATCGCCGCGCCCGCCCGTGCAACGGACACCGAGACGAGAGCAGCACGATGAGCGGCTTCACCGGGACGACGTGGCTGGTCCGCCTCGCATGGCGGCGCGACCGGATCACCCTTCCGGCCTGGATCGTCGGGATGGCGGCTTTCCTGGCTGCGACGACCGCCATGTTCGAAGACCAGTACTCCACGCACCCGCTCCTCCTGGAGCCGGACACCCGGATCGTGGTCGAGAACCCCGGTATGCGAGTGCTGGGGCTGGTCACCGGTACCAGCGTGGGGGGTACACATTGCATCGAGACGCTCTGACCCTGGCAGTCCTCGCGGCGGTGATGAGCGTGCTCGCAGTCGTCCGGCACACCCGTCAGGCCGAGGAGCTGGGCCGTGAGGAGCTCCTGGCCGCCGGCGTGATCGGGCGGTACGCCTCCCTCACGGCAGCCGTGATCGTCACCCTCGCAGCGAACCTGGTGCTCGCCGTGCTGCTGGCAGTGGGCATGGTGGTCGCGGGCCAGCCCGTGACCAGTTCGGTGGTTGCTGGCGCCTCGATCGCCCTGGTGGGTGCGGTGTTCACCGGCGTCGCCGCGGTGACGTCACAGGTGGCGTCGACCACACGCGGCGCGATTGGTCTCGCGAGCGCGGGGCTTGGCGCGGCGTTCATGCTGGCGGCTCTGGGCAACATGCTCGGGACCGTTGACTCCGCGAGCCTCCGGGTCACCAGCGCCTGGCCGGTGTGGCTCTCCCCGATCGGCTGGGGTCAGCAGATGCGGCCTTTCGCGGACGACCTGTGGTGGCCGCTGGGTCTGGCTGTCCTGGCCGTGACCGCTCTGTTCTCGTTGAGCGTGGTTCTTGTCGAAAAGGCGGGATGTCGGGCGCGGGATGTGGCCCGAGCGCAGGGGCGCGGCGCATGCCAGGAGAACCCTGCTGAGCCCAGCCGGCCTCATCTGGCGAATGCAGCGCGGCTCGCTGCTCGGCTGGACCATCGGCCTGCTCGGGTTCGGCCTGGTCTTCGGGGCGCTGAGCGAGCAGATCGGTGGACTCGAGGGTGAGGCGACGGAGTGGTACGCCGCCTTCGGCGGGGGTGCCGATCTCCTCGGCGCCTACTGGGCCTCGATGATGCAGATGGCCGGCATGGCCGTGGCGATCTACGTCGTCACGCTCGTGCTCCGCCTGCACCACGACGAGACTCAGGGCACGCTGGAGCCGGTCCTCGGCACCGCAGTCTCTCGATATCGCTGGCTGGGTGCCTACGCCGCCAACGCCCTGATGGGGGCGACCATCCTGCTTCTGGTCTTCGCGGTGGCGATGAGCATCACCGGCGGTCAGGCGCTCGGCGGCACGGCGCCGCTGTTGCGTGACCTCGCCGGCGCGGCCCTGGTCCAGCTTCCCGCCATCGGCGTGCTGGGCGCCGCGGTCGTCGCGGTGGTGTCGTCACTACCGCGTTGGTCGGTCGGGGTGTCCTGGGGACTCGTGGTGGGCTCGATCGTCGTCGGCCCGATGTTCGGACCCTCCCTGGGGCTGCCACGCTGGCTGTTGGAGGTGTCGCCCTTCACCCATGTGCCCAACGCACCCGTGGTCCCACCCGGTGTCGGCCCGGTCCTCGGGCTGAGCGCGATCTGTCTGCTGCTGGCACTCGCCGGCGTTCTGTGGCTGCGCCACCGGGATCTTGCCCTCCCGACCTGACAGTCAGTTCGTGACCCGGCCGGTGCGCGACCACGTGCGTCGGTTTCCGGAGCTCGCCGCTCGGTTCTGTTGCCGCGCCGGCAGGTCAGAGCGTGCTCGGTCGCCCGGTGGCGTCGCCGGCTCCGGCAGACACCGCCAGGAGCTCTCGAGCCAACCGTTCCGCCTCGACAGGGAGCTTCGAGACGGGACACCCTGCTCGGCGGATGGTGCGCACGGCACGCGAGAAGCACCCGAGGACGACGCCAGCGGGAAGCTCGTCGTGTTCGTCCACCAGTTGCGCCGCTGCGTACAGCAGCGCGTCGTTGGCACTCCTCACCTCGGTCACACGTGCCTTGGTCACCGTCGTCAAACCCCCCTACTCGACCGGCCTCGCCCACCGCGACCAGGCGCCGGGGCCAACACGTAGTCGGGCAGGGCGCCGTCCGCCTGCTGCGCGACGTCGTCGAGGATCTGCTCCCGCAGGTTCACCAGCAACATCCGGTCGCGCATGGTCGGCGCCAGGTCCAGCAGCCGGGTCGACTCCTCCCACTGGCGACGCAGTGCCTCGTGCCGCGGAGCCGTGGCGGCCACCTCTGTCTGGGAGGGGAGCACCCGGCCGCGCATCGCACCGACGATCCATGAGGCGACTGGCGGGGAGGTCACGACGAGCAGGCCGACCACAGCAAGCGTCCCAGCTGGCCCCACCAGCGAGGAGAGCCCGGGAAGCAACCCGGGCACGATGAAGAGGAATGCCCCACCCAGGATCGGGTGCTTGACCGGCGGTAGATCGGCCCTGAAAGCCAGGCCCATGATCCCGCCGAACGCAGCGAGCATGAGCCCGACGCCCAGGATCTGCTGGATGGGGGTCGTCGCCGCAGTTGCCGCGAGGGCAGCGGCGGCCGTCAGGGTAACCGCGCTTCGCCAGAGAAGGCGCTCGGTCCTCATGACCCGGTCTCCTCGCCGCGGTCATGCGGAGGGAAGTGGTGGACCGTGGCGTCCGGTCCCGGGTACACCAAGGACTCCCTGCCCGTGTCCGACCACCGCACCCGATAGGGCGGGCTCCCGTCCACGTGCTGCACCTCGAGGATCTCCCCGTCCCGGACGGGTTCGTCCAGGTGCTGACTGCGGATGATCAGACGATCGCCGACGTTCGCGTGCATGACGCCTCCTCGAGCCCGGGTCCTGTATCTCGAGGGTGGCGGCGCGGACGGTCCGCCCGACAGGGACCGAAGACCCGAACGTCCCGGCCGTTGGACTCGCGGCCAGCAACCTCAGCGATGCCCGGAACGCTCGCGTTGTGGCGTCCTCACGTGTGCCGCTGGACGTCGCGCGGGGACGACCTCGACGGGGCAGGCTGCCTCGTGGAGCATGGCTCGCGCCGTGCCGCCGAGGTGCAGGTGCGCGAACCCATCCCCTCGGCGCGCGAGCATCAGCAGATCCACTTCGTGCGACACCTCGCGAAGCGCCTGAGCCGGCTGCCGGTGCATGACGCGCACATCGACGTCCACGTCCTGATGATCGGCACGCAGCTCGGCAACTTCCAGCTCGATCTTCTCCAGCGCGGCCAGGTTCCAGTCGGTGTCGTGCGTCCGACGCATGATGATGTCGTCATAGAAGCCGGGAAGCTCCCAGGCGTGCAGGATGGTGAGGTGGGCTCCGCGAGCACTGGCGATCTCGAATGCCTCCTTCAGCAGTGAAGCGTCGTGGTCGGCGGACTTGAAGCCCACCGCGATGGCTTCACGGGCCCTCGTCGGCTCCGTCCACCCGTCGGGCACCGACACGACAGGGCACTCGGCCCAGGCAGCCGCGCCCAGGGTCACGGCCCCGGTGAACATCCGGCCCCACGCGGGTGCGGACTCGTGCCCGAGCACCAACAGTCGAGCGCCCGCGGACGCATGGACGAGCTCGGCGGCGGGGTGACCGGTCAGCAGCCTGCTCGTGACCTCGACCTCCGGCGCGGCCGCCGAGGCCGTTCGCACTGCCTCGGACAGCAGGTGTCGGCCGATCTCGCGCAGGTCGCCGGGGATCAACGGCATCATCGGCGCCACCGGCACGTAGTCAGGCGACACGTGCACGACCGTGAGCGGCAGCTCCAACCGGCGTGCCTCCAGGGCGGCGTATCGAGTGGCTTGGTGCGCCCGCGGCGAGCCGTCGACGCCCACCAAGACGCGGGTGTGCTCATTCATCCGTGATCACCGGTCCTCCCGTGGTTGACCACCAGCGTGCGCGGTCGAAGCAGCGCCTGCGTAGGGCCGATCGTCCCGGGCCGGCGGGACTGCCGGACAGTTGCGCGCAGCGAGGCACTAGTGCCCACGAGGTCGCGACCAAGGTCCGTACCCGGGGGCGCGGTCAGGGAGGAGGCTCCAGATGGGCCCCGCAGAAGGAGACGCGCCATGACAACGGCTCCCATCGTCAACACCGCGACAGCGCTGGTGACCCCAGGGAAGGGCATCCTCGCCGCAGACGAGAGCACACCCACGATGGCCAAGCGCCTGGCCACCGTCGGGCTCGCCTCCACCGAGTCCGTCCGTCGCGACTATCGGGAGATCCTGTCCACGACGCCGGGTCTCGGCGAGCACGTGAGCGGCGTGATCCTCTACGACGAGACGATCCGGCAGACAACCGCCGACGGCATCCCCTTCCCGGAGGTCCTCGAGCGTGCCGGTGTGATCCCGGGCATCAAGGTCGACGCCGGCACCACGGCCCTGGCCGGCTTCACGGGCGAGGTCGTGACGGAGGGTCTCGACGGGCTGCGCACGCGGCTCGCCGAGTACGCCGGCCTGGGTGCCCGGTTCGCGAAGTGGCGGGCAGTGATCCGGATCGGCGAACGGCGACCGACTCAGCCCTGCATCGAGGCCAACGCCCATGCTCTGGCCAGGTACGCCGCGCTGGCCCAGGAGGCCGGGCTCACCCCGATCGTGGAGCCAGAGGTGATGATGGACGGCCCCCACTCCATTGAACGCTGCTCGGACGTGACCGCCGCCGTGCTGCGCGAGGTCTACCAGCAGCTGGCGCATCACCGTGTCGTGCTCGAGGGAACGCTCCTGAAGCCGAACATGGTCCTGCCGGGGAACGAGTGCCCGGACGTCGTCGACGACTCGACCATCGCGGCGCGCACGCTGTCGGTCCTCCGGGACACCGTTCCCGCGTCGGTCCCCGGCATCGTCTTCCTGTCCGGTGGGCAGACCGACGAGCAGGCGACATCGCGCCTCGACGCCCTCAACCGTGTCGGCGGCCAGCCGTGGGAGCTCAGCTTCTCGTTCGGGCGCGCGCTCCAGGGGCCAGTGCTACGAGCGTGGGCAGGACAGGCTGCCAACGCGGCAGCGGCCCAGGCCGCGCTTCGCCACCGCGCCAGCCTCAACGGGGCGGCCCGCTACGGGACGTACAGCAGCGATCTCGAACAGCTTCTTGCCGAGCCCGCGGCCGTGCTTGCGCAGGGTCAGGTCACGTGACGACGACTGTCCGGGCAGTTCGGCCGAGGCGCGTCGACCTGCCGCGTGGTCTCGGGGAGACCGCCGTCGGCCGCCGCCACGACGATCGTGGGGCAGGCGACGACTCGACGGCACGACTCGCCCACGGGCGGTAGCCCGCGCCGGCGCGACCGTCCGGCGCCGGAGGCGCCGACCACCAGCAGGTCAGCCCCTCGACTCCTGGCTGCCAGTGCCTCGACCGGGTCGGCATTCTCGATGCAGACCTGATCGCCGGTCCGTCGCGGCGGCCCTGACAGCGGCTGAGTGACGTGCGAAGACCCTCGACCGCGCGCCCGCGGGCGTCGCAATAGTGCCCTGGCACCTCGTGGATGAAGGGCTCGCCCAGATCGGGCCACGCGGTGACGGCGTCCACCGTCCAGCCGCGCGCACCTGCGACGTCGAGCGCCCACGCCAAGGCTTCGGCGCTGGCCTCCGAACCGGTCACGCCGACGACCACACGCCCGGTCGCTCCCCCGCGACGACCCGGCGGGCGGTCAGTCCGCGTTGAGGGCGTCGACATCTCGGTGAGCCACGGCGAGCAGGGTCTGCCCGAGGTGGGTGAGGGCGCGCGCGGCAGCCAGCTCGTACCCGATCTCGGCCACGTCCGTCGCGTCGTCCGGCGACAGGCGCGCCGTGCCCGTGGCGGTCACCGGCTCGGGCAGGTTCGTGTGCAGCTTGGCCGTCGCGTGGGTCACTCCGTCGCGCTCACTGAGCTGCAGCTCCACGGTCCATGTCTCGGTGGTGAGCTTCATGGGTGTCCACCGACCAGACGTACGAGCTCGACCAGCCGGCAGACGTAGCCCCACTCGTTGTCGTACCAGCCGAAGACCTTGACGAACCGGCCGGCGGCCTGGGTCAGTGACGAGTCGAAGACACAGGAGGCCGACTCACCGATGACGTCCACGGAGACGAAGGGCTCGTCCTCGTAGCGCAGCCGACCCCGCAGCTCGTCGCTCGAGGCTGCGGCCAGAAAGGCTGCGTTGACCTCGTCCACCGTGACCTCACGGTCGAGCAGCACGCCCAGGTCGACCAGCGAGCCGTCGACGACGGGCACGCGCAGCGCCACCCCGTCCAGCCTGCCGTCCAGCTCGGGCATGACCTGTCCCACGGCGCGGGCTGCACCAGTCGTGGTCGGAATGATGTTGACCGCCGCTGACCGGGCACGACGCAGGTCCTTGTGAGGTCCGTCGATCAGGTTCTGGTCCCCGGTGTAGGCGTGCACGGTGCTCATGAAGCCCTGGTGGAGGCCGAACGCGTCATGGAGCACCTTCACCATCGGCGCCACACAGTTGGTCGTGCACGACGCGTTGGACACGACGTCGTGGTGCCGCGCGTCGTACGTGGCGTCGTTGATGCCCATGACGATGGTGGCGTCGACACCCTTTCCAGGTGCCGAGATCACGACCTTGCGCGCTCCGGCCTCGAGATGGCCACCCGCGGTCTCGGCGGTGCGGAACCGGCCGGTGCACTCCACAGCGACGTCGACGGCGAGCCCGCTCCACGGCAGGTCGGCCGGTGACGCGGCGTTCGACCACGGCACCTTGCGGTCGTCGATGACCAGACAGTCGTCGCCGGCCTCCACCTCGCCCGGAAACGGTCCGTACGTGGAGTCGCGTCGCAGCAGAGCCCGCAAGGTCCGCGGGTCGGCGAGGTCGTTCACTCCCACCACCTCGAGGTCGTCGCTCAGCACTGCCTGACGGAGGACGGCGCGGCCCACCCGGCCCAGCCCGTTGATTGCGATCCTCGTGGTCATCCTCGGCCTCCTTCACCGGCCCCGTTGGCCGTGTCTGGTTCGAGCCTCACCCAGCGAGCTGGTGGGTAGCAGTGCCACAGGTCACGAGCGTCGGGGACCTTGGCACCGGGCGGGTCCTCGAGCGCTCGCGCCCGGTCAGATGAAGAGGAGCTGTGCCCCGGTGGTCAGGTCGATGAAGTCCGAGGCGCTGATGATGGCCTCGACCTCGTCATAGAGGTCGTCCTTCTCGAGGTGCTGCATGTCGGCCGACATCCGGCAGGCCCAGAGGTGGCCACCTGAGTCCACGATCTGTTGCAGGAAGTCGGGGACCTCGGGGACCCCGATGTCGGCGATCGACCGCTTCATCTGGTGGGTGGCCATGGCGGTCATGCCCGGCAGGCCCCCGAGTCCTTGGGGCATGTGGGTGGCCGTGTTGCCGAGCATCGTGAACTTGAGGTCCGCCATCGTCTTCTTGTTGATCATGTCGAAGCCCCAGAACGTGAAGAACAGGTGCGTCTCGATGCCTTCACCCAGAGCTGCGTTCGCCAGCACCAGACCCGGGTAGGCCATGTCGAGGTTGCCCTTGGAGCAGATGATGGCGAGCTTGCGGTCGGAGTCGACGTCATCGAACGACGGAGTGATGGGTGCGGTGGTGGTCATGCTGGTTTCTCCCTGTCGGTGTGAAGGTCAGACGCAGCCGTGCGGCTTGGGCAGACCGGCCACGTAGGCGAGCTTCTTGGCAGGCTTCTTGGGGAACAGCTGGAACAGCGTCTTGGTGGGGATGCCTCCCACGACGCTGATCCGCCGCAGGGTGGCCGTTTCGCCCTGCTGCGCGTAGTCCTGGCGCAGGAAGCGGATCGCGCGCCAGTGGTCCTCGGTGAGGACCAGGCCGATCTGCGCGGCGAGCGATTCGCCAGCGGCTCGTTCCACTCGTTCGGATCGGTCAGGAACCCTTCGTCGTTGACGTGGATCGCGTGACCGTCGATGGTCGTCGTGGGCATGACGTCAGGCCTCCTCGGTGGCGGGTTGATGTTTGCCGGCCATCGACATCCGGGCCGGCAGCGGGACGTGGCGCCCGGGCAGCAGCACGTTCCAGTAGATGTGGCGGAACGCGAGCTTGCCGATGTGATTGAGGTGCGTCTCACGCAGCAGACTCAGCGGGCCGAGGCCAGGCACGGGATACTTCCCTGGCAGGGGCTGGGTGTCGTAGTTGAAGTCGATCAGCAGTGCCTTGTCGTTCCCGGACTCGACGAAGCAGTTCGCGTGGCCGTCGAAGGAACCCGTCATCGGGCGGCCCTCGACGTGCTGGAGGAAGTTGCCCACGAACACGTCGACGGCGAAGTGGGCGACCGAGCCCGCCTTGGACGTGGGGATGTTGTTGGCGTCACCGACAGCGAAGATGTTGTCGTGGGCGAGGGACAACAGCGTGTGCGTGTCCACCGGCACGTAGTTCAGCTCGTCGCCGAGTCCTGACCGTGCGACGAAGTCGGCTCCCATGTTGACCGGGACGGTGACCAGGAGGTCGAACGGAATCTCTCGTTCGTCGTAGGAGATCAGCATCCGGCGGTCGGGATCGATGCGCTCGACCAGGAAGTCGGGCTCGACCAGCACACCGCGCTCCTCGAGCATGCCGCCGAGGAGCTCGGCGGCGATCGGCTGGGTGAAGGCTCCGTCGAGAGGCGTCACGTACACGAGCTCCACCTGGTCACGGATGCCCTTCTCGCGGAGTCGGGCGTCTGCGAGGAAGGCGAACTCGAGTGGCGCCACGGGACACTTGATCGGCATCTCGGTGACGTGGACGACGAGTCGCCCCCGGTCGAAGTTCTCCAGCGCTTCGGCGAGCGCCTCCGCGCCGTCGAGGGTGTAGAAGTCGAAGATGCTCCGTTGCCACTCCTCGCCTCGCATGCCCGGTGTCTCCTCGGGTCGCGGGGTGGTCCCGCTGGCGATGACGAGGTAGTCGTAGTCGAGCCACCGCCCATCCGCCAGCAAGACACCGTTCTTGTCGGCGTCCACCCTGTCGATCTCGCCGATCACGAATCGAATGCCGTCGCGGAGTGCGTGGTGCCGGCTGCGGACGACCTGGGCGCGGGTGGCGTCGCCGAACGGCACGAACAGGTAGCCGGGCTGGTAGTGGTGTTCGTCGTCGCGGTCGACGACGGTGATCTGCCACTCGTCGTCGAGACGACGCACGAGCTTGTTGGCGATCATGGTGCCGGCGGTGCCGGCACCGAGCACGAGCAACTTCCGCATCGGATCCCCTTCGTTGAATCCAGTCCACCGGTTGTCGACGCCGGTGAGACCGGGCGAACGTCCCGCATTGCGGGTCGTTCGGCCTCGATCGCAGCTAGGAGCGCTGGAGGTAGAAGCGTCGGCCCGTGACGACGTCGGGCTCGAGCTCGATGGCCTCCCGCTTCGGCAACGGCACCCACGGCCCGCCCGGGAGGGCGTCGACGCGATGCATCTCGCTGTCAGCGAGGCGGCGAGCCCTGCCCCGGACCACGACGGACCACGCGGAAGAGTCGTCGTACCAGTCGATCTCGAAGGCGACGTTCGAGTGCAGGGCCGCGGAGAGCAGCTTGTTGCCCGCCGTGGTGCGGAAGAACAGGGTCCGCTGGTCGACCACATAGTTGATGGGCACCACATGGACCTCGTCGACCAGCCGGAACGCCAACCGTCCGAACTCCTGGCTCTCCAGCAGCTCCCAGCACTCGTCGGAGGTCATCTCCTCGACAGGGTTGTCGACATCCACGTCTGGCTCCGGGTCTCGATGGTCACGGGTTGGACCGCGTACCCCGACGGTAAGTCGGTTCCGTGCGCCTCGGCAGGGCCATAGGTCCCCGTTCGACCGACCTAGGCCGCCGCTCGGCGCTCGCTCGACGCCATCGCCCACGACGACCCACCCGGGCACGGGTCCCCGCGAAGGGAGGCGATCCGAGGCCCGGGTGGGCCGCCACGGCACTTCATCCGCCGGCTTCCTCGTGCGTGACGGGATGCCCTGCGACGGATGCCCCCTGCCGTGGCTTGTGGAGCCGCGTCGACCCGCCCTGGTGCACGGTCGCGACCGGCTTCTCTGGAACTCTGCGTACAGCACATCCAGCGGCATCGCGGCTCGGTAGGGCCAAAGGTCCCGATTTCCCAAGGTCCAGTGCCGGCGCTCAGACCCGGCGACTCGCGGGACCACGAAGACCGTTCACCAACGCCCTCGCGTCATTGCCGCGGTGGCCGCGACGATGGCCCCGGGCAGCGACGCGAGGCCCACCAGGAGGGCGAGCTCACCGACGGAGACCGGGGTGGTGTGCAGCAGCTCGCGAAGAGGCGCCCACGCCACTGCCAGCAGCTGGAGCGCCGTCGCCGTCAGGACTGCGATCTCCAGTCCCCGGTGGCGGATCGCCACGCCCTGACGAGGAGCCCGCAGGGCCAGCGCCAGCCCCAGCTGCGCCAGCCCCAACGTGAGGAACACCCAGGTCTGAACGTGTGCATCGGCTCGGAGGGCGAGCAGTCCCGCCGCCAGGCTTACCGCGGTGATCAGGGCGCCGCCGAACAAGATCCGACGGAGCAAGCCGTCCCCGAGGACCGAGCGTTCCGGCGATGGGGAAGGACGCGTCATGAGGGCGGGATCGAGCGGTTCGCCTCCGAACGCCACCCCCGGGACGCCGTGCGTGAGCATGTTGATCCACAGGATCTGAGCCGGCGCCAAGGGCATCGGCATGCCGAGGAACGGCGCGATCAGGATGACTGCCACCTCCGCGACCCCGCCGGCCAGGGCGTAGCGGAGGAAGGCTCGGATGTTGGCGTAGATGCGGCGCCCCTCGCCGACCGCTGTCACCACGGTGCGCAGGTCGTCGTCGGCCAGGACCAGGTCCGCGGCCTGGCGCGCGACCTCGGTGCCGCGGTTGCCCATGGCCACGCCGATGTCGGCGCGGCGCAGCGCGGGCGCATCGTTGACTCCGTCGCCCGTCATCGCCACGACCGCGCCCTGGGCACGCCAGGCATCGAGGATGTCGACCTTCTGCTGCGGCTGCGTCCGGGCATAGACGTCGATCCGCTCGACCCGTCCGACGTGCTCGCCGCGGGCCACCTCCGTGCCCTCAGCAACTTCGCCCCCGCCGGAGATGCCCACATCTGCGGCGACGGCGCGGGCGGTGGCGGCATGGTCGCCGGTGATCATGACCGTGCGGATGCCGGCGTCACGACACGCGGCGACCACCCCGGCGGCACCGGCGCGTGCGGGATCCGCGATACCGATCAGCCCGGCGAGCCGGTGGCTGCCGCCCGCGCCGTCCGCGACAGCCAGGACTCGGAACCCCTCGGTGGCCCACCGGTGGGACAACTGTCGTGCCTCCTCGCGCTCCCCGGGACCGACACGTTCGAGGATCACCTCCGGCGCACCCTTCACCACCTCGAGCATCGATCCGTCGGTTCCGCGGTCGAGCGTGCGCATGTACTGGCGGGTGCTGTCGAACGGAGTCTCGTCCACGCGCGTCCATCTGCGTCGTACGACGGACGCGAGAACTCCCTGCTTCGCCGCCGCGACCAGGAGGGCGGCCTCCATGGGGTCGCCGATGACCTTCCACGTCTGCTCGGGGCCGGGGTCGATCCGGGCCTCGTTGCAGAGCACCAGGTCCCGGAGGAGCTGGGCCGTGCTCGGACCGTCCGCGCCGGGCCCGACGACCTCGCCATGGAGGCCGTAGCCCCTCCCGGTCAGGCGGCACTCCCCGTCGGGGGTCCACAGGCGCTGGACCGTCATCTGTCCCTCGGTCAGGGTGCCGGTCTTGTCAGAGGCCAGGACCGTGACCGACCCGAGCGTCTCCACCGCTGGCAGCCACCGGACGATGGCGGAGCGTTGGGCCATCCGGTATGCCCCCAGGGCCAAGGCCACGGACACGACTGCGGGCAGCGACTCCGGGATCGCCGCGACGGCCAGGCTCACCGCGAGGATCAGCGAATCGGCGAACGAACCGCCACGGAGCATCCCCAATCCCATGACCAGCGCCGACAGGGCTACGGCCACGACGACGAGCTGCCGCGAGAGTCGCGAGAGTCGGCGCTGCAGGGGCGTCGGCCGGGTGACAGTCGCGGAGATCAGCGCCGCGATCCGCCCCAGGCCACTCTGGGCTCCGGTGCGGACGACAATGCCCCACCCGCGCCCGCGCGTGACCACCGTCCCGGACTGCGCTTCTTCTCCGACGATCCGCGACACGGGTACCGACTCACCGGTCATGGCGGCCTCGTCGATCTCGAGCCCGATCGCCTCCGTCAGCACGAGATCGGCGGCGACGACGTCGCCCGCCTCCAGTCGGACCAGGTCGCCCCTGACCACGGCTCGAGCATCGACCTCGAGCACCTGGGCGTCGCGGCGCACACGTGCCCGCGGTGCTGCCATCCGGTCCAGTGCGGCGATGGCGTTCTCGGCGCGGACCTCCTGGACCACCCCGATCCCGGTGTTGAGACAGACAACGGCCGCGATGATGACCCCGTCCGAGAAGTCACCGAGCAGCACGACGACGACGAAGGCGCCACACAGCAGCAGGATCATGGGGTCGCGCAGCTGGGTGCCAGCGCGCGCGACCACGCTCCGCGGTGCTGCGCGGGGGACCTCGTTGGGCCCCTCGGCCGCAAGCCTCCGGGCGGCTTCAGGCGCAGTGAGCCCGGCCGCTTCGGCGGCCGACGCGATCACCGGGCCACGCGGCCCTGCGACTCGGTGCGGCTGGTCGACATCGGGAGCCTCCTCGCATGGTGGACGTCGTCCCCAATGTCGGGCGGCACACGCTGCCGACGGCAGGGCGACAGGGCCTGCGTCGTTCGGGTCGAAGGTCCCGCCCCGACTGCATGAGCAGGAGTCCGGCCAGGGGCTCGGGTCCTAGGTCCCACGGAGTCGGGAAGTGCGGCCGTGGTGACAGCGGCGTGGTCCGTCCACGCTGGACGCCATGAGTACCGCTGAGATCCCAGCTGGTTCCGTCGTGGTCGCTGTCGACGGCTCCACCCACGCCAACCGGGCGGTCTCCTGGGCCGCACTCCAGGCATCCCTGGAGGACCGGCCGCTCGCGGTCGTCCATGCTGCCGACGCGGCCGCGGTGCGGGCTGTGCCCTGGGTCGCCGTCGCGGGTACCCGGCACGACGACACCCAGGACCTGCACCCGGCCGAGCAGCACCTCATCGAGGCTGCCGTGGAGCTCGCACGTCAGGAGCACCCTCGGCTGCGCGTCGACGGCCACCGGGTTCTCGGTGACCCGCGACGGGTCGTCATCGACCTCTCCCACCGTGCCCACCTCGTGGTGCTCGGATCCAGGGGACGGGGCGCCTTCCGCAGCCTCGCCCTCGGATCCGTGAGCGCCAGCGTGAGCAGGCGCGCCGCCTGCCCTGTGGTCGTGTGCCGACCGCAGCAGTCCGGCCCGCTCGGGCAGGGAGTGGTCGTGGGAGCCGACGGGACCGCAGAGTCGCTGCCGGTCATCGAGTTCGCCTTCCGTTTCGCCTCCCTCCATGACCTCCCGCTGACCGCCATGCACTGCTACTGGGACGTCGGCGAGGCGGTACATGCCCCAGGCATGCGTGACCCAGCTCCAGGGCTGGAGGAGCTGAGGCTCGTGCTCTCGGAGTCCCTCGCGGGTCTGGGAGAGAAGTTCCCCGACGTCCGTGTGGACGCCCGGCTCAGCCACGGCCTGGTCGACCAGGTGATCACTGACGGTGAGCGACTGTGGGACCTCGTCGTCGTGGGTCGCCACCCACGCCACACGCCTGCGCGATTCCTCACGAGCTCGATGGCCACCGCAGTCCTCGAGCGTGCCCACACCAACGTCGCTGTCGTACCCGAGGCCGAGTCCCCCCGCACGTGACCGACCTCCGCACCTAGCGGGAGTCGCCGCTCCCGCTCGGGGGGATGTTCTGGTTCAGGTGGAAGACGTTCTCGGGGTCCACGGCGTCCTTGAGGGCGGTGAGCCTGGTCAGCTTCGCCGGTGAGTAGGCACGTCGTACGCCGGCGGCGCCGTCATCGCCGAGCACGTTGACGTAGGCGCCGCTCGCGAACTGTTCCAGCCCGGCCGCGCTCGCCCGCGCCGTCGCGATCCGGTCCGCGTCCTCGGCCGGATCCGTCCAACGGGCCGCGCCGACGTACTCGAAGGCGGTCTGACGCTGACTGAACGCCGTCGCGTCGTCGGGCACCTCCGCGATGGCCCCGCCGTAGGCCTGGAGGCTTGCACCCATCGAAGGGTCGTGCGCGAGCAGCACCTCAAGGACCCCGTCGGACAGGTCCCGGAAGTAGTGACCCTTCCAGTAGCGACGCAAGGCGTGGCCCTCGATGCTGTCCTCTCGACGCTGGAGATCGAGGTAGGACAGCTCCACCACGCGGCGCTGCAGCGGGCGGCCGAGAGCCTCGAGACCTGCAGCGTGTCTCCGACCCTCCTCCGGGTCGCCGACCCACACGAACCCGAGCGTCGCGATGCCACCGAACACGGTCGCGGTGTAGGTCGCATGCCGTGGCGCGGCCGCGGTCAGGTCACGCCAGCGAGCCATCGCTGATTTCGCGTCCGCGACGGGGAAGTCGAGCTCGGCACTCAGTGCGCGAGTGCCGGTGTCGTGCAGCCGGAACTCGAACTCGGTCACGACGCCGAAGTTGCCGCCGCCCCCGCGCAGTCCCCAGAAGAGCTCGGTGTTCTCCTCTGCCGAGGCGCGGACGACGTCCCCGCCGGCGGTGACCAGCTCGAAGGACACCGCGTTGTCGCAGGTCAGGCCGTGCTCGCGGGCGAGCCAGCCCATCCCGCCGCCCAGGGTCAGCCCGCCCACACCCGTGTGGGAGACGTTGCCAGCGGTGGTGGCGAGCCCGTAGGGCTGGGTGGCAGCATCGAGCGCACCGAGCAGGGCTCCGCCCTGGACCCAGGCCCGTCGCCGCTCCGGGTCGACCCGCACCTCCCCCATCGGGGTCAGGTCGATCATCAGCCCACCCTCGGGCACCGCCAGTCCGACCACGCTGTGCCCACCGCACCGGACCCCGATCTCCCAGCCCTCACGCCGTGCCATCGCCACAGCTGCGACGACGTCCCGCACGTCATGGCAGCGAGCGATCAGCGCCGGCCGGCGGTCCACCATGGCGTTCCACACCTGACGTGCCTCGTCGTACCCGTCGTCGCCCGGTCGCACCAGGCCGTGATCTGTCATGTCTTGCTCCTGTCGTGGGGCTCTGACGTCAAGGGTGGTGCACTCGGTAACGCAGGTGCGTGGCATCGCGACCTTCGAGCTGGCGGACCAGTTCGAGCTCGGTGCGTGTCTCCAGGTTGTCGAACAGCCGCCTGCCGCCGCCGAGCAGGACAGGTACGAGGTGCAGCTCGATCTCGTCCAGCTCCCCGGCACCGAGCAGCGCCTGCGCTGCACCTGCGCCGTGCACCATGACGGCCCGGTCTCCGGCAGCGGCGCGAGCGTCGGCCGCGCACGCCGCGACATCGGTGAAGAAGCGGGCGCTGCCCGGCGGGTCGTCACCCTCGTCGACGTGGTGGGTCAGCACGTTGATCGGCACGCCATCGTGGTGGTCGCCGCCCCAGCGTCCGGCCAGCTCGAAGGTCCGCCGACCGGAGATCACGGCGCCGGTGTCCAGGGCCTCGGCGTACACCTGCCCGTTGACCCCCGGACGATTGCGGTCGTCGAGCCAGTTGAACAACCGGCCGCCGCCGCGGCCGAGCTCCTGGCCGGGGCGGTCGTCGGGGCCGGCGATGAAGCCGTCGAGGGACATCGACATGTACAGGCGGATCGTCGTCATCGTCTGTTCCTTCTGGTCACGAGGGATCGGTGGAGAAGTCGGCGCGGGACATGCCGACCGGGTGGCCGGCCGGCCACTGGACGAGCTCGATGCGGTAGCCGTCGGGATCTACGAGCCACGCGGTCCGCGGGCCGTCCGGGCCGCCGGGCAGCTCGACGTCCGAGGGTTGGAGCCCGCTCGCCGACAGCCGCTCGTGGGTGGCGTCGAGGTCGTCGACCTGCACCGCAAGGTGGTCACAGCCGCCGGCGGTCACCGGGCCGTCGTCGGGACGGTGCACCAGCTCGAGGGACACGTCCGGCTCGTCGGGGAAGGCCAGCATCGCCAGCCGCGTCCCACTCCCGACGTCGAGGTTGCCGACCACGTCGTACCCGAGGGCCGCGTAGAACTCGAGAGCGACGTCGAGGTCGCTCACGCGGAACGCGGGAAACAGGGTCTTCATGGTGGTCTCGACCAGCGCCGTGGGCAGAACTCATCGGCGATGGGATTGCGTCCTGCCGAACCAGCCCTACTGCGCCGGCGGCCCCGGCGGTGTCCCGAGGTGTGCCTGGACGGCCTGGTCCACGCTGGCGTGGATCCTGGCTTCCGTGATGGTCGCGAGAGTGCCGTCTCGAGCCAGCGTGGCGCTGACCCCGGGCTTCAGCCGGGCCAGTCGCAGCGTCACCTGCTCCTCCTCCGCGATCGTGACGATCTCGGCCAGCTCGGCCACGCCCTGGGAGTCCACGAAGTTGATCGACGAGCAGTCGAGGATGACGCACGTGACGTCGGGTGTCTGCCGGATCACCTGGCGCACACGCTCGTCCAGGGCGTCGGAGGTGGCGAAGAACAGCCCGCCCTCGAGGCGGATCACTGCTACGCCCGGGAACTGCTCATCCTCGGGAAACTCGGACAGCTCCCGGAACACCGTGGTGCCGTCCGCCCGACCCAGAAGCGGCAACGCGGGTCGCGTCGTGACCGAGACCAGCCACAGCAGGGACAGGCCGACACCGAAGACGACGCCCGCCAGCACGCCGAACACCAGGGTGCCGAGGATGGCCGTGACGGCGACCCAGAAGTCGAACTTCTGCACCCGGGCCAGCCGTCGCAGCTCGGGCAGGTCCATCATGCCCATGATCACCGCCTCGATGATGAGTGCGGCGAGGACCGGTTTCGGCAGGTCCGAGAACACCGGCGCCAGGAAGAGCAGCGTCAAGATCACGATGCCCCCCGACGTCAGCGACGCGAGACCTGTGCGTGCACCCGCCTGGTCGTTCAGGGAGCTCGCGGACAGGCTGGTCGTCACCGGCATCCCCTGGAGCAGTCCCGCGCCCGCGTTGGCAACGCCCTGCGCGACGGTCTCCTGGTTGACGTCGACCTGGTAGCGGTGCTTGGTGGCGAACGCCCGGGCGTCACCCGCGGTCTGGGAGAAGCCGATGAGCACCAGCGCCACGGCCGCGGCCGCGGTCACGGCGGCGTGGTCCGCCATGAGCATGAGGTCCGGGACCTCGGCGGACGGCAACCCGCTGGGGATGTCACCGACGAGCGCCACTCCCCGCGCCTCGAGCCCGAGGATCGGGGTGGCCAGGAGTCCGCCCACGACGAGCACCAGCGCTCCGGGGACGGCGGGCGCGACGACCCGGAGCCCGAAGACGACGACCAGAGCGGCGAGACCGACGATCAGGGTCATCGGATCTATGTCACCCAGGCTCCCCAGCCATGAGAAGAGCTCCTGGAAGGAGTTGTCGCCGTCGGCCTCGGTCCCTGTGAGCTTGGGGAGCTCGCCGATGACCACGTCGATCGCGGCGCCGAACAGGAATCCCGTGACGACGGCGCGTGACAGGAAGCGCGCGATCCACCCCATCCGCAGCACCGCCAGCAGCAGGAACAGCACGCCGGCCGCCAGCGTGATCCCTGCCACGAACGTGGCTATCTCCGCCCCGCCGGTGATCCCCGCGGCCACGA
Organism: uncultured Actinomycetota bacterium; assembly: GCA_963713305.1. GTDB lineage: Bacteria > Actinomycetota > Actinomycetes > Propionibacteriales > Nocardioidaceae > Nocardioides. Next base: position 744,101 of record CAVQLE010000006.1, on the reverse strand, counting down.
CCGCTCCGGCCGCCACCGCAGCCAGCCCCGAGCTGGGTCCCATCGAGATCTGACGGCTGGTGCCGAAGATCGGGTACAGGATGGCCGCAGCGGCGGCGGCGTACAGGCCGTTCTGGAGGGGCACCCCTGCGATGTCGGCGTAACCGAGGTTCTTCGGGATGACCAACGCCGCGACGGCGAGACCGGCGACCAGGTCACCCCGCAACCAGCGGCGCTCGTACGAGCGCACCCAGTCCACGATGGGCACCAGGCGGGCACTCATGCGGCCTCACCCGTCGCGATGACCCACATGGCGGAAGACTAGCCGCGCATCGTGGCCCCACTGAGGGTTCCGCACGGCCACCTCCTGACGCGTTCGGTCACGCGGGAAGAGAGTCACCCGGGAAGCCGTGGCAGAGGTAGACCTCGCAGACCATCATGTTGGCGCGCACGCAGGGGTCGTCGACCATGATCGCCTGGGCTTCCTCGGGGGGCGCCGTCATGATGATGACGCCGCAGACCGTGTCGGAAGCAACAGGGCACAGCACGGCGATGACACCGTCAGCGCGCAGACCCACCAGTCGGCGCTGGTGCTCCAGCTCTGTCGTCGCCGCATCGTCTCGGTGCCGTTCGGGGCCCCACCGAAGGATCACCAGGCTGTACGGTTTCGCGGACTCGGCCAGGCTCTGAATCTGCTGGTCAGTGACGATGGCGTTCAACGGGTCTCCTGGATTTCAGGTGTGAGGTCGCTGCGTGAGGGGCGAGCAGCGTTTCCAGCCAGAGGCGGTGGGAGCGGTCAGAGTTCGGGTCGACGTACCGTTTGCCGTTCGGGCTCGATGGAGCGACGACGCATTCTAAGCCTTGCGAGCCGATGGCCCGGGGCTCCTGAGTGCCCATGTCGCGACTCAGGTGAGACCTATGTCGCGACTCATCACACGGTGGAGCTGAGGGGATTCGAACCCCTGACCTTCTCATTGCGAACGAGACGCGCTACCAACTGCGCCACAGCCCCAGGTGCGTCCCTACTGGACGCGAAGAGAGACGGTAGCACCGGCGCTGGCCGCTCTCCAAAGCGACTCAGGAGCCGGCGGCGCGGCGCTGTTGCTCGGCCCGGGCGGCCTTGCGGGCGCGGTCGTCGTCGTCGGCCTGGCGGGCGATCGCGGCGTCGGACTCGGTGCGGCCCGGAGGTCCAGACGCCGGTCGAGTCGAGGTCGATGGTGCGGACGCTACGGCGCTCCGCGGCGCGGCTTGGAGACGTAGGTCGGCAGCGTCACCGGCATCGGGTCCCACAGGCTCGGGTCGGTGATCGCCGGCGTGGAGGTGGTGTCGTCGGGCGGGTCGTCGACCTCGGCCGGGCAGCTCCGCCTTGATCACCGGCAGCTCGCCGGTCGCGGCCTTGTGCAGCCAGGCGTCGAGCTGACGCGGTCTGCTCGCCCCGCACCATCAGCCGGCAGGCCACCAGCCACGCCACCAGCAGCGCCGGCGGGGATCGCGACGTACCACCAGCCGATCACGCCGAACGCCGCGACGCCGATGGTGGCGAGCAGCGAGAACAGGACCAGGCCGAGCACCCGGCGACGCCGCCGGGCTGCCGACCCGCGGCTGGCACGCCGCCGCGGGTCGAGGGCGGCGGCGCCACGGCGTGACGCGTCGGTGACGTGCTTGGTGGTGACGATCGGCGACGACGGCGTCCGGCCCGGGCTGACGACCAGGCGGGCGTTGCGACGGTTGACCGGCTCGCGACGGGCGAGCACCCGCATGGTGTGGGAGAACCGGTCGACCGAGCGGCTGCGGACGGCGTCCTCGTGGTGCTGGAGCGCCTTGGGGATGAGGTAGACGGCCCACGCCACCGCAAGGGCCACGAAGATCAGGGCAGAGAGGTCGTCCACGATGCCGAGCGTAGGAGCGCCGCGGCGGCACACCCGGCACCGTGAGTGGTGTGTCGCGAAATCACTCGTGTGACTGGTGGGACTTCAACCGCGCCACCATGCCGCCCGGACACTCCTCGCGGGTCACCGCGTAGATCCGGTGGTCGCGCCACTCGCCGTCGATGTGGAGGAAGCGCGGTGCCAGCCCGATCTCGCGCATCCCGAGCTTCTCCACGACCCGCAGCGAGTTGGTGTTCTCGGGCCGGATGCAGATCTCGACGCGGTGCAGGCCGGCGGTGAAGAAGCAGTGGTCGATCGCCATCGCGACCGCGAGCGGCATCACCCCGCGGCCGGCGTACTGCTGGTCGAGCCAGTAACCCATCGAGGCGAACTGCGCCGAGCCGCGCACGATGTTGTTGACCGTCAGCTGACCGGCGAACTGTCCCCGCACGTCGACGGCGAAGGGGAACGTCGAGCCTTGGCGGGCCATCCGGTTCAGCCGACGGACGAGGGCCGGGTACGACGTGGGGCGGACGTCGCCGCCGGGCGGGACGGTCGCGTCCCACGGTCGCAGCCAGTCGGCGTTGCGGCGGCGCGCCGAGCGCCACGCAGTCTTGTCGGACCGGGCGAGTGGCCGCAGCGTCACGTCACCCGACGTGATCCGCGGCCGGCCACCCGACGGTCAATGGTCACTCCCCACGATCTGTTCCACCGCGTGGCCGAGCAGCGGCTCGAGCACCTCGAGCCCGTCCTTCACGCCGCCCCGCGACCCGGGCAGGTTCACGACCAGGCAGTCCCCCGCGACGCCTGCGGTGCCGCGCGAGATCGCGGCGGTGGCGACGCCCTTCGCGACACCGGCCGCACGGATCGACTCGGCGATGCCGGGCACCTCGCGGTCGAGCACGCGGCGGGTCTGCTCGGGTGTCTGGTCGGTCGGCGTGAGGCCGGTGCCGCCGGTCGTGAGCACGACGCGTGCGCCGCCCTCGGCGGCGGCCCGGATCGCGTCGCCGACCGGATCGCCGTCGGGTACGACGACCGGAGCGCTGACCACGAAGCCCAGCCCCTGCAGGAACTCCACGATGAGGGGGCCGGTCTCGTCGGCGTACACCCCGGCCGCCGCGCGGTTGGACGCCACCACGACCTCGGCGCGCAGACCGCTCACGATCGCGTCCAGTCGCCGGACTTGCCGCCGGTCTTCGACTCGACCCGGATGTCGGTGATCACCGCCGCCTTGTCCACGGCCTTGACCATGTCGACGACCGTGAGAGCCGCGACCGAGACCGCCGTCAGCGCCTCCATCTCGACGCCGGTGCGGTCGGTGGTGCGGACGGTGGCGGTGATGTCGACCGACGTCGTCGCCGAGCGCGAGGTCGACCGTGACGCCCGAGATCGCGAGCGGGTGGCAGAGCGGGATCAGGGCCGGCGTCTGCTTGGCGCCCATGATCCCCGCGATCCGCGCCACGGCCAGCGCGTCGCCCTTCGGCACGCCCGTCGCCCCGCAGCAGCTCGAGGACCCGCGCGGAGACGACGCACCCTCCCGGTCGCCACCGCCACGCGGTCGGTCACGTCCTTGGCCGACACGTCGACCATCCGGGCCGCGCCGGAGTCGTCCACGTGGGTCAGCTCACGCTGCTGATCAGTGGCCATCAGAACTCCTCGTCGAGGGCGAGCACCTGCACCATCTCACCCGCGGGCAGGCTCGTGGTGTCCTCCGGGACGACGATCAGCGAGTTGGAGTCGGCCAGTCCGCCGACGAGGTGGGAGCCCGGGCCGCCGACCGGCGTCACCGTCGGCCCGCCGCGGCCGCGCTCGAACGACCCGCGCAGGAACTGCCGCCGGCCCGTCGCGGCGAGGCGACGCCGTGGGTGAGCCGGGCGCGGGTCGTCGGGCGCGAGTACGGCGCCTTGCCCATCAGCTTGCGCAGCGCCGGCAGCACGAACATCTCGAAGGAGATGTACGACGAGACCGGGTTGCCGGGCAGCGTGAAGATCGGGATCCGGTCCTCCCCGACGACGCCGAACCCCTGTGGCTTGCCGGGCTGCATCGCGACCGGTCCGAACCAGACCGTGCCCAGCGGCGACAGTGCTTCCTTGACGACGTCGAAGTCTCCCTGCGACACCCCGCCGCTGGTGACGACGAGGTCGGCGCGGACCAGCTGGTCGTTGAGCGCGTCGAGGAACGCCCGCGGCTCGTCGGGGACGATCCCGACGCGGTAGGCGATCGCGCCCGCACGGCGAGCCGAGGCCGCCAGCAGCCAGGAGTTGCCGTCGTAGATCGAGTCGGCGCCGAGCTCGGTGCCGGGCTCGCGCAGCTCCGATCCCGTCGAGAGGATCACCACCCGCGGCCGCGGCCGGGACCGGACCGTGGCGCGGCCGACGCTCGCGAGCAGGCCGAGGTGACGCGGGCCGAGCACGGTGCCGTTCTCGATCAGCAGGTCACCGCGGCTGACGTCCTCACCCGCACCGCGGACGTGATCGCCGGCGTCGGCGGGCCGGCTGATCCGGACCTGGGCGACACCGCGGTCGGTCCACTCGTAGGGGACGACGCAGTCGGCACCGGCCGGCACCGGCGCGCCGGTCATGATCTTGGCCGCCGTACCGGGCGAGAGCGCGAGCAGCTTGGCCTGGCCGGCGCCGATCTCGCCGACGACGGGCAGGTGGACGGGCGTCGTCGTCGCTGGCGCTCGGCGACGTCGTCGTGCCGCACGGCGTAGCCGTCCATCGCGGAGTTGTCGAAGGAGGGCAGGTCGATCGGCGAGACGACGTCCTCGGCCGCGGCGAGGCCGAGGGTCTCCATCAGCGGCTGCGGGAAGTCGGGCAGCGGCTCGATGGCGTCGAGGATCCGTGCGAGGTGGTCGTCGACCGACAGCGGAGCGTCAGCCATCCGCCGACCCGCTCGAGAGGACGGTGCCGGCCTCGACGCGCTGGGCGCTGATGGCCTCGAGCTCGACGTCACCGACGACCCGGACGTCGCGGCCGAAGGTCCAGTCACCCTCGATGATGAGGCTGGTGGCCTCCTTGAGCGACGGCGCGCCCTCGGGGAAGCGCTTGTCGAACTCGCCGACCTGCTTGTAGTGGTCGTCGTCGAGCTCCACGAACGGCACGCCGTCGGAGGTCTGGTCGAGGACGAAGTCGCGGCCGAGGTCGTAGACGTCGGAGCGCAGCACCAGCAGGTCGTTGGTGGTCTTCACCGGGCACGAACCGGTCGCGGCCGACCTCGATGGTGCGGGCGCCCTCGAAGACCTCGATCGCCGCGCCCATCGCGGTCTCGACCTGCACGACCTCGGGGCTGGACGGGTCGCCGGGGTCGACGTGCTTGACGTTGCGGATCAGCGGCAGCCCGAGGATGCCGCCGCGGACGTCGAGCGCCTCGCGCATCGCGGCCAGGTCGAACCACAGGTTGTTGGTCGAGCAGTACGTGTGCCGGGTCAGGTCGGCCAGCGCCTCCTGGTCCTCGGGCAGCGTCTGCGCGCGTCTCGCGCAGCACGATCCGGCCGTCCCGGGTCCGGCGGGCGAAGTGGCCGCCCTTGCGGTCCGACGGCGTACGGCGGACCGCCTCGATCGCGAACGGTGCGCCGGACCCGGCGAACCAGCCGGCGACCCGGGCGTCCGGCGTGGCGCCGAGGTTGTCGGAGTTGGACACGAACGACGTAGCGGTAGCCGGCCTCGATCAGCTGGTCGAGCAGGCCGGTGCCGCGCAGCGCGGTGTAGAGGTCGCCGTGGCCGGGCGGGCACCACTCGAGGTCGGGCTCCTTGGGCCACGACACCGGTGAGAGGTCCTTGGTCAGCAGCTTGGGTTCCTTGTTCTGCAGGAACTCCAGCGGCAGCCCGTCGACGGCGAGCTTCGTCGTAGCGGGCCAGCGCGGCCATCGAGTCCTCGCTGGTGCGGAAGCTGTTCATGAAGATCAGCGGCAGCGTCGACGCCGTACTCCTCGCGGAGGTGGAGCACCTGCCGGGCGATGATGTCGAGGAACGACAACCCGCGGCGTACGCACAGCAGGGACTTGGCGCGGTCCATGCCCATCGACGTCCCGAGCCCGCCGTTGAGCTTGATCACGACCGTCGAGGCGATGGCGGCGGCGGCCTCGTCGTCGGACACCTCGGCATCGGCGAGCGCGTCCATGTCGAGCGGCTCGATCGTCGACTCCGGGACCATGCCGGTCTCGCCGTGCTCGAGGAGCCGGAAGTAGTGGGCGAACGTCTCGATGGCGACCTCGTCCACACCCGCGGACGCCATCTTCTCCCGCGCACGGTTCAACCCTGGACTACCCATGCCTCGATCGTAGGCTGGTCCGGGTGGATCCGCCGCAACTGCCCGCGAAGACGGCCCAGAAGATCGCCGCTCGCGACCAGGTGCTGACGGCACGGAACCGGATCCCGCTGCCCGATCTCGGCGTCGCCGCACACGCGATCGCCGACCACCTGCTGGCGGAACCGGCCGTACGCCGGGCGGCCACCGTGGCGGCGTACGTCTCCGTCGCCCGCGAGCCCGGCACCACGCGGATCCTCGAGCGGCTGCACGCCGCCGGCAAGCGGGTGATCCTGCCGGTGCTGCTCCCCGACCTCGACCTCGACTGGGCGACGTACGACGGGCCGGACTCGCTGGTGCCCGCTGGCCGCGGCCTGCTCGAGCCGGTGGGTCCGCGGCTCGGTGTCGACGCGGTCGCCACCGCCGACGTGGTGATGGTCCCCGGCCTGGCTGTCTCCGCCGACGGCCACCGGCTCGGACGCGGTGGCGGCTCCTACGACCGGGCGCTGTCCCGGGTGCCGGTCGGCACCTTCACCTGCGTGCTCCTCCACGACGGCGAGCTCGGGCTCGACGTACCCGTCGAACCCCACGACCGCACCGTCACCGCCGCCGTCACTCCCGCCTCCGGCGTCGTCACCCTGGCGGATCCTCGGCGCCGGGGATGAGCTCGAGGGTGTCCTCGCCGGCGGCCTCGACGGCGTCGGGGCTGAACGCCCACGGCAGGGTCTTGCCGTCGACCCAGAGGTCGGTCTGGTCGGTGTAGTGGTCGGAGCCGGGGTGGCCGGAGACGCCGGTGAGGCTGATCCACCGTGAGTCGTCGAAGTCGGCCAGGCTGACGACCATCCGCATCGACGGCGCGGCGGTCACGGTGTAGCCCTCGCTCGCGTCCCACGACGTCGCGTTCACCAGCGAGCCGCCCCCGCCGACCTTCCAGTCACCGCGGTTGAACAGCATCTCGATCGGCGCGACGCCGGACTTCCCGAGCGTCTGGTGGACGAGGTCGAGCTGGTGGAGGTGACCCCAGTCCCAGTCGGCGGGGTTGCGCGCCTCGATCCGGGTCAGCTCGTCGCGCGCCGCGAGCATCGCCTCGCCGGAGCACGTCGTCGCGCACCTCCACCTCGCGCTCGGTGTCGCGGTTGTCCCACCAGGAGTTGCCGGGCTGTTCCAGCAGCTCCTCGACCGCGAGCATCCACCGGCCGCCGCCGGTCGGCCAGGCCGCCGACGGCAGGTCGTCGTAGAAGGTCAGCTCGAGCAGGTTGCTCCACACCACGTTGTAGTACGCCGCGGCGGCACTGTCGGCCGGCTGGGTGAGGTCCCACTCGGCGAGCAGCCGCTGCCCGTCGCTGTAGTAGCCGCCGGGCAGGTCCTGCTCCAGGAGGTGGGGAACGAGCACGGGCGCCATCGGGTGCCGGTCGTCGAGCTGCAGCTCCGCCATCTCGTCCACCGACAGCTCCCCCTCACGGTCGAGCAGGTCGCGGATCCGCTGCGCGCGGAAGCCCGGATCCCAGTCGTCGGTGAGGAAGTAGGGATAGTCGCCGCCGATGACCTGCTGGTTGGCGGTGACGATGTATCCCTCGTCGGGGTCCAGCACGTGAGGCAGTCCCTCGAACGGCACGTAGCCGCGGGTCCAGTCGTCGTCGGCCCGCCAGCCCTCGGCGGGAAGGTAGCCGTCGTTGCCGGGCTTCCGGATCGGGATGCGGCCCGGGGCCTGGTAGCCGATGTGGCCCTCTCGGTCGGCGTACACCAGGTTCTGGCTGGGTACGTCGAACCCGGCGGCGGCGTCGCGGAACTCGTCCCAGTCGCCGGCGAGGTTGAGGGCCAGGATCGAGTCAGCGGTCGGCGTCGGGTCGAGGGCCGTCCACGCCAGCGACACGGCGTAGTCGCGCTCGCCCGTTCCGGGATGCTCGGGGTCGGCGAGCTCGCCGACCTCGGTGAGCTCGTCGGACACGTCGGACAGGATCGGCCCGTGCGCGGTGGAGCGCACCGTGATGTCCACGTCCTCGGCGCCGCGCACCTCGATCGTCTCCTCGCGCGTCTTCAGGGGTCGCCGCTCGCCGTCGTGGATCCACTCGTCGCCGTCGACCTTCTCGAGGTAGAGGTCGCTGACGTCCGGCGAGAGGTTGGTGAACCCCCAGGCGATGTCGGCGTTGTGGCCGATGACCACGCCCGGCATGCCGGAGAAGGTGAAGCCCGCGACGTCGAGCGGGCACTCCTCCGAGACCGTGCGGCAGTGCAGCCCCATCTGCATCCAGATGCCCGGCATGGTCACGCCGAGATGGGGGTCGTTGGCCAGCAGTGGCTGCCCGGTCGCGGAGTGCTCGCCGTCGACGACCCAGCTGTTCGACCCGATGCCCTCGCCGCGGCCGAGCAGCTCGGGCATCCGCGCCAGGCCGTCGCGCAGCCGGGTCAGGCTCGACGACCGCGTCGCGCGAGGAGAGGTACGCCGGCCGCTGGGGCACCCTGGTGCCGCCGCTCGCGTCCTGGTCGAAGACGCCGTCGACGACACCGCCCTGGTCGACGATCGGGGCGAACCGCTGCGCGTCGTACTCCGGGTAGAGCTCGGCGACCTGCTCGGGGCTGTTCTCCGACAGCGCGAGCACCCGCTCGATCTCGTCGGTCATGTTGCCGCGCAGGTCCCACGCCATCGCCTTGAGCCAGGCGAGCGAGTCGGCGGTCGTCCACGGCTCCGGCTCGTAGTCGAGCCCGGTCACGCGCAGCACGGTGTACTCGAGGCCGAGGTCGCAGGCGGAGCGCTGGTCGAGGTAGGCGTTGACGCCGTCGGCGTAGGCCTCGAAGGCGCTGCGGGTGTCGGGCTCGAGCAGTGCCACCTCGCGCTCGGCGACCTCGCGCCAGCCGAGGGTGCGCACGAAGCTGTCGGTCTCGACGGTGGTCTCGCCGAACAGCTCCGACAGCCGACCGGACGTGATGTGGCGGCGCACGTCCATCTCGAAGAACCGCTCCTGGGCGTGGACGAAGCCCTGCGCGCGCATCAGGTCGGCCATGCTGTCGCCGTAGAGCTGCGGGATGCCGTGCTCGTCGCGCACGACCGTCACCGAGGAGTCCAGCCCCGGCGAGCTCGAGCTCGCCCTCGGTCTGCGGCAACGGCTGTCGGGCGACGGCGACCACCATGAGCAGCGACACGATGAGCGCGCCGACCAGGCCGACCGCGACGTACGCCGTCACCCGCATCGGCTTCGGCAGCAACAAGAAGATGGCGACCCAGCTGCGGTCGTCGATGGCGTCGGGCTGGGTCATGGCGTTGTCATTGTGCCGTACCATTGGCAGTCGCCCATCGTGAGTGCCAGCACTCCCTCCCGACCCCAGGACCTGCCGTGCCGACCTACCAGTACGCCTGCACCGAGTGCGGCCATGCCTTCGAACAGTTCCAGAGCTTCAGCGACGACGCGCTGACCGAGTGCCCCGAGTGCTCCGGGCGACTGCGCAAGCTGTTCAACGCCGTCGGCGTGGTCTTCAAGGGCTCCGGCTTCTACCGCAACGACAGCCGCAGCACGGCGTCCTCGGAGAAGTCGGAGACGTCGGAGACCAAGGCCGAGCCGAAGCCCGACACCACGTCCGATGCCAAGCCGGACAAGAAGTCGGACCACGAAGCCCGACACCAAGGCGCCCGCCACCGCCTCCTGACGGCCCCTGTGGAGGACCGTCACGCGGCCGGCGGATCTCTCCTACCGTCGGCGCATGCCTGCTCCGCACCCCAGGCTGGACCGGGTCCACCGGATCCGCCGCGCCGTACGCCGCCGCGTGCTCGCCCGGCGCCGTCCGCTCGCCGCGCTGTGCGCCGGCGTCGCGGTCGTCGCCGGCGTCCACAGCGTCACCGCGCCGCCGCCGCCGACGGTGGCGGTCCTGACCGCGGCCCGTGACCTGCCTGCCGGGTCGGTGCTGGACGACGCCGACCTGGAACGACGGCCGATGGCCCCGGACGCGGTGCCCGACGGTGTCGAGCCCGACGCCGTGGGCCACACCTTGGCTGCGCCGGTGCGCGCGGGTGAGCCGATCACCGACGTCCGCCTCGTCGGGTCCGGCCTCGCCGATGCCCACCCCGACCTGGCGACGGTGCCGGTGCGGCTGCCCGACTCCGCGCTGGCCGCGCTGCTCGAGCCGGGCGACCGGATCGACCTGATCGCGACCGACCCCCAGGCGGGTGGCAGCCGCGTGGTTGCGGCCGACGTACTGGTGCTGGCGATCCCGCCCGCCCATGAGACGTCCGCGGCCTCCGCCCCACCGGGCGCCCTGGTCGCTCCTCGGCGTCGCCCCGGCGTCCGTGGAGACCGTGAGCGAGGCCAGCGTCCGGTGGTTCCTGAGCTACTCCTTCAGCCGCTAGCGTTTCGGACCATGACTGGCTTCAAGAACTTCATCCTGCGAGGGAACCTGGTCGAGCTGGCCGTCGCGTTCGTGATGGCGGCCGCGTTCACGGCCGTCGTGCTGGCGACCGTCGACATGCTCATGGACCTGATCGGCAAGGCCGGCGGCACGCCGGACTTCTCGTCGTACTCCCCGGGCGGGGTCTCCGTCGGGGCGTTCCTGACGGCCCTGGTCTCCTTCGTGATCATCGCCGCGGTGGTCTACTTCTTCGTCGTGGTGCCTTATGTCAAGGCCCAGGAGATGTACTTCCCCAAGGAACGAGGCAGGAACGCCCGACGACATCGCGCTGCTGCAGGAGATCCGCGACCTGCTCGCGGGCGGGGCCAACCGGCCTCAGCCGTGATGGGGCGGCACCTGCGCGCGTAGCCACGCGTCGCCGGGGTCGTCCTCGGCCGTGCCGCCGGGATCGCGCTCGTCGCTGGTGGTCTCCGGCAGCACCTCGCCGAAGATCGCGTCGAGCCGTGCCCGGCGCTCGACGGGAGTCTCGTCACGGCGCGGCTCGGTCATGCGCACAGCCCGGCCTGTTCGGCCCGGGCGGCCTCCTCGGCGCTCGGGGCTGGGCTTGTTGCCCGAGCCGGGCAGGCGGCCCGCGCTGATCGCCCCGCCCGTGAACTGCTTGTCGAGCACCTCGTCGTTGCCGATCTGCTCCCACAGCCGGGGCGCCGAGTCCTTGAGGTAGACCCGGCCCGCGAGGTCCGAGGTGCTCGGGTAGTACGCGTTCGGGGCGGTGAGGAACTGGATGTTGCCCAGGCCGATGCCCTGGAAGCTGACACCGATCTTGGCGATGTCGATGAGACTCTCGAGTCCCTCGTCGACGGTGAGCGACTTGGTGGCGGCGTTGAGGAACCGCACCAGCCGGTCCACACGCGCGAGCGTGCCGGCGGAGATCACCTTCTCGGCCATCGCGGCGATGAACGCCTGCTGCCGCTTGATCCGGCCGATGTCCGAACCGTCGCCGAGGGTGTAGCGGGCGCGGACGTAGTTGAGCGCCTCGCGGCCTGAGATCTCGCGGGTGCCGGCCGGGATGTTGATGCCGTGCTCAGGGTCGACGATGTCCTCGGGGATGCACACCGGGACGCCGCCGATGGCGTTGACCATGTCCTCGAAGCCGGCGAAGTTGACCACGACGATGTGGTCGATGAAGACGCCGGTGAGGGTCTCGAACTGCTGGACGGTGCAGGTCGGTCCGCCGACGGAGAACGCCTCGTTCCACATCACGTCCGTCGCCGGAGCCGTCTTCTCGCCGCTCTGGGTCTTGCACGCCGGGCGGTCGACGATGGTGTCGCGCGGGATGCTGACGCCGTACGCGCGCTCCCGGTCGGCCGACAGGTGCATGAGGATGGTCGTGTCCGACGCGTTGCCGCCGGTCTCGTTGTCGAGGTCGCAGCCTTCGCAGTCGCGGGTGTCGGACCCCATCACCAGGACGTTGAGCGGCTCCTGGGGGCCCTCGACCTTCTCCTTCTCGGGACGGTTCTCGAGGAGGTTGTCGATCTGGACCACGGTCAGGTTGCCCTTGAGGTGGCGGTAGAAGTAGACGACGCCGAGGGCGGTGACGAGCGACAGCGCCAGCACCACCACCAGCAGGACCTTGGCGACCGTGTGCTTCTTGCGGACCTTGCCCTTGCGCTTCGGGCCGTCGCCGGAGCCGTCGCCGTTCGAGCCCTCTTCGGGCACGACAGGTTGACTCATCGGGGACTTCCTCGTGGGCAGCGGGCGCAGTGGGGCCGAAACTAAGCCTCCAATATCTCCCGTCTCGCCGCCTCAGACAAACTGACGAGCCCTCGCGCGCCGATCTGGTGGTCGACGCGCGAGGGCCGCAGCGGGTGATTCAGCGGGACTGCCTCATCATCAGCAGGCCGAGATCCGTACCGAGTACTTACCCAGCGAGCCGTAGTCGGAGTAGCCCGTGGCCGGGGTGAGCGTCCCCACGCCGTCCACCGTCAGGTGGTAGGTCCTGGCGGCGAGCGAACGCTTGATCTTGGCGTTCAGGCCGGTGGCCAGGTCGAACGATGCCTCGCCCGACAGCGGGTTGCTCGAGGCCAGGAGCGCCCCACCGGCGGTGTGCAGGCGGAGCCGGACATCCAGGTTCGGCTTGTTGTCGAACGGCTTGACCGTGATCGACGTCGTGCCGCGGCAGGTGCGACGGAACGAGAGCACGTCGACGTCGGTCCGCCGTTCGATGATCCCGGATGCCGTCCTGCTGGTGCCCATGGCAGTGGCGGTGGCGAAGCTGGACCCGTGGTCGTCGGTCCGCAGCGGCAAACCGTAGCTCTGCATGACGGCGATGTCGTCCTGGGCGTTGTTGGCGTCGGCGTACTCACCGCTGCTCCACTGGACGAGCGGCTCGTTGTAGCCGACACCCATGATCGGGGCCCAGTTGTGGTGGCCGGTGTAGTAGCCCACGGTCGACGTGCCGTCGTGGAAGAGGCCGAGGTTGTGGCCCGCCTCGTGGCTGGCGGCCTCGGCGATGTACTTGTCCACGTTGGACAGGAGCTGCGGGAACACGAACGCCGGCTGGTAGTAGCTGGAGCCGACCAGGTTGTAGACACCGACAAAGGCGACGCCACCACAGGCGTTGCTGCAGATCCGGGTTGCGGCATCGGTGCTCGGCGTCACCAGCACCCGCGTCCCGAACTGCGTGTCGCCGGCACTGGACCGGTCGAGAGCAGCGGCACCTGGGTCCTGCGTCGTCACGTCCACGTTGAAGGGCCGGAAATCTTCCGCGACCCGCTGGTAGACACTCTGGATGGTGTCGTGCTCCGCCTGGCTCCAGGTGGCCGGATTCCCGTTGAGGTCGAACGCCGGCTGCGAGGAGGTCGGAACCGTGTAGGAGTCGTTCCAGGCCGTCCCCGCCACCGGGCCTCCGTCGAAGTCCAGGAAGATCGTGCGATCCGCGCCAGGGTTGCTGTGCAGGTTGAAGGTCTCGCTGTTGGGGAACGGGCCAGGCTGCGGTGTCGACACGCTCTCGACGGGCTCCGTCGGGAGAGGCTCCTTGACGTGCAGCATGCCGGTCGGGTCGACCCACAGCGAGGAGTCGTTGCGCAACAGCGTCGCCAGCTCGGCGGGAGTCTTGTCGTACCGCCGGGCCACGCGGTCGAGGTCGTTGTCGAGGGCCCTCACTGCGGCCGCTCCGGACACGTTGCGATCCAGGATGCGTTCCGGATCCGGGGTCGGGGCATAGGTCGCTGCCCCGGCCGTGGCGACGGACGCGGTCACCAGGGTCGAGACGCCGAGCGTCGCGAGCGCGAGAAGTGGTCGGATGGACATGGGTGCCTCCACGGCGGTATCGAACGGATGGGAGTCGGTGCCGTGGAGGAGTGGGCTCGACCCGCCGTTGATACCGCGACCGTCAACCCGATGGCACCAGCGGCAGGGCGACGGTGAAGGTGCTACCGAAGATATCTGGGCTGGTGATGCAGGTGACGTCGCCCCCATGGGCTTCGGTGAGCGACTTCACGATGGCCAGGCCGAGACCGGTGCCGCCATGTTTTGGCGGGCTCGCCCGAGTCTGCCCGATAGAAGCGGTCGAAGACCTTGGAGGAGATCTCGTCACTCATGCCCGGACCGGTGTCCGACACGGAGAGTCACGACCAGGCCGTGTGAGGCGTCCGACCATGGGACGTCCACTCGGTGCCGTCGGCGGAGTGTGGGACAGTGCGTTGGAGAGAAAGTTCGTCGACCACCTGTCGCAGACAGCGCTTCGTCTCCCATGACGACGGGAGGCTTGGTCCGCTCGGCCGGGCGTGCAGGGAGATGGAGCGTTCCGGGTTGTCGTGCCTCAGCATCGATCACCGCGTCGGTCGCGATGCTGAGCAGGTCGACCGGGTGGCGCTCCAATGGCGCGGGCCTGGTCGAGGCGGGCCAGGAGGAACATGTCGTCGACCAGGTCGCCCATGCGGGCCGATTCGCCCTCGATGCGGCGACATGAGCGATGTCGAGATCGCGCCCTTCGCGCATGAGGCCCTTGCGCCAGAGCTCGGCATGGCCCCGGATGGTGGCCAACGGTGTTCGTAGCTCGTGGCTGGCATCGGAGATGAACCGCCGCAGCGTCACCTCGGACTGGGTGCGGGCCCGTGAAGGCCTGTTCGATCTGACCGAGCATCCCGTTCAGCGCATGGGAGAGTCGTCCGACCTCGGTCTGCCGTCCATAGGTCGGGACCCGTTCGGTGAGATCTCCCTCAGCGATGCGTTCTGCTGTTTCCTCGATCTGGGTGAGCGGCCGTAGTCCGATCAGCGGCGATGGCTGCGGCGCCTCGTCGGCCGTCGCGGAGTAGCACGATGGCACTGATGAGGACCGAAGATCCACGTCAACCGGGCGATGGTCGCATCAGTGTCGGCGAGGGCGCACCCGCGAGAAGCAGGGTCTGCTCAGAGATCGTCGTCCTATCTGTGCCCGGAGCACGCCAGCGATCCTGACACCGTCCAACAGACGGCACACGTGACCAGCTGCCCGGTCGACCCCCACGGGTTTGCGAGCGTCGAGAGTCGGGAGCAGCCTCACCGAGGTCCGGTCCCAGGGAGCAGGCCACGTCCCCCTTCGAATCCAGTACCAGGATGACGAAGTCGCTGCGCAAGCCTCTGAGGATCTCGCGGGTTTCGCGCAGATGTCTGGTCGGGTTTTCCGGGCGCGACGCGTCTATCCTCGAAGGGGACGTTCGCTGGTGTGATCGCCCCCACCTGGTAGTCCACGTGGTCGAGCAGATAAGTCACGCAGGAGCAGGATTCCGGTGGCACTGGTGACCGTCAGGCCCACTGCCACCAGCATCACCATGCCGAGCATCAGTCGGGCACGGATCGACAGGGCCTTCTCAATCACGCGGCGTTAGGTGTCCAGATTACAGCACGTAACCAACGCCCCGAACGGTGTCGATCAGGGGCAGGTCCACGGTGTCGATCTTGCGGCGAAGGTAGCTGATGTAGGACTCGATGACGCTGGTGTTGCCGTGGAAGTCGTAGTGCCACACGTGATCGAGAATCTGCGCACGTGCTCATGTACTAGTGCTCGGCGTTGTGCATCAGGAACCGCAGCAGCGAGAACTCCGTGGGCGAGAGCTCCACCGAGCCCACCGTTTCGCCAGCACCTGGTGCTGGTCCTCGTCCAGGACCAGGTCGGCGTAGGTGAGCTGGTTGATAGACACGCGTCCCCGTCGGTTGGTTCAGAAGTACGGCGCAGCACCGTCACCGACCCTGGTGACGACCTCCTCCAGGGAGAAGGGCTTGGTGACGTAGTCGTCCCCGCCCCGGGTCAACCCGGTCAGCCGGTCTTCCAGCGCATCGCGCGCGGTCACGAAGACCGCCGTCCATCTCAGGGTGCATGCCCTCTGAGCCGACGCAGCAGGTTCGAACCCGTCGGTGTCAGGCAACATCACGTCCAACAGAGCCAGATCGAGGCAGGCGCTTTGCATGCCTTGGGCCAGGGCCTCTGCGCCGTTTCTCGTCGCTCTCAGTTACGTCTATAGCCAGACGAACGACAGGCTCATTGGCCAGCATGTCGAGAGATCGGCGTGTTGAGTCCTCCACGACGAGCACGGTGATGCCCTGATTCGGGCCACGAGCCGGCGAGGTGCTCACTGACGTACCTCCCTCTCCAACCCCGCGCCGCGCGCAAGGGGCTTCATCGTGGCGAGCGATCTTGCCGATCGCTGGGAAGAGGCTGGCAATTGCCTGTGAACCCGGCATCCGTTTTCCCAGCCTAACTATCTTCAGCCCGTCTACCAGTTCGCACCCGAAGTTCAGGGGCGTTAGGGTCTTGTTTTCCGTGATCGATGTCAGGAAGGACCGCGCAAGTCCCAAGACATTGCGTTGGGGTCCGCTCGCCAGAGGAGGTCGACTAGCTGCGCTGAAAGAGTCGCAGGGGTTGCTCATCACCAACGGGGTCATCGTCGTCTCGCGGTCCTTTTGATCGTCTCTTGGCCTTGACCTGTGGTGACCATCTCGGTTGGGGACGCAGTTTACGGAGCCGGCTTCAAGGGACTGCACAAACCGCGGCCTTGTCGACACTCGTAGCGTCGGTCACCGCCACGGTGAGCGCGAACGGAAACATCGTCGGCCGGCAGCACCGTCAACACCGACTTCGAGGGTGGAGGCGGTAGTCGTCAGTAAGGATCCTCGTCGAGCCCGGTGTAGCGGGTCTCGCAAGGGCCAGGCATCTGGCGCAGGTCGATCAGACCAGCGCCCGAACAGTCCGCGCACGCCGTCGAAGAGCCCAGCTCATCCTCCGCTCAGGCCTCCTATGTCGATGACCGTGCAGGGCCAGACAGCCGTTGAGGAGTTACAGTTTCAATCATCGCTCGACGCGACATCGTTTGTCGTTTAGCTTAAGCCGAGGTGTCCGTCGCCTAGCTTGCCATTTCGTCTTATGAACGTCGCCAACGCTTCAGCAGACCCTGTCCCTGACTCCGCCAACAACAGGACTCGACCGTCATGGCGTGCGTCGCGATGCGGTTACGAAGGCACTACCAAGCCGTTGCAGGAGTTGCCTAGGCGTTCGCCTCATTTACCGCCGCGACACCGTATTTTCCGCGGCTAGATTTTTATCATGCAGGCGGTCGCCATTCCGCGGAGGACTCGCTCGACTCTCGTCACGCTTTCCGCCCTTCGCCACCAGCTCGGGCCACCCGCATACCTTCGAGCATCCTCCAACTACAACAGCAGGTGGAAGCGCAACAGCAGGCCCTGCGTGCTGCGGAGGCGTCGCTGTCCAGCACGCGGGCGAGTGTGTCGGTGAACCAACAGTCGGCCCGGGAAGGGGAGGTGCAGTCCGCCATTGCGCAGATCGAGAGCGCTCAAGTAGACCGTGGACACAGGCTCTGTACGGCCCTGGACCGAGCACCCTGCTTTGAGCCCCCGTGGCCGGGTACCGTGGCCGAAGATCAACGGCGTCCGTCGGCGAGGCCATCCTCCTCCGCGGTTGTGAGCTCGAGCACACGGCACCGATGCGAGCGACGAGTCATCCACCTCGTCGACGACCTCGAGCCAGGCAGCTTCATCACGCTCACCGACACCCGGACTATCTGCAGGTCCACCGCGGACATCACAGAAGCCGACATCGCCGACGTGGCGGTCGGGCAGCCGGTCACGCGTCACCCTCGTCCGCCACCGGGCGAGCAGTCGACGGCACCGTGAGTGCCGTCGAACGTCGTCGAGTATACCGTCACCAACAACGTCGTCGAGTACGGAGTGACCGTCACCCTCGACAGGAAGCAAAGGGGGTCAAGCTGGGACAGAGCACCCAGGTCGTCGTGACCACCGGCACGAGAGAAGGGCGCGGTCCGGGTCCCCACCAGCGCCCTGACGACCGTAGGGAGACAGCACGACCGCGACCGTGCGGCCCGCCGACGGTTGTCCACCACACACCGCCGCCGGTGGTCACCGGCCTCGAGGGCGACGGGTACACAGAGGTGCCTGGACGGGCTCAGCGAGGGTGACACGGTCGTGGTCTTGCCTGAGCAGGCCGACCACCCGCGGCGACGTTCACCTTTCCCCGGTCTCGGCGGCGGACTGGGAGGCATCGGATGACCGACCGGAGGCGGCACCGGCGCCCCTACAGTCGAGCTCGCGGCGGTCCACAAGAGCTACGGCCCTCACGACCTGCAGGTCAAGGCCCTGGACGGCATCGATCTGCGCGTCGACCACGGTGACTACGTCGCCGTCATGGGAGCCTCGGGATCCGGCAAGTCGACGCTGATGAACATCGTCGGTTGCCTCGACGTCCGCGACCTCGCGGTCGCTACCTGCTCGACGGCATCGACGTGCGTCGCCTCGACGAGCGGCGCCTGTCGCTGGTGCGCAACCGCAAGATCGGTTTCGTCTTCCAGAACTTCAACCTGTCCCGCGGACCACGGCGCTCGCGCAACGTCGAGCTCCCGCTGGCCTACGCGGGGGTGCCGGCGGCCGAGCGGCCGCCCGCGCGACGCGCAGCGCTCGCCCGGGTCGGGCTTGGCCGATCGCGCTGGACCACCTGCCCGCGGAGCTGTCCGGCGGCCAGCAGCAGCGCGTCGCTGTCGCCCGCGCGATCGTGACCGAGCCAGTCTTGTTGCTCGCCGACGAGCCCACCGGCGCGCTCGACAGCCACAGCACCGAGGAGGTGCTCGCGCTGTTCGACGAGCTCGCCGCCGGTGGCAGGACGCTGGTCGTGATCACCCACGAGGACGATGTCGCACGCCATGCCAAGCGCGTCGATCCGCATGAAGGACGGACGGATCGTCTCCGACGATCCGTCGGTCGGGGTCGCACGAACCACCGCCCCAGTGGCGGCCGGCTGCACAGCGTTGCCGTCCTCGCCTGCCGTCGGAGCGGAAGCCGTGAACCTGAACGGAGTCGATGAGGTTCGCCTGGCAGGGGGTCACGGCGAACAAGATGCGGTCGGCGCTGACGACCCTCGGCGTCCTGATCGGAGTCGCAGCCGTCATCATCCTGGTGGCCGTCGGCACCGGGTCCAGCCGCGCCGTCCAGGAGTCGATCAGCTCGCTGGGCACGAACACCCTCACCATCACCGCCACGCAGGGCGGCGCGGGCGGCCGCGGCGGGCGGGCTCGGGGGCGGCCTGCCTGGCGGCGGAGGGTTCCCCGCGGCCGGCGGTGGGCGGCGGCACCTCGACCAGTCGACACCGCGTACCTCGACCCGGGCCGCCGAGCTCACGCATGGACGGACGCGGAGGCGATCGCCACGAGCGACGACGCGCCCGACGTCGTCGGCGTCGCACCCGTGGTCAGCGCCACCTCAGTCACGGCAACGCTGTGACGGCGCCTCGCACGACGTCGGCACCTTCACCGGTACGACGGCGAGCTATCTGCTCATCGACAACTCTTCGGTCCAGTACGGCAGCAGCTTCACTGATGACGACTACACCCGCACCGACGCGTGGCGCTGCGTCGGGCGCACCGTGGCCGAAGAACTCGTCGGCGGCGACGCCGAGACCATCGTCGGGACAGCAGGTGTCGTTCAACGGCTTCCACTACGACGTCGTCGGAGTACTGACCGAGAAGGGCAGCACCGGACCTCAGGACCAGGACGACCGGGTGATCGCACCGGCGTCCGTCCTGCAAGACACGCTCTCGGGCTACGGGTCGCTCGACTCGATCTCCGTCAAGGCCACCTCCGCCGACACGTGAGCGCCGCCAAGGCCCAGGTGCAGTCGATCCTCGACGCCCGCCACGGGGTCACCTCTGCCAACCGTGACTACTGCGTCACCAGCGCCTCCTCGATCCTGGAGGCCGCCACGTCGTGCAACCGGACGTTCACCGTGCTCCTCGGCGCAGTGGCAGCGATCTCGTTGCTGGTCGGCGGTATCGGTGTCATGAACATCATGCTGGTCACCGTCACCGAGCGGACCCGCGAGATCGGCATCCGCAAGGCGATCGGCGCCAGCAAGGCCGACATCGTCGGCCAGTTCCTCGCCGAGGCCGTGCTGCTGTCCCTTCTCGGCGGCCTCGTCGGAGTCACCATCGGGCTGGTGGGCTCGCCAGTTCACGATCGTGGGAGTCGAACCCGTCGTGGCGCCCTACTCAGTGGGACTGGCCTTCGGAGTGGCCCTCGCTGATCGGTCTCTTCTTCGGCCTCTACCCAGCAAACCGGGCCGCGTCGCTGCGCCCCATCGATGCGCTGCGCTACGAATGAGGACCTCTCCATGACATAAAGACAACCATCATCCGACGACCCCGTCCTCGAGGACGAATGGCTCTCGGCCCCTACCCGGCGATCCAGGCTCCGCCTGGCACTCATCGTGCTCCTGAGCGGTTCGCTCTTCTTCCTCGGAGGCGCCCTGACACAGAAGTACGTCGGGAACGCTGATGAGGACGCCACGGGGGCGGCCGGAGCGCCAACAGGGTTTCCCGGCGGCGGTCAGCTCCCCGAAGGATTCAGCATTCCTGGAGGCGGCATCCCCGAACCGGAGTCCAGCGCTCCCCGCGAGGACGAGACCGACAGCGTCATCGGCACGGTGGTGGCGGTCCGGGGCGACCGGTGGGTCGTGGAGGACCTCGGGGGCACCCGCCACCGCGTTCGGATCACGAACGACGTCGACGTCACCCGCGAGACGACGGTGGCACCGGGCCGGGTGACCAAGGGCCAGCGTGTCGACATCTCGGGAACCACCTCGGCCGGGCTGCTCCGCGCCGAGGACGTGACGGTGCGGTGACCGCGCCGTACCAAACGAAAGGATCACCATGAAGAACGCGTCTCGACTGCTCGGATCACTCACTCTGGCCGGCGTCCTGACACTGACAGGCTGTGGCTCAGACGGCGACGGCGGCACGCCTGCTCCGTCGGAGAGCGACGCGCAACCGTCGGGGCCAGGCCAAGGCTTTGACACCTCGCAGTTCCAGGAGCTCCGCGACTGCCTCGAGGCCGCCGGCCTCGAGGACACGCTTCCCTCTGACATGCCCTCGGGACCAGAAGGAGAGCCTCCCACCGACATGCCCTCCGACATGCCCACCGAAGTGCCCTCCGACATGCCCTCAGGTGGACCCGGCGGCGCCATGGGTGGACTCCTGCAGGACCCCGAGGTCCAGGAGGCGCTGGCTGCGTGTGGCATCGACCTACCGGAGGCCGGCTCACCCAGCTGACCTGAACCAGCACGAAGGCAGAGGTGTCGAACGCGCATGCCGTCAGGCCCTGTGCTCACCCGCTACTAGACTCTGGCCCGGCGTGGGGTTCTCCGCAGAGAATGGCGCACGTCCCGCCCCAGTAGCTCAGCGGATAGAGCAGCCGCCTCCTAAGCGAAAGGTCGCAGGTTCGACTCCTGCCTGGGGCACTCGAGTTTTCGCAGGACACGACACCGTGGTCAGGCCAGTCGTGTGCTCAACTGTCCAGCGTGGAGCTTCATATCGAGCGGCACGGTGTAGGAGAACCGCTGGTCGTGCTCCCGTCGTTCAGCCTCGGTCATCGGGCTTTGGGCCAGGCCGTGGAGCCGGTCTTCGACGGCGACGATGGCTGGGAGCGGTGGTATGTGGATCTGCCGGGCACGGGGCAGTCACCCGCGGTCCAGCCCAGCTCGGACGACGTTCTCGACCACGTAGTGACGACCCTGAATGACCAGCTTGGCGATAGCCGTTTCGCCCTCATGGGCTGGTCGTACGGGGCCTACCTGAGCGCCGGCCTGGTCCGCCGGCTTCCGGGTCGGGTTCGAGGCGCGATGATGATCTGTGCCGGCTTCAAGATCCGCCCGCAGGACCGGGACCTGACCGGGGGTGCTGGACTCCACCGCGGAACCTGGCTGGCTCGCCGACGTCCCGGCGCACCTGCACGAGCACTTCCGCCACGCGGTCGGTCACCAGACCCTTGAAGTCGGCACGGGGATCGCGGCGATGATCGGCGCCAGCGGCCCCAACGACGATGCCTACCTGACAGCCCTGCGCAGCGAGGCTTTCGCACTCTCCGACGAGGAGATGCCCACCGAGCTCGACACCCCTGTATGCCTGGTCACCGGGCGACGTGATCGCGTCGCCGGATACCGTGACCCGCTCCTCGGACTGCCCCACCTGCCACAGGCCGACTACACCGCCCTCGCCAACGCCGGTCATTACCTCCCGTTGGAGCAACCCCGCGCCTTCGCGGCGCTCGTTCACGCCTGGCTCCGACGGTGCCGGCATTGGACCGAGTCACCGTCAGACAAACGAAGCGGTGGACCCTAGCCCCCCGACTCGGATCCACCGCCACGTTCGGCAAACCGCAAGCACCACGGAGGTCTTGTGATTCGAGGAGGACGTAGCCCAACGCCTCGACTCGAGAACCCCCCGGCTCCCGCGGGCCACCTGCCCATGAGGCAGGTGGCGGCCGTCTCGCCCAGTGTCACTGCCCGCTCACCCGCGGACAAGACCCTTTTGGAGGTAGTTCCAGTAATTTTGCCCAGAGCGTCCGGTCAGCGGACGGGAGGCGTCAGGTCAGCACCTCGAAGGACATGTCGGCGGCGCGGAGCCGGTCGAGCAGTCGGTCGCCCATCGCCTGGACCGTCGTGACCTGGCCGGCGACGTCGGGGTTGTCGTCGAGCGCGAGGCTGAGCGCCGACTCGGCCAGCATCTTGGCGGTCTCGTCGTAGCCGGGCTCGCCACCGGAGACCCGGGTGTGGACCTGTTGCCCCCCGGCCTCACCGACGAAGTCGACGCGGAACCACGACTTCGCCCGGCGCGCCTCGTCCGGGCCGTCACCGGGCTGGAGCCGCTTGCCCAGCAGGTTGCGGACGGGTCCGACCTGGGCCGCGAGACCGAGGCCGGCCATGACGGCGGCGCCGCCGGCGGCATAGCGCAGCGTCTTGGTCCCCGCGAAGTGCGAGTAGCGGAACTTCGGGCCGTACGCCGGGAGCGCGGCGCCGCTGCGAGCCACCACGATCGGGTCGATCGTCGGCAGCGGCAGCAGCCAGTAGCCCAGCACCGGGTCGCGGCGGAACCTGCCGCCGACCGATCGCGAGGACCGTCCCTCCGGACGGCCCTCCACCTTCCGGCGGGAGCCCGCGGCGGACCGCATGTCTCCCACGCGCGACAGCGCGGTGAGGGCCGAGTGGAAGGTGCCGCCGGACACCGTGCTGTTGGTGCGCACCACCCCGCGCATCGTGATCGGCTCGTCGTCGGGCAGCTGCTGGACGGTGAAGTAGGCGCCGAGGTCGTGCGGGATCGAGTCGAACCCACAGGCATGCACGAGTCGCGCCCCGGTGCGGACCGCGGTGTCGTGGTGGGCGACGTACATCCGGTCGACGAACTCCGCCTCGCCCGTCAGGTCGGCGTACGCCGTGCCCGCGGCGGCACAGGCGGCCACGAGAGGCTCGCCGTAGGCCAGGAAGGGGCCGACCGTGGTGGCGACGACCTTGGTGCGCTCGGCGAGCGCCTGCAGCGAGGCCGCGTCGTCGACGTCGGCGGTCGAGCAGCTCGAGGTCGGCGAGGCCAGCGTCGATCTCCACCAGACGGTCGCGCACGGCCGCGAGCTTGTCCGGGTTGCGGCCCGCCAGCGCCCATCGCAGCCCGTCGGGCGCGTGGCGCGCGAGGTAGTCGGCGGTGAGTCCGCCGGTGAACCCGGTGGCTCCGAACAGGACGACGTCGAGATCGCGGGTCGGCATCCGGTCATCGTGTCAGGGAACCCGGCCGGATCGGCAACCGTCCCATCGCCATGAGCGCTGGAGCACGAACTGGACTCGCCGTCGTCGCCGTCACCGGACTCGGTGCGGCCTTCCTGACCGGCATCGTGGTGGGCAGCGGGACGACCACCGTGGCGCCGCCGACCGGCGTCCCGACGTCCCCACCCGGGGCACCGATCGAGCTGGTCAACGCCGACCTGACGGCGCCCGGCAGCTGCGAGGCGCTGCTCGACTCGTATGTCGAGCGCGGCGCCGAGCGGGTCGGGCCGTACGGGTGGGACAGCCCCATGTACATGGCCTTCGACGGGGGCATGCCGCTGGCCTCGGCCGTGGAGGATTCCGTCGCCGGGGCACCCGTCCCCGCCGCTGGCGTGAGGGAGCAGGGCAACAGCGCGACCGGTACCAACGTCCAGGAGATCGGGGTCGACGAGCCCGACGTGGTCAAGACCGACGGCGAGCTGCTGGTCCGCACCCGCGACGGCGACCTCGAGATCCACGACGTCAGCGGCCGCGCGCCGGTCGAGGTTGCCGATGTCGACCTGCCGTCCAGCGACGGGGCGCCGGAGCTGCTGCTGGCCGGCGACACCGTGGTCGTGACCAGCACCAGCGGCCGACGACCTGGTCCATGGCAGCGCCACCCGGATGACGACGTACGACGTCTCCGACCCGGCCGCACCCGAGCTGATCGACGACCGCAGCTTCGCCACCGGACTGGTGCGCGCGGTCCAGCACGACGACACGGTGCGGCTGGTGCTGTCGACGCCGCTCCCCGACCTCGACTTCGTGGAGCCCCGCTTCTGGCGCGACGCGGACGAGGCGACGAAGCACAACCAGGAGGTCGTCCGCGAGTCGTCCATCGAGGACTGGCTGCCGACCGTCACCACCTACGACGCCGACGGCGACGCGACCGGCACCGAGCAGCTGCTCGAGTGCGACGAGGTCGTCGTCCCGACCGCGGACGAGGCCGCACTCGGCACCATGGCCGTGGTCGGCTTCGACGCCGACGACCCGACCGAGTCCGACGTCATGGGCGTCGCCACCGACACCACGCTCGCCTACGTCTCCCCCACCCGGATGTACCTCGCCAGCAGCGCCTGGTCCGCCTGGGGCTGCTGCTGGATCCCCGAGCTGCCCAACGCGAGCGACCCCGCGGACAACGGTCGCAGCCGGATCTACGCCTTCGAGCTCGACGGCACCGGACGCGACCTACACCGCCTCCGGGGTCGTCGACGGTGTCATCGCCGACCGCTGGGCGATGGACGAGTACGACGACGTGCTGCGCGTGGCGGTGGGGCCGAGCGAGGAGACCGGCAACTTCAACTCGGTCGTGACCCTGCGTGAGGACGGCGACGAGCTGGAGGAGATCGGCCGGGTCGACAAGCTCGGGGTCAACGAGGACATCAAGTCGGTGCGGTGGTTCGACGGCCTCGCGATCGTCGTCACGTTCCGGCAGGTCGACCCCCTCTATGCGATCGACCTCACCGACCCGGATGCACCCACGCTGCTGGGCGAGCTCAAGATCCCCGGCTTCTCCGAGTACCTCCACCCGATCTCCGGGCAGCGGCTGATCGGCATGGGCCAGGACGCCTCGCTCAGCGGGATGCTCCGCGGTGCGCAGGCCGCGCTGTTCGACGTGTCCGACCTGACCGACCCGCGGCGTACGGACCTGGTGCACTACGCGCAAGGACTCGGTCGCCGCCGCGGCCGCCGACCCCCGTCAGTTCACCTGGCTGCCCGACCGGGACACGGCGCTGGCCGTGGTCTCCGAGGGCTGGCGAGGGCGGCACCGGCTGGGTGTCGGTGCTGTCGGTCGAGGGCGACTCGGTTGGAGAACCGGATGGTCGAGGTGGAGTACGGCAACGACGTCGACTCGGTCCGGCTGGTGCCGCTGCCGGACGGCCGGGTGGTGCTGATGACCGGTGAGGACGTGTCCTTCTTCGACGTGTGAGCGTGAACGGGTCCGGCGTATTCTCGACGCCATGTGCCGCAACATCCGACCGCTGAACAACTTCCAGCCCCCGGCGAGCAACGACGAGGTCGCCGCCGCCGCCCTGCAGTTCGTCCGCAAGGTGAGCGGGACGACCAAGCCGTCGCAGGCCAACCAGGCCGCGTTCGACCGCGCCGTCGCGGAGATCGCCCACATCACCCGCCACCTGCTCGACGAGCTCGTCACGACCGCGCCGCCGAAGAACCGTGAGGTCGAGGCCGCCAAGGCCCGCGCCCGGTCGGCGGCCCGGTTCGCCGGATGACCCTCGCCCCGGCCGCTGCTGCGGTCGAGGAGGCGCTGGACCTGTTGCGGTCCGGGCCGCTGGTGGTGCTCACCGGCGCCGGCCTGTCGACCGACTCGGGGATCCCCGACTACCGCGGCCCGACCTCGGTGCCGCGCACGCCGATGACCTACGAGGAGTTCCGCTCCGGACCGGACGCCCGGCAGCGCTACTGGGCGCGCGTCCACGTCGGGTTCGGCAAGTTCTCGACCGCCGGACCCAACGCCGGTCACCGCGCGCTGGCCCGGCTCGACCCGGAGCTGCTGATCACGCAGAACGTCGACGGGCTGCACGAGGAGGCCGGCCAGCGACGGCTGGTCGCGCTGCACGGCCGGATCGCCGACGTGATCTGCCTCGACTGCCGGGCCGGCTCGTCGCGCGCCGCCCTCGAACGCCGGCTGGCCGAGCTGAACCCCGGCTGGCGCGACGCCCACGCCGACCTCGTGCTGCGGCCCGACGGCGACGTCGAGCTGACCGACACCCGTGGCTTCGTGGTCCCCGACTGCGAGTCGTGCGGCGGGGTGCTCAAGCCCGACGTCGTGTTCTTCGGCGAGAACGTGCCGGTCGCCCGCGTCGCGCGCTGCTACGCGGCCGTCGAGGCGCTGGCCGACACGGGCGGCGCGCTGCTGGTGGCCGGGTCGTCGCTGACAGTGATGAGCGGCCTGCGGTTCGTACGCCGCGCCGCCAAGGCAGGCACGCCGGTGGTCATCGCGAACCGGGGCGCGACGCGGGGCGACCCGCTGGCGTCGTACCGCCTCGAGGTGGGGTGCAGCGAGTTCCTGACCGCGCTCGCGGCCTAGGAGTCGGTCACGAGCACCCGCACGAAGATGTGGTCGGCGGCCTCGTCGACGATCTCGGCGGTCTCGCCGCCGGAGCCGACCAGCACACCTTCCTCGGTGCGGGCGACGGTGACGGTCTTGTCGGGGAGCGCACCGACGCGGCGCAGCGCGCCCATCAGCACCTCGTCCTTCTGCATCTCCTCCGAGATCCGGCGGATGTGCACGCGGGACTCGCCGTCGCCGCGAGATCTCCGACAGCGGGCTGACTCCCGCCATGAACTCCTCGCCGCGGGCGAGCTCACCGAGCTCGTCGAGGCCGGGGATCGGGTTGCCGTAGGGCGACTCGGTGGGGTGGTCGAGCAGCTCGATGAGCCGACGCTCGACGGTCTCGGACATGACGTGCTCCCAGCGGCAGGCCTCGGCGTGGACCAGCTCCCAGTCGAGCCCGATCACGTCGGTCAGCAGCCGCTCGGCGAGCCGGTGCTTGCGCATGACACGCGTGGCGAGCCGCAGTCCCTCGTCGGTCAGCTCGAGGTGGCGGTCGCCCTCGACCGTGAGCAGCCCGTCGCGCTCCATGCGGGCCACGGTCTGGGAGACCGTCGGACCGCTCTGGAGGAGTCGCTCGGCGATGCGCGCCCGCAGCGGCACGATGCCCTCCTCGACCAGCTCGTAGATGGTCCGCAGGTACATCTCAGTGGTGTCGATCAGGTCACTCACCCGTCCAGTCTCCCATGCGCGCCACGCCGACCGCTCCGGTGGCAGAGTGGGTCGGGATGACTTCGGTGATGTGGTTCCGGCGGGACCTCCGGCTCGCCGACAATCCCGCCCTGCTGGAGGCGGTGGCTGACGGGCCGGTGCTCCCGCTGTTCGTGCTCGACCCGCGGCTGTGGGGGCCGTCCGGGATCTCCCGCCAGGCCTATCTCGGCGCTTCGTTGCGGGCGCTGGACGCTGCGATCGGCGGCCTCCAGGTCGTCCGCGGCGACCCGGTCCGGCGGGTGGTGCTGGCCGCCCGCTCGGTGGGCGCCAGCCGGGTCCACGTCGCCGCCGACTTCGGGCCCTACGGTTCCGCGCGGGACACGGCCGTCGAGCGGGCGCTGGCCGACCACGACATCGAGCTGGTCCGCACCGGGTCGCCGTACGCCGTGGCACCGGGGCGGATCACCAAGCAGGACGGCTCGCCGTACGCCGTGTTCACGCCGTTCCACAAGGCGTGGACGGCCCACGGCTGGCGGCCACCGGCGGACCGGCCGCGCCGCGTCAGCTGGCTCACCGTCGACGACACGACGGACATCCCGGACCGCACCCTCCCGGACGGGCTGTCGCTGCCCACGGCCGGCGAGGCGGCGGCGAGCCGGCGCTGGCGGACCTTCCTCGACGAGCGGCTCGCCGACTACGGCAGCGACCGCGACAAGCCGGGCGTCCCGGGCACGTCGCGGATGAGCGTCCACCTCAAGTGGGGCGAGATCCACCCGCGCACGCTGCTCGCCGACCTGTCGGGCCTGCGCGGGGCCGGGGCCACGACCTACCGCGCCGAGCTCGCCTGGCGCGAGTTCTACGCCGACGTGCTCCACCACCAGCCCGAGACCGCACGCGACTACCTGCGGCCGGAGTACGCCGCGATGGACTACGACGAGCCGGGCCCGTCGTTCGAGCGGTGGAAGCGCGGTCGGACCGGCTACCCGATCGTGGACGCCGGCATGCGCGAGCTGCGGGCGACCGGCTGGATGCACAACCGGGTGCGGATGATCGTGGCGAGCTTCCTCGTCAAGGACCTCCATGTCGAGTGGCAGCACGGTGCCCGCCACTTCATGCACTGGCTGGTCGACGGCGACCTGGCGTCCAACCAGCACGGCTGGCAGTGGACGGCCGGGTGCGGCACCGACGCCGCGCCGTACTTCCGCGTCTTCAACCCGATCACCCAGGGGAAGAAGTTCGACCCCGACGGCAGCTACGTACGGCGCTGGGTGCCCGAGCTGGCCGACGCCGACGACCCGCACCAGCCCGTCGACCCGGTGGTCGACCACGCCGAGGAGCGTCGCGAGGCACTGGAGCGGTGGGAGAGGATACGCAGATGATCGAGCTGCTGGTGCCTTCCCGCTTCTGCGGGCCGGCATCCTCCGGCAACGGCGGCTGGACCGCCGGCGCGCTGGCCGGCCTGGTCGCGCCCGACGACCCCGGCCCCGTGGAGGTGACGCTGCGGCAGCCGCCGCCGCTCGAGGTCCCACTCCCGGTCGTCGACGGCGTCGCGGTCGCCCCCGACGGCTCCGCGGTGGCAGCGGCCCGGGTCGTCGACCGGGACCTGGACCCCGTCGAGCCGGTCTCCGCGGAGACAGCTGCGGCCGCCGAGTCGACGTACGCCGGCCTGGTGTCCCACCCGTTCCCGACCTGCTTCGCCTGCGGGACGGGCCGCGAGGAGGGAGACGGGCTGCGGATCTTCCCGGGCCGCGTCGCCGACGACACCCTCGGCCGGGCGCGGGTGGCGGCCACGTGGACGCCACATGCGTCCCAGGCCGAAGACTGGCACGTGCACGGCGGCGAGCCGCTGCACGCCACACGCCCCGTCACCTGGGCCGCCCTCGACTGCGTCGGCGGCTGGGCCGGCGACCTCGAGGAGCGGCTGATGGTGCTCGGCCGGATGACGGCACGCGTCGACGCCCTCCCGGCGATCGGCGCGACGTACGTCGTCGTCGGCGGCGCGCGGGGCTCCGAGGGCCGCAAGACCTTCACGGCGGCCACGCTCTACGACCCCTCCGGCCAGGTCGTCGGAGTCGCCGAGCACGTCTGGCTCGCGGTCGACGCTGCGGCCTTCAACGCGGGATGACACACTGACTGCCATGGCTTTGAACGATCCAACCCACGCCCCGTGGTGGCGGGACGCGGTGACCTACCAGGTCTACGTCCGCAGCTTCGCCGACAGCAACGGTGACGGGGTCGGCGACCTGCCGGGCATCACCGCGCGGCTGCCCTACCTGCGCGACCTCGGCGTCGACGCGGTCTGGATCACGCCGTTCTACCCGAGTCCCCAGCACGACCACGGCTATGACGTCGCCGACTACTGCGACGTCGACCCGCTGTTCGGCGACCTCGACGCCGCCGACGAGCTCCTGGAGCGGGCGCGCGCCCTGGAGCTCAAGGTGATCGTCGACCTGGTGCCCAACCACACCTCCAGCGAGCACCCGTGGTTCCAGGCCGCGCTCGCCGCCGGGCCGGGCAGCCGGGAACGCGCCCGCTACCTGTTCCGCGACGGGCGCGGCGAGGACGGCGACCAGCCGCCCAACAACTGGATCTCGGTGTTCGGGGGGCAGGCGTGGACGCGGGTCCCGGACGGCCAGTGGTACCTCCACCTGTTCGACAGCACCCAACCCGACCTCGACTGGCGCAACCCCGAGGTGCCGGCGATGTTCGAGGACGTGCTCCGGTTCTGGCTCGACCGCGGCGTCGACGGCTTCCGGGTCGACGTCGCCCACGGCCTGCTGAAGGAGGCCGACCTGCCCGACGCCGAGCTGCCGGTGAACCGGCCGGTCAATCCCGGCCAGGAGGGCCTGATGGTCGAGCTCCCGCCCGGTGAGGAGCCGATGTGGGACCACCCCGAGGTCCACGAGGTCTACCGGCATTGGCGGCAGGTCCTCGACGAGTACGACGGCGAGCGGATGGCGGTCGCCGAGGCCTGGGCAGCGAACGCCGAGGCGATGGCTCGCTACGTGCGTCCCGACGAGCTGCACCAGACGTTCAACTTCCACTGGCTGTCCACGCCGTGGTCGGCGGCCGCGTTCGCGCAGGTCGTCACCGACACCCTCTCCGCGCTGGCCCCGGTCGGGGCGGCCGCGACCTGGGTCCTGAGCAACCACGACGTCATCCGGCACCCCACGCGGTACGGCGGCGGCGAGCGCGGTCTGGCCCGTGCCCGGGCCGCGACGCTGACGATGCTGGCGCTGCCCGGCTCGGCCTACCTCTACCAGGGCGAGGAGCTCGGCCTCGAGGAGGTCGAGGTGGACCGTGAGCACTGGCAGGATCCGGCCTCGCTCCGCACCGGCGCGAAGGGCCGCGACGGGTGCCGGGTGCCGATCCCGTGGTCCGGCGACGCCGTGCCCTACGGCTTCAGCCCGACCGCGGGCCAGCCGTGGATCCCCCAGCCCGACGACTGGGCCGCGCTCACGGTCGAGGCCCAGTGGGACCGGCCCGGCTCGACCCTCGAGTTCTACCGCGAGGCGCTGCGTGCCCGGCGTACGCATGCCCTCGACGCGGGGAGCGACATCCGCATCGTCGACAGTCCACCCGACACCCTCGTGATCGTCCGTGGGGCCCTGACGATCGTCCTCAACTGCGGTGCCGCGCCGGTTCCGCTCCCCGAGGGTGACGTCGTCGTCGCGAGCGGACCGGTCGACGACGGCAAGCTGCCCGCCGACACCGCCGTCTGGCTGGTTCAGTCGAGGGTGTCGTTGTAGCGGGCCAGCCGGGAGGCGAAGTCGGCGAGGTCGTCGTCGCTCCACTCGCCGAGCAGCTGGCCGAACCGCTCGCTGCGCGTGCGGCTGACCCGGTCGAGCCGTGAGCGTGCATCCGCGGACACGGCGAGCAGGGTGGCGCGGCCGTCGTCGGGGTCCTGGGTGCGCGTGAGCAGACCGAGGTCGACGAGGTGCTGCGACTGCCGGCTGACCGCACCCTTGTCGATGCCGATGGCGTCCACCAGGGCCGAGGCACGGATCGGTCCGACCTCGGCGACGTGCGCCAGGAGCAGGTACGACGAGGGCTGCAGGTCCGGGTGGACGGCCCGGGCCCGCTCGCCGATGACGCGCCGGACGCGCCGGATCAGCACCCCGACCTCCTGCTCGATGCGGCGCAGCGACTGCCGTCTGCTCCCGGGCGTCGGGGTGGTCATCGGCCGGGGACCTGCGCGGTGGCCTCGGGCGCGAGCTCGTCGGCCCGCTCGATGGTGGTGCGCAGCGGCACCTCCTTGATCAGCAGCACGCACCCGAACGCCAGCACCGCGAACGGAACCGCGATCAGGAAGATGTGACCGGTCGCCTCACCGAAGGCGTGCTCGAACAGCTCGCGCACCGGCGCCGGCAGCGTGGCCAGGTCGGGGATCGACGACACCTCGTGGCCGCCGCCGCCGAGCCCCATCCGGTCGAGCCCGGCCGAGACGGTGTCGGCGACCTGGTGGGCCAGCGCCGCGCCGAGGACCGACACGCCGATCGAGCCGCCCATGGAGCGGAAGAACGCGACCACCGAGCTCGCGGCACCCATGTCAGAGGCGGCGGTGTTGTTCTGGACCGACAGCACCAGGTTCTGCATGGTCGCCCCGAGACCGAGCCCCAGCACCGCCATGAACGCTCCCACGACGTACAGGTTGGTCGTCTCGTCGATGGTCGAGAGGGCCGCGAGGCCCGCGATGACCAGGACCATGCCGCCGACCAACCAGTTCTTCCAGCGCCCGGTGGCGGTGATGATCCGGCCGCTGACGATGCTGGAGACCAGCAGCCCGCCGACCATGGCGATCGACATCAGGCCGGCCTCCGTGGGCGACATGCCACGCGCGAGCTGGAAGTACTGGCTCAGGTAGACCGTCGACCCGAACATCGCGAGCCCGATCAGCACCGACGCGGCGGTCGCCAGCGACGTGGTGCGGTCGCGGAAGAGCCGCATCGGGATGACCGGCTCGCGGGCGATCCGCATCTCGACGTACACGGCGACGGTGAGGACGGCGAGGCCGGCCACGACCAGTCCGAGGCTGATGCTCGAGCCCCAGGCGAACTGCTGGCCGGCCAGCGTCACCCAGACCAGCAGCATCGAGACACCGCCGACGAGCAGGGTGGCGCCGAGGTAGTCGATGTGGACCTCACGCTTGAGCACCGGCAGGTGCAGCGTCTTCTGCAGCACGACGAAGGCCACCGCGGCGACCGGGATCCCTACGAAGAAGCACCAGCGCCAGCCCACGCTGTCGACCAGGAGGCCGCCGATCAGCGGGCCGCTGACGGTCGCCATCGCGAAGACCGCCCCGATGTAGCCGGCGTAGCGGCCTCGCTCGCGCGGGCTGACCATGCTCGCGATCACGACCTGCACGAGCGCCGTGAGTCCGCCGACGCCCAGGCCCTGCACCGCACGGGCACCGATCAGCACCTCCATCGACGGCGCGAAGCCCGCGACGAGGGAGCCGACCGAGAAGATCACCAGCGCGCTCTGCACCAGGATCTTCTTGCTGAACAGGTCGGCGAGCTTTCCCCAGATCGGGGTGGTCGCGGTCATCGTCAGCAGCGTGGCGACGACGACCCAGGTGTAGCCGGTCTGGCTGCCCTCGAGGTCGGTGACGATGACCGGCAGCGCGTTCGAGACGACGGTGCTCGAGAGCATCGCGACGAACATCGCGAGCAGCAGCCCGCTCAACGCCTCGAGCACCTCGCGGTGCGTCATCGGTGCCGCCGGCTCGGCCCCTGGGCGGGGTGCGGAGTGGGCCACGGTCATGGAGTCTCGGTTCACGTCAGGGAGAAGGTTGTCGAGGTCAACTATATTCCCTGGCGGCGACATTCCGGAAATGGGAACGACCCGCAGGCGTGGCACGCGCACGAGCGCGGCCGCTCCGGAGGACGTGGTTCCGGATCACCTGCGGGTCGGGTGACTGCTGGGAATTCGTCAGCAGCCTCACCGGTGCCCAATCTGCGGACAGCCCGGATTGCTACTGGCTGCTAGCGGGCAGCCACCTCACGCGTCCTAGAAGAATTCATTCCTCGGACCACCTCCTTTCCCGTGTGCGACCACGGTAGGTCGCCGGACCAACTCGGGCAATCGCTTTCTCACGGAATGACCCGGGCGTGCAGCGCGAGCCCGTCGGCGCGCAAGACCTCCAGTCGCACCGGCCGCCGGCCCGGGCGGTCGAGGAGTCGAACGCCGTCACCGAGCATCACCGGCAGCACGAACACCAGCACCTCCTCGAGCAGGCCGGCCTCGAGGCACTGCCGCGCCACGTCGGCCCCGAACACAGCGACCGTCCGGTCGCCGGCCAGCTCGCGGGCGCGTGCCACCGCGGCGTGGAGGTCGTTGCTGAACTCGACCCCCTCCGGCGCCGGGTCGTCGGGGTGGTGGGTGAGCACCACGACCCCGCCGAGGTAGGTCCCGCCGTAGGCGCCCGCCGAGTCCGTGCCGGCGTTGGGGTCGTCCCCGCGATGGGTTCGGGCACCCGAGAGGATCGCGCCGGTCGCCTCGGCGAGCCCGTCGGCGAGTGACGTCGGCACCTCGTCGAGCCCGTTCATCCACTGCATGTCGCCGCCGGGTCCGGCGATGAAGCCGTCGAGCGACATCGCGCACTGGTACTGCACGACGCTCATTCGGGGTCGCCGCGGAATCGTGGGGTGGAGGAGCGACGCGGGGGAATCCCGCGATTTCGTGGGGTGAAGTTCACGGCGCCAGCCGCTCCGTGGTCCAGCCGTCGTCGGCACGTCGGTAGACGAGCCGGTCGTGCATCCGGCCCGGCCGGCCCTGCCAGAACTCCACCGCCTCGGGGGCGACGCGGTAGCCGCCCCACTCGTCGGGTACCGGCACGTCCCCGTCGCCGAACCTGGCCTCCGCCTCGGCGTACGCCGCCATCAGCGCGTCGCGCCCCGAGACGACCCGGGACTGGTGACTGGCGTGGGCGCCCAGCCGGGCGCCGCGCGGCCGCGTGGCGAAGTACGCCTCGACGTCCGCGCGTGGCAACGGCGTCGCGGTGCCGTCGACCCGCACCTGCCGCTCGAGCGGGTGCCAGGGGAAGAGCAGCGAGCAGCGTGGGTTGGCCGCGAGCTCGACCCCCTTGCGGGACGCCACGTTGGTGAAGAACACGAAGCCGCGGTCGTCGAGCCCCTTGAGCAGCACCATGCGTGACGCCGGTCGGCCCTCGGCGGACACGGTCGCGACGACCATGGCATTCGGCTCGTGGAGGCCGGCCGCGACCGCGTCGTCGAACCAGCGGCGGAACATGGTGACCGGGTCGGGAGCCAGGTGGGCCTCGGCCAGCCCGCGGTCGGCGTACTCCCGCCGGAGGCTCGCGACATCCTGCCCGGCGTCCCCACTCATGGCGCCGAGCCTAGACCGCGTGCAGAATGACCCCCGTCTATCGAGAGGGTCACATGAGCGAGCCGCAGGTGCACCACGGGCTGGAGGGCGTCGTCGCCTTCGCGTCCGAGATCGCCGAGCCCGACAAGGAGGGCTCCGCGCTGCGCTACCGCGGGGTCGACATCGAGGAGCTCGTGGGCCGGGTGCCGTTCGAGAACGTCTGGGGGCTGCTGGTCGACGGCACCTACGACCCCGGGCTCCCGCCCGCCGAGCCCTACAACATCGCGATCCACACCGGCGACGTCCGCGCCGACGTCCAGGCCAGCGTCGCGATGCTCGCCCCGCTGCTCGGCATGGGCCAGACCTACGACATCTCCGACGAGCAGGCCCGCCTCGACCTGTCGCGGGTCGCCGTCATGGTCCTCTCCTACGCCGCCCAGAGCGCACGCGGCATCGGCAGGCCGGTCGTCCCCCAGAGCGAGGTCGACCAGGGCCACACCCTGGCCGAGCGGTTCCTGATCCGCTGGCGGGGCGAGGCCGACCCGGCCCACGTGAAGGCGATCGACGCCTACTGGTCCTCGGCCGCCGAGCACGGCATGAACGCCTCCACCTTCACCGCCCGGGTCATCACCTCGACCGGCGCCGACGTCGCCGCCGCCTTCTCCGGTGCGATCGGGGCCATGAGCGGACCGCTCCACGGCGGGGCGCCGTCGCGCGTGCTGGGCATGATCGAGCAGGTCGAGGAGCGCGGCGACGCCCGGGCCTACGTCAAGCAGCTGCTCGACGACGGCGAGCGGCTGATGGGATTCGGCCACCGCGTCTACCGCGCCGAGGACCCGCGGGCCCGCGTGCTCCGGCGTACGGCGCGGGAGCTCGACGCGCCCCGCTACGCCGTCGCCGAGGAGCTCGAGCAGGCCGCGCTGGCCGAGCTGCGCGAGCGGCGACCCGACCGGGTGCTGGAGACCAACGTGGAGTTCTGGGCCGCGATCGTCCTCGACTTCGCCGAGGTGCCGGCCTCGATGTTCACCTCCATGTTCACCTGCGCCCGCACCGGCGGCTGGTCGGCCCACATCCTCGAGCAGAAGAAGACCGGCCGGCTGATCCGGCCGTCGGCCGTCTACACCGGACCGGCGTCTCGTGCGGCGTCCGACGTCGGCGGCTGGCGCGAGGAGTGGGCGGGCTGAGGGCAGACCGCCGCCCGCGGCTCACCACCGAGCGGCTCGACCTCGAGCCGTTCACCGCGGCGCACCTCGAGATGCTGGTCGAGCTCGACTCCGACCCCGAGGTGCTGCGGTTCATCTGGGGCCGGGCGCTGACCCGCGAGGAGTCCCTCCACCACGGCGCGAGGCGGATCGACCCCGAGGGCGAGGCCCGCGGCATCGGCGCCTGGGCCGGCCGCGAGGACGGCCGGCTCGTCGGCTGGTGGACCCTCCAGCGCGATCGCGACGACGAGACCACTGCCGAGCTCGGCTACCGGCTGCGTCGGGACGCGTGGGGCCGGGGGCTCGCCACCGAAGGGTCGCGGGCGCTGCTCGACCATGCCTTCCTCACCTTGGGCCTGCCCCGGGTGTGGGCGCAGACGATGGCCGTCAACGCGGGCTCGCGTGGCGTGATGGAGAAGCTCGGCATGCGGTACGTCCGCACCGAGGTGAAGACCTGGGATGACCCGCTCCCCGGCTGGGAGCAGGGCGAGGTGCGCTACGAGATCGAGCGCTCTGCTTGGCTTGCTCCGTGAACGACGTCGAGCTGTGGGACCGCGAGGCCGAGACCTTTGACGAGGCTGCCGACCACGGGCTGTCGGACCCCGCGTGCAGAGCGGCCTGGCGTTCACTGCTCCTGCAGTACCTGCCACCCGCGCCGGCTCGGGTCGCCGACCTCGGCTGCGGGACGGGCACCCTCGCGCTGCTGCTCGCCGAGGAGGGGTACGACGTCACCGGGGTCGACTTCTCGCCCGAGATGGTGCGCCGGGCGCGCACCAAAGCCGGGGACGTGGCGACGTTCCGCGAGGGCGACGCGG
This sequence comes from uncultured Actinomycetota bacterium, assembly GCA_963713305.1. Lineage (GTDB taxonomy): Bacteria > Actinomycetota > Actinomycetes > Propionibacteriales > Nocardioidaceae > Nocardioides. The sequence continues at coordinate 707,475 of CAVQLE010000006.1, read as the reverse complement.
CCCTCCCGCCGCTCGAGGCGGCGGCGTACGACGTGGTCCTCAGTCGGCACGTGCTGTGGGCCATGCCCTCCCCCGCCGAGGCGTTGGGCCGTTGGGTCCGGTTGCTTCGACCCGGCGGTCGGCTCGTGCTGGTCGAAGGGAACTGGTCGACCGGCGCCGGCCTCTCGGCCGAGGAGACCATGGCGCTGGTGAGGGCGGCTGGTCGCACCCCATCGCTCCGGCGACTGCCCGAGCCCGTCTACTGGGGTCGCGAGATCACCGACGACCGGTACCTGGTGGCGGGGTAGTCCGCCGCCGTTGTCATCACTTTCGCGGCTGAAATGATGACGTCGGCGGCGGACTACCCACCTCGACCCTTGATTTGTGACCATATGGTCACATAACATGATCGGCATGGACTCGCAGGACGCCGTCTTCCGGGCGCTCGCCGACCCCACCCGCCGGGAGATCCTCGACCTGCTCTTCACCCGCGACGGCCGGACGGTCGGCGAGGTGTGCGCCGCGTTCGAGGACCGAATGAGCCGGTTCGGGGTGATGAAGCACCTCGGGGTCCTGACCGAGGGCGACCTCGTGGTCGCCGTCAAGGAGGGGCGCAGCAAGCGGCTGTTCCTCAACCCGGTCCCCATCGAGCAGGTCGCCAACCGCTGGATCAGCAAGTACGCCGCTCGGTTCACCTCCGCCCTGGTCGGACTCCAGGAACACGTCGAAGGACCTGCCTCATGACCATCACCGCGCACGTCTACCAGATCCACATCGCCGCCGACGCCGACACCGTCTGGGCCGCGATCACGCAGTCGGACTATCTCCGCCGCTACTTCCACGGCACCTCGTACGCCGAGGGGCCGACCCCGGGTGCCCGCTTCCGCACCGTCAAGTCCGACGGCGACGACGCGATCGACGGCATGGTCGAGGAGATGACGCCGCCCGCCGAGGGTCGCCCCGGCCGCTTCGTGCAGACCTGGCACGTCCTCTACGACGTCGCGATGGCCGCCGAGCCTCCCGGGCGGGTCGAGTGGACGGTCGAGCAGGTCGGCGAGGGCCTCACCCGGATCCGACTGGTGCACGGCGGCCTCGCCGAGAGCCCGCTGACGTGGGCCAACGTCAAGGACGGCTGGGTGTGGGTGCTCGACGCGCTCAAGACCTTCCTCGAGACCGGTCGGACCCTGCCGCGGGCCGTGACGGAGCCCGACGACCCGGCGCCGGCCGAGCACGACTGGCACCGTCGGCAGGGTGTCGCTGCGAACAACGCCGCGTTCGAGCTGCTCGCCGTCCCCCGCGACCCTGCCGCCGACGAGGAGCTGCTGCGGCTCGCCTACGCGGCGGCGTACCACTGGGAGCGCGCGAGCGGTGCCGGCCCGGAGAACGCCGCCCGCGGCGACTACCTGGTCTCGCGCGCCCTCACCGCCACCGGGCAGCCCGAGCGCGGACTCGTGTCGGCGGACCGGTCGCTGGCGCGCTGCCTCGACCACGACCTGGCCGACTTCGACCTCGCCTACGCCCACGAGGCGCGGGCCCGTGCCCTGCACGCACTGGGTCGCGCGGAGGAGGCGACGGACGCGTGGCGCGCCGCCCGGGCGGTCGAGGTCGCCGACCCCGAGGACCGGGCGATCGTCGAGTCCGACTTCGCCGAGCTCGCGACCGTGCTCGGCTGAGCAGCAACGATCAGTCGATCTTGCCGTCGTACCAGCTGGTGACGCCCTTGCCGCCGGGCCGGCTCAGCGAGATGTGCATGTGGTCGCGGTGGCGCAGCGTCTTGCTGCACTTCTTCTTCGACTTGCAGGAGGAGCTGAGGTAGCTCTCGCGGTCGAACTGGTCCCACGCGGCATACATGTGGTCGTTCCAGATGACGTACATGATGCCCATCCGTCGCGCGCGGGCGTCGGTGTTGCCGTCCTTGTCCGTCGCCTTGACGAGTGCGAGGAAGGCAGCGGCACGCTGCCGATCGGCCTTCTTGGTGGCGTCGAGACGCCAGTCGAAGGCGCGGCCCTCCTTGTGCTCCGAGGTCCCACCAGAGCTGCAGGCGCGGGAGATGGGGCCGAAGCCGCCACCCTGGTGGTTGACGATCCAGCGACCCAGCGTGCGCGTGCCGGGCTTCGCCTTGGGTGCGCACTTGGTCTGCGGCTGGTAGTTCGCGTAGTCCTCGATCTCGGACTCCACGAGCTGGGCTTGGGCCGACACCGTGCTGGTGGTGGCGAGCAGCAGGCTGGCCGCGAGTGCGACGACGGCGCCGCGCGACAGGAGGCGTGACATGACAGGGCCTTTCGGGGGACTCAGGCTCCGTCGAGGGTAGGACGCCTGCCGCGTCATGTCAGCACAATCAGGGCAGCAGCTTGGCGAAGCAGCGGTTCTCCGGAGACCACTTGTAGTGGCCGAAGGGCTCGATCGGCGTGTAACCGGACGACGTCGTAGAGGCGCGATCGCCTCGGGCTGCGCGATGCCGGTCTCGAGCACCATCACCCGGGCACCCGCCGCTGCCGCGGTCCTCTCGAGGTGGGCGAGCATGGTGCGGGCGAGCGCCGGTGCCCCGGGCCGCCGTGGCGACGTACATCCGCTTGATCTCGGCCGCCTCGGTGGTGCCGAAGGCCTCGACGTCGCCGCGTCTGCGCCAGGCGCCGGACGCGACCGGTACGTCGTCGACGTAGCCGACGTAGAAGCTGCCGGCCGGCGGCTCGAACATCAGTGGGTCGAGCGGGGTGGCGTCGCGGCCGCCGTAGCGCGCGACGTACTCCTCCTGCACGGCCTCGATCAGCAGCAGCGCGTCGGGGTGGCCGAACCCGACCCGCTCGATCCGCAGCACGGGTGTCAGAATAGGACCGCTGACAGCGTCGTCAGGCACCACCACCCGCCCCACGGAAGGTTGCTCCATGACGCCTCCAGATCCCTGCCGACCTGCTGCCCGCCGATGGCCGGTTCGGAGCCGGTCCGTCCAAGATCCAGACCAGCCACCTCGACGCGCTCGCGGCGACCGGCTCCGGGCTGATGGGGACCTCGCACCGGCAGGCGCCGGTCAGGGACACCGTCGGCCGGGTCCGCGACGGGCTCGCCGCCCTCTTCTCCCTGCCCGAGGGGCACCAGGTCGTGCTCGGCAACGGCGGCGCGACGGCGTTCTGGGACGTGGCCTGCTTCGGGCTGATCCGCGAGAAGAGCCAGCACCTCGCGTTCGGCGAGTTCTCCTCCAAGTTCGCCACGTCGGCGAAGAAGGCGCCCTGGCTGGCCGACCCCTCGGTCGTCTCCAGCGAGCCCGGCACGCGGCCCGACCCGGTCGCCGAGGACGGCGTCGACGCCTACGCGTGGGCCCACAACGAGACCTCGACCGCCGTGATGGCGCCGGTCGTGCGCCCGAGCCGGGATCGCCGACGACGCGCTGGTGCTGGTCGACGCCACCTCCGGCGCCGGCGGCCTGCCGGTCGACCTGACCGAGGTCGACGCCTACTACTTCGCGCCGCAGAAGTGCTTCGCCTCCGACGGCGGCCTGTGGATCGCGATCCTGTCGCCGCGCGGCGCTGGCCCGGGTCGAGGAGATCGCCGCGACCGACCGCTACGTCCCGCCGTTCTTCGACCTGCCGACCGCGATCGACAACTCCGCCAAGAACCAGACCTACAACACCCCGTCGGTCGCGACGCTGTTCCTGATGGCCGAGCAGCTCGACTGGATGAACGCCGAGGGCGGCCTGACCGGCATGGTCGAGCGGACCACCGCGTCGTCCGACGCGCTCTACGGCTGGGCCGAGAAGACGGCGTACACGACGCCGTACGTCGCCGACCCGGCGCACCGCTCGCTGGTCATCGGCACCATCGACTTCGACGACTCGATCGACGCCGCCGCGATCGCCAAGACGCTGCGCGCCAACGGCATCGTCGACACCGAGCCCTACCGCAAGCTCGGCCGCAACCAGCTGCGCATCGCGATGTACCCCGCCGTCGACCCCGCCGACGTCGAGGCCCTCACCGCCTGCATCGACTACGTCGTCGACCAGCTCTGAGGCTCGAGCGGCTCACTGGAGCGACTCGCGAGGACGCCGCGCAGCCTCGAACCGCCGGCGCTAGTCTCCACGCGGCCGCGATGCGGCGTACGTCGCGCGTCGAACGCGACCAGCCGGGCCTCCGCGACCTGTGTCGGTGGAGGCCCGCAGCGTCTCGACGGCCGCGTCGATCGCGTCGTCCTTCGGCCAGCCGTAGATCCCGGCGCTGACCAGCGGGAACGCGACGGTGCGCGCGCCGAGCTCGTCGGCGACCTCGAGGGCGCGGGAGTAGCACGAGGTGAGCAGGCCGCGGTCGGTCTGGCCGGCGGCGTGGTTGGGCCCGACGACGTGGATCACCCACCGGGCCGGCATGTCGCCGGCCGTCGTCCAGCCGGCGTCGCCGGTGGCGAGCCCGTCGGGGAAGCGGCGCACGCAGTCCTCCAGCACGGCCGGACCGCCGGCGCGGTGGATCGCGCCGTCGACGCCGCCGCCACCGCGCATCCGGTGGTTGGCGGCGTTGACCACGGCATCGACGTGCTGCGCGGTGATGTCGCCCTGGACGACCGTGATCTCCATGGCCGCTCCTAGCGCAACAGTCGCAGCACCGCGCGTTCGAGCGCAGCCTGGCGCTCGTCGGCGGTGTGGTGGTGGCGGCGGGTGGCCGCGGCGATGGTGATGCCCTCCTCGTAGGCGTCGACCACCCGCGGGTCGACGTAGGAGTTGCGCGCCAGGGTCGGGGTGTTGCCGAGGAACTCCGCGACCTCCTTCATCGCCGCCGAGACCGCCCGCTTGCGCGACGCCTTGGTCTCCCCGGGCTCGTCGGACTCCGCGAGCGCGGCCGCAGCGAGCACCGTGGCGTGCCAGGTGCGGAAGTCCTTGGCCGTGTAGTCGTCGCCGGTCGTCTCGCGCAGGTAGTCGTTGACGTGGCCGAGGCTGAGGTCGCGCCAGCTGCGACCGTCCTTGAACGCCAGCAGCTGGTCGCCGCCGCGCCGCGCGCGCATCACGTCGAGCGACTCGATCGCCGCAGGGTCGTCGATCTCGATGTGGTGCTCGACCCCCGACTTGCCCTCGAAGCGGAACACCAGCGACCCGTGCTGCTTGCGGACGTGCCGGCGCTGCAGGGTGGTGAGCCCGAAGCTGCCGTGGGTGTCGGCGTAGACGTCGTTGCCGATCCGGAAGTAGCCGAGGTCGAGCAGCCGGGCGGCGGTCGCGCACGCCCGCTCGAGCGACATCCCGGGGCTGCCGAGGTCGACCAGGATCCGCTCGCGGGCACGCGACAGCGCCTTGCCGAACCCGAGCACCCGCACGTGCTTCTGGCTGTCGCGCTGCTCGCGCCACGCGGGGTGGTAGAGGTACTGACGCCGGCCCGGCGTCGTCGGTGCCGACCGCCTGCAGGTGGCCGTTCTCGACGCTGCAGATCCACACGTCCTCCCAGGCCGGCGGGATCACCAGGTCGCGGCAGCGCTGCGCGTCCTCCTCCGACAGCCGGGCACCGTACTCGTCGAGGTAGACGAAGCCCTTGCCCGCGCGGCGGCGGGTCCAGCCCGGGTCGTCCGGCGAGGTACGTCGCAGCCTCGGCATGCCCCGGATCGTATGCCGACGCGCGGCTCGCCGACCTCACCCCGACAGGTGGGCCTCCGTTCGGACGCACAGCCCGGAGCAGGACCAGCAGCGCGACGACCGCGAGGCCGGTGCCGAGCAGCCACTGCCCGGCGTCGCGGTCCCCCGGCGGCTCCTCCGGCAGCTCCGACCCCTCGCGCGACTGGGTGCTCGGCTCGTCGGCTCGGCCGGTTCCTCGGTCGACCCCTCGGTGGGCGCTGTGGTCGGCGCCTCGACCGGCAGCGCGACGTCGTAGACGGGCGCCCGCTTGCCCTCCGAGCTGACCAGGACGCGGCCGTCGTCGGCCGCAGCGATGCCCTCGCCCTGCTGCTGGTCGGGGAGCGTGACCTCGCCCGACCACGTCGAACGACGGGAAGTCGTAGACGACGGCCCGCCCGTAGTCGCGCAGCACCACCTGCTCGCCCGCCGGGAGGAACGCGCCGTCGGTGACGATCGGCATGGCGCGCGCCGACCTCGGCGCAGCCGGTTGACGGCGTCCGGCGCGAGCTCGCGCGGGCGCGGCGTACACGACGGCGCCGAAGACGCCCTTCGTCACGACGTAGAGCCGGCCGGTCTCGGGGTGGGCGAGCAGGGCCTCGGCGTCCGAGGGGCCGTCGGGGTAGCGGAGCAGGTAGCTCGTCGGCCTCGACGGTCCGCTCGCCCGGTCCGACCGGCACCCGCGTGACGCTCACCGTGCCGCGGCCAGCGGCGTTGTCGCCGATGTCGCCGACCCACACGGTGCCGTCGCCGCCCGGGAGCGAGCGCCTCGATGTCCGTCGGGTTCGGCCCCCCAGCGGGTCACGCCCGACGGTCTCGCCGGTCGCGGGGTCGACCGTGAAGACCCGCGCCTCGTCGCCGGAGTCGTTGACGGTCACGACCAGGCCGTCGACGACGGCCAGCCCGCTGGACTCGACGATGGCCAGGTCCTCGAACCGGAACGCGGGCTGGGGGTCGGGGCTCGCCCCGGCCGTCACGCCGGTGACCAGCCCGAGCCCGAACGGCAGCGCGACGACCACCGTCGAGACGGCCTCACGCCACGCCATGTCGCTCCAGCAGCTCGGCCAGCCGGGGCCGCACGTCCCAGGTGGCCACGAGGTCGTCGTACTCCTCCTGGACGGACTCCTGGGTCACCGACTGTCCCGTGCGGGTGGCGCGGAGCATGGTGTTGCGCGGGGTGTGCTCGCTGCCGACGAACTGCATCACCTCGACGCGGTAGCCCTGCATCCGCAGCAGGGAGGCGCGCAGGGCGTCGGTCAGGGTGTCGGCAAAGCGCTCGCGGAGGATGCCGTGACGGGTGAGCATCCGGTACGGCGCGGGGGTGGCCGCGCGGCGGAGCTGGGCCGCGATGTCGTGGTGGCAGCAGGGCGCGGCCAGCACCAGCGGCGCCTCCCACTCGACGGCCCGCGCCAGCGCCTCGTCGGTCGCGGTGTCGCAGGCGTGCAGGGCCAGCACCACGTCGGGGGGAGGGTCCAGCCGGGCGTCGACGATGCTGCCGACGACGAACTCCGCGTCGCTGCCGAGCCGGGCCGCGATCTCGCTGTTGTGGTCACGCGACTGCTGTCGCACGTCGACACCGACCAGGTGGACCGGCAGGCCGCGGATGTCGCCGAGGAACCGGTGGGCCGCAAACGTCAGGTAGGCGTTGCCGCAGCCGAGGTCGACGACCCGCAGCGGGTCCGCGTCGGTGGGTCGTCGCAGGTGACCCTGCTCGACGGCATCGGTGATCGCCGTGTCGAGGATCCGCAGGAACTCCTCGACCTGTCGGTACTTCGCCTGACGGCTGGGCTTGGCGCGCCCCTGGCGGTCGGAGATGCCGAGCGCCACCAGCACCGGATCGTCCTCGGGGAGCAGCCGCTGCTTGTCGCGGTCGTGGTCCCGATCGACCTCGAGCGGCTCGTCACGCGGCTTGCTGTGCACCAGCACCCGCCCCTTCTTGGTGACCCGGAGCTGGCGCGACTCGGTCGTGGTCTCGACGTGCCAGTTGCCGAAGGGCTCCGCGAGCAGCTCGTCGACCGCCTCCACCTCGCCGACCGGATGGTTGGAGGTGTGGGCCTGGGTGTCGTCGTACGCCGTGATCTGGAGGTGTCGGCCGGCCTTGAGGTCGACGTAGCGCAGCTCGACCCGCTTCCACCGCGGCTGCCGGCCCTTCTGTCGCCCGGCCCCCACCGCGCGCACCAGCTGGTCCGGGTCGAGCAGGATGCTGCGGACGTCGGCCAGGGGCTCGGTCATCGGCGTGCTCATGGCCACACCGCGGCGATCACGACGATCAGCAGCAGCACCACCAGCGCCACGGGGATCACGAGTCGGCGGTGGTGGGGATTCACCTGGCGATCCTACCGAGGCTCGTTCAGGGTCCGCGTCGCCAGCCGAGCCAGGCCGACCGTCACCAGTGCTCCATCGAGCCGCGGAACACCGCGGCCAGGTCGTCGTCGGTCACCTCCCGCGGCGCGGTCGCCAGCAGCCGCTGCTGCTGGAGCGAGCCGGCCACGAGGTCGGCCACGTCCGCCTCGCCGTACCCCACCTCGGCCAGGCCGTTGGGCAGGCCGATGTCGCGCATCAGGGCGATCAGCACGCCGGGGAGCAGGTCGGGTCCCTCGCCGCCCGCGTCGGGGTCGAGCAGGCGGGCGGCGTGGAGATGGCGCTCGGGCGAGGCGTCGAAGGTGAAGCGGAAGGCGGCCGGCGCCGTCAGCGAGACTGCCATGCCGTGCGGCACGATCGGCTCGCCGTCGGGATAGCCCTCGGGTCGGTAGTCCCGCACCCGGCCGGCGATCGGGTAGGCGTTGGCGTGGGGGACGTGGACGCCGGCGTTGCCGAAGCCGAGGCCGGCGAAGGTCGCTGCCATCGCCATCTGCTCGCGCGCCGCGCGGTCGCTGCCGTCGCGGACCGCCGCCCGGAACGAGCCGGCGAGCAGCGACAGCGCCTTCTCGGACCACAGGTCGGCGATCGGGTTGGCTCCGCAGTAGGGCACGCGCTGCTCGGGTCGCTTCGCCTCGAAGTCGGCGTACCAGCGCGCGGTGTAGCTCTCGAGCGCGTGGCACAGGATGTCCATCCCGGCGGCGGCGGTGACCATCGCGGGCTGGCTCAGTGTGAGGTCCGGGTCGACGACCGCCGAGGTCGGTCGCAACCGCGGGTGGCTGATCCCCGTCTTCACCTGCTCGGCGAGTACGTCGAGGACGCAGATCGTCGTGCTCTCGCTGCCGGTCCCCGTCGTCGTGGGCACGGCGACCAGCGGCAGCAGCGGCTCGGTCGGCGCCCGGCCGCTGCCGACCGGGGGGTTGATGTAGTCGAGCAGCTCACCGGGGTTGGTGGTGAGCAGGTTGACCGCCTTGGCGGTGTCGATCGACGACCCGCCACCGACCGCGACGATCGCGTCGAACGGTCCGGCGTCGGAGGCGAAGGAGATGGCGTGGCGCAACGACTCGTCGGTCGGCTCGACCCTCGCCTCGTCGTACGTCGTCACGGCCAGGCCGTGGTCGCTCATCCGGTCGGCGATGCGGCCCGGATGCCCGGTCGCGGCGACCCCTGCATCGGTCACCAGCAGCACCCGGCGTGCACCGGTCGCCGCCAGGTCGTGACCGATCTCGGCGGAGGCGCCCGGACCGAACTTGAGCCCGGGCGCGGCGTAGGTGAAGACGGTCTCGGTCAACGGACGACCTCCAGGGCATGGGTGACAGCCGCATAGACGGGGACCGCCCCGGACTCGATGTCGGCCAGGGGCACCCACGCGACGGCATCGGAGGTGCCGCCCTCCTCGACCAGCCTCGGCTCGACGCCGTCAGCGATGGTGGCGGCGAAGATCAGGACCACGCTGTGGAAGTCCTCGTAGCGCCCTCCGGGCGCGGTGCCGGAGAAGTGGTCGTCGAAGACGCCGAGCAGCGGGCCGACCTCAGCCTCGACCCCGCACTCCTCGCGCACCTCGCGCACCAGGGCCGCCGCCGGCCGCTCGCCGTGCTCGATGCCGCCGCCGGGCAGGTTCCACAGCCCGGTGTGGAACCCCTGCGGCGACACCCGGGTGAGGAGCACCTCGTCGGCGCGACGGACCAGGGCGTACGCCGCCACCCGCTGCCGCTGGAAGGGACGATGGTCGGCCACCGCCTCGATCACCAGTGGCGTCACCGGCACACTGCCGTCGAACACGTCGGCGAGCGGGACCCACGCCGCTTCGATCGTCGATCCGTCGACCTCCACCACCCGCGGCTCCGGTGCACCGCGGGCCACCCACCCGTCGTAGACGATGCGGACGGCGTGTGCGTTGACGCGGCGCCCGCCGCGCCAGGCCTGCGGCATGTGGGCCGAGTAGACCCGGGCGGTGTCGCTCACGTGCTGCGTCGAGGCCGGTCTCCTCGTGGATCTCGCGGATCACGGCGTCGCGTGGGTCCTCGCCGTGGTCGAGCCCGCCGCCGGGCAGCGTCCAGAGCTCGTCGGGCGTCACGATCGGTGACAGCCGACTGAGGAGGATCTGGTCGTCGCGGACGATCACGGCGTACGCCGCGACCCGCTGACGTTTCGGAGGACTGGCCATCAGCCAACAAACTACTGTGACGGGCCCCAGGTCGGCGGGACCGCACTGGTCGGGACATGGTCGAGCGTCGCCGCGGCCAGCCGATCGGGAGCGTGGCCGCCCAGGTGGGCCGGGTACCAGGAGGCGACCTCGCCGGCGCCCGGTCGGTGGTGGGGCCGCTGCTGGAGCTCCTCGAGCATCGCGGTGAGGGTCTCCCCGAGCGTCGCGGTCCAGGTACGAGGGTCGACGTCGGCCGGTACGTGCAGCGGCGGACCGAACCGCAGGTCGACCCGCCGGCCCCTCCGCAGGCTGGGTCGCCGGCCGACCGACCAGACGCGCTGCGTCCCCCACTGCGTGACCGGGACCAGCGGCGCCCCGGTCTCCTGCGCCAGCCGGGCCGCGCCCGGCATGAGGGAGCGGATCGTCAACGAGTGGCTGATGCCGGCCTCGGGGAAGAGCGCCACCACCTGGCCGTCGTCCAGCAGCCGGCGCGCGTGGAGGTACGCCGCCGCCGGGGCGGCCCGGTCGACGGGGACGTGGCGCATGCCGGTCATCGCCCGCCGGGCCACGGGCACGTCCCACACGTCGTGCCGGGTCAGGAACCGGACGAAGCGGTCGCGCTCAAGGCCGGCCGCCGCAATCGTCATGAAGTCGAGGTAGCCGATGTGGTTGGCGGCGATGACCACCGGCCCCTCGGCCGGGAGCAGGTCGACGTCCTCGACGTGCAGCTGCAGCCCGATCGCGCGGAACAGCACGCGGCCGAGCCCGACGGTCGTCCGGTACCAGCCCTCCGTCACCCGCGCGAGCCTCAGGCGAACGGCGGACGCGCGTCGCGGGCCAGCGAGCGCCGACCGGCCCACCGCCAGACCCGGGCGGCGCGGTCGCGGTCGTCGTCGGTGACCAGGTTGCCCATCCAGCGCAGCGCCAGCGTCATCAGCCAGTCCGACCGCATCCCCGCCGGCCCCAGCGCGGTGAGCACCCCCGGCACGGTCACCAGTCCGGCCAGCCGCCGCGCGATCGAGAACGACTCGCCGTAGTGGTCGCGCAGCAGCTGCGGCCACACGGCCGTGAGGTCGTCGGTCGAGGCCATGGTCTCGACCAGGAGCCGGCCGCTCTCGAGGCCGTAGTCGATGCCCTCGCCGTTGAGCGGGTTCACCAGCGCCGCGGCGTCGCCGATCAGCGCCCAGTTGCGGCCGGCGACGTGGGAGACCGCCCCGCCCATCGGCAGCAGCGCCGACGTGGGCGCCCGCAGCTCCCCGCTGAGCTTGAACTCGTCGCGGATCGTGTCGGCGTAGCTCTGCATGAGCGGTTTGACGGCGACCTCGGCGGGTCGCTTGGCGGTGGCCAGCGTCCCGACGCCGACGTTCACGCTCCCTCGACCATTGGCGTTACCCAGGGGGAACACCCACCCGTAGCCGCTGAGGATGTCCCCCTGCTCGTCGCGCAGCTCGAGGTGGGAGCTGATCCAGGGGTCGTCGGACATCGCGGAGTCGACGTAGCTCCGGCCCGCCACGGCATAGACGGTGTCGCGGTGCCACTCGCGGCCGAGGAGCTTGCCCAGCGGCGAGCGGACGCCGTCGGCCACGACGAGCCGCTCGCACTCGACCTCGAACGTCTCGCCGGACCGGTCGAAGGTGACGGCGGTGACCCGGTCGCCGTCGCGGCGGCAGGAGACGGCGCGGGCGCCGTCGACGGCGTCGGCGCCGGCCTTGATCGCGGTCGTGCGCAGGTGGTCGTCGAGCTCGGTGCGGGCGACGGCGGAACCCCAGTCGGGGAGACTGCCGCCCGGCCAGGGCAGCAGCAGCGTCTGGCCGAAGCCGTGGGCGCGCAGCCCCTGGTTGACGGTGCGCGCGCGCAGCCAGTCCTCGAGACCGAGCCGGCGCAGCTCGCCGATCGCGCGCGGGGTGAGCCCGTCACCGCACGTCTTGTCGCGCGGGAAGACCGCTGCGTCGACCAGCAGCGTGTCGCGACCCGCGCGCGCCGACCATGCCGCAGCCGCCGACCCGGCCGGGCCGGCGCCGACGACGAGGACGTCGGTCCGGGTGGGTGTGCTCACCCCTCGATTCTCTCAGGCCCCCAGACCGGGCCCCCAATCGTCAGACAGAGCGTCGGACGGGCGTCAGCCGGTCCGCTCGGCCGAGGTGCAGATGCACGCCTTGTTGCCGTGGGCGTCGGCGAGGACGACGAAGCTCGGGGCCTCCTCGTCGGAGACCAGGGTGCCGCCCGCGTCGACCGCGGCCTTGATCCGTGCCTCGGCCTGGTCGACGGGCACCCAGACGTCGAGGTGGAACCGCTGCCGCGGCTCCTCGTGCTGATCGGTGTCCTGGAACCACAGGGTCGGGACGGCGCCGGATCCGTCGACCAGCTCGCCGTTGGACTCGTCGGTGCCCAGCACGGCGGCCCAGAACGGGCGCACCTTCTCCTCGTCCCACGTGTCGAGGCCGATCTCCACGACCGTCACCGCAGCAGGCTTCGCCGCGACGTCCAGCTTCGCGGCGATCTCGCTGATCCGGCGCGCGAGGTCGACGTCGCGCTCGGTCATGCCGCCGACGTCGTGGCTCGAGAGCGTCACGTCGACGTGGGGGTAGCGCAGATCGATGTCGGGATGGTGGTTGGCCTTCTCGGCCGCCTTCGCGATCTCCGCGGTCAGCTCCAGCCCGGTCTCGAAGTCCCCGGTCGCGAACCGTGACCGCAGCGCGCCCAGGACCGGCCGCCAGTCGTCGAGGTCGTCCATCTCCGCGACCTGGTCACCCGTCAGCTTCCCGCTCTCGTTCTCCGTGTCAGACATGGAGCCAGCCTCCCACCAAGTCCTGACATCTGCTTCACCCTTACGAACCGCTCACGTCTGGGCACGCCACCGTCGAGGGCTCGGACCGGATGTCACACTCGGATCATGAGGCTCCCCGGCCGCCTGGCCACCCTGCTGCTCGCCGTCATCCTGGTGGCTGGTTGCGGGACCGCCGCCACCGAGGACGCCGGCGACCCGACTCCCAGCGCCGACCCCTCCACCCCTGCCTCGCGGCCGCAGGACAGCCCTGCGAAGACTCCCGACAAGGCAGCTCCGGTCCCGGAGACACTCGCCTTCAGCGCCACGACCGTCGGCGGTGAGGCCTTCGAGGGCGCCTCCCTCGCCGGGCGGCCGACGCTGCTGTGGTTCTGGGCGCCGTGGTGTCCCACCTGCCGCAGCCAGATCTCACAGGTCGAGTCCCTCGCCTCGACGTACGACGGCGAGCTCCACGTCATCGGCGTCGGCTCGCTGGACAGCGCGGAGGCGATCGCCGAGTTCGCCGGCGACGTCGAGGGTGTGACCCATCTCGAGGACACCGAGGGCGAGCTGTTCCGCCGGTTCGGCATCGCCGAGCAGTCCTCGTTCGTGCTCCTCGACGCCGACGGCGAGGTCGCCTTCGAGACCGGGTACGGCGGCTCGGACGACCTCGACCAGCAGGTCGAGGGCGTGCTGGGCTGAACCGGGACCTGATCCGTGGGCGCTGATGTCACGCTCGCGATCGCCGCGGGCATGCTCGCCGCGGTCAACCCGTGCGGCTTCGCGCTGCTGCCCGCCTACCTGTCCGTGCTGGTGCTGGGCGACGACTCCCCCAGCGCAGCCCGCGCCGTCGGCCGCGCGCTCGCCCTGACTGCCTGGATGACACTCGGGTTCGCCGCGGTCTTCGGCGTGTTCGGGCTGCTCGTCTCCCCCGTCGCCGCCGAGGTGCAGCGCTACCTCCCGTGGTTCACGGTCGGCTTCGGGGCGCTGGTCGCGCTGGCCGGGCTGTGGCTGCTGCTGGGCCGCGAGCTGCCCAGGCTGCGCTGGCGACCGGGCGGGCCCGCCGTCACGCGGTCCGCCCCGGCCATGGTCGGCTTCGGCGCGTCGTACGCCCTCGCGTCCCTGACCTGCTCGATCGCTCCGTTCCTGGCACTCGTCGTCGCCGGCTTCCGCACCGGCTCGATCGCCGAGAGCATCCTTCTCTACCTGGCCTACGCCGTCGGGATGGGGCTGCTGGTGGGCGTGGCCGCCGTCGCGGTGGCGCTCGCGCGGCGCGGTCTGGTCACCCGGCTGCGCCGCACCGGTCGGTGGGTGCCCCGGGTGCAGCGGCGCGCTCCTGCTGGTCGTCGGGGCGTACGTCGCCTGGTACGGCGCGTGGGAGCTGCGCGTGCTCGCAGGCGGCGATCCGGCCGACCCGGTCATCGAGGCCGCGGCCCGGATCCAGCGGACCCTGGCCGAGTGGGTCGGCGCCCTCACTCCGTGAGGTCGGCCACCGCCGTACGAGCCAGGTCCCAGGCCGCGTCGAAGGTGCCCTCGCCGTTGCACAGCACCACCCACGCGACGTCCCGATCGGGTCGGTAGCGCGCCCCGGTCTCGACCCCGGGGTCACCGCCGCCGTGCCCGAAGCTCCCGTGCGGACCCAGGAACAGGCCGTAGCCCATGGCCCAGCCCTCCTCGATCGTCACGTGAGGCTCCCGCATCAGCGCCGACAGCTCCGGCCCGAGCAGCGCACCGGAGGCGACGGCTCTCAGGAACCGGTCGATGTCGGCGGCCGTCGAGTGGCCGCCGCCGTCACCGCCGCCGATGACCGGGACCGAGAAGATGTTGCTGCGCCAGGGCTCGTCGCCGGTCCGAGGCAGGTAGCCGACCGCGACGTCGGGATCGGGCTCGTCCGAGCGGAGGTAGGCGGAACGGGTCATCCCCGCCGGCTGGAACACCCGCTCGTCGACCGCGTCGGCGAACGGTACGTCGGTCACCTCCTCGAGCACCGCTCCCAGCAGCACGTAGCCACCGTTGCAGTAGTGGAAGCCGGCGCCCGGCGCGGCGACCGGAGGCAGGTCCGTGGCGAGGGGGAGGTAGTCGTCCGGCCGTTCCATCCGGTACATCGGACGGGACTCCCACAGCGATCCGTAGTCGGCGACATGGCCGGGCACCTCCTCGTCCTCCTCGGCGTAGTCACCCATCCCGGACGTGTGCGTCAGGAGGTGGTGCACCGTGACGGCGGGGTCGAGCGTGCGCGGGCGGCGCGCGGCGGGCAGCACGTCGACGACCCGGTCCTCCACGGCGAGCAGACCGTCACGCACGCACGACAGCAGCGCCGCGGCGGTGTACATCTTCGACAGCGACGCGAGCTCGAACCGGGTGCCCGGATGGACCGCCGTCCCGCTGGCGCGGTCGGCCAGCCCGCCGCAGTACTCCAGCAGCGTCTCGGAGCCGCGGGTCACCAGCACCTGGCCGGAGAACCCCTCATTCGTGAGCGCGGTCAGCTCACGCTCGACGTCCTGCCAGCCAGCCACGTGCTGACTCTAGGAAGATTCAGCCTTCCCAGCCACTGGGTTTCGAGACGCGTGAGGCCCTCCCGTGCTTCGCACGAGAGGGCCTCCACGCTCCTCAACCTGGTTCTTACATCAGAACTGAGCGCGCATGCGCGCGTCAGTTCTGATACGAACCAAAGTCGAAGTCGTCCAGCGCCACTGCCTGACCCGCTCCGGCGTTGCCGAACTCGTAGTCGTAGGAGTCGTAGCCGGTGACGGAGTACGCCGCGGCGCGGGCCTCCTCGGTCGGCTCCACCCGGATGTTGCGGTAGCGCTCCAGACCGGTGCCGGCCGGGATCAGCTTGCCGATGATCACGTTCTCCTTCAGGCCGCGCAGCGAGTCGCTGCGACCGTTGATCGCCGCGTCGGTGAGGACGCGGGTCGTCTCCTGGAAGGAGGCCGCCGACAGCCACGACTCGGTGGCCAGCGACGCCTTCGTGATGCCCATCAGCTCGGCACGACCCGAGGCCGGCTTGCCACCCTCGGTGACGACCTGACGGTTCGCCTCCTCGAAGCGCACCCGGTCGACCAGGTCGGACGGCAGCAGGTTGGTGTCACCCGACTCGATGACCGTCACGCGACGCAGCATCTGCCGCACGATGATCTCGATGTGCTTGTCGTGGATCGACACACCCTGCGAGCGGTAGACGGCCTGCACCTCGTCGACGAGGTGCTGCTGCGCCCGGCGGATGCCGAGGATGCGCAGCACCTCCTTCGGGTCCGGCGTACCGAGCGTCAGCTGGGCGCCCACCTCGATGTGGTCGCCGTCGGCGACCAGCAGGCGGGAGCGCTTGCTGACGGGGTACTCCATGACGTCCGAGCCGTCGTCGGGAGTGATCAGGACCTTGCGGGCCTTGTCGGTCTCCTCGATCTCGACCCGGCCGGTGACCTCCGTGATCGGCGACAGGCCCTTGGGCTGCCGCGCCTCGAACAGCTCGACCACACGGGGCAGACCCTGCGTGATGTCGTCGGCCGACGCCACACCACCGGTGTGGAAGGTCCGCATCGTCAGCTGGGTGCCGGGCTCACCGATCGACTGGGCCGCGATGATGCCGACCGCCTCGCCGATGTCGACCATCTTGCCGGTCGCCAGCGAGCGGCCGTAGCACTTCGCGCAGGTGCCGGTCTTGGCGTCACAGGTCAGCACGGAACGGACCTTGACCTCCTCGATGCCGGCCGCGACGAGCTCACCGATCTTGACGTCGCCGAGGTCCTCGCCGGCGGCGACGAGGACGTCGCCGCTGTCGGGGTGGGCCACGTCGCCGGCCGCGGTGCGGGCGTACGCCGCGGTCTCGGCGTTGTCGTCCTTGCGGACCACTCCGTCCTCACCGCGCACGCCGATCCGCTTCGGCAGGCCACGCTCGGTGCCGCAGTCGTCCTCACGGATGATGACGTCCTGTGACACGTCGACCAGACGACGCGTCAGGTAACCCGAGTCGGCGGTCCGCAGCGCGGTGTCGGCGAGACCCTTGCGGGCACCGTGGGTGGAGATGAAGTACTCCAGCACCGACAGTCCCTCACGGAAGTTCGCCTTGATCGGCCGCGGGATGATGTCACCCTTCGGGTTGGCCACCAGACCACGCATGGCCGCCACCTGGCGGATCTGCATCATGTTTCCGGACGCACCCGAGTCGACCATCATGTAGATCGGGTTCGACTTGTCGAAGGTCCCCTCCATCGCCTTGGCGACGTCGTTGGAGGCCTGCGTCCAGATCTCGATGAGCTCCTGGCGACGCTCCTCGTCGGTGACCAGGCCGCGCTCGTACTGCTTCTGGACCTTGTCGGCCTGCTTCTCGTAGTCCGCGAGGATCTCGGCCTTGTTGCCGGGCGTGGTGACGTCGTCGATCGAGACGGTCACACCCGAGCGGGTCGCCCAGTGGAAGCCGGCGTCCTTGAGGG
The DNA here is from genome assembly GCA_963713305.1 of uncultured Actinomycetota bacterium. Classification (GTDB taxonomy): domain Bacteria; phylum Actinomycetota; class Actinomycetes; order Propionibacteriales; family Nocardioidaceae; genus Nocardioides. Next base: position 690,216 of record CAVQLE010000006.1, on the reverse strand, counting down.
CGTCGAGCGAGGCGGCGACCTCGACCTTGGTGTAGCGCTCGGCCAGGTCGTTCACGATCGCGCCGAGAGCCTTCTTGCCGACCTCGTAGTTCACGTAGGGGTAGTCGGCCGGCAGGGTCTCGTTGAACAGCGCGCGACCCAGCGTCGTCTCGAGGGTGATCGAGCGACCCTCCTCCCAGTCCTCACCGAGCTCGAGGTCGAGCGGCGGCACGATGTCGGAGAAGCGGATCTTGACCGGGCTCTGCAGGCTGATCTCCGCACGGTCGAAGGCCATGAAGGCCTCGGCCGCCGACGAGAACGCGCGGCCCTCGCCGGGCTGCCCGTCACGATCGGTCGTGAGGAAGAACAGGCCGATGATCATGTCCTGGGTGGGCATGGTCACCGGACGGCCGTCCGACGGCTTGAGGATGTTGTTGGTCGACAGCATCAGGATCCGCGCCTCGGCCTGGGCCTCGGCCGACAGCGGCAGGTGCACCGCCATCTGGTCGCCGTCGAAGTCCGCGTTGAACGCGGTGCAGACGAGCGGGTGGATCTGGATCGCCTTGCCCTCGATCAGCTGCGGCTCGAAGGCCTGGATACCGAGGCGGTGCAGCGTGGGCGCACGGTTGAGCAGCACCGGGTGCTCGGTGATGACCTCCTCGAGCACGTCCCAGACGACCGGACGCGCGCGCTCCACCATCCGCTTGGCGGACTTGATGTTCTGGGCGTGCGAGAGGTCGACGAGCCGCTTCATCACGAAGGGCTTGAAGAGCTCCAGCGCCATCTGCTTGGGCAGACCGCACTGGTGCAGCTTCAGCTGCGGGCCCGACACGATCACCGAACGACCCGAGTAGTCGACGCGCTTGCCGAGCAGGTTCTGGCGGAACCGGCCCTGCTTGCCCTTGAGCATGTCGGACAGCGACTTCAGCGGCCGGTTGCCCGGGCCGGTGACGGGACGGCCACGGCGGCCGTTGTCGAACAGTGAGTCGACGGCCTCCTGGAGCATCCGCTTCTCGTTGTTGACGATGATCTCGGGCGCGCCGAGGTCGAGCAGCCGCTTGAGGCGGTTGTTCCGGTTGATGACGCGGCGGTAGAGGTCGTTGAGGTCGGACGTCGCGAACCGGCCACCGTCGAGCTGCACCATCGGGCGCAGGTCGGGCGGGATGACCGGGACGGCGTCGAGCACCATGCCGATCGGCTGGTTGCCGGTCTTGCGGAAGGCGTCGACGACCTTGAGGCGCTTGAGGGCGCGGACCTTGCGCTGGCCCTTGCCGTTGGCGATGACGTCGCGCAGCGACTCCACCTCGGCCTCGATGTCGAAGTCCTGGAGCCGCTTCTGGATCGCCGTGGCGCCCATGTGGCCCTCGAAGTACTTGCCGAACCAGGTCTTCATCTCGCGGTAGAGCATCTCGTCGCCCATGAGGTCCTGGACCTTGAGGGACTTGAAGGTGCTCCACACCTCGTCGAGGCGGTCGAGCTCGCGCTGCGCACGGTCGCGCAGCTGCTTCATCTCGCGCTCCGCGCCGTCGCGCACCTTGCGGCGCTGGTCGGCCTTGGCTCCCTCGGCCTCGAGGGCAGCCATGTCCTCCTCGAGCTTCTTGGTGCGGTCTTCGAGCGCGGAGTCACGCCGCTTCTCGAGCCGCTCGCGCTCCAGGCCGACCTTGCCCTCGAGCGAGGACAGGTCCCGGTGACGGGCGTCCTCGTCGACCGAGGTGATCATGTAGGCCGCGAAGTAGATGACCTTCTCGAGGTCCTTCGGAGCGAGGTCGAGCAGGTAGCCCAGCCGCGACGGCACACCCTTGAAGTACCAGATGTGCGTCACGGGAGCGGCCAGCTCGATGTGGCCCATCCGCTCACGGCGGACCTTGGAGCGGGTGACCTCGACGCCGCAGCGCTCGCAGATGATCCCCTTGAAGCGCACGCGCTTGTACTTGCCGCAGTAGCACTCCCAGTCCCGCGTGGGACCGAAGATCTTCTCGCAGAAGAGGCCGTCGCGCTCGGGCTTGAGCGTGCGGTAGTTGATGGTCTCCGGCTTCTTGACCTCACCGTGGCTCCACTGACGAATCTCGTCAGCGGTGGCCAGGCCGATCTTCAGCTGGTCGAAGAAGTTGACGTCCAACACTGTGATCTGTTCCTTCTTTCCTGATCAGACTTCTTCGACGGAGCTCGGCTCGCGACGCGACAGGTCGATGCCCAGCTCTTCGGCGGCCCGGAAGACGTCTTCCTCGGCGTCCTTGAGCTCGATCTGCGACCCGTCCTGGCTGAGCACCTCGACGTTCAGGCAGAGCGACTGCATCTCCTTGACGAGCACCTTGAACGACTCGGGAATGCCGGAGTCGGGGATGTTCTCGCCCTTCACGATGGCCTCGTAGACCTTGACGCGACCTGGCACGTCGTCGGACTTGATGGTGAGCAGCTCCTGGAGGGCGTACGCCGCGCCGTAGGCCTCCATGGCCCACACCTCCATCTCGCCGAACCGCTGGCCGCCGAACTGGGCCTTACCGCCCAGGGGCTGCTGCGTGATCATCGAGTAGGGGCCGGTGCTGCGGGCGTGGATCTTGTCGTCCACCAGGTGGTGCAGCTTCAGGATGTACATGTAGCCGACGGAGACGGGGTCGGGGAACGGCTCGCCGGAGCGGCCGTCGAAGAGCGCCGCCTTGCCGGTCTCGTCGATCACCCGGTTGCCGTCGCGGTTGGGCAGGGTCGCGCCGAGCAGGCCGGTGATCTCGTCCTCGCGGGCACCGTCGAAGACCGGGGTCGCCAGCTTGGTGTCCGGAGCAGCCTTGGTCGCCTTGATCGAGACCAGGCGGTCCTTCCACGCAGCCGTGCCCTTGTCACCGTGGAGGTCGAGGTCCCAGCCCTGCTTGGCCAGCCACCCCAGGTGGAGCTCGAGGATCTGGCCGATGTTCATCCGGCGCGGGACACCGAGCGGGTTGAGGATCACGTCGACCGGGGTGCCGTCCTCCATGAACGGCATGTCCTCGACCGGCAGGATCTTCGCGATGACGCCCTTGTTGCCGTGGCGGCCGGCCAGCTTGTCGCCGACCGAGATCTTCCGCTTCTGCGCGACGTAGACACGCACCAGCTGGTTGACGCCCGGCGGCAGCTCGTCGCCGTCCTCGCGGTCGAAGACCCGGACGCCGATGACGGTGCCGGACTCGCCGTGGGGGACCTTCATCGAGGTGTCGCGCACCTCGCGCGCCTTCTCACCGAAGATCGCGCGGAGCAGCCGCTCCTCGGGGGTCAGCTCGGTCTCGCCCTTCGGCGTGACCTTGCCGACGAGGATGTCACCGGTGGTGACCTCGGCGCCGATGCGGATGATGCCGCGCTCGTCGAGGTCGGCGAGCATCTCCTCGCCGACGTTCGGGATGTCGCGGGTGATCTCCTCGGGGCCGAGCTTGGTGTCGCGGGCGTCGACCTCGTGCTCCTCGATGTGGATCGAGGTGAGGACGTCTTCCTGCACCAGGCGCTGGCTGAGGATGATCGCGTCCTCGTAGTTGTGGCCCTGCCACGGCATGAAGGCGACCAGCAGGTTGCTGCCGAGCGCCATCTCCGCGTTGTCGGTGCACGGACCGTCGGCGATCGGAGCCGCCGACCTTGAGCTTGTCGCCCTCGGCCACGAGCGGGCGCTGGTTGATGCACGTGCCCTGGTTGGAGCGACGGAACTTGGCCAGCTTGTAGGTCGTGTAGGTGCCGTCGTCGTTCATGGTCTCGATGACCTCGGCCGACACCTCCTTGACCACACCGGCCTTCTCGGCCACCAGCACGTCGCCCGCGTCGATCGCGGCGCGGTACTCGATGCCGGTCCCGACCAGCGGGCTGTCGCTCTTGATGAGCGGCACCGCCTGGCGCTGCATGTTGGCGCCCATCAGGGCACGGTTGGCGTCGTCGTGCTCGAGGAACGGGATCAGCGCGGTCGCGACCGACACCATCTGGCGTGGTGAGACGTCCATGTAGTCGACGTCGGCGGCCAGGACCTCGGAGACCTCGCCCTTGCGCTGGCGGACCAGGATCCGGTCCTCGACGAACTTGCCGGCCTTGTCCAGCGTGGCGTTGGCCTGGGCGATGACGAAACGGTCCTCGTCGTCGGCAGTGAGGTAGTGGACCTCGTCGGTGACCTTGCCCTTCTTGACCTTGCGGTAGGGCGTCTCGACGAACCCGAACGGGTTGATCCGGCCGTAGGAGGCCAGCGAGCCGATCAGGCCGATGTTGGGGCCTTCCGGAGTCTCGATCGGGCACATCCGGCCGTAGTGCGACGGGTGGACGTCACGGACCTCCATGCCGGCCCGGTCACGCGACAGGCCACCGGGGCCGAGCGCGTTGAGGCGACGCTTGTGCGTGAGCCCCGCGATCGGGTTGGTCTGGTCCATGAACTGGCTCAGCTGCGAGGTGCCGAAGAACTCCTTCAGCGCCGCGACCACCGGGCGGATGTTGATCAGTGACTGCGGCGTGATCGCCTCGACGTCCTGGGTCGTCATCCGCTCGCGGACGACGCGCTCCATCCGGGCCAGGCCGGTGCGGAGCTGGTTCTGGATCAGCTCGCCCACGGTCCGGATCCGGCGGTTGCCGAAGTGGTCGATCTCGTCGGCCGCGACCACGGTCTCACCGGCGGGCGCGGCGAGGGACTCCCGGCCGTCGTGGAGCGCGACGATGTAGGTGATCGCCGCGACGATGTCGGCTGATCGTCAGCGTCTGCTGGTCGAACGCCTGGGTCAGACCGAGCTTCTTGTTGATCTTGTAGCGGCCGACCTTGGCCAGGTCGTAGCGCTTGGGGTTGAAGTAGTAGTTCTTCAGCAGGGTGAGCGCGGCCTCGCGGGTCGGCGGCTCGCCGGGGCGCAGCTTGCGGTAGATGTCGAGCAGCGCGTCGTCGGGACCCTGGGTGTTGTCCTTCTCCTCGGTCAGCTGGATCGACTCGTACTGGCGCAGGTCGGCCATCACGGCGTCGTAGTCGTAGGCCTCGCCGGTCTCCTCGGCGACGGCGACCAGCGCCTTGAGCAGGACCGTGATGTTCTGCTTGCGCTTGCGGTCGAGCCGCACGCCGACCAGGTCGCGCTTGTCGATCTCGAACTCGAGCCAGGCTCCGCGCGACGGGATCAGCTTCGAGGTGAAGATGTCCTTGTCGGAGGTCTTGTCGGCGCTGCGCTCGAAGTAGACGCCGGGCGACCGGACGAGCTGCGAGACGACCACGCGCTCGGTGCCGTTGATGATGAAGGTGCCCTTGGGCGTCATCAGCGGGAAGTCACCCATGAAGACGGTCTGGCCCTTGATCTCGCCGGTCTCGTTGTTGGTGAACTCGGCGGAGACGTAGAGCGGGGCGGAGTAGGTGAAGTCCTTCTCCTTGCACTCCTCGACCGTGTACTTCGGGTCGTAGAACACGGGGTCCTCGAACGAGAGCGACATGGTCTCGCTGAAGTCCTCGATCGGAGAGATCTCCTCGAAGATCTCCTGCAGGCCGGACTTCTCCGAGACGTCGTCACCGGCCGCCTTGCGACGCTTGACCTCGGCGGTCCACGCGTCGTTGCCGATCAGCCAGTCGAAGCTGTCGGTCTGGAGAGAGAGGAGCTGCGGGAGCTCGAGCGGTTCGGTGATCTTCGCGAAGGAAATGCGGTCGGTGATTGCCAGTGGCGGTGCGCGCGGCCAAGAGGTGTCCTGTTCATAAGGTCGCTCTGGGGAGTGGCACCCGTTCACCACGCTCCGGCCACCGGGCAGGCAGAAGCACATTTGAGAAGGGATGCGAACGTGAAGAGTACCCCAGACGAGGGCAGCACACAACATCGGCGTCAAGACGAATCCGCGACGTTGCGGTAGATCATGAACGCAGGAGGCCCCGAGGTCAAGCCTCCGTCCCCCGGCGCGGCGGACCGGCGCCCCGGTCGGGCTACCCGGAGACCGGGCTGGTCCTGAGGTCGTCGACCAGCCACTCGTCGTCGACGCGCTCCATCGTGACCGTGACCTGGTCCCGGTAGACGACCGGCTCCTTGGTCTCGGCGTTGGTCGTCGGCCGGTTCACGAACAGCAGGATCTCGACCCGCTCGTCACCCGCCCGGACCACGGACGACGCGATGACCTCGGCGTCCACCACGGTCTGGGTGTCGGCGTTGTCGCGGATGACCTCGAACAGCTTGTCGTAGTCGACGCGGTAGTCGGAGGTCAGCAGGTCCTGGGCGGCGGCCTGGTCCTCGTCGAGCGTGCGGTAGTCGTAGGACAGCACGGGGACGACCGCACGCTCGGCCGCGGCCCGCGCCGAGCCGGTCGCCTCCTCCACCGCAGCCTCCGAGGGCTGGGAGAACAGGTACGCCGCGAGGCCGACCGACAGCGCCGCCAGCACGGCCAGGACGACGAGCAGCCAGGTCGCGACCTCGCGACGTTCGGGTCGCGCCTCCGCCACGACCGTCGGGTGCCGGCTCGTCGGGCAGCGGTCTCGGCGCCGCCAGGCTCGACTGCGGGTTCTGGCTGGTCCGCCTGCCGGGCGAGCTCGTCGTCGTGCGCGGCTCGCTGTTCCGGGTCGAGCAGGACCTCGGCCGCCTGGTTGTAGAGGCGGAACCGGCGATCGGCCGGCGTCAGGTCGGCGATCGCGTCGCGCCAGGCGGCCCGGATCTCGTCCGTGGTCGCGCTGCTGTCGACGTCGAGGACGTCGTACCAGTTCGGGGTGCTCATCACTCGACTCCCGTGACCGGCGTGAAGTCGTCGACCAGCCACTCGCCGTCGGTCTTGACCAGCGTGACCTGGATCCGGAACGGCACCGGCTCCTGGGGCTGCAGCTCGCCCTGCTTGTCGGGGTAGGAGTCGGTGAAGGTGCCGGCGACGAGGGCCTGGGCCGAGTCGGCGTCGATCGTGGCGACGCCGGTCGAGAACACCTCGGCCGTGCGCGACACCCCGGCCTGGGCCACGATCTGCTCGGCGGTCGTGACCGACTTCTCGAACGACGTGGCGAACTTGGGCGTGATGACCTCCTCGACCAGCTCCTTGTACTCCGGCAGCTGGCCGTTCTCGAGCTGGTCGGGGCCATAGGTGCCGGTGCGCAGCATGAACTGACGGGACTGGCTCATCACGGCGTCCCGCTCGGACTGGAGCTCGCCGGCGCCGCCCTCGATGCCGACCGCCTCGAAGCCGCGCGTGGCGGCCAGCCAGATGCTGGCACCGAGGGAGGCGAGCAGCACGACCACGAGCACCCCTGCCAGCGCCAGCCGGAAGGTGGTGGCGCGTCCGGAGCTGTCTTCGGGGTCGTGAGTGCTGTCGTCCGTCAGTCCTGCGCGTTCGTCAGGGGCTGGAGGAACAGCCACTTCCACGACTCCTCTCCAAGAGTGCTCGGCGCCACCGTACCGGGATTGCTCAACCCGGATGGCGCCCTCGATCCCCAGGTGACCTCGCCGGTTGCCGGGTCCACGAAGGCGCCGGCGCGGGGTGCGTGCTGGGCGCCACGCGGGTTGCTCTCCGCAGCAGGTTCGGCGCAGTGGGCCTGGAAGTTCATCGGCCGGTTGCTGCCGTCCTGCGGCGGGCGCCGGTCGGTGCTCTCGTAGCCGCGGGTGCAGACCGGCGGGTTCGACTGCTCGATCAGCCCGAAGTGGGCGTCGTAGAGCCCGGTGTCGGGCGACTTCGAGGCAACAGTGAAGCCGCCCTCGACGACGTAGGGGTAGAGCACCAGCACCTGCTCGACGCCGTCGAGCCGTGCGGACGACGACCTCGCCGGTCGTGACCAGGTTGTTGACCAGCTCGGCCAGGTCGACCTCGTTCTCCTCGAGGAACCGGCGCAGGTCGTTGGCGGCCATGGAGCCGCTGTCGATGACCCGGCGGAGGTTCTTGTCGGAGGCAGCGAGCGTGCCGCTGAACAGCGACAGCTGCGAGGCGAAGTTGCGGATCGCGCTCGACGAGGCCACCTGGCCGCGCAGCACGATGTTGCCGTCGCGGATCAGCGCCGTGGTGGTGTCGAAGTTGGCGTTCGCGTCCTCGATGAACGCGTTGCCGGTGTCGATGATGCGCTGCAGGTCCTCGCCGGTCCCGGCGAAGGCGGCCCCCAGCTCGGTGATCGTCGTCTCCAGCGCCTCCTTGTCGACCGACTCGACCGTGTTGGAGAGGTTGGTCAGCAGGGTCTCGGTCGCGATCGGGGTCTGGGTGTTCTCGGTCGCGATCTCCGAGTCCTCCTCGAGGAACGGCTCGTCGTCGCTCTGTGGCTGCAGCTCGACGTACTGCTCACCCACCGCCGACCGGTTGCCGACGAGGGCGACGGCATCGGCCGGGATGGAGTCGTAGTCCTTGTCGATGGACATCTTGACGTCGACGCCGGAGTCGGTGAGCTCGAGCTCCTGGACCTGGCCGATCTTGACGCCCCGGTAGGTCACCTCGGCGTCGGAGAAGATGCCGCCGGACTCACTGAAGTGCGCCACGACGGTGTAGGTGTCGTCGACGAACAGGCGGTCGAGCCTCGCATAACGGGCACCGACGAAGCTGACGCCGACCAGCGTGATGATGACGAAGACCAGCAGCTGCATCTTGGTCCGGCTCTCGATCATCGTGTCACCATCCCCGGGATGAGCAGCGAGACGAGGGCGGGGTCGTAGACGTCCATCAGGTCGCCCATCGTCGGACCACGCGCCCCCCAGGGGTCGGCGGTCATGCCACCACCCGCACGCGGCATCGGCCGCAGCGGCAGCCCGCTGGTGATCGGGTCGAGCGGACCGCTGCCGGACGGCGTCGGCAGGCCCGGCACGGTGTTGAGCTGCTTGCAGACGGTCTTGTCGCGGTTCTTCTTCTTCGCGCACTCCTCGCGCAGCTGGGCCAGCTTCTGGACGTTCGTCAGCACCTTCTGGCACGCCTTGCTGGTGATGTCACCGGACCGGATGCACTTGAGGACGTCGCTGATCACCACCGTCGGGTCGATCACCGTCGGCAGGTCGGTCGGCAGCCCGGTGCCGCCGGGGCCGCCGCCCTCGACGGTCACGTCCAGCTGGATCGAGAGGTTGGTGTAGTCGCCCATGTGGAGGTTACGAGCGACCTGCGGGTCGCGGCCGACGACCTCGTCGACGAACGGGTAGGTCAAGAACACGTGGAAGGCGTCGACGAAGGCGTCTCCGGAGTTGGCGAACTGGTTGAGCACCGGCACCAGCTGGCGGAACGACTCGATGGTCGCCTGCTTGGAGGCCTTGATCACCCGGACGCCGGTGTCACCGAGCTCGTTGAGCGCCTGCAGCATCCGGACCAGGTCCCCGCGCTGCTTGTCGAGGGTCTCCAGCGCGCTGGGCAGCTCCTCGAGGGCGGCGTCGATGGTCCCGATCTGCTCGTTGAGCGCGATGGAGAGCCGGTTGAGGCCCTCGATGGCGGCTGACGATGTCGGCCTTGCCCTCGTCGAGCTGGCCCATCAGGTCGCGGATCTGGCGGAACACCGACTTCGCGGAGTCCTCGCGCCCCTCGAGCGCCAGGTTGAGCTCGCTGGCGATGGTCTTCATCTGCGCCACGCCACCGCCGTTGAGGAGCAGGCTCAGCGCGCCGAGCACCTCCTCGACCTCCGGGTTGCGACCGGTGTCGGCGAGCTCGATGACGTCCCCGTCCGTCGAGCGGCTCGGTGCTGACGTCGGTCTCGGGCGGCGCCAGCTGGACGAACTTCTCACCCAGCAGGCTGGTCTGGCGGATCTCGGCCACCGCGTTGTCGGGCAGCTCGATGTCGTTCGGGAGCGCCATCGTCACGATGGCGGTCTCTCCCTTCGAGTCGATCTCCGTGATCTTGCCGACGCTGACGTCGTTGATCTTGACCGTCGTCTGCGGCACCAGGTCGAGCACGTCGGCGAACTCCGCCGTGACCTCGATCGGGTTGTCGCCGACGTCGGTGCCGCCGGGCAGCGGCATGCTGGCGACGCTGAAGTCGCAGCCGCTGAGGCCGACGGCGACGGCGGTCGCGGCGAGCAGGCCCTTGAGGCCCCGGGACATGAGGTTCATCGGGTCACCTCCACGAGTCCGCCGAGGGTCGGGTCGAAGCGTGTCCTTCCAGCGGGCGTTCTTGCCGCGGATGCCGGCGAAGGCGCCGGCGCGGGGGAACGAGTCCTGGATGACGTCGCAGGTCTCACCCGAGGTGTCGGCCTGGTTGACGAAGCCGCACAGGAACGTCGCCGGGTCGGAGGTGATCTGGTAGCCGATCTCGCCGAGGTTGGAGCGGGTGTCGAGCGTGCCGGCCTGCGGGTTGTAGGTCAGCGCCAGGTTGTTGAGCGCGGTGGGGGCGATCTTGAGGATCTGGTCGAGCGAGTCGCGCTGCTTGGCCAGGACCTTGGTGAAGCGGCTCAGTCCCTCGATGTTGCGGCCCAGGATCGCTTCGTTGTCGCGGACGAAGGTCGAGACCTGGCCCAGTGCCACCGACAGGTTCTTCAGCGCGGACGACAACTCCTCACGCTCGCCCTCGAGCACCGTCGAGACCTGCGAGAGCGACTGGTTGAAGTCGCGGACCGTCTGGTCGTTGTCGGCCAGCGTGCTGACGAAGCCCTGCAGGGCCCGCATGGAGCCGAAGAACTCCTCGCGGTTGTCGCTCAGCGTCTGGCTGAACTCGCCGAAGTTGCGGATGGTCTGGTTGAACTGCTCGCCCTGGCCACCGAAGTTGTCGGCGGTGACCTCGAGCAGGTCGGACAGCGCACCGTTGCGGTTGGCGCCGTTGGGGCCGAGGGCCACGTTGAGCTTGTCGAGGTTGGTGTAGATCTCGTCGAGCTCGAGCGGGACGGAGGTCTGGTCGATGTCGAGGGTCGGCCTTGTCGGCGAGCACGTCGCCGCCCTGGTAGACCGGCGTGAGCTGCACGTAGCGGTCACCGACGACGGACGGGGAGATGATCACGGCCTCGGCATCCGAGGGCAGCTTGACCGACGCGTCGTAGGACATCGTGACGACCACGTCGGTGCCCGACGGGGTGACCGTGTCGACCGTGCCGACCGGGACGCCGAGGACGCGCACGTCGCTGCCCTCGTAGATCGCGATGGTCCGCGGGAACAGGGCGGTCACCGTCTTGCGGTCCTCGCCGTCGAACATCGTGAACGCGGCCGCCACGAGCAGCGCGACGATCACGACGGGGACGATGAACTTCCTCATGTCGATCAGCCCCCCACCTGCGGTGCCGGCGGCATGTTCTGGATGTAGGTGTCGAACCACGGGCCGTTGCCCAGCGTGTTGGCGAAGACGCGGTAGAACGGCGCCATCAGGCGGAGGCTGTTGTCGATGTTGTCCTCGTTCTTGTTGAGCACCCGGACCACGCTCTCCAGGTGGGTCAGCGCGGGCTTGAGGTCGGCCCGGCTCTGACGCACCAGGGCGGTCAGCTCCTTCGACAGCCGCGAGGTCGACACCAGCAGCTGGTGGATGGACTCGCGTCGCTGCACCAGCGCCCGGAAGAGGACGTCGGCGTCCTCCATCAGCTTGATGATGTCCTCGTCGCGCTCGTCGAGCACGCCGGAGACCGTCTCGAGGTTGCCCAGCAGCTCGCCGATCTGCTCGTTCTTCTCGGCGACGTTGGCCGACAGCGCGGACACGCCCTGGAGGGCCGCCCGGAACTCCTCGGGGGTGTTGCGGGACAGGTCGGCCAGCGTCGTGAAGGACTCGGCGAGCTGGTCGGTGTCGATCTCGTCCGACGTCTCGGCCAGGCCGGAGAAGGCCTCGACGACGTCGAAGGGCGAGGTCGTCCGCTCGACCGGGATCTCACTGCCTTCGTTCATCTGGCCGTCGCCGGCGGGTTCGAGGGACAGGAACATGGCGCCGAGCAGCGTCTTGACCTTGATCGCGGCCAGCGACTCCTGGCCGAACTCGGCGCTCCTCGTCGACCCGGAACTTCACCCGGACGTGGTCGCCGTCGAGCTCGACCGCCTCGACCTTGCCCACGCGCACGCCCGCGATCCGGACCTCGTCGTTGACCTTGAGGCCACCGGCCTCGCTGAAGGCGGCGTAGTAGACGTCACCGCCACCGATGATCGGCAGCGAGGCGGCCTTGAAGGCGGTCATCAGCAGGGCGATCAGGACGGCGATGCTGATCAACCCGATGATGACCGGGTTGCGCTCGCGGAAGGGGACACGTCATCGCAGATCACACCTGTCGGAGCCGGTCTGGTAGTTGACCGGCAGGCTCTGGCCGCCCGGCAGCTGGACCTTGCCGGTGAACGCGCACAGGTAGAAGTTGAAGAAGGACCCGTAGATCGCGGTGCGACCGACCTTGGTCAGCTTGATCGGCAGCACCTGCAGCGCCCGGTCGAGCTCGGCCTTGTTGCGGTCGACGTTGCCGGCGAAGCGACGCAGCTCCTTGATGTCCTGGACGAAGGGTTCCCGGATCCCGCCGACGAGCCCGGCGGTCTGGGCCGAGAGCTCCGAGATCTGGTCGAGCGAGCTCAGGATCGCCTTGCGGTCGTCCTTGAGCCCACCCACGAACACCTGGAAGGACTGGATGAGGCGGGTCAGCTCCTGGTCGCGGTCGGCGATGTTGACCAGCACCTCGTTGAGGTTGTCGATCAGGTCGTTGATGACCTCGTCGCGGTCGGCGAGGGTCTGGGTCACCGACGCGGTGCTCGAGAGCAGGCCCTCGAGCGTGCCGCCCTCGCCCTGGAACACCTGGATGACCTCGTAGGAGAGCTGGTTGAGGTCTTCGGGCGACAGCGCTTCGAAGAGCGGCTTGAAGCCGTTGAACAGCACGGTGAGGTCGAGCGCCGGCGAGGTCTGCGACGACCGGGATGGTGGCGCCCTCGTCGAGCTGGCCGGTGTCGCCGATGGTCTCGGACTGAGGGAGATGTAGCGCTGGCCGACCAGGTTGCGGTAGCGGATCGAGGCGTGCGTGGCCTCGCTCAGCGGCGTGTCCTCCGCGACCGAGAAGGTGACCAGCGCGCGGGTGCGGTCGACGATCTCGACGTCGCTGACGGAGCCGACCTTGACTCCCGCGATCCGGATGTCGTCGCCCTTCACGACTCCGGTCGCGTCGACGAACTGGGCCTTGTACTCCTTGCTGCCGGCGAAGGAGATGTTGCCGATGGTGATGATCAGCAGGCCGGTCGCCAGGGTCGTCACCAGGATGAACACCATCAGCTTGGTGAAGTCACCGGCGGTCTTCTTGTCGAGGAGCTTCATCGGAGGCTCACCTCCGCCCCGCGGGCCATCGGTCCCACCAGCAGCATCCCGAGGTCGGGAACGTCCGCGTCACTGACGCCGAGCGCCGGACCCAGCAGGGCCCGCAGCAGGTCGGCCTCGGCCGGGCTGCCGGCGTACCCGGTGCCCAGCTTGTAGTACGGCGGCGCGACCCGGCTGGTGCCCTTGCCGGTCGGCTCGTCGACGCCGTCGTCGAAGTCGGGCTGGTGCCGCACCGGGTTGCGCTGGTTCCAGGGCGGGTTCGGCAGGCTGAGGCAGTTGTGGCCGCGGTTCTCGCCGTAGCGTGGCTTGTCGGCCGCGGTGTAGCCGCGCGGCTGGTTCGGGATCGTCTCGAGGACGATGTGGAGGGTGAAGCCGCGGAAGGCCTCCGCCTGGCGCGGGGCGGCGTTCACGATGCCCTTCAGCAGGCAGGGGTACTCCGGCGCGTAGCTTGGCGAACACCCGCAGCTGCTGCTGGCCGAGCTCGCCGAGCCGGATCAGGTTGTCGCCGTTGGCGTCGAGGAACTCGCGCGAGGTGTCGGAGAAGGCGGCGACGTCCTCGTAGAGCGCGCGGACCTTGTCGTCCTGGTCCTCGAACGTGCCGGTGGTGGTGATCGTGTTGCGCAGGATCTCCGCGATCTCGGGCATCACGTCGGCGTAGGTGTCGGACACCCGCGCGGTGAGGCGCAGGTCGTCGACGATCTGCGGGATCTGCGGGTTGAGCCGCTTGAGGTAGCTGTCGAGGGTCTCGAGGTTCTGGCCGAGCTCCTCGCCGCGCCCCTCGAGGGCCGTCGCGAGCGCGTTGAGCGTCATGTTGAGCTCGGCCGGCTGGACCGTGCGCAGCAGCGGGTAGAGGTCGGAGAGGACCTCCTCCACCTCGATCGCGATGTCGGTGCGCTCGATGGTCGGCGCCGGCCTGCAGCGCCTCGCCCTCGCCGGTGCTGCTGCCCTCGGGGATCTCCAGCGAGACGTACTTCTCACCGAACAGCGTCTTGGGGACGATCGAGCCGGTCACGTCCGCCGGGATGCTGTCGATCTCGCCCGGGTAGAGGCCGAGCGTCAGCTCGGCGCCCTCGGGGTTGGCCTCGAACTCGAGCACCTCGCCCACGATCACGCCGCGCACCTTGACGTCGGCCCGCGACGGCAGCTGGAGACCGATCTTGCTGGTCTGGAGGGTGACCTCGTCGTAGTCGGAGAACTTCTTGGTGAAGACGGCGTAGGTGAGCCACACGCCGAGCAGCAGCAGGCAGAGGAACACGATGCCGAGCACCTTGTGGGGGACGGCGAGCCTCATCGCGACATCACCCCGCCAATCTGACGGTCGTGGTGGCGCCCCAGATGGCCATCGACAGGAACAGGTCGATCACGTTGACCGCGACGATGCTGGTGCGCACCGCCCGTCCCACGGCCACGCCCACCCCGGCGGGCCCGCCCGACGCGTTGTAGCCGTGGTAGCAGTGGATGAGGATGACGGTCACGGCGAAGACGAGCACCTTGCCGAACGACCACAGGACATCTCCTGGTGGCAGGAACTGGTTGAAGTAATGGTCGTAGGTGCCCGCCGACTGGTTGTAGAACTGCGTCACCACCAGGCGGCTGGCGAAGTACGACGAGAGCAGGCCGACGACGTAGAGCGGGATGATCGCGATCAGGCCGCCGACGACGCGGGTGGCGACCAGGAACGGCATCGAGGGGATCGCCATCACCTCGAGGGCGTCGACCTCCTCCGAGATGCGCATCGCGCCGAGCTGGGCGGTGAAGCCGCAGCCCACCGTCGCCGCGAGCGCGATGCCGGCGACGAGCGGCGCGATCTCGCGGGTGTTGAAGTAGGCCGACACGAACCCCGCGAACGCGGCGGTGCCGAGCTGGTTGAGAGCGGCGTAGCCGGAGAGGCCGACCTGGGCGCCGGTGAAGAAGGTCATGCCGAGGATGACGCCCACGGTGCCGCCGATGACCGCCAGCGCGCCGCGGCCGAGGGTGACCTCGGCCAGGATGCGCAGGATCTCCTTCGGGTAGCGCTTGATCGACCGCGGGATCGCCGCCACCACGCCGATGTAGAACGACAGCTGGCCCCCGAGGGTGTCGAGGGCGTTCAGCGGTCGCTGAACCGCGCTGGGAACGTTGGCCATGTCGTCGCTAACCCGTCTTCGGAGGGACGATCTGGAGGTAGATCGCACTCAGGACGAAGTTGACGATGAACAGCAGCAGGAACGTGATGACGACGGACTCGTTCACGGCGTCCCCGACGCCCTTGGGTCCGCCGCCGGCGTTCATGCCCTTGTAGGAGGCGACGATGGCGGCGATCAGACCGAACACGATCGCCTTGACCAGGCCGATGACGAGGTCGGGGATCTGGGCGAGGGCGGTGAAGCTCGCGAGGTAGGCGCCGGGTGTGCCGTCCTGGAGGATCACGTTGAAGACGTAGCCGCCGGCGACGCCGACGAAGCTCACCATGCCGTTGAGGAAGAACGCGACCAGCATGCAGGCGAGCACGCGGGGTACGACGAGCCGCTGGATCGGGTCGATGCCCAGCACCATCATCGCGTCGAGCTCTTCGCGGATCTTGCGGGCGCCGAGGTCGGCCGCGATCGCCGAGCCGCCGGCGCCGGCGATGAGCAGGGCGGTGCCGATCGGCGCCGCCTGCTGGACCACGGCGAGCACGGAGGCAGAGCCGGTGAACGACTGGGCGCCGAACTGCTTGATCAGGCCGCCGACCTGGAGCGCGATGACCGCGCCGAACGGGATGGCGACCAACGCGGTCGGGATGATGGTGACCGACGCGATGAACCACGCCTGCTGGAGGAACTCACGCATCTGGAACGGGCGCTTGAAGAGGTTGCGTCCGACGTCGAGTCCGAACGCGAACAAGCTGCCGGCAGCCCCGATGGGTGCCAGCGCCCGTGAGGCGGTGAGTGTGGCCACGTGTCAGCTGCCGCCGGTGGCCATCGACATGTTCTCCTCGAAGGAGCCGGGAGGCGGCGTCACGCCGTTCGCCTTGCACCACTCGCCCGGGGGGCGCTGGCTGCGACGGGGGATGCCGTTGGACGGCTCCTGCTGGAGCGGGATCGGGGGCAGCGGCGGCAGCTCCTCGTCCTTCTCCGCCTCGAGCTCGTCGGCATCCTTCTCCTCGGACATGCCGATCGGGCCCACGCGCTGGGCGTTGAGGAACTGGCGGACCACCGGCTCCTCGGAGGAGAGCAGCATCTCGCGGGGGCCGAACATGGCGAGGTGGCGGTGGTAGAGGAGGCCGATGTTGTCGGGCACCGTGCGGGCGGTGTTGACGTCGTGGGTCACGATCAGGAACGTGGCGTCGATCTGGGCGTTGAGGTCGATGATCAGCTGGTTCAGGAAGGAGGTGCGCACCGGGTCGAGGCCCGAGTCGGGCTCGTCGAAGAGGACGATCTCCGGGTCGAGCACCAGGGCGCGGGCCAGGCCGGCGCGCTTGCGCATACCGCCGGAGATCTCGCCGGGGAGCTTGTCCTCGGCGCCGATGAGACCGACCAGGTCCATCTTCTCCATGACGATGCTGCGGATCTCGGACTCGGACTTCTTGGTGTGCTCGCGCAACGGGAAGGCGACGTTGTCGTAGAGGTTCATCGAGCCGAACATCGCACCGTCCTGGAACAGCACGCCGAACAGCTTGCGGATCTCGTAGAGCTCCTTCTCGGGGCAGGACGCGATGTCGGTGCCCTCGATCATGATCGAGCCCCTGTCGGGCTTGAGCAGACCGATCAGCGTCTTGAGGAAGACGGACTTGCCGGTTCCGGAGGGCCCGAGCATCACGCAGATCTCGCCTGCGGGGATCGTGAGGGTGACGTCACCCCAGATGAGCTGACTGCCGAACGACTTGGTCAGCTCGTTGACCTCGATCTCGACGCCCATAGGCCGGAACCCTCCATCCCTGACACGCCCGATTGATGTGCGACCCCGTTGCACGGCTGAAGCGCACGCGGGCATCCTGGCTCGCGGTCACTCGTCAGTAACAACGGAAACTGTGACGCGAGGTTACGCACTAATTGCCTGGCCGTCACCTGACCGCCACGGAGCGGTCAACGGCGCGTCGGAAATGGCGTCGGGGCGGACACCCGAAGGTGTCCGCCCCGACCGTGATCCGGCGAGGATCAGCGTGAGGTCACTTGAGGGTGACGCTCGCGCCGGCGCCTTCGAGGGCCTCCTTGGCCTTCTCGGCAGCCTCCTTGGTGGCGTTCTCGAGAACCGTCTTGGGGGCGGCCTCGACCAGGTCCTTGGCCTCCTTCAGGCCGAGGGAGGTGAGCGCGCGCACCTCCTTGATGACGTTGATCTTCTTGTCGCCGGCCGACTCGAGGATGACCTCGAACTCGTCCTGCTCGGCAGCTGCCGCGCCAGCGTCGCCGCCGGCGGCGGCGGCACCCGGAGCGGCCGCCACGGCGACCGGAGCGGCGGCGGTGACGCCGAAGGTGTCCTCGAACTGCTTCACGAACTCGCTCAGCTCAATGAGGGTCATCTCCTTGAACGCGTCGAGCAGCTCGTCGGTGGTGAGCTTCGCCATGATGGCTGTTCCTTCCGTAGTACGTGTACAGGTGGTGGGTACGTCGGCCTGGGATCAGGCCTCGGTGGACTCGGACTCCGCGGGGGCCTCGTCGGTCGCCTCGGGGGCGGCCTCCTCGGTCTCCTCGGCGGCCGGGGCCTCCTCGGCAGCGTCAGCAACCGGCCCAGTGCTTGATTCCTGGGGGGCACCACCTGCGAGGATCGTGGGGTCCTGCTCCGCCTTGGCCTGCAGGGCGCCGGCGAGCCGGGCAGCCTGCGCGATCGGGGCGTTGAGCAGGTAGACGGCCTGGCTGAGCGACGCGAGCATCGCGCCGGCCAGCTTGCCCATGAGCACCTCACGGGACTCGAGGTCGGCCAGCTTGGCCACCTCGGTCGCGTCGAGCTGCTTGCCGTCCAGGAAGCCACCCTTGATCACCAGGGTGGGGTTGGCCTTGGCAAAGTCACGCAGACCCTTCGCGGCCTCGACCACGTCGCCCTGGATGAAGGCGATCGCGGTGGGGCCGTTCAGGAGGTCGTCGAAGCCGTCGATCCCCGCCTCGGTGGCGGCGAGCTTGGCCAGCGTGTTCTTGACCACGGCGTAGTTGGCGTTCTCGCCGAGAGAGCGCCGCAGTTCCTGCAGCTGCTTCACGGTGAGACCGCGGTACTCGGTCAGCACGGCACCAGCGGAGTCGTTGAAGGACTCAACGATCTCCGCGACGGCTGCCTGCTTGTCTGCCCGCGCCATGGGTCTCCTTCCGGACTGGTGACCACCCCGGCGCCGACATGACGAACGCCCCGAGCGCAGGCTCAGGGCGTGGAGATCCGGCAAGCGGATCCTGCTCTGTATCCTGCGCTGGCCGTCCGCTACGCGGAACCTTCGATCTCCCTGCTGTACGCCTGGAGATCACCGGCGGTCTCTGGTTACGGGCGTCACCCTACGTGGGTGCTCCCCGTCCGGCCAAATCGACATCACCCGACACGCGAACGCAACCCAACGGCGGTCGAGCCTGTCGAGACCTCGTACGGACCGGGTCTCGACGAGCTCGACCGCCGTGTGGGTGCGTCGAACGTGAGGGTGAGCGCTACTCCGCTGCGGAGGCGTCCTCGCCGGCGACGTTCTTGGTGCGGTTGGGGTCGACCTGGACGCCGGGGCCCATGGTCGTGGAGACCGTCACCTTGCGGATGTAGCGGCCCTTGGAGCTGGCCGGCTTGAGCCGCAGCACCTCCTCGAGGGCGGCGGCGTAGTTCTCCGCGAGCTGCGCCTCGCCGAACGAGGCCTTGCCGATGATGAAGTGCAGGTTGGAGTGACGGTCGACGCGGAACTCGATCTTGCCGCCCTTGATGTCGGTCACGGCCTTGGCCGGGTCCGGGGTGACGGTGCCGGTCTTCGGGTTCGGCATCAGGCCACGGGGGCCGAGCACGCGGCCGAGGCGTCCGACCTTGCCCATCATGTCGGGCGTCGCGACGACGGCGTCGAAGTCGAGCCACCCGCCCGAGACCTTCTCGATCAGCTCGTCGCCACCGACGACGTCGGCGCCGGCCTCACGGGCGGCATCGGCCTTCTCGGCGTTGGCGAAGACGAGCACGCGGGCGGTCTTGCCGGTGCCGTGGGGCAGGTTGACGGTGCCGCGCACCATCTGGTCTGCCTTGCGGGGGTCGACGCCGAGGCGCATCACGACGTCCACGGTCTCGTCGAACTTCTTCTTCGCGCCGGTCTTGGCGATCTTGATCGCGGCCAGCGGCGAGTAGAGCTCGTCCTTGTCGAACAGCTCGCTCGCGGCGCGGTAGGTCTTGCTGCGCTGCATGTGATCTCTCGTTTCTACGATGTGTGGTCAGCGGGCCAGCGCGGCCCTGCCACGGATGTGTTTCGAGGCTCGGCGCTGAAGCGCCTCACACCTCAACAACCGGAAATGTCAGTCGGTGCGGACGCCCATGGAGCGGGCGGTGCCCTCGACGATCTTCATGGCGGCCTCGATGTCGTTGGCGTTGAGGTCCGGCATCTTCGTCTGGGCGATCTCGCGCACCTGGTCCTTGGTCAGCTTGCCGACCTTCTCCTTGTGCGGGACGCCCGAGCCCTTCTTGAGCCCGGCAGCCTTCTTGATCAGCTCGGCGGCCGGCGGGGTCTTGGTGATGAACGTGAACGAGCGGTCTTCGTAGATGGTGATCTCGACCGGGATCACGTTCCCGCGCATCGACTCGGTCTGCGCGTTGTAGGCCTTGCAGAAGTCCATGATGTTCACGCCGTGGGGACCGAGCGCGGTACCCACCGGCGGAGCAGGAGTAGCTGCGCCAGCCTGCAGCTGCACCTTGACGAGTGCAGCCACCTTCTTCTTCGGAGGCATTCTCTTCTCTTTCTATCTCGTGGTCATGACGAGGCCGCGGCGCGCCCTCTGCCACCAATTGCTGTGAGCTCGCTCAGACCTTCTGGATCTGGGAGAAGCTCAGCTCGACCGGGGTCTCCCGGCCGAAGATCTCGACGAGGGCCTTGACCCTCTGGGACTCGGCGTTGATCTCGGTGATCGTCGCGTGGAGCGTGGCGAACGGACCGTCGACGACCATGACCGAGTCGGACACGTCGAAGTCGGCGACCTCGACCGGACGCTTGGGCGTGGTGGCGGAGCCGCCGGCCTGGCCACCCGCGGCGGCCGCACCCTCGGTCTCGACGGCGGCGAACGTGGGCGCCAGCCAGTTCTCGACCTCGGCCATGCTCAGCGGCACCGGCTGGTGGGCGTGGCCCACGAACCCGGTCACCGACGGGGTGTGGCGTACGGCGGCCCACGACTCGTCGGTGAGGTCCATGCGGACCAGGACGTAGCCGGCGAAGCGGGTCCGGTTGACCATCTTGCGCTGGCCGTTCTTGATCTCCGCGACATCCTCGGTGGGGACCACGACCTCGTGGATGTAGTCCTCCATGTTGAGGGAGTTGATGCGGTTCTCGAGGTTGGACTTCACCCGCTTCTCCATGCCGGAGTAGGTGTGGATGACGAACCAGTCGCCGGGCTTGGCCCACAGCTCGGTGCGGAACGCCTCGAGCGGGTCGTCGTCGGCCGGGGTCTCGTCGGCCGGGGTCTCGTCAGCCGGGGTCTCGTCAGCCGGGGTCTCGTCCACCGGAGTCTCGGCGGTCTCCTCGACCGGGTCGCCCTCGGCGACGGTCTCCTCGACAGCCGGCTCGGTGGTCGGCTGGTCGTCCTGCTCGGGCACGTGCTGCTCCGTCGATTCGTGGGTCACGTCGTCTGTCTGTTCGGTCTCGTGAGTCTCGGTCACGGCGTCCTCGCCCTTCTCCTGATCGGTGCTCACTGGCCGTCGCCGGAGGTGAAGATCTCGAAGACGAGCTTGCCGAAGCCGAGGTCGAGCAGGGACACCATCGTCATGAAGAACGCCACGAAGACGAGCACCACGATGAAGTAGGTGACCAGCTGGTCCTGGGTCGGCCAGACCACCTTGCGCAGCTCCGCGACGACCTGCCGGTAGAACGTGACCGGGCTGGTGCGCGGCTGCTCGGTCGTCTCGCGGCGGTCAGCTCGGCTGTCCGTCATCGCGCTTCCTCTTCTCCGTCGTCTGAATCCTGAGGTCCTTGCAGGGCACGAGGGACTTGAACCCCCAACCTTCGGTTTTGGAGACCGATGCTCTGCCAGTTGAGCTAGTGCCCTCCGGCTCTCCCACCATCACATCTGCTGGCAGACCTGCGGGCATGCCGAAGTATCGGGGAGATCACCAAAGGGGAACTCTACCCGGCGCACGGATGCCGAGTCGAACCGGCGGAGCGGGGATGCGAGCATGGCACTCGTGGCCCAGCAGAATGCGGACAACCAGCCCAGACCGGTCCCCTCGCCGACCTCGACCCGGAGCCGCTCGCGGCGTTGCGCGACGAGCAGCAGGCGGCCTACGACGCGCTGCGTGAGCGTGGCCTGGCCCTCGACCTGACCCGGGGCAAGCCCTCGACCGCCCAGCTCGACCTCTCCGACGAGCTGCTTGTGCCTGCCCGGACGGCGTCAGGCGACCCCGCCGGTGTCGACGTCCGCAACTACGGCGGGCTCGAGGGCATCCGCGCGATCCGCGAGATGTTCGCCGACCTGCTGTGGGTCGAGCCGGAGCAGGTCGTGGCGGGCGGCAGCTCCAGCCTGGTGATGATGCGCGAGGTCCTCGTCGACCTCGTGGCTCAAGGGCGGGGTCGACGGCGAGCGGCCGTGGGGCCGCGAGGAGAAGGTGACCTTCATCTGCCCGGTGCCCGGCTACGACCGGCACTTCACCCTGCTCAGCTGGTTCGGCATCGAGACCGTGACCGTCCCGATGAACGACGACGGGCCCGACGCCGACGCCGTCGCGGAGCTGGCAGCGAAGGACCCCACCATCAAGGGCATGTGGGTCGTCCCGACCCACGCCAACCCGACCGGCTCGATCGTCTCCCAGGAGGTCGCGGCCCGGCTCGCCTCGATGCCGACCGCAGCGCCGGACTTCAAGATCTTCTGGGACAACGCCTACGCCTTCCACCACCTCACCGAGGACGAGGCCAAGAGCGCCGACATCCTCTCGCTGGCCGCCGGCGTCGGGCCACCCGCACCGGCCGATCATGTTCGCCTCGACCTCCAAGATCACCTACGCCGGTGCCGGCGTCGCGTTCCTGGCCGGCTCGGTCGAGACCGTGGCGTGGTACACTCGGCCACCTCGGCAAGGGCGTCGATCGGCCCCGACAAGGTCAACCAGCTGCGCCACGTGCAGTTCTTCGGCAGCCCGCAGGGCGTGCGCGACCACATGCGGCGGCACCGCGAGATCATCGCGCCGAAGTTCGAGGCGGTGCTCGAGGTGCTCGAGCGAGCGGCTCGGCGGGCCCGGCGTCGCGTCGTGGACCGAAGCCCTCGGGCGGCTACTTCGTCAGCCTCGACGTGCTGCCCGGCACGGCCGCCCGCGTCATCGAGCTCGCCAAGGCCGCCGGCGTCGCCCTGACCCCGGCCGGCTCGTCGTTCCCCGGCAGCCACGACCCCGACGACACCAACATCCGGCTCGCCCCCACCTTCCCCGAGCTCCGCCGAGGTCCGGGAGGCCATGGACGCCGTCGCCACCTGCGTCCTGCTCGCCGCCGCCGAGAAGCTGCTCCCGGTCCTGAGCCAGATGCAGCGAAGGCCGCTTGCGGCGCTGCCCGAAAGCGCACCTGCACCTGCACTTCACGGGCTCGATGCGGCACGCCACGCTGCTCGAGCTGGCGGAGCGGGACGGGATCCACCTGCCCGACTCGCTGGTGAGCGAGTGGCCGCCGCAGCTGTCGGCGGCCGACGAGAAGGGCTGGTTCCGCTTCCAGCGGCTCTACGACGTCGCCCGCGGCGTGCTGCGCACGGAGGGCGACGTACGGCGGCTGGTGCTGGAGGCGGCCGAGGACGACGTCCGCGACGGTGGGCGGTGGCTGGAGATCCAGGTCGACCCGTCCGGCTACGCCGCCCGGTTCGGCGGGCATCACCGCCTTCACCGACCTGGTCCTCGACGCGGTCGCCGACGCCTCGCGCGCGGACCGGCCTCGGGATGGCGGTGGTGATCGCGGCCAACCGGACCCGGCACCCGCTGGACGCGCGGACCCTGGCCCGGCTCGCGGCGCAGTACGCCGGACGCGGCGTGGTCGGGTTCGGGCTCTCCAACGACGAGCGGCGTGGTGCCACCGCCGACTTCGCGGGCGCCTTCGCGATCGCGGAGCCGGGCCGGCCTGCTGCTGGTGCCCCACGGCGGTGAGCTGCGCGGCCCCGACCACATCCGGCTCTGCCTCGACACGCTGCACCCGGGACGGCTCGGTCACGGCGTCCGCTCCGCCGAGGACCCGCGGCTGCTGGACGAGATCGTCGCCGCGCGGCATCGCCCTCGAGGTCTGCCCGGTCTCGAACGTCGCGCTCGGGCGTCTACTCCGACCTCACCTCGGTCCCGCTCCCGCCAGCTGCTCGACGCCGGCGCGACGGTCGCGCTGGGTGCCGACGACCCGCTGCTGTTCGGCTCCCGCCTCGGCGCGCAGTACGCCACGATGCGGGCCGCCCACGAGCTCACCGACGACCAGCTCGCCGAGCTGGCGCGGATGTCGTTCCGTGCCTCGCGTGCCCCCTCCGACGTGCGTCGAACGCGGCTCTGGCCGACATCGACGCCTGGCTGGACTTGCCAAAACAGCAATAGAAGTTGCCAGCATCTCAGCGAGTCGGCACGCTGGTGCGATGCCTCATCACCACGCGCACCCGGACCATCCCGACACCGACGCCGACGCCACGACCTTCTGGGAGGAGAAGTACGGCAGCACCGACATCTGGTCGGGTCGCCCCAACCACATGCTGGTCGACCTCGCGGGCGACCTGGCTCCGGGGCGCGCGCTGGACCTGGGCTGCGGCGAGGGGGCGACGCCCTGTGGCTGGCGGACCGGCGGTGGACCGTCACCGGCCTCGACATCTCGCCGACCGCCCTCGCCCGGGCCGAGCAGGCGGCGCAGCGGGCGGGCCTGCGCGAGCGCACCCACTGGGTCGCCGCCGACCTGGCCGACCCGGCCTCGCTCGCGACCATCGGGCCGGTCGACCTGGTCAACGCGTGCTTCCTCCAGACACCGCTCGACTTCCCGCGCGCCGAGGTGCTGCGCCGGGCGGCCGACCTGGTAGCGCCGGGCGGGCACGTCCTGGTGCGTCGCCCACGCGCCGCTCCGCCCTGGGCGACATCCCCGACGAGGCTCCGGGACAGCTTTCCGCACTCCGGACGGTGAGCTCGCCGACCTCGGCCTCGCCCAGCGAGGAGTGGGATGGTGCTCGTGGCCGACGTGCGCGAGCGCCCCGCGACCGGCCCGGACGGCGAGCACGCCGTGCTGCTCGACAGCGTGGTCCTCGCCCGCCGCCGGCTGAAGAGCGGCCGGTCAGAGCTCGCAGCCGACGAGGACCGGCTCGTTGACCAGCCGGATGCCGTACGCCGCCTCGACGCCGTCGCGGATCTCGCGGGCCAGCGCGAGCACCTCGGTCGGTGGTCGCGCCGCCGCGGTTGGTCAGCGCGAGGGTGTGCTTGGTCGACAGGCCGACGCGGCCCGTCGCCGTACCCCTTGGAGAAGCCGGCGCGCTCGATCAGCCACGCGGCGCTGGTCTTGACCCGGCCGTCCGGCTGCGGCCAGGCCGGTGCGCCCTCGGGCACGGCTGCCGGGTCGATCGACGGGGTTGGTGAAGAACGAGCCGGCGCTCCAGGTGTCGTGGTCGGCCGGGTCGAGCACCATCCCCTTGCCGCGGCGCAGGCCGAGCACCGCCTCGCGCACCTCGGCGAGCGGAGCGCGCTCGCCGACCTCGACGCCGAGGGCGCGGGCGAGCTCGGCGTACTGCGATCGGGGCGCCGAGACTGCCCTGGCGCGAGCTGGAAGGTCACGTCGAGCACGACGTGACGGCCGGGGTCGGCCTTGAAGCGGGAGTGGCGGTAGCCGAACCCGCAGTCGGCGTTGGCGAAGGTGCGCACGCCGCGTGAGGGCGCGGTCCCAGACCCGCACCGACGCGACGGTCTGGGAGACCTCCTGGCCGTAGGCGCCGACGTTCTGGATCGGGGTGGCGCCGACCGGCGCCGGGGATGCCGGACAGCGCCTCGATGCCGACCCAGCCTCGGTCGACGGCGCCGGCGACGACGTCGTCCCAGTTCTCGCCCGCCGCCACCGTCACCAGTGACGCCGCCGCAGCGAGGCGTCGCCCTCGCCGTGTGCCACGGCGTCGTCCGCGACGCCGCTGCGTCGCCACCTCGACGACGACGCCGGGGAAGCCCTCGTCGGCGACCACCACGTTGGATCCACCGCCCAGCACCAGCACCGGTTCGCCGGCGGCGTCGGCGGCGGCCACCGCCTCGATCACCTCGGCCTCGGAGGTGGCGGTACCCAGCGCGCCGCCGGTCCGCCCAGCCGCAGCGTGGTGTGGTCGACGCAGGCTCAGGCACGCACGACTGCCTTCGGCATGCCGAGCACCTTCTGACCGTCGCAGGTCACCTGGAGCGCGAGCGCGACCAGCCCGTCCTCGGCCGCCTTCACGGTGCCGTCGACGGTCGATCGTCGGCCCCGCCCTCGGCCGGTACGACGACCGGGTTGGTGAACTTGCAGCCGAGCTCGACCACCTCGGCTCCCTCGGTCCAGTCGGCGACGGCGCGGGCCGCGAGCGCCATCGTGAACATGCCGTGGGCGATCACGCCCGGCAGCCCGACGCGACGTGGCCACCGACTCGTCCTGGTGGATCGGGTTGTGGTCGCCGCTGGCCTCGGCGTAGCGGACCAGGTCGGCGCGGGTGACGTCGTAGGTCCTGGTCTCGAACGTGTCTCCTGGCTTCATGACACGGCGCTCGTGTGGACGAGGGTGGCGCTCGTGGTGCAGACGACCGCGCCGTCGGCGTCGGTGATCTCGCTGGTGGTGCCGAGGATGTCGGCGCCGCCGATCTGGCGCAGGCTCGCGACGGTCAGCGTCGCGGTCAGCACGTCGCCGGGCACGACCGGGCGGGTGTAGGAGAACTTCTGCTCGCCGTGGACGATCCGGAACAGGTCGACCTGCTCGGCCTCGAGGAAGGCGTTCATGGCGTCGAAGGCCAGCACGATCGGGTACGTCGCGGGCGCCGGCTCCGCCGTCGTACGACGCGCCGGTGGCCTCGGCGAACGCTCGGACGTGCTCCTCGGTGACCTCGTGCGGCGGGGTCGGAGGGAAGCTGCGGCCGACGAGAGACTGGTCGACGGCATGCCCGCATAGGTAAGCCCGCCAGCCGAGCCGGACGGGTCACGCAGGGCTGTAGGTCAGCGGGTCTCGTGGGTCGTGTGGGTGCGGCAGCGCGGGCAGAACTTCGACAGCTCGATGCGGTCGGGATCGTTGCGGCGGTTCTTCTTGGTGATGTAGTTGCGCTCCTTGCACTCCTGGCACGCCAGGGTGATCTTGGGGCGAACGTCGCTGCTCTTGCTGGCCACGGGCTGTCCTTCGGTTGTCCTGCAGTCTGAAACTGATGTTTGGAAATGCGTCGGTCTGAGTAGCGGGGGCGGGACTCGAACCCGCGACACCACGATTATGAGCCGTGTGCTCTAACCACCTGAGCTACCCCGCCAACGGGACGGTGTCCCAGAGCCCCTTTACGGAATCGAACCGTAGACCTTCTCCTTACCATGGAGACGCTCTGCCGACTGAGCTAAAGGGGCAACGACGGAGAACACTACACAGGGACTCCGGGGTTCGAGAAATCGGCTGAGAGGGCCGGATCAGGCGTCGATCCGGGCCCAGGGAGCGGCTTCCTCGAGCTGGTAGGCGAGCTTCAGGAGCGTCTCCTCGCGGCCCCATCCGGCGGCCAGCATCATGCCCTGCGGCAGCCCGCTGGCGGTGGTCGCGAGGGGCAGGCTGATGGCCGGGTCGCCGGTGGCGTTCTGCAGCGGCGTGAACGCCACCCAGTCGAGGAGCCGCTCCATGATCGTGTCGTAGTCCTGGGTCGGCGCGAGGTGGCCGATCGCGGGGGTCTCGGTCGCCAGCGTCGGCGTCAGCAGCACGTCGTGGTCGGTGTAGAAGTCGCGTGAGAACCGGGTCGTCCGCCGGAGCCGTCGGATCGCGCCGGGGAGCCGGTGGAGGCGGCGCGCGGAGTGGGCGGCCAGGCCCTGGGTGAGGTTGTCGAGCTGCCCGCCGTCCCAGGTGCGGCCGAACGTACGGCGCCCGCCGCGGACCATCGACAACGCCAGCATCGACCAGTAGAGCAGGAAGTCGTCCCGCAACGACTCGGGCAGCGGGTTCTCGATCTCCCGCACCTCGTGGCCGAGGCCCTCCAGCAGGGCGGCGGTCTTCATCGTGAGCTCGGCGACCTCCGGGGAGGCACTGCGGCCGATCCCCTCGGTGATGACCGCGATCCGGAGCCGGGCCCTGCCCGCGCCGGTGACGTCGCCCAGCGGCGGCAGCCGCAGGTCGCGGTAGACGTGCTCGGCCTCGCGGAAGAACGCCGCGGTGTCCCGCACGCTGCGGGTGAGGACGCCGTCGGAGACGATCTTGACCGGCATCTGCCGCATCATCGCGTCCTGCGCCAGCCTGCCGCGGGTCGGCTTGAGCCCCACGAGTCCGTTGACCGAGGCCGGGATCCGGATCGACCCGCCCCCGTCGTTCGCGTGGGCGATCGGGACCGCGCCCGCCGCCACCAGCGCGGCCGAGCCGGCCGACGAGGCCCCGGCCGTGTGGTCGAGGGACCACGGGCAGCGGACCGGGCCGAGCCGCGGGTGCTCGGCACTGGCGGAGAACCCGAACTCGGAGAGCTGGGTCTTGCCGAGCGGCACCAGGCCGGTCGCGAGGTACATCCGGGCGAACTCGCCGTCGCGCCGGTCGCGGCGAGGGTGTCCAGGCGTCCGAGCCCTGCATGGTCGGCATGCCGGCGACGTCGACGTTGTCCTTGAGGAAGGTCGGTACGCCGGCGAAGAAGCCGCCGTGCGGATCGGCGGCGCGCTCGCGGGCGCCGTCGAAGTCGGCGTACGCGACGGCGTTGAGCTCGCCGTTGACCGCCTCGGTGCGGGCGATGGCGGCCTCGACGACCTCGGGGATGCTGAGCCGGCCCTCGGCCAGCTCCTCGGTCAGGGCGACGGCGTCGTGGTGGCCCAGGGCGTCGTCGGTGAAGGCGTGCAGCCGCGTCATGGGTGCTGAGGTTACTGTCCGGTCAGTCCACGCCGGTGGCAGCCCACGAGGTGGTCGTCCACCAGGCCGATCGCCTCCATGAGTGCATACATCGTGGTCGGTCCGACGAAGACGAAGCCCACGCGCTTGAGCGCCTTGGACAGCGCCACCGACTCGGGCGAGGTGGTCGCGACGTCGTCGGTGCTCATCGGCGCGGGATGCACCTCGGGCCGGAAACCCAGCACGAACCGCTCCAGCCCCTCTCCCTCGCGGAGCGCGACGGTCGCCCGGGCGTTGGTGATGGCGGCGTCGACCTTGAGCCGGTTGCGGACGATGCCGGCGTCGGCCATCAGCCGCGTTCGGTCGGCGTCGTCGTACGCCGCGACGACGTCGGCGTCGAACCCGGCGAACGCGGCGCGGAAGTTGTCGCGCTTGTCGAGGATCGTGCGCCACGACAGCCCCGACTGGAACGCCTCGAGGGTCAGCCGCTCGAGGTAGGCGGCCTCGCCGCTGACCGGCACGCCCCACTCGGTGTCGTGGTAGGCCCGGTTGACCGGGTCTCCGGTCGCCCAGGGACAGCGGGCGACCCCGTCGTCGCCGAGGACCGGTCCGGTCACCGGCGTTCCTTCAGCCGCACGTGGGGCAGCGGCGGGGCCGGGATCGGCGGGAGCGGGTGGTCCACGATGCCGAAGCGGCCGTCGGTTCCGTCGGTGACCCGGCGCTGCCACTCCTCCCGGTAGGAGGCGATCTCCTCGTGGCTGCGACCGACGAAGTTCCACCACATGACGATGGACTCGCCGAACGGCGTCCCGCCGAGGAGCAGGACCCGCGCCGGCTCCGAGCCGGCCTCGAGCCGCAGGTGCCGGCGGCCGGTCGCGACGTAGGCGAGGTCGCCGGCCTTGGCCTCCTGCCCGCAGACGTCGACCACGCCGGTGTCGACCAGGACGCCGTGCTCGAACGACTCGTCGACGTCGAGGTCGAGGCGGGTGCCGGCGTCGAGCAGCAGCTCGGCGCCGAGCAGCGGCGTGTGGGTCTCGACCGGCGAGGTGTCGCCCAGCAGCGAGCCGAGGAACACCCGCGCCTCCCAGCCGTCCCCGGTGAGGCGGTCCGGCGCGTGGTGGGTGAAGCCGGGGGCGACGTCGCGCGAGGCGTCGGGCAGCGCGACCCACAGCTGGGCACCGTGGAGGACGTCGGTGTCGTCGGTGGAGACCTCGGAGTGGCTGATGCCGCGGCCGGCGGTCATCAGGTTCACCTCGCCGGGCAGCACCATCGCGTGGTGGCCGGCGCTGTCGGTGTGCTCGACCTCGCCGGTGAAGAGCCAGCTGACGGTCTGCAGGCCCGTGTGGGGGTGGGACGCGACCACCATGCCGCCGGAGTCGGACACCCGGTCGGGTCCGTAGTGGTCGACGAAGCACCAGGCCCCGATCAGCGAGCGGTGCCGCTGCGGCAGCGTCCGGCGTACGGTCATCGCCCGCGGCCCGCCGAGCGGCACCTCGCGCGCGGTCAGCACCTCGACGTCTGCCGGCCCGCCGGACGGGTCGAGGACCATCTCGGCGGGGTCACGCTCCGGGTTCGTCACGCTGTCCAGCGTAGGTCAGCCGGTGGCCTTGCTTGACGTCAAGCAAGGCTGGTCAGCGGATGCCGTCGTCCCTGGAACGTGCCCTCGGATGCTCAACCGAGGACCGGGTTGGCCACGCTGCGGCCTTGCTTGACGTCAAGCAACGTGTCGGCCGGCACCAGCCGGAAGTCCGACGGCGTCCTCGAGGATCTGTCGACCGATGTCGAAGCTCACCACCCCGCCAGAGCCGCCGGAGCCGGCCCGGCACAACCGAAGTCGCAGCCCCTCGACCAGGCAGTGCAGGGCCAGCACCTCCGCGTCGGTTGGCCAGGCGCGGGACATGTCCGACCCCGACCGGCGCCGCGTGATCGCGGCCCGGATCACGTCCGCCTCCCACGCACGGGTCTCCTCGACCAGCGGGGAGATCTCGGAGTCGCGGACGCCTAGCTCGACCAGGCCCAGCCACACGCGTGTCCAGTCGGCAACCTCGTCGTTCTCTGGCAGCAGCCCGGCCACTCCCTCGCAGCGGACGCGAACCGCTGCCCACTGGCGCCAGCGCGCCAAGAAGCGGACGGCGACCACCCGACACAGTCGCTGGCCGGGGAACCACTGATGCACGGCCTGACGGCTGCAGCCGGCGCGGTCACCGATCGACTTGGGAGTGAGCGCGGTGATGCCGCCCTCGGCGATGATCGGGATCGCGAGGTCCGTGGCCATGGCAACGCTGGCCGGGGAGTCGTCCTCCAGCATCAGATGTCGGCACGGGTCCACCAGCACAGACAAGCACGCGATGGCGGCACTCGGTGCCCGTCATCCACAGGCGGAGCACATCAGGTGCGTTCAGGCCAGCTGGTCGGGGTCGGGCGTGCGCTTCTGCCCACCGGACTCCACCCGTCCCGCGCCCTCACCGGTGCCGGACCGCTGGACGCCGGTGTCGCCGTCGGCGGGGGCATCGGCCAGGGGATCGAGCCGGACGATGATCGACTTCGACGAGGGGCAGTTGCTGCCCTCGGCGACGTGGTCGAGCGGGACCAGCGGATTCGTCTCGGGGTAGTACGCCGCCGCGCAGCCCCGTGGCTGGTCGTAGGCGACCACCCGGAACCGCGGAGCCTGCCGCTCCGAGCCGTCGGTCCACTCGCTGACGAGGTCGACCAGGTCACCCTCCTCGAGCCCCAGCGCGGTGATGTCGTCGGGGTGCACGAACACCACGCGGCGCCCGCCGGAGACGCCGCGGTAGCGGTCGTCGAGCCCGTAGATCGTGGTGTTGAACTGGTCGTGCGAGCGCAGCGTCTGGAGCAGCAGTCGCCCCTCGGGGACGTGGAGCACGTCGATCGGGCTGACCGTGAACTTGGCGCGCTGGACGTCGGTGGGGAAGGTCCTGGAGTCGCGCGGCGGGTGGGGCAGCACGAATCCGCCGGGCTGGTCGACCTTCTCGTCGTACGACTCGCAGCCGGGTACGACGCGGGCGATGCGCTGGCGGATCTCGGTGTAGTCGTCGCGCAGCTGCGCCCACGGGACCGGGTGGTCGGCGCCGAGGGTCGCGAGCGCGAGGCTGCACACGATGTCGACCTCGGACCGCAGGTGGGGCGAAGCCGGGTCGAGCGGCCCCTTCGAGGCGTGGACGGCCGACATCGAGTCCTCGACGGTCACCCGCTGCTCGCGACCGCCGGTGCTGTCCTTCTCGCTGCGGCCGAGCACCGGCAGGATCAACGCCTCCCGGCCGGTGACGACGTGCGAACGGTTGAGCTTGGTCGAGACGTGGACCGTCAGGTCCGCTCCTCGCATGGCGTCCTCGGTCACGTCCGTGTCGGACATCGCGGAGACGAAGTTGCCGCCCATGCCCATGAACACCTTGGCGTCGCCGTCACGCAGCGCGCGGACCGCGTTGACGCTGTCGTGGCCGTGCTCGCGGGGCGGGTCGAAGCCGAACTCGTCGCGCAGCGCGTCGAGGAAGTGGTCGGGCACCCGCTCCCAGATCCCCATCGTGCGGTCGCCCTGCACGTTGGAGTGGCCGCGGACCGGGCACAGCCCCGCGCCCGGCTTGCCGATGTTGCCCTGGGCCAGGGCGACGTTGGTGATCTCCTTGATCGTCGCGACCGCGTTGCGGTGCTGGGTGATGCCCATCGCCCAGCAGATGACGGTCGCCGAGGAGTCGCGGAACATCTCCGCGGCCTGCCGGATCAGGTCGGGGTCGAGCCCGGTCGCGCGGCGTACGGCGTCCCAGTCGACGTCGCGCACGTGAGCGGCCCACTCCTCGAAGCCGTGGCAGTGCCGCTCGATGAAGTCGTGGTCGAGCGCGTCCCACTCGACCAGGTGGTGGCCGATGGCCTGGAAGAGGGCGAGGTCGCCGTTGACCCGCACCGGCAGGTGCAGGTCGGCCAGCGCCGTACCGGTGCCGGCGAGCCCCCGGGGCTTCTGCGGGTTCTTGAACCGCACCAGCCCCGCCTCGCGCAGCGGGTTGATGGAGATGATCCGGGCGCCGCGCCCCTTGGCGGCCTCGAGGGCCGAGAGCATGCGCGGGTGGTTGGTCCCGGGGTTCTGGCCCATGACCACGATCAGCTCGGCAGTCTCGACGTCGGCGAGGCTGACCGAGCCCTTGCCGATGCCGATGGTCTCCGAGAGCGCGAGGCCGGAGGACTCGTGGCACATGTTGGAGCAGTCGGGAAGGTTGTTGGTCCCGAGCGCGCGCGCGAACAGCTGGTAGGCGAACGCGGCCTCGTTGGAGGTCTTGCCGGAGGTGTAGAACAGCGCCTCGTCGGGCGTGGCGAGCCCGCGCAGCCGCGTCGCGATCAGGTCGAAGGCGTCCTCCCACTCGATCGGCTCGTAGTGGGTGGCGCCGGCCCGCAGCACCACCGGCTGGGTGATCCGCCCCTGCTGGCCCAGCCAGTAGTCGGTCTTCTCGCCGAGCTCCGCGATCGGGTGGGCGGCGAAGAAGTCGGGGCCGACCCGACGCCGGGTCGCCTCCTCGGTCACCGCCTTGGCGCCGTTCTCGCAGAACTCGGCCGTGTGGCGGTGGTCCGGGTCGGGGTCGGGCCAGGCGCACCCCTGGCAGTCGAATCCGTCGACCTGGTTGAGCTTGAGGAGGGTCTTCGTCGCGCGGCGGACGCCCATCTGCTCCACCGCTCGCTTCATGGAGACCGCGACCGCCTTGGGGCCGGCGGCCGACTTCTCTGCCTCCTCGATCTCCAGGTTCGATTCGTCGATGTCCCGGGACGGCGCGCGACGGCTCATGGCTCCAGTTTCACAGGGGACGTCAAGGGTCGGCGGAATGCGCCGGCGCCGCCTGAGCGGTCACCGCCCACCGTCGGCGCGTGCCCGGGCCACGACGTCGAGGATGGTGTCGATGACGAGGCCGGGGTCAGCTTCCTCGACCGCGTGGCCGGTGTGCACCACGATCTGGCGCGCGCGGGGGCTGAGCACGAGCCAGCCCTTCTGGTCGGCCACGTTGGTCCACATGCCGCGAGCCTCGGAAGGCCACGTCGCGTCGGCGATCTCGGCCCGTGTGTACTCGTTGCTCAACAGGGTGACCGGGATGTCGCCGAGTTCGCGTCGGGCCGCCCAGCCGTCCTTCTCGACCTGCAGGTAGTCACGACTCTCGACGTTCGACGGGTGGTTCCACCGGGTGACCTGCAGCAGCTCCCTGGGCGGGTCGCGGAAGGGGGCGCCGACGTCCACGAACACCATGCCGGCCACGTCGTCTCGATGCTCGGCGGCGAACCCGGTCGTGATGTAGCCGCCACCTGACGTGCCCACGAGCACGTAGGGTCCGGGCACGCCGCCGCCCTCGAGTACCTGCTCGAGGTCGTTGACCAGGTCGACCAGGCCACGGCGGCCTCGATCAGGATCGCTGCTGCCGAGGTTGGCCCGGTCGTACACGCAGGTCCGCGTCTCGGCGGCCAGCGCCGGCATCGCGAAGTCGTACGACGAGCTGGTGTCCTCGTCGCCGGCCTCGAGAACCAGCGTGGGCTTCCCGGTGCCCTCGCACCGCAGGTAGAGGCGGCGCCCATCGGTCACCCGCACCATCCGTTCGACGACAGGCGGCCCCTGGGTGGCGGTGGCGGTCGGCGAGGGTGAGGCGGAGGGCGGGGAGGTTGAGGCCGATGCAGGCGGGGACGTGGAACTCTGGCCGCCAGAGCTGCACGCCGCCGTCCCCATCAGGACCAGGGCCACGGCGTACGCCGTCGTCAAGCGTCGTTGTGAGCCCATGGCTGCTCAGCCCAGTTCGAGAGCAGTCCAGACGATCATCATCGCCAGCATCGCGCCGGCGACAACGATCGCGGTCACAGCCTTGCCGCGGCTCGTACGCAGCGCCGGTACCGCGAGGACGATCGACGCGACAGCGAGCGGTGCTCCCCACGCGAAGCCGCCACCGGGCAGGACCTCCCAGGTCAGGAGCGAACCCGGCACGGACAGCACGGCGAGGATCAGGGCGATGGTCGAGCGGTCTGCGGTGCGGTCGAGCTCGACCGCGGAGGTGGTCTGGTGGGTCATGGTCTTCTCCTACGTGTGGTGGTTCTCTGACATGCACCACGCTAGGAAGCCTCCGCGGTGAACGCCTCCGGGCAGATACCAGACCTCCGGTCAGTGCTGCTACTGACCGGAGCCCCCGAGGAACGACAGCACCGCGAGCACCCGGCGGTGCCCCGCACCGTCGCCGTGGAGCCCGAGCTTCATGAACACCGAACGGGTGTGGCTCTCCACCGTTCGTTCGGTCAGCACCAGCCGCCCTGCGATGCCGGCGTTCGTCAAGCCCTCAGCCATCAGCGCAAGAACCTCGCGCTCGCGCGCCGTGAGGACGTCGAGGTGACTTGCAGGCCCCTCACCCGTGACCAGCCGGGCCACCACCTCCGGGTCCAGGGCGGAACCGCCCGCGGCCACCCGGGTAGACGCGTCAAGGAACTCCGCGACATCGAGCACCCGGTCCTTGAGCAGGTAGCCGAAGCCGCGCTGCGTCATCAGCGCGACCACGCCCGCCGTCTCGATGTGCTGGGAGAGCACCAGGACCGCTACGCCGGGGTGGTGCTCACGAATCCACTTCGCGGCACGCAACCCCTCGTCGGAGTACGAGGGGGGCATCCGTACATCGGCCACGACCAGATCCGGCACGTGTTCGGCCACGGCGGCGTGGAGGGCGTCGGCGTCCCCGACCGCGGCCAGGACCTCGTGCCCCGCACCCTCGAACAGGCGTCCGATCCCCGCTCGGAGCAGGGCCTGGTCCTCTGCCAGCACTACCCGCACGGGAACACCGCCTCCACCCTCGTGCCGGCCCCGTCCGGGCTCGCCACTGCGAGCCTGCCACCCACGGCAGCCACCCGATCGGCGAGGCCGGTCAGGCCACGTCCCCCGGTCGCCGCGCCGCCGGCGCCGTCGTCGGCCACCACGAGGTGGAGGGCGCCGTTCTCACGCGACGCCGCGACCGTGACCCGTCGAGCGCCGGAGTGCTTGACCGCGTTGGCCAGCGCTTCGCTCGCCACGAAGTACGCCGCCGCCTCGATGTCGTCGCCGAATCGCTCGGTCGTCACGTCGACGGCGGTACGGATCGCCGTGAGGGAGGCCAGGTGGGCGATGGCCGGTGCCAAACCGTCGTTCAGAGTGTCCGGACGTAGCCCCCGGGCCAGGTCGCGCAGCTCCCGGATCGCCTCGGCCAGACCGGCCACGGCGTCGTCGAGACCGCGACTGACGGATCCGGAGGGCAGCTCGCGCTGCAGGTCGCGAAGGTCCAGCCCGATCGACACCAGCCGTTGCTGGGCGCCGTCGTGCAGGTCGCGCTCGAGCCGGTGCCGCTCGTCCTCGGCCGCCGCCACGAGCCGGGCACGGGAGTCCTCGACCTCCGCGAGCTGGCGCCGCACCTCCACCCGCAGTCGTGCCACCTCGATGGCCAGGCCGCAGCGCCCGATCACCTCCCCCAGCACCCGCTCCTGGTCGGGTCGACCGGCTGCGTGGACGACGGTTGCCAGCTGCTCTGCACCACGGACGACGGGAGTCCGCAATCCCACCGGTGGCAGCTCGACCGGCCGCCCTCCGGCGTCGCGGTGGAGGTGCTGGTCGTCGAACCAGAAGTAGAGCAGCAGGCTCGGATCGCCCACGGCCGTGGCCATGGCGTGGCCGGTCGCCTCAGGTTCCGCCCTGCCGGCGCGCACGTCATCCAGGAAGGCGCTGACGACCCGTCCGGCGGTGTACCGGCGCCGGTCGAAGAGCCGGTCTACGTGTCCTTGCAACAGCGAGCGAAGCGGGCGGAAGGCGAGGAGCACGGCCGCCGTGGCGGCGGCGGTCGTCACGGGGGACCCGCGACCGAGGGCGACTCCCCCGGCCAGGACGATGCCGGCGAAGGCGGCGCCGAGGAGGACGGTCAACAGGGCGTAGACGACGGTCCCCGAGATCACCCGGTCGATGTCGTAGAGCCGGTAGCGCAGCACCGCGACGCCGATCGCGACCGGTAGGGCCGCCAGTGCGGCACCCGACGAGGCAGCGGTGAGCAGCCCGCCGCTGCCACCGTCGCGCAGCACCCCGTCGACGGTGCCCAGGACGATGGCGAGCGGGATGAGCGGCCCGGCCAGTGCCACCCACTTCAGCTGCAGCCGCTCCACGCCGGTGGAGCGACGGAAGCGGACCACCAGCGCGACCAGACCCGCCGTAAGTGTCACGAGCATCCCCAGCAGACCACCGATCTGCAGCGGGAGCGCGACGTCCGGAGGCAGCACAGCGGCGGGCGGGACCTCGGAGAACGGCGGATCGAGCCGGTCGTGGCTGAGCATGCCGGCGACGATGGTGGTCAGAAAGGACATCGCGCCCAGGAAGGCGATCCACCGCCAGCGTGGCCCGGGCAGCAGCCTGCCGTCGGGGAAGACGAGGGCGACCGCGACGATGCCGGCGAAGATCAGCGGCCAGCCGTGGGTGAACCAGAGGATCGAGAACCCGGCGAGGCCGTCCGTGTGGCCGGAGGAGAGGGCATACCCGGCGTAGGAGTCGGACAGCGCTCCCAGCGCGAGCAGGTCACCGTTGGCGAGCAGCAGCCAGCCGACGGCATGGTCCGGTCGGCGGAGCGTCAGCACCAACCCGACCACGGTGGTTGCTACCAGTCCGGGCAGGTAGATGAGGAGGGCGGCGAAGCTGGTCCCCTCGTCGACGCCGGAGCGGGCGTCGAGCGCCGCCGACCCGATCAGGCAGGCGGGTACGAGCATCGCGCCCATCCAGCTCCACGCACGCCTCATGTTGCCGGATGATCCGCCTGGCCAGCGGGTCGCGCAACCGTGCCAGCACCGACGTCAGGAGTTGGAGAAGACCGCCGGCCCACCGTCAGGGCCATCCGCATCCGGACCGCGGCCGGCCCAGGTCCAGGCGTACGCCGGGTCCTCGACCGCCAGCGCGCCCTCGCCGAGCTCGAGCGGCTTGAAGGTGTCGACCATGACCGCCGACTCCTCGAAGTAGTCGACGCCGAGCGACGCCTCGATGGCGCTCGGCTGGGGGCCGTGGGCGTGGCCGCCGGGGTGGAGGGAGATCGAGCCGATGTTGATGCCCGACCCCTTCCGCGCCTCGTAGTCGCCGCCGACGTAGAACATGACCTCGTCGGAGTCGACGTTGGAGTGGTAGTAGGGCACCGGGATCGAGAGCTCGTGGTAGTCGACCTTGCGGGGCAGGAAGTTGCAGACCACGAAGTTCCAGCCCTCGAAGACCTGGTGGACCGGCGGCGGCTGGTGGACCTTGCCGGTGATCGGCATGTAGTCCTCGATGTTGAACGTGTAGGGGTAGAGGCAGCCGTCCCAGCCGACGACGTCGAACGGGTGGGTGGCGTAGGTCAGCCGGCTGCCGACGACGCCGGCCGACGTGCGGTGCTTGACCAGGACCTCGACGTCGCTCTGCTGATCACTGGCGTCGACGTGGTGGGGCTCGGCGGGACCGTGGAGGTCGCGCTCGCAGTACGGCGCGTGCTCGAGCATCTGACCGAAGCGCGACAGGTAGCGCTTGGGCGGGTGGATGTGGCTGTTGGCCTCGATCGCGTAGAGCCGGCTCGGCTCCGTGGGCACCCAGCGGTGGTCGGTCGCGCGCGGCACGATGACGTAGTCGCCGGCGCGGTAGGGCACCACGCCGAACACCGTCTCGACCGTGCCGGTCCCGCTCTCGACGTAGACGCACTCGTCGCCGATCGCGTTGCGGTAGAGCGGGGACGCGTCGGTGCCGGTGACCACGTAGCTGATCCGGACGTCGCCGTTGCCGAGCACGAGCCGACGGCCCTCGACGGGACACGCGGCGGTCGAACCGGGCCCTACGGCGGTCGAGCTTGTCGAGACCTCGAACAGGTCGTGGAGCTTGAGGTGGCGCGGTTTGAGCGGGTGGTTGGGCGTCAGCCGCTGGTCGGCGAGCTCCCAGACCTGGCTGTCGACGATCGCCGACGGCACGCCGCGGTGGTAGAGCAGCGACGAGTCGGAGGAGAAGCCCTCCTCCCCCATCAGCTCCTCGCGGTAGAGGTTGCCGTCGGGGTCGCGGTGCTGCGTGTGGCGCTGGCGAGGCACCTCGCCCACGCATCGGTAGTGAGCCACGGAACGTCCGTTCGATAATCGGTATCAGGTGTTCGTTATCTGTAAAGGGTACCCGCAATATTGTGTCGCCGGGAGTTGGCCCGCCAACCTACTCTGGACAGGCCATGCGTGACTTTCCCCCGATCGTGACCAGTTTCTGGTCCCCTGCGGGGGCCCAGCCGCTGGCGACCCCCGACACCGCCTCCCCGATCCGATTCCTGCGCTGGATGCTGCGCCAGCAGGGGGAGATCATCGCGCTGGGAGTCGTGTTCGGCGTGCTGTGGCAGCTGCCACTGATCGCCGGCCCATGGCTGTTCGGCCGGGCCATCGACACCGGCATCGTCCCCGGTGACGCCGGCAGCGTCACGATGTACGCGATCGCGCTGTTGGTGGTGACGCTGATCGGCGCCGTCTTCGGCATCGCGCTGCACACCCTGGTGGTTCGCAGCTGGCTGATCAGCCTCTACGGCACCACCATGATGGTGACCCGCAAGGCCGCGCAGATGGGCCACGTGCTGCCGCGGCGCTCGCCCACCGGCGAGATCCTCGCCGTGGCCTCCAGCGACTCCGACGAGTTCGGCGCGATGACCGAGATCATCGCCCGCGCCGGCTCGCAGTTCATCTCCTTCCTCGCGGTCGCCGCGATCGTGCTCGCGACCTCGCCGCGGCTCGGCGTGGTGGTGCTGGTCGCCGCGCCGATCCTGTTCGCCGTCGCGCTGCCCTTCCTGCGTCCGCTCCACAGGCGCCAGGAGGTCGAGCGCTCCCGCAACTCCGAGCTCACGTCGATGGCCACCGACATCGTCGCCGGGCTGCGGATCCTGCGCGGGATCGGGGGCGAGCGCACCTTCCGCGGCAACTACGAGCGCCAGTCGCAGAGTGCCCGGGCCGCGGGCGTCTCGGCTGGCATCTGGCAGGCGGTCATCGAGGCGCTGGGCGTGCTGTTCTCCGGCGTCTTCCTGGTGCTGCTGCTCTGGCTCGGGGCCCGCGAGGTGGTCGCCGACCGCCTCACCGTCGGCGAGCTGATCGCCTTCCTCGGCTACGGCCTCTACCTGATCGGCCCGATCCGCACCTTCTTCGAGTTCGCCCAGAAGGTCACCCGGGCCATGGTCAGCGCCCGCAAGGCGATCGCGATCTTCGAGCCGCAGCCGCCATGGGACGAGGCCGAGCAGCCCACCCAGCTCGACGGCGGTGCCTCGCTCTACGACGACGCCAGCGGCTTCTCCGCCCGGGCGGGCGAGCTGACCGTCGTGGTCAGCGCCCTGCCCGACGACTCCGCGCGGCTGGCCGACCGGCTGGGCCGCTACCTCCCGCCCGACACCGAACCGATCAGCGAGGAGGACGAGGAGCACGCCAAGGGCCGCGCCGCGCGACGGGCACGCAGCGAGCGCGCCCGCCGCCGCGCCGAGATCGCCGCCCGCGACGCCCAGCGCACCCGCGGCGCGTGGGGGGTCCGACTCGGTGGGGTCGACCTGGGCGACGCCTCGCTCGCCGACGTACGCCGCACCGTGCTGGTCAGCGACGCCACCAGTCAGCTCTTCGCCGGCACCCTGCAGGACGCCGTCGACCCGCACCGGCGGCTCAGCCGCCAGCAGGCCGAGGAGGCGTTGCTGGCCGCCAATGCCGAGGACGTCTACGACGCGATGCCCGGCGGCTGGCAGGGCATCATCGACGAGCGGGGCCGCGGTCTGTCCGGCGGCCAACGTCAGCGGGTCGTGCTGGCCCGCGCGCTCGGGGTGGACGCACCGGTGCTGGTGCTCGTCGAGCCGACCTCGGCAGTCGACGCCCACACCGAGGCCCGGATCGCCGAACGGGTCGCCGAGCTGCGCGCCGGGCGGACGACGGTCGTCGCCACCGTCTCGCCGCTGTGGCTGCACCACGCCGACCGCGTGGTGCTCCTCGAGGGCGGCCGGGTGGTCGCCGACGGTCGGCACGAGGACCTGCTGCGCGACCCCGCCTACCGGGACGTCGTGGCCCGCGGTCTGGACGAGGAGGTCGCGCGATGAGCCCCGCGGCGACCGACGTCCTGCGCGAGACCTCGACCGACACGTGGACCGACCACAGCACCGACCTGCCGGTCATCGACCCGCGGCTGGTGCCGCCCGCCGACGCCACCCCGTCGGAGCGGTTCTCCGCGTGGCGGGTCCGCCACCACCTGCGCTGGCAGCACGCCGAGGACACCTACGCCTCGGCCCGCCGCCCCGAGCGCGGCTGGCCGGTCGCCGGCGACCGCGAGGTGCTGGCGTTCGCGAGACAGCTGATCTCCGAGCGCCGGGGGCTGTTCACCGCGCTGGTGCTGCTCAATGCGCTGGCGGCCGGCCTCGGCCTCGTCGTACCTCGCCTGCTCGGCAACCTCGTCGACATCGTCGACACTGGCGGCACCGGGATCGCCGCCACGGCCTGGCTGGTCGTCGCCGTGGTTCTCGGCCAGGCGCTGGCGACCTTCTTCGGCCAGTGGGTGTCGACCCGCTTCGGGCAGGACCTGCTGGCCAACGCGCGGGAATACATCGTCGGCGTGGTGCTACGGCTGCCGCTCGGCCAGGTCGAGAGCGCCAGCACCGGCGACCTGGTCACCCGCGTCACCCGTGACGTCGGCACCATGAGTCGGTCGGTGCAGTACGGCCTGCCGATGGCGATCATCTCGCTGCTCACCGTCGGTCTGTCCGTGATCGCGATGCTGCTCAACTCGTGGCTGCTGGCGATCCCCTCGCTGCTGGTGATCGGCACCAGCTACTTCGCGGTCCGCAACTACCTGCGGACGGCCCCCAAGGGCTACATCACCGAGGGCGCGACGTACTCCCAGATCAACACGACCCTGACCGAGACCGTGGAGGGCGCCCGCACCGTCGAGGCCCTCGGCCTGTCCGACCGCCGGGTGCTCCAGGGAGACGACGACATCGCCGTCTCGGCACAGGCCGAGCGCTACACGATGGCGCTGCGCAACCTGCTGTTCGCGGTCATCGACGTCGCCTTCAACACTCCGCGCGTGGTCACGCTGGTGGTCGGCGCGTGGGGCTACTCGCAGGGCTACGTCGACCTCGGCGACATCACCGCCGCCGTGCTCTACGTCGAGGCGCTGAGCGGCCCGCTCGACCGGCTGGTCGGCGAGCTCGACCGGCTCCAGGTCGGCGCCACCTCGACCGCGCGGCTGCTCGGCATCGCCGAGGTGCCGCCCGACCGCACCCCCGGCGAAGCCCGCCCCGAAGGTGTCGAGCTGGTCGGCGAGAACCTGCGCTTCGCCTACCGCGAGGACCACGACGTGCTGCACGGCATCGACATACGCCTGCGCACCGGGGAGCGGCTGGCCATCGTCGGCCCCTCCGGCTCGGGCAAGTCGACCCTCGGCCGGCTGCTCTCCGGCATCAACCGGCCTCGCACCGGCTCGGCCCGCGTTGGCGGCGTCGACCTGGTCGACCTGCCGCTCGAGGTGCTGCGCACCGAGGTCGCGCTGGTCACCCAGGAGCACCACGTCTTCATCGGCACCGTCCGCGACAACATCGTCCTCGCCCGCGAGGACTCCCCCGACGACGCCGTCTGGGCCGCGCTGCGCGCCGTCGGCTCCGACGACTGGGTCGAGCGGCTGCCGCGGGGCCTCGACACCCGCATCGGCTCCGCTCAGCACGCGTTGACCCCCGCCCAGGCCCAGCAGGTCGCGCTCGCGCGGCTGATCATCGCCGACCCGCACACGCTGGTGCTCGACGAGGCCACCTCGCTGATCGATCCCCGCACGGCTCGCACCCTCGAGGGGTCCATGCACGCCCTGCTGACGGGTCGCACCGTGGTCGCCATCGCCCACCGTCTCCACACCGCCCACGACGCCGACCGGATCGCCGTGGTCATCGACGGCCGGATCGCCGAGCTCGGCAGCCACGACGAGCTGGTGGACCTCGACGGCGAGTACGCCGCGCTCTGGCGGGCCTGGACGAGCTGAACGCCGTTGCCCCTCCCGGCAGGTTGCCCCGGAGGGCGGTCTCGCCCACAATCGCTGGGTGCTTGTCCCCGCCGCACTCCTGACGACCGTTGCGCTGGCGGTGTCCGCACTCGCACCGGGTCCGCCCGCAGGAGTTGCGCGACCCAGCAGCGGCAGCGTGGCGATGCCCCAGCGGGTGATCGGCAACGGCACCCCCGAGAGCTGCACCTCGCGCGCGGTCGTGCGCGCGGTGGCCAAGGGCGGGGAGATCAGCTTCGACTGCGGGCCCGACCCCGTGACGATCCGGATGCGGCGTACGGCGAAGGTCGTCAACACCTCTCCGCTCGTGGTCATCGACGGCGGCGGCCTGGTCACGCTCAGTGGCCGCGACAAGCGGCGGATCCTCTACCAGAACACCTGCGACCCCGATCAGGTCTGGACGACCGACCACTGCCAGAACCAGGCCGAACCGCGGCTGGTGGTGCGGGGGATGCGGTTCGTCAACGGCAACTCCACCGGACAGAAGTTCGACGGGGGTGGCGGCGGCGCGATCTTCGTCCGCGGTGGTCGGTTGAAGATCAGAGGGTCGGAGTTCGTCGGCAACCGGTGCGAGCGCAAGGGGCCTGACATCGGCGGTGGGGCTGTGCGAGTTCTCGACCAGTTCCGCGACCGCGCCGTGAGGGTGCGTGGCTCGGTGTTCCGAGGCGGCCGTTGCAGCAACGGCTCGGCCCTGAGCAGCATCGGCGTCTCCTGGCGCATCGTCGACTCGCGGTTCACCCGCAACCGCGCCGTCGGGCGGGGCGCGAACCCGCCGCGCCAGGGAACGCCCGGCGGCGGCTCCGGCGGTGCCGTCTACATGGACGGCAACCGGATCCACCTGACCGTGATCGACTCCGTGATGCGCCGCAACCACGCCCGCGAGGGCGGCGGCGCCATCTTCTTCGTCTCCAACGACCGCACGGGGACGCTGACGATCGACGGGTCGACCCTGGTGAAGAACCCGAGCGAGGGGTTCGAGACCCTCCCGGGCATCTTCTTCCTCGGCAAGT
The DNA here is from genome assembly GCA_963713305.1 of uncultured Actinomycetota bacterium. Taxonomy (GTDB): domain Bacteria; phylum Actinomycetota; class Actinomycetes; order Propionibacteriales; family Nocardioidaceae; genus Nocardioides. The sequence continues at coordinate 647,050 of CAVQLE010000006.1, read as the reverse complement.
CCCGCACCATCACCGACTCCGTCGTGAAGTAGGACACGCGCGAACCGGTCGCTACTCCGGCGGAAAGAGGGACTCACCGGAGGTCCTCCACGTGCGGCATGATGGACGCGTGGTGGTCCTCGTCCCGCGACAGATCCGGATGGCCGGGATGACGGGCGACGTGCCGTACTACGGCGGGCGCTTCACGCCCGCGCAGGCGTATGCCGCGGCGCACCCGCCGCGCCCGCCCGCCGCGTCTCCAGCGGCGCACGCGCCGGACCGTCCCCGGGGAGACCGGGTCGAGGCGTTGCAGCACCTCGTGGACACCGGCGTGCTCACGCAGGAGGAGTTCGAAGAGTTGCGGGCCCGGGTGGAGCGGTGACCGGGCCGGTCCAGGTGCTGGTGGTCGGGTTCGAGGCGCCGTCCTTCTCGGGGGAGGTGCTGGCCGAGCTCACCCAGCTTCGCGAGCGGGGTGTCGTGGCGCTGGTCGACGTGCTGCTGGTGGAGCGCAGTGAGGACGGGACCTTCGAGACCCTCGAGCCGCCGCCCGGCAGCGACCCTGATCTGGGGCAGATCGTCGCTGAAGTGCTCGGCGGGGGCGACGAGTCTTCTGGAGAGGAAAGCTCGGGCGAGACCTGGTCGCTGGCAGACACGGTCCCGCCGGGTGAGGTCGCTGCCATCGCGCTCATCGAGCACCTCTGGGCCGAGCCACTCGTCGCGGCGATCGGCCGCGCGGGTGGGCGCCCGCTCGGTGAGCTGTGGCTCCCCGGAGGCGACCTGCCTGATGCAACGCCTCGCTGAAAGGCAAGCCCCTGCCGTGTCTGATTCCCGCTAGAACCTCGTCTCGCCGTGCACCAGACTCGGGGGCATGCACCGCGTCGTACCGCTCAAGGTCCACTACTACGGAACCCCCGTCGTTCTGGTCTCCTCCACCAACCCCAACGGCACCACCAACCTGGCGCCGATGTCCTCTGCCTGGTGGCTGGGGCAGAACGCCATGCTCGGCCTGGACGCGTCCTCGCGCACTACGCAGAACCTCCTGCGCACCGGCGAGGCGGTCCTCAACCTCGCCTCGGCCGACCTGGTCGACCACGTCGACCGGCTGGCCCTGCTCACCGGCGCCCCGGAGCTGCCGTCGCACAAGCGCGAGACCGGCTACCGCTACGAGCCGCGCAAGTTCGAGGCCGCCGGCCTGACCCGCGAGCCGTCCGACCTGGTGGTCCCCGACCGGGTGGCGGAGTGCCCGATCCAGCTCGAGTGCCGGGTGTCGGGGCACTACCCGATCGACAACGACTCGTCGAGGGCGCACGCGATCCACGTCCAGATCCTGCGTGGCCACGTGTCCGACGCCGTACGCCTGGCGGGTAGCGACCACATCGACCCGCAGGCCTGGGACCCGTTGATGATGAAGTTCTGCGACTTCTTCGGCGACAGCCGGCCGCTGGTCCCCTCACGGCTGGCGACCGGGTGGCGGATGCCAGGTCGGCTCGATGAGCCGACCAGCGCGTGATCCGCGTGCCCCGCGCGACAGTCCTGGGTGGTCCGCGAACCGATGAGCCGACTCGAGGCTGATGTTGCTCCCGGGTACATGATGGAACCTGCAGGGTGCCTCGGGAGTCGTCACTCCATCGAGCGAGCAGGAGGCGGCCATGCAGGCAGAGACACTGGCAGTGGGGCGGGCCGAACCCGCCCCACGAGCCGCCGAGCTGGCGTTCCGGGAGATCTTCGCCGCGTCCTACCGGCGCCTCGTCGTCCAGCTGTACGGCGTCACGGGCGACGCTGTCGAGGCCGAGGACCTGGTGCAGGAGGCGTTCGTGAGAGCGGCTGCCGCCGGCCAGAAGTTCATTGCGCTGGACAACCCGGAGGCCTGGCTTCGCACGGTGGCGATCAACATCCAGCGCAGCCGGTGGCGCCGACTGCGCAACTTCTCCAGGATCCGTGACCAGGTCGCCGCCCCACCGACGGACCTGCCGGCGCTCGAGGACCGGCTGGACGTCGTCGAGGCGCTACGGGCACTCCCCGAGAGCCAGCGCGAGGTCGTCGCCCTCTTCTACCTCGCCGACCTCGAGGTGGCCGTCGTGGCGCAGACCCTGGGGATTCCCGAGGGGACCGTGAAGTCTCGCCTCAGCCGGGGGCGCGAGGCGCTCGCCGTCATCTTGGCCGACCAGGAAGGAGACGGTCATGTCTGACCAGAAGATCGCAGAGTTCCGCGAGCGTGCGGAGCTCGGAGTCACGCCGCCAGACCCGGACCTGCTCCTGCAGCGGGGCAAGGCCCTGCGCCGTCGCCGGCAGATCGTGCCGGCCGCCGCCGTGGCTGCGTGTGCCGCGATCGGTCTCGGGCTCGTCACAGGTCTGGTTGGCGACACCACGTCGAGCCCGGAGCCGACCTCCCCGAGCAGCCCCGAGATGCGCCTCCTGGACGATCGGGCCTACCAGATCCCGCTCCCGAGCGGTGAATACGCGCTGGGCAGCCTCGCGACCGTGGAGCTCGACGACGCTGGGTGGCACGGCGTCACGAATGGTGCCGTCCTTTCCGATGCCGGCGGCACGGTCTCGTGGGGTCTGGACGACCACGCGGGGATGCGTGTCGACCGCTGTCACCCGGCCAGCTCAACCCTCCCGTCGACGTTGACCCGGCCACAGGTGGTCGATCGGGTGTCCCGCGTCCGCGACACTCGGGTCACCAGCGCCGCCCGACCGGCGACCGCCCTGGGCCTGAGCGGCACCCGGTTGCAGGTGTCGATCCCGATCACCCTCGAGTGCAAGTGGGGAACGGACCACGGCGGAGCGCTCAATGCGATCTGGGACGGGCCGTCCGCGGCCCCGCGGGTGACGGTCGACGTGTGGGTGCTCGAGCGCGGCGACCAACTCCTGATGCTGACGCGATCGGTCAGGGGCAACCCGTCACCCGCCACGATCGAGAGCCTCGACAAGGTGCTGGAGACGCTGCGCCTCGCCGACACAGGGTAGGTGCGAGGCGCCGGGCGGCTAGTCTCTGGGCATGCTCATCATCGCCATCATCCTGTTCGGCATGCTCGTCGGCGCAGGAGCGCAGCTGATCCTCGGACGGTCCCACGGCTCGATCGACTGGACGATGGCGATCGTGGCGGGGCTCGCCGGCTCGTTCATCGGCGGGTTGTTGATCAGCCTGCTGTCCGGTGACGGCCTCGACCTGAGGCCGAGCGGGATCATCGGGTCCCTGGTCGGCGCGCTCGTGGTCACCGCGGGCTGGCGCTGGTGGGCCGGCCGGAACGCGCCGACCGCGGCCGACGCTGCCGCCAAGCGATCGGGAGACCCGCGCAAGAGGGCTTGACCCACGCCCTCCGCCCGGGAGCTCAGGTCCCGCGGTAGGCCCGCGCGAGGTGGGTGACGAAGTGGTAGACGCCGTCCTCGTCGGGGGCGAGCGGACCTGCCTGGTGGTGCGGCGCCTGCATGCCGCGCTGCACCGACTCGCAGGCCGACCAGTCCTGCCGGTTGGTGAGGTCCCAGAAGTCCACGGCGTACGCCGGGTCGAAGTCGTCGCGGCGCCGCGACGTCGGGCGGGAACGACCACGAGCAGGTGATCCGGGTCGACCCCGGCGACAGCGGCACCAGCTGGTGGGTCATGACGTAGTCCGGGTGGAGCGAGATCAGCAGGTTGGGCAGCACCGCGACGTACATCACCGTCGAGCGCTCGTGCTCGTCGAGCCGGGCCATCGCGACCCCGCCGCTCCGGCCGTCGAGCGACATCGTCTCGGCGCCGTCGCGCAGCGCCATCCAGCCGCCGACCCAGTTCCCGTCCCGCTCGAGGTTCTCCCCGCTGTCCGGCGGGCTCACGCGGCACAGCTCGGGGTGGATCATCGAGCAGTGGTAGCACTCCTGGTAGTTCTCGACGATGACCTTCCAGTTCGCCGCCACGTCGTACTCGTGGGTCTCGCAGGTCACCAGTGACGCCGCGTCGTACGGCGCCACGATCTCGTCGAGCTCGCCGATGTGCTCGGCGAGATCGGTCGCGGTGCCAGACCTGTCGACGAACACCCAGCCCTGCCACTGCTCCACCCGCACCGGCGTGAGGCCCAGCGCGGACGGGTCGAACGACTCGACCTCGCGGAAGTGCGGCGCCCCGATCAGGCTGCCGTCGTGGCGGTAGGACCAGGCGTGGTACGGGCAGACGATGGCCCGCGCCTCCGCCGAGCTCCCGCAGGGCAGCAGCTCGTGACCCCGGTGCCGACAGGCGTTCTCGAACGCCCTCAGCTCACCGTCGGCATCGCGCGTGAGGAGGATCCCGTAGTCGCCGACCGACTCGGCCCGGAGCCCGCGCGGCGGGATGTCGGCGGCCCGGCCCAGGCACATCCAGCCCTGGAAGAGATGCTGCCGCTCCCAGGCGAGCACGTCGGCCGAGAGGTAGGCGTCCCGCGGCAGCATCCGGCTCTCGCCGAAGGGGGCCAGGGCCAGGTCGAGCTGCGCCGGGTCGAGCGGTGCGGGTGGGACGGGCTGCATACGGTCCTCACTTCATCGAGGCCTTCGTTGAACGGTCGTTCAGGAATCCACTCTAGGCCTCGCCGGTGAACACGTCGAGGCCCCGGCCCGCCTTCTCGCCCCGGGTGAACCACCGGTGCACGAAGTAGCCGATCACGACCGCGAACAGCGAGGCGAGCAGCAGCAGCGTGGTGAGCGCGTTGAGGGCGGGCGTGGGGGCGGCCCGGGCGGTGTTGTAGACCTTCACCGACACCGGCTCGGTGGCCGCGTCGCCGGAGAGGTAGCGGACGATGATGAAGTCGTCGATGACGTCGGCGAAGACGAGGACGGCGCTGGCGAAGATGGCCGGCACCAGCATCGTCAGCAGGACCCGCCGGGTCGCCGCCAACGGCGAGGCCCCGAGGTCGATCGCCGCCTCCTCGTAGTCCCGGCCGATGGTCAGCAGCCGGGCGCGCACGATGATGACGGGATACGACAGCTGGTAGGTGACCAGTCCGAGCACCTGCCCGGTCGTCCCCAGCTGCAGCGGCGTGGTCAGCACTGTGGCCACGAAGAGCAGCGCCACCGCCAGCAGGATCTCCGGCAGCACGAACGACACCAGCACGGCCAGGTTGGCACCCGCGGGGATCCGGCCGCGCCACCGGTCGAGGCCGAGGGCGAGCGCGACGCCCAGCGGGACCGTGATCAGGGTGACCAGCACCCCCAGCGTGAGCGTGTGCGTCAGGGCGGTGAACAGGCTGTCGTCGTGCCACACCGAACGCAGCGGGTCGCCGTAGTACCAGCGCATCGAGAAGCCCTGCCAGGTCACGCGCGACCGGCCCGCGTTGAAGGAGAAGAGCACCGCGACCAGCACCGGCAGCAGGGACCAGACGAGATAGCCGGCGGTGATCGCACCGAGCACCCACGGCCGTCGCCACGGGTTGCGCCACCAGCGCACCGGGCCCGTCATGTCGCCACGTCCGCACCGGTCCGGGTGCTCCGGACGTAGATCAACATCGGCACGACCGACAGGACCAGGATCAGCAGCACGAACGCCCCGGCCTGACCGGTCTGGCCCGGGGTGAGCACCGTGTTGTTGATCAGGTTGCCGACCATCGAGGTGGACGGCGAGCCGGAGAGCAGGTCCGCAGTGAAGTAGTCGCCGAGCATCGGCAGCGTCGTGAGCAGCAGGCTCGCCACGACGGCGGTCCGGCTCAGCGGCCAGGTGACCCGCCGGAACGTCTGCCAGCGGCTGGCCCCGAGGTCACGCGCGGCCTCGAGCATGGCCGACGGTGCCCGGTCGAGGGCGGCGTACAACGGCAGGATCATGTAGGGCACGTAGCCGTAGACGAGCCCGAGGACGACCGTGGTGCCCCGTCCGTTGAGCCAGGCCACATTGACGTCGAGCAGGCCGCCGACACTCAGCGCCTGGTTGACCAGGCCGTCGGTCTGCAGCAGGTTGACCCAGGCCAGCATCCGCATCATGTAGCTGATCCAGAACGGGGCGATCAGCGCCGCCAGCAGCACGCCCTTCCACCGCCCCGCGAACCGAGCCGTGAAGTACGCCACCGGATAGGCGATCACCAGGCAGAGCAGGCTCGCGACACCGACGTAGACCACGGTCCGGATCAGCGCCGGGAGGAAGAACGCGTCGTCGCCGACGCTGTGGTCCCAGACGTACTGCAGCTGGGAGAAGTCCCAGTCCAGCGGGTTCCAGACCGGCACCGGCTGCCGCAGGATCGGGTCGACCTCGCCGAACAGGATGGCGAGCACGACGTACAGCGGCGCGACGAACAGCACGGCCAGCCAGACCGTGCCGGGCACAGCCAGCAGCGGCCACAGGTAGCGCGTGCCGGGCGGGACCGTGGGCGCGTCCCGCTCAGCCACCGGCCTTGAACTCCTGCCAGATCTGGTGGTACTCCGCATCGGCCTCGGCCGGCACCTGCAGCAGCGGGAAGCCCACCTCGAAGTCGCTCTCGCGCACGACCGCACGTGCCAGGTTCTCGGGAACGTAGCCGTCCTCGACCAGGGTCTCCGGGGTGAACTGCTTCAACGGGGGCTGGTAGCCGGTGAACCCGAAGTTGCGGCCGGCGGTCTCGGCGTCGAGCAGCTCGTTCATGAAGACGTGGGCGGCCACCGGGTTCTCACCCTGCGCCAGGCACACGCACAGGTCGTTGTCGACGCCGCCGCGACCGTCCTCGGGGAACCAGAACCGCAGCACGTCGGTGCTCACGGAGTTCGGCAGGTAGTAGGGCAGGTTGATGGCGTCGCCGGACCACATCTGGGCCAGTCCGTACTGACCGGCGGGCAGCTCCGTGTACATCGAGATGGTGACGCGGGGCTGCATCGTGTCGCGCAGCTCGAGCAGCTGGGTGCGGACCAGGTCCATGTGCGCCTGCTCGGTGGTGTTGATGTCCTCGATCCCGTTGCGCAGCAGGATCATCGCCATGGCCGTGTGCCAGTCGTCGAGGATGGCGAGGTTGCCGCGGTACTGCGTGTCCCAGAAGACGTCGTAGGGGTTGTCGCGCCCGGCGATGTCCTCCGACACCATGTCGTTCCGCCAGCCGATGCCGGTGCTGTACGTCGTGTAGGGGATCGTGTACTGCGAGCCCTGGTCGTACCAGGGGTCGTCGAAGCTGCTCCACAAGTTGGTGCGGTTGGTCAGGTAGTCGTTGTTGAGGGGACGCAGCAGCTCGGCGGCGACCAGCTTGCCGAGCGAGTCGTAGCTCGGGAAGTAGAGGTCGAACCCGAGCTTCTTCGACGCGATCTTGGTCAGCGCCTCGTCCGCGTCGTTGAAGGTCGTCAGCTGGATCGTGACGCCGTAGTCGGCCTCGAACTGCTTGATCACCCCCGGCGCGAGGTAGTCGGCGTAGTTGTAGATCCGCAGCGTGCTTCCGGCTTCCGGCATCAGGCCGGACTCGATGGCTGCGGCGCTCTTGTTGAGCGGCCACCGCACCGGGTTGTCGGGGGACGGTATCTCCAGCTGGGTGGCGGTCGTCCCGTTCTTGGCACACGAGAGCAGCAGGGGGCTGCCGACGCCCACCGCCACCGCACTCCTGAGCAGTGCCCGCCGGGCGAGCACCGGACCTCGGTGCCGCGCCGGTCCCGACCGTGCCGCCATGGATGCCTCCCAGGCCGGAGTCCTTGTCGCCGACGCTCAGACTCACATAGACTGAACAATCAGTCAATGACAGGAGCGTCCATGACCGCCACCCAGTCGGCACCGGCGCTCTCGAGCCGCCTGGACGCCGTGATCGAGGCCGAGACCGAGCTCTTCCTGGGCCGGCAGACGGGCAGCCTCCGGCTGTCCGAGGACGCCACGGCGCTCGCCGGCGGTGCCACCTCGAGCTGGCAGGTCGCCGAGCCGCACGCGGTGTGGATCAGCCACGGCACCGGCTCGCGGCTCTTCGACGTGGACGGCAACGAGTACTCCGACTTCCACGGCGGGTACGGCGTGTCGCTCGCCGGCCACGGACACCCGGCCATCGTCACCGCGGTGCGGGAGCGCGTCGGCCGCGGCACCCACTTCGCCCAGCCCACGGAGGACTCGATCGTGGTGGCGAGGGCGCTCGCCGAGCGGTTCGGGCAGCCGCTGTGGCGGTTCGGCAACTCGGGTACCGAGGCGACCATGGACGCGGTGCACCTGATGCGCGCCGCCACGGGTCGCGACCGGATCCTCAAGGTCGAGGGGGGCTACCACGGCCACCACGACTCGGTCATGGTCTCCGTGCTCCCCGAGCCCGAGGACGAGGTCGGTCCGGACGACGCGCCGGTCGGCGTCGTGAGCAACAGCGGCATCCCGGACGCGGTGACCGGCCTGGTGACCGTCGTGCCGTTCAACGACCTCGGGGCGGTCGAGGCCGCCCTCCTCCGGCACCCGGGCCAGGTCGCCGGGATGATCGTCGAGCCGATCATGATGAACGCCGGCATCATCCAGCCCGACGACGGCTACCTCGAGGGGCTCCGGGAGCTCCTGCACGAGCACGGCGCACTCCTGGCGTTCGACGAGGTCAAGACCGGGCTGACCGTCGGCCCGGGCGGCGCCTCCCGGCTGCTGGGCGTGCTACCCGACCTGGTCTGCCTCGCCAAGGCGATGGGCGGCGGCCTGTCCACGGCCGCGATCGGCGGCAGCGCTGAGGTGATGGGCCTCATCGAGACCGGCGCCTACGAGCAGGTCGGCACGTTCAACGGCAACCCACTGGCCATGGCGGCCGCGCGGGCGATGCTGACGGAGGTGCTGGACGACGCGGCGTACGCGCACCTCGACCGGCTCCGCGAGCGGATGCGCAGCGGCCTGCAGGACGTCATCGACCGGCACCACGCGCCGTGGCTCGTGGTGACCGCGGGTGCCAAGGGATGCGTGTCGTTCCTGCCCCACCCGATCCGCAACTTCCGCGACTTCCGCGAGCTCGACGGCCGCTACGGCCACGCCCACTGGCTGGTGCAGCACAACCGGGGAGCCTTCCTCCCGCCCTGGGGCAAGGTGGAGCAATGGCTGCTGTCGGTGCAGCACACCGACGAGGACGTCGACCGGTTCGTGGCCAACTGCGACCACCTCGCCGACCAGCTCCTGGGCACCGACGCCTGATGGCCGGCGCGCTCACCCTCACCGGCCTGGCGAAGCGGTTCGGTGACACGGTCGCCGTCGACCACCTCGACCTCGAGATCGGCGAGGGCGAGTTCTTCTCGCTGCTCGGGTCCTCCGGGTGCGGCAAGACCACGACACTGCGGATGATCGCCGGGTTCGAGCAGCCCGACGAAGGCGCCATCGTCCTGGACGGACGCGACCTCTCGCAGGTGTCACCGCACCGCCGCCCGGTCAACACCGTCTTCCAGTCCTACGCCCTCTTCCCCTTCCTGTCCGTCGCGGACAACGTCAGCTTCGGGCTCCGCTACCAGTCGGCCACCCCGGAGGAGGTACGCCGCCGGGTCGGGGCGGCGCTCGAGCTCGTCCGGATGCAGCACCTCGTCGACCGCAAGCCGCGCCAGCTGTCCGGCGGCCAGCAGCAACGGGTCGCGCTGGCCCGGGCGCTGATCCTGGAACCGACGGTGCTGCTGCTCGACGAGCCGATGGGGGCCCTCGACGCCCAGCTGCGCAAGCAGCTCCAGGTCGAGCTGCGGGCGCTGCAGGAGCAGGTGGGCACGACCTTCGTCTACGTCACCCACGACCAGGAGGAGGCGCTCACCATGAGCGACCGGCTGGCCGTGCTCCACGAGGGACGGCTGATGCAGGTCGGCACACCGAACCAGGTCTACGGCGCACCCTCGAACGCCCACGTCGCCACGTTTCTCGGCTCCACCAACCTGTGGGAGGCCGAGGTGGTCTCCTCCGACGCCGACGGCTCCAGCTGCCGGGTCGGTGACGTCGACCTGCAGGTCACCGGCACGGCACGCACACCGGGCGACCAGGTGACCGTGATGGTGCGACCCGAGCGGGTCGGGGTGTTCCGTCCCCTCGAGGCACCGGCAGGCCCCAACGTGCTGACCGGGCGGGTCGCCGCCCTCACGTTCCGCGGCGCCCGCACGACGCTGGTGCTGGAGTGCCACGGACTGCGGATCGAGGCCGAGGTCGGCAACATCGACGGCTCGCCGCCCGACTGGCTGCGCGAGGGAGGCGAGGCGGCGGCGCAGGTGTCACCCCACGCGGCTCACCTTCTCGAGCGGGACTAGGCCCGTCGCCGGCGCGGCGCGGGGAGTCCCAGCTCCTGGTGGGCGATCCGTAGCGCGATCGTGCGGGCGGTCTCCACGTCGACCACCGGGTCGTCGAGCGCGACCTGGACGACGAGGCCGTCGAGCAACGAGGCCCACATGATCGCGAAGGTCTCGGCGTCGACGCGTTCGATCTCCCCGGCGTCCATCCCGGCACGCACCACCCGGACGATCAGGTCCCGCCACTGGGCGTCGAGCTCGGCGCGGTCCTTCTTGACCTCGGGATGACGGAAGGCCTGCGCCCAGAGGTCGAACCAGAGCCCCCAGTCGCCGGTCAGCGACGCCTGCTTGTCGGCGACGAGGGTCCACTCGACGAGGATCTGCAACCGCTCCCGGATCTTCGTGGTGGACCGCAGCATCTCCTCGGTGGCGGAGTAGAACGCGGCCTCCGACCAGCGCAGCGCCTCGATCAGCAGGCTCTCCCGGGTGCCGAAGTAGTAGATGACCAGCGCCGGGCTGGAGCCGACCCGGGCGGCCACATCGGCGATCCGGGTGTCGGCAAACCCGCGCTCGGCGATCAGCACTGCGGCCGCGGCCAGCATCTGGTCACGGCGTACGTCGGCGACCGACGCGCTCTTCTCACCGGTGGTGGCCATGTCGTTGCTCTCCCGGCTGTCCAACGGATCTCCGACCCTTGTGGCGCACGCTAGCACGGGCCTAGACTGAACAGTCAGTCAGGATCTCACCCGGGTGGTGCCCATGTCCAACAGCTACGACGCGCTCGTCGTCGGCGGGGGCCACAACGGCCTCGTGTCGGCGGCCTACCTGGCTCGCGCCGGGCTCAGGACCCTGGTCCTCGAGCGTCGCGCCACGACCGGTGGGGCGGCCACGACGGAGCAGCCGTGGCCCGACCTGCCCGGGGTCTCGGTCACCCGGCTGTCCTACGTGATGAGCCTGATGCCGCCGACGATCCTGCGCGACCTGCAGCTCGAGCGGCACGGCTACCGGGTCCATCCGATGGGTCCCTACTACCAGGCGTTCCCCGAGGGCGGCTCGCTCACGATCTACGAGGACGACCCGGCCCGGACCCGCGAGGAGATCCGCAAGTGGTCGAGCAAGGACGCCCGCGCGTGGGAGGAGTGGAACGCCTGGCTCGAACAGCTCGCCGGCGTGATGGCACCGCTGCTGATGACCGTGCCGCCGGCGATCGGGTCCCACTCCCCTGCCGACGTGGCCGCGCTGGCGCGGCTGGTCTGGCGCAACCGCGGCGTCGACGAGCGCACGCTGGCCGAGGTGACCAGGCTGATGACGATGAGCATCGCCGACCTGCTCGACGAGTGGTTCGAGTCGTCCCAGGTCAAGGGGGCGCTGGCGGTCAACGGTGTGATCGGGACCTGGGCCGGGCCCTACGAGCCGGGAACGGCGTACGTCATGGCCCACCACTCGATCGGCGACGTGGGCGACGGCCAGCTCGGCAGCTGGGGCTTCCCCGAGGGCGGGATGGGGGCGGTCTCGGACGCGATCCGTCGGAGTGCTGAGTCCTTCGGTGCGGAGATCCGGGAGCTGGCACCGGTCGAGTCGCTCCTCGTGAACGACGGCCGGGTCGAGGGCGCCGTGCTGGCCTCCGGCGAGGAGCTGCGAGCACCCATCGTCGTCAGCAGCCTCCACCCGCGCACCGCCTTCCTCGAGCACGTCGGCGCCGCCCACCTTCCCGACGACTTCGTCCGCGACATCGAGCGCTGGCGCTCCCGCAGCGGAGTGGTCAAGATCAACCTCGCCATCGACCGGCTGCCGTCGTTCACGGCCGACCCCACCGACGGCCAGGCCGAGCACCACACCGGCTCGGTGGAGATGGCGCCCACCATGGAGTTCATCGAGCGGGCGTTCATCGACGCCCGCGAGGGTCGTCCGGCCGTAGCGCCGTTCAGTGACGGAGTCATCCCGACCACGCTCGACCCCACCCTCAACCCGGACGGGCCGCACATCTTCTCGCTGTTCAGCCAGTGGGTGCCCGCCGACTGGAGCGAGGAGCCGCACACCGAGGAGCTGGACGCCTACGCCGACCGGCTGATCGACCTCTACGACGAGGTGGCGCCGGGCTTCCGCGACTCCGTGATCGCCCGCGACGTCGTCGGACCCCACGAGATGGAGACCGAGTACGGGCTGGTCGGCGGCAACATCTTCCACGGCGAGCTCTCGCTCGAGCAGCTGTTCCACCTGCGGCCGGCCCCGGGCTACGCCGACTACCGGACGCCGGTGGCGGGCCTCTACAACGCCTCGTCCGCCACGCATGCCGGCGGTGGCGTGTGCGGGATCCCCGGGTTGCAGGCGGCCCGGGCCGCACTGAGCGACGCCAGGCGCCGCCGGTGGTCACCGCGACGCCGGGTCGGCACCGGCAGCCGTTGAGCGGCAGCGCGCCCACGCCCCGGCCCCGGCTGGCGCGGATGCTGGCGGCCCGGTCGGTGGCGGTGGTGGGTGCCAGCGACCGGCCCGACTCGCTGGGACACCGCATGGTCACCGAGGTGCTGCGCAGTCCCGGCCTGTCCCGGGTGCACCTGGTCAACCCGGGCCGCGCCACCGTCGAGGACCGCCCGTGCCTGCCGTCGCTCGGCGACGTGCCGGAGGAGGTGGACCTGGTCCTGCTCGGTGTCCCCGACGCCGCCCTGGTCGACCAGGTGGGGCTGGCCGCTGCCCGGGGGGACGCCGGCGCGGTGGTGTTCGGCACGGCGCACGGCCTGGACCACGAGTTGGCGGCGGCCGCCGGCGATCTGGAGATCGTCGGCAGCGGGTGCATGGGGTTCGTCAACGTGACGGCCGGGGTGCGTGCCCTCGGCTACCTCGAGCGAGATCCGCTACCGGCCGGGCCCATCGCCCTGGTGACCCACAGCGGCTCGGTCTTCTCGGCGCTCCTGCGCACGCACCGTGCCCTCGGCTTCACCACGGTCGTCTCGTCGGGCCGCGAGCTCGTCACCACCACCGCCGACTACCTCACCCACGCGCTCAGCGCGCCCGAGACCCGCGTCGTCGGGCTGGTCCTCGAGACGGTGCGCGACCTTCCCGGCCTGGCGGCGGCGCTGGCGGAGGCGGCCGAGCGGGACATCCCAGTGGTCGCCCTGACGGTCGGGTCGTCGGCCGTGGGCCGCGCGATGGTCGAGGCACACTCGGGCGCGCTCGCCGGCACCGACGGAGGGTGGGAGGCGTTGTTCGCGGCGTACGGCGTCCACCGCGTGGCCGACCTGGCCGAGCTCGTGGACTCCCTCGAGCTCTTCGCCATCGGCCGGCGGCTGGTCGGCGGTCCCCGCGCGGGCATCGCAACGGTCCACGACTCCGGGGCGGAGCGGGCCCTGGTCGCCGACCTCGCGCAGCGGGTGGGCGTGCCCTTCGCGCCGCTCGGTCAGCCGACCCGGGACCGGCTGTCGGCCGTGCTCGACGAGGGTCTGGTGCCGACCAACCCGCTGGACGTGTGGGGCGGCGGCCGCGACACGGCGGACCTGTTCACCGCGTGTCTCGCCGCGCTGGCGGCGGACCCGGGGGTCGACGTGGTCGCGCTCGCCGTCGACCTGGTCCCGGAGTACGACGGCGACGAGGCCTTCCCGCTGGCCATGGAGCGGCTGCACGCACTGACCCCCAAGCCGGTGGTCGTGCTCGCCAATCTCGCCTCGGCGGTCGACCAGGTGGCCGCCGCCCGGCTGCGAGCAGCCGGCATCCCGGTCCTGGAGGGCACCGGGTCGGGACTGGTGGCGCTGCGCCACCTGCGCTCGTCGGCGCCGGTGCCCCGGCAGCCGCCTCCGGTCGACGACGCACGCCGGGCGCGGTGGGTGGAGCGGTTGCGCGGGGACCGCTCCGAGCCCGGCCTGGCCGAGTCGCTGCTCACCGACTACGGCGTGCCACAGGCGCCCTCACGCTGGGTGTCCACCCGGTCCGAAGCGCTCGCCGCGGCGGCGGAGCTCGGCGGGAGCGTCGTGCTCAAGACCGCGACCGGGATCGTGCACAAGGCTGACGTGGACGGGGTCCGGCTCGATCTCTCCGACCAGGACTCGGTCGGCGAGGCGTACGACGACCTCGCGGCACGGCTCGGGCCGCAGGTGCAGGTGCAGGCCCAGCTCGCACCCGGGGTGGAGCTGTCGGCGGGCATCGTGAAGGACCCGGTGTTCGGGTGGCTGGTGGTCGTCGGCGTCGGCGGCAGCCTGGTGGAGCTGATCGCGGAGCGAGCGGTGGCGCTCGCGCCGGTCGAACCGCACACGGCGACGACCCTGCTCGCCGGCACCCGGGTGGGTGAGCTGCTGGCCGGCGTACGCGGCCGGAGTCCGGTCGGCGAGGAGACCGAGGCAGCCGTGGCACAGGCGATCTCCGCACTGTCGGCGGTGGCGCACGAGCTCGGCGACCACCTCCAGGCGCTCGAGGTGAATCCGCTCCTGGTCAGCCCCGGCTGCGTCGCCGCCGTCGACGCCGTGCTGGAGTGACGCGGCTACCCGGTCTGGTCTCGGCGTGCGTGGGGAACGGCAGGGCGATCGGGTCCGCGTCCAGCCGGCTGCGGCCGGCCTCGTCGAAGCGGTCGAGACCCAGGTCGCTCACGTCGACGACGTCCGTGTGCCCGGTGGTGGCGAGATCGGCGGCGACGCGCGCGACGGCCGGACCCCACATCATCCCGTGCCCCCCGGCCGCGGCGACCACGGTGCCGCCGACCGGCCGACCGCCCACCAGGAGCGGCCCGAGGATCGGGAGGTGGTCCGGGGTGAAGTCGATGGTGGCGGCCCACGACTTCCGCACCGCCACCTCGGCGGTCGCCGGCAGCAGGGTCGCCATCCGGTCAGCCATCAGCCGGTAGTAGTCCTGGTCGAACTCGAGGGCCTCGCCGGGTGCCTCGTCGGGATTGCTCATCCCCCACAGCACGCCGCCCTCGCACGGGCGCCAGTAGATGCCCGAGGCGACGTCGAAGACCATCGGCAGCCGGTCCGGCGCGAAGTCGGGGTGCGGTCCGGTCACGACGACCTGGTGCCGGGCACCACCTGCCGGGATCCGGCCGCCGGCCGCCCGGCCCACCGCCGCGAGCGTCGGACCACCGGTGAGCACGACGCGTTCGGTGTCGATCGGGCCGGCCGAGGTGTCCACCCCCACGACGTCGTCCCCGGACCGACGGATCCCGGTGAACGCCGTCCGCTCGCACACCTGGACGCCGGCGGCCAGGATCGCCGCGGTGTAGGCGAGCACGTTGCGCGGCGGGTCGAGATAGCCGTCGCCGGGCGCGTACGACGCCCCGAGCGTCTGGCCGGGCTGCACCGAGGGATTCATGGCGTCGAACTCGTCGGGCCCCACCCAGCGGACCTCGACCCCCAGGTCCTGCTGCATCGCGATCCGGGCGGCGGCCTGCTCGACCTCGGGCTCGGAGAAGCAGGGCATGAAGTAGCCCTGCTCGACGAAGCCGGAGTCGAGCCCCACCTCGGTGGGCTGGCTCCGGTAGAAGTCTTCGCTGAAGAGACCGAGCCGGACCGCGGTCTCGGTGCCGCCCTGGGCCCGGACCATGCCCGCGGCGCGGGAGCTCGCGCCCTGACCGAGGGTGCCGGCCTCGAGCAGCACGACGTCGGCGAGCCCGGCCCGGCGCAGGAACCAGGCGGTCCAGGCACCGACCGTCCCGCCGCCCACGACCACCGCGTCGGCCGCCCGCGGGACGCTGGTCATGCCTGCGAGCGTGGCATAGACTGAACAGTCAGTCAACACAGGCTCGGTTCATGGCAGAGGGGCACCGGATGTACGGACTCAGCGAGGCCGACCTCGCTCTCCAGGCCCGGGCACGGGAGCTCACCGACCAGCTGATCCCCTACGAGGAGTACGCCGAGGCGCACGACGGCGAGCTTCCCGACGGTGTCGAGGCGGAGCTGTCCACCCGGGCCGGAGAGCTCGGCCTCACGGCCACCAACATGCCCGAGGACGTCGGCGGCCGTGGCTGCTCGATGCGCCAGGTCGTGCTGGTGCAGGAGCAGGGCGGTCGGGTGACCAACGCCCTCGCCTGGCTGATGACGACTCCCCCGGCCTGGTGGCCGGCAGTCGCCACCGACCACCAGCGCGAGACGTGGTTGCTGCCGACCGTGCGCGGCGACCGTGAGGAGTGCTACGCGATCACCGAGGAGCACGCGGGCTCCGACCTGGGCGACCTCCGCGCGACGGCCACCCGTGACGGTGACGACTACGTCCTGAACGGCGTGAAGTGGCACGTGACGTCCTACAACGTCGCCGACTACGTGTTCTTCCAGGCGGTCCTGACCCACGGCGACCACGCGGGCGAGCAGGCGTTGTTCGTGGTCGACAAGGGCACGCCCGGGATGAGCGTGGTCCGGACGCCCGACTACACCCACACCATCGCCCACCACCATCCGATCGTCAGCTTCGACGACGTCCGGATCCCGGCGACCCAGCTGGTCGGGTCCGAGGCGGCCGGCATGTCCTTCGCCTACGAGTGGTTCCGCTTCGAGAGGCTGATGGTGGCCTCCCGGTGCCTGGGAGCCGCCGAGCGCCTGGTCGACGAGATGACCGCGTTCGCCGCCGGACGCCAGGTCGGCGGCGAGCGGCTCGCGGACAAGCAGCTGGTGCAGGCCATGCTCGCGGACAGCCTGACCGAGCTGTTCGCGGCGCGCTCCCTGGTCTACGAGGTGGCGCGCGGGCTCGACGCGGGCGCGGATCTCAAGGTCGCCCATGCGCAGTGCTCGATGGCCAAGCTGTTCAGCAGCGAGATGGCCGGACGTGTGGCGGACCGGGCGGTGCAGGTCTTCGGGGGCCGCGGCTACATGCGTGAGAACGTCGCCGAGCGGTTCTTCCGGGAGCTGCGCGTCGAGCGGATCTGGGAGGGCGCGAGCGAGGTGCAGCGCGCGATCATCGCCGACCAGCTCGGCAAGCGGGGCCGCGCGCGGCTCGTCTGATCCGGGGTCCCGGCTACTCCTCGAGGGCTCGCAGCTCTCGACCCCGTGCCTGTCGCATCAGTGACACCCGCGCGGCCAGCTCCGTGACGTCGGCGTTCCCCCGGCTGTCGAGCTGGTGCGGATCGGTGGCGAGGTCGTAGAGCTCCCACTCGCCCCGACCGTAGTGGTCGATGTACGCCTCGGGCCCCTGCCGGAGCATGGCCCACTCCAGGTGCGTGTTCTCGACGAGCAACCGGCGACGCCACGACGACCAGTCGCCGGTGCGGAGGGGTGCCAGCATCGAGCGGCCCGAGAGCTCGCGGTCGGCGTCGGGATCGAGGCCGGCGATGTCGAGGGTCGTGGGCATCAGGTCGACCTGCGACACGAAGGCGTCGCGCGTGCTCCGCGCGACGCCCGGCCCGCGCACGACGTACGGGATGCCGGCCGACTCCTCGTAGGGCTGCTCCTTGCGGACCAGCCGGTGCTCTCCGAGCAGGAACCCGTTGTCGGACACGAAGAAGATCCAGGTCCGGTCGAGCTGGCCTGTTTTCGACAGGACGTCGAGCAGCTGGCCCACCTGGTCGTCGAGGTCCTGCAGCTCCTCCAGCTTGCCCTCCAGCGCGGCACGCACCGGCGCATGCTCCACGAGCGGGAGCGTCCGCAGCCACGTGGGCTTGTCGGACATGTCGGCTTCGTTGAAGGCGGGCGGGTCCCACTCGACGTCGTCGAAGTCGTGCTCGTGCTCGTCGCTCGGGGTGTACGGGGCGTGCGGCGTCGACGGCGCCCAGATGGCGAACCACGGCCCGGTCTCGCGGTGCCGGTGCCGCTCCACGAACCGTCGCAGCCGGTCCGCCGCGAAGTCATCGGCGGCCTTCTCGGTGTCGAGCT
Organism: uncultured Actinomycetota bacterium; assembly: GCA_963713305.1. GTDB lineage: Bacteria > Actinomycetota > Actinomycetes > Propionibacteriales > Nocardioidaceae > Nocardioides. The sequence continues at coordinate 629,204 of CAVQLE010000006.1, read as the reverse complement.
CCCGGAGGTCGCCGTCGACGTTCAGCCTCCCTCGGTGGCCGAACGTGGCCACCCACCGGAGCCAACCGGGGGCGACGTACTCCGGGTCGGTGGCGAGTCCGTTCATGTACTTGCCGAAGTAGCCCGTGTCGTAGCCGGCGCCGCGGATCCGGGTCGCGACGGTGTCGTGGTCGTGGCCCTGGGCAACGAAGGGCTGGTGCGCCGCGTTGTCGTGACAGCCGTGGTCGTGCGGGTAGCGGCTGGTGAGCATCGACGCGCGAGCCGGCCCGCACCACGGCATCGCGGCGTAGCCGCGCCGAAACCGCACGCCCTGCTTCACCAGACGCTGCCACGTCCTCTCCATGGCGGGCAGCGTGGAGCGCATCTGGTCGTCGGTGATGATCCACAGCACGTTGTCGGCCATGCACCCCGACCCTACGCAGGACCTGACGGCCAGCGGTGGCTCCCGGGCGCGCGTCTCCTAGAGTGCGAGGAGTGACCACCTCACTCGCCCCCGCCTGGTCGGGCCTGGTCGACGACGCGGCGATCTTCCCGCCCGGTGACGTCCCCCTGCCCGAGGCCGTCGCCGCCCACGTCGCACGCCGCGACGAGTGGTACGCCGACCTCGTGGGCAGCTTCGTGGTCACCGACGTCCGCATCCCGGAGATCACTGAACCCCTCGGTCTCGCCATCGTGGTCACCGGCGGCGCGGGCGCGATCGACGGCGCGCTCAGGCTGGCGGAGAAGGGTGGCCACGAGCTCGCCGGTGTGGAGATCGCGCTGCGAGACCTCGACGACCTCGCCGGGAACGCGAGGCGGGTGACGGCGGCCGCGGACGCCGCCGGCCTGGACCCCGAGCGCGTCCACGTCGAGCTGCCTCCGGGCGGAGACTCCGGCGCCTGGCTGCGGGCCGCTGACGAGGTGGCCGCGGCCGGGATGCGGCTCAAGTTCCGCACCGGCGGGCTGGAGGACCACCTGTTCCCGACCCCGCTCGCGCTGGCCGGCTGGATCGACGCGGCGCTCGACCGCGAGACCCCGTTCAAGTGCACGGCCGGCCTCCACCACGCGGTCCGCCACGACGCCCCGGCCGACAGCGGAGGGGGCGGCTTCACCCACCACGGCTTCCTCAACGTCCTGCTCGCCACCCTCCGCGCCTTCGACGGCGCCACCGGGGACGAGGTGGCCGCCCTGCTCGACGAGCGCGACGGCGACATCCTCACCGCAGCGGCGGCCGACGAGGACCTCACCAGGGCCCGCCGCTGGTTCACCTCGTTCGGTTCCTGCTCCGTCCAGGAGCCGCTCGACGACCTGATCGCACTCGGACTGCAGGAGAAGCCATGACCACCAGCTGGGTCGAGGGCGCCTCGGGCTCGCTCTTCGACGTCGACAACCTGCCGTACGGCGTCTTCTCACGCGGCGGCGAGGAGCCCCGGGTCGGCGTCCGGATCGGTGACCTCGTGCTCGACGTCGCGCCGGTCGCGGCGGCCGAGATGCTCGACGTCCACCACGTCTTCCAGGAGCGCTTCGCTCAACCTGCTGATGGCCGAGGGCCGGCAGGTGCGCGCGTCGCTGCGGACCTGGCTGACCGGGCTGCTGTCCGACGAGACCGAGCGCGACCTGGTCGAGCCCCACCTCGTACCGGTGACCGAGGTCGACCTGCACCTGCCGGTGGAGGTCGCCGACTACGTGGACTTCTACGCCTCGCTCGAGCACGCGACCAACGTCGGCAAGATGTTCCGACCTGACGACGAGGCGCTGCTCCCCAACTGGCGCCACCTGCCGGTCGGCTACCACGGCCGCGCCGGCACCGTCGTGCCCAGCGGTACGCCGATCGTGCGACCGCAGGGCCAGCGCAAGTCGCCCGACGACGACTCCCCGACGTTCGGGCCCTCGGTGCGCCTCGACATCGAGGCCGAGCTGGGCTTCGTCGTCGGCACCGGGACGGCGCTCGGCGAGCCCGTGCCGACCGACCGGTTCGCCGACCACGTCTTCGGCGTCGTCGGCCTCAACGACTGGAGCGCCCGCGACATCCAGGCGTGGGAGTACGTGCCGCTGGGTCCGTTCCTCGGGAAGTCGTTCGCGACCTCGATCTCCCACTGGGTGACGCCGATCGAGGCGCTCGACGCGGCGTGGTGCGACCTGCCGGGTCAGGACCCGGAGCCGCTGCCCTACCTCTCGCCAGGACAGACGCGCGGCCTCGACATCGCGATCGAGGTCGAGATCAACGGCGAGGTGGTCAGCCGCCCGCCGTACCGCTCGATGTACTGGTCGCCGGCGCAGATGCTGGCGCACATGACGGTCAACGGGGCCTCGCTCCGCACCGGCGACCTGTTCGCCTCCGGCACGGTCTCCGGCGCCGAACGCGACCAGCGTGGCTCACTGCTCGAGCTGAGCTGGGGCGGGAAGGAGCCGCTGGCCGACGGCCGGACGTTCCTCGAGGACGGCGACACGGTGACGCTCCGCTACTCGGCGCCCGGCGCCGGCGACGGCCGGATCGGGCTCGGCGAGGTGACCGGGACGGTCGAGCCGGCAGCACCATGGGCGTCCTGACTCCGCTGGCGGTCCGCGTCGGCGGCATCCCCTGGCTCCCGCGCTACCTGCCCCAGATCGTCACCGTCGACGAGCTCCTCCAGAAGGTCACCCGCGGGCGCGTCAGCCTGCTCGACATCGCCGGGCTCCCCAACCTCGTGCTCACGGTGCCGGGCCGCAAGAGCGGCATCCCGCGCAGCACGCCGCTGCTGTGCACGCCGTACGGCGACGACTGGCTGATCGCCGGCTCCTACTTCGGCGGACCGAAGATGCCGCTGTGGGTCCACAACCTGCGCGCCGCGGGCGGGGCCGTCATCACGTGGCGTCGCGAGCAGGTGCCGGTCTCGGCGCGGGAGCTCGAGGGCGAGGAGCGGACGGCAGCGTGGGAGGCCATGCTCCGGGGTTGGCCCAACTACGCGAAGTACGAGGAGCGCACCGACCGGGTCATCCCGGTCTTCCGGCTCACGCGGAGCTAGGGGCGCCTCAGTCCGGCACGTCGCGAGCAGGCGTCCCGGACTGGAGGGGCCTTAAGACCTGGGTGTGCCATTTCCCGGCTGAGCGAGGCCCCGAGAGAGTGCACACGCTCCTGCCGATGAGATGGTGCACGATGCAGATCACGGACGTGCGCGTCACAGACGTGAGGAGGTCAGTTTGTCGAACGACCCGAGCAGCCGGCGTGAACCCATCGCGGCCGAGGTGATCAGCACCGGGCGGCTTGACTTGCTGCCGCTGCAGGTTGAGCACGCCGCAGAGATGGCCGCGGTGCTGTCCGATCCGGCCTTGCACACCTACATCGGGGGCTCTCCGAACAGCCCGCAGGCACTGCGTTCGCGCTACCAACGCCTGGTCGCCGGCTCGCCCGACCCGACCATCGACTGGTGCAACTGGGTGATCCATCTCCGCGGCGAAGCCTGCCTGGCGGGCACGGTCCAAGCCACGGTCAGTCCATCCGACGGTGGGCCTGTCGCCGAGATCGCCTGGGTGGTGGGAACCCCCTGGCAGGGGCGGGGCATCGCCACCGAAGCCACCAAGGAGGTCATCGCCTGGCTCAGCCAGCAGCGCCTGCACACCATCATCGCCCACATCCATCCCGACCACCTGGCATCCGCCGCCGTCGCCACTGCCGGCGGGCTCACGCCCACCGACGAGTGGCACGAGGGCGAGGTCCGATGGACCCGTACGGTCAACCATTAGCCTGCTCGCCCACACGTCCCAACGGCTGACTGCACTCACATGCCGCGAAGCGGTCGGTCGTGCCGGCGGTCTCAACGGTTCATCGCAACACTTCCTTGATTCGAGGGAGGTTGTGATGGCGCGTGGTTATCGAACGGGTGTCGCTGGCGCTGGAGGATGAGATCTGGAAGCGGCTGCAGTCTGGGTATGCGGCCAACCCGACGGCGCGGGCGCTGGGGATCTCGACCAGTGGGGTGCATGGCTATCTGGTGCGGTGTGGCGGGATCCGGCCACCGGTTCGTCGGCGGTCTCCTGGCCGGTTGAGCTTGGCCGAGCGGGAGGAGATCTCCCGGGGTCTGGCAGCAGGGTTGTCGCTGCGGGCGATCGCTGCCGGCCTGGGGCGAGCACCGTCGACGGTGAGTCGTGAGGTCGCCGGACATGGCGGCCGCCGTGGGTATCGGGCTGCGAAGGCTGACCAGCTGGCGTGGGCACGGGCGCGACGTCGGAAGGTGTGCAAGCTGGCCACCCGGCCGGTGCTGCGTGACATCGTGGCCGAGAAGCTCTCAGCCCGGTGGTCACCTGAGCAGATCGCGGGCTGGCTGAAAGCCACGTATCCGAACGACGCGGAGATGCAGGTGTCGCACGAGACGATCTACCGCACCCTGTTCATCCAGTCCCGCGGCGCGCTGCGCAAGGAACTGACAGCGCATCTGCGGACCGGTCGGGTGATCCGACGCCCGGCTGGCTCCCGGCTCCCGGACGGGCGTGGTGGCCGGCCCGGCATCCTCAACATCTCCGAACGGCCAGCCGAAGCCGACGACCGGGCGGTGCCCGGACACTGGGAGGGCGACCTGGTCTTCGGCAAACGCATGTCCCCGATCGCCACCCTGGTCGAGCGGTCGACCCGGTTCGTGATGCTGGTAGCGCTGCCGGGCGGGCACAAAGCCGACCTGGTCGCCGACGCGCTGGCCGCGAAGATCACCACCCTGCCCGCCGCCCTCACCCGGACGCTGACCTGGGACCAGGGCCACGAGATGGCCGAACACGCCAAGTTCACCGACGCCACCGGCATCGCCGTCTACTTCTGCGATCCCAAGTCACCCTGGCAGCGCGGCAGCAACGAGAACACCAACGGGCTGCTGCGCCAGTACCTACCCCGCACCCTGGACTTCAAGACCCTCACCCAAGCTGACCTCGACGCCATCGCCGACCAGCTCAACGGCCGACCTCGACAAACCCTCAGCTTCAAGACACCATCACAAGCACTAGCCGAGGTGTTGCGTTAACCGCCTGAGCCCGCACGATGAGCGTGCAGACACGATCTCCCGTCACCTCGAGTGGGTGGTTCCGGTTTCTGCGACGCCCCCTGCTCCAACCCCCTTGTGGGAGGCCGCGCGCAAGCAGACACTTGCCATGCGGAAGCGGTCCGTAGATGACGTGGATATCAGGGGATGTCATGAACAACCTCAAGCGGTTCACCGTCTGCAAGTTGGCGGGTCACAGGTGGCTGAAGATCGGGTATCCACCGGGGGCCGACGGCGAAGCGGCAGGTACCTTCCTCCGCTGTCAGAGGTGCGCCAAGGAGAATCACGACGCAGGAACGGTTGCCCGTGGAGGGGGCAGCATCATGTAGTCCGGCCTCCGTGGCCTTCTCCGGGAAGTTGCGTCCGCTGATGCCCAGCGGGAAGCCCGACCTGCTGCACGAACTCACGTCCGTCTGGTGAAGGTGACCTTCCCATGAGGGCCGGTTTTCAGCTGGTAGCGGCGGTCGTGGGCCAGGGTGTGGTGTCTTGCGCAGAGGAGGCGGCCGGTCTTGACGTCGGTGTTGCCGTCCCGGCTCCAGGGTTCGTCGTGGTGGGCGTGGCACATTGCTGGGGGCCGGTCACAGCCCTCGGCGGTGCAGCCGCCGTCACGTACTCCCATCGCGATCCGCTGGGCACGGGTGTGGAAGCGGCGCTTACGGCCGACGTCGAGGGGTTCGGACTTCCCGCCGAGCACGACCGGGATGACTCCGGCCAGGCACGCCATCCGCCGCGCCTCACCGGCGGAGATGCGGGTGCCGTCACACAAGCCGGCGGCCTTCAACCCACCCATCAGAGGTGTCCAGGTCGATGGTGACCACCACGGTGGCCGCACACCCTCCCGCGGTCGGCACCGTCGACTCGGGGCGGGTCTCGATGTACTCCATGAACGCGAGCCCGAGCTTGTGCTTGGTCAGCAGGTCGGCGGGGCGGTCGGGGTGACGGGCCGGGGCCGCGATCGCCAGGAGCGCCTTGCGGAGCATCGCCCCGTGCAGCGAGGAGATGGTGAACCGGCCGTGGCACTTGCCGTGCCCGTCATCGGACATGGTGAACGAGGCCGCAGCCCGGGCGGCGGCTTCCTCGTCCTCGAGCCGACGGGCCTCCTCGGCATCAGCCTTCTCGGGGGCGGCCACCTCGAGCAGCCGTCGTCCCATGATCCGCAGCGCCTTCGCATCGTGGTCACGCGCCTCACCGAGCAGGAACGCCTCCGCCTTCTCGACCGTGTCGGCGTTCACCAGGTCGGCAGGGAGGGCGTCGACGGCCTCGACGATCACGTGGGCCTGCTCGACATTGATCTCCGCCGCGGCCAACGCGGCGTCGACGGCCGCGTGCGCGGAGTCCAGCCGGTCAGCCAGCCGAGCCGCACGATGCACGGCCGGCCGCGTGGTCCGGGTGGTGTGGGCCAGCCAGTTCGCCGCCGACGTCGCCCCCACACTCGTACCCACCTCGACCCGCTCCGCATGGGACAGCAGCTTCAGCTGCAGCTGCGCGACCTGGGAAGCGAGCCGGGTGACGTCGACCAGGGCCCTTTCGGTCTCGGCCGTGGACATCGACCACACCGGCGTCTGAGAGACCCCAGCCAACTCCCCGCGCACCACGTCGACGGCCGCCGCCACCGGGTGCATCGAGTCGTCGTACTGCGCTGTCATGGCCTCACTCAACCACCCACCACTGACACCGATCTGGGTCCTGTGGACAACCCCGAGAGCCCCGGAAATGTGGACGGAAAGTGGCTCCAAACGAGGCGAGGTTGCCCAGCTAGACGCCCTCGCGGTCACTGAAGCCGGGGTGGACGAACGGTTCGCCGCGCTTCATCGACTCGATCGCGCCGGGATGGACGCGGCGCAGGTGGGCGAGGCCGCGGGCGCGGTAGCGCAGGATCTGCACGATGCCGAGCCCCCAGAACAGGTACTGCACCGACAGCGCGACCCGGAAGTCGTCGAGACCGTAGGCGTCCATGCCGCCGGGCTGCTGCTGGTCGAGGATGATGCCCACGAGGGCCATCGTCGCCAGGGACGCCGAGAAGCCGCCGACGTTCACCAGGCCGTTGGCGCGGCCCAGCGACTCCGACGGGCTGAAGGATCGGGCCAGGTCGAAACCGACCATGGAGGCGGGGCCGCCGGTCGCCGTGGCGCAGACCAGGACGACCAGCAGCCACATCGGCGACGGGGTGTCACGCAGGAGCACCGCCGTCCACGGCACCACCATGATCAGCACGACGCCGATCACGATCCACGAGCGGTAGAGCGGGAAGTGGCCGGTCAGCCAGCCGAGCGCCAGGCCGCTGACGATCACCCACGCAGTCATCACCATCAGCAGCGTGCTGGCGGTCTGCTCGGTGAGGCCCTGCCCGCGCACGAGGAACGGGAAGCCCCAGAGCATCACGAAGACGGTGGTCGAGAACTGCGGCGTGAAGTGGGACCACATCCCGAGCCGGGTCCCCGGGTTGCCCCACACGATCTGCACGGATCGGGCCAGGGCCTGCAGCTTCACGCGCGTCGGACCACTGCTGGCGTACGGCGAGTCCTTGACCAGCGCGAGCACCGCCACCATCAGCACCACACCGATCGACGACGCCAGCGCGAACGCCCTCGTCCAGCCCAGCTGCTGCAGCGCGTACGACAGCGGTGCCGCCGCAACGATGGCGCCCAGCTGGCCGACCTGCCCGGTCATCTGGGTCACCAGCGGCACCTGCCGGACCAGGAACCACGACGAGACCAGCCGGATCACGCTGATGAACACCATCGCGTCGCCGGCCCCCAGCACGCCGCGGGCCAGCACCGCCGCCGGGAACGACGCCACGAACGCGAAGATCAGCTGGCCGGAGGTCATCAGGACGAGGCCGGACAGCAACATCGCCCGCGGGCCGAACCGGTCGAGCAGCACGCCGACGGGGATCTGCATCGCGGCGTACACGACGAGCTGGAAGACGGTGAAGAACGCGAGCTGCGTCGCGTCGATGTCGAACCGATCGGAGGCCAGCAGCCCGGCGACGCCGAGGGAGCTGCGGTGGAAGACGGCCAGCAGGTAGACGGAGAGGCCGACCAGCCAGATCACCCAGGCCCGGCGCTTGCCGATGTCGTGGATCTGCCGCGTCACCGGCGGATCATCTCAGCCGGGGTTTCGAGTCCCGTCATCGCGGGAAGGTGTCGGGCATGGGACGACGGGGGACGAACACGCGCTGGGCTGCCCTCGTGCTGGCGACGGCGCTGGCCCTGACCGGGTGCTCGGATCAGGGCGAGCCCGAGGCCACGCCGACCGGACAAACCTCCGAGGAGCCGACGGCGGAGTCGTCGCCGACCGAGCCGCCGCCCCCGGAGCCGATCGACCCGTGCACCCTCCTCGCCGCCGAGGATCTCGAGGCGGCCGGCGTACCGGGCGAGCTCGACGAAGCCGTGCGTAGCCTCGTCCCCGATCCACGCACGACGTCCTGCCTGGTGCCGCACCCCAAGGACGGCTGGGGCATCTACTACGGGTTCAGCACCAAGCCGGGCGTGAAGGTGAAGGACGCGATCGACCAGGTCGGCACCGAGAAGCCGGTCCGGCTCTCCGTCGGCGACGAGGCGCAGCTGGTCCTCTACGACGCCTACGACGACAAGACCTGGCACGCCTGGGCCAGCGAGGGCAGGTACGCCGTGATGCTCCAGCTGTTCGAGAAGCCGAAGCCCGCGGACGTCGAGGTCCTGCTCGCCCGGCTCCTCGAGCAGGTCGACGAGGACATGTTCGGCTTCCCGATCGACCTCCCCGACCGCTGCCCGCCTCCGCGGCAGCGAGCGATCACCGACCTGCTCGGGGGCAAGGTCGTGACCGCCACCGGGTCGGACCGCCCCGACGACCTGAGGTGTGACTACGCCAACGCCCGCGGACTCACCGTCAACCTCAACGGCAGCCCGATGAGCAGCACCGACAAGGTGCGCAAGTCAGTCGGCAACCTCGCGAAGTACTACGACGAACGCGTTGACGTCGCGCGCGGCGTCACGCTGCTCCTGTCACCGGGTGAGGGCTACGCCTTCTCGCGCGCCTACGTGGAGCGGCCGCCGTCCTCGCTCGGCACCAGCCTCCAGTCCATGACGGTCATCGGCGACTTCTACCGACCCCTGGAGTACGACGTGGAGAAGTACCGAGCGCTCGCGGTGTGGTGGAGCAAGCAGCGGCCCTGAGCCGCGGCCCTAGAGTGAAGTCGTGGTCCAGTTCGGTCAGTACCCGCCACCCCGTCACGTCGTCGCCCACCTGAGCGACCCCCATCTGCTCGCCGACGGCGCCTTGCAGTACGACGTCATCGACCCCGAGGCCGGGCTGCGGCTCGCCCTCGAGCGACTCGGTCGACTCACGCCCAGGCCCGACGTGCTCGTGTTCACCGGCGACCTGGCCGACAAGGCCGAGCCGGCGGCGTACGCCCGGCTGCGTGCACTGGTCGAGCCGGTGGCCGCCGACCTGGGCGCGCAGGTCGTCTGGGTCATGGGCAACCACGACGAGCGTGCGCCGTACGCGCAGGGCATGTTCGACAGCGACGACGACGGCTGCCAGGACCGCGCCTACGACGTGTCCGGACTGCGGGTCCTCGCGCTCGACACCAGCGTCCCGGACTACCACCACGGTGAGCTGACCGACGACCAGCTCGGCTGGCTGGCCGAGCACCTCGCCACGCCGGCCGAGCACGGGACGCTGCTCGCGATGCACCACCCGCCGATCCCGGTGCCGATGCTGCGGGCTGCCGAGATCATCGAGCTGCTCGACCAACACCGGCTCGCCGACGTCATCGCCGGCACCGACGTCCGGGGCATCCTCGGCGGCCACTTCCACTACACGTCGTGGTCCACCTTCGCCGGCGTCCCTGTCTCGGTCGCGTCGGCCAGCTGCTACACCACCGACCCGGCTCCGCTCGACCGGCTGATCTCCGGCGTCGACGGCAACCAGGCGATGACGATGCTGCACCTCTACGACGACCGGGTCGTGCACACCGTCGTACCCCTGCCCGAGGCACCCGAGGCGAGCGGCTTCCCCAGCGACGTCGTCGCGCAGCTCGAGGCACTCAGCTTCGAGGAGCGGCGCGAGATCATCAGCCGCAAGGACTCAGAGTTCAACCAAGGATGAGCGACTTCACGACCCGACCCGAGCTCGTCGGACACCACGGCATGGTGGCGTCCACGCACTGGCTCGCCTCCCAGAGCGGGATGGCGGTGCTGGAGGCCGGGGGCAACGCCTTCGACGCGGCGGTGGCTGCGGGGCTGGTGCTCCACGTCGTCGAGCCGCACCTGAACGGACCCGGCGGGGACCTGCCGGCGCTGGCCTGGAGCGCGGACGCCGGGCGGCCGCTCGTGTTCTGCGGCCAGGGACCTGCCCCGGCCGCCGCGTCGATCGAGGCGTTCGCCGACCTCGGGCTCGACCTGGTTCCCGGGACCGGCCTGCTCCCCGCGTGCGTGCCCGGCTCGTTCGGCGCGTGGCTGCTGATGCTGCGCGACCACGGCACGATGCGGCTGCGCGACGTCCTCCACTACGCCGTCGGCTACGCCCGCCACGGCTTCCCGGTCGTGCCCGGCATCGCCCGGACGATCGAGACCGTCACCGACCTGTTCAACGACCACTGGCACACCAGCCGCGACGTGTGGCTCACCGGCGGGCGCGCCCCCGCGGTCGGGTCACGCATGACCAACCCCGACCTCGCCGCGACCTTCGAGCGGATCCTGGCCGAGGCAGAGGCGGCGTCCACCGACCGTGACGAGCAGATCGAGGCCGCCCGGCGCTGCTTCTACGAGGGCTTCGTCGCGGAGGCGGTCGCCGAGCTCTACGAGAGCGAGGCGATGGACGTCAGCGGGCGACCCCACCGCGGGCTGCTCCGCTTCGAGGACCTGGCCGGCTGGCGGGCCACCGTCGAGGAGCCGGTGTCGTTCGAGCACGCCGGGACCACCGTCCTCAAGGCCGGTCCGTGGAGTCAGGGCCCCGCGTTCCTGCAGCAGCTCGCGCTGCTCGACGGCACCGACCTCGCCGCCCTCGACACCACCTCGCCCGACTTCGTCCACCTGCTGACCGAGGCCGCGAAGCTCGCCTTCGCCGACCGCGAGGCCTGGTACGGCGATCCGGCGCACGTCGACGTCCCGCTCGACACGCTGCTCTCCTCGTCGTACGCCGAGGAACGCCGGTCGCTCCTCGGCGACCGGGCGGTCACCGAGGGTCTCCACCCCGGCTCGCCCGACGGGCGGGAGCCGCGGCTGCCCAGCATCGGCAGCCAGAGCACCGCGTCCGCGGGAGCGGGTGCCGGCGAACCCACGGTGTCGACGGCCGGGGAGACTCGCGGCGACACCTGCCACCTCGACGTCGCCGACCGCTGGGGCAACCTGGTCTCGGCGACGCCCAGCGGCGGCTGGCTGCAGAGCTCGCCGGTGGTGCCGGGTCTCGGCTTCTCCCTGTCCACGCGCGCGCAGATGTTCTGGCTGGAGCCTGGTCTGCCCAACTCGCTCGCGCCCGGCAAGCGCCCCCGGACCACGCTCTCCCCGTCGCTGGCACTGCGCGACGGTGAGCCGTGGCTGGCGTTCGGCACCCCGGGCGGGGACATGCAGGACCAGTGGTCGCTGCTGTTCTTCCTGCGCCACCTCCACCACGGCCTCGACCTCCAGGCCGCCATCGACGCCCCCACCTGGCACACGACCCACTTCCCGTCGTCCTTCTGGCCGCGCGAGTCCGAGCCGGGTCGGCTCTACGTCGAGTCGCGCCTCGGCGGCGCGTCGATGGCGGACCTGCGGCGGCGCGGCCACGACGTGAGCGTGCAGCCGCCGTGGAGCCTGGGCCGGGTCAGCGCGGTCAGCCGCGATCCCGACGGCACGCTCCGCGCCGGGGCCAACGCGCGCGGGATGCAGGGGTACGCCGTCGGTCGCTGAACGGTCCGCTGTCAGGGGGTGACGCCTCCCGCCACCCCGGCATAGGTTGGCCGTGACCCACGACGCCCTCGGAGGACCACATGGCCATCGACCGCCGAACCCTGCTCAAGTCCACCGCCGCCACCACCGCCGTCGGCGGCCCCTTCGCCGGGCTCGCCGCGATGCCGGCCCAGGCCCACACGGCGCCCCGCGCCCAGGACCTGGTCCCGGTCAAGGACCGCCGCGACGGCGTCGTCCGGCTGCACCTGCCGCGCGGGTTTCGCTATCGCTCCTTCCACGACACCGAGACGCCGGTCACGCTGACCGACGGCACCGCCCTGCCCGGCCGGCACGACGGTATGGGCGCCTTCCGCGGACCGAACAAGACCGTGCTGCTGGTCCGCAACCACGAGGTCAACAACCCCCAGGCGGCCTTCGGGCCCGGTGACCCCTACGACGAGATGGGCGGCGGCGGCACCACGACCATCCAGGTCACCCCGCAGGGCCACGTGATCCGTGCCCACACCAGCCTCAACGGAACGATGATGAACTGCTCGGGCGGCGAGATGCCGTGGGGATCGTGGATCACCTGCGAGGAGACCGTGAACGGCCCCGACGTGGGGCCTGACTTCACCGGCGCCTCCAACGTGCCGCTGCAGAAGCGGCACGGCTACATCTTCGAGGTGCCCGTCAGCGCCCAGCCCGGCAGGGGCCAGTCGAACCGTCGCCCCATCAACAGCGCCGGCCGCTTCGCCCACGAGGCCGTGTCCTTCGACCCGGTCAAGGGCCACCTCTACCTCACCGAGGACAACTTCGGCTTTGCCTCGGGCTTCTACCGCTACAAGCCGCCGGCACACCCGATGCGGGTGGGTCGGCTCCGCGACGGCGGGAAGCTGCAGATGCTCAAGGTGGTCGGCGTCGACAACGCGCACCTCGAGGGCCACCAGCGTCAGGGCAAGACCTACGACGTGGAGTGGGTGACGATCCCCGAGCCCGACGTGGAGTACGACTACACCCCCGGCGAGGAGGCACCCACCACCAACAACACAGCCATCACGCACGTCGGCAGCCAGGGCTGGGCCAAGGGTGCGGCGTTCTTCTCTCGCCTGGAGGGCCAGGTCCACCACGACGGTGTCATCTTCTTCACCTCGACGGAGGGTGGCGGCCCCGAGGAGACCGGAAACAGCAACTCCGCCGGTTACGGCAACGGCTCGGGACAGGTCTGGGCCTACCACACCAGGAAGAAGAAGCTGCGCTGCGTCTTCCAGTCGACCGACCCGTTGATCCTCGACCTGCCCGACAACGTCACCACCTCCAACAACGGGACCTTGGTCGTGTGCGAGGACAGCTCGGGCGACAACTTCCTGCGCGGCCTGACCAGGCGCGGCGACATCTGGGACATCGCCCTCAACCGGCTGGTCGCCTCCGACGGCACCGAGCGGTTCGGCGACGAGTTCGCGGGTTCGACGTTCAGTCCCGACGGCAGGACCCTCTTCGTCAACATCCAGGCGAGCCGAGGTATGACCTTCGCGATCTGGGGTCCTTGGGACGAGATCGGGGTCTGAGCCGGGCGCCTTCGTGCTGAGGTTAGCCTTCCCTCCATGGCAACGTGGCACGGTGAGGTGGAGACCAGCGAGTGGCTGACGCCGCTCCTGGTGCGGGTGGTGCTCGGCGGTGACGGATTGGCCGGCTTCGAACTGCCCGACGCGACCGACTGCTACGTCAATGTGGCGATCGCACCGCCGGGAGCGCCGTACGACGCACGCTTCGACCCGGCCACCGTGCGTGCCGAGCACGACCGCGCGTGGTGGCCGGCGCGCCGCCGCTACACGGTCCGCGACTGGGACCCCACGACCGGCCGGCTCACCGTCGACTTCGTCGTCCACGGCGACGAGGGCGTCGCCGGCCCGTGGGCCGCAGCAGCCGGGCCCGGGGACGTGCTGGTGTTCGAGGGACCGTCCGGCGGCTACCGGCCCGACCCCGAAGCCGACTGGCACCTCCTGGTCGGCGACGAGTCGGCGCTGCCCGCCATCGCCGCCTCCCTCGAGGCGATCCCCGACGGCCGCCACACGGTGGTCCGCCTGGTCTGCGACGGACCGGAGCACGAGATCGAGCTGGCGCTGCCCGACGGCGCCGACCTGCTCTGGCTCCACCGTCACGGCCGACCAGACGACGCCTCCCTCCTCGCCGACTCCGTGGCCGCACTCTCCTTCCCGGCCGGACGAACCCACGCCTTCGTGCACGGGGAGGCCGACGAGATCCGCGCCATCCGCCGGCACCTCCTCGTCGACCGCGGGCTCACCCGCGCCGACATGTCCTGCTCGCCGTACTGGCGCCGCACGATGACTGACGAGGCCTGGCGACAGGTCAAGGCCGACTACGTCGCTGCCATGGAGGCCGACGTCGCCTGAGCCGGGAGTCACTTGGTCGCGTCGATGTCCGCCACCGTGATGACGACCCCGTTGGGGTGTCCAAGGCGTACCAGCCGGTGCCTGAATCCGGGACCGAGGATTCGCAGCTGAGGAAGAGCCGGTAGTAGAGCGCCGCATCCGCGTGTGCGGGCGCTTCCGCGCACTCTCAAGGCCGGCTGGCCACTTCGCCGACACAGGAATAACTACGCTACGCATACCGTTTTCGTATAAACGCAGAAGGGAGTCCGCCCATGACCGAGTTCCTGACACTCGTCGCACTGATCGCCTTCACTACGACCGTGACCGGCCTGCTCATGGCGCTAGCAGCTCATCTCGCCGTGGCCACGGACCGCGGAGACGGCGCCCACCCGGAAGTGCGGAGCACCCCACAACAGACGACTCGATGGATGGCGCCGTGATCCCCTCCACACCTGAAGCCGTCCGTCCGAAGCAACGCTCCGTCGTCGTGCGGCTGCTCGGACCCACCCGTCGATTCCTGTCGACGGAATCCGGGCCTGCCGGCCTCCTCATCGCTGCGGCCTTGACCGCGTTGGTCTGGGCCAACTCGCCGTGGTCCGGGGCGTACGAGGCCCTGCTCTCCTCCGAGGCGGGGATCTCGATAGCCGACTGGTCGCTGAACCTGAGCCTGCAGCAGTGGATCAACGACTTCCTGATGGCGCTCTTCTTCTTCGTCATCGGCCTGGAGGTGCGGCGCGAGTTCTCCGTCGGCGAGCTGACGACCCTGCGGCGGGCGGCCGTCCCGGTGATCGCCGCAGTCGGTGGGCTGGTTGTGCCCGCCCTGATCTTCCTGGCGCTCACGCCTGAGGGGGAGGCCGCCCTCGCGTGGGGCGTGGTGATCGGCACCGACACCGCCTTCCTCCTCGGGGCGCTCGCCGTGGTCGGACCTGCCGTCTCCCCACGCCTCCGGATCTTCCTGCTCACGCTCACTGTGATCGACGACATCGTCGCCGTCAGCATCATCGGACTGGTCTACAGCGACTCTCTCAACCCGAGCGCACTGGTGGCCATGATCGGTCTGGGTGCGGCGATGGGTCTGTTGAGCCGACACGGGGTCTCCTCGGCCAAGCTGTACCTGATCGCGGGCCTGGGCCTCTGGCTCGCGACCTTCCACGCCGGCCTGCATGCCTCCATCGCCGGCATGCTGGGCGGCCTTTTGGTGGGAGCCCACCACCCCCGACCCGAGGCGGTCGAGAGGGCGGCACGGCATTTCCGGGCCTTTCGGCTGTCGCGAGGCATCGAGGCGGGCAGGTCCGCCCATCTCGAGCTCGTGCGAGCCGTGTCTGTCAACGATCGCCTTCAGTCCAAGCTGCGCAGCATGGCCGACTTCGCCATCGTGCCGGTGTTTGCATTCGCCAACGCGGGCATCGACCTGCGCGAGGGTGTCCTTCTCGACGCCCTGTCAGCCCGACTGACGTGGGCTGTCGTCGCCGGCCTGGTCCTCGGCAAGTTCCTCGGTATCGGCCTCGCCGCTTGGGCGGGCGTCCGAGCCGGCGCTGGTCGACTCCCGACGGGTGTCAGCCTCGACCAGGTCCTCGGCGGAGCGGCGCTGTCCGGGATCGGCTTCACCGTGTCGCTGCTCATTGCCGGCCTGGCGTTCACCGACGACAGGCTTCGAGACCAGGCAGTTGTCGGCGTCCTGCTTGCGGCGGTGATCTCAACTCTGCTCGGCTGGGCCGTCTTCCGTGCAACCGGCCGTGGCCAGCTAGTCGCGGACCATCAAAGTCCACAGCATCTCCATGCACCGATCGAGCCAGTCTGGCTCCACCTGACCACGGCGCAGGATCTCGCCGAGGTAGGCGCCGAACATCAGGCTGACGATCCCGTCTGCATCGAGACCGGAACGAAGCCGACGGGCGCGGGAGTCGCTGCGGATCCGCTTCACCAGCGATTCGTCGTACGGCCGCAGCGCGGCGCGGAAGAGCTCAGTGAACTCCGGGTCTGAGTTGGCCACGATGGCCGCCAACCCGCCCGGCCCGAGGACCTGGCCCATCTGACGCCAGGCCTGTTCCAGAGCGAACCGGATCTTCTCCCGGACGGTCCCCTCCCGGGGGACCTGCGGTTCGCCGATCGCGTCCGACAGTGCCGCGGTCAGGAGCGCGCCGCGGTCTGCGTGACGCCGGTAGATCGACGTCTTCGCCACACCCGATCTCGCCGCGACACCCTCCACGGTCACGGCAGCAGGGCCACCCTCGTGCAGCAGATCAAGGACCGCCGACCCGATCCGCTGGTCGATCTCGGGCTGCCGCGGGCGCCCCTGGCGGGCATGCCGTTCGGTCTGCTCACTCGATTCAGGCAATTCGCCGACCTTCCACTATCGAACCAACACGCTACGAGTAGCGATTCCGATCAATCCTACGCAGGATTCGGCACCCACCCGGTCAGGGTCGGAATAGAAACGATACGCTACGCGTTGCGTACTAGTGAAAGGTTCAACCACTTCGGTTGATGCATCGATCCGACACTAGAGAAAGAGGGTGGACGACATGATCGTCTACAACGAGTTGGTTGCGGTCACGGCGGGCGCCGGACTGCTGGGGTTTGCGGCGTTCCTCGCGAACCTCCTGCGCAGCAAGCGCATCGACAGCGAAGCATGGGCGGCGTTCTTCGGAGCCACCGGGCTGCTTCTCCTGGTCACCGGTGTGCACACCACCGTGACCTGGCCCTTCGGCGGCGGTGGCTTCGAGTACGCCAACATCGCGTTCGGGCAGCCTGCCGCGGCCTTCGGGGCCTTGCTGGTCCTGGCCGCTGTGTACCTCTGGCGCCACCGCGGGCGCTTCGAGGGCGACGTAGAGACCGCAAACGCAGCCACGCTGGCAGCCATGAAGCCGGCCGGCATCTTCGTCGGTGTGCTGGGCCTTGGCATGGCGGTACTGGCCATCACCTTCGTGCGTTTCCAGCTCGGCGCGGCACCTGCCGTGGAGCCGATCAGCGGCCGCTTCGGCCACCTGCCCCTCCTCGAAGCGCTGTTCCTCGGTGGCCTGTGGGGCGTCGTCGCCCTGGGCGCGCTGCTGTTCGCGATCGCACTGTGGACCGACCGGTTTCAGCTGCTGCGCTGGGCCGTTTGGGCCTGGGCCATCGGAGGCGTGGTGTTCGTGCTCTTCGGTGCGATGAACTTCTACACGCACATCGGCATGTACGACAACATCGCCAACGACACGATGCACAAGTGGTGACTCAAGGGGTTTCCCCACCACCGCTAGCCATTGTGACGAGAGTCCCAGGTCCCTGGGGCTCTCGTTTCCGGCTCGGCCCGGCGAGTACGGCGCCAGGACTGCCGCTGCTTCAGCGGTGATGCCGGTGAGCGCTCCTACTCCCCCGACCTCCTCGCGGTCTCACTCACGACGGCGAATGGAATAGATACGCGTCGTGCATCGTTTAGATAATCGAAGGGATGTGAAGCCAATGACAGACACGTATCTGATGATCTGGTTCGTGGCCACCGCCGTGGTCACCACCACAGTGTTGACGGTGGGCACTCTCGCCGCGGCCGACCTGCTGCCCCGCCGCACACGCGACGGCTCCTCCGAGCGAATCGAGCGATCGTCATGACCGTCGCGATGACGTTCCTCCTGCTGGCCGTGGTTGCCGGGGTGGTCCTCGCCACGCGCGGGACGGCCACCCCGCAGTCGGAAGTGCCCGAGTCGACGGCGCAGAACAGGCCCTACGTCGAGGTCGGTGCTTGGTCCGGGAGGACCTACCCCGCCGACGCCGTGGTGGTGGGGTACGACGCTAGGGAGCACACCCGGGCCGCCGTGGCGTTCGCCGTCGAGGAAGCATCACGGCGTGATCGACCCTTGGTCGTCCTGCACGCGGTTCACTACCCGGGGATGATCGGAGAACCCGGTCCGGGACTCATGCACCGCGATCCAGGCGCCCTGGAGGCCGCCGAGGACGTGACCGCGCGCGGGGTCGCCGAGGCCCGCGCGCTCCGCCCAGAGCTCGAGGTCGTCGGCGCCACCGAGATCACCGGGCCTGCGCGGGCACTGCGCGAAGCCTTGCCGCACGCCGACCTCGTGGTCGTCGGCACCCGAGGCCGAGGCGCCCTCGCGTCAAAGATTCTCGGCGCACGCAGAGGCCACCTCTGGCGTCCTCACCTGATGAACCGGAAGCAAGGGAGGGAACCCATGAACACGGAATCGATCGCCACTGACCCGCAGGACACCTTGGTCGAGCTCACAGGCCGCGCCAGCGCGCAACCTGGAGGAACAGTGATGGATGTTCAACGCACAGCAGTCCTGACGCCGGTCCTCGTTGAGGACGAACCAACCCTCGACCTCCCGGATGTCTGGGGCCACGGGTCATTCCCCGCGAGCGATCCGCCAGCGAACTGGTGAAGAGACGCGATCGACTGCAGGAGCGCTACGCCGCACCAAATGCACGAAACCCCCACCGCTGGGTGGGGGTCAGGCGCCTGAACGGATGTCGTCCAGTGGCAGGTGAAGGATTCGAACCTTCGAAGGCATAAGCCGACGGATTTACAGTCCGCTCCCATTGGCCGCTCGGGCAACCTGCCTTCGTCGTCACCCCGGCTGGCACCGGGCTGCGACGGGACGAAAGGATAGCGTCAGTACGACGCAGACCTGAAACCGGAGGGACCATGGCCGACTCCTCGTTCGACATCGTCAGCAAGATCGACCGACAGGAGGTCGACAACGCTCTCGGGCAGACCGCCCGGGAGATCGCGACCCGTTTCGACTTCAAGGGCACCGGAGCCACGATCGAGTGGAAGGGCGAGGAGGCGATCGAGATCTCGGCCTCCGCCGACGACCGCGCGACCGCCGTCCTCGACGTGTTCAAGCAGAAGCTCATCAAGCGCAACCAGAGCCTGAAGATCCTCGACGCCTCCGAGCCGCGGCAGTCCGGCCAGGAGTCCAAGATCGGCATCGCCCTCAAGGAGGGCATCACCTCCGAGGACGCCAAGAAGATCAGCAAGCTGATCCGCGACGAGGGACCCAAGGGCGTCAAGAGCCAGATCCAGGGCGACGAGCTGCGGGTGTCGAGCAAGAAGCGCGACGACCTCCAGGCGGTCATCGCGCTGGTGAAGGCGCAGGACTACGACTTCGCGGTGCAGTTCACCAACTACCGCTGACCATGCAGGTCACCGGCCTGTTCGGCGCCTGTAATCCGCGCAGAGTCTCGTGTCCCGGTTCGGTCCGGCGTGGGTGTCAGTGCCAGGACTTGGATTCGAGCCGCCAGACGCCGTCCTTCTTCACGAACCACAGCAATGCGGTGTGCGTGCCGGTGGCGTCGTAGGAGCGCTCTTGGCCAGGGCAGTCCGCCCAGTCCTCCTCCGCGGTGCAGAATTCGGGGTTGCCCGACTCCCTGCCGGTGATGGTTCCGCTGGTGCCGAAGACCTTGTGGACGCGCGTCTTGGACCAGTTCGTCTGGACCTTCCTGAACTCGTCTCGACTCACCACGTCGCCGCCCGCCTCGGCCGGACCGACGCCCCCGGCGAGTGAGCCAACCAGTGCGAGCGCGGCGCACGCCGTCATCGTCCTCATGGCACGACGGTACGACAGAGAGTGCGCACGCCGGAGCGGAACGGATGACTGCCTGTCTAGATACTTGGTTCTCCAGCGCGGAGGCGGTCCATTGCATTCACGAGCCACGTTGATTCATCAACTGGACCGCCCTGTCTCGGGCGTCATCACTAAGGGTGTGCCGAGCCGGCCCAGTGTCGGACTAGCGTCGTATCAGGTTGCGGTGAAGGTTCGGGGGAAACTCCCGCGGCCATCTGGGGGGACGTGCGGTTCTGTCGCACTCCTTACTGTGACGCGCGGCGCCTATTACCCTCAGGCGCCGCGCGTCATCCAGTGTGGAACTAGCGGATCGGCCGTGCGCCCCCGCTGCGTCAGGCCGGGACATCCTCCATGTCGTGGCGGGCTTCCATCGGCGTACCGCGCTGTTCAGGTGCGAGATGGCCCCCGCCCGGGCGGGGCCGGACGAGGGCCCGATCTCGCGGAGCACAGCTGGTGATCCATCACCCGGAGTGACCCGGACCCGATGAAGAAATCATCTGTCCCCAGATGATAAGCACGGCGTCACGCGCTGGCGGCAGACACCCACCAGATCGTTAACGACTTGTGGAGATCCCTCGCCTAGATTCACGACGTGGGTCCGGTACGCGTCGCCATCATCGACCCGCACGAGATCGTCGTCGCCGGTCTCCACACGCTGCTGGCCCGGTACCCTCTCCGCGCTCAGATGGTCGACTGGCCCAGCGACGACGAAGTCGACCTCATTCTCTACGGTGTGGACGACGAGCGCGCGACAAGCCATGACGCGCAGCTCCACGCCCTGCTCCGACGTTCCTCGGCGATGGTCGTTGCCTACGGCTGGACTCCGGACGGCCGAACGGCAGTAGACGCCGCAGCCTGTGGGCTGCACGAGTTCCTACCCAAGCAGCTCGCCGCAGACGTGTTGGTGGCTCGCATCGAGGACCTTCACCGCAACCGCAGACCTGCGGCAAGCCTGCCGCAGAGCGGTGACTGCCACCTGGAGAGCGCAGGTCTCACCGGCCGCGAGCTCAAGGTGCTCACGCTGATCGCCGCTGGTCACAGCAACCTCGAGATCGCTGCAGAGCTCTTCCTTTCCATCAACACGGTGAAGACCTATGTCAGGACGGCCTACCGGAAGATCGGGGCCCAAAGGCGCGCCCAGGCTGTGCTCTGGGCCGAACAGCATGGGTTGGGGGGCTCGCCTGACGAGGATGCGTTGTCGGAGGTGGACGCGGAAAGCGGCCCCGCCAACCGGGGAGGGATGACGGGGCCGTGGGTCACGCGGCAAGTGCCCCCGCGGCTGCCCACCGGACATGACCCCAGGCCTCCTATGGAGGCACCCACTGCGTAAGTGGGCTGCGTGACTCGTGCCCTGATCTGGTAAGACGCAACCTCACCCGATGGGAGGGTTTCGCAGGTGTGAGATCAGCGCCAGGTCGGCGCGACGTCGCGGTAGTAGCCGCGGCCGAGCCCGTGGCTGAGCACGAACAGCACCGGGCGGGGAATCATGTCGCGCAGAGCGGCCTGGGTCTGCGGGTCAATGCCATCTTGGACCCACGCGAACATCTTGCCGCCGAGGGTCAACGGGCCCTTGCGCAGCTGCTTCTCGACCGCTTTCCAGTCGGGCGTCTCCATGCGCTCGATGATCGACCGGCTGGACGGCCGTCTCCTCGTGCACCAGGTGGGCGTCGGTGACGCTGGCCGCCTCGGCCACCTGGTCGGCGGCGGCCGCGGCCACGAGCGCCGTGGGGTCCGCCACCAGCCCGTCGATCGCGGAGGTCGCGGCCCCGATCGCCTCGCCCATGGCCCGGTGCTCGGACTCCATGTCGTCCAGCAGCGCTGGGTCCAGGACGCCGAGGCCGCGCAGATAGGGCCAGATGTAGGCGTCCTCGCTCTCGTGGTGGTGGTGGAGCTGCTCCCACAGGTGGGCCCAGGCCGTCTGCAGCTGGCGTGCTCGCTCGGCGTCACCGTCGGGGAAGGCGCGCAGTGCCCCCTCCATCCGGGCCAGGTCCCGCCTGACCGCCGCGTGGATGATGTCGTTCATGGTCAGCTCAGCCATGGCGGTGAGCGTAGGCCCGGCGGCGGCGTACGGGAAGAGCTCACGCCACGCAGAACTCGTTGCCCTCCGGGTCGAGCATCACGACGTGGCCGAAGTCGTCGCCGTAGTGGTCGACGCGGACCATCGTCGCGCCGGCATCCACCAGCTCGGTGACCTTGGCACGCACCCACTCCTCGCGCGTCGCTTCGTCGACGTCGCGCCCCGCGGCCACCCGGAGGTCGATGTGCACGCGGTTCTTCGACGTCTTCGGCTCCGGCACCCGCAAGAAGCCGATCGCCTTCGAGTGGTCGTCGGGGTCGACGATCGACGCGCCGTCGGGGTCGTCGTACCCGGGCTCGAGGACGTAGCCGAGGGCCAGCGCCCAGAACGCCGCCAGCCGGTCGGGGTCGGCGGCGTCGCAGCCGAGGGTCCAGTGGGTGCTCATGCCCCGAACCCTAGGAGCAGCCGCCGACGCCCGTCAGCCGACGAGCTCCATGCGCGGGATCACCGTGGCGCCCATCGCGGGTGTCAACCACACCGTGGTGCCCTCCTGGACGCCCAGGCTCCGCGCGTGGGTGCGCGTCAGCGTCACGTGGACCTCCTGCCCGTCGGTGGTGAGCACGGCCAGCCGGACCTCGAAGCCGACCCGCAGCTGGCGAGACACGACACCCTCGACCGCCCCGGCCAACATCGGCGAGACCGCAACGTCGACGTCGTGCGGACGCAGCCGGACGTCGCCGAGTGTCGTCACCTCACCGAGGAACGACATCACGAACTCGTTGGCCGGCTCGTCGTAGAGCTGGTCCGGCGGACCGACCTGCTCGATGCGGCCCTCGTTGATGACCACGATCTCGTCCGCGACCTCGAGCGCCTCCTCCTGGTCGTGGGTGACGAAGACGGTCGTCACGTGCACCTCGTCGTGGAGCCGGCGCAGCCACTCGCGCAGCTCCTTGCGGACCTTCGCATCGAGAGCGCCGAACGGCTCGTCGAGGAGCAGCACCGTCGGTTCGACCGCCAGCGCCCGCGCCAGCGCCATCCGCTGCCGCTGGCCGCCCGACAGCTGCGACGGCAGCCGGTGCGAGAACTGTGAGAGGTGCACCAGCTTGAGCAGCTCGTCGACGCGTCGAGCCACGTCCTCCTTGGACCTCTTGCGGATCTCGAGGCCGAACGCGACGTTCTTGGCGACGGTCATGTGCTTGAACGCCGCGTAGTGCTGGAACACGAAGCCGACGTTGCGCTTCTGAGGGGGCAGCTTGGTCGCGTCGCGCCCCTCGATGGAGATGACCCCCGAGTCGGCCTTGTCGAGTCCCGCAATGATCCGCAGCAGGGTCGACTTGCCGCCGCCCGAGGGACCCAGCAGTGCGGTCAGCTGACCGGTGGGGATGGAGACGGAGACATCGTCGAGTGCGACGAAGTCCCCGAAGCTCTTGTTGATGTTCTTGATGTCGATGCTCACGCTGAGTTCTCCTTCGGGCGCAAGAGGGAGACGATGACGATGCAGACGACGCTCACGAACGCGAGCAGGAACGACACGGCGTACGCCGACGACTGCTCGAAGTTCTGGTACTTCTGCTCGACCACGAGGGTCGCGGTCTGGGTCTCCCCGGTGAAGTTGCCGGACACGATCTTGACGGCGCCGAACTCGCCGAGTGACCGGGCAAGGGACAGGACGACGCCGTAGACGACCGCCCACTTGATGCCGGGCAGGGTGATCCGCCAGAAGGTCTGGCGGCCGTTGGCGCCCAGGCTGCGCGCGGCCTGCTCCTGCTCGTCCCCGATCTCGATGAGGACGGGCACGACCTCGCGGATCACCAGCGGCAGCGCGACGAAACAGGTCGCCATGATCATGCCGGGGGTGCTGAAGATGACCTGGTAGCCGGCCGACTCCAGGGCGGGGCCGAACCAGCCGGTGCGGCCGTTGTAGACCAGCAGCAAGGCGAGGCCGACGACCACCGGAGAGACCGACAGGGGTACGTCGATCAGCGCCGAGAGCAGCCGCTTCCCCGGGAACTCGTAGCGCACCAGGAGGATCGAGATCGTCACCCCGAAGAGCAGGTTGATCACCACGGCCCAGAAGGAGACCTCGGCGGTCAGGAGCAGCGCGCTGCGCACGTTCTCGTCACTCAGGGTGTCGGCCATCGTGTCCCAGCCGTCGGCGAAGGTCTCCTTGACGATCAGGGAGACCGGCCAGGCCACCAGGAAGAACACATAGCCGATGGCGATCACCCGGAGCAGCCATTTCACCGGTGACGCGACGTCGGTGCGCACCCTGCCCGAGGGCGGAGTGTGCGGGCTTGGCGTCGGTGGGGCGAGTGTCGTGCTAGCCACGGCGAGCCACCCGCCTCTGCACGATGTCGAGCACCACGATCACCAGTAGTGCGATCGCCAGCATGACCGACGCCACGGCGGCGGCGGCGGCCGTGTTCCCACCTTCGATGAACGAGACCACCCGCACGGAGACCACCTCGGTCGAGAACGGCAGGTTGCCCGACAGCAGCACGAGCGAGCCGTACTCCGAGATGGCGCGTGAGAAGGACAGGGCAGCTCCCGCCATGATCGCGGGGAAGAGGCTGGGCAGGATGATCCGGCGGAAGATCGTGAGCCGGCCCGCGCCGAGCGACGCGGCCGCCTCCTCGACGTCGGTCTCCAGCTCCTCGAGCACGGGCTGCACCGTGCGGACGATGAACGGCAGCGTGACGAAGGCCAGGGCAAGGAACACTGCGATCCGGGTGTTGGCCCAGTCCAGCCCGAGTGGCCCCTGCTTTCCGTAGAGGGACAGCAGCACCAGACCGGCCACGATGGTGGGGAGCGCGAACGGGATGTCGATGACCACGTCGAGGGCACGCTTGCCCCAGAATCGGTCGCGCACCAGGACCCACGCGATGATCGTGCCGACCACGATGTTGACCACAGTCACCAGGATCGAAGTGAGCACGGTCAGCTGGATCGCGGCGAACGTCTGCGGGTTGGTGAGGATCGAGACGTACGTGTCCCAGCCGCCGCCGGCCGCCGTGAAGACGATCGCCGTGAGCGGAATCAGGACCAGCAGGCTGAACCAGGTGACCGCAATGCCGAGCGCCAGGCCGGATCCACGGGTGAGGGTGTTGCGGGTCTGGCCGCTCGGGCCACGGCCCCGCCGGCGCTGCTGCGCCGGCGGAGCCGTGACCTCTACGGGAACTGTGCTCACTCTGACGTTCCGGTCTCGGCCTGCAGCCGCGGGATGATGCCCTCCTCCTCGTCGAAGAACTTCACGTTGGCCTCGGCCCAGCCGTTGAAGTCATCGTCGATCGTGTAGAGGGTCCCGGGCTCGGGGAACGGGTTGGCCGGGTCGAGCGCACCCTCGACCTCGGGAAGCTCGACGCCGTCGACGACCGGGCGGAAGCCGGACAGGGCGTAGTCGGCCTGGGCCTCCGGGGTGGTGAGGAAGTCGAGGAATCCTTGGGCGGCGTCCGCAGCCTCGGTGAGCACGGCTGCCGGGTTCTCGATCAGCAGCGTGTCGTCCGGGACGACGTAGTCGAAGGGCTCACCGTTCTGACGGGCCAGGATCGCCTCGTTCTCGTAGGAGATGAGAACGTCGCCGTTGCCCTCCGAGAACGCGGTGGTCGCCTCTCGCGCCGACGGCGGCAGCGAGATGGTGTTCTCGAGGAACGCGGTGATGTACTTCTCCGCCTCGGCCTCGCTGCCGCCCGCCCCCACGACGTGCGCCCAGGCGGCCAGGATGTTCCACTTCGCCGAGCCGGACGAGGCCGGGTTCGGCGTGATGATCTCGACGCCGGGCTGTACCAGGTCCTCCCAGGTCTCGATGCCCTCGGGGTTGCCCTCACGGACCACGAAGGTCACCACCGACGAGGTGGCGATGCCGTTGGTCTCGTTGTCCTTCCAGTCCTCGGACACCAGACCGGCATCCACGAGCCGCTGCATGTCGGGCTCGAGGGACAGGTGGACGAGGTCGGCGTCCAGGCCGCCCTCGACCGCACGGCTCTGGTCGCCGGATGCGCCGTACGAGGTCTTGAAGGTGACTCCGTCACCCTCGCTGGTGCCCTCGAACTCCTCGAAGACGGGAGCGTTGGCGGCCTCCAGGACGGAGAACCCGACCAGGCTCAGCTGGTCGCCGCCGGAATCGGACGACCCACCGGCGCTGGAGCAGCCGGTGGTGACAAGCAGGGCGGCGAGCGAGAGCGCGGCCGCGCGCTTGGGAGAAACGGACATGGGTGGGCTCCTTCTGCACAGACGTCCTCGGGGGACGTCTTCTGAATAATCTTGAGCAGACTAATACACTTAGGTGTCTTACACGAACATTCCGGGCGTGTCCGTCATCACGCGTCCGCTCCGGGAGATCGGTGGGGAGCAGCCCGTCGTCGGGCTATCGTGGAGGGTCGAGGCGCGGTACGCGCGCGCCCCCGAGCTCCCGTCGAGAGCAGGAGAGGACTGAGGTGACCAAGCAGGTCAAGCAGCTCGACCGCGTGATCATTCGGTTCGCAGGCGACTCCGGCGACGGCATGCAGCTGACCGGCGACCGGTTCACGCAGGAGTCGGCCGCCTTCGGCAACGATCTCTCGACCCTGCCCAACTTCCCGGCCGAGATCCGCGCCCCCCAGGGCACGTTGCCGGGTGTCTCGTCGTTCCAGGTCCACTTCGCGGACCACGACATCCTCACGCCGGGCGATGCCCCCGACGTCCTCGTCGCCATGAACCCCGCCGCGCTGCGGGCCAACCTCGGCGACCTCCCCAAGGGCGCGACGATCATCGTCGACACCGCCGACTTCACCAAGCGCAACCTCACGAAGGCCGGCTACACCGACAGCCCGCTCGACGACGAGTCGCTCGAGGAGTACGCCGTGCACCCGGTCGACCTGACCGGGATGACCGTCGAGGCGGTCAAGGAGTTCGGCCTCTCCCGCAAGGACGCCTCGCGCGCGAAGAACATGTTCGCGCTGGGGCTGCTGTCGTGGCTCTACGGCCGGCCCACCGAGTCGACGGTGAGCTTCCTGCAGAAGCGCTTCGCCAAGGTCCCCGACATCCGCGACGCCAACATCACGGCGTTCAACTCAGGCTGGAACTTCGGGGAGACGACCGAGACGTTCGCCGTCACCTACGAGATCAAGCCGGCGCCGATGTCGGTCGGTACCTACCGCAACATCACCGGCAACCTGGCGCTGTCCTACGGCCTGATCGCCGCGAGCGTCCAGTCGGGTCTGCCGATCTTCCTCGGTTCCTACCCGATCACGCCGGCCTCCGACATCCTCCACGAGCTGAGCAAGCACAAGTCGTTCGGCGTCACGACGTTCCAGGCCGAGGACGAGATCGCCGGCGTCGGCGCCGCCATCGGAGCCGCCTTCGCGGGCAGCCTCGGCGTCACCACCACCTCCGGACCGGGCATCGCGCTGAAGTCCGAGGCGATCGGGCTCGCGGTCATGACCGAGCTGCCGCTGCTGGTCGTCGACGTCCAGCGCGGCGGCCCCTCGACCGGGCTGCCGACCAAGACCGAGCAGGCCGACCTGCTGCAGGCGATGTTCGGTCGCAACGGCGAGTCACCGGTGCCGGTCGTCGCGCCCGCAGTCGCCCGGCGACTGCTTCGACGCCGCCCTCGAGGCCGTCCGGATCGCGATCACCTACCGCACCCCGGTGATGCTGCTCTCCGACGGCATGCTCGCCAACGGCTCCGAGCCGTGGCGGATCCCCGAGCTCGCCGAGCTGCCCGCCATCGACCCCGCGTTCGCGACCGCGACCAACTACGCCGGTGACGGTGACGAGAGCGGCGAGTTCTGGCCCTACCTCCGCGACGAGGAGACCCTGGCCCGGCCGTGGGCGATCCCCGGCACCGCCGGTCTCGAGCACCGCATCGGCGGGCTCGAGAAGGGCGACGGGCACGGCAACATCTCCTACGACCCGGCCAACCACGACTTCATGGTCCGCACCCGGCAGGCGAAGGTCGACCGGATCGCCGACTCCCTGCCGCCCACCGAGGTCGACGACCCGACCGGTCAGGCGAAGGTGCTGGTGCTCGGCTGGGGATCGACGTACGGCCCCATCGGCGCCGGCTGCCGCCGGGTCCGCAAGGCCGGCTACCACGTGGCCCAGGCCCACCTGCGCCACCTCAACCCGTTCCCGAAGGACCTGGGCGAGATCCTCGCGCGCTACGACAAGGTGCTGGTCCCCGAGATGAACCTCGGCCAGCTCTCGATGCTGCTGCGTGCGCGCTACCTCGTCGACGCGATCGGCTACAACCAGGTGCGACGGCCTGCCGCTCAAGGCCGCCGAGCTGGCCGAGGTCATCGGCGAGCTGGTCGGCGCCGCCGAGGGCATCGAAGTGAACCTCGACCACACGGCGGTCGAGCCTGCCGAGACCTCAGGAGGCGGACGATGACCTCGACCGAGCTGCCCTTCCCCGGCCTGCGCTCCGGCGTGGAAGGTGTGCCCACCACCGACCAGCCCCAGACCGGCAAGGAGTTCACCAGCGACCAGGAGGTCCGCTGGTGCCCCGGCTGCGGCGACTACGCCGTGCTCAAGGCGGTCCAGGGCTTCCTGCCCGACCTCGGGCTGCGTCGCGAGAACATCGTGTTCGTCTCCGGCATCGGCTGCTCCAGCCGCTTCCCCTACTACCTCGACACCTACGGCATGCACTCGATCCACGGCCGGGCGCCGTCGATCGCCACCGGCATCGCCACCGCGCGCGAGGACCTCTCCGTCTGGGTCGTCACCGGCGACGGCGACGCGCTGTCGATCGGCGGCAACCACCTGATCCACGCCCTGCGCCGCAACGTCAACATGACGATCCTGCTGTTCAACAACCGGATCTACGGGCTGACCAAGGGCCAGTACTCCCCCACCAGCGAGCCCGGCAAGGTCACCAAGTCGACTCCGATGGGCTCGGTCGACCACCCGTTCAACCCGGTGTCGCTCGCGCTCGGCGCGGAGGCCAGCTTCGTGGCCCGCACGATCGACTCCGACCGCAAGCACCTCACCTCCGTGCTCTCGGCGGCGGCCGCCCACCGCGGGACGTCGTTCGTGGAGATCTACCAGAACTGCCCGATCTTCAACGACGGCGCGTTCGACGCGATCAAGGACCGCGACACCAAGGAGGACGCGATCATCCCGCTCGTCCACGGTGAGCCGATCCGGTTCGGCGTCGGAGGCAGCAAGGGCCTGATCCGGGACTCGTCCACGGGCGGCGTGAAGGTGGTCGAGGTCGGCGACGAGCCCGGCCAGGTCGGGGACGGCGCGCTGCTGGTGCACGACGCCCACGCCGACGACCCGACGACGGCGTTCGCGATCTCCCGGCTGACCGACGCCGGCTACCTCCACCAGGCGCCGATCGGCATCTTCCACCAGGTGGAGCGAGCGACGTACGACGACCAGGCGCGCAGCCAGATCGAGACCGCACGGGGCGGTGTCGAGGGTGACCCGTCCGGGCGGCTCGACGCCCTGATCCACAGCGGCGACACCTGGACGATCGCCTGAGCGCGGTGCGATCCGCGGATGCCGAGGCGTCCCGCGGGTTCGTCTACGGCGTCGTTGCCTACACCTCGTGGGGCCTCTTTCCCCTCTACTGGCCGCTGCTCGATGCTGCCGGTGCGCTCGAGATCCTCGCCCACCGCGTGCTGTGGTCCTTGGTCGCCGTGGCGGTGATCGTGGTGGTGCTGCGGCGCGGCAGGCGGGTGGCCGAGGTCGTCCGCACCCGGCGGACCCGACTCCTGCTCCTCGTCGCCGCCGCGATGATCAGCGTCAACTGGTTCACCTACATCTGGGGCGTCAACAACGGCCGGGTCGTGGAGACGTCACTCGGCTACTTCATCAACCCGTTGGTCTTCGTCCTCATGGGCGTGGTCATCCTGCGCGAGCGGCTGCGTCGGGTGCAGTGGGTCGCGCTCGGCCTGGCCACGATCGCCGTGGTGGTGCTGACGGTGGACTACGGTCGGCCGCCGTGGGTGGCGCTGGTGCTGGCCTTCTCGTTCGCGACCTACGGGCTGTCCAAGAAGCAGGCCGGCGTCGACGCGGTCGAGAGCATGACGGTCGAGACCCTCTACATCGCGCCGGTCGCGGCGGCGTACCTCGGCTGGCTCGTCTGGACCGGGCAGGCTGCCGTGGCCGACGGCGGGTTCTCGACGTGGCTGCTCTTCGCCACGACGGGGCTGGTGACCATCGGACCGCTGTTGTGCTTCGGCGCCGCCGCGATCCGGGTCCCGATGGTGACGATCGGGCTGCTCCAGTACATCGCTCCGGTGGTCCAGTTCGCCCTCGGCGTGCTGTGGTTCGACGAAGCCATGCCGGCCAGCCGCTGGATCGGCTTCGTGCTGGTGTGGCTGGCGCTGGTGATCTTCACCGTCGAAGCCGTCCGGCACCGGCGCCGGGAGCTCCGGCACGCCGCCGAGGCCGTCGCGATCTGAGCTGTTCCTCAGAAGCCTCGTGTGCGTGACAACGCCCTATGGGTCGGTCTCAGGGACACGCCGCATCAGGTGCTGGGTCCGATGGATTTCGGTGTTTCGAACAGTTGGTCTGCCAGGGTCTCCGATACCCAGCTGATCCATCGACGGCGGGACCAGCCGGCGCGGAGCACCAACTCGGCGTACGACTCCGGCCCTAGAAGGAAGTCTAGGAGATCAGCCGCGCGCGTGGGCGTCATTCCACTCCGGAGCGGTGTCTTGGCCTTCAGTGCGGTGACCAACCCCTCCATCCCCTCCCGCCGAAGCGTGCGCGAGCGACGATAGATTTCCCCTCCTGGCTCCTGCGACAACGTCGCGAAGGTCGGCAGCGTGGGGGCCACTCGTGCATTGAGAGATGCGATCCCCACGGCCAGCTTGGCAACGGCCACCCTCACGTCGGGCTCTTCGAGGGCGGCCCGGTGCCAGGGCTGGTCCTGCGGCGGACGACCCTCGTCTCCCAGCACTGTCCACTGGTGGACGGCTTTCAGGACCTCGTCCTTGGTGCGGAACTGGAAGTACACGGTCTGGACCGAGATGCCGGCCGTTCGGCCGATCTCCTGCATTGTCGTGGCGCGGAATCCGCGATGACAGAAGAGCTCGTAGGCGGCGCGCACGATGCGGGCCCGAGTGGCCGTCGAGCGCTGCTCCATCTTCGAAACTGATCCCTTGACGTCATCCACGGCCGACACCATACTCTTGGAGGTAACCATTAGAGGTTACCCCTAGTACCCGATTGAAGTGAACGATGACATCTGGCTGGCGGCGGCTCGACAATCCCGCTTCAGGAGAGGCGTTCACCTTTGTCGAGACGTCGGAGGAGACGGGCGGAACCAGAGTGGTCACGCTCATAGACGTGCAGCCGGGCGGAGGCCCGAGACCGCACGCGCATCCGCCGGAGGAGACTTTCGAGCTGGTGAACGGTGTCGTCGAGCTTCTGCACGACGGTCGCAGGCGCAGGCTGAAGTCCGGCGAGCCGGTGTCCGTGCCTCCCGGCTCTGTGCACACGTTCACCAATCCCAGCGAAGCGCCCGCCCGCGTCAAGGTCACCATCGTGCCAGCGCAGGACTTCGAGCGCGTGATGCGGACGCTTGCCGGCCTCGCGCGAGACGGTCGACTGGGGAAGCCAGGCGGTCGGCCTGCTGAGCCGGCCCTCATGGCGAACCTTGCCCGCAGGAGCGGCTACTACGAGCCGCCGATGCCGCGGCTTCTATGGAACCTTCTCAACGGCGCGCTCGCCCCCTTCGGTCGCCGGGCGGCAGACGAGGCACTCGCCCGATACGACCGCCAGCATCCGTCGCCAGGGGAGCGCGTCGGTGAACTGTGGTGACACCCCTCGGTGCTCGCTCACCTAGACCCGCGTGTCGTATGTCGCGCCCATCGGGCCGCGATGACGTAGGTCCTATCTGCGGAGCTGGCGCCAGCCAACGGCGGCCGCAACCGGGATGGGTCGTAGGTGCGAGGAGCGATCAAGCCGTACGCGTGGCGACGATGTCGGCGAACGACTCGAGCGCCTCGCGGACCGGCCCGTCGGGGAGGGCGGTGAGCAGCTGCTGCGCCTCGTGGGCGCGGGCGACGACGTAGGCGCGGGCCTCGTCCATGGCGGGGTGCTTGCGGAGCAGGTCGAGTGCCTCGGCGTGCAGGGCGTCGTCGGTGAGGTCGCCGGCGAGCAGCTCCAGCAGCCGGGCGTCACCGGGGTCAGTGGAGAGGCTCGCCATCAGCACCGGCAGGGTGGGTACTCCCTCACGCAGGTCGGTGCCCGGGGTCTTGCCGGACTCGACGGAGTCGGAGGCGATGTCGAGGATGTCGTCGCTGAGCTGGAACGCCGTGCCGACGATCTCGCCGTACGCCGTCAGCGCCTCCTCGATCTCACGGCTGGCGCCGCCGAAGCGGGCGCCGTAGCGGGCGGAGGTGGCGATCAGGGAGCCGGTCTTGCCGGCGACGACGTCGAGGTAGTGGGCCAGCGGGTCCTCGTCCGCGACGGGCGGCACCGTCTCCATGATCTGCCCCTCGACCAGCCGGGCGAACGTCTCGGCCTGGATCCGCACCGCCTCCGGACCCAGCCCGGCGGTCAGCTCGGAGGACTTCGCGAACAGGAAGTCGCCGGTGAGGATCGCGACGTGGTTGTCCCAGCGGGCGTTCGCGGAGTCGGCACCGCGACGCAGCGCCGCCTCGTCCATCACGTCGTCGTGGTAGAGCGAGCCGACGTGGGTGAGCTCGACGACGCACGCGGCGTCGACCACCTCCGGTGACTCCGGGTGGGGGCCGGCCTCCGCGGCCAGCAGCACCAGGAAAGGGCGGAACCGCTTCCCTCCCGCAGCGAGCAGGTGGGAGGCGGCCTCGGTGACGTAGGGCGTCCGGCTCACCACGTGGCCGGCGAGGGCCTCCTCGACGACCTGCATCCGGCGTTGCAGGCGATCGGCCAGCGCCGCGTCGGTCACGGGCAGCGCCAGGCCGCCCGGGGCCGGAGTCGTGGTCACCGGATGAATTCTCCCGCACGCCCGGCCAGGTCGAGCACCGGGCCGGGTACGACGCCCAGCACCAGCGTGACGGCGGCGCCGACCGCGATGGTGGACGCCGTGAGCACCGACGGGGTCGTGACGCTCGGCACCTCGCCGCTCGGCTCGGTGAAGTACATCAACCGGATCACGCGGACGTAGAAGAACGCGGCCACGATGCTGCTCAGGATCGCCACCACGACGACCGGGTAGGCACCGGCGGACAGTGCGGAGGCGAACACCGCCCACTTGCCCACGAACCCGGAGGTCAGCGGGATGCCGGCCATGGCGAGCAGGAAGAAGGCGAAGACGCCCGCCACCAGCGGCGACTCCTTGCCGAGCCCGGCCCAGCGGCGGAGGTGGGTCTGCTCGCCACCGGAGTCGCGGACCAGGGTGACCACGGCGAACGCGCCCATGGTCGCGAAGCCGTAGGTGACCAGGTAGAAGAGCACCGCCTGCAGCGAGGTGAGCTGGCCGATCGCGAGGTCGGTCGTGGCCTGCACGCCGAGGACGCCGGTGAGCAGGAAGCCGGTGTGGGCGATCGACGAGTAGGCGAGCATCCGCTTCACGTCGGTCTGGGCGATGGCGAGCACCGCCCCGACGACCATGGTGAGGATCGCGACGACCCACATCATCGGCTGCCAGGTCCAGCGGTCGGCCCCGAACGCGACGTAGAACAGCCGCAGCATCGCGCCGAAGGCGGCGACCTTGGTGGCGGCCGCCATGAAGGCGGTGACCGCGGTCGGGGCGCCCTGGTAGACGTCGGGCGTCCACGCCTGGAACGGCGCGGCGCCGACCTTGAAGAACAGGCCCACGGCCAGCATGGCCATGCCGACGAGCAGCAGCGTGCGGTTGCCGATGTCGTTGCGGATGGCCTCGTTGATGGCGGCGAACTCCATCGAGCCGGCGTAGCCGTAGATCATCGCGACGCCGTAGAGGAAGAAGCCGGAGGAGAACGCGCCGAGCAGGAAGTACTTGAGCGCCGCCTCCTGGCTGAGCAGCCGGCGCCGACGCGCCAGTCCGCAGAGCAGGTAGAGCGGCAGCGAGAGCACCTCGAGCGCCACGAACATCGTCAGCAGGTCGTTGGAGGCGGGGAACATCATCATGCCGACGATCGCGAACATCATCAGCGGGTAGACCTCGGTGTGGTCGAGGCCGGACGTCGACGCCTGCCGCTCGGCCTCGGTGCCCGGGAGCGCCGCCGCCTGGCCCGCGAAGGCCGACACCCCGCCCTCGAGGTGTCGCTCGGCGAACAGCAGCACACCGCCGATGCCGAACAGGAGGATCACGCCCCACAGGAACAGGGTCGGACCGTCGAGGGCGAGCGTGCCCTCCATGGCCAGGTTGCCGTAGGCGACGCCGTCGCCGAGGCTCTCGAGGTCTGCGGCGACGAGCGCGGTGCCGACCAGCGCGGCCACCAGGCCGGCGCCGGCGAGCACCGTCTGGACGACGTACCGGAGGTGCCGCGGGAGGAACGCCTCGACGAGGACGCCGGCGCACGCGACGCCGAAGACCACGAACAGCGGCCAGAGCTGGCTGTACTCGATGGTGGGCTTGACGAACTCCATCACTCACCCTCCTCCGTGCTGGTGGCGATGCCGTGGTCGTCCTGCGTCACTCCGAGCTCCGTCAGGGTCGTGTCGACGCTCGGGTTGATCACCTCGAGCAGCGGCTGGGGGTAGAAGCCGAACAGCACCAGCGCCAGCAGCAGCGGCGCGACGACGCCCACCTCGCGGCGGTCGAGGTCCCGGTAGTCCGCTTCCGCGGGCAGGTCGGGTCCGGTCATGATCCGCTGGTACATCCAGAGTGCGTAGACGGCGGCGAGCACGATCGCCGTCACCGCCACGGCGCCGGCCCACCAGGCGTAGTCGAACGCGGAGATGATCACCAGCATCTCGGAGACGAACGGCGACAGGCCGGGCAAGCCGCCCGCGGCGAGGCCGGCCACCAGGAACGTGCCGGCCAGGACCGGCGTCACCTTCTCCATGCCGCCGAGCCCGCTGATCTGCGCGGTCCCGCGGCGCCGGATGATGAACCCGGCGATCAGGAACAGCGCGGCGGTCGCGATGCCGTGGTTGACCATGTAGAGGATCGCCCCGGCACCGCCCTGGTCGGTGAAGGCGAAGATGCCGAGCACGATCAGCCCGAAGTGGCTCAGCGACGTGAGACCGATCAGCCGCAGCATGTCGTCCTGGCCGATGGCCACGAGCGCGCCGTACACGATGGAGATCAGCGCCAGCACGATCACCACCGGCGTGGCCCAGCGCGACGCGTCGGGCAGCAGCTCGAGGCAGAACCGGATCATGCCGAAGGTGCCGATCTTGTCGAGGATGCAGACCAGCAGCACGGACGTGCCGGTGGTCGCCTTCTCGGTCGTGTCGGCCAGCCAGGTGTGGACCGGGAACATCGGCGCCTTGATCGCGAAGGCGATGAAGAACCCGACGAAGAGCCACTTCTGGGTGTCGGGGTCGATGTCGAGCGCGGCCAGGTCGGTGAGCAGGTAGGACGGGTTGCCCGGCGCGCGCCGAGACGACGTAGAAGCCGATCACCGAACCGAGCATCACCAGGCCGCCGGCGAGCTGGTAGATCAGGAACTTCACCGCGGCGCGGCCGCGGCCCTCGCGGCCGAAGCCGCCGATGAGGAAGTACGCCGGGATCAGCGTCGCCTCGAACACGATGTAGAAGAGGAACACGTCGGTGGCCGCGAACACCGCGATCGAGAACGCCTCGAGCACGAGCGTCCACGCGAAGAAGACGTCGGCCTTGGGGTTGGTCTCGTGCCACGACGCGATCATCACGATCGGCACCAGCACGACGGTCAGCAGCACCATCAGCAGGCCGAGGCCGTCGACGCCCACCGCGTAGTGGGCACCGAAGACGTTGATCCACTCGTGCTGCTCGCTGAACTGGAAGCCGCCGCCGACGTCGTACTGCGTGGCCATCACGACGGCCACGACGCAGGGTCAGCAGCGCGAAGCCGAGCCCGACCTGCCGGGCGATCACGCCGCGGCTGGGGAGGTAGCCGGTCACGACCGCGCCGACCAGCGGCAGCACGATCAGGGTCGTGAGCCAGGGGAACTCGTTCATGCGAAGTTCACCACCAGGAGGGTCGACCAGGACGATCAGGACGCCGAGCAGCAGCGAGAGCGCGTAGGAGCGGACGAACCCGTTCTGCACCGCACGGAAGGTGCTGGCCATGCCACCGACGGCGGACGACCCGCCCTCGACGGCACCGTCGATCCCGACCCGGTCCCAGGTGGTGAGTCCGGAGACGACGTGGCGGCCGGGCCCGACGACCAGGCCCTCGTTGATGGCGTCGCCGTAGAGATCGGCGCGGGCGGCACGGGTGACGAAGGAGACGTCCTGCGGTGCCTCACGCGGGATCTCCCGCTTGCCGACGAGGAACCACGCCACCGCCACGCCGATGGCGACCACGAACGTGATCATCAGGGTGATCACGATCGCGGGCAGCGGCGGCTCGTGGTGCACGGCGGTGCCCGACGACGGGCGCCAGGAAGTCGACGATCCAGTCGCCGAGCAGCAGCACGCCGCCGAGGACGGACAACGCAGCCAGCACGATCAGCGGCACGGTCATGACCTACGGCGACTCGTGCGGGTGGACGTCCTTCTCCCAGCGGTTGCGGCCGAAGAACGTCATCAGCATCAGCCGGGTCATGTAGAAGCCGGTGATGCCGGCGCCCAGCATGGCCAGGGCGCCGACGACCCAGTTCTCGACCAGCGCGGTCTCGATGATCTTGTCCTTCGACCAGAAGCCGGAGAACCCCGGGAAGCCGATGATCGCGAGGTAGCCCATCGCGAAGGTCAGGTAGGTGACCGGCATCGCCTTGGTCAGCGCGCCGTAGTGGCGCATGTCGACGTCGTCGTTCATGCCGTGCATCACCGAGCCGGCCCCGAGGAACATGTTGGCCTTGAAGAAGCCGTGGGTCAGCAGGTGGAAGATCGCGAACGCGTAGCCGGCGACGCCGAGCCCGGCGCCGAGCATCATGTAGCCGATCTGGCTCATCGTCGAGCCGGCCAGCGCCTTCTTGATGTCGTCCTTGGCGCAGCCGAGGATCGCGCCCCACAGCAGCGTGACGACCGCGACGATGACCACGGCAGTCTGGGCATGGGGGGCGAGCTCGAAGATGAAGTTGGAGCGGACGATCAGGTAGACGCCCGCGGTGACCATCGTGGCCGCGTGGATCAGCGCCGACACCGGGGTCGGGCCCTCCATCGCGTCGAGCAGCCAGGCCTGCAGCGGAACCTGGGCCGACTTGCCGCAGGCGGCCGAGCAGGAGCAGCAGGCCGAGTGCGGTGAGGACGCCGTCCGACGCCTCACCGGACTCCGCGCTGATGGTGCTGAAGTCGGTGGTGCCGAACGTGACGAACATGAGGGCGATCGCCAGCGAGAGGCCGATGTCGCCGACGCGGTTGATGACGAACGCCTTCTTCGCCGCGGCGGCCGCCGAGTGCTTGTGCTGCCAGAAGCCGATGAGGAGGTACGACGCGAGGCCGACGCCCTCCCAGCCCAGGAACAGGCCGAGGTAGTTGGCCGAGAGCACCAGCATCAGCATCGCGGCGACGAACAGGTTGAGGTAGCCGAAGAACCGGCGGCCGGCGGGCGTCGTGCGCCATGTAGCCGATGGAGTAGACGTGGATCAGCGAGCCGACGCCGGTGATCAGCAGCAGGAAGAGCGCTGACAGCGGGTCGTAGAGCAGGTCGAAGCCGACGTCGAGCTGACCGGCCTGGAACCACGTGAAGAGGTGCTGGCTGACCTGCCGGTCGTCTTCCGCGCGGCCGAGCAGGGCCACGAAGAGGATCAGGCTGACGACGAAGGACGCCGCCGACATCGCGGTACCGATGAGGTGGCCGACCTTGTCGAGGGCGCCCCGCGCCAGCGGCCCACCGACCAGCAGCACGACCGCAGCCGAGCAGCGGCAGCGCGACCACCAGCCACAGCAGCGCGAAGACGCCGTCGGCGGCCCCGGGGTCGACGACGGGGAGCGCATGCTCCGCGTCCTCCAGGAAGATGTTGGTCACCGATTGCCCCTCAGTACTTCAGCAGGCTTGCGTCGTCGACCGAGGCCGAGCGGCGGGTACGGAAGATGGTCATGATGATGGCCAGCCCGACCACGACCTCGGCCGCCGCCACCACCATCACGAAGAAGGCGGCGATCTGGCCGTCGAGGTTGCCGTGCTGCTTGGCGAAGGCCACCAGCGCCAGGTTGCAGGCGTTGAGCATCAGCTCGACGCACATGAACACGACGATCGCGTTGCGGCGGGTCAGCACCCCGACGCAGCCGATGGTGAACAGGATCGCCGACAGGACCACGTACTGGGTCACGGGGTGTCCCCCTCGACGTTCCCGGTCGCGCCGGTCTTCCCGGCGCCCTCGGGCCGGGTGGTCGGGTCGCCGATCTGGCGCTCGATCTGCTCGACGTCGTCGGCCGGGGCCGAGCGCACCGAGCCACGGGCGGCCAGGACCCGGGAGACCGACGCCTCTGCGGCAGTGCCGTCGGGCAGCAGCGCGGCCGTGTCCACCGCGTTGCTGCGCGCGAAGACGCCGGGCGGGGGCAACGGCCCGAGGTGGGCGCCCTTCTCGGCGTAGTCACGCATCCGGCGGGCGGCGAGGTCGGCCTGGCCCTCGCGCGGCGTGATCCGCTCGCGGTGGGCCAGCACCATCGCGCCGAGGGCGGCGGTGATCAGCAGCGCGCTGGTGACCTCGAAGGCGAACACCCACTTCGAGAACAAGATGTTGGCCAGGCCCTGGATGTTGCCCTCGGCATTGGCCTCGGTGAGGCCGACGGCGGTGCCGATGGCGGTCTGGGTGACCCCCAGCACGAGGATCACGCCGAGCACCAGCCCGGTCACCGCTGCCATCAGCCGCTGGCCCTTGATCGTCTCGACGACCGAGTCGGACGCGTCGACGCCCACCAGCATGAGCACGAACAGGAACAGCATCAGGATCGCGCCGGTGTAGACGATGATCTGGACCGCGAACAGGAACGGCGCCTCGAGGACGGCGTAGAGGACGGCGAGCGAGATCATCACCACGGCCAGCAGCAGCGCGGCGTGGACGGCCTTGCGGACGAAGATCATCCCGAGGGCCGCCGCGACCATCACGGGGGCCAGGATCCAGAAGGTCACGGTGAGGTCTCCTCTCCCGGAGCCGGAGCCGCGAACGTGCCGCGGTAGTAGGCGCCCTCGTCGTCGCCCAGCCGCATCTCGTGGGGAGGCTGCTCCATGCCGGGCAGGAGCGGGGCGAGCAGGTCGGACTTCTCGTAGATCAGGTCAGCGCGGTTGTCGTCGGCCAGCTCGTACTCGTTGGTCATGGTGAGGGCACGGGTCGGGCACGCCTCGATGCACAGGCCGCACAGGATGCAGCGCAGGTAGTTGATCTGGTAGACGCGGCCGTAGCGCTCGCCCGGGCTGAAGCGCTCGCCGTCGGGGCCGTCGCTGTTGGACGCGCCCTCGACGTAGATCGCGTCGGCCGGGCAGGCCCAGGCGCACAGCTCGCAGCCGATGCACTTCTCGAGCCCGTCGGGCCAGCGGTTGAGCTGGTGTCGGCCGTGGAACCGCGGCGCGGTCGGCATCTTCTCGAACGGGTACTGCTCGGTGACGACCTTCTTGAACATGGTCCGGAACGTGACGCCGAACCCTGCCACGGGGTCCCAGAACTGCTCCTTGAGCGAACGAGACTCAGACTCTGTCATCGCCAACTCCCTTGTCATTGCGGCCCTTGTCGGTGTGGACGGTGTCGCGGACGGTGGTGCCGGTGTCGAACGCCAACGGCGCAGCCGCACCGCGCACGGCGCCGCCGGCCGGCATCGGCGGGACCGGGTAGCCGCCGGCGTAGGCGTCGTGGACGGCTCCGGTCGACTCCTCCTCGGGCTCCTCGTCCGCGCCGAAGAAGGAGAGGATCAGTACCAGCCCGATCAGGACGCCCGCTCCGACGAGGAGGTACTGACGGTCGACCGCGCCTTCCTGCATGACCGCGCGCAGGGTCGCGACCAGGACGATCCACGCGAGCGAGGCCGGGATGAGCACCTTCCAGCCGAGCGCCATGAACTGGTCGTAGCGCAGCCGGGGCAGCGATCCGCGCAGCCAGATGAACATGAAGATGAACAGCAGCACCTTGGCGAAGAACCACAGCACCGGCCAGTAGCCCTCGTTGGCGCCGGGCCAGATGTGCACCAGTCCCCAGGGCGCGTGCCAGCCGCCGAGGAACAGCGTGGTGGCGAGAGCCGCGACGGTCGCCATGTTGATGTACTCGGCGAGGAAGAAGAGCGCGAACTTGAGGCTGGAGTACTCCGTGTGGAAGCCGCCGACCAGCTCCCCCTCGGCCTCCGGGAGGTCGAACGGGGCGCGGTTGGTCTCACCGACCATCGAGACCACGTAGATCACGAAGGACGGGAACAGGATCAGGCCGTACCAGAGCTCAGTCTGGGCTTCCACGATTCCCGAGGTCGACATCGAGCCGGCGTAGAGGAACACGGCGACCAGCGCGAGGCCCATCGCGACCTCGTAGGAGATCATCTGCGCACTGGAGCGGAGTCCGCCGAGGAGCGAGTACGTCGAGCCGCTCGACCAGCCGCCGAGGACGATCCCGTAGATCCCGATCGACGCGATCGCCATCACGAACAGCACGGCCACCGGCAGGTCGGTCAGCTGCAGCGGCGTGGTGATGTCGGTGAAGGGCACCTCGACCACCGGGCCGAAGGGGATCACCGAGAAGGTGATGAACGCCGGGATCACCGCCAGCACCGGGGCCAGCAGGAAGACCGCCTTGTCGGCGGCCTTCGGGATGATGTCCTCCTTGAGCGCCAGCTTCACTCCGTCGGCCAGCGACTGCAGCAGGCCGAAGGGTCCGTGCACGTTGGGTCCGATCCGGTGCTGCATCCGGGCCACGACCCGTCGCTCCCACCAGATGTTGAACAGTGTCAGCAGCACCAGGATCAGGAAGATCAGCACCGCCTTGATGATGATCAGCCACCACGGGTCCTGACCGAACGCGGACAGGTCGTCGACCATCGGCAACACGGTGGTCGGGCTTGTCGGGAGCAGGTTCATCAGCGGGTGCCTCCCGTGATCGACACGGTGCTGCCGGGCGACGCGAGGTCGGCGAGCACGCCACGGCCGAACGAGTTGGCGGGAACCCACACGGTGTCGGGAGCCATGTCCGCGTCGTCCAGGACCTCCACCGGCAGGGTGACCGAGCCACGGTCACCGGTGATCGTGACCTCCGCGCCCAGACCGTCGGC
This sequence comes from uncultured Actinomycetota bacterium, assembly GCA_963713305.1. Taxonomy (GTDB): domain Bacteria; phylum Actinomycetota; class Actinomycetes; order Propionibacteriales; family Nocardioidaceae; genus Nocardioides. The sequence goes on along the minus strand of CAVQLE010000006.1, from coordinate 588,220 downwards.
CAGGGCGGCCGGGACGCGTGCGACGGCGCGGCGGGCGGTGGCGCGCAACGCGGGGTCACCGTCCTGGAGCCGGCCGTTGTCGAGCGACTGCTTCCACGTCGCGAGCCTGGTCGTGTGACCGGACCCCCCGGCGGTCGAGCTTGTCGAGACCTCACCCATGGTCGCGCGGTCGCCGTCCCACGGACCCATCTCCTCCATCTCGGATCGGGCCTCGGCGACGGTGCGGAAGCCGAGCGGCCCGCCGACCCAGCTCCTCGGCGATGCCGGAGAGCACCCGGAGGTCGGGAAGCGAGGCGGCGTTGTGGAGCACCGCGTCGAAGGGGCGCGGGCGACCCTCCCAGGTCACGAACATGCCGGCCTTGTCGGTCACGGGGGCGACCGGGAACACCACGTCGGCGGCGCGAGTCACCTCGCTCTCGCGCAGGTCGAGCGCGACCACGAACGAGGCGGCCTCGATCGCGGCGCGAGTGGCAGCGGGATCGGCCGTGTCGTCGGGATCGACGCCACCCACGACCAGGCCGCCGAGCTCACCACCGACCAGGGCGGCCACGATCGCGTCGGCGTCGCGACCGACCGCGTCGGGCAGGGAGTCGACGCCCCACGTGGTGGCGACGTCGACGCGGGCGGCGGCATCGGCGACCGGTCGGCCACCGGGCAGCAGGTTGGGCAGGCAACCGGTCTCGACGGCACCGCGGTCGCCGGCACGGCGCGGCACCCAGGCCAGCCGGGCGCCGGTACGACGCGCAAGGTCGGCCGCCGCGGCCAGCGCACCGGGCACGGTGGCCAGTCGCTCGCCCACCAGGATCACGGCTCCGGTGTCGATGCCGTAGTCGGCGTGCTCGACCATGCTCGCCAGCGCCGCGGGCTCGTCGCCCGGGCGGGTGGCGATGAGCTGGCCGGCCATCTTCTGCAGGCCCCGCGAGGCGTACGGCGCCACCGAGACGACCCGGGTGCGGCGCGGTCCGAGCGCGGCCTTGCGCAGTCGCAGGAAGATCGCGCCGGCCTCGTCCTCGGGCTCGAGCCCGGCCAGCACCACCGTGGTGGCCGACTCGAGGTCGGCGTACTGGACCTCGGAGCGGAGCACGACCTCGGCCGCGAGGAAGTCGGCCTCCTCGGCCGAGAGCGGGCGCGCGCGGAAGTCGACGTCGTTGGTGCCGCAGCGCCACGCGGGCGAACTTGCTGTAGGCGTAGGCGTCCTCGGCGGTGACCCGGCCACCCGGCAGCACGCCGGTGGCGCCGGCCTGCTGCAGGCCTCGGGCCGCGACCACGAACGCCTCGGACCACGAGGCCGGCCGCAGCTCGCCATCCTCGCGGATCATCGGGTAGGTGATCCGGTCACCGGACTAGGCGTAGCGGAACGCGAAGCGGTCCTTGTCGGTGATCCACTCCTCGTTGACCTCGGGATCGTTGCCGGAGAGCCGGCGCATCACCTTGCCGCGCCGGTGGTCGACGCGGATCGCCGAGCCGCAGGCGTCGTGCTCGGCGATCGCCGGCGACGAGACCAGGTCGAAGGGGCGGGAGCGGAAGCGGTACTCGGCGGACGTGAGCGCCCCGACCGGGCAGATCTGGATCGTGTTGCCCGAGAAGTAGGACTCGAACGGCTCCTTCTCGTAGATGCCGACCTGCTGCAGCGCACCGCGCTCGAGGAGCTCGATGAACGGGTCACCGGCGATCTGCTCGGAGAAGCGGGTGCAGCGCGCGCACAGCACGCAGCGCTCGCGGTCGAGCAGCACCTGCGCGGAGATGTTGATCGGCTTCGGGAAGGTGCGCTTGACGCCGTCGAACCGGGTCTCGCCGCGGCCGTTGCTCATCGCCTGGTTCTGCAGCGGGCACTCGCCGCCCTTGTCGCAGACCGGGCAGTCGAGCGGGTGGTTGATGAGCAGGAACTCCATGATGCCCTGCTGCGCCTTGTCGGCGACCTCGCTGGTGGCCTGGGTGTTGACGACCATGCCCTCGGCGACCGGCAGCGTGCAGGAGGCCTGCGGCTTCGGGAAGCCGCGACCGTTGCCGGCGTCGGGCACGTCGACCAGGCACTGCCGGCAGGCGCCGACCGGCGCGAGCAGCGGGTGGTCGCAGAAGCGCGGGATCTGGACGCCGACCTGCTCGGCGGCCCGGATCACCAGGGTGTCCTTGGGCACGCTGACCTGGACGCCGTCGATCGTCACGGTGACCGTCTCCACGGCGGCGTCGATCTTCTCGGGGGTCGTCGTCATCGGACAGCTCCGGCGGTGGCGAAGACGGTGGAGGCGGCCGGGTCGAACGGGCAGCCGCCGTGGGTGAGGTGGGCGAGGTACTCCTCGCGGAAGTACTCGATCGAGCTCGAGATCGGCGACGACGGCGCCGTCGGCGAGCGCGCAGAACGACCGGCCGAGGATGTTGTCGCACTGGTCGAGCAGCAGGTCGAGGTCCTCCTCGGAGCCCTGCCCCTTCTCCAGCCGGGCCAGGACCTGCACCAGCCACCAGGTGCCCTCGCGGCACGGCGTGCACTTGCCGCAGGACTCGTGCTTGTAGAACTCCGTCCACCGCAGCACCGCGCGGACCACGCAGGTGGTCTCGTCGAAGATCTGCAGCGCGCGGGTGCCGAGCATGGAGCCGGCCTCGCCGACGGCCTCGAAGTCGAGGGGTACGTCGAGGTGCTCGTCGGTCAGCAGCGGGGTGCTGGAGCCGCCGGGGGTCCAGAACTTCAGCTGGTGACCCTCGCGGATGCCGCCCGCGAGGTCGATCAGCTCGCGCAGCGTGATCCCGAGCGGCGCCTCGAACTGGCCGGGGTTCTTCACGTGGCCCGACAGCGAGAAGATGCCGTAGCCCTTGGACTTCTCGGTGCCCATCGAGGCGAACCAGGCGGCGCCGTGCTCGATGATCGACGGCACCGACGCGATGGACTCGACGTTGTTGATCACCGTCGGGCTGGCGTAGAGACCGGCGACCGCGGGGAACGGCGGACGCAGCCGCGGCTGGCCGCGTCGGCCCTCGAGCCCCTCGAGCAGCGCGGTCTCCTCGCCGCAGATGTAGGCACCGGCGCCGGCGTGGACGATCACGTCGAGGTCGAAGCCCGAGCCGTGGATGTTCTTGCCGAGGTGGCCGGCGAGGTAGGCCTCCTGCACCGCACGCTGGACGCGGCGGATGACGTGGAGCACCTCGCCGCGGATGTAGATGAACGCGAGGTTGGCGCGGATGGCGAACGACGAGATCGCGACGCCCTCCACCAGCACGTGCGGGTTGGCCATCATCAGCGGGATGTCCTTGCAGGTGCCCGGCTCCGACTCGTCGGCGTTGACGACGAGGTACTTCGGCTTCGGGTTGTCCTGCGGGATGAAGCCCCACTTCATCCCGGTCGGGAAGCCGGCGCCGCCACGGCCGCGCAGGCCGGACTCCTTGACCTGCTCGATGATCGCGGCGGGCTCCATGCCGAGCGACTTCTTCCACGCGCCGTACCCGCCGCGGCCCTCGTAGGCCTGCAGCGTCCAGCTGCGCTCGTCGCCCCAGTTGTCGGTGAGGACGGGGGTCAGCGTGTCGGTCACGACGTGCCCTCCTCCTGCTTCGTCTCGGTCTCGGCGCGTGAGGTGTCGGCCTGCTCGGCCGCCCCCTCCTTGGACTTCGCGACCTGGCCGCGGGCGCCGCGCGAACCGCCCGAGGGCGCAGTCCAGTTCTCGCCGCGGGCGATGTTCAGGCCCACCAGGCTGGCGGGGCCGGCGGCCGGGCCCTCGTCGGCGAGGCCGTCGTCGAAGCCGGCGAGCACGCGCTCGGCCTCGCGCCAGGTGCAGAGCTTCGGGCCGCGGGTGGAGTGGACCTCCTGGCCGGCGCGCAGGTCGTCGACCAGCTGGACGGCGGACTCGGGCGTCATGTTGTCCATGAACTCCCAGTTGACCATCATCACCGGCGCGAAGTCGCAGGCGGCGTTGCACTCGACGTGCTCGAGGCTCACGGTCGCCCGGTCGCCGTCACGCGACGCGGCGGTCTCGTCGTTCCCGACGTCGAGATGGTCCTGGAGCCGCTCCAGGATCGCGTCGCCGCCCATGATCGCGCACAGCGTGTTGGTGCAGACGCCGACGTGGTAGTCGCCGACGGGGCGCCGCTTGTACATCGTGTAGAACGTCGCGACGCCGCTCACCTCGGCGGCGGAGATGCCGAGGATGTCGGCGCACGCCTCGATACCGGCGGGGGTCACGCGGCCCTCGACGGCCTGCACGAGGTGGAGCATCGGCAGCAGCCCGGAGCGCTTCTGCGGGTAGCGGGCCGCGATCTCCTCGAGCTCGCTCCAGGTCTTCTCGTCGATGCCGCTCGACGTGTTCAGCTCCGTCACCTGTCGACGCCTCCCATCACGGGGTCGATGGAGGCGATCGCCACGATGACGTCGGCGACCTGGCCGCCCTCGCTCATCACGCTCGTCGCCTGCAGGTTGGTGAACGACGGGTCGCGGAAGTGGGCGCGGAACGGACGCGTGCCGCCGTCGGAGACGACGTGGGCACCGAGCTCGCCGCGGGGGGACTCGACGGGGACGTAGGCCTGCCCGGCCGGCACCCGGAAGCCCTCGGTCACCAGCTTGAAGTGGTGGATGAGCGCCTCCATCGACTCGCCCATGATGTGGCGGATGTGGTCGAGGCTGTTGCCCATGCCGTCGCTGCCGATCGAGAGCTGGCTGGGCCAGGCGATCTTCTTGTCGGCGATCATGACCGGCGCACCCTCGAGCCCGGCGAGCCGGTCGGCGCACTGCTCGACGATCTTGAGCGACTCGTGCATCTCGGCCACGCGGACCCGGAACCGGCCGTAGGAGTCGGCGGTGTCCCAGGTCTGGACGTCGAAGTCGTAGTCCTCGTAGCCGCTGTAGGGCTCGCTCTTGCGCAGGTCCCAGGGGTAGCCGGTGCTGCGCAGCACCGGTCCCGAGATGCCCAGCGCCAGGCAGCCGGCCAGGTCGAGGTGGCCGACGCCCTCGAGGCGCGCGCTTGAAGATCGGGTTCTCGTTGCACAGCGCGGCGTACTCGGGCAGCCGCTTCTTCATGAGCGCGATGAAGTCGCGGATCTCGTCCAGCGCGCCGGACGGCAGGTCCTGGGCGACTCCACCGGGGCGGATGAACGCGTGGTTCATGCGCAGCCCGGTGATCAGCTCGAAGAGGTCGAGCACCAGCTCGCGCTCACGGAAGCCGATCGTCATCACGGTCAGGGCACCGATCTCCATGCCGCCGGTCGCGATGGCGACCAGGTGGGAGGAGATCCGGTTGAGCTCCATCAGCAGGACCCGCATGACCTGGGCCTTCTCGGGGATCTGGTCCTCGACGTCGAGCAGCCGCTCCACCCCCAAGGCGTACGTCGCCTCGTTGTAGAACGGCGACAGGTAGTCCATCCGGGTGCAGAACGTGGTGCCCTGCACCCAGGTGCGGTACTCCATGTTCTTCTCGATGCCGGTGTGGAGGTAGCCGATGCCGCAGCGGGCCTCGGTGACCGTCTCACCCTCGATCTCGAGGATCAGTCGGAGCACGCCGTGGGTCGAGGGGTGCTGCGGACCCATGTTGACCACGACCCGCTCGTCGGCCTGGCCCTCGCCGAGGCTCTCGGAGATGGAGTCCCAGTCCTGGCCGGTGACGGTGAAGACGCGGCCGGCGCTGGTGTCGGAGCCGGCGGCGTAGAAGTCCTGTTCGGTGGTCATGTCAGTTGTAAGCTCCGCCGCTCGTCGGGCGGCGGGTATGGACTGCCGCCCTTGTACTCCACGGGGATGCCGCCCAGCGGGTAGTCCTTGCGCTGGGGGTGGCCGGGCCAGTCGTCGGGCATCAGGATCCGGGTCAGCGCGGGGTGGCCGTCGAAGACGATGCCGAACATGTCGAACGTCTCGCGCTCGTGCCAGTCGTTGGTGGGATAGACGCCGACCAGGGTCGGGATGTGGGGGTCGGCGTCGGGGACGGAGACCTCGAGCCGGATCCGCCGGTTGTGGGTCATCGACAGCAGGTGGTAGACGGCGTGGAGCTCGCGGCCGGCGTCCTCGGGGTAGTGCACGCCGCTGACGCCGGAGCAGAACTCGAACCGCAGCCGCTCGTCGTCACGCAGCAGGCCGGCCACGCTGACGAGGTCCTCGCGCCGGACGTGGAAGGTGATCTCGCCACGGTGGACCACGACCTGCTCGATCGCGCGGTCGAGCGAGCCCTCGCCGAGCCGCTGCTCGAGCGTGTCGGCGAGATCGTCGAACCAGCCGCCGTAGGGACGCTGCGAGGCCGCCGGGGTAGACGACCGGCTGGATCAGGCCGCCGTAGCCGCTGGTGTCCCCGCTGCCGGCGGCGCCGAACATGCCGCGCCGTTCCCCGACGGTGCGGATCTCGCTGTCGGGGGCCGGGACGTCGGTCTTCTCGGGCTCGTGCGCGAGGTCCTTCTTGTCGTCGGTCACCGCAGCAGGCCCTTCATGTCCGAGGTGGGCAGCGCCTTGAGGGCGGCGTTCTCGCGGTCCTCGATCTGGGCGAGCCGGTTGGCGCCGAGCTTGCCGCTCTGCACCTGGTCGTGGAGCTTGAGGATCGCGTCGATCAGCATCTCGGGCCGCGGCGGGCAGCCGGGGAGGTACATGTCGACGGGGACGACGTGGTCGACGCCCTGGACGATCGCGTAGTTGTTGAACATGCCGCCGCTGCTGGCGCACACGCCCATGGCGAGCACCCACTTGGGCTCGGCCATCTGGTCGTAGATCTGGCGCAGCACCGGCGCCATCTTCTGGCTGACCCGGCCGGCCACGATCATCAGGTCGGCCTGGCGGGGGCTGGCGCGGAAGACCTCCATGCCGAAGCGGGCGAGGTCGTACTTCGGGCCGCCGGAGGTCATCATCTCGATGGCGCAGCAGGCCAGGCCGAAGGTGGCGGGCCAGAAGCTCGCCTTGCGGAAGTAGCCGGCCACGCCCTCGACCGTGGTGAGGAGGACGCCGCTCGGAAGCTTCTCTTCAATACCCATGAGCTGCCTCAGTCCCAGTCGAGTCCGCCGCGTCGCCACACGTAGGCGTAGGCGACGAAGACCGTGGCGATGAACAGGACCATCTCGACCAGCCCGAACAGGCCCATCGCGTCGAAGTGCACGGCCCAGGGGTAGAGGAAGATGATCTCGATGTCGAAGACGATGAACATCATCGCGGTGATGTAGTACTTCACCGGGAACCGGCCGCCACCGACGGCGTGCGGTGTGGGCTCGATGCCGCACTCGTAGGAGTCGAGCTTGGCCCGGTTGTAGCGCTTGGGGCCGACGACGGCGCTCATGACGACGGAGCCGACCGCGAAGCCCGCCGCGAGGATGGCCAACGCCAGGACCGGCGTGTAGAGCTCCATCCCTGCGTTCCTTCCCTCGTCGAACGCCCCGCCGGTGGTGGCCCTGCTGCTCACGGCCGTTTGTGACCTTGTGAACGTGTTCACAATGCGTGGCGCGTCGCACAGTCTAGGACGGGCGCACCCGGATCGCATCCCGGGGTCGGGCACCTCGAAACGGCCGCTGACCTGCGGATTTAGCGCACGGAGGCGTTGCGTTATTGAGCCGTTCAGGTCGCGGGCTCTGGTGGCGCGGTGCAGGGCCACGATCCCGCCGGAGAGGTTGCGCCACTCGACGTCGGCCCAGCCCGCCTCCGCGAGCAGGGCGGCGAGCCCGGCCTGGTCGGGCCAGGCCCGGATCGACTCGGCCAGGTAGACGTAGGCGTCGGGGCTCGAGGACACCGCCCGCGAGATCGGCGGCAGCGCCTTCATCAGGTACTCCAGGTAGACGGTGCGGAACGGCGCGTTGGTCGGGTGGCTGAACTCGCAGACCACCAGCCGGCCACCGGGCCGGGTCACCCGCGCCATCTCGCGCAGCCCCGCCGAGCGGGTCGACGATGTTGCGCAGGCCGAAGGAGATGGTGACCGCGTCGAAGCGGTCGTCGGCGAACGGCAGCCGGGTCCCGTCACCGGCCGTGAACGGCAGGTGCGGGCGGGCCTGCTTGCCGACGCGCAGCATCCCGAGCGAGAAGTCGCAGGGCACCACCGTCGCGCCGCGGTCGGCGAAGGGCTGGCTGGACGTGCCGGTGCCGGCCGCGAGGTCGAGCACCAGGTCGCCGCGCCGCGGGTCGACGGCGTCGATCACCTCGCGGCGCCACCGCCGGTCCTGGCCCAGCGAGAGCACGTCGTTGGTGAGGTCGTAGCGCTCGGGCCACGGCGTCGAACATCCGCTGGACGTCGGAGGGCTGCTTGTCGAGGTCTGCGCGGGCCACGGCTGAAGCGTAGAGCCCCGGCGTGGCAACCAAATCCCGGGTCGGAGCGTCCTCACCAGTGACACACGAACCACCGCGACACGGAGGATTCCCATGAAGCTGCTGCGGGCACTGCTCGTCACCGTGCTCGCCGTCGCCCTGGCCGCCACCACGGCGTACGGCGTCGGCGTCGTCGTGCGCGACGACGCCGACCGCGCGCCGACGCACCTCGCTCCGACCGTCGAGGCCGAGACGCCCGCCGCGCAGCCGCACGGTGCGAGCGCCGAGCCGGTGCGACCGGGCCCGGTGCTCGAGCCCGGCGACCGCGGCGAGCAGGTGCGCGAGCTGCAGGCGCGGCTCTTCCAGCTCGACTGGCTCCCGGAGCAGACGACAGGCAGGTACGACGCCGCCACCAGCGAGGCAGTTCGCGGCTTCCAGGACGAGCGCGGCCTCCGGCCACCGGCGTGGTCGACCTCCGCACCTGGGAGCGGCTGCTGTCGATGACCGACCGGCCGACCCACGACCAGCTCTTCAACGTGCTGCACCCGGGCCCGGCGCTGCTCGCGGCAGGCGACCGCGGGCGACGACGTCCGCGACGTCCAGGCCCGGCTGGTCCAGATCGCCTGGTTGTTCGGCGACGTCACCGGGCACCTACGACGACGCGACCGTCGCCGCGGTGCGCGGCTTCCAGGCCAAGCGAGGGATCCCGGTGACCGGCGAGGTCGACCAGCGCACGATGGACCGGCTGGTCGAGATGACCCGCGAGCCGACGTACGACGAGCTGCACAACCTCGGCCCGAGCCCGGCGCGCTCGACCCGCGCTGCACGACCGGCCGGGCGCTGTGCGTGGACAAGACGACCAACACGCTGCGCTGGGTCGTCGACGGCAAGGTCCTGGAGACGCATCGACGTCCGGTTCGGGTCCGACGAGCTGCCGACCCGCGAGGGCGCGTTCTCGGTCTACTCAAGACACGCGACCACGTCTCCAGCCTCTACGACACCTCGATGCCGTTCGCGATGTTCTTCTCGGGCGGCCAGGCCGTGCACTACTCCCCCGACTTCGCGGCGGTCGGCTACAACGGCGCCTCGCACGGCTGCGTCAACGTGCGCGACTACGACGGGCATGGCGTGGCTCTTCGACCAGGTCGAGGTCGGCGACAAGGTCGATCGTCTACTGGTCGTGAGGCCCACGCCGGGTCGCATCCGGGCTCCCGCGTAGGCTTCCCGCTCGTGACGTCCAGCGCGACCCCCGACGGGCAGGCCGGCCCCCTCGTCGTCCGCACCGTCGCCCTCGATCTCGCATCCAGCGACCGTCCCTGCTCGACCTGCTCCCGGCCGACGCGCCCGGTCACCTGGCTGCGCCGCGGCGAGGGGCTGGTCGGCTGGGGCGTCGCCGCCGAGATCCGCACCTCGGGCGCCACCCGGTTCGCCGACGCCGGCAAGTGGTGGGCGCGAGACCACCGCCCGCGCGGTGGTCCGCGACGAGGTCGACGAGCCCGGCACCGGCCTGGTCTGCTTCGGCATCTTCGCCTTCGCCGACGAGCCGGGCGCCTCGGTGCTGACCGTGCCCGAGGTCGTCGTCGGCCGCCGCGGCGACCGCACCTGGCTGACCACCGTCTCGCGCGGCGCCCTCGACGCAGCACGCCACGGTCTCGCTCGCCGAGCCGCCCCGGGCGCCGAGCGACGTGAGCTTCGCCGACGGCGCCCTCAACGGCGAGCGAGTGGATGGGCGTCGTCGCCGACGCCGTCGCCCGGATCAGCGCCGGCGACCTCGAGAAGGTCGTGCTGGCCCGCGACCTGGTCGCCACCGCCGACGAGCCGATCGACGTCCGCTGGCCGCTGCAGCGGCTCGCCGACGGACTACCCGATGTGCTGGACCTTCCACGTCGACGGCCTCTTCGGCGCCACCCCCGAGATGCTGGTCCGCCGCGAGCGCGGCCTGGTCACCTCCCGCGTGCTGGCCGGCACCATCCGGCGTACCGGGCGACGACGACCGCGACCTGGCCCTGGCCGCGACGCTCGCCCGCTCGTCGAAGGACCTCGAGGAGCACGAGTACGCCGTCCGCTCGGTCGCCGACGCGCTCGACCCGCACTGCTCGTCGATGAACGTGCCCGAGGCGCCGTTCGTCCTCCACCTCCCCAACGTCATGCACCTCGCGACCGACGTCGCGGGCGTGGTCCACGACGCCGCCACCGTCTCGTCGCTCCAGCTCGCCGAGGCGCTGCACCCCTCGGCCGCGGTCGGCGGCACCCCGACCCCCGCCGCCACGGCCCTGATCGCCGAGATCGAGGGCATGGACCGCGGCCGCTACGCCGGGCCCGGTCGGCTGGATGGACGCCGACGGCGACGGCGAGTGGGGCATCGCGCTGCGCTCGGCCGAGGTCGAGCGGCGGCACGCGTCCGGCTGTTCGCCGGCTGCGGCATCGTCGCCGACTCCGACCCCGAGGCCGAGCTGGCCGAGTCGCAGGCCAAGTTCGTCCCGGTGCGCGACGCCCTCTCGCCGATGGCTGAGGGAGGGTCTCGACACGGGCTCGACGCGCCGTGCTCACACCGACGGCTCGGCCGCCGTCTCGAGGGCTGAGCTCAGAGGTCGGCGCCCTCGGGCGAGCCGGACGTAGGACTGGTCCTCGCCGAGCAGCCGGCCGAAGTGGCCGTCGACGATCCCGAGGCCGGCCTCGGAGTAGACCCGGTCGTGGATCGCGAGGTTGCGCGGGGCACCCGACCGAGCGGGCGAAGTCGACCGCCTCGGAGGCCTTCAGCCACGGCGCCGACACCGGCGCGCACAGCACGTCGACCGGCTGGCCCGGCCCGGTCAGCGCGTCGCCGGGGTGGAACAGCGTCCGTGCCGCCGGCGGTGACGACGTAGCCGGAGTTGTGGAAGCGCGGCAGGTCGGGGTGGATCACGGCGTGCAGCTCGCCGACCGCCCGGACGGCGAGACCGGCGTCGAACTGCTCGCCGGGCGCCGACGACCGTGACCCGCTCACGCCAGGTCCGGGCGCCTCGGCGCGGATCAGCTCGGCGACGGCCTCGATGGTGAAGACCGGTGCGCCGGCGGCTCGCAGGTGGTCGACGTCGAGGTGGTCGGGGTGCTCGTGGGTGACGAGCACGGCGGTCGCACCGTCGACCGCCTCCGGCTCGGTCCAGACGCCGGGGTCGATGACCAGCGCCACGCCCTCGTGCTCGAGCCGGACGCACGCGTGACCGAACTTCGTGATCCGCATATCAGCCACCCTACGCCCGGCGCCACGGGTCACGGCAGTCATAACAGGTGGGCCACAGCCCGCCCCGTGCGTCCTGTTCAGCGGCGTCCCGTGGGGCTAGTGTGCGCGGAACGCCGCGCGGCGTGGACTCACGTCACCGGGCGCGGGGAGGTCCGCCGACAGGGTGGGCCCGACCGATGAATGAGGTTGCACTGATGAGAACCATCCGCAAGGTAGCACCCGTGGCACTTGCCGCGGCGCTCGCCCTCGGCGTGACGTCCTGCGCCGAGTCCGAGCGCAGACGGCGACGGCGGGGAGAGCGGCGAGGGAGGCACCTTCACCTTCGGCGCCGCCGGCGCCCCCGAGATGTTCGACCCGCTCTACGCCACCGACGGCGAGACCTTCCGCGTCACCCGCCAGATGTTCGAGGGCCTCCTCGGCATCGAGCCCGGCAGCGCCGAGGTCGTCCCCGAGCTGGCCACCGAGTGGACCTCCAACGAGGACGGCACCGTCTGGACGTTCACGCTGCGCGACGACGTCACCTTCCACGACGGCGAGCCCTTCAACGCCGAGGCGGTCTGCGCCAACTTCGAGCGGATGTTCGACCAGAACGAGGCCGGCCAGGTCGCCGCCGAGTACTGGGGCTACGTCATGGGTGGCTTCGCGAACGACCCCGAAGGACTCGCTCTACGAGAGCTGCGAGGCCACCGGCGAGTTCGAGGCCACCGTCGACCATCACCCGCGCCACCTCGGGCTTCCCGACCATGCTGACCCTCGACTCGCTCTCGATGCAGTCGCCCGCGGCGCATGGAGGCCGGTGACGCCAACGGCATCGCCACCGAGGGCGAGGGCTTCTCCTTCCCGGAGTACGCCCAGAACCCGGTCGGCACCGGCCCCTACACCTTCGGTGAGTACGACGAGGCCAACGCCACCATCACGCTCGAGAAGCCAACGACGACTACTGGGGCGAGGCCGCGCAAGACCGCCGAGCTGGTCTTCCGCGTGATCCCCGACGAGAGCACCCGTCGCCAGGAGCTCGAGGCCGGCAGCATCGACGGCTACGACCTGCCGAGCCCGTCCGACTGGGCCGGGCTCGAGGAGGGCGGCAACTCGGTCGAGATCCGCGACCGCGTTCAACATCTTCTACCTCGGCCTCAACCCCGAGGCGAACCCGACGCTGAAGGACCTCAAGGTCCGCCAGGCGCTCTACCACGCCATCGACCGCGACCAGCTCGTCCAGTCCCAGCTGCCCGAGGGCGCCGAGGTCGCGACGCAGTTCATGCCCGTCGACCGTGAGCGGCTACAACACCGAGCTCGAGCCGCTACGAGTACGACCCGGAGCAGGCCCAGCAGCTGCTCGCCGAGGCCGGCGCCGAGGGCATGACCCTCAAGTTCGCCTTCCCGACCGAGGTCAGCCGGCCCTACATGCCGGACCCGCAGCAGCTCTTCGAGGCGATGCGCACCAACCTCGAGGACGTCGGCATCAAGGTCGAGGTCGTCAGCGTCGTCGTGGAACGGCGGCTACCTCGACAACGTCACCGCCGGCAAGTACGACGCGTACCTGCTCGGCTGGACCGGCGACTACGACGCGGCGTTCAACTTCATCGGCACCTTCTTCGGCAACCTGAAGGAGAACGACTTCGGCACCGAGGTCATGCCGTGGGGCGAGCAGCTCGCGGACGACCTGCAGGACGCCGACGCCATCGTCGACGAGGCCGAGCGTGCGGCCGCGTTCGAGACAGATCAACCAGCAGATCATGGAGGAGTACCTCCCCGGTCTGCCGATCAGCCACTCCCCGCCGGCCCTCGTCGTGGGTCCGGGTGTCGATGGCCTGATCCCGAGCCCGCTGACGGCGGAGGAGTTCGACACCGTCACGGTCGGCGGCCAGTGACGACCTCTGCCTGACCGGTTGACGACACAGAGGTAGAGGGGGGTCACCCGACGCGGGTGGCCCCCCTCGCCACTGTTCCCACAGGTTGCCCGGGGGTGCCCACCCGTAGGAGGCTCGTTCCATGTTCCGGTTCATCGTGCGCAGGCTGATCCAGATGGTCGGCGTGGTGGTCGTCCTGTCCCTGCTGCTGTTCTTCTGGCTCGGTCGCTGCCGGGCGGCACCGTCTCGGCCATCCTGGGCGAGCGGCCACCGCCGTCCCGCCGCGAGGCCCTCGAGGCGGCGCTCGGCCTCGACCAGCCGATCTATCGTGCAGTACTTCAAGTTCGTGCGAGCGCGCCCTGCAAGGCGAGTTCGGCGCCTCGACCGGCGTGCTGCCCGGCGAGGACGCCTTCGAGATCTTCCTGACCGCAGTTCCCGGCGACCCTCGAGCTCGCGTTCTTCGCGATGGTGATCGCGGTCGCGCTCGGCATCCCGCTGGGCTACATCGCGGCCCGTCGCCGCGGCTCGCATCTTCGACAACGGCTCGATCGTGGTCTCCCTGGTCGGCGTGGCCGTCCCGGTGTTCTTCACCGCCTTCATGCTCAAGTACTTCTTCGCCGTCCAGTGGCAGCTGCTCCCCGTCTCCGGCCGCCAGAACGCCAGCATCGACGCGACCCGCGTCACCGGCTTCTTCGTGCTCGACGGCATTGCTCACCCGCGAGTGGGACGCCGCCTGGGACGCGTTCCTCCATCTGATCCTGCCCGCCGTCGCGCTCTCGACGATCCCGTTCGCGGTGATCTTCCGGATCACCCGCGCCTCGGTCCTCGACACCCTCGACGCCGACTTCGTGCGGACCGCCGAGGCCAAGGGCCTCACCGCGCGCGTCATCCGCGGCCGCCACGTGCTGCGCAACGCGATGCTCCCGGTCGTCACCACCATCGGGCTCCAGGTCGGCGGGCCCTGCTCGGCGGGGCGGTGCTGACCGAGACGGTCTTCTCCTATCCGGGCGTCGGCGATGCCCTCGACCAGGCGCTTCCGAGAAAAGGACTACGCCGTGCTGCAGGTGCTGATCCTGGCGGCGGCGGCGATCTACGTCCTCGTCAACCTGCTCGTCGACATCTCCTACGCCATCATCGACCCCCGCGTCAGGACCAGGTGAGCCGATGTCCTCCCGAGCACCCCCCACCGCAACCCCGCAAGAGCTACGGCGACCGACGCCGCGACCGGATCGACGCACTCGCGCGCCGGCCTCCGTCGACGAGAAGCCCGGGGTCTCGCTCATCGCCAGCGCCTGGCAGCGGCTGCGCCGCAACCCGGTGTTCCTGCTCGGCCTGACCATCACCGTGCTCTTCATCGTGCTGGCGCTCATCTCGCCCTGGCTGGCGCCCTGGGACCCCGCCGACAACCCGCTGATCGACCAGGTGCGCCAGCAGACCAACCCGGTCCCCGGGCCTGAACCCGGCCATCCCCTGGGCGCCGACGGCGACACCGGGCGCGACCTGCTCTCCCGACTGCTCGTGGGCAGCCGGCAGACGCTCTTCGTCGGCGTCCTCGCCACGCTCCTCGGACTGATCGGCGGTCTCGTGCTCGGGCTCCTCGCCGGTGCCTTCGGCGGCTGGGTCGACTCCGCCACGATGCGCGTCGTCGACGTGATGCTCTCGATCCCCTCGCTGCTGCTGGCCTTCTCGATCGCAGCACTGGCCGCGAAGCCCAGCCAGTGGACGGTCATCATCGCGATCGCGGTGATCCAGGTGCCGATCTTCGCCCGGCTGTTGCGCGGCTCGATGCTGGCGCAGCGGGTCAGCGACCACGTGCTCGCGGCCCGCGCGCTCGGCGTGAAGCCCGGGGCGATCGTGTTCCGCCACATGCTGCCCAACGCGCTGGGACCGGTCATCGTGCAGACGACGCTGGTGCTCGCAGTAGCCATCGTCGACGCCGCCGCACTGTCCTTCCTCGGTCTGGGCAACCCCGACGACCGCCAGCCGGAGTGGGGCCAGATGCTGGCCGCCTCGCAGGAGTTCATCAACTCCTACCCGCACCTCGCGGTCTACCCCGCGGCCTGCATCATCGTGGTCGCCCTCGGCTTCACGCTGATGGGCGAGTCCCTGCGCGAGGCTCTCGACCCGAAGGCCAGGAGGTGACCACGATGACCACGACGTCCGCCAGCACGGCGAACGACCCCCTGCTCTCGGTCCGCGACCTCTCGGTCACCTTCACCCGCCAGGGCGAGGAGCCCTTCATCGCCGTCGACGGGATCTCCTTCGACGTCCACGCCGGAAAGACCCTCGGCCTGGTCGGCGAGTCCGGCTGCGGCAAGTCGGTGACGTCACTGGCGATCATGGGCCTGCTGCCCCAGCGCGGCAACACGGTCGAGGGTTCGGCGACGTACGACGGCACGGACCTGCTGAAGCTCTCGCCGTCGCAGATGCGCGACCGTCGCGGCCGCGACATCGCGATGATCTTCCAGGACCCGCTCTCGTCGCTGAACCCCGTCGTGCCGATCGGCATCCAGGTCACCGAGGTGATGGAGCGCCACCGCGACATGTCCCGCAAGGAGGCGATGCCGCAGGCCCAGGAGCTGCTCGAGCGGGTCGGCATCCCCGACCCCAAGGCGCGGCTGAAGAACTACCCCCACCAGCTCAGCGGCGGGATGCGGCAACGGGCGCTGATCGCGATGGCGCTCGCGTGTGAGCCGCGGCTGCTGATCGCCGACGAGCCGACGACGGCGCTCGACGTGACCATCCAGGCGCAGATCCTGGCGTTGCTCAAGGAGCTCGTCGTGGACACCGGGACGGCGCTGATCATGATCACCCACGACCTCGGCGTCGTCGCCGGGCTGTGCGACGAGGTGAACGTGCTCTACGGCGGCCGGATCGTCGAGCGCGGCGATCGGCACCGGCTGTTCGCCCACTCGGCCCATCCCTACACCAACGGTCTGCTGGGCTCGATCCCGCGCCTGGACGCCCCGCGCGGCGAGCGGCTGACCGCCATTCCCGGGTCGGTGGTCAACAACCTGCCGTGGGCCTCCGCCTGCGCGTTCACGCCGCGTTGCCCGCGGGCCCTGGATGTGTGTCGTGAGGTGACGCCCGTGTGGGAGGAGCACCCCGCGACCGGGTTGCGGTGCCACAACCCGGCGGAGGTGAGCCATGACTGAGCAGACGATGACCGCCGAGCCCGAGTCCGGGGACGAGCGCGACGTGCTGGTCGACGTCCGCGGCGTGAAGGTCCACTTCCCGATCAAGAGCGGAGTGATCTTCGACCGGACGGTCGGCTTCGTCTACGCCGTCGACGGCATCGACCTCCAGATCCTCCGCGGCGAGACCTACGGCCTGGTCGGTGAGTCCGGCTGCGGCAAGTCCACCCTCGGCAAGGCGATCCTCAACCTGGAGACCCCGACCGAGGGCAGCGTCCTGTTCGACGGCGTCGACATCGCCGGCCTCAAGGGCGAGGAGCTGCGCCGCAAGCGGCAGGACCTGCAGATGGTCTTCCAGGACCCGATGTCGAGCCTCGACCCGCGTCAGTCGGTCGAGTCGCTCCTCGTCGAGGGGATGAAGGCCCACGGCCTGGCCGACGACAAGGCTGCGACCCACGCCCGGTTGCGCGAGCTGCTCGACGCGGTCGGGCTGCCCTCGGCGGCGTTGCAGAAGTACCCCCACGAGTTCTCCGGCGGGCAGCGCCAGCGGATCGGGATCGCCCGCGCCCTGTGCGTCGACCCCAAGCTGATCGTGGCCGACGAGCCGGTCAGCGCCCTGGACGTGTCGGTGCAGGCGCAGGTCCTCAACCTGCTCGAGGAGCTGCAGGACGAGTTCGGGCTGACCTACCTCGTGATCGCGCACGACCTGGCGGTGGTCCGCCACATCAGCGACCGGATCGGCGTCATGTACCTCGGCGGCATGGTCGAGGAGTCGGAGGCCGGCGAGCTCTACGACACGCCGCTCCACCCCTACACCCGCGCGTTGATGTCGGCGGTGCCGGTGCCCGACCCCGTGGTCGAGGACCAGCGCGAGCAGATCCTGCTCGCCGGGGACCTGCCCTCGCCGTCCAACCCGCCGAGGGGCTGCCGGTTCCACACCCGGTGCCCGTGGCGACAGCCGACCCGCTGCGACACCGAGCGCCCCGAGCTGCGCGTGGTCGACGTCGAGGGCGTCTCCGCGGATCACCGGGTCGCGTGCCACTGGGCCGAGCAGATCGCCGCCGGCGAGCTCACGGCTCACGAGGTCGCGATCGAGCTGACCGAGGGGCAGGCCCCCGACACCGAGCTCGAGATCTACCCCGATTCCACCATCGGCTACTGACGACCTACCCGCTCAGGCCGTGACGTGGTGCACGAAGCACCACCGCCAGTCCTCGCCGTCCTCGGCCGACTCGATGACCGGGTGACCGCTCTCGTGGAAGTGCGCACTGGCGTGCTGGCCGGGCGAGGAGTCGCAGCAGCCGATCCGGCCGCAGACCAGGCACTGCCGCAGTGACACCCACCGGTGCCCCTCGGCCAGGCAGGTCAGGCAGCCGTCGCCGGGGTCGGTCTCGACCGCGGGATAGGTGGTCAGCTCGACGCACGCCTCCGCTTGGCCGACCAGCCGACCGTCACTGCTGGCCCGCAGCTCCTCGCGCGACTGGGACGCGCTGTCGAGCATCGACTCCTCGACGTCCAGCATGGCCAGCACCTCGGCCACGACGTCGGAGGGGACCGTGCCGGCGCTGCGGATCTCCAGCACCCGCTCCCGCTCGGCCTCGATCATGGCGAGCCGGACCCGGGCATAGAGCTCACTCGGCGCCTCCACGTCGGCCACCGTGCCGAGCCGCTCCCAGGCCGCGAAGTTGCGCTGGTCGATCCGCTGCCGGATCAGGTCGTGCACGCCGTGCGGGTCGTCGTGCTCGAACTCGTCGAGCTTGGCGAGGCCGGCCTTGGATGCCTGCTGCAGCAGGGTCGCGCGCGCGAGGGCGTCAGCGGCAGGATCGGGCGCGGGGACGTGGAGCCGGCGAGCGAACCACGGCAGCGTCAGACCCTGCAGGAACAGCGTCCCCGCCACGACCGTGAACGCGATCAGCAGCAGGACCTCGCGGTAGGGCGCCTCTGCGGGGATCACGAACGCGGCGGCGAGGGTCACCACGCCGCGCATGCCCGCCCACCCCACGATGAACGTGTACGACGCAGGCGGCGTACGCCCGGTCTCCGGGTCGGGTCCGGGGCGGACCAGGAGGTAGCGGACCGGGAACACCCACAACAGCCGCAGCACGATCACGGCGAGCAGCGTGGCCGCGCAGACGGTGGCGATGCGGCCGGCGGGGACCTCGCTGCCCGAGACGTCCTCGATGATCCAGCTGGCCTGGAGCCCGATCAGCAGGAAGACGGTGTTCTCGAGGATGAAGGCGATGGTGCGCCAGTTCATCCGCTCCGCGATGCGCGACTGGGCGGTCTGGATGATCGGCGCCTTGTGGCCCAGCAGCAGGCCGGCGATGACCACGGCGACGACTCCGGATGCGTGGAACTTCTCGGCCAGGATGAAGGCCGCGAACGGCACCACGAAGGAGATCGCGGTGTCGAGCAGCGGGTCGGTCACCTTGTTGCGGAGCCAGGCGACCACGACGAAGCCCAGGAAACCGACCAGCACTCCGCCGACCGCGGCCCGGACGAAGTCGCCCGCGATGTAGGCGACCGTGACGTCGGCGCCATGGGCGCCGGCCAGGCCCGCCGCCGCGATCGCCGTCCGCAGCGCGACCAGGGCGGTGGCGTCGTTGAGCAGCGACTCGCCCTCCAGGATCGTGACGATGCGTCGTGGCAGCCCGATCCGGCGACCGATCGCCGTCGCCGCGACCGCGTCGGGCGGCGCGACGACCGCGCCGATCGCGAAGGCCAGGGGCCAACCCAGGTCGGGCAGCAGCAGGTGGACGACCACGGCTACCCCGGCGGTGGTGAACGCGACCAGTCCGACGGACAGCAGCAGGATCGGTCGCCGGTTGGCGTTGAAGTCGACGAGGGAGGTCTGCACCGCCGCGGCGTACAGCAACGGCGGCAGCAGGCCGAACAGCACCACGTCGGCCTCGAGGTGGATCTCGGGCACCATCGGCAGGAAGGAGCCCGCCACGCCGACGACCACCAGCAGCAACGGCGGCGGCAGACCGATCCGCTCGGAGACCGCAGTCCCGGCCAGGACCACGATCGTCAGCACGACCAGGAAGAAGGCGATCTCCACCCGGCAAACCTACCGAGCAGTGGTGGGCTACGACATGCGCAGCCGAGGGGTGGCCTCCCTGTCCCGGACCACGAGGACGAGCGCCAGGATCCCGGCCGCGATCACCCACAGCCCGACCTCGCTCCACACCCAGTGCCGCGCTGTACTCTCCGGCTGGACGGCGGCGACGACCGCGCCCACCGCCAGCGTGCAGCCGATGCCGATGACCGGCGCGGCGACCGCGCCGGCCAGGATCCGCACCCAGAGCGGCCGGCCACGGGTGAGCGCGACGCCCAGAGCGACCGCGGCGACCACGAAGCTCAGCAGGCCAGCGAAGAACAGCGGGCCTTCGAAGGCACTCTTGTCCAGACCGCCGGCGGTGCCGATGGCGACCGCCTTGAGGGTCCAGCTGACGACGGCCGCGACGGCGGCGACGAGGGCGATGCGAGAGGAGTTCATGGCCCGAGCCTGACGCGCCGACACGCTCGTCCTCGTCCCTCCGCGGAGTGATGTGCGCTGACGTGGCGGGTCCCTACGCTGAGTCCCGTGCCCCACAAGCCCGCCGCCGCGCTGGTCGTGTCGGCGAGCCTGCTCCCGCTGCTGGCCTGGGGACTGGGCTGGACGTGGTACCTCGACGGCCCGCTCGTGCTGCTGGTGGCCGTGATCGCCGGGTACGCCGCGGGTGCCTGGCTGCCGCGCGTCCCGGCGGTCGCGGCGGTGGTCGTCTCGGTCACCGTCCTGGTGCTGGTGAACCAGTGGCACGACCGCGCCTACCACTGGCTGGACGACACGGTCTTCTTCACGGTGATCGTCGGCGGCGCCGCCGGCGCCGGGGCTGCCGTCAGGCTCCGCGCCGCGCAGGTACGACGACTCCAACGGCTCGCGGCCGAGCTCGACGAGCAGCAACGTGTCGACGTCGCGGCGGCCAGGCTGGAGGAGCAGAACCGCGTCCAGCAGGAGGTCCACGCCCGGCTCGCCGAGCGCATCGCGGCGATCGCCGTCCGCGCCGAGGGCGCGCAGCGGACCCTCGACCCGGACGCGTTCGAGGTCCTCGAGTCCGAGGCACGCAGCGTTCTCGACCAGCTGCGCGCCGCCCTCGGGTCGCTGGCGACCCCCGACCCGTCGCCACGCCCGCCCGCACCGGCGACCCCCGCCGCACCCCGGCCGTCCCCGCTCGACCTCGCCCTGGCGGGAGCCCTGGCCGTCGCGCTGTCGATCGAGACCGTCGTGCACCCACTCTCGCGAGGCCCCGTCTGGGCCAACGTCCTCGCGTCGGCGGCGGTCGCGACACCACTCGTCTTCCGCCGCGGGCACCCGTTCCCGGCGCTCGGCGCTTCCCTCCTGGCGGCGATGCTGATGAGCGCGTGGCTGACCCCGATCCCGGCCACGGTCACCGGGGTGGCGCTCCTCGTCATCGTCTTCTACACCGTCGGGGCCTGGTGCCGCGGCTGGTGGTGGGTGCTCGGTTGGCTGCTCGCCGCCGGCGCCACCGTGCTCCTGGAGGAGGTGTCCGGACTGGCCGACGACGGAGTCGACGGGGACGCCGGCTGGATCGTGCTGGTGTGGACGGTCGCCGCCGTCGTCCTCGGCCGCCTCGGCGCCGGCTGGCAGGAGCGCGTGCACCGTACGGCGGACCTGGTGGCCGAGCTGGAGCGCGGCCGGGGCTCGGCCACCCGGCTGGCCACGGCTCAGGAGCGAGAGGCGCTCGCCAGCGGGCTCCACGACACGGTGGCCCACGCGATGACCGTCGTCTGCGTGCAGGCGGGCGCCCAGCGCCGCAGCCACGGGGACGCTCAGCGCGACGCTCGAAACCATCGCCACGACGGCGGCCGGGAGCGTGGCCGAGCTCCGCGACGGCCTGGACGCGATCGAGACCACGGACCGGCCGTTGGAGCCGTCGCGGCTGGCCGCCGTCGGCCGCCGGGTCGGCGTCGACGTGGGAGTCTCCGAGCCGGAGGCGGCGCCGACCGGCCCCGCCGCCTTGCTCGCCTACCGCGTGGTCCGGGAGGCGATCGTCAACGTCGCCCGGCACTCCCCCGGCGCCGCGGCCGAGGTGACGGTGACCCGACGCGGGAACTCGCTGCGGGTCGAGGTCCTCGACCGCGGCAGCGGCGGTGCTCCCGTGGGCTCGGGCTCGGGCACCGGGCTGGAAGGACTGGCGAGGACGGTCGCCGCGGCCGGCGGCACCCTCGGCTGGGGTCCGCGCACCGAGGGCGGCTTCGCCGTGGTCGCCGAGATCCCCGACGGAGGACGCCCATGACCACCATCGTGCTGGCAGACGACCAGGAGCTGGTGCGCGCCGGGCTCCGGATGATCCTCACCGCCGAGCCCGACCTGCTCGTCCTCGGCGAGGCCGCCGACGGTGCCGCCGCCGTCGACCTCGCGCACTCGATCCGCCCCGACGTCGTGCTCATGGACATCCGGATGCCGGGTCTCGACGGGATCGAGGCGACCCGTCGGATCACCGGCTCGCTGGACGCGGTCCGGGTGGTCATGCTGACGACGTTCGACCGCTCCCAGCTCGTCTACGACTCCCTGCTCGCCGGTGCCAGCGGTTTCCTGCTGAAGGACGCCCCCAGCGAACAGCTCGTCAGCGGCATCCGCGCGGTCGTCCGGGGCGAGGAGCTGCTCGCGCCCCGCATCACCCGGCGGCTGATCGAGGAGTTCACCCGGGCCGGTCGGCAGGGACCACCACCCGGATACGACCGGCTCACCGAGCGCGAGGTCGAGGTGTTCGAGCTCGTGGCCCGTGGCAGGTCCAACGCCGAGATCGCGGGCGAGCTCTTCCTGAGCATCCAGACGGTCAAGACGCACGTCGCCCGGGTGCTCGCCAAGCTCGGCGTGCGGGACCGGGTCCAGGCCGTGGTGCTCGCCTACGAGAGCGGGCTGGTGCGTCCGGGCGAGTGAGGCGGCTCAGGCAGGCTGTGCCACCCACACCATCGGGTCTCCCCAGCCGAGGTCCTCGATCCCGTGGCGAGCGAAGGCGAGCACGACGAGGGTGCGTCGGTGCGCGGCGAAGGTCAGCACGTGGGCGATCATGCCGCCGTACGTGAACACCTCGGCAGGCTCGCAGAGTGCATCGACAAACGTGTCGTCCAGCCGGTTGCTCGCCACGACGTCGTGGACGTGGGCGAGGTACGTCGAGCCCTCGCTGGCGAGGCGCTGCCGCAGCGACGCGAGCGACTCGTGCTCCTCGACCGACCAGTCGTAGTCGCGGGTCGCCATCGCCGCGTTCCACATCCCCATCTGGCCGACCAGCCGGCTGAGCAGGGAGCGGATCGTCTGTCGGTCGTCGTCGACGTCCAGCTCGATCGGCTGGTCGAGCTGGTCGTCTGTCAGTCGTTCGGCGAGCCGGACCATCTCGCCGGTGAGCCACACGTGGTGCTCCACCATCTTCGTCAGCAGTTCCATGCTCGTGACCTCGTCTCGTGCTGGCAGCCGCAGGCCGCCGGGTGGGTGGAAGTGAACGCCGCTGGGGGCCTCGACCTGCAGGTGCCCGGGCTTGCGGCGCCACGCGGCCGGCGCTGCGCCGTAGGCCCTGCTGAACGCGCGGGTGAACGCCTCGTGCGAGCCGTAGCCGGCCTCCACGGCGACGTCGATCAGTGGCGCCGTCGTCGTGACCAGGCGGTACGCCGCGCGCTCCAACAGGATCCGACGGCGGAACGCCTGCGGCGGCTCGCCGGCCACCGAGCTGATCATCCGGTCGAAGTGGAAACGCGAGAAGTGGAACCGGCGGGCGAGATCCTCCCCCGACGTCACCGCGTCGTCGTCGAGCGCCTCGGTGAGGTGGTCGACGAAGTCGGCGAAGACATCGATGGCGGTGCTCATGACAACGATCTTGAGGTGTTCCGCGCCGGCATCGCTTGATCGCCGTTGCCGGGTCACTGCAGGGCCCGGATCCGCTCGTCCAGCTCGCGGCGGTTGTCGCGACGGACCCTCACCTCGACCACCTCGATCCCGCCGTTGGGACTCGCGAGCGCCTGCTCGAGCTCGGGCAGCGACTCGACCCGCCAGTGGGGCGTGCGGGTGGCGGCACACAGGGCCGCGAGGTCGACGCCGTGGGGCGTGCCGAAGAGCGCGTCGTACCGGTCGGCGTACTCCGGACCGCCCTGCTCGAGCATCGAGAAGATCGAGCCACCGTCGTCGTTGACGACCACGACCATCAGGTCGGGCCGCTCCTCGCGTGGGCCGAGGACGAGCCCGTTCGCGTCGTGGAGGAAGGTCACGTCGCCCATCAGCGCCAGCGTCCGGCTGGTGCTCGGCCTGCCCAGCGCCGCACCGACGGCCGTCGAGACCGTGCCGTCGATCCCGGACAGGCCGCGGTTGGCGATGATCTTGCGGCGGCCGCCGACCTCGTACGGCGCGACCATCAGGTCCAGGTCGCGGATCGGGCTGGAGGCACCGACGACGAGCAGCCCCTCGCGCGGCACGGCACGGCTCACCGCGCCGGCGACCTCGTACGGCGTGAGGTCGGGCTCGGCCGCCAGCAACGCGTCCAGCTGCCGTCCGACCGACCGGTCGGCGGTGCGCCACTCCTCGAGCCAGGCCGGGTCGTCCGGCTGGTCGACGTTCGGCCGGCCGGAGCTGAAGCGGTCGGCGACCGGGAACGGGCGCTCCGGCCACACCCCGGGTGTGCCGGCGTCGAGCACGGTCACGTCGTCGCGTGCCAGCAGCCGGCTGACCGGACGCGACAAGGTCGGGTGGCCGAAGACAACCACCCGCTCGATCCGCCGGCCGAGCTCGCCGTCGAGCAGCAACCGGTAGCAGCGGATGGGGTTCTCACCGGTGCGCGAGCCGCTCGTGGGCTCGGCGAGCAGCGGCCAGTTCGCCTGCTCCGCGAGCGTCCTCGCCGGCGGTCCGGCGTCGTCGCCGGCGACGACCACCGTGAGCGGCCCGGGAGCGATCGTCTCGAACACCATCGGGCGCATCGGCTGCGGCCGCTCACCGGGCGTCACGTCGGGCACCCAGCGGTCGTCGGGCACCAGCGGGTCGTCGAGCTGGACGTTGAGGTGCAGCGGGCCGCCGGGCCACATCAGCGAGCCGGGCGCCGTGTCGAGGTCGTGCGTCGTGACGAGCGGCCCGAAGACGCCGACCTGGTCGGTGGTCTGGTTGGCGCCGGTCCCGCGCAGCCGCGCGGGTCGGTCGGCGGTGACGACCGCGAGGTGGACGCCGGCGTGCGCCGCCTCGAGGACGGCGGGGTGGAGGTTGGCGACCGCGGTGCCGGACGTGCAGATCACGGCGGCGGGTGCGCCCGTGCGGCTCAGCCCCAGCGCGAGGAACCCGGCGGTCCGCTCGTCGATGCGGGTGTGGAGCCTCAGCAGGCCGGCCCCGACCGCGTCGTACGCCGCAAAGGCGAGGGGCGCGTTGCGCGATCCCGGAGCGAGGACGACGTCGGTGACGCCCGCCTCGATCAACGAGCCGACGACGCCTCGGGCCAGCAGCGTGGGGGTCACGCCTGCCGATCCTGCCGTACGTCGGCCAGCCGGCGCTCCCAGTGGGCCACCCGGTCGGGTGCGGCCGCGAGCCGGTCGAGGGCGGCCGGGTCGACGACTCGGCCGGGTCACCGGCAGCGCACCGTCGACCGGCAGCAGCGGCGCCACGGCGACGTCGTCGCTGAGCAGCTGCACGGTCGCCAGGCCGCAGGCGTAGGGCAGCTCGGGCAGCGCGGCGGCGAGCGCGACCCCGGCGGCGATGCCGACGCTGGTCTCGAGCGCGGACGACACGACGACCGGCAGCCCGATGTCCTCGGCGATCCGGAGGCAGGCGCGTACCCCACCCAGCGGCTGCACCTTCAGCACGGCGACGTCGGCGGCCTCGAGGTCGCGGACCCGGTAGGGATCGGCGGCCCGGCGGATCGACTCGTCGGCCGCGATCGGCACGTCCACCCTCCGGCGCACGGCCGCGAGGTCCTCGACGGCCGGGCACGGCTGCTCGACGTACTCCAGGCCACCGGCCGCGCGCTCCAGCGCCGCGATCGCCGCCACCGCGGCGTCGACGTCCCAGCCGCCGTTGGCGTCGACCCGGATCCGGCCGTCGGGGCCGAGCGCGTCGCGCACGGCCTCCAGCCGCGCCTCGTCGTCGGCCACCGACTGGCCCGGCTCGGCGACCTTGACCTTGGCGGTGCGGCAGCCGCCGTCACGCGTGATCCGATGGGCGGTCGCGGGATCGACCGCGGGGACGGTCACGTTGACCGGCACGCTCTCGCGCAGCGGCTCCGGCCAGTCGCCGGCCGCCGCCTCCTCGGCACATCGCAGCCACGGCTCGGCGACCCCGGGGTCGTACTCGAGGAACGGGCTCCACTCGCCCCACCCGCCCGGACCCTCGATCAGCACCCCCTCGCGGACCGTGATGCCCCGGAACCTGGTGCGCATCGGGATCGACCAGACCCTCATCGCCGCTCCCCCGCTCGGGCCTGCAGGGCCACGCGGTCGACCTTGCCGTTCGGCAGCATCGGGATCCGTTCGACCGCGATGACCTCGCGCGGCGCCCACGAGCGCGGGTGGGCAGCGCTCACCCAGTCGCGCGCGTCGTCGAGCCCGAGCGACCCGACCACGACTGCCACCACCCGGTTCCCCCACT
The DNA here is from genome assembly GCA_963713305.1 of uncultured Actinomycetota bacterium. GTDB lineage: Bacteria > Actinomycetota > Actinomycetes > Propionibacteriales > Nocardioidaceae > Nocardioides. The sequence goes on along the minus strand of CAVQLE010000006.1, from coordinate 562,215 downwards.
CGTCGTCGGGTACGCCGATGACGGCCGCGTCGGCGACCTCCGGGTGCGCCCGGAGCCGGGCGGCCACCGCCGGGGTCGGCACGTTGACGCCCCCGCTCACCACGACGTCGTCGAGCCTGCCGAGCACGTGCAGCCGGCCGTCCTCGTCGAGCCGGCCGGCATCGGAGGTCAGGAACCAGCCGTCGACCAGCGCCTCCGCGGTCGCGGCCGGGTCACCGTCGTACCCGTCGAACAGCGTGGGACCACCCAGCCGGATCCGACCGTCGTCGGCGACCGCGACCGCGACCCCGTCGAGGGCACGGCCGTCGTAGACGCAGCCCCCGGAGGTCTCGGCCATGCCGTAGGTCGCCACCACCCGGATCCCGGCCGCCTCGGCCCGCTGCCGCAACAACGGGTCGATCGGCCCTCCGCCGAGCAGCACCGCGTCCAGGCCAGCCAGTGCCGCGACGTCCGCCTCCGAGTCGAGCAGCCGGTGGAGCTGGGTCGGCACCAGCGAGGTGTGGGTCGCGCTCCCCCGATCATCGGCCCAGCCCTCCAGCACCGGCTCGTGGCCGGCGACCAGGGACCGGACGATCACCTGCACCCCCGCGACGTACGACGCCGGCAGCCGCAGCGCCCAGCGCCCTTCGCTGCCGAGCCGGCGGGCGGTGGCGGCCACGCTGGCCAGCACCGCACGCCGCGACAGCAGGACCCGCTTGGGCGCGCCCGTCGACCCCGACGTCTCCACGCACAGCGGCGCCGGGTCCGCCTCGTCGAGCCACCCCCGCAACGCAGCGACCACCGCCGCCGGCTCACCAGCGACACGCAGGGGTTCCATGGCCGGAACGCTAGCCGCCAGTCCCCCTGCGTCTCACCGGCCGGCCCGTCACCGGCCGGTATCCCTCGAAACGTGACTCCAGCACGCCCTCACCGCCGGTGAGGTCGGGCAGCTGTCGCTGCAGCTCGTGCAGCCGGGTCGCGACGATGCGTGCCTCGAGCTCGGTGAGCTCACCGGACCCGGTCTGCGACGTGACCTCCGCGCCCCACCGGCCCAGCAGCCGCTGCAGCCCGGCCGAGGCGTCCGTCGGCACCTCGAGGGTGACGCGCAGCACCGGCTCGCACACCACGCTGCCGGCCCGCTCCAGCGCCTGCCGCGTCACCAGCGGCGTCACCTGCCGATAGTCGTACGACGTGCTGGTGGGCCCGCGCCGGGACGGGGGCCCGTCCGCGGTGCTGTAGGCGCACTCGGTCAGGGTCACGACGCAGTCGGTCACGCCCCAGCCGAAGCGCCCGACCCGCAGGCTGCGGCGGACGTGTCGCTCGATCGCATCCGAGAAGCCCTCGGCGCTGTTGAAGAGGTACAACGGCATGTCGCGGGCCGGCGCGTCGACCTCGAACCGGAGACCCGATCCCGGGCGGCCGGGCACGATCCGCAGCCCGATCGTCGCGTGGTAGGGGTTCTCCTCGGTGTTGAGGCGGAGCACCGCCTCACCCGTGCGTCGCGGCCGCTCGACGTGCAGCACTGCGGCGTCCGCGAACTCCACCTCGATGCCGTGCTCGCCGGCCAGGGTCGCGCCGATCACCTCCTGCTGCACCCGGCCGTAGAGCGACACCGTGGCCCGGCCGTCGTGGTCGGCGCGGACGTCGATGAGCGGGTCCTGGTCGGCCAGCTGCTCGAGGGCAGTCCGCAGCGCGGGGCCCTGCGCCGGGTCCAGCGCCGCCACCGACGCCTCCAGTGTCGGCGGCGGGAAGTGGTGCGGTTCGGCCCGTGCGGCGGCGCCGAAGCCGTCGCCGACCCGGACCGCGGCGAGACCGCTCACGCGTCCGACCTGGCCGGCCACCAGGACGTCCACCGGCACCCACGACCCGGCATCGTGGACCGCCAGTCCCCCGACCTTGCCGACCCGGCCCTCCGGCAGCTCGATCCGCTGCCGCACCCGCAGCTCTCCGTCGAACATCCGGACGTAGGCCAGCTTCTCGGCGGCGTGGCCGCGCTCGACCTTGAACACCCGGCCGGAGGCGGGACCGCCACCATCCGGGTCACCGGTGGAGTCGGGCAACAGGCCGGCGATCGCCGCCATCAGCTCCGGCACGCCGGCACCGGTGGTCGCGCAGCCCGCATAGACCGGGTGGAGCACGCCGGCGCGGGTCTGGGCCGCCAGACGGCGACCCAGCTCGGCGGGCGGGGTCTGCCGACCCTCGACGTACGCCGCCAGCAGCCGGTCGTCGTGCTCGGCCAGCGCCACGGCCTCCCGGTCCCGGAAGGCGACGTCGTCGACCCGGTGGGCCACGAACCGGGCGGTCCGCGAGCCGGCACCGGCGACGCCGCCCATGGGGAGCACGTCCGGTGTCAGGCGGGACCTGATCGCCGCCACCACCCCGTCCAGCGACGCCCCGGCCCGGTCGACCTTGTTCACGAACAGCAGCGTCGGTACGCCGAGCCGCTGGAGCGCCCGGAACAGGATCCGGGTCTGCGGCTGCACGCCCTCCACGGCCGACAGCACCAGCACCGCCGCGTCGAGCACGCCCAGCGAGCGCTCGACCTCGGCGATGAAGTCGGGGTGGCCGGGCGTGTCGACGACGTTGACCGTCCCGCCCGCGAGCGGGAACGAGACGACGGCCGCCTTGATGGTGATCCCGCGGCGGCGCTCGAGGACGAGGCTGTCGGTGCGGGTGGTGCCGGCGTCGACCGACCCCGGTTCGTCGACGACCCCGGCGAGGTGCAGGAGTCGCTCGGTCAGCGTCGTCTTACCGGCGTCGACGTGGGCGAGGACGCCCAGGTTGAGGGTGCGGCCGGCGGAGGGTGCAGAGGAGTGTGCGATCACGCGAGATCCCGTTCGGGTAGAAGGTGGGCAGGGCGGACGCGTGAGTCGCTCGCATCGTCGCCGCCTCCTTCCGAGGATCCGTCGGTTCCTGCACGTTAGGCCGATCCGGCCAGTAGCGCGACCGGTTTTCGGGTGGGTTCAGCCACTTCACATTCGAGGCCCGGCGTAGGAGCCTTGACCCGGGGCCGCACCCGGTGCGGCCGAGGAGGCAGGCGAGTGACGTCGACCAGCACCACCTTCGAGCCGCGGCTGGCTCCCTGCGGGGGCACGCATGACGGCCAGCAGCTGATGACCGAGGACCAGCAGGGCCTGATCACCCTGGACGTGAACTTCTCGTGCGGCTGCCAGACCCATCGCGAGGAGTACCACGACGGCAGTGTCCACTCGATGATCGTCAACCATCGCGGCAAGGTGCTGGTCGACGAGGAGCTGCGGGGTGAGTGACGACCCGGTGGTCGCCGCCCACGACGTGCTCCTGGTGGGTGGCGGAGCAGCCGGGCTGCGCGCGGCCATCGCCGTCGCCGAGGAGGACCCGCGCGCCGACGTGGCCGTGGTCTCCAAGGTCTACCCGATGCGGAGCCACACCGTGTCCGCCGAGGGGGGCGCGGCGGGGGCGATCGCCGAGGACGACTCCCTCGAGGAGCACATCTACGACACCATCTCCGGCAGCGACTGGCTGGGCGACCAGGACGCGATCGAGGCGTTCGTCCACGAGGCGCCGCGCGAGCTGCTGCAGCTCGAGCACTGGGGCTGCCCGTGGAGCCGGCAGCCGGACGGGCGCGTCGCGGTCCGGCCCTTCGGCGGGATGAAGAAGAAGCGCACCTGGTTCGCCGCCGACAAGACCGGCTTCCACATGCTGCACGCCCTCTTCCAGACGTCCCTGAAGTACGCCGACCTCCAGCGGTACGACGAGTGGTTCGTGACGCGGCTGCTCGTCGACGACGGCAGGGTCCACGGGGTCGTCGCGATCGAGCTGAGCACCGGGCGGGTCCGCGCCATCACCGCCAAGTCGGTGGTGCTCGCCACCGGCGGGTGCGGCAAGGTCTTCCCGTTCACCACCAACGCCAACATCAACACCGGCGACGGCATGGCGCTCGCCTACCGCGCGGGCGCCCCGCTGAAGGACATGGAGTTCATCCAGTACCACCCCACGGGCCTGCCGTTCACCGGGATCCTGATCACCGAGGCGACCCGCGCCGAGGGCGCCTGGCTGGTGAACAAGGACGGCTACCGCTACCTGCAGGACTACGACCTCGGCACACCCACGCCGACGCCGGAGCTGCGGAGCATGGAGCTCGGACCGCGCGACCGGCTCTCCCAGGCGTTCGTCCACGAGGAGGAGAAGGGCCGCACCCTCGACACGCCGTACGGCTCCGTCGTCCACCTCGATCTCCGCCACCTCGGCGCCGACCTGATCGACACCAAGCTCCCGTTCGTGCGCGAGCTGTGCCTGAAGTACGAGCGGATCGACCCGGTCACCGACCTGATCCCGGTCCGGCCGGTCGTCCACTACATGATGGGCGGCGTCCACACCGACATCGACGGGGCGACGCCGGTCGCCGGGCTCTACGCCGCGGGCGAGACCGCCTGCGTGAGCATCAACGGCGCCAACCGGCTGGGCTCCAACTCGCTGCCCGAGTGCCTGGTCTTCGGTGCCCGGGCGGGCCGCGCCGCCGCCGCTTACGCGGCGGGAGCCCCGCCCGCACCGGCGGCGATCACCGCACAGGTCGCGGACGAGGCCCGCCGGCTCCAGGCCCTGATGGACACCGTGCCCGGCGACGACTCGATCGCCGCGATCCGCACCGAGATGCAGCAGACCATGGAGGAGTCCGCCGGGATCTACCGCACCGGCAAGGCCATGGCCACGTCCGCCGACGTCGTGCAGGAGCTGCAGGAGCGGCTCCCCGCGGTCGGCATCCGCGACACCAGCCACACCTGGAACACCGAGGTCGTGGCCGCGCTCGAGGCCGCGAACATGCTCGACATCGCCGGCACCATCCTGGCGTCCGGGCAGCGGCGCGAGGAGTCGCGCGGAGCCCACCAGCGCACCGACTTCCCGGAGCGCGACGACGAGAAGTTCCTGCTCCACCAGCTCGTGCACCGAGAGGACGACGGCCAGCCGCGGGTGGAGCGGCAGCCGGTGACCATCACCCGGTGGCCTCCCGGGGAACGCGTCTACGGAAGGTGACTCATGGCGGACTCCATCAATCTCCGGGTCTCGCGCTACCGCCCGGACAAGGACCGGGAACCAGGGTGGCAGGACTACGACGTCCCGCTGCGCGAGGAGTGGACCGTCCTCGACGCGCTCAACCACATCAAGGACGAGGTCGACACGACCCTGGCCTTCCGGTGGTCGTGCCGGATGGGGATCTGCGGCAGCTGCGGCATGAACGTCGACGGGGAACCCCGGCTCACCTGCGCCACGTTCCTCTCCGACTACGCCCCGGGGCCGTTGCGGGTCGAGCCGCTCGCGAACTTCCCGGTGGCACGTGACCTCGTCGTCGACATCGGCGACTTCATGGAGAAGCTGCCCCGGGTCAAGCCGTGGATCATCCGCGACGAGGAGAAGTCGGTCGACGAGGGCGAGTACCTCCAGTCACCCGAGGAGCTCGACGCCTACAAGCAGTTCAGCATGTGCATCAACTGCATGCTCTGCTACTCGGCATGCCCGGTCTACGGCCTCGACCCCGACTTCGTCGGACCGGCCGCCATCGCGCTGGCCGAGCGCTACGACCTCGACTCGCGTGACCAGGGCGCCCGCCAGCGTCTCGACGTCCTGATCGAGCACGAGGGCGTCTACGGCTGCACCTTCGTCGGCGAGTGCACGCGGGTCTGCCCCAAGCACGTCGATCCGGCCGGCGCGATCCAGCGCTACAAGCTCAAGACGGCCCAGGAGTCGGTGAAGGCGTTCCTGCTCCCCCGGGCGCTGCGGCGATGACCTCTCCCACCGCACCTCCCGAGGGCAACGTGACCTACCGCCGGCCGATGCCGGTGCTGTGGTGGGTCCGCAAGCGCAGCTACTTCGTGTTCGTGATGCGCGAGCTGAGCAGCATCTTCATCGCGTGGCTCGTCCTCTACCTGGTGCTGTTCGTCCGCGCCGTCGGCCGCGGCGAGGCGGCGTACGCCGACTTCCTCGACTGGGCGGCCTCGCCGGTCCTCGTCGTCATCAACGTGGTCGCCTTCGCGTTCGTGGTCCTCCACACGATCACCTGGTTCTCGCTGACCCCCCAGGCGATGGTGGTCGCCGTGCGCGGGCGGCGGGTGCCGGGGGCCGTGATCATCGGCGCGCAGTACGCCGGGCTGGCCGTCGTCTCCGCGTTCATCTACTGGCTGGTGACGCGATGAAGTTCCGGCTCGAACCGTTCCTCTGGCTGGCGTTCAGCGGCGGCGGCGTGATGGCCGCGATCTTCCTGCCGTCCTTGGCGTTCCTGTTCGCCCTCGCCTTCCCGCTGGGCTGGATCGACCCGCCCGACCACGCCCACATCGCCGCCGTCGTCGGCCACCCGATCACGTTCCTGGTGCTGCTCGGCCTGTTCGCGATGATGCTGATCCACGCCGCCCACCGGTTCCGCTTCACCCTCTACGACGGGCTCCAGGTCAAGCACAAGGTCCTCGTCGCCGCCGGCTGCTACGGCGGCGCCGCCGCCCTCACCGCCGTCGCCTTCCACATGCTCGGCAGCGCCACCTAGCGCCGGCCACCTCCGGGTAACGGGTCGTTGGTCTTGCTGGTGCGCCGTCGTGACGGCGCAGGAGCAGCATCAACGACCCGTTACCCAAGCTCCCGGCACCACCCTGCTTGAATCCATCCGTGCCCACCACCGCTGACTGGATCGCCGGGGCGCGCCCCCGAACGCTCCCGGCGGCGGTGGCGCCCGTCATCGCGGGGACGGGGGTGGCGGCGTACGTCGACGGGGCGGTCTGGTGGAAGGCCGGGCTGGCCCTGGTCGTCAGCCTCGCGCTGCAGGTGGCCGTCAACTACGCCAACGACTACTCCGACGGGATCCGCGGGACCGACGACGAGCGGGTGGGTCCGATGCGGCTCGTCGGCAGCGGCCGGGCGACGCCGCAGGCCGTGAAGCGGGCCGCGTTCCTCGCGTTCGGGGTCGCGGCGGCGGCGGGGCTGGTGCTCGCGGTCACCACCGCCTGGTGGCTGGTCGCGGTCGGCGCGGCGTGCGTCGCGGCCGCGTGGTTCTACACCGGCGGCGGCAAGCCCTACGGCTACCTCGGGCTCGGCGAGGTCATGGTGTTCGTGTTCTTCGGGCTGGTGGCGGTGGTGGGGACGACGTACGTGCAGACGGAGACGTTCGAGCTCCCCGGCGCTCTACGCCGGGATCGGGATCGGCGCGCTCGCCTGCGCCATCCTGGTCGTCAACAACCTGCGCGACATCCCGACGGACACCGCCGCCGGCAAGCGCACCCTCGCGGTCCGGCTCGGCGAGGAGCGGACGCGCGGCCTCTACCTCCTCCTGGTGCTGGCGGCCGCGGCGGCGGTCGTCGCGGTGGCGGCCAGCACGACGTGGCTGGTGCTGATCGGCCTCGGATTCCTCGTCCCCGCCGCTCCGGCGCTGCGCACGGTCCTCGGCAAGAAGACCGGTCCGGCACTGATCCCGGTGCTCCAGCAGACCGGCCTGGCGGAAATGGTGTGGGCAGTGCTGGTGGTCATCGGGCTACGGTGACCCGCGATGGACTACGACTACGCACGCCTCGACTTCGCCGACGACTCCGACACGGCCCGCGCCCGCCGCAGCGGCTGGCTGCAGGCCGTCCACTTCAACTTCCACCAGGGCCGGCTCGGCGACGAGTTCGAGAAGCTCTGGCTCGACCACGTCGAGGCCGACGACGTCGAGTGCCGTGGGGTCTGGCTGCCCGAGGACGCGTACGGCGCCGGGCCGGTGCCGGTCGCGACGACGAGCTGGTTCGACAAGGACCTCAACTGCGGCCGCGAGATGCTGCCGCTCCGGATGATCACCGACGTCACCACGAGTCCGGCCCACCGGCGTCGTGGCCTGGTCCGGCGGCTGATGGAGGACTCGCTCGCCGACGCGGTCGCCCGCGACGTACCGCTCGCCGCGCTGACGGTCTCCGAGGCCACGATCTACGGCCGCTGGGGCTTCGGGGCCGCGACGTTCACCCAGGACGTGGAGATCGACACCGGGCCGCGCTTCGGGCTGCGTGACTTCGCCGACCCCGGCCGGGTCGAGCTGGTCGACCCGCGCACGTCGTGGGACCTGGTCCGCGGCCAGATCGACCGCCTCCACCAGCGCAGCCGCGGCTCGGTCGGGCTGCCCCAGTTCTACGAGCCCTTCCTCACCGGCCGGTGGAACTTCCGCGAGGGCAGCGAGGACAAGCACCTGCGGACCGCCGTCCACCTCACCGCCGACGAGACCGTCGACGCGATCGCGCTCTACAAGACGGACGGCCGGGACAGCGAGGACCACCGCAAGATCCGGGTCCCGCTGCTCCTGTCGGAGTCGCCGGAGGGCTACCTCGGGCTCTGGCAGTTCCTCGGCGGCATCGACCTGGTCCGCACCCTCATGTACGACACGTTCGCCCCCGACGACCCGCTCCGCTGGGCACTGCGCGACATGAACGCGCTCAAGGTCAAGGCCCAGTCCGAGTTCCTGTGGCTGCGGGTCCTCGACGTCCCACGCGCGCTGGCCGCGCGGCCGTGGACAGCCGACGGCGAGGTCGTCCTGGACGTGACCGACGCCCAGGGCCACGCGGCCGGGCGCTGGCTGGTGCGGACGCGCGACGGGGTGGCCGAGGTCGAGGCCACCGACCGCGACGGGGAGCTGTCGTTGGACGCCGAGACGCTGGGCTCGCTCTACCTCGCCGGGGTCGGCATCGAGCTGCTCCACCACGCCAATCGGATCACCGGACCGGACGATGCCGTCCGCCGGTTCGCCGCGATGGCCGACCTCCCGGACGAGCCCTACAACGTGATCGGGTTCTGACCACCACCACCGGCGTAGGCTCTCAGCATGGGATGGCTGATTCTGATCGTGCTCGTCGTCGGCGGCTACCTCGCCTGGAAGAACCGCGTCGTGCTGCTCTCCAAGGTGCTCGGCCAGGACGAGTCGCGGGTGCGGCGCCAGATCGACCGCCGCCGCGAGTGACGCGCTAGTCCGCGTCTTCCTTCGAGCGCTGCGCCTCGAAGGCGGCGGACGCGCGCTGGGCGCGCTGCTCGACGCGCCGGGCGAAGGCTTCGCGCTGCCGGTTGAGCAGGAAGTACGACGCCAGCCCGGACATCACGAAGGCGACCACGATGACCCACAGCAGCGGCACCTCGTCCGAGACCAGCATCCACACGCCGGCCACGACCCCCAGGCTCGCGACGAACAGCGCGGCGCGCAGACCGGTGTAGATCCAGAACTCCTTCACGGGCCCAGCGTAGGCGTCACCACGTGAGCCCTATCCTGAGGGTGTGAAGGTCCTGCTGGTGGTCGTGGTCCTGGCGGCCGTGATCTACCTGACGATCCGGGTGATCGAGCGCCGCGGCGTGGCGCGTCCGAAGCGCCGCCGCGATGAGCCCCGGGTCACCGGACCCGACGACGACCCCGACTTCCTACGCGGACTCGACCGGCCCGACGACGACCGTTGACGTGACAGCCGCCGGCGCGGCGTACGAGTGCTGGCTGGTGGACGAGAAGAAGTTGATCCCGATGAAGTTGAACCACAGCGTCGCCAGCCCGAGCAGGGCGAGCAGCGCCGCGTTGCGGCCCCTCCACCCGGCCGTCGCGCGGGCGTGCAGGTAGGCCGCGTAGACCACCCAGGTGATGAACGCCCACACCTCCTTGGGGTCCCAGTTCCAGTAGCTGCTCCAGGCCTGGTGGGCCCAGATCGGGCCGGTGATGAGCACCGCGAAGGTCCACACCGGGAACCCGAAGGCGTGCAGCTTGTAGGAGAGCCGGTCGAGGTCGTCCGGCGCCGGCACCCGCGCGAGGTAGCCGCGGTCGGGCGAGCCCGATCGTGACTTGACCAGGAACAGCAGCGAGGTGATGCCACCGAGGGTGAACGCGCCGGTCGCGATGATCGCGGAGACCACGTGGATCACCAGCCACGGCGAGTAGAGCGCCTCGGTCAGCGGCGCGATCGGCGCGTAGAGCCAGATCACCGCCACCATCAGCAGCGTCAGCACGAGACCGGTGACGATCGGCCCCATCCACTCCAGCTTGTAGCGCCGCAGCAGCACGAGGTAGAGCGCGGTCACGACGAAGGTTCCCGCGAGGGTGAACTCGTACATGTTGCCCCAGGGCACCCGGTTGGGGTCGGCCGCGAGCCCGCGCGCGACCAGCGCGACGAGGTGCACCGCGGCCGCGAGGATCGTCAGCAGCACCCCCAGCCGGCCGAACATCGCCTGGCGTCGTACGGCGTCGTCGCGGTCGCCCTCGGCGACGGCGACGGCCCCGTCGGACTCACGGGCGGCGGCTGCCGGCTCGGCGACCTTGCGGGCCGCGGCCACCTCGATCAGGTGGGAGAGCATCGCCAGGAAGTAGACGACGCCCGCGGCGGCCACGGCCTGGTTGCTCAGCGCCTCCCAGGATGCGTCGGTCATGGCTTCCGCCTCCGTCGTCTGCAGGCCGGCCACCAGGTCGTCCAGCACCTTACTCACGTCGTCGCCACCGGCCCGGTCGAGGACGGCGACCTCGACCAGTGTGCCGTCCCCCTCCTGACGGGCCCGCACCCAGACCCGTCGCGGCCGGATGAACAGCGACCCGAGCAGGCCGATCAGCGCCAGCACCACGCCGGAGAGGGCGATCCACTTGCCGGGCGTCTGGCTGAGCTGGATCTTGTTCCAGCGCTCGAGTCCCTCGAAGGTCACGGTGCCGAGACCGTCCGGCAGCTTCACGGAGTCGCCCATCGCCAGGTCGACCCGGAACATCGACCCGTCCTCCTTCGTCACCAGCTCGGTCCGGCTCTTGTCGAGGGCGTAGACCGACTGCGGGACGCCGGAGTCCATGCCGAGGTCGCCGGCGTACACCTGCATCGAGATCACCGGGTTGCTCGCCTTGCCGAAGACCGAGAACGGGCCGCTCTCGGGGGTGAAGGCATAGGTGGGGAAGAAGAAGCCCTCCAGCCCGATCTGCTCCGGCCGCGCCCCGGACGCCTTGATGACACCGATCGACTGGAAGCTCTGGTCCTGCGGGAGGAAGATCGTCGGGCCGCTGTAGGCGACGTCGCCGTTGCCGTCGCGGACCGTGATGACCGGGGCGTAGCCGTGGCCGATCAGGAAGACGTCGGTGTCGCCGATCGACAGCGGGTGGTTGACCCGCAGGTCGTACTCCTGCGGCTCGCCGTCCCCCTCGGCGTAGGTGACGTGGGAGACGAACTTGCGCGCCTGCCCCTGCGAGGGGCCGTCGGTGATCCACTCGACGTCGAAGTCGTCGATGTCGAGGTAGAACTCGTCGAGGTCCTCCTCGCCGAACAGGCTGCCGGGCTGGAACTCGTCGTACTGGGTCAGGCTGCTGGACATGCCGTTCCCCACGACGACGATGACGCCGCCCCGGAAGCCGAACAGGCTGCCGATCCCGAACCCGATCAGCACGACCAGCACCGACACGTGGAAGAGCAGGTTGCCCGCCTCGCGGAGGTAGCCCCGCTCTGCCGAAGGGAGGGGGCCGAGACGGAGCCCTCGTCCTCCCGGACCCGGTAGCCGCTCGAGGAGCAGCTTGGCCCGGTCGAGGACCTGCTCGGGCGACTCCGCCGTCTCGTACGACGCGTGGACGGGCAGCCGGTCGAGGTGGCGCGGGGTCGCGGGCGGCTGGGCGCGCAGACCCTTGGCGTAGACGCCGATCCGCGGCACGAAGCAGCCCACCAGCGACACCATCAGCAGCAGGTAGATGGCGGCGAACCACGGCGAGCTGTAGACGTCGAAGAGCCCGAGCCGCTCGTAGATCGGGGTGAGTGTGGGGTGGTCGTCCTGCCACTGCGACGCCTTGAGCGCGTCGACGCCCTCCTGCGGGACCACGGAGCCGGGGATCGCCGCCAGCGCCAGGAGCAGCAGCAGCACCAGCGCCGTCCGCATCGAGGTGAGCTGGCGCCAGGCCCAGCGCAGCAGCTCGCGGAGGGTGAGCTCGCCGGAGCGCCGCCCGGGATCCGGCCCCGTCGTGGGGTTCGCCATCAGATGCTCGTCTCGAAGTCGCTGATCAGCCGGATCTGGAGCCAGGTGACGAGCTCGGCCCACCAGCCGGTGACCAGGAGGACGCCGACGGCGACCAGCATCAGTCCGCCGACCCGGGTCACCCACTGCTGGTGGCGCCGGACGAACCCGAAGGCACCGAGCATCCTGCGGTAGGCCAGCCCGGCAGCGATGAACGGCAGGCCGAGCCCCAGCGCGTAGACCGCGGACAGCAGCGCGCCACGCGCTGCCGTGCCCTCGTTGATCGACAGGTTGAGGATGACCGCCAGGGTCGGGCCGATGCAGGGGGTCCAGCCGAGCCCGAAGAGCACGCCCAGCAGCGGCGCCGCCCCCAGTCCCACCGCCGGCACCTGGTGGACCCGGACGTCACGCTGCAGCCACGGCACCAGGCCGGCGAAGGCCAGACCGAGCAGGATGGTGAGGACGCCGAGCACCAGCGTGATCTCCCGCTGCCAGGTGATCAGCCAGGCACCCAGGGCGCCGGACAGTGTCCCGAGAGCGACGAAGACCGAGGCGAAACCGAGCACGAACAGCAGCGACCCGGCGAGCAACCGGCTGCGTCCGGCGTCCTCCAGGTCCGCTCCGGAGAGACCGGTGGCGTAGGAGAGGTAGCCGGGCAGCAGCGGGATCACGCACGGCGAGAAGAACGAGACGAGGCCCGCCGCCAGCGCAACAGGGATGGCGAGGGCGAGCGATCCGGAGCCGGCGGTGGTGGAGAACCACTCACCCATCCGCGGAACCTTCGGCAGTCTCGTCGGCCACGTCGCGGGTCACGTCGACCAGCGTCTGGGTCGACGGCAGCTCACCGAGGATCGATGCCGCGACGCGACCCTCCTCGTCGAGGACGACGAAGGACGGGATGGAGTTGGGGGCGAGGACACCCTCGAACGCGAGCATCTCCTTGCCGTCGGGCGCGTAGAACGAGGGGTACGGCACGTCGTAGTTCCGCACGAACGCCTGCGCCTGAGCGGTGCTCGAGTCACGGAGGTTGATCCCGACGAACTGGGCCTCGTCGCCGAGCTCCTCCGCGGCGTCCACCACCTCCGTCGCCTCCGCGACGCACGGTCCGCACCAGGAGCCCCAGACCACGACGACGACCGGCGTGCCGCGGAAGTCGCTCAGGTCGAGCGGCTCTCCCTCGAGGTCCTCACCCTCGAGCTCGATCGGTTGCTCGCGCTCCGACGCGGTCCGCACCGTCAGCTGACCGTCGCCCGAGACGAACCCCTTGTCGCCGGTGCCGCTCAGCGACGTGCAGCCGGTCAGGGCGACGCACCCCGACCAGCAGCAGGGCGGGGATGCGGCGACGGGTCACGGGCGGTTCTCCTCCGGCGCCCCGCCGGCCGAGAACGGCGCTCCCTTGTCGCGCGTGGGGATGAGGTCACCCGCCGGCTCCGAGTAGGTGACCCGGGCCAGCCGGTCGCCGTCGAAGTGGAGGCTGGTCAGCGAGCAGAGCGTGCACTGCCGCTTGCGCGGGTCGTGGAGGAACGAGCGGTCCTCGACGTGGAGGCGCGTCGTCCAGATCGGCAGCTGGTGGGACACGACCACCGCCTCGTGGCCGCGCGCGGCGTCGCGGGCGTCGTGGATGGCGGCCATCATCCGCTCGGCGATCTCGACGTACGGCTCACCCCACGAGGGGCGCAGCGGGTTCCAGAGATGGCGCCAGGCCGACGGCTTGCGGAGCGTCTTCACCCCGGGGCCGAACTTCTGGCCCTCGAAGACGTTGCTCGACTCGATGACCCGCTCGTCGACCACGATCTCGAGACCGCGCCGGTCGGCCAGCGGCTGGCCGGTCTCGCGGGCCCGCTCGAGCGGCGAGCACACCAGGTGCGTGATGTCGCGGTCGCCCACGACGTCGGCGACCTTCTGGGCCATGGCCCGGCCCAGGTCGGAGAGCAGGAAGCCGGGCATCCGGCCGTAGAGCACGCCGCGCGGGTTGTGGACCTCACCGTGCCGCAGCAGGTGAACGGTCGTCTCGGTCACTCAGTCGGCTCCTGTCATGGCGGCAGCGGCGGCACGGGCGGCGCCCGGCAGCGCGTCGAGCACGGTCTGCACCGCGCGGTCGTCGTGGGCCGACGACAGGAACCACGCCTCGTACGCCGAGGGCGGGAGGTAGACGCCGGCGTCGAGCATCGCGTGGAAGAACGCCGCGAAGGCGCTGGTGTCCTGCGCGGCGGCGCCGGCGAAGTCGCGCACCGGCCGGTCGGTGAAGAACACGGAGAACATGGTCCCCGCGGACTGCACGACGTGGGGCACGCCGGCGTCGGCGAGGGCCTCGCTCGCGGCCTGCTTGATGACGTCACCGGCCTTGGTGAGGTGGTCGTAGACGGCGTCGTCGGCCAGCCGCAGCGTGGCCAGCCCGGCGGTGGTCGCGATCGGGTTACCGGAGAGCGTGCCGGCCTGGTAGACCGGCCCCTCGGGCGCGAGGTGGGCCATGACGTCGGCGCGGCCGCCGAACGCGGCGGCCGGGAAGCCGCCGCCCATGACCTTGCCGAAGGTGGTCAGGTCGGGTCGCCAGCCCTCGACCGCGCCGTCGAGCCCCCACTGGCCCTGCCTGCTCGCCCGGAAGCCGGTCATCACCTCGTCGGAGACGAACAGCGCGCCGTGGTCGGCGCAGGTGCGGGCGAGGAACTCGTTGAACCCCGGCTCGGGCGGGATGACTCCCATGTTGCCGGGAGCGGCCTCGGTGATCAGGCAGGCGATGCGGTCGCCGTGCGCGGCGAACGCCGCCTCGACGGCCGCCCGGTCGTGGTAGGGCAGCACCAGCGTCAGCCCGGTCGCCGACTCGGGAACCCCCGGGGTCCCCGGGATGGCCAGCGTGGCGACGCCGGACCCGGCCTCGGCCAGCAGCGCGTCGACGTGGCCGTGGTAGCAGCCGGCGAACTTCACGACCAGCTCGCGGCCGGTGAACCCGCGGGCCAGCCGGATCGCGCTCATGGTGGCCTCGGTGCCCGACGAGACGAAGCGGACGCTGTCGACCGGCGTGCGGGCCACGATCTCCTCGGCGAGCTCGACCTCGGGCTCGGTCGGGGCGCCGTACGACGTCCCGCGGGCGACCGCCTCGGCGACGGCGGCCTGCACCTCGGGATGGGCGTGGCCGAGCAGCATCGGCCCCCACGAGCAGATCGAGGTCGACGTAGTCGTGGCCGTCGGCGTCGGTCAGCCAGGCACCCTGGGCGGAGCGGATGAAGCGCGGGGTCCCGCCGACGGCGCGGAAGGCGCGCACCGGGGAGTTGACCCCGCCCGGGGTCACCGCACGGGCGCGCCGGAACAGCTCCTCGGAGCGCTCGGTGCCGGACACGCTCCCATTGTCACCGAGCGGTCCACAGAGCCGTCCACCGGGCCGTCGGGCGGGGATGGTCACGATCTCCGCACGAGATGTGACCCGGACCACACCGGCGAGGTACGGTGTGGAGCAGGGGACGGGGGACACTCCCCGTTGCCTGGATGCAGCACCGCTCAGTGCGACCTGACTCACAGACATTACCGACACGTAACCCCGAGGATGGGGAGTCGTTGTCACAGTGTCCCCGTGCAGGAGGGTGCACGACCACGGGACCGCGTTCGACACCGGGAGAGATCAGATGTCCGCACCGCGATTCGGCCGTTTCCAGAAGGCCACGGCACTGCTGCCGCTCGCCCTGCTGTCCGCTGCCGTCACCGCCTCGCTGGCGGGCGTCGGCCCTGCGACCACCGCCGTCGCCGGCCCCGCAGTCGCCGGCCACCCTCCCCGACGGGACCACCGTCCCCACCGAGGCCATCGAGGCCCCGGCCAGCGTCTCGTCCACCCGCTCCCCCGCCCGCGCCGTCGACGGCGGCCTGGGTCGCGAGGCCCAGAACGCCTCCGCCGCCGGCATCCCCGCCGCCGCGCTCGCCGCCTACCAGCGGGCCGAGACGGTCATCAACGCCGCCGACAAGTCGTGCAACCTCTCGTGGCAGCTGGTCGCCGCCATCGGCCGCGTCGAGTCCGACCACGGTCGCTACGGCGGCAACACGCTCAACGACGAGGGACTCGCGACCCCCGGCATCTTCGGCATCGCCCTCGACGGCACCAACAACACCCAGGCCATCCGCGACACCGACGCCGGCCAGTACGACTCCGACGCCCGCTGGGACCGCGCCGTCGGCCCGATGCAGTTCATCCCCTCGACCTGGTCGGTCGTGGGCGTCGACGGTGACAACGACGGCAAGCGCAACCCGCAGGACATCGACGACGCGGCGCTCGCCAGCGCGGTCTACCTCTGCTCCGGCAACGACGACCTGTCGACCGTGGCCGGCCAGCGCGCCTCCGTCTTCCGCTACAACCACAGCGACGACTACGTCGACCTCGTCCTCTCGTTCATGAACGCCTACATGTCCGGCGACTACACCTCCGTCCCCAACGGCGTCAGCAGCGCCGGCTACTTCGCGCCCGCGCCCGAGCCCCAGGGCCCCCGCGGCAACGGCGGCGGCGACGACGGCAGCGGTGGCAACGACGGCGGCACCACCATCACCGGCGGTGGCGGCGGCAACGGCGGCGGTGACGGCGGCGAGTGAGCACCACCACGCCCCCGGGCGGTGGCGGCGACGGCGGCGGCGATGGCGGCGGCGACGGCGGCGGCGGCGGTCCGGGCGTCGACGACGTGCCCGACCCCGACGTGCCCGTGGTCGAGGACGTGCTGACCGAGGCCGAGGCGCTTGCCCAGTGCATCGCCGACGGCGTGGATCGACAACCCGCTCACCGCGGCGTCAACGAGCTCAACCAGTGCGTCGACGGACCTGCTCGAAGGCTGAGTCGACGGCTCAGCGGGACAGCAGCCGGGCGGCCTCGGCCGCCCAGTAGGTGAGGACCACGTCGGCCCCGGCGCGCCGGATCGAGGTGAGCGTCTCGAGGATGGCCGCCTCGCGGTCGATCCAGCCCTGGGCGGCGGCGGCCTCGACCATGGCGTACTCACCGGAGATGTTGTAGGCCGCCACGGGGACGTCGACCGCCTCGCGGACCGCGCGCACCACGTCGAGGTAGGCCAGGGCCGGCTTCACCATCACGATGTCGGCACCCTCGGCCACGTCGAGCAGCGCCTCGCGGACGCCCTCGCGGCCGTTGGCGGGATCCTGCTGGTAGGTGCGCCGGTCGCCCTCCAGCGAGCTGTCGACGGCCTCGCGGAAGGGACCGAAGAACGCGGAGGCGTACTTCGCGGAGTAGGCGAGGATCGAGACGTCGACGTGCTCGGCGGCGTCGAGCGCCTCGCGGACGACGCGCACCTGGCCGTCCATCATGCCGCTGGGGCCGACCATGTCGACGCCGGCGTGGGCCTGGGCGAGCGCCATCTCGGCGTACCGCGCGAGCGTCTTGTCGTTGTCGACGCGGCCGTCGGCGTCGAGCACGCCGCAGTGGCCGTGGTCGGTGAACTCGTCGAGGCAGAGGTCGCTCATCACCGTCAGCGCGTCGCCGACCTCGGCGACCACGTCGGTGATGGCGAGGTTGAGCACGCCCGACGGGTCGGTCGCGCCGGAGCCGACTGCGTCCTTCTGCTCCGGGATGCCGAACAGCATCACCCCGCCCAGGCCGAGCTCGGCCGCCTCGGCGACCGCGCCGAGCAGCGAGGAGCGGGTGTGCTGGACGACGCCGGGCATCGAGCTGATCGGGCGCGGCTCGTCGAGGCCCTCGCGGACGAACACGCGGCAGCACCAGCTGCCGGGCCTCGACCGAGGTCTCGGCCACCATCCGGCGCAGCGCCGGGGTGGTCCGCAGCCGGCGCGGCCGGACCAGGGGCTTCACTGCGCGCCATGCGCCGATCCACTCCACGTCAGCGCGATCACTTGGCTCCGCGCGCGGCGACCGCGACGGCTGGCGCTCCGACGGCTTGGTGACCGGCTGGCCGGCCTCGATCATCGCGGCGCGGCGGGTCGCAGCCGAAGTCGGCCAGCGCGTCGACCAGCAGCTCGACGTCCGGCTTGGCGGCCAGCACGTCGACCCGCAGGCCGTGCTCCTCGGCGGTCTTGGCGGTCGCCGGACCGATCACGGCGATGACCGTCGACGGGTGCGGCTTGCCGGCGATGCCGACCAGGTTGCGGACCGTCGAGGACGAGGTGAAGACCACGGCGTCGAACCGGCCGGTCTTGATCGCGTCGCGGGTCGGCGCCGGCGGCGGCGTGGCGCGCACGGTGCGGTAGGCGGTGACGTCGTCGCACTCCCAGCCCAGGTCGATCAGGCCGGCGACGAGCGTCTCGGTCGCGATGTCGGCGCGCGGCAGGAAGACCCGGTTGATCGGGTCGAGCACGTCGTCGTACGGCGGCCAGTCGGCCAGCAGCCCGGCCGCGGACTGCTCGCCCGACGGCACCAGGTCGGCGCGCAGGCCCCAGGCCGCGATCGCCTCGGCGGTCTTGTCGCCGACCGCGGCGATCTTGAGGCCGGAGAAGGCGCGGGCGTCCAGGCCGTACTCCTCGAACTTCTCGCGCACCGCCTTGACCGCGTTGACCGAGGTGAAGGCGATCCACTCGTAGCGGCCCTCGACCAGGCCGCGCACGGCCTTGTCCATCTGCTGCGGGTTGCGGGGCGGCTCCACCGAGATGGTGGGCACCTCCTCCGGGCACGGCGCCGTAGCCGCGGAGCCGGGTCGTCAGCGACGCGGCCTGCTCCTTGGTGCGGGGCACCAGCACGCGCCAGCCGAACAGCGGCTTGGTCTCGAACCACGACAGCGTCTCGCGCAGGTCGACGACCTGGCCGACGACGGTGACGGCCGGGGGCTCGATCCGGGCGGCGCGGGCGTCGGCGGCGATGTGCTCGAGCGTCGAGGTGACGGTGGACTGCTCGGTGGTGGTGCCGACCCGGGTCATCGCGACCGGGGTGTCCGCGGGGCGACCGGCGGCCGACGAGGGCCGCGGCGATCTCGCCGATCGACCCGACGGCGCTGAGCAGCACCAGGGTGCGGTCGTCGGCGTAGCGCTTCCAGTCGACCGTTCACCTCAGCGGCGCCGCAGGTCACGACGGTGACCTCGCGGTTCTCCTTGGTGGTCAGCGGGATGCCGGCGTACGCCGGGACGGCGCCGACGCAGGAGACGCCGGGGACGATCTCGAAGCCGACCCCGGCCTTGACGCAGGCCTGCGCCTCCTCGGGGCCGGAGGCGTAGAGGAACGGGTCACCGGTCATCAGCCGGACCACGCGGCGCTTCTTGCCGTGGCTTGACGACGACCTTGGCGCGGGCGGCGTGGGTCAGCGGCTGGCCGTCCTCGCCGAAGCCGCCGTCGACGAACTGCGGACCGGCCGGCTCGTCGTCGGTCTCGTCCGCGGCCGGCGGCCGGGAGCCCGAGCAGCCGGCGCACCATCGTCTCGTGGTCGGGCGCCTCGGTGACGACCACCTCGGCGTCGCGGAGGAGGTCGACGGCTCGCACCGTGAGCAGGTCGGGGTCGCCGGGGCCGCTGCCCACGAACGACACCCAGCCGGGTGCGGAGCTGGCTGGGGGTGGACCCGTTGGACGTGGTCTTGGCTCGCGTCATGCCTTCTGCCTCTTCGCTGATGCTGCTGGTGTCTGAGGGTCAGTTCTGCTGCGCCGTCGGCGAGCATCTCGCTCGCCAACCTGGTGCCGACGCTGGTGGCGTCGGCCGGTGGACCCGATGCGGACATCCGCACCGACAGCCCACCGTCGTGGGAGAGGGCGATCGCCCTGACCCACAGCTCGTCCCCGTCCTCGCCCTCGACCACCTCGGCCAGGGCTCCGACCGGAGCCGAGCAGCCACCCTCGAGGGTGGCGAGGACCGCTCGCTCGGCGTCGACCGCCGCACCGGGACCGCAGGTCCTCGAGATCGGCCAGCCCGGCCGCCAGGTCGACGTCGCCGGAGCGGCACTCGATCGCCAGCGCACCCTGCCCGGGGGCGGGGAGCATCTGCAGCGGGTCGAGCACCTCGGTGACCTCGTCGAGCCGTCCGAGCCGGGCCAGCCCGGCCCGGGCCAGTACGACGGCGTCGTACTCACCGGTCCGGACCTTGCCGATCCTGGTGTCCACGTTGCCCCGGATGTCGACGACATCCAAACCGAGGCCGAGCGCGTGGAGCTGGGAGACCCGCCGCGGCGAGCCGGTGCCGACGCGGGAACCGGCCGGCAGCTCGCCGAGCGTGAGCCCGTCGCGGGCCACGACGACGTCGCGCGGGTCCTCGCGTGGCGGCACGGCGGCGAGCGAGATCCCGTCGCACGGGCCGGTGGGCAGGTCCTTGAGGGAGTGGACGGCCAGGTCGATCCGGCCGTCGAGCAGGGCGTCGCGCAGCGCGCTGACGAAGACGCCGGTCCCGCCGATCTGGGCGAGCGGGCCCACTGGTGGTGTCGCCCTCGGTCGTGATCTCGACCAGCTCGACCTCGCGGCCCATCCGGTCGCGCACCAGGTCGGCGACCTGGCGAGGACTGGACCGTGGCGAGCGCGGAGGCGCGGGTGCCCAGGCGGAGCGGTGTCGTCATGACAGCGCCTCCCCGGACGGGCGGGTGACGGCGTCGACGGCCTCGGGGTCGAGGGAGAACAGCTCGGCCAGCGCGGCGGCGTAGGACACGGCGCCGGTCTCGTTGGCGAGCTCCTTGACCCGGACGGTCGGCTGGTGGAGCAGCTTGTCGGCGAGCCGGCGCAGCGTCTGGAGCACCTCGTCGCGGGCGGCGTCGTCGAGGTCCGGCAGCCGGGCCACCAGGCGCGCCATCTCGGCCTCCACGACCTCGGTCGCCATCGAGCGCAGCGCGACCACGGTCGGGGTCACGCTGGCCTGACGGCGCGCGGTGAGGAAGGCGGTGACCTCCTCGCCGACGATCCGGCGGACGCCGTCGATCTCGCGGCCCGCATCGGTGTCGCGCAGCCTCTCGGCGAGGTCGGCCAGGCCGACGAAGCTGACGCCCGGCAGCTCGCGCGCGGCCGGCTCGACGTCGTGGGGCAGCGCCAGGTCGGCGATCGCGAGCGGCTGGTGGTCGGGGCGCGCGGCCTGGATCTCGGCGGCGGTGAGCAGCACCCCGGTGGCGCCGGTGCAGGTCACCAGCACGTCGGCGTGCGGCGAGCTCGGCGCCGAGCCGGTCGAGGCCGGCCGCGCGTACGTCGTACTCGGCGGCGAGCCGCTCGGCGTTCCCGGCCGTGCGGTTGACGACCACGACGTCGGCGGCACCCTGCCGGGCGACGGTCGCGGTGGCGAGGGCGGCCATGCCTCCGGCGCCGAGCACCACGACCCGGCGGCCGGCGACGCCCTCGGGGAGGATCACCTTCGAGCGCCTCGCTCACCAGCGTCGGGGCGGCCTGGTCGATGCCGGTCTCGGCGCGGGAGCGCTTGCCGACGCGGAGCGCCTGCTGGAACAGCACGTTGAGCGCGGGGCCGACGGTGCCCTGCTCCTGGCCGAGGCGCAGCGCGGCGCGGGTCTGGCCCAGGATCTGGCCCTCGCCGACGGCCATCGAGTCGAGCCCGGAGGCGACGTGGAAGAGGTGGGAGACGGCGCCGTCCTCGTAGTGGACGTAGAGGTGCGGGAGCATCGCCTCGGTCGCCTCGCCGCGCCCGCTCGACCAGCAGCCGCGAGACGTCCTCGACGCTGCCGTGGAAGCGGTCGACCTCGGCGAAGATCTCGAGCCGGTTGCAGGTGGAGATGACCGCCGCCTCGGTGACGTGGGCGCAGGCCATGACGTCGCCGATGCAGCTTGACGACGCCGTCGCCGTCGAGGGCGACCCGCTCCAGCAGCGAGACCGGAGCGGACTTGTGGGAGATGCCGACGACCAGGACGCTCATGACGCGTTCTCCCGCCTTGCGCTGCTCGTGGTAGGCGAGGATCTGCAGCTCGATGGAGAGGTCGACCTTGCGGACGTCGACGCCGTCGGGCACCGCGAGCACGGTCGGCGCGAAGTTGAGGATGCTGGTGATGCCGGTGGCGACCATCCGGTCGGCGACGTCCTGCGCGGCCGCGGCCGGCGTGGCGATCACCCCGATGGCGACGCCGTGCTCGGCGACGATCGCCTCGAGGTCGTCGAACGGCCGGACGTCGACGCCGGCGACGACCTCGTCCTGGCGGTCGGGATCGGCGTCGAGCAGCGCCACGACCCGGAAGCCGCGGCTGCGGAAGCCGGAGTAGTTGGCGAGGGCGTGGCCGAGGTTGCCGATGCCGACGATGACGACCGGCCAGTCCTGGGTCACGCCGATCTCGCGGGCGATCTGGTAGCGCAGGTAGTCGACGTCGTAGCCGACCCCGCGGGTGCCGTAGCTGCCGAGGTAGGAGAGGTCCTTGCGGAGCTTGGCGCTGTTGACGCCCGCGGCCTGGGCGAGGTCCTCGCTGGAGCAGGTGGTGATGCCGGAGTCGGCGAGCGTGACCAGCGCCCGCAGGTAGACGGGCAGCCGGGCGACCGTGGCCTCGGGAATGTCCCGGGCGGTCTCGCTGGAAGTCCGTGCTGAAGTCACTGCTCCGCTTTCCATCCGCTCGGCAGCGGGCCTCGGGAACCCGGGAAGAACCAAGCGGCGTCGATCAATGTAGGAGGTTTGTGAACGCGGGAACAAATCGAGCGACGCCCGCCGGCTAGCACATGTGGGACTTCGCACATCCAGCGGGGTGCGGAGGCGGTCAGCCCAGCTCACCGAGGACGCGAGCCAGATGCTCCTCCAACCGGCGCCGCCCCGGCCCGTCGAACCACATCGACCCACCTGGCGGCGGCAGGAAGCCGACCACGTCCATCACGTCCCAGTAGGGCGCCGGCGCACGCCCGGTCTCCGCGACGTACGCCGCCGCGAAGCGCCCCGCCACCTCGGTCCCGTGCCGCAGCGCGATGTTGCTCGCGCCGTGCGCCACGTCGAGCCACGCCGGTCCGGTGGAGGTCTCGACCCAGTCGACGACGCCGGTGATCCGGTCACCGGTCCACAGCACGTTGCGGGGGCCGAAGTCGCGCTGCAGGAAGCACGGCTCCCACGGCGGGTCTCCGGCGGCGAGCACCTCGAAGGCCCGGCGCCAGGTGTCCGGCGCGTCGGACCACTCCGGCACCACCCACTTCGCGGGCCAGGCCCACGACTGGAACGTGCGCGGCCTGGGCGCGACCCGGACCTCGTGGATCTCCGCCAGCAGCCGCGCCATCGCGTGCAGCGACGTGGGGTCGCTCCGCGTCGCGTCCGGCTCGCCGGGCAGCCACGTCATCAGATGGGCGGCGTGGGCCGCGTGCTGGCCGTCCGCGTCCAGTGCCAGGCTGCGCGGTGCCGGCACCGGACTCGCGGCCAGCGCCTGCTGCGTCTCGGCCTCGCGTCGGGCCAGCTCGGCACCGTGCCGGCGCCAGGGTTCCTCGGTGACCAACCGCAGGACGGTGTCGTCGCCGGTGTCGTGCGACAGCCGGAGCATGCGGGAGGTCATGCCCCCGGTCAGCTGCGTCACCCTGATCACCGGACGGCCCACGACCTGGCCGGCCCACGTGATCGCCGCCGCGTCGGGCTGCGTCGGTCACCGGGTGAGTGCGGTGCGAAGCCGCTGCTCGTCGACCCGCCAGAAGTCGTGCTGCCTGCCATCCACGAACGTCACCGGCACCTCGTCGCTGAACCGCCGCTGGAGCTCGTGGTCGGTGTCGACGTCGATCTCGTCGTACGTCTCGCCGAGGTCCGCGCAGACCCGCTCGATGACGGCGCGGGCCTCGTCGCACAGGTGACAGCCGGGCCGGCCGTAGAGCGTGACGCGAGGGCTGGGCATGGTCACTCCAGGAGCCCGAGCGCCCGCCGCCGCTCGAGGCCGCGCAGCCGGCCCTTCTGGACCTTGCCGGTGACGGTGAGCGGCAGCTCGTCGACGACCTCGATCCGGCTCGGCCGCTTGAAGCGGGCCAGCCGCTCCTCGCAGCGGGCGCGTACGGCGGCCTCGATGGCGGCCGGGTCGGCACCGTCGGCGCGCACGTAGGCGACGACCGCCTCCCCGGTCTCGTCGTCGGCGACGCCGATGACCGCGACCTCGGTGACGCCCTCGACCTCCCGGACGACGTCCTCGACCTCGCTCGGGTAGACGTTGAAGCCCGACACGATCACGAGCTCCTTGAGCCGGTCGACGAGGAAGAGGTCGCCGGTCGCGTCGAGGAACCCGACGTCTCCGGTCGACCACCAGCCGGCGTCGTCCGGTCCGCCGCTGCCGTCGGGCCAGTAGCCGCTGAAGAGGTTGTCGCCGTAGACCTGGATCTCGCCGGGGTCCTCGCCCTCGGGCGCCCGGCCACGGTCGTCGACGAGCCGGAGCTCGATGCCGGGAAGGGCCGCGCCCACGGACCCGCTCTGGAGGTCGACCGAGCACAGCGTGCTGGTCACGACCGGCGCGGCCTCGGTGAGGCCGTAGCCCTGGTGCACCGGCAGGCCGGTGAGCTCGGTGAACTCGTCGATGACCGACGCGGCCAGCGGCGCCGAGCCGGAGAGCACG
The DNA here is from genome assembly GCA_963713305.1 of uncultured Actinomycetota bacterium. Taxonomy (GTDB): domain Bacteria; phylum Actinomycetota; class Actinomycetes; order Propionibacteriales; family Nocardioidaceae; genus Nocardioides. The sequence continues at coordinate 537,920 of CAVQLE010000006.1, read as the reverse complement.
AGCCGCACCGGGCCGAGCCGCTCCCGGACGTGGGGATCGGCCAGCCAGTAGCCGAAGACCGGCGGCGCGACGGGCAGGACGCTGCACGCCTCGTCCTCGATCAGGTCGAGGGTCCCCTGCGGGTCGAAGCGCTCCGCCAGCACCAGCCGGGCGCGGTGGCGCAGGACGCCGCCCAGCACCGCGTTGAGGCCGTAGACGTGGAACAGCGGCAGCACACCGAGCACCACGTCGTCGCCGTGCATCAACGGCGGCTCCACGTCGGCGACCTGGTCGAGGTTGGCCAGCAGTGCCCGGTGGGTGAGCATCGCCGCACGCGGGCGCCCCGACGTCCCGCTCGTGTAGAGGAGGCAGGCGAGCTTCTCGGGGTCGGGCAGCAACGGCACCGGCTGCGCCTCCGCAGCTCGCAGCGCGTCGAAGCCGATCTCGCCGTCGCCAGGCGACTCGTCGACGACGACCACCCGCGTGGGAACGGCTCGCTCGACCAGGTCGGCGTCGAGGTCGACGCTCTCGCCAGCCCGGGCGCGGGCCACCACGGCCACCGCCTCGCGCACCGCGGCCAGGGTGGAGGCGTCCGCGACCGCCAGCCGCGCACCGGAGTCGGCGACCATCCGGGCGAGCTCGCCCGAGGTGGACGTCGGGTTGACCGGGACGGCGACGGCCTGGGCGCGCAGGACGCCGAGGTACGCCGTCACGAACTCGAGCCGGTTGCCGAGGGCGATCAGCACCCGCTGTCCGCCGACCACCCCGGCCTCGCCGAGCCCGGACGCGATCCGGGCGACCTCGTCCTCGAGCGCGGCCCAGGTCACGCTCCGACCGCCGGACTCCACGACCGCGACACGGTCGGGGCGCTCCGTGGCGGCAGTCGCCAACAGGTCGGTGAGATCCGGCTTGGACACCCGGGCGATCCTTCCACACTCACCGGGGCGGCACCGGCGGTCCGGCGGACCGCCTGCAGGCCGGGCCGGGGCTAGGGTCTTGGTCTCGACCCACCCGTCGCGACCTCGCAAGCTCGGTCGCGGGGCTTGCTCGACCTCCCTCGCCACGCCGCGCACTCCTTCGTCGTGCGCGGCTAGGCTCGTGACATGACCCCGGAGCGGCCGCGACGCCCGCTGGACCTCCAGCAGCGGTCGACCCTCGCCGGCGAGGCCGCCGCTGCGGCCGCCGAGGTCGAGACGGCGCTGAGCACGCCCGCGGACCCGACGTCGGCGGCGTTCTTCGACGTCGACAACACCGTCATGCAGGGCGCGAGCATCTTCCACCTCGCCCGCGGCCTCCACCGCCGCGAGTTCTTCACCACCCGCGAGATCCTGGGCGCGGCCTGGAAGCAGGCCTACTTCCGGGTGGTCGGCGTCGAGGACCCCGAGCACGTCGCCGACGCCCGCAACTCCGCCCTCGGGTTCATCGCGGGCCACACCGTCGCCGAGCTCGAGGAGCTGGGCGAGGAGATCTTCGACGAGGCGATGGCCCACCGGATCTGGCCGGGCACGCGGGCGCTGGCCCAGCTCCACCTGGACGAGGGGCAACGGGTCTGGCTCGTCACGGCGGCGCCGGTCGAGATCGCCCAGATCATCGCCCGTCGGCTCGGCCTCACCGGCGCGATGGGAACCGTGGCCGAGCACGTCGACGGCGTCTACACCGGCCGGCTGGTCGGCGACCTCCTCCACGGGCCGGCCAAGGGCGAGGCGATCAAGGCGCTGGCGAGCCGGGAGGGACTCGACCTCGACGCGCTGCTCGGCGTACTCCGACTCCTTCAACGACCTGCCGATGCTCACCCTGGTCGGCGACCCCTGCGCCATCAACCCGGACGCGCGGCTGCGGGCCCATGCGCGGGCCCAGGGGTGGCGCGTCCGCGACTACCGCACCGGCCGCAAGGCGGCCCGGACGGGGCTGGTGGTCGGGGCGGCGGCGGGTGCGCTGAGCGGGGCGGTGGCCGCCGGCGTGGCGCTCCGAAAGCGCCGCTGAGCAGCGGTTTTGCCGTCGTGGCATGGCCCACTTTGGGGTGAGAACCCTTCCCAGCCCGGTGTGACGGCGCTTACCATGGCCGTTGCTTCGGGGGAAGCTTGTGACCGGGAGGGTCATTCATCATCAACACGCAGTGGGGTCCAGGAGACGTCGCACGCGGACTTGATGCGCTGCGTGACGCCGTCGCCTCGATCATGCTCGAGCAGCGTCCGCCGGCCTTCGCCGGCGCCGCCGTCGCGCCCTCGGGTCCTGCCCCGAGAGGCCGCCCGTCCCACTGGCTGCTGAGCGAGGCCGCCGTGGCTCCCGACCCGGGATCGGGAAGCTTCGGCGACTCCGAGCTCGCGGCCTCCTCGGAGGAGGACGAGGCCGAGCGCACCCGGCTGATCGCCCTGGTCGAGCTGGCCCGTGGCGGCGACAAGGACGCCTTCGGGCTGCTCTACGACCACTACCAGGGCTCGGTCTACCGGTTCCTGTTCTACCGGACGCGCTCCTCCCAGCTCGCCGAGGACCTCACCTCCGAGACCTTCTTCCGGGCGCTCCGGTCGATGAACAACTTCCGGTGGCAGGGCAAGGACTTCGGCGCCTGGCTGATGACCATCGCGCGCAACCTCTGCACCGACCACTTCAAGGCCGGCCGCACGCGTCTCGAGATGACCACCGAGGACATGTCGCCGCACGACGACGCGACCGAGGGACCCGAGACCGCGGTGTTGGCGTCACTCACCAACGAGCTGTTGATGAAGGCGCTCCAGAAGCTCCCCGACGAGCAACGCGACTGCCTGATCATGCGCTTCCTGCAGGGCCTCAGCATCGCCGAGACGGCCGAGATCCTGGGCCGCAGCGACGGCGCCATCAAGCAGCTCCAGCTGCGCGGCGTACGCAATCTGGCCAAGCTCATGCCGGAGGGGGTCCGGGGCTGATGCACATCCTCAGAAAATTGTCGCCGTCCGCCGGGTCAGACCCCGTAACTTCGCCTCCGAACGGGTCGTTGAGGTCTGTGTCGAGAGGTCATCGGGGCCTCGCGACGAGTGAGCAGACAGGACGACAGCAATGACGGTGTTCGCGGCGCGGCGCGCCGAGGAGTTCAACACCCTGGTCGAGGGCACCTCGACGGGGAGCTCTCGCGACGCCCATTACGCCGAGTTCGTCGAGATCGTCGCCCAGCTGCGCGACGTCGCACCGGTCGAGCCACGCCCTGACTTCACCCGCTCGCTCCGCGAGGAGCTGATGGCCGCCGCCGACACCCTGCTGCTTCCCTCCGAAGACACCCAGCGGCTCACGCTGCCGCCGCGCCGCACGTCCCGCGACCGACGCATCGCCGCCGTGGTCGGTGGGCTCGCCATCGTCGGCGCCAGCACCTCGCTGGCCGTGGCCGCGCAGAGCGCCCTGCCCGGCGAGATGCTCTACCCGCTCAAGCGGGCGATGGAGAACGCCGAGACCGGCATCCGCATGTCGGACGAGGCCAAGGGCACCTCGCTGCTGTCCAACGCGACCGACCGGCTCGCCGAGATCAGCGCCCTCAGCCGCACCGGCAGCCTGGGCGACGGTCCGGCGATCGCCTCCACCCTCACCACGTTCAGCGACCAGGCCATGGCCGCCTCCGACCTGCTGCTGACCGACTACGCCGAGACCGGCGACGAGCGCTCCATCGAGGAGCTGCGCGAGTTCACCGCGACCAGCATGCAGACCCTGACCCAGCTCGAGGCGCTGCTGCCCGAGGAGGCTCGCGACGAGCTGGCGTACGCCGCCCAGGTGCTCGGCGAGATCGACGCCGCGGCGAGCAAGGCCTGCCCGACGTGTGCCGGTGGCATCGGGCAGATCCCGCCGGTGCTGATGTCCGCCGGCCAGGTCACCGAGCGCGACGTGATCGTCGTGCCAGCCCCGACGCTGGCCAGCGACGACTCCCAGGGCGGCAAGGGCGACGGCAAGGGCGGCAAGCAGGGCGACGGCACCCAGGGTGGACAGCAGGGTGGTGGTGACGGATCCCTCGCCGGCACCGACCTGAACCCGCCCGGCACCGGCGGTGGCGGGACCACGACCGGCGGTGGCGGCGGCTCCGACAACCCGCTCGACGTCCTGACCGACCCGCTGACCGGCGACGGTGGCGGCGAGCGGCGGCGGCAACACGTCCAACGACGACCTGCTGCCCGGTGTCGACGACGTCATCGAGGATGTCGACGACGCACTGCCCGACCTTCCCTGACCCACGGGTGAGCGCGAAGCGGCGCAGCGAACTCTTGACCGCCGCCGGCCGGGACGGACAATCAAGCGCCCGGAGCCCGACGGGACCCTCGGGAAGGACCCGCTACTCCGGCAGCTCGCCCCCGCGGGCGCTGCCCCGGAAGACCGTGTCGCGCTTCATCAGCAGCGAGTAGAGCGTCTGCTGGATGGTCTCGCGCACCTGGTCGGTGACGTTGAAGACCAGCATCGGGTCGTCGGCTGCCCCGTCGTCGAAGTCGTCGGTGCGGATCGGCTCGCCGAACTCGAGCAGCCACTTCGAGGGCAGCGGCACCAGGCCGAGCGGACCGAGCCACGGGAAGAACGGCGTGATCGGGATGTAGGGGACGCCGAGCAGCCGGGCCAGCGACGGCACGTTGCCGACCAGCGGGTAGATCTCCTCCGCGCCGACCACCGAGAGCGGGATGATCGGGACGCCGGTGCGGAGCGCGGCCGAGACGAAGCCGCCGCGGCCGAACCGCTGGAGCTTGTAGCGCTCGGCGTACGGCTTGCCGATGCCCTTGAAGCCCTCGGGCCAGACCCCGACCAGCTCGCCACCGCCCAGCATCCGCTCGGCGTCCTCGTTGCAGGCGAGGGTGGCGCCGCCCTTGCGCGCCATCGAGCTCGACCACGGGCATCCGGAACACCAGGTCGGCGCCGAGCGGGCGCAGGTGGCGACCGGTGTGGTCGCGGACGGTCACCAGGGTCATCAACGCGTCGACCGGGAGGGTGCCGGAGTGGTTGGAGACCACGAGCGCGCCGCCCTCGGCCGGGATGTTGTCGGCGCCGATGACCTCGATCCGGAACCACTTCTCCGCGATCGGCCGCAGCGCCGTCATCAGGAAGCGTTCGGTGACCTCGGGGTCGAAGCCGTACTCGTCGACGGCGTAGTCGCCGGTGACCCGGCGGCGCGTGAAGGCGAGGAAGCGGGCGAGCTGGGGTTCCCACTGCTCGCCGAACACCTCCTTCGCCGCGAACTGGAAGGCGCCGAGCCACTCACCGGCGGTGATGCCCGCGAGCGGGGCGCGCTCCCGCGTGGTCGCCGGCGCGACCGGCTCCGGCTGCTCGGCAGGCCTCCGGGGCGGCGCGGCCTTCTTGGGCGGCGGCGCCTTGCGTGGCTTCGCGGGGGCTGGCACCTCCGTGGGGGTTTCGGGGGTGAGTCGGGCGGGGACGGCGGCGGCTTCGGCGGCGTCCGGGGCGGCGTACCGCCGGCGAGGTTGCGCGCGGAGGCGGATGGTCGGTCCTTGCCGGTGCCCCGACCCGGGCGGCCGCGGGTGCCGATCGGGATGATCTCGGCGTCACCCACGGCCGGCCTCCGTCAGCTCGAGGTGGGCAGGGTCGACCAGGCCCGCGGCGCGGTCGATCATCCGGGTGGTGCGACCGCCGGTGGGACTGAGCGTGCGGGAGAAGTCCTCGAAGGCCTCGGCGGTGGTGTAGCGCGGCTCGAAGCCGAGCTCGTCGCGCATCCGGGTGGTGTCGATGCCGCGGCCGTAGGTGAGGAAGCCGAGCTGCTCGGGCGAGAAGTCGGCCATCCGCGCCTGACGCAGGACCGAGCCGAGGCTGCCGACCGCGAAGCCGGGGAGCGGCACGCTGGGCCGCTGAGCCGGCGGATGGCCTGCGAGAGCATCAGGACGCCGTCGCCGGCGACGTTGAACACGCCGGAGGCACCGTCGAGGGCCGCGTGCTGGAGCACGGCGAGCAGGTCGTCCTGGTGGAGGAACTGCAGCCGGGGGTCGAACCCCAGGACCGTGGGGACGACCGGGAGCCGGAAGTAGGAGGTGATCGGGCTCTGGACGTGCGGCCCGATCACGTTGGCGCAGCGCAGCAGCGTGACCCGGACGTCGGGGCGGCGCCGGGAGAAGCCGCGGACGTAGCCCTCGACCTCGGCGGCGTCCTTGGCGTAGCCGGAGCGCGGCAGGTGACGCGGCTCCATGTCCTCGGTGAACATCGCCGGGTCGCGGTTGCTCGCTCCGTAGACGGTCGAGGTCGACTTCACGACCAGGTGGCGCAGCCCGGGTGCTTGCTGGGCGGCCGCCAGGAGCTGCATCGTCCCGATGACGTTGAGCTCCTTCATGGTGTGGCGACCGCCGGCGCTGCCGGGGGTCGAGATCACACTCATGTGGACGACGGTGTCGACGTCCTCCTTGGCGATCACCTTGGCGATCACGGGGTTGCGGATGTCGGCGCGCACGAACGAGACGTCGCCGATGTCACCGCGGGGCGGGACGACGTCGACGCCGATCACGCGCGCGATGCCGGGCGTGGCGGCGAGCGTGCGCGCACACCGGCGGCCGAGGTCGCGGGAGACCCCGGTGACCAGGACGATCTTGCCGGTGCTCATGAGGCGGGGCTCATCCGGAGAGGGGGCCGCGCCTACTTGCCGAGCTTGCGACGCTGGACGCGCGTCTTCTTGAGCAGCTTGCGGTGCTTCTTCTTCGCCATGCGCTTGCGCCGCTTCTTGATGACAGAACCCACAGGGATACCTTTCAGAACACATTGGTCGTCCCCGGGTGCACCCGGAGGCGGGCTCAGCCTATCCGCCGTCGGCAGGGCAGCAGAAACCGCGCGGACCAATGTCCACCATGTGGGTCTGGTTTGGGGTGCGGACGTCAGCCGGCGCTGTAGAAGCTCTTGCGCAGGTACTCGTCGACGTCCTCCTCGGTCACCCGGAAGGAACGGCCGACGCGGACCGCGGGCAGCTCGCCGCTGTGCACGAGGCGGTAGACGGTCATCTTGGAGACGCGCATCATCGCAGCGACCTCCGCCACCGTCAGGAACTTGGGATCGGCGTAGTCCCCAGGCTGGTTGTCCATCGTGCACCGACTTTCTCTGCGGCACGCCACCAGTTTCCTCACTGGTGGGCCACGTGCACGTGAAGGATAGGGCCTTCTGTGATTGGTGGGGAAGCAAATCACCAATGAAACCCGTGTGATCGGCGTGTCCACTTGCGCTCAGGCGGGAATTTTTACCCAAATCCGGCTGAATCCGCCGTCACGGGAGCGGGTCGAGGCCGTGGAACGGGAAGATCTCGGTCCTGGTCGCGTGGATCGCCCGGTCGAGCCAGGTGTCGGGGTCGTAGCCCTCCGACCAGTCGCGGAAGGCCGGCGTCCGGCCGTCGGTGAGCCGGCTCGGCGCGACCACGCCGAGCCGGGTGCGCACGTGCTCTCGCCAGGCCTCGGGAGTCTCGGTCGCCGGCGGGAGCGGCCGCCCGGCGACGATGGCCAGCAGGTGGGTCCACGCCCGCGGCACGACCTCGACCACCGCGTAGCCACCACCGCCGGTGGCCACCCACCGGCCCCCGGCCACCTCGTGGGCGAGGTCGTGGAGGGCGGCGTACGTCGCCCGCTGCCCGTCGACGGTCAGCATCAGGTGGGCCAGCGGGTCGTCGAGGTGGGAGTCGCAGCCGTGCTGGGTCACCAGCACCTCCGGGGCGAACGCGCGCAGCACCGGCGGGACGACGGCGTGGAAGGCCCGCAGCCAGCCGGCGTCGGACGTGCCGGGCGGGAGGGCCACGTTGACCGCAGACCCCTGGGCGTCGGGCCCGCCGCTGTCGGTCGGGAAGCCGGTGCCGGGGAAGAGCATCTGGCCGGTCTCGTGCAGGGAGATCGTGAGCACGCGCGGGTCGTTCCAGAAGAACTTCTCGACCCCGTCACCGTGGTGGACGTCGACGTCGACGTAGGCGACCCGCTCGGCCCCCTGGTCGAGCAGGTGCTGGATCCCGACCGCGACGTCGTTGTAGATGCAGAAGCCGCTGACCCGGTCGGGCATGCCGTGGTGGAGGCCGCCGGTGATGTTGGCGGAGTGGAGGCTGCGGCCGGTCCACACCTGGTCGCACGCCTCGATCGTGGCGCCGACGACGTGGGCGGCCGCGTGGTGCATGTCGCGGAACACCGGGTTGTCGTCGCTGCCCAGCCCGCACCGCTCGTCGTACTCTCCCGTGGTGCCGGCGCGGGTCACCGCCTCGATCAGCTCCGGCCGTGTGGACCGTGAGGATCTGCTCCTCGGTGGCGACCGGCGCGTCGACCAGCTTCACGCCGTCGAGGACGCCGAGAGCATCGGCCAGCCGGATGGTGAGGTCGACCCGGAGCGGGGACATCGGGTGGGTCGGGCCGAAGTCGTACTCGGTCAGGCTCGGGTCGAAGACCACGGTCGCCGGGCCGGAGCACTCCTCCATGGGAGCAACTTACCTGTACGCTCGGGCCGTGCCGATGACGCTGTTCAGCCAGTGGTGGGCCGCCTGACGGCGGACTCAGCACTCGATCGCGCACACCCACTCGACGCAGACGACCGCCCCCCGTGGCGGTCGTTCTCGTGCGCGCTCCGGGGGCCTGACTCCAGGAGCACCTGATGACCACCCTCTCCCTGCTGACCCCGTCGGGGCGGCTCACCCTCGGCAACCTGCTGGGCGCGCTGCGGCCGATGGCCGAGCGGCAGGACTCCCCCGACCACCGGGCCTTCTACGGCGTCTCCGACCTGCACGCCATGACCACGGCGCACGACCCGGCCGACCTGCGCGACCGCACGCGCGAGCTGATGACCCTCCTGCTGGCCGTCGGGCTCGACCGCAGCACGCTGTTCCGGCAGAGCGCGGTCCCGGCCCACACCGGGCTGGCCTACCTGCTCGAGTGCACGGCCCACACCGGTGAGCTGAACCGGATGATCCAGTTCAAGGAGAAGGGGCGCGACGTGCCGACGACCCGCGCCTCGCTGTTCACCTACCCGGTGCTGATGGCGGCCGACATCCTGCTCTACCGCCCCGCCGAGGTGCCGGTCGGTGACGACCAGCGCCAGCACGTCGAGCTCACCCGCGACCTCGCGATCCGCTTCAACACCACCTACGGCCCGGTCTTCACCGTGCCCGAGATCGCCACGCCGCCGGCCGGAGCGCGGGTCATGGACCTGGCCGAGCCGACCCGCAAGATGAGCAAGTCGGTCGCCGGGCCGGGCAGCATCCTGCTGCTCGACCCGCCCGACGTCGTACGCCGGAAGGTGGGGCGCGCGGTCACCGACTCCGACACCGGCCCGTCAGCCGTCCGGGCCGACCGGGACGCGCAAGCCCGGCGTCACCAACCTGCTCGACATCCTCACCGCGTGCGGCGGGTCGGCCGAGGGCATCGCGACCTACGGCGCCCTCAAGGCGGCGGTCGACCGACGCCGTGGTGGCGGTGCTGACGCCGGTGCAGGAGCGCTACCGCGAGCTGGCCGACGACCCGTCGTACGTCGACGGCGTCTTCGCGCAGGGCGAGGAACGCTGCCGCGCGGTCACCGAGCCGGTGCTGTCGGCTGCCCGCTCGGCGATGGGCCTGTGAGTCTCAGGAACCCTCGGCGAGCGCGCGCGAGCGGTCGCGGGCGGCCTCCATGGCGGCGAGGAACGCGGCGCGCACCTTGTGGATCTCGAGCTCGCGGAGGGCGGCCGCGGTGGTGCCGCCGGGCGAGGTGACCTGCTCGCGCAGCACGACGGGGTGGGAGCCGGTCTCGCGCAGCATGGCGGCTGAGCCGACGACCGTCTGGACGACGAGGTCGGTGGCCGTGGTGCGTGGAAGCCCGAGGTGGACACCGGCCTCGATCATCGACTCGACCACGAAGAAGATGTAGGCCGGACCGGAGCCCGAGATCGCGGTGACCGCGTCCATCTGCCGCTCGGGCACCCGCAGCACCTTGCCGGTCGACGCCATCAGCGCCTCGACCTCCGCGAGGTGCTCGTCGTCGCAGTGGGAGCCGGGCGAGATGGCGGCCATGCCCTCGTCGACGAGCGCGGGCGTGTTGGGCATGACCCGGACGACGGCCACGCCCTCGGGGACGTGGGACTCGATGAACCCGGTGGTGATGCCGGCGGCCAGCGAGACGACCAGCTGGCCCGGCCGCAGCTCGGGCGCGATCTCGGCGAGCAGCACCGACATGTCCTGCGGCTTGACGACCACCGCGATGGTGTCGGCCTTGCGGGCCGCCTCGACGTTGGAGACGACCGCGACGCCGTAGCGCTCCTCGAGCTCGCGGGCCCGGTCGGGCCGCTTCTCGCCGACCAGCAGGTCGTCGACGCGACGCCCGGCGCGCACCAGCCCGGAGAGCAGGGTCTCGCCCATCACACCGGCACCGAGGATGGCCGTCTGCTTCATGGCGCTCCCAGCTAGGACTTGGAGATCAGCGACTTCAGGAAGAATGACAGGTTGGACGGCTTCTCGGCGAGACGTCTCATGAGGTAGCCGTACCACTCGGTGCCGTAGGGGATGTAGACCCGCACCGTCTCCCCGTCCTCGGCCAGCCGCCGCTGCTCGGTGGGGCGGATGCCGTAGAGCATCTGGAACTCGTAGGTGCCCTTGGCGCGGCCGTAGCGGCTCGCGAGCGACGACGCGATCTCGACCATCCGCGGGTCGTGGGTCGCGATCATCGGGTAGCCCTGGCCGGCCAGCAGCACCTTGAGGCAGCGGACGTAGGACTTGTCGATGTCGATCCGGTCCTGGAACGCCACGCCCTCGGGCTCGAGGTAGGCGCCCTTGCACAGCCGCACCCGCGAGCCCTCGAACGCCAGTGCGCGACAGTCGGCCTCGGTGCGGTGGAGCGCCGCCTGCAGCACCGCGCCGGTCTCGGGGAAGTCCTGGCGCAGCTCGCGCAGGATCGACAGCGTCGAGTCGGTGGTGGTGTGGTCCTCCATGTCGAGGGTGACCGTGGTGCCGGCGTTGCGGGCGGCGCGGCAGATGGTGCGAGCGTTCTCGAGCGCGACCTTCCGGCCGGTGTCGGGCAGCGCCTGGCCGATCGCCGACAGCTTGACCGAGACCTCGGCCTTGCGGGTCAGGCCACGGGCCGCGAGCTGCTCGAGGACGTCGACGTACGCCGCCACGGTCGCCTCGGCCTGCTCGGCGTCGAGGGTGTCCTCGCCGAGGAAGTCGAGGGTCGCCGTCAGCCCGTCGTCGACCAGTCCGGAGGTGGCCTCGACGGCCGACTCGGTGGACTCACCGGGGACATAGCTGTGCACGATCCCCGACGAGACGGGCATCGCGCTGACGAGGTTCTTCACCTGCTGGCTGCGGGCCAGCAGCAGCAGTGGTTGGCGGAGCAGTGGCATGCGGACAGGCTACGCGCGCCGACCGGCGACTCCCTAGTCGACGTCGGCGGTCTTCGCGCCCCTGCCCCTGCCCCGGCCCTTCCCGCCCGGCTTGCCTCCTGACCTGCCCCCTGACCCGGCCGCGCGGCGCTCCTGCTGCAGCTGCCAGCTCGCCTCGACCGTCCCTGCCAGCGCCGCCACCGCGGCGTCCATCGCGATGGTCCGTGACTCGACCAGCGGACTGTCCGGCGCGGCGACGTCCTCGCCCGGGCGCAGCGACGCCAGGTCGCCGATGACGTGGGGACCCTGCTCGGTGAGCGAGGCGATGGTGTGGTCGGCGAGGGTGCGGATCCGGGCCAGCGCCCACTCCGGAGGCGTGGGGATCTTGGTGTCGTCGGGCGCCCACTCACGGTGTCGCAGGCCCTTCACGGCGCCGTAGAAGACCATCTTCCGGTAGAAGTCGTCGGTCCAGCCGTGGGCCTCCTTCTGCGCGTTGAGCTGGCGCAGCATCTCGACGCTCGTGCGGTCGAGCGACTCGTTGGCGCTCGAGACCGGCTCGAGGAAGCCGTCGGGCAGGTCCAGCAGCCGCTCGAACGAGCGCGGCATCAGCGCCCGGTTGTTCTCGTCCGAGCAGATCAGGTGGAAGCGCTGCGGGTCGAGGTGGACCGACCACTTCTTCACGGTCCTCGCGAGCTGCTGCCCCGGCGGGAACGACGCCAGGATCGCGTCGATGTCGTCGCCGGCGAGGACGTAGTCGAGCCACTCCTCGTAGGTCATCGCCAGGAACTTCTTGACCTTCTCCTGGTAGAGCGAGGGCAGCGCCTTGTCGAGCCGCCGCCCCACGGCCACGACGTGGACGCGATCGGCACCGAAGCTGTCCACCATCCGTCCGATGGCGTCCTCGTCGGCCCGGCCGAACGCCTCGCTGCTCACGACGGCCTTCAGCCCCGACTCGTTGACCTCGGCGACCAGCTCGTCCCACTCGGCCATCCGCGGCTTGCGCATGCCACGCGGCCGGGCGCCCATCACGGCCCAGCCCGAGAACTTGGCGCGCACCCCCGACCCCGGGTAGAGCACCCCCAGCTCGGCCAGCTCGTCGCGGCGCGCGGCCATCGTGGTCTGGATCGACGTCGAGCCGGTCTTGGGCGGACCGATGTGGATCATCACGTCGCCGGGCGCCATCGGCGTGATGTCGTCCCAGGGGTTGTCAGGCATGCGGCCGATCGTATCCGGGGCGCCGACCGTCGCTCAGGGGGTACGACGCCGCAGCGTGGCCGCCCCGAGCGCCAGGCCCGCGACCGTGAAGCCGGCGATGATGCCGAGGTCTGCCCAGACCTCGCTGGTGTCGGACGTGGCGACCAGCGACTGCATCGCGTCCACGGCGTACGACAGCGGGAGCACGTTGCTGATCGCCTCGAGGACGGCGGGGAGCTGGTCGCGCGGCACCAGCAGCCCGCACAGCAGGATCTGCGGGACGACGACCGCCGGCATGAACTGCACCGCCTGGAACTCGGTCTGCGCGAAGGCGCTCACGAACAGCCCCAGCGCCGAGCCGAGCACGGCATCGGCGACCGCCACCACCACGAGCAGCCAGACCGGGCCGGTGACCTCCATGTCGAGCAGCCCGACGCTCACGGCCACCGCGATCACCGCCTGGAGGGCGGCCATCAGGCCGAAGGCGAGCGCGTAGCCGAAGAGGAAGTCGAGCTTGCCCATCGGCATCGCCAGCAGCCGTTCGAGGGTGCCGCTGGAGCGCTCGCGCAGCGTGGTGACGCTGGTGACCAGGAACATGATGAAGAAGGGGAACAACGCCAGCAGGCTCGGGCCGATCCGGTCGAACACATCCACCGGCGTGTCCAGGTACATCCACCACAGCAGCGTCATCAGCAGGGTGGGCAGGAGCAGCAGCATCGCCATCGTGCGGTGGTCGCGACGCAGCTGGGCCAGCACCCGCGTGGCGACGGCCGCAGTCACCGTCGGGGTGTTCATGCCGCCTCACCGCCCACGATGGAGAGGAAGGCCGCCTCGATGTCGGCCGAGCCGTGGCGGTCGCGGATCTCGGCCGGCGTGCCGTCCGCGATCACGTCCCCCTCGCGCATCAGCAGCAACCGGTCGCAGCGCTCGGCCTCGTCCATGACGTGACTGGACACCAGGACGGCGGAGCCGGCGTCGGCCAGCCGGTGGAACAGCTGCCACAGCTGTTGCCGGAGCACGGGGTCGAGGCCGACGGTCGGCTCGTCGAGCACGAGCAGGTCGGGGTCGCCGAGCAGCGCGACGGCCAGGCTGGCGCGGGACCGCTGACCACCGCTCATCCTCCCCACCAGCTGGTCGGCGGCGTCCTCGAGGTCGACCGCCGCGATCGCGCGGTCGGCAGCGGCCCGGTCGAGGCCCCGGACGCGGGCGAAGAACATCAGGTTCTCGGCGGCGGTCAGGTCGTCGTACACGCTCGCCGCCTGCGTGTGGTAGCCGATCCGGTCGCGCAGCGACGCGCTTCCGGCCTCCTGACCGAGCACCGTGACCTCGCCGGAGACGATCTGCTGCACCCCGACCAGGCAGCGCATCAGGGTCGTCTTGCCGCAGCCGCTCGGTCCCAGCAGCCCGGTGACTCCCCCGCCGACCGCGAGGTCGAGCCCGTCCAGCACGGATCGGCCGCCGCGAACGACCGTCAGGCCCGTGATCTCAACCGCGTTATTCACCATGTGTTGAATTATGCACCCTCGGCAGAGGTCAGGGCAAGGGTTCGGCGAGGTAGCGCTGCAAGGTGGGGGCGTACGTCGCCACCAGCTGGTCGGGTGGCAGCGAGGCGAGCGGCTCGACCCGCAGCACGTAGCGGAGCAGGATCACGCCGATCACCTGGCTGGCCACCAGCGGCATCCGCAGCTCGGGCCGGTCGATCCCCAGCGCCGCCGCCACCGGCGTCATCACCAGCGGCAGGAAGCCCTCGCTCACCAGCTTGGACCCGGCGGGATCCATCACGCCCCGGGCGACCGCGACGAGCGACGGCTGCAGGGACGGGTCGTCCCAGGCGGACAGGAAGGCCCGGAGGATCCGTTCACCGGCGCCGTCGAGGCCGCCGGCCACCGCCGGCAGCAGGATCTGGCGCGGGTCGACCGGCAGCTCCAGCGCAGCGAGGAACAGGTCGTCCTTGCTGCCGAAGTAGTGGTGCACCAGCGCCGCGTCGACCCCGGCGTCGCCGGCCACGGCCCGGATCGTCGTACCGCCGAAGCCCTGGTCGGCGAACCTGGCCCGGGCCGCGTGGAGGATCGCCGCCCGGGTGTCGGGCGCTCCCGGACGGCGGCCCCGTCGCCCGCTCGCGCTCCCCGTCATCCCCGGGTCATCTCGTCGGCACCACGAAGTGCTCGCGCGCGAACTCCAGCGACTCGCGCAGGTCGGTCTCGCGCTGCTCGCGCGACGCCGCCTTGCGGGTGTTGATCTCGACGATCACGTCGCCGCTGAAGCCGGAGGCGGCGACGTGGGCCAGGAAGTCGGCCGCCTTCATCACGCCGCGGCCGGGCACGAGGTGCTCGTCCTTGGCCGACCCGCTGCCGTCGGTGAGGTGGACGTGGCGCAGCCGCGACCCCATCCGGGTGGCCATCTCGACGACGTCGGACTTCGCGATCGCGGCGTGGGAGAGATCGATGGTGGTGTGGGCGTAGGACTCCTCCGAGGGGTCCCAGCCGGGGAGGTACATCTCCATGCCGCGCCGCGAGCTCGCGCGCCACGGGTACATGTTCTCGACGGCGAAGTCGATGCCGGTCGAGACCTCCAGGGCCGCGATGCCGTCGACGAAGCCCGCGGCGTAGTCCTTCTGCCACCGGAACGGCGGGTGCACGACGACGACCTCGGCACCGACCGCGGCGGCCATCTCGGCGGAGCGCTCGAGCTTGCCCCACGGCTCGGTGCCCCAGACCCGCTGCGTGAACAGCAGGCACGGGGCGTGGACCGCGGTGACCGGGATCTCGTGGTGGTCGGCGAGCTGTTTGACCGCCGACGTCTGCTGGCTGAGCGCGTCGATACCGACCATGACCTCGACCCCGTCGTACCCCAGGCGGGCGGCGTACGCGAAGGCGTGCGCCGACGACTCGGGGTAGACCGAGGCCGTGGAGAGTCCGATCCGGGTCACCGGGGTCCCCGCGGAGTCGTGGAGCGCCAGCGGAGCGACTTCGTGGGGTGGATCATGTTCGACCGGCCGCGCCGATGGCGTCGATCCGCTCGAGGATCACGCCCTCGCGGAGCGCCCACGGGCAGATCTCGAGCTCGTCGAGGTCGAAGATGTCCATCACGGCGCCCGCGACGAGGGCGCCGGGGAGGATCTGGTGCACGCGGCTCGGCGAGACCCCGGGCAGCTCGGCCAGCTGGCTGTCCGACATCGCCACCAGCTTCGGGATCCAGGTCTGCAGCTGCTCGGCTGCGAGCACCCGCGGTACGAGCGGACCCTCATCCGAGGGGGCGGCGCCACAGATCCGGGCCAGCGAGCGGAAGGTCTTGGACGTGGCGACGCCATGGTCGGGGGTGCCGTGGCGCAACAGGTTGCCGGCGTCGCGCGCGATCTCCGACCGGACCGTCCTGCGGACCGCCCGGATCGTCTCCTCGTCGCGGTCGCCGGCAAGGTGGTCGCGCGCCACCCGGGCCGCTCCCAGCGGTAGTGACCAGGCGATGTCGGGCGCCTCGTCGGTGCCACCGGCGATCTCCAGCGAGCCGCCGCCGATGTCGAAGACGGCCAGCCGCCCCGAGGACCAGCCGAACCAGCGGCGTACGGCGAGGAAGGTGAGCCGCGCCTCGTCCTCGCCCGGCAGCACCGCGATGTCGACCCCCGTCCGCTCACGCACTTCGGCGAGCACGTCGTCGGAGTTGGTCGCGTCGCGGACCGCCGACGTCGCGAACGGGAGCATCTCCTCGCAGCCCTTGTCCTCGGCGACGACCAGGGCGGAGGCGACGAAGTCGGCGAGCGCGTCGATGCCGCTGCGCGACACCGCGCCCGACTCGTCGAGGTGCTCGGCCAGTCGCAGCGGCTCCTTGTGGGAATAGGCCGGGAGCGGGGCCGCGCCGTCGTGGGCGTCGACCACCAGCAGGTGTCCCGTGTTGGAACCGATATCGAGAACGCCCAGGCGCATGGGTCGAATCTACCGGGCACGTAGTGTGACGCCGTGCCAGAAGTCGACCTCGTGTTCCCACGCGCCTTCGTCGAGTTCGCCGATCCGGCCGATCCCGACCAGGTCTTCAAGTGCGACCTGACCTGGCTGACCTCCAACTACCTGTGCATCTTCGGCCAGGGCTGTCCGGGCATCTACGCCAGCTCGCCCGACACCGGCTGCTGCACCCTCGGCGCCCACTTCTCCGACGCCGACGACCGGAAGCGGGTGGCGTCGTCGGTCGCCCAGCTGACGCCGGAGCAGTGGCAGTTCCACCCCGGCCGCAAGGTCAAGAAGGGCGACTGGCTCACCAAGGACGAGGAGGGCGAGCCGAAGACCCGCACCCTCGAGGTGGACGGCCAGTCGGCCTGCGTGTTCCACAACCGCACCGACTTCCACGCTGGTGCCGGCTGCGCGCTGCACACGCTCGCCCTCGACCAGGGCCGAGAGCCGCTGGAGACCAAGCCCGACGTCTGCTGGCAGCTGCCGATCCGGCGTACGTTCCGCACCGTGGAGCGGCAGGACGAGACGTCGTACACGGAGATCACGATCACCGAGTACGACCGCCGCGGCTGGGGGCCGGGCGGCCACGACCTCGACTGGTACTGCTCGGGCAACACCGAGGCCCACGTCGCGCCGGAACCGCTCTACGTCACCAACGAGCCCGAGCTGGTGGCGCTGATGGGCCGCGCGGCGTACGACGAGCTGGTGGGCCTGTGCGAGGCGCACCTGCGGTCGCGTTCTGCCCTCGCGATCCATCCGGCTGACCCTCGCTGAATCCCCCGTGTCGGCTCGACGTCGAGGGCTCGACATCGAGCGAAGGCGACCCCGCTGTCCGGGCCGATGGAGGCATTGCCGACAATGAACGACATGCGCTTGGATCATCTCTCCTTCGCCGCCGGACCTGACGGCCTCGCCAGCACCGCCCAGCGCATTGGGGGCCTGCTCGGCGCGGAGTTCCGCAACGGTGGGGTGCACCCACGCTTCGGCACCCGCAACATGGTGCTGCCGCTGGCCGGCAACACCTATCTCGAGATCGTCGAGGTCCTCGACCACCCCGCGTCCGACAAGGCGCCCTTCGGCCAGGCCGTGCGCGCCCGCTCGCTGCTCGGCGGCGGGTGGCTGGGCTGGGTCGTCGCCGTCGACGACATCGCCGCGGTCGAGACCCGCCTCGGTCGCGAGGCCGCCAACGGAAACCGGCACCGCCCCGACGGCGTCGAGCTCACCTGGAAGCAGATCGGCGTCAACGGCTTGATCGCCGACCCGCAGCTGCCGTTCTTCATCGAGTGGTGCGTCGCGCCCGAGCTCCACCCGAGTCACGGCGCCGACACCGACTTCAGCCTGACCAGCCTGGAGATCGCCGGCGACCCGCAGCGGGTCTCGCACTGGCTCGGGGAGACCGTCGAGGCACCGCTCGAGGACGTGAAGGTCGAGTGGGTCGCCCCCAACGGCACCCCCGGCATCATCGCCGCGCAGATCCAGACCCCCCGCGGCCTCGTGCGTCTGTGAGCTCGCAGGATCTCGCGCCGGAGGCACGAGATCCGTCGCGAGCCAGGTCGAGCAAGCCCCACGACCGAGGAACGAGGTCGTGACGGGCGAGTCGAGACCAGAGCATTCGCTGGCGACATGACCGCCCCCCGCCCCAGCCCCAACATCTGGCAGCACCCGGCCACCTACGAGGCCGAGAACCGAGCCGTCGACCCCGACGGTCTCCTCGAGTCCACGATGGCGTCGATCGCCCCGTGGGCGGGTCGCACCGTGCTCGACGTGGGGTGCGGCACCGGATTCCACCTCCCGCGCTTCGCCGAGACCGCCGCCCGCGTGATCGGCGTGGAGCCGCACCCGTCCCTCGTGGCACTCGCCCGGCGCCGTACCCGCCGGCTGCCGGTGGTGTCGGTGCTCGAGGGGCTCGCCGAGTCGCTCCCGCTCCCGGACGCGTCGGTCGACGTCGTGCACGCGCGGTGGGCGTACTTCTTCGGGCCGGGCTGCGAGCCCGGCCTGGCCGAGCTCGACCGCGTCGTCCGGCGCGGCGGGACGGCGTTCGTGATCGACAACGACCCCACCCGGTCGACCTTCGGCTCCTGGTTCCGCCGCGGCTTCCCCACCGTCGACCCCGCTCGCGTCGAGCGGTTCTGGTCGTCGCGCGGCTGGTCCCGCCACCCGCTCGACCTCCGCTGGGAGTTCACCGCCCGCGCCGACTTCGAGGCCGTCGTGCGGATCGAGTTCCCTGCTCCCGTCGCCGAGTCGATCGTGTCGACGTACGACGGCACCTCGGTCGACTACGCCGTCAACCTGTGGTGGAAGCAGTTCTGAGGGGTCGATCGTCGCGTGAGGTTGCCGTCGGGCCGGGTGTGGAGCTGAGAGGGGCTTCCATTGGGCAGAAACGGCACATTTCCGACCCAGAATCTTGTCGTTCGTGACCAATGGATCGATCCGCGCGACGACCCCGCCGCCCCTCAGCTGGTGCCGCGGACGACCAGCTCCGGGGTGAGGAGTACGCCGCCACTGCGGACCGGGGGGTGGGTGAGCAGGCCCTCGAGCGCACGCACGATCTCGACCGCGACCTCCTCCAGGGGCTGACGCACCGAGGTGAGGCCGGGCGGGACGACCTGGGCCACCTGGGAGTCGTCGAAGCCGACGACCGCGACGTCGCGGCCGGCGACGAGGCCGCGGTCGGCGAGCGTGTGCAGGACCCCCATGGCGAGGGTGTCGGAGGCGCAGACGAAGCCGGTCGGCTGCGCCTCGTCGAGGAGTACGGCGCTGGCCTCGCGTCCGCTGGAGACGGTGTCCTCGGAGCGGGAGGCGAGGCCGGTCGTGGAGAGCCCGCGCGACCGCAGCGCCCGGGTCCAGCCGGCGCGGCGGTCCTCGCCGATCACCTGGTCCTTGCGCCAACCGATCCAGGCGACGCGGGTGTGGCCCTGGTCGAGCAGGTGGTCGGTCGCGATCTGGGTGCCCGCGGCGCCGTCGACGTCGACCCACGGGTGGTGCGCGTCGGGGTTGTCCCAGGGCCGGCCGAACGCGACGAACGGGGCCCGTCGCGACTCCAGCCAGGCCGCCTGGGGGTTGCCCAGGTAGGTGTCGGTGGCGACGAACGCATCGACCGCGGTCGCGCGGAGCAGCTCGTCGTACCCGGCCGTCGGGTCCTCGGGATCGGCCGGGAAGAGCAGCACGTGGTAGCCCGCGGCGCTGGATGTCTCGACCAGCGAGTGGACGAACCGGTCCATCAGCGCGTTGGCGGTGCCCTCCTGGGCGGGCGCGAACCGGAGGCCGATGAGGTGGCTGGACCGGGTGCGCAGGTTGCGGGCCGCCCGGTTGGGCGAGTAGCCGAGCTCCTCGATCGCGCCGAGCACCCGGGTCAGGGTGTCCGGGCGCAGCAGGTCGGGGTTGTTGACGGCGTTGGAGACCGTCTGGCGCGACACGCCGGCCAGCTCGGCGACGTCCGCCAGTGTGGGTGGTGTGGTCGGCGCCCAGCCCGGGACCCGTGTCATCCGCCGCTCCTCTTGATCGTTCCAATGGCAGCATAACCCGCCCTGTCAGCGCCGTGACCTACCGTCTCCCCCATGCCTCAGACAGGGCCCAGGAGCGGCCCCCGGACCAAGTCCGCCTACCGGTGCACCGAGTGCGGCTGGGAGACCGCGAAGTGGGTCGGTCGCTGCGGCGAGTGCCAGGCCTGGGGCTCGGTCGCCGAGGTCAGCTCGACGCCGACGACCCGCGCCGCCGCCGCCCCGGTCACCAGCCCGGCGGTGCCGATCGGGGAGGTGTCGGTCACCGAGTCCGCCTTCCGCAGCAGCGGGGTCCCCGAGCTCGACCGGGTGCTCGGCGGCGGGCTGGTCCCCGGCGCCGCGATCCTGCTGGCCGGTGAGCCCGGGGTCGGCAAGAGCACGCTGCTGCTCGAGGTCGCGGCCCAGACCGCCCGCTACCAGCGCCGCACTCTCTACATCACCGGCGAGGAGTCCGCCGCCCAGGTCCGGCTGCGCGCCGACCGCACCGGCGGGGTCCACGAGCTGCTCTACGTCGCGGCCGAGACCGACCTCGGGGCCGTGCTCACCCACCTCGAGGAGGTGCGCCCCGAGCTGCTGGTGGTCGACTCGATCCAGACCATCTCCGCCGCCGACCTCGACGGCGTGCCCGGCGGGGTCAGCCAGGTCAAGGAGGTCGCCGCCGCGCTGATCCGGATGGCCAAGACCCGCAACATCACGACCGTCCTCGTCGGCCACGTGACCAAGGACGGCTCCATCGCCGGCCCCCGCGTCCTCGAGCACGTCGTCGACGTCGTCCTCCACTTCGAGGGCGACCGCAACACCCGCTTCCGGATGGTCCGGGCGATGAAGAACCGGTTCGGCCCGGTCGACGAGGTCGGCTGCTTCGACCTCGCCACCGACGGCATCACGGCGGTGACCGATCCGACCGGCCTGTTCGTCGAGAACCACGACCAGCAGGTCCCCGGCACGTGCGTCGCGGTCACCATGGAGGGCCGGCGCCCCCTGCTCGCCGAGGTGCAGGCGCTGGTGACCCACACCGCCGCCGAACGACCACGGCGTACGACGAGCGGCCTCGACTCCCCGCGCGTGGCGATGGTGCTCGCGGTGCTCCACCAGCACTGCGGGATCCGGCTCCACCAGCAAGACGTCTTCACCTCGACCGTGGGCGGCGCCCGACTCGTCGAGCCGGCCACCGACCTGGCCATCGCAGTGGCGCTCGCGTCCGCGTCGACGGGCCGCCCGGCGCCCCGCGGCGTGGTCGCGATGGGCGAGCTGGGCCTGGCCGGCGAGCTGCGCAAGGTGCGCGACCTGCCGCAGCGGATCGCCGAGGCGGCCCGGCTGGGGTTCCGGCTCGCCGTCGTGCCGGGTCGCCCCCAGGGGCCGACCGGCCGCGAGCGCAAGGTCGAGGGGATGCGGGTGGTCGAGGCGGCCGACGTCTACTCCGCGCTGCGCGTGCTGTCGCTGGTCGGCGAGCGAGCGGGCGGCGGGCCCGGCGGCCTCCATCTCCTAGACTGACCCTCGACACCCGGACCCAGGCCGGGCTGTCGCCAGCAAGGGGAGGCTGACGTGGCGGTCCCGGTCCGTTCGGAGGAGCAGTTGCGGCTGCGCGCTGCCCTGGCCCAGATCGCTCCGGGCACCCCGCTGCGCGACGGCCTCGAGCGCATCCTCCGTGGCCGCACCGGCGCGCTGATCGTGCTCGGCCACGACAAGACGGTCGAGAGCATCTGCACCGGCGGCTTCAACCTCGACGTGCCGTTCACCTCCACCGGGCTGCGCGAGCTGGCCAAGATGGACGGCGCGATCGTGCTCGACAAGGAGGTCACCCGGATCATCCGGGCGGCCGTCCACCTGATGCCCGACCAGTCGATCACCTCCGACGAGACCGGAACCCGCCACCGCACCGCCGACCGTGCCGCCCAGCAGACCGTGTTCCCCGTGGTCTCCGTGTCCCAGTCGATGCAGATCATCGCGGTCTACGTCGGCAAGACCCGCCACGTGGTCGAGGACACCGGTCAGATCCTGTCGCGCGCCAACCAGGCGCTGGCGACGCTCGAGCGCTACAAGCTGCGGCTCGACGAGGTGACGAGCACGCTCTCCGCGCTCGAGATCGAGGACCTCGTCACCGTCCGCGACGTCGCCGTCGTGGCTCAGCGGCTCGAGATGGTGACCAGGATCGCGCGCGAGATCGAGGACTACGTCCTCGAGCTCGGCACCGACGGCCGGCTGCTGTCCCTGCAGCTCGAGGAGCTCGTCACCGGCGTGGACGCCGAGCGGGAGCTGGTCATCCGCGACTACCTGCCCTCCGGACGTCGCGCCCGCAGCCCCGAGACCTACCTCGGCCGGCTCGAGGCGCTCTCGGCCACCGAGCTGGTCGACCCGGCCGCGGCTGCGCGGGCCCTCGGCCTCGGCACCGGTGAACACCTCGACGGCGCGGTGGCACCGCGTGGCTACCGGCTGCTGGCCAAGGTGCCGCGGCTGCCGCAGTCGGTGTGCGACCGGCTCGTCGACCACTTCGGCAGCCTGCAGAAGCTGTTGTCGGCCGGCGTCGACGACCTCCAGACGGTGGACGGCGTCGGTGAGCTGCGCGCCCGCAGCGTGCGCGAGGGGCTCTCCCGGCTCGCCGAGTCGACGATCCTCGAGCGGTACGTCTAGCCGCGCCCCTGGCGGTCGCGTCCGTCGCGCTTCTTGTCGCCCTTCTTGTCGCCCTGCTTGGGGTCCGGCTTCACGGTCTCGGTGACCACGTCGGGGTCGGGGGCGGTCAGCTGGAACTGCAGGTCGGACGGCTCGCCGGCCAGGGCGGCCGCCTCGACGTGGTACCAGCCGGGCATGGCCCAGTCCGTGAGCCGGGTGCAGCCGTCGTCCGAGCGACGGGCCGACCAGGTCACCTCGACCTCGGTGCTGACGTTGTTGCGGATCACCACGTCCTCGGTCGGGATCGCACGGGGGCACTGCCGGCTCGACCAGATGTCGTCGTCGCCGGACGTGATCCTCACCGTCAAGGACTCCGGCGACACCCGCCAGGTACAGGCTGTCGAGAGGATGGTCCGCAGCTCCAGCACGAAGGTCACCGGACTCCCGCCGACCGTCTTCTTCGCGAGGGGCGTGACGGCGATGTCGCGGTCGACGCACTCACCCGTGGGCTCGGCGAGCTCGGGGCCGCGGTCGCCCTTGCGGTCCTTGCGGTCCTTCTTGTCCGGCTTCGTGCTTTGGTCGGGGTCGGTCTGGCCGGTCGGCTCCGACGTCGGCGGCGCGACAGTGCCGCTCGGCTCTGCGGACATCGGTGCGGCCTGGTCGGGCTCGCTGGGTGATCCACCGACCGCCATCGAGACCAGCTGGACCACGGCCACGAGGAGTCCGACGACGACCGCCAGGGCGACGACGCGTCGCGTCCAGTACACGCGGGCCGGGAGCGGTCCCCGAGTCATCGCGGTCATGCGTCCACGGTAGGCAGCGTCGGAGCCGAGACGGTGGTGCCACGCGGGTCGGCCTAGGATCTGGCGCGATGGACGACCTGCACGCACCGGTGCTGCGGTGGTACGACGAGCACGCCCGCGAGCTGCCGTGGCGCGGCGTGCAGGCCTCCCCCTGGTCCGTGATGGTCTCGGAGTACATGCTCCAGCAGACGCCGGTCGCACGGGTCCTCCCCGTCCACGAGCAGTGGCTGGACCGGTGGCCGACGCCCGCCGCGCTGGCGGCGGAACCGGTGGGCGAGGCGATCCGGATGTGGGGTCGGCTCGGCTACCCGCGCCGGGCGTTGCGGCTCCACGCCGCCGCGACCGCGATCGTGGAGCGACACGACGGCGACGTGCCGGCCGACCATGACGCACTGCGGGCACTGCCCGGCGTCGGCGACTACACCGCCGCCGCGATCGCGGTCTTCGCCTTCGGCCGCCGGCACGCCGTCCTCGACACCAACGTCCGCCGGGTGCTCGCACGCTGCGTCTCCGGCGCGGAGTTCCCGCCCGCCACCCTCACCCGGGGCGAACACGACCTGGCGACCCGGCTGCTCCCGGATGACGACGCGGACGCGGCGACGTGGTCGATCGCGCTGATGGAGCTCGGCGCCCTGGTGTGCACGGCCAACGCGCCGCGCTGCGGCGCCTGCCCGCTCGCCGACCGGTGCGCGTGGCGGGCCGCCGGCTTCCCGGCGTACGACGGACCGCCGCGTCGCGGCCAGGCCTGGGCCGGAACCGATCGGCAGTGTCGGGGCCGGCTGATGGCCGTGGTCCGCGACGCCGAAGGCCCGGTGCGTCAGGAGCGGCTGGCCCGGACGTGGGACGAGGCCGACCAGCGCACCAGGTGCCTGGCCGGCCTCGTCGAGGACGGGCTGCTGGTCAGGGACGGCGACGCGTACGCGCTGCCCTGACCGTCACATCACTCCGCTCGCGGGACGTCCGTCGGGCCCTCGGAGTCGTCCGGGCCCTCGCTCGCTGCGGCCTCGCCCGATGCCTCCACGTCGGCGGTCTCGAAGGGCGGCAGGTCGGGCAGACTCGCCCATCTTCTGCCCGAAGAAGGTGAAGGTCGCGGTCGGGCCCTCGCCCTCGACGTCGACCAGCACGATCTGACCGGGGCCGACCTCGCCGTAGAGCATCTTCTCCGCGAGGTTGTCCTCGATCTCGCGCTGCACCGTGCGGCGCAGCGGCCGCGCCCCGAGGACCGGGTCGAAGCCCCGCTCCGCGAGCAGATCCTTGGCCGCTTGGGTGAGCTCGATCTTCATGTCGCGGTCGCGCATGCGCAGCTCGACGGAGGCGATCATGTTGTCGACCATGGCGACGATCTGCTCCTCCGTCAGCGGCGGGAAGACGACGATCTCGTCGACGCGGTTGAGGAACTCGGGGCGGAAGTGCTGCTTGAGCTCCTCCGTCACCTTGCCCTTCATCCGCTCGTAGGAGCCGGCCTTGTCACCCGTCTGCTGGAACCCGAGGTTGAGCCCCTTGGAGATGTCACGGCGTGCCGAGGTTGGTGGTCATGATGATGACGGTGTTCTTGAAGTCGACCACCCGCCCCTGGGAGTCGGTCATCCGACCTTCCTCCAGGATCTGCAGCAACGTGTTGAAGATGTCGGGGTGCGCCTTCTCGACCTCGTCGAAGAGCACCACCGAGAACGGCTTGCGGCGCACCTTCTCGGTGAGCTGGCCGCCCTCCTCGTAGCCGACGTAGCCCGGAGGCGAGCCGAAGAGCCGGGAGACGGTGTGCTTCTCGCCGTACTCGCTCATGTCGAGCTGGATCAGCGCGTCCTCGTCGCCGAAGAGGAACTCCGCGAGCGTCTTGGACAGCCACGTCTTACCGACACCGGACGGGCCGGCGAAGATGAACGAGCCGCCGGGACGCTTGGGGTCCTTGAGGCCGGCGCGCGTACGCCGGATCGCGCGGGAGAGCGCCTTGACGGCCTCCTCCTGCCCGATGACCCGCTTGTGGAGCTCGTCCTCCATCTTGAGCAGTCGGGTCGACTCCTCCTCGGAGAGCTTCACGATCGGGATGCCGGTCGCCACCGCGAGCACCTCGGCGATCAGCTCCTCGTCGACCTCGGCGACCTCGTCCATGTCGCCGGCGCGCCACTGCTTCTCGCGCTCGGCCTTGCGGGCGATCAGCTGCTTCTCCTCGTCGCGGAGCCTCGCCGCGGCCTCGAAGTCCTGGCCGTCGATCGCGGCCTCCTTGCGCTGCCGCACGTCGCTGATCTTGTCGTCGTACTCGCGCAGGTCCGCCGGCGCGGTCATCCGCCGGATCCGGAGCCGCGAGCCGGCCTCGTCGATCAGGTCGATGGCCTTGTCGGGCAGGAACCGGTCGGAGATGTAGCGGTCGGCGAGGGTCGCCGCCGAGACCAGGGCCTCGTCGGTGATGGTGACCCGGTGGTGGGCCTCGTAGCGGTCGCGCAGGCCCTTGAGCATCTCGATCGTGTGGGCGATCGAGGGCTCCTGCACCTGGATCGGCTGGAACCGGCGCTCGAGCGCGGCGTCCTTCTCGAGGTACTTGCGGTACTCGTCGAGCGTGGTCGCGCCGATGGTCTGCAGCTCACCGCGAGCCAGCATCGGCTTGAGGATGCTGGCGGCGTCGATGGCGCCCTCGGCCGCGCCGGCGCCGACGAGGGTGTGGATCTCGTCGATGAACAGCACGATGTCGCCGCGGGTGCGGATCTCCTTGAGCACCTTCTTGAGGCGCTCCTCGAAGTCACCGCGGTAGCGCGAACCGGCGACCAGGGCGCCGAGGTCGAGCGTGTAGATCTGCTTGTCCTTCAGCGTCTCGGGGACGTTGCCCTTGACGATGTCCTGGGCCAGCCCCTCGACGATCGTCGTCTTGCCGACGCCGGGCTCGCCGATGAGGACCGGGTTGTTCTTCGTACGGCGGGACAGGATCTGCATGACCCGCTCGATCTCCTGCTCGCGCCCGATGACGGGGTCGAGCTTGCCCTCGCGGGCGTCCTGGGTCAGGTTGCGGCCGAACTGGTCGAGCACCAGCGACGACGACGGGGCGTCGCCGCCCGAGGCGCCGGTCGTGGCGCCCGCGGGGTTCGACTCCTTGCCCTGGAAGCCGGAGAGCAGCTGGATGACCTGCTGCCGCACCCGGTTGAGGTCGGCGCCGAGCTTCTGCAGCACCTGGGCCGCGACGCCCTCGCCCTCCCGGATCAGGCCGAGCAGGATGTGCTCGGTGCCGATGTAGGAGTGGCCGAGCTGCAGCGCCTCGCGCAGGGACAGCTCCAGCACCTTCTTGGCGCGCGGCGTGAAGGGGATGTGACCGCAGGGGGCCTGCTGGCCCTGGCCGATGATCTCCTCGACCTGGGCGCGCACCGCCTCCAGCGAGATGTCGAGGCTCTCGAGGGCCTTCGCCGCGACGCCCTCGCCCTCGTGGATCAGGCCGAGCAGGATGTGCTCGGTCCCGATGTAGTTGTGGGAGAGCATGCGGGCCTCTTCCTGGGCCAGCACCACCACCCGGCGGGCTCGGTCGGTGAACCGCTCGAACATGCGCATCGCTCCTACTGCTCAGGGGCCGGCCCGCCGTCGCTCGACGAGCCGCATCGTGGACTTCAACCCCACACACACCCTACGCGTTCCCGGGTAGCGCCCCAGTCAGTACGCCGAGAGCGAACGCACGCGCCCATCCGGGTTGAGTTGGGCTGTCGCCTCACGGTTGAGTTGGGCCTCGCTCACGGCCCAGTTGGGCCTCACAACACGTCGACGCGGCCGGTTGTCCACAGGCGGGGCGTGAGCGGGCGTCGCCACGCGGCCGGCGGGGCATCCTCGGCGCATGCTGCGACCGCGACTTCCCTGACACACCGTTCACCACCGCCGAGGCTCTGGCACTCGGCTTCACCCGCAACGAGCTCACGTCGCTCGTCGCCTCGGGCACGCTTCGGCGCCCCTTCACTGGTGTCTACGTCAGCGCCGAACTGCCCGACTCGGTGGAGCTGCGCGCGCGAGCGGCGCACCTGGTGATGAGCCACCACTCCGTCCTCTGCGACCGGACAGCAGCGTGGCTCCACGGCGTCGACGTCTTCAGGTACGCCGAGCTCGAGACCGTGCCCGCGCTTGAGAGCTACGTGCTGCGTGGTCACGACCCCACGGACCGGCGCGAGTGCCACGGAGGCACGCGCGACCTGCTGCCCGAGGACTGGCAGTGGATCGCGGCGGGTCCGCGTCACCACCCCGGTGCGCACCGCGGTCGATCTCGCGTGCAAGCTGCGCCGCCGGGAGGCGCTCGCCGCGTTGGACGCGCTGGCCAAGGAGTGCGGCGTGACGGTGGGCGCGATGAACCGGCTGCTACGCCGCTACCGGCGGCGCCGCGGCGTGATCCAGGCGCGTGAGCTCGTGCAGCTGGTGGACCCGCGCTCCGAGTCGAGCGGCGAGTCCTGGTCCGGCTGGAGATCCACGACCAGGGCCTTCCCGCGCCGCAGCCACAGTTCTGGGTGCGGGTCGACGGCGTGCCGACGTATCGGCTCGACCTGGCCTACCCGAAGGCAAGGGTCGCCGTGGAGTACGACGGCGAGGAGTTCCACACCAGCCCGGCAGACCGCCGCGCTGACGAGGCAAGACGCGGGACTGGCTACGCCGGAACGGTTGGCACGTCATCGTCCTCACCAAGCACTCCTTCTCCGACGAGGCGCTGCGCAGCCTGGACGACGCGAGCTGCGGGACGTGCTGCGGGACCGCGGCGTGAATCTTCACTGAGGCGGGCCCGACTCACCGATGAGGCGGGCCCAACTCAACGATGACCGAGGCCCAACTCAACGATGGAACTCTCAGTGGGCGGCGTCGAACGCCTCGCGGACCTCGGCGGGGACCCGACCGCGGTCGGAGACCTTGAAGCCGTTGGAGCGGGCCCAGTCGCGCAGCTCGCGGGCGCTGGGACCGCTGGTCGTGGTCCGCGTCTTGCGTCCCCGGGAGGTGGTCACCTTGCGAGCGTGGCCGACGAACCCGGCGAGCGCGTCGCGCAGCTTGGCGGCGTTCTTGTCGTTCAGGTCGATCTCGTAGGTGGCTCCGTCGAGGCCGAACGAGACCGTCTGGGTCGCGTCGCTGCCGTCGATGTCGTCGACCAGGACAATGTTGACCTTTTGCGCCATTTCTCCCTCAATTCGCATTCACGAGAATTGCCTCAGTGGCGCTCGGCATTCTGCCAGTACGGCGGCGAATTGTTAAATTCGGAAAGGCTCTCAAGAATCGAGCGGAATGGAATTGCCGGGCTCACAGGCGACGGTCTGCCCGGGCGGCTGCTCGCAGACCAGGTCGCCGTCGAGGCGGAGCACGAGCTCGAGCGGGCCTGCGTAGGCGATCTCCACCTCGACGGAGGTGGCGACCCGGACGTCGAGGTCGGACTCGACCCGGTCGAGGACCTCGGTCGCGACCTGGGCGGCAGGGACGTCGGGCGCCGAGCCCCGGATCAGGAGCGTGTCGTCACGAACCGCGAGGTCCACGCCGGTCAGGCCGTCGACCCCGGCCAGCTCCTGGGTGAGCCGGGCGAGCGCGTTCTCGCACGCCGCGGGTTCGCAGGGGTCGTAGAACTCGGGCGGCAACGACTGGGTGTCGACGTACTCCTGCGCGGTCCGCGACGGCGGATCGTCGCGCACCGTGACGACGGCACCTCCGTCGGCGTGACCGGGCCAGTCCTCCAGCTCGCGCATCACCTCGAGGGCGACGTCGCGTGCCGCCTCCTGGGAGCCGACCTCTGCCGCGACCTCGGCCGAGCGCGACGACCCGCGGTCGAAGCCGTAGCTGCGCGACACGGACTCGACCCCGGTCACCGCGTCGATCCCGGCGATCGCGTCGTAGCGCGCCTGGGTGTCGTCGGTGCACGTGTCGCCGGGGCACGCGGCGTCGTCGTCGAGAGCCTGGCCCGCGTCGGTGCACGCCGCGAGTCCGGCCACCAGCAACGCAGGCACGAACACGCGACGGACAACGGACACAGGTGTCACGGTGCCAGGTTGCCGAGCAGCGCGAGCGGGTTGTCGAGGTCGGCCGGCCGGATCTGCTCACCCTGCTGGGTCTGGTAGCTGAAGGTCTCGCGACTGCACGGTCTCACCCTCGTCCCGCCAGGAAGCTCGTCCATGCTCCCGACCGTGGTGGTGACCGAGGGATGGTCGCTGGCGTCGACCGAGTCGGCGATGTCGCCATAGGTCTCGAGCGCGTGGTTCTGGCCCTCCGACGCGCCGAAGCTGCCCGAGTGGACGTCGGCCTGGACCGTGGTGTGGTGGGCCGAGGCCGGGTTGGACTCGCCGTCGAGCAGCGGCACGATGTCACCGGTGTTCTCCAGCGACAGCACGCTCACGTCGTCGGGGATGCCCGAGGTCGCGACCGGGGACCCGGCCGTCACCACGTGGGTGACGTTGTAGCCGAAGTCGGGGTCACCGGAGAGGGCGGCGGCCTGCATCCCGCCCTGGGAGTGGCCGACCAGCATCACCGGGTCGGACGGGTCCACGCCGGCCGCTGCCATCGCCTGCCGGACCGCGTCGCCGTACGCCGTGTCGTCGCCGGCGACCAGGTTGAGGTTGGACCCCATGTTGCGGATCTCGGTCTCGGACATGAAGTCGTCGGTGCCGGGCAGCTGGACGACATAGCTGATGTTGCCGTCGGCGTCGGTGAGCTCGCTGGATGGAGATCACGCCGTTGGGCACGCTCGCCGTCGGCGGTCGTGCCGAGGTCGTCGATCAGGTCGCCGACGTCGTGGGGAGCGTCGTAGGAGAACTGGTCGACCGGGTAGCCGTCGTTGAGGTCGCCTCGTAGTCGCCGAACAGCAGCTCACCCAGGTCGTCGGCGGCCGAGCCGGTGTCGGGGTGGAACCCGTCGAGGCCGAGTGCGTCCATGAACGGCGAGAGGAGCGGGTTGGCGGACATGCCGTCGAGCAGCCCACCGCCGCCGTTGACGAGCGTCTCGGCGATCTCGGGATGGTCCTCGAGGAACGCGATCATCTCCTCGTTGCTCATCCCGCCGAGCCGCAGCCCGCCGTAGACCAGCCCGCCCGCGACCAGGACGCCGGGCAGGTTGACGCCGATCACGTAGCCGAGACCGTAGGAGAGCGTCTCGATCGCTGCGTGGCGCAGGTCGTCGGCGGTGCGGTAGATCTCGACGACCGCGACGAAGCAGAAGCTCTGCGCCTCGATCGTGGCGGCCCGGACCACCAGCCCCTGGGGGCCGTAGGTCGCGTCGACGATGGCGGCCTCGGCGGCCGCGAACGAGTCGGGCGAGAGGATGGCCGAGGCGAGCAGGTCGCCGTCGGCGGCCTCGAGCTTGTCGTCCCAGGCGGCCTCGACCAGCCGGCCGCCGGTGGCGGCGTAGAGCCGGCCGAGCCGCTCGATGTCGTCGTACGTCGCCTCGATGCCTCCGGCACCGCCGCTGACGTCGATCGCCGGCAGGCTCCCCGGACTCGGCGCCCATCACGCACCTCCCTCATCGGTCACCGCGTCGACCAGGGGCAGCGTGAACAGCCCGAGGTCACGCGGCATCGCGGCGGCGCAGCACGCTGGTCGCGTCGCGGCCGGGTCGCAGCTCGTGCCAGCCGTCGTCGAAGAGCAACCAGGCCGAGACCGCGGGCGTGCGTGCGGCCGGTCGCGACGGGTGGTGAGCAGCCGCAGCCGCCCGCGGCAGGCGCCGCCCAGCGTGTGGAGCAGGGCCAGCGTCTCCTCGGAGTCGGCCGGCCGCACCTCGCGGGGCTCGCCCATCCGGACCTCGCCGAGGTAGGTGGCCGCCATCGGCGCCAGCAGGTCGGTGCGCTGGTCACGGTGGGCCTTCTCGGACGCCGGCGAGCAGCTCGCTCGGCAGCGAGACGTAGTCGGGCAGCACCAGCGGCGCCGGCTCGGGCACCCACGGCTCGACGGTGACCGCCCGCGCCACCTGGGAGACCCACAGCCGCGGGTCGAACCACGCGAGCTCGAAGTCCAGCGAGCTGCCCGTGGTCAGCTGGGCGACCAGGCCGGGCCGGACGCCGAACCACGAGCGCAGCCGCACCTCGCCCGCCCGGCGTACGGCGGAGACGTCCAGCACCACCGACAGCGGGCCGCCGGCCAGGGTCTGGAGCGCGACCGCGACGGCCTCGTCGAGCGCGCCGGCCTCGTCGAGCAGCCCCTGGTCGGCGAGTGCGGCGCGGCCGCCGTCGGGTCCGTCGTCGTCCGCGCGGCGCAGCTCCTTCGCCACCAGCTCGGTGCGCCCGGCGCTCCGGTGTGCCGGCCAGCCGGTCGGCCATCCGGTCCCCCGCGACCGGACGCTCGCTCGTCCTGACCGGCAGCGGGACGTCGCCGGCGAGCCGTGCCGCCACGACCAGCTCGGCGAGCCCCAGCGTCACCCGCAGGGGCACACCCACAGGAGGCGCCGCCGGATCGACCTCGGCGGTGACGCGCACGCGGTGTCCGACCGGGGCTCACAGCCGCACCCCCGGCACCACGTCGGGCATGTCGAGCCAGTCCTTGTGGCCCGGCGGCGGCGTGGGCGTCTCGGCGAGCCGCCGGTCGTCCTCGTCGCCGGGCGTGAGCGCGTCCTTGATGCCGCCGACCACGGACGAGACGGCGTCCTTGATGCGGCTGAGCGGCCTCGCCGATGATCGCGCGGACCTGCCGCTCGATGGTCGCGATCAGGTCGAGCAGCCGCTGCACCTCGGCGGCGTGCGCGCGCACCTTCTCGGCCGCCTCGTCGTACTCACGCGCGACGCCGACCAGCTCGTCGCGGCGGGCGCGGGCGTGGGCGCGCATCCGGTCGCCGGCGACCGACACCCACGGGCTGGTCTCGCTGGCGGTGTGGAGCTCGTCGGCCTCGGAGCGCAGCTGCTCGGCGCGCCGCTCGAGGCGTTCCGCGACCTCGCGGATCTTGCGTGGGCTCTCCGTACATGTAGGTCAGGTTCCCCGGTGCGCGCCGGACCCTGCCGGCAAACCCGACGGCTCGCCGCCGGGCCTGTGGAGACGTCAGCCGTCGAGACCTCGGCGTTGCGGGCGAAGGCGAGCTCGAGCCCGCGCAGCGTGAGGTGCGGGAGCGTGGTCGGTGAAGCAGCGGCACTCGTCGACCACCAGGGAGGCGAGGTAGCCGGTCGAGATCGACGCGCACGTCGGACGCGGGTCACGCCGAGCTCGGCGATCATCCGCGCGACCAGTCCCTCGACCTGGCTGGCGACGCCGAAGACCATGCCCGACTGCAGCGCCTCGACGGTGTTCTTCGCGACGACCGACCGCGGGCCGCAGCAGCTCGACCTTGCGCAGCTGGGCGCCGCGGCGCCCGAGCGCCTCGAGCGACAGCTCCAGGCCGGGCGCGATCGCGCCGCCGACGTACTGGCCCTGGCGCGTCGACGACGTCGAAGGTGGTCGCGGTGCCGCCGAAGTCGACGACGATCGCCGGGCCGCCGAGGTCGGTCGCGGCGGCGAGGGCGTTGAGGATCCGGTCGGTGCCGACCTCGCGCGGGTTGTCGGTGCGGACCGGGATGCCGGTACGGACGCCGGGCTCGACGATCACGCAGCGGCAGCTCGCCGAAGTGGCGGACCACCATGTCGCGCCACTCGTGCAGCACCGCCGGGACCGTGCTGCAGACGGCGATGCCCGTCGATCTCGTCGGTGCGGTCGCCGAGCAGCCCGCGCAGCAGCACGGCCCACTCGTCCGCCGTGCGCCGGTCGTCGGTGGCGACCCGCCACTCGGCGGTCACGGTGCCGTCGGCGACCAGGCCCATGCACGGTGTGGGCGTTGCCGATGTCGGCGGCGAGGATGGTCACTGCTCCACCAGGTCGAGGCCGAGGTCGAAGACGTTGACCGAGTGGGTCAGCGCACCGACCGAGATGAAGTCGACGCCGGTCTCCGCGACGACCCGGGCGCGCTCCAGGGTGAGCCCGCCGGAGGCCTCCAGCGTGGCGCGGCCGCCGTTGAGCTCGACTGCCTCCGCCATCAGCTCGGGCGACATGTTGTCGAGCAGGACCCGGTCGCAGCCGGCGTCGAGCAGCTCGCGGAGCTGGTCGAGGTCGGTCACCTCGACCTCGACGGCGAGCTCGGGGTACTGCTCCCGGACCGCGCGGTAGGCCGGCACGACGCCACCGGCGGCGATCACGTGGTTGTCCTTGACCATCGCCATGTCGGCCAGGCCGAACCGGTGGTTGACGCCGCCGCCGCAGCGCACGGCGTACTTCTGCAGCGCCCGCCAGCCGGGCAGCGTCTTGCGGGTGTCGAGCACCCGCGCGCGCGTGCCCTCGAGCGCGCCGACCCAGTGCGAGGTCGAGGTGGCCACGCCGGACAGGTGGCTGGCGAAGTTCAGTGCCGTCCGCTCGGCGGTGAGCAGGCCGCGGGTGGGGCCGGAGACGACCAGGACTGTGTCACCCGCCTCGACCGCGGTCCCGTCGGGGACCCGCCCGGACACGGTCACCTCGTCGCCCATCACGACGTGGAAGACGGCCGCCGCCACGCCGAGCCCGGCCACGACGCCGGGCTCGCGGGCGTTGAGCTCACCGACCCCGGTCGCCTCGGCCGGGATGGTCGCCACGCTCGTCGTGTCGACGGTGTCGTCGTGGCAGGTCCTCCTGCAGCGCGCGGACGATGTGGTCGAGCACCTCGTCGGCGTCCAGCCCGGCAGTGGTCAGCTCGTCCCGAAGCTCGCCGGGAACGCCGCTCAGGTCGTACTTCACGGCACTCCCCCGTCGGTGGCCGGGGACGGGTGGAACGACGTCACGACCCGTCCGTGGTCGAGCACGATGTCGACGTGGCCCGCCCACCCGTCGTCGTCGCGGTCGGGGAAGTCCTCGCGCCAGTGGGAGCCCCTGGTCTCCTCGCGCAGGGACGCGGCGGCGGCGAGTGCCTGGCTCACGGTCAGCAGGTTGGTCGTCTCCCACGCGTCCGGCCCGGGCTCGTGGTGGCGCTCGGAGGCCAGCGCGTCCAGGTCTTCCACGGCGGCGGCCAGCCCCTTCTCGGAGCGGAGCACCCCGACCTCGCCGGTCATCACCTCCTGCACGTGCGGTCGGAGCGTGCCGGGCACCAGGCCCGGCGTACGCCGATCGTGGGCGGGCTCGGACCAGCTCCGCAGCTCGCCGGGCAGCACCTCGGCGATGCGCCGCGAGAACACCAGGCCCTCGAGCAGGGAGTTGGAGGCGAGCCGGTTGGCGCCGTGGACCCCCGAGCAGGCGACCTCGCCGGTGGCGTAGAGGCCGGGGATGCCGGCGCGGCCCCACAGGTCGGTCGCGACCCCGCCCGAGGCGTAGTGCTGCGCCGGGGCGACCGGGATC
Source organism: uncultured Actinomycetota bacterium (assembly GCA_963713305.1). Lineage (GTDB taxonomy): Bacteria > Actinomycetota > Actinomycetes > Propionibacteriales > Nocardioidaceae > Nocardioides. Next base: position 503,416 of record CAVQLE010000006.1, on the reverse strand, counting down.
AGCTCGGTGACCGGGTCGATGCCGTGGGAGCGGGCGGTGGCGAGGATCGTCGGGAACCGCTGCTCCCAGAATCTTGCGGCATCGGCACCCAGATGGCGTGCGTCGAGCCACATGTGGGGCTTGCCGGTCTCGTTCATCCGGCGGGTGATCGTCTTGGCGACGACGTCGCGCGGCGCGAGATCGCCGAGCTCGTGGACCCCGGTCATCAGCCGGTTGCCCTCCCAGTCGACCAGGAAGGCACCCTCGCCACGTACGGCCTCGGAGATCAGCGGCTGCTGGCCCTGCGAGTGGGGCCCCAGCCACATCACGGTCGGGTGGAACTGCACGAACTCCAGGTCGCGCAGCCGGGCACCGGCGCGGAACGCGAGCGCCATGCCGTCGCCCGTGGCGACGGCCGGGTTGGTGGTCTGGGAGAACACCTGACCGAGTCCGCCGCTGGCCAGGACGACGGCGCGGCAGAGCACGCGGCCGACGCCGTCGACCTGGCCCTCGCCGAGGACGTGGAGGGTCACGCCGGCCACGCCCCCGCCGGCGTCGGTCAGCAGGTCGACGGCCAGCGCGTGCTGGATGACCTCGATCTCGGGCGCCCGCTCGACCGCCGCGATCAGCGCCCGCTGGATCTCCGCGCCGGTGGCGTCGCCGCCCGCGTGGGCGATCCGGTCGCGGAGGTGGCCGCCCTCGCGGGTCAGCGACAGGACGCCGTCGTGCCGGTCGAAGACGGCGCCCCAGCTGATCAGCTCGTGGACGGCGTCCGGTCCCTCGTTGACCAGGATCCGCACCGCCTCCCGGTCACAGGCGCCGGCGCCCGCGACGAGCGTGTCGTGCTCGTGCTGGTCGGGGGTGTCACCCGGGCCGAGCGCGGCGGCGATGCCGCCCTGCGCCCACTGCGTCGAGCCGGCGTTCAGCACGTCCTTGGTGACGACGAGGATCCGGCCGACCTGGCCGTAGAGCCGCAGCGCGGCGGTCAGGCCCGCGATGCCGGAGCCGATGACGACGACGTCGGCGCTGGTCGTCCAGCCGGGCTCGGGCGCCTCGAGCCGCGAAGGGATCATCCGGCGATGATGTCACCGCGCGTGAGCGTGGGGGAATCGTTGGTGTCGGCCGCGTCGTGGCCGGTGGCCGTGACCTGGTTGCTCTCGTCGACGAAGACCACCCGTGGGACGAACCCCCGGGCCTCGGCGGTCTCCATCTGGCCGTACCCGATGAGGATCACGATGTCGCCGGCGTGGACCAGCCTGGCGGCCGCGCCGTTGATGCCGATGACGCCGGAGCCGCGCTCGCCGGCGATCGTGTAGGTCTCGAGCCGGGCCCCGTTGGTGACGTCGACGATGTGGACCAGCTCGCCCGGCAGCAGGTCGGCCGCGTCGAGGAGGTCCTCGTCGACGGTGACCGACCCGACGTAGTGGAGGTCGGCCTGCGTCACGGTGGCGCGGTGGATCTTGCTCTTCATCATGGTGCGCAGCATCAGAGTTCTCCCAGGGTGAGCGCGAGGTTGTCGATCAGGCGGGTGGTGCCGACGCGGGCGGCGACCAGGATCCGGGCGGGGGTCCCGGCCGGCGGGTCGGGCGGCAGGTCGGCCAGGTCGGGATCGGTGAGCACGAGGTAGTCGAGGTCGACGCCGTGCGCGGAGCGCATCTCGGCACGGGCCGCCTGCAGGGCCACCACGGGACCGTACGCCGCCGCCGCGCGGGCCGCATGCAGCGTCCGGCTCAGGGCGACCGCTGCTCGCCGCTGCTCGGGCTCGAGGTAGCGGTTGCGCGACGAGAGGGCCAGGCCGTCGTCCTCCCGCACGGTCTCGACGCCCACGACCTCCACCGGCAGGCAGAGGTCGGCGACCATGCGGCGGATCAGCACGAGCTGCTGGTAGTCCTTCTCGCCGAAGACCGCGACGTCGGGCTGGACCAGCCCGAACAGCTTGGCGACGACGGTGAGGACGCCGCGGAAGTGACCCGGCCGGATCCGTCCCTCGAGCAGCTCGGCCAGCGGGCCGGGCTCGACCGTCACTCCCACGTCGGTCGAGCCGTCGAGACCCCACCGGGATAGACCTCGTCGGGGCCGGGGGCGAACACGACGTCGACGCCCTCGCGCTCGCACAGCTTGAGGTCGGCGTCGAAGCTGCGCGGATAGCGGTCGAGGTCTTCGCGGGGCCCGAACTGCAGCGGGTTGACGAAGATCGACGCCACCACCCGCCCGCCGGGTCCGACCTCCGCACGGGCACGCGCCATCAGGCTGGCGTGGCCCTCGTGGAGCGCGCCCATGGTCGGGACCAGGGCGATCCGTCCGTCGCCACGGCGTGCCGTGGCGAGCTGCGTCCGCGAGCTCCGCCCGGGTGCTCGCGACGGCGGGGCGGGTCATCCTTCGATGCGCGTCCGGGTCGGGGCGACCGCCTCGTCGAGCAGCCTCGCGGATCTTGACGGCGCGGATCGGCAGCAGCCGGCCGTCGGTGACGACGCGGTCGAGGGTGGCGCGGGCCATCGCGACGTACGACGGCAGCGTGTCGGGGGCGTTGCGGCGCGACCTCGGCGAGGTGGTCGCGGACCGTCTCGACGTCGCCGCGCACGATCGGGCCGGTCAGCGCGGAGTCGCCCTGCTGCGAGGGCGTTGTCGAGGGCGGCCTGCAGCAGCGGCCGCAGCGTGTCGGCCGGGTCTGGTCAGCGCCGGCCGCGGAGAGCAGCTCCATCGCCTCGGTCACGAGCGTGACCAGGTGGTTGGCGCCGTGGGCGAGCCCCGCGTGGTAGAGGGCTCGCTTGTCCTCGGGCACCCAGACCGGACGGCCGCCGAGGTCGGCGACCAGCTGCTCGGCCAGCGCACGCTCGGCGTCGCCGGCGGTGACGCCGTAGACGCACCCGGCGCAGCCGGGGCAGGTCGACGTCGGTGCCGGTGAACGTCAGCGCGGGGTGCAGCGCCACCGGGCGGGCGCCCACCTGCGACGGCCGGCGCGAGCACCCCGAGGCCGTGGCGGCCCGACGTGTGGACGACGTACTGGCCCTCGTGGATCGCGCCGCTGGCGGCCAGCATGGCCACCACGTTGGGGAGCATGTCGTCGGGGACGGTCAGCAGGAGCAGGTCGCAGCCGCGGGCCACGGCCGAGGGCTTCTCGGTGGGTACGCCGGGCAGCAGGGCGGCGATCCGGCCGCGGGACGCGTCGGACTCACCCGCGGCGGCGACGATCTCGTGTCCTGCGGAGCGCAGCGCGGCGGCCAGGACGGCGCCGACGCGACCGGCGCCGATGACGCCGATGCGCAGTGACTCCTGTCGCGGGGCGTGCACGTTCGAACCGCTCATGGTCGACCTCTCGTTGCAGTCCCTCCGCCATCTGCCCCCTGCGTGTGCAGGGTGCGGACCGGTACGGGTACCAGACGATTGCTCGTTGCTCAGTGACGAGGCTAGTCGCCCCGCAACCCCTGAGGGAACCGAACCCCGACGTCGTCTGGGTCACACCGGGCCGGCGGGGGTCTGGGAGGATGCGCGACATGGAGCCCCGCCGTCGCGTCGCTGTGCTGCTGGCCGGGGGCACCGGAGCGCGGATGGGGACAGACCTCCCCAAGCAGCTCCTCGAGGTGGGGGGCCGCACCCTGCTGGAGCACGCGCTGCGCACTTTTCACCGACACCCCGAGGTCGACGCGATCACGGTGGTGATGGCGGCCGAGCACCTCGACGCAGCCCGCTCGATCGTCGCGGCCGGTGGGTACGCCGACAAGGTGACCCACGTCGTCGAGGGCGGCGCCACCCGCAGCGACAGCACGGTCGCCGCGTTGGCCACGCTGGGGGACGAACCCTGCCTGGTGCTGATCCACGACGCGGCCCGCCCGCTGGTCACGGCGCGGATCATCACCGACTGCTTCGAGTCGCTCGCGTCGTACCCGGTCGTGAACGTGGCCATCGAGTCGTCCGACACGATCGTGCAGGTCGATGCCGACGGACGGGTCCGCGCCACCCTCGACCGTGCGTCGCTGCGGCGGGTGCAGACCCCGCAGGGCTTCCACAGCGAGGTCCTGCGTGATGCCCATGCGCTGGCTGCCGAGGACCCGCGACTTCGCGGCGACCGACGACTGCGGGGTCGTGATGCGCTACCTGCCCGACCGGCCGGTCGTCGTGGTCGCGGGCGACGAGCGCAACCTCAAGGTCACCACGCCGGCCGACCTGCAGGTCGTCGCCGCGCAGCTCGCCGCCGAAGCCTAGGGTGTCGGGCATGCCCGACCGGAAGCTCGTCCTCGTCGCCGGGACCGGTCGTTCCGGCACCAGCACCCTGGTCGGTCTGCTGCAGCGGCACGGGTTCCACGTCCCCCAGCCGGAGGTGGCGCCCGACGACACCAACCCCCGCGGCTTCGGCGAACCTCGCTGGGTGGTCGACCTCCACGGCCGGCTGCTGCGGCAGGCGAAGGTGCAGGTGGCCGACTCCCGTCCGGCCGCCTGGGAGATGGCCGCGACCGTCGCGCGGGACGAGGCGGTCCGCGACCAGGTCCGCGGCTGGCTCGAGGAACAGCTCGGCGTGGCCGACCGGCTGGTCGTGAAGGATCCGCGCAGCCTGTGGTTCCTCCCGCTCTGGACCGACGTCGCCCGCGAGCTGGACGCGGAGCCGTCCTTCGTGACCATGCTGCGTCCGCCACCGGAGACGGTCGGCAGCCGCCGCACCTACTACAACCGCGGGCTCGAGGATCCCCACGGCATCGCGTCGTGGCTCAACCTGATGACCGGCACCGAGCACGCCACCCGCGGCCACCGCCGCAGCTTCGTGCGCTACCACGACCTGCTCGACGACTGGTCGCCCGTGACCGAGCAGCTGTGGCGTCGCAACGGGCTCGGCGACAGCCCGCCGACACCGAGCGAGGACCCCGGAGACTTCATCGACCCCGGCCTGCGGCGGATGCGGCTGACGTGGGACGACCTCGAGCTGCCCGAGCGCCTGGCGACGCTCGCGACCGAGGCCTCGGACGCCCTCGACGCCCTCGCCGCGGACAGAGGACGAGGACGCCGACCTGCACGCGCAGCTCGACCGGGCCCGGACGTCGTACGCCGCCTACTACGCGGAGGCCGAGTCGGTCGCCCACTCCTCGGTCATCGCCGCCCGCCAGTCCGCCCGGTCCGGGCCGCCGCCGGCAGCCCCCCGGTCGAACCCGGCGGCCGGCAAGCCGTGGCCGAAGCGCCGCGGCGTCGTGGCGACCGTGGCCGACAAGGTGCCGCCGTCCGTCCGCCGACTGGTGCCCGCGGGGCTGCGGCAACGGGCGCGGCGCGCCGCCGATCGGCGCCGGGACCGGGGCTGACGTGCCGCGGCTGAGCGTCGTGGTGCCGGCGTACGAGGTGGCGGACTGGCTGGAGGAGTCGCTCGCCAGCGTCCTCGACCAGTCCTTCCGCGATCTCGAGGTCGTCGTCGTCGACGACGGCTCGACCGACGGCACCGGCGATCTCGCCGACCGGATCGCCGCCGGCGACCAGCGGGTGCGGGTCGTCCACCAGGCCAACGCGGGCCTCGGGGCAGCCCGCAACGTGGGCACCGCCCATGCGACCGGCGAGCTGCTCGCCTTCGCCGACAGCGACGACCTGGTCACCCCGCGCGCCTACGAGCGGATGGTCGGTGCGCTGGACCACTCCGGCTCCGACGTCGCGATCGGCGCGGTGGAGCGGCTGCGCGGGTCCGAGACGTTCATGACCCCGTTGATGCGCACCAACCACCAGGAGGCGCTGACCGGCGTCCGGATCGACGAGGCCCCCCTGCTGCTCGCCGATGTCTTCGCGTGGAACAAGCTCTACCGGCGGTCGTTCTGGGACCGGCACGGGCTGCGCTTTCCCGAGCGGGTGCGCTACGAGGACCAACCGGCGGTCACCGAGGCGCTGGTCCACGCCCGCATCGACTCGCTCGTCGAGCCGGTCTACCGGTGGCGGGTCCGCGACGACGGCTCCTCGATCAGCCAGCAGCGCGGAGACCTGGGCGACCTCACCGACCGTCTCGAGACCAAGCGCTGGTCGCTGGCCACCGTCCGCGACCACACCGCCGAGCGCACCCAGCGGGTGTTCGTACGACGTGTGCTGCCGATCGACATGTGGGAGTACTTCCGCGCCGTACCCGGCTGCAGTGACGTCTACTGGGCGTTGCTGCGCGACGGGGTCAACGAGCTGTGGAACCCGGACGGCGTCCGCTTCGAGCACACCGCCCTGCCGCTGCGGCAGCGGATCATGGGCTGGCTGGTCGGCCGCGACGAGCGCCGTGAGCTCGAGGAGTTCCTGGGGTGGCTGGACGCGCAACCGAGCCCGCTGCCGACCCGCGAGGTCGGCGGACGGGTGGTGGTGGACCACCCGTTCGCCGACCATCCGGAGCTGCCTCCGGAGCTGCTCACGCCCTGAGGTGGGTCAGTCGAGCAAGCCCTCGGACTCCAGGAAGTCCTGTGCCACGTCCTCAGCCTGCTCGCGGTCGACGGCCATCCTGGTGTTGAGCTCGGTGAGGTTCTCGGTCGTCAGCGCCGCCATCAGCGGGTTGAGGACGTCGGCGATGTCGGGGTTGGCGTCGAGGAACTCGGTGCTGACGGCCGGGACCAGGTTCTCCGCCTGCGCGATCCCCTGGTCGTCCTCCAGCATCACCAGGCCCTGGCTCTCGAGGGTGCCGTCGGTGGTCGCGGTCAGGCCCAGCTGTGCCTCACCGTCGAGCACCGACTGGAACGTCTGGTCTCCGCCGAACCCCAGGGGCAGGATCTCCTCGATGTCGATCCCGTAGACATCCCGCAGTCCGGCACCGCAGTCGGGCCGGGCTTCGCAGTCCTCCGACGCGGCGAGAGTGACGGTCTTGCCCTCCATGTCCGACAGCGTGGTGACCCCTTCGGACTCTGCATACTCCTGGGTCACGAAGAAGGCGTTGGAGTCGGTCGCCTCCGAGGGCTCGAGCAGGGAGATCCCCTTGTCCGCCAGCAGGTCCTCCATGTTGGCGATCGTCTCCTGGACGTCGGAGGTGGCGATCGGCTCCGCGTCCGCCCCGTTGGCGGTGGTGTTCAGGAAGGTCGCGAGGCTCGCGGCGTACTCCGGCACCACGTCGATGTCGCCGGGGAACTCCTGCATGTAGACGTCGCGGGTGTCGACCAGCCTCACGTCCGTGGTGTAGCCGGCGTCGGTCAGGAGCAGGTCGTACATGGAGGCGACCAGTGCGGCCTCGGGGAAGGACTGTCCGGAGATGGAGACCTCGCCTCCACCTGCGGGCGAGTCGTCGCCGGTGCCGGGGTCGTCCTCGAGGTCGTCGCCAGCACAGGCGCCGAGCAGGAGCAGACCTGCGGCGAGCACCGCAGCCATCGAACGTCGAGCAGTCATGAGCGTGTCCTTCTGTGTCCCGCGGCCCAGCCGCGCGTGTCCGGATACTGCGATGTCCCGACCATCATGACGGGGGGCACGGACAAGTGCATCACCCGGTGGTGGGCTGTGGCCCAACCGTGTCCGGCCGCGCGCCGTCCCGCGGGATCGGATCCACCAACCTCTCGGTGCCGGCGGCGAGCAGCTCGAGCACCAGCGCGACCACGGCCACGACGATCGCGCCGGCGATCCCCTGGGCGTAGTCGGACCGGTAGAAGCCGTCGGTGATGATCCGCCCGAGTCCCGGGCCGGCGACCAGCGCGGCGATGGTGGCCGTCGCCCACACCTGCACCAGCGCCAGCCGTATCCCGGACATCACCAGCGGCAGCGCCAGGGGCAGCTCGACCCGGAAGAACAGCTGGCGGCCGGTCATCCCCATCCCGCGGGCGGACTCCTTCACCTCGGGCGGGACCTCGCGGACGGCGACGTACGCGTTGGTGATGATCGGCGGCAGCGCGAACAGCGCCAGCGCGATCAGCGTGGCCAGCCCGGCGCGGCCGTACGGACCGAACTCGGCGGTCCCGGGCCAGTCGGCGGTCACCAGGAGCGCGAGCAGCGCGAAGGTGGGGATCGCCCGGCCCACGTTGGAGATGTTGATGGCGAGGAATCCCCCGCGACCGAGGTGGCCCAGCCACAGCGCCAGCGGTAGGCCGACGACGAGGGCGATCAGCAGCGCGGTCCCGGTCAGCAGCAGCTGCTCGACCAGCCGCGCCCACAGCCCGCCGTCGCCCTGCCAGCTCGCCGGGTCGGTGAGGTAGTCCCAGGTGTCGGCGAAGATGTTCATGCTCGGACGCCTCGCGCCCAGGGCGTGAGCAACCACTGCGCCGTCACCAGCAGGAGGTCGAGCAGCACTGCCAGCACCACGCAGAGAATCGCCGCGGTCATCAGCTCGGCTCGGAAGTTGGTGTCCACGCCGTCCCTGATGAGGTCGCCGAGGCCGCCGTACGACACCAGCGTCCCGACCGTCGTCAGCGCCACCGTGGACACGGTGGCCACCCGCAGCCCCGCCATCATCACCGGCAGCGCGAGCGGCAGCTCGATCCGGAACAGCATCCGGCCGCGGCCGTAGCCCAGCCCGATCGCCGACTCACGCACCTCGTCGGGCACCGCAGCCAGCCCGGCGAGCATGCTGCGCACCAGGATCGTGAGCGCATAGAGCCCCAGCCCGATGACCACCGTCGCGGGGGTGAGGCCGGTGAACGGCACCAGCAGCGGGAACAGCGCCAGCGAGGGGATCGTGTAGAGGCCGGTGCTGACGCCGAGGACCGTCGACTCCAGCCGGGGGATGCGGCGCGCGAGCAGTGCCAACGGGAAGGCGAGCAGGACGCCGAACACGACCGCCGCGACGGTGATCCAGATGTGCTCGACGGTGGCCTCGACGAGGTCGTCGCGGCGGTCGACGAGGTACTGGGCACAGAACCACTCGTTGGTGAGCCGGCTGTAGCAGCTCGGCTCGGCAGCGCTGGTCACCGAGGCGGCCGCGGGTAGGGTCACGCGCATGGACGTTACCGCCAGCGGTCGGATCCGCTGCCGATGATCCGGCTGACGGGTGTCGGCAAGACCTACCCCGACGGCACGGTGGCCGTCCACGAGCTCGACCTCTCCGTGGAGGCCGGCGAGATGGTCGTCCTGGTCGGTCCGTCCGGGTGCGGCAAGTCGACGACGCTGAAGATGATCAACCGGCTGATCGAGCCGACGACCGGCACCATCGAGCTCGACGGCAAGGACGTCACCCACGCCGATCCGGTCCAGCTGCGCCGCGGCATCGGCTACGTCATCCAGCAGGTCGGCCTGTTCCCCCACCAGTCCATCGAGACCAACGTGATGACGGTGCCGCTCCTCTACGGCGAGTCGAAGTCGACCGCCCGGACCCGCGCCCACGAGCTGATGGACCTGGTCGGCCTCGACGCGGCGACGTACGCCGGGCGCTATCCGCACCAGCTCTCCGGCGGCCAGCGGCAGCGGGTGGGCGTGGCGCGGGCGCTGGCCGCGAACCCGCCGGTGCTGCTGATGGACGAGCCGTTCGGCGCGGTCGACCCCGTCGTCCGGCTGCGGCTGCAGGACGAGTTCCTGAGGCTGCAGCAGGAGCTCGACAAGACCGTCGTGCTGGTCACCCACGACATCGACGAGGCGGTGAAGATCGGCGACCGGGTCGCGGTGTTCGAGCCCGGCGGCCGGCTCGCCCAGGTCGCGACGCCTGCCGAGCTGCTCGCCCGCCCGGCCGACGACTACGTCTCCGACTTCGTCGGCTCGACCTCCGGTCTGCGCCGGCTCACGGTCACCCCGATCAACCGTGACCACCTCGAGCCGCTCGACGACGTCAACGCCGGCGAGCTCGCCGCGGCGGTCGACCTCGACTCCTCACTCGAGGAGGCGCTCGCGGCGATGCTGCGCGACGACCGCCCGATGGTCGGCGTCAAGGACGGCACCCAGTTCGTCGGCGTCCTCACCCCCAACGGCGTCCACCAGGCGCTGCGGGCGTCGCTGGCGGACGGAGCCGCTGGTAAGTCGGTCAGCTGACCGGCACCGCCCGGTGCCAGGACTCGGTGACGTACGTCGTCTCCCAGCCGAGGGCCTCGTAGAGGCCGTGGGCGCCGGTGGGCGAGTCGGCGTCGACCTCGAGGCCGACGCGGTCGCGGCCCCGTGAGGCGGCGTCCGCGATGATCGTGTGGAGCAGCCCCTTGGCCACGCCCCGGCCGCGGGCGTCGTCGAGGACCCCGATGTAGGAGACGTAGGAGCCGTCGGGGCCGCCGCTGGTCTCGAGGTGGGTGCCGACGAGTGCGCCGACCGGCACCGGGCCGATGCCGTCGAGCGCCGGGTTCTCGAGCTCGGCGAGCCACCAGTGGTCCCAGCGGTGGCCGGGATCCTCGCGCAGCCGGTGGACGAACTCGGGGAAGGTCTCCTCCCACGAGTTGAAGTGGTCACGGAACGCCGCCTCGAGGACCTGGTGGACCGCCTGCAGGTCGACGGCGTCCGGCAGTCCATCGTCCCTACGCCGCACCAGACGGATCGTCACGCCGTCCCGCTCCCACCGGGCCGGGTCCGGCACCAGCGTGGCCTCGTCGGCGGTCACCGGACGGCTCTGCTGGAACCACGTGCGGACGTGGTCGAAGCCGGCCGCCTCGAGCCAGCCGTGCTGCCGCTCGTCGCCCGCGAAGGCCCCCGTGTCGATCTGCTGCGTCTCCAGACCGCGGGCGGCCCCGACCACGCGGGCCTGCTCGTCGGCCCAGTCGAACAGCAGCTTCGAGCAGGCGTCCGCCACGGGGTCGTCGAGCCCTCGCTCGACCACGTGGACGAACATCATCCGACCGGCGGCACGGTCGTGGACGCTGCCCCAGGCGCGGATCTCGCCCTCCGGGTCGCGGACCACGACGTTCTCGCGCATCCGCAGCCCCGGCTCGGAGACCTCGACCAGCACGTCGTCGACCGAGGAGCCCGCCCAGCCGCGCCCGGCTCGCTCGTGGGCACGCAGCAGATGGGTCAGGCGGGCGAGGACGAACCTGTCGCCGGGGTCGGGCGCCTCGACCTTCCAGCCGTCGAGGAGGTGCTCGGAGTCCGCGAGGATTCCGTCGGGGTCGGAGTGGAACCGGTTGTCCTCGGGGATCACGAGACGTGATTGTTCCGCACCGCGCCGCGGCGTGTGCCTGAGCCCTACCCGGAGGGCGTTCTCAGGCACACGCCGCGATGACGATGACGGATCAGGCGCGCATCCGGTGAGGTTCGGCCTGCCAGGCGACCACCTCGGCCCGCAGCACCTCGACCTCCTGCTCGAGCTCGGCGACCCGCATCAGCGCCTCGGCGGCCCGCTCCTCTGCCTCGGCGAGACGCGCCGCGGTCGCCCGGCCCTCCGACTCGGCCAGCTCGGCGCGGCGGGCCTCGGCGTTGAACTTCAGCATCGCCTCGGCCGCGCGCTTCTGGGCGGCAGACAGCGCCGACTCGAGCTCGCTGAGGGCGTGCTCCTGCTGGTTGACGCGGGACCGCATCGCGGTCGCGAACGCGGTGTGCTCGTCGGTGCGCTGGTCGGTGAGCTCGCGGTAGGCCTGGGCCTGCGCGGCCCGGTCGGCCGCGGCGTCACGGCGGCTCTCCAGCAGCTCGGTGTAGGTGATCCGGGTGGCGGCCATGCCGAGCACCACGGACGAGAGGGCGGCGAGCACCTGGAACCAGGCGATGCCACCGAGGAACGCCGTGGTCACGAGGACCGCCGCGATCGTGAGCAGGGTTACAGCGACGGTCAGCCGTGTGCTGCGCTGTCGCCGACGAGCAGTCGGGGAAGACATAAGGCTGAGGTTAAGCCTCAGGGTCGTCGGAGGGGACGCGACACGCGCGTTCGAGGAAGAGCGCTGCGACGACGACTCCCGCGCCCGCGAGACCCGCGAGGGCCGAGCGGAGCATCCGTTCGTCCCCCAGCTCGGTCGGCACACCGAGCCAGCTGACGGCGTAGCCGAGGTAGCCGCCGGTCACCAGACCGCCCACGACGACGCACGCGCGCGCCAGCACCAGCCGGTTGACGGCGCGGTGCGGCTCCATCCACTCGCGACGCACGTGGAGTGCGCGATGGGTGACGTACGCCGTCCCGGCCAGCGATCGCCGCGACGAAGAGCAACGCCAGCGGCTGGAGCCAGCTGACGACGGGGGGGTTGCCGAAACGGTCGGACACCGGGTGGAGCAGCCAGCCTCCGACGAGGCCGACCATGACGGAGCCGGCGATGACCGCGATGCCGGTGGGTTCCAGGTGGCCGTCCGGCGGCTTCTCGTCCCCGGACGGGCGCTCACTCAATGGATCTCGAGCTCCAGGTCGTCGCGGCGGTTGAGGCCCGAGCCGTCGAGCCCGGCGAGCAGGTCGGCGATGGCGCCGACGTCGGGGATCTCGGCGTCCGGCTCGACGTCGTGCCACGGCTGGAGCACGAAGGCGCGTTCCCCGGCGCGCGGGTGGGGCAGCTTCAGCTCGTCGTCGCTGCGGCGGTCGCCGACCACGATGAGGTCGATGTCGAGGGTGCGCGGCGCGTTGCGGATGTCGCTGCGCTCGCGGTCGAAGGCGTCCTCCACGGCCAGCGCCCGGTCGAGCAGGCGGTGGGCGGCCAGGGTGGTGTCGACCAGCAGCACCGCGTTGAGGAACGCTTCCGAGCCGCGCGGGGCGTCGACGGGCTCGGTCTCGTAGACCGGGGACACGGACGTCACCCAGACGTCCGGGGTGTCCGCGATCGCGTCGACCGCACCCTGCAGGGTCGCCAGCCGCTCGCCGAGGTTGGACCCCAGGGCCAGGACCGCACGCGCCGGATCGGCCGCATCTCGCCGGTCAGCGTGTCGGCGTCGATGATGTTCGGGTTGGGCGTCTCGGTCACAGGCTGTCCTTCGCGTCTCTCCGGATCGTCAGTGCCACGTCGGCGAACACCGCGTCGATGGGGGCGTTCGGCTTGTGCACCGTGACCCTCACCCATTCAACACGACCGTCCGAGAGGCAGACCCGGGCCACTCTCTGGGCCAGGGTCTCGATGAGGTCCACCGGATCGGACTCCACCACGGTCTTGACGTCCGCCACGAGGCTCCCGTAGTCGACGGTGTCCCGCAAGTCGTCCGACCCCGCCGCGGGACGGGTGTCGAGGCCCAGGGTGAGATCGATCACGAACACCTGGCCGTCGCGGCGCTCATGGTCGAGGACCCCGTGGTGGGCGAAGCACTCGATGCCCCGCGATGGTCAGCTCGTCGGCGCTCATCGGCGCTCCTCCTCGAGTCGGTCCGAGCACGCGCAGTGCGTCGCGGCTGGCACGCACCTCGTGCACCCGGATCCCCCAGACGCCGCGCTGGGCGAGCAGGAGCGTGAGCGCGGTGCTCGCCGCCTCGCGGTCGTCGACCGGACGCGCGCGTGCCGTCCGCGTCGGCCAGCAGGCTGCCCAGGAACGACTTGCGGCTGCCGCCGACCAGCAGCGGAAAGCCCAGCGAGGCGATCTCGGCGAGCCCGTCGACCAGCGCCCAGTTGTGGTCGGCGGTCTTGGCGAACCCCAGCCCGGGGTCGAGCACCAGCCGGTCGTCGCGGATGCCCGCCGCGCGGGCGGCCGTCACCCGCTCGGACAGCTCGCGGCGTCACCGCGGCGACCACACCACCGACCTCGTCGTACGACGCGAGCGACTGCATCCGGTCGGCGTGGCCGCGCCAGTGCATGGCGACGTAGGTCGCGTCCGGAGCCGGCGACCACGTCGAGGATCGCCGGATCCGCCAGCCCGCCGGAGACGTCGTTGACGATCCGGGCACCGGCAGCGAGCGCGGCGCGGGCGACCTCGGCCCGCATGGTGTCGACCGAGACCACCGCGTCGCGAGCGAGCGCCTCGATCACCGGCACCACGCGGGCCAGCTCCTCGGTCACCAGCGGCCGGGTCGCACCGGGTCGGGTCGACTCGCCGCCGACGTCGAGGATGTCGGCGCCGTCGGCGAGCAGCCGGCGGCCGTGGGCGATCGCTGACGTCGGCGTCGGCGTAGAGACCGCCGTCGGAGAAGGAGTCGGGCGTGACGTTGACGATCCCCATCAGCTGCGGCGCCACGGTCGGTCAGGGCCTCCGGTGGATCAGCGCCATCGCCTCGGCCCGGGTCGCGGCGTTGCGCATGCTGACCCGCGCATCGCGGAGGTGATGGTGCGGGCGCCCGCCTTGCTTGACCCCGCGCATCGTCATGCAGAGGTGCTCGGCCTCGATCACCACGATGACGCCGCGGGCCTCGAGGATCCTCCATCAGCGCGTCGGCGACCTGGGTGGTCAGCCGCTCCTGGACCTGCGGCCGCTTGGCGTAGACGTCGACCAGCCGCGCCAGCTTGGAGAGGCCGGTGATCTTGCCGGACTCGGCCGGGATGTAGCCGACGTGGGCGACGCCGGTGAACGGCACCAGGTGGTGCTCGCACATCGACCACAGCTCGATGTCGCGGACCAGCACCATCTCGTCGTGCCCGAGGTCGAAGGTCGTGGTGAGCACGTCCTCGGGGCGCTGCCGCATGCCCGCCGTCAGCTCGGCGTACGCCCGGGCCACCCGGGCCGGCGTGTCGTGCAGCCCCTCGCGCGCCGGGTCCTCCCCGATCGCAGCCAGCAGCTCGCGGACCGCGGCTTCGGCACGCGGCTGGTCGAAGTCGGGGACGTCCTCGGGCGGCCGGTCGGTGAAGGTGATCGGGTCGGTCATGTCGAGGTCGGCGGGGCCCGGGCGGCGTGGAGCCGGGGCCGCCCGGGTCGGGGGTGCCACCGTGCAGGTCGCCGCCGGCGCCCGGCGGGGTGATCACGACTCCCGCCTCCTCCTCGGGGACGGCCGTTGGAGCGGACCCGGTCGCGGATCTCCTGCGGCACCTCGATCGGCGGGATCGTCGACGGGTTGCGGTCGGGCGAGCCGGTCCACGCGGGTCGCTCCGGGCGGATCCGCAGCGCGGTGAAGATCTCGGCGACCTCGGCCTTGTCGAGCGTCTCGCGGTCGAGCAGCGCGAGGACCAGGGCGTCGAGGACCTCCCGGTTCTCCTCGAGGACGTCGAAGGCCTCCTGATGGGCGGCGGCGATGAAGCTCTTGACCTCCTCGTCGACCTTGGCGGCGACGTCCTCGGAGTAGTCACGCTGGTGGCCGATGTCGCGGCCGAGGAACGGCTCGGTGCTGGACTCACCGAGCTTGACCGCCCCCAGCGTCTCGGTCATGCCGTACTGGGTCACCATCGCGCGGGCCAGGCTGGTGGCCTTCTCGATGTCGTTGCCGGCCCCGGTGGTCGGGTCGTGGAAGACCATCTCCTCGGCCGCACGGCCACCCATCATGTAGGCCAGCTTGTTGAGCAGCTCGCTGCGGGTCTGGGAGTACTTGTCCTCGTCGGGCAGCACCATCGTGTAGCCCAGCGCCCTGCCCCGCGGCAGGATCGTCACCTTGTGGACCGGGTCGCCGCCGGGCAGCGCGGCGGCCACCAGGGCGTGGCCGCCCTCGTGGTAGGCGGTGACCAGCTTCTCCTTCTCGCTCATCAGCCGCGAGCTGCGCTGCGGGCCGGCGATGACGCGGTCGATGGCCTCGTCGAGGCTGAGGTTGCTGATCTGCTTCTGGTTGTTGCGCGCGGTCAGCAGCGCGGCCTCGTTGAGCACGTTGGCGAGGTCGGCACCGGTGAAGCCCGGCGTACGGCGGGCGATCGACAAGAGGTCGATGTCGGCGGCCATCGGCTTGCCGCGCGAGTGGACCTGGAGGATCTTGTGGCGGCCGTCGAGGTCGGGGGCGTCCACACCGATCTGGCGGTCGAAGCGACCGGGGCGCAGCAGTGCCGGGTCGAGCACGTCGGGCCGGTTGGTGGCCGCGATCAGGATCACGCCGCCGCGGACGTCGAAGCCGTCCATCTCGACCAGCAGCTGGTTGAGGGTCTGTTCGCGCTCGTCGTGCCCGCCGCCCATGCCGGCGCCGCGGTGGCGGCCGACCGCGTCGATCTCGTCGATGAAGACGATGGCGGGCGCGTTCTCCTTGGCCTGCTCGAAGAGGTCGCGGACCCGGCTGGCGCCGACTCCGACGAACATCTCGACGAAGTCGGAGCCGGAGATGGAGTAGAACGGGACGCCGGCCTCACCGGCGACGGCGCGGGCGAGCAGGGTCTTGCCGGTTCCGGGAGGGCCGTAGAGCAGCACGCCCTTGGGGATCTTGGCGCCGACGGCCTGGAACTTGGCGGGCTCCTGGAGGAACTCCTTGATCTCGCCGAGCTCCTCGATCGCCTCGTTGCAGCCGGCGACGTCGGAGAACGTGGTCTTCGGCATGTCCTTGGTGATCAGCTTCGCCTTGGACTTGGCGAACTGCATGACCCCGCGGCCGCCGCCGCCCTGCATGCTGTTCATCAGCCACAGGAACACCAGGACGATCAGGATGAACGGGATCAGGGTGCCCAAGATGGTTCCGAGCACGCTCGGTCGGGCGACCTCGGTCGTGTAGTCGTCGATCTCGCCGGCGGCGATCTGCTCCTGGACCAGGACCTCGATCTCGGCCTGGGTGTCGCTCAACCAGTAGGTCATCACCTGGTTGCCGCCCTCGCGGTCGACACCGTCGTCGAGGGTCGCCTCGATGACCTGGTCGCCGTCGATGAACTTGATCTCCGAGACCTCACCGGTGTCGATGTACTCGATCATGCGGGACGTGCTGATCTCCTCGTACTCGCCCGTGGGGACGAGGTACTGGAGGGCGAGCAGGACGCCGGTCACGGCAAGGATGCCGATGACCCAGCGATTGAGGAGGATCCGCTTCACGTAGTTCTCTTCGATTCAGACGACGGGGCAGGGAGCCATTCTCGCAGGCGGAGCCAACGAAGGGCGAAACGCTCGGCGGTTTCGAGGCTCGGCCGTGCCAGCCTCGTCCTCAACCGCCGTAGACGTGCGGGGCGAGGGTGCCGATGTCGCGGAGGTTGCGGTACTTCTCGCGGTAGTCGAGGCCGTAGCCGACGACGAACTCGTTCGGGATGTCCCAGCCGATGTACTTCACGTCGATCGGCATCTGCAGCGCCTCGGGCTTGCGCAGCAGCGTGCAGATCTCGACGCTGGCCGGCTCGCGCGAGGCGAGGTTGGAGGTCAGCCACGACAGGGTCAGGCCGGTGTCGATGATCTCGTCGACGATGAGGACGTGGCGGCCGCTGATGTCGGTGTCGAGGTCCTTGAGGATGCGGACCACGCCGCTGGACTTGGTGCCCGAGCCGTAGGAGGAGATCGCCATCCAGTCCATCTCGAGGTGGCGGGTGAAGCTGCGGGCGAGGTCGGCCATCACCATCACCGCACCGCGCAGGATCCCGACGATCAGCAGCTCCTGACCCTCGTAGTCCCGCTCGATGTCCAGCGCGAGCTCGGCGAGCCGAGCCTGGATCTGGGCCTCGGTGTAGAGGACGTGGACCAGCTCGTTCTCGACGTGCGAGGCATCCATATCGCAACCCTAGCCGGGCGCGACGCAGGAGCGGACGGCGTGGCGAGAGAGGTCGAGCTCGACCTGCGACCGAGCGTGCGAGGTCGCACCGGAGTGTCGAGACCGGGAGAGCCTAGGGGGCCTCACGGCGCCGGACGCACCAGGTCCTCCCATATCGCCCGCCCTGGTCGACCACCACTCCCTGGAGGAGTGGGCGGCACGTCGGTGGTCGCCAGGACGAGCGATATGAAACGGAGCATTTTCACGGGGGGCACTCCGCCGGGGGGTGGAGGGTGGTGCTGGGGTGCTGCGGTGTTGCCGGGGGGTGTTGCGCGGTCCGGGGTGGTGCGCGGTTCCGGGGGGCGGGGACCGCGATACACATGCTTCCCAGTCGTGGGGGTCCGGGTCCTCGAAATCGTCGAAGATGGCCCGAAGGGGTCAGGTAGGACTGACCGAAGAGTTGAACGCCACCCAGCCGTCCCGCCTGGTCGCCCGGACCATTCCGGGGAGGTCGACCCACTGCTGTCCGCGCCAGTTCCAGATCAGCTCGTCGACTCCGAGGAGGTGTCCCTGGCTGAGGTCGCCGGGGATCGCGCCGGCCGCCAGGGCGGCCAGCCGGATCACGCGCAGCCGCACCGCGTCGGGAAGGTTCTCCAGCGAAGCCACGGGCAGGCCGCGATCGGTCGTGAGGTCGTCGTACGCCGTCTCGGCGAGGGCGTCGAGGGCGCCGACGTCTGCCTGGAGCTGGCTGGCGGTGCGGGCGAGGGCTCCCGCGACCCCGGGGCCGAGCTCGCGCTCGAGCATCGGCATCACGACGGTGCGGATCCGGGACCGGGTGAAGGCCGGGTCTGCGTTGTGGGGATCGGTCCAGACGTCCAGGCCTTCCGCGGCGCACGCGGCCACGGTCTGGGCGCGGGTGATTCCGAGCAGGGGGCGCCGGAATCGGTCGAACGCCGGGCGCATCCCGGCGATCGAGCGGCCGCCGCTGCCGCGGGTCAGGCCCAGCAGCACCGTCTCGGCCTGGTCGTCGAGGGTGTGGCCGAGGAGCACGACGTGGGAGCCGAAGCGCTCGGCGACCTCCTCCAGCACGGAGTAGCGGGCCTCGCGGGCCGCCGCCTCCGGGCCCTGCCCGCTCGCCTCGACGCGGATCCGCGCCGAGACCGTCTCGTCGACCCCCATCGCCGCCATCTGCCCCACCAGCGCGCTCGCGCGCTCGGCCGAGCCTTCCTGGAGGCCGTGGTCGACGGTGACGCCGACCACGTCCCACGGCTGGCTGCGCGCCTCGAAGACGGTGGCCGCGAGCAGCGCGAGGGAGTCGGCTCCCCCGCTGCAGGCGACCAGGACGGGCCGGTCACCGACGCCGACCAGGTCGCGGCGTACGGCGAGACGGACGGCGGCGACCGCCGGGTCGAGCGTCACAGCACGCGGGTGACCCACGATGCTGGGTCGGCGATCTCGGCCTTCGACGGCAGGTTCTCGGGACGTTCCCAGACCGCGTTGAAGTCGGCCATGCCGACCTTGTCGACGACACCGCGGACGAACTTCGCGCCGTCGCGGTACTGGGCCATCTTCGCGTCGAGCCCGAGCGCCTTGCGCAGCAGCCGGTCGAGGATGCCGACGCCCTTGCGGCGCTCGTTGAAGGAGCGGCGGATGGTGGCGACCGTCGGGATGACCTGAGGTCCGACGCCGTCCATGACCACGTCGGCGTGGCCCTCGAGCAGCGACATCACCCCGGTGACGCGGTCGAGGATCTCCTTCTGCGCGGGCGAGCCGAGCACGTCGATGACGCTGGCGTTGCCGCGGACGGCCTCCGAGATCCGCTTGAGGCCGTCGTCGAGCAGGCCGTTGGGATCGACCGTCTCGGCGAGCGCCTCGATCTCGGAGAAGAGGTGGTCACGCATCCACGGGACGGCGGTGAACTGCACCCGGTGGGTCTCCTCGTGGAGGCAGACCCAGAGCCGGAAGTCGGTGGGGTCGGCACGGAGCTCCCGCTCGACGTGGACGATGTTGGGTGCCACCAGCAGCAGCCGGCCGGCCGGCTCATGAAAGGGGTCGAACTGGCCGAGGACCTTGGAGGCGAGGAAGCCGAGCAGCAGCCCGACCTCGCCGCCGGTGACCTTGGACCCGACCGCGAGCGTCATCCCGGAGGGGGCGCCCTTCTTTTCCTGCAGCTTGGCCAGGATCGGCTCGAGCATGATCGAGAACGCCTCGGTGTTGGCCTGCACCCACCCCTGACGGTCGACCACGAGCACGGGGGCGGTGCGCTCGGCGGCGGCGAGCCCGGTGAACTCGCGGACCAGCCCGGTCGAGCGCTCGGCGCCGGCGCGGAGCTCGGCCACCGCGTCGGCGGCCTCGGTCGGCGAGACGACCGGTCCCGGTCCAGCGACCCGGCCCCCGAGAGCGATCGCGACGTCCCAGTCGATCATCGAACTCATACGGGGACCCTACGCGTCGGGTCGCAAGCGGCCTCGGAGTACGGCCTCACTTCGAGCAACGGCAGGCGCCGAGTGCGCCGGCCAGGTTGTCGATGTCCTGCTGCGCATCCAGGGTGTTGCGTTCCCTCACCCGGTCGGCGGCGAGCACGAACGCCAGCGGGGTCCCCGACTGGTCGGTCGCGACGCCGGCGAGGGCGCTGACCCCGCCGAGGGTGCCGGTCTTGGCCCGCACCCGGCCGACGCCGGCGGGCGGTGCCTCGTCGAAGCGGAAGGTCAGCGACCCGGTGAAGCCGCCGACCGGCAACCCGGTCAGCGCGGCACGGAGGTCGGCGTGGTCGGGGCGGGCAGCGACGCGCAGCACCTGGAGCAGCGTGGCGGACCGGAGCCGGTTCTGACGCGAGAGACCACTGCCGTCGCGGATCACCGCGCCGCCGAGGGGTACGCCGAGACCCGCGAGGGTCCGCCGGACGCCCTCGGCCCCACCGGCGAACGAGCCCTCGCCGAGGAGGGAGAGGCCGACATGGTGGGCGAGCACCTCCGCGCCCTCGTTGTCACTCACCTCGAGCACGAACTCCGCGATCTGCGAGACCGGCGCACTGCTGACGCCGGCCAGCTCGCGGGCCCGGGCGGGGGCGCGGGCCGCCAGCGGGTCGCCCTCCACCCGGATGCCCTGGTTGCGCAGCGCGCCCGCGAAGGCCGCCGCCGCGTCGGCCGCCGGGTCGTCGACCCGGTTGAACCCGTCGGCCGAGATCCCCTCGTCCACCCAGAGCGCACTGATGGGCGACACGATGTCGTCGGGGACGTAGTCGGCGCGCCAGAACGGGTTCTCGGCGGGACCGGTGAACAGCGTGGCGTCGTAGCTCAGCCGGACCGGCCGCCGTGCGTCCCCCCGTTGCCGCAGCGACGCGGCGGTCTCCTTCGCCAGGGTCACGATGTCGGCGCGGATCGGGTAGTCGCCCGGGTCGCCGGGCGTGCGGGCCAGCAACGGGTCGCCGCCGCCCACGAGCGTCAGGGTGCGGCCCCGGGCGACCACGGT
This sequence comes from uncultured Actinomycetota bacterium, assembly GCA_963713305.1. Classification (GTDB taxonomy): domain Bacteria; phylum Actinomycetota; class Actinomycetes; order Propionibacteriales; family Nocardioidaceae; genus Nocardioides. Next base: position 482,745 of record CAVQLE010000006.1, on the reverse strand, counting down.
GGTCGTGAACCGGTGGTCCGGACCGAGCTCGGCCAGCGCGGCGGTCGCGGTCAGCAGCTTGAGGGTGGACGCCGGGATGAACGGGTCGTTGCCGTCGACGTACGCCGCGCCGGGTCCACTGAGGGCCGACACGGCGACGTGCATGGAGCGGCCGACGTCGGGGTCGGCGGTCCCGGCCGCCACGGCCCGGCGTACGGCGGGAATCAGCAGGGCACCGCCCACGGCCGGCTCGGCCACCGCGGGCGGCTCGGGGAGGTCGGGGACCTCGATGCCCTCCGGCGGCGGGACCGCCGCCGGTTCGGTGGTGGGATCGGGGGGCTCGTCGAGCCAGCGCGCGCCGAGGTCGAGGCGCCAGGCCGCCGCCGCGCCGCCCAGGAGGACGAGCACGAGGAGGACCGGCCACCACGATCGGTGGCGTCGGTCACGCTTTCCCACGAGGACCCCTTCCCGGCTGCGTGTTCGCGCCCATTGTGCGGGACACTGGTCACGGCCCGGACACTCCGGCCCCTGCGCTTGACCAGTGGTGAGAGGAACAGCGACGTGCTCGAGTTCGACGTGGTGGTGGAGATCCCCAAGGGGGAGCGCAACAAGTACGAGGTCGACCACGAGACCGGACGCATCCGGCTCGACCGGATGCTGTTCACCTCCACCGCCTACCCGGCCGACTACGGATTCATCGAGAACACCCTCGGCCAGGACGGCGACCCGCTCGACGCGATGGTGATCCTGCAGCAGCCGACGTTCCCGGGCTGCATCATCCTCTGCCGTGCGATCGGGATGTTCCGGATGACCGACGAGGCCGGCGGCGACGACAAGGTCCTCTGCGTGCCGACCCTCGACCCGCGCCTCGAGCACCTGCGCGACATCAACCACGTCTCCAAGTTCGACCGGCTGGAGATCCAGCACTTCTTCGAGGTCTACAAGGACCTCGAGCCCGGCAAGTCCGTCGAGGGCGCCGACTGGGTCGGCCGCACCGAGGCCGAGGCCGAGGTCCACGCGTCCTTCAAGCGGGCGCAGGAGAACGGCGGGCACTGACGCCTGCCGGTAGTTCGGGGTTGCCGTCCTCCCGGGTGTGGGAGCTGAGAGGGGCGTCGATTGGTCAGAAACGACACGTCTCCGGCCCAGAAACGTGTCGTTTCTGACCAATGGATCGATCCACAAATCCGATGGGCCCAGCCCCCGGAGAGCCGCCTCAGTCGCCCAGCAGCTCCGGCGAGCGCAGCATCTCCCGCGGTACGCCGAAGGCGTCGACCAGGTCGACCGCGATCGGACGGATCTTGCGGCAGAGGCCGTTGATCTCGCGACTGATCGCCTTGGAGCGGGTCGTCGACAGCCGGCCGTGCTCCATGAACCAGGCGCGGTCGGACTCGATGGTCGTCAGCGCGAACAGGTCGCACATCAGGTTGAGCGCGACCTTGAGGTCACCGTCCGGGACGGTCGCCAGCTTGTCGAGGAACGCGTCGAGGACCATCCGCTCCACGTGGGCGTTGGCGGCCGCGATGACGTGGTCCTGGACGCGTGAGAACACCTCACCGGGGTTCATGCCGTCGTCGATGCCGCGCTTGAGCCGCCGCGCGACGCCGCCGAGCATGTGCTCCTCGCGGAAGCGCAGCATCATGCAGTGGTACGACGGGTCGAGCAGCCCCGCCTCCTGGTCCCACTCGTCCCCGCCGGGGAGGACGTCGCGCATCCGCTCGATCAGCTTGTGCACGTTGGTCTTCTCGATGACCGTCTCGACGGCGAGCCCGGCGACGAACCGGACCATGCCGAACTGGTCCATGTCCTCGAACTCGCTCGCGTAGTCGGTCAGGAGACCCTTGGCGACCAGCTGGAGCAGCACGTGGTTGTCGCCCTCGAAGGTGGTGAACACGTCGGTGTCCGCCTTGAGCGCGTCGAACCGGTTGATCGACAGGTAGCCCGCTCCGCCGCAGGCCTCGCGGCACTCCTGGATCGTCCGCGTGGCGTGCCACGTGCCCAGCGCCTTGGTGCCGGCGGCCCGCGACTCGAGCTCGCGGCGGCGGTGCTCGTTCTCCCCCTCCTCCGGAGACGTGGTGTGCGAGAAGACGTCGTGCAGGCGGTCGGCCACCACCTCCTGCGCGAAGTGGAGGGCATAGGTCCGGGCCAGCAGCGGGAACAGCCGCCGCTGGTGCATGCCGTAGTCGAGGAGCAGGTCCTCCTCGGGCGGGTTCGCCGCCTCGAACTGGCGCCGCCGGTCGCCGTACCTCACCGCGATGGCGAGCGCGACCTTGGCCGCGTTGATGCCGGCGCCGCCGACGCAGACGCGGCCCTGGACGAGCGTGCCGAGCATCGTGAAGAAGCGTCGGTTGGGGTTGTCGATGGGGCTCTCGTAGCGGCCGTCGGCGGTGACGTCGGCGAACTGGTTGAGCAGGTTGGCGCGCGGGATCCGCAGGGCGTCGAACCAGATCCGGCCGTTGTCGACGCCGTTGAGCCCCATCTTCAGACCGCAGTCCTCGATCCGGACCCCGTCGAGCACCCGCCGTCCTCACGGATCCGCACGACGAACGCGTGCACGCCCTCGGAGTGCCCCTCGATCTCGAGCTGGGCGAAGACGACGGCCAGCTCGGCGTGCGCGGCCGCGTTGCCGATCTAGTCCTTGCGCGACAGGTCATCGGGGGTCGTGATGACGAACTCCTGCGTCGCGGCGTCGTACGTCGCGACGGTGCCGAGCGACTGCACGTTGGAGCCGTGCCCGATCTCGGTCATCGCGAAGCAGCCCATGACGCGCCCGGTGATCAGGTCCCGAGGTAGGCGTCGTGGTGGGGCTTGGTGCCCGAGCTGCAGGATGGCGCCGCCGAACAGCCCGAACTGCACGCCGACCTTGACCAGCACCGAGAGGTCGCCGAAGGCGAGCGTCTCGAAGGCGGCCACCGACGCGCCGATGTCGCCGCCGCCGCCGTACTCGCTCGGGAAGCCCATGCCGGTCTGGCCGGTCGCCGCCATCTCGACGACCAGGTCACGGACCCGGTCGCGGAAGTCGTCGGTCGACATCGTCTCGGCGTCCTCGAGCACGGCGTGGTACTCGGCGAGGTTGGTGCGCACCAGCTCGCGGACCTCGGCGTACCGGCCGTCGAGCAGGGCCAGCAGGGCGGGTACGTCGACCTCGGGCCGGCGGTAGCCGGAGGACTCCTCGGCGGCGGGGCTGCCCTCGGTGGTGCTGGTGTCGGTGGCCATGGGCAGACGGTACTGATCCGGCAGCCCCCGTGACAGGCGCCGTGTCAGGCGTGTGTCAGGGTCGGGCGAAGAAGTTCGGCGTCGTCCAGTAGTACATCGACTCCTGCGTCACCGGACGACCGGTGCGCGGGGCGTGGATGATCTGGCCGCCGCCGATGTAGAGCGCGACGTGGTAGATCGACGACGGGCTGCTCGACGACCCCCAGAACACGAGGTCGCCGGCCTGCAGGCTGCTGGCGGAGATCGGTGTCGACTGCTCGTACTGGGCCACGGAGTAGTGAGGCAGCGAGGTGCCGCCGGCAGCCCAGGCGCCCATCGTGAGGCCGGAGCAGTCCCAGGCGTCCGGGCCGGCGGCGCCCCAGCGGTAGGGCTCGCCGAGCTGGGCGCGGGCGAAGGAGATCGCGGCGCTGGCCCCGCCGCTGGGCGCGGGTGGCTCGGGAGAGGGCTGCTGCGGGCTCCGGCTGCTGGGGTTCCGGCTGCTGGGGTTCCGGCTGCTCCGGTGCGGGCTGCTCGGGAGCGGGCTGCTGCGGTGCCGGTTGCTGGTCCTGCTCCTCCTCCTGCTCGGCGGCGGCCGCCTGGGCTGCCGCCTCGGCCGCGGCTTCGGCGGCGCGCTGCTCGAGGTCGGCCTGCCGCTCCTCTGCCAGCGCGACGCTGATGTCCTGCAGGTCCGCGAGCTCGCGGATCAGCGCGTCCTTGCGTGTGGCGACCGCCTGCGCCTCGGCGGCCGCTGCCTCGGCTGCCCGGCTGGCGGCGTCGCGGGCCGCGCGTGCCTCGACCTGGAGCGCCGCGGCCTCGGCCTCGGCGGCCGCGGCCTGGTCGACGGCGACGCCGGCCAGGGTGGAGGCCGCGACGAAGCCGTCGTAGCGGGTGTCCAGCGCCGACTCGGTCGCCTGCATGGTGGTCGTCTGCTCGACGACGGCGCCGATCCCGTCGGCCTGGACGATCGAGGAGACGGCGGCCAGCGCCGGCGACATCTCGTAGGAGCTGACCAGCGCGTCGGCGTACGCCGACTGCTGGCGGCTCACGTCGGTGCGCGCGATACCGGCCCGGTCCTGCGCGGCGGCCGCTGCCTGCCGCGCCTGGTCGAGCCGGTATCGCGCGCCGTTCCACGCCTCGGTGGCCCGGGCGGCGGCGACGGCGGACTCCTGGAGGAGGGCGTTGGCGGAGGCGAGCTCGGCCTGCACCGTCGCCACGTCGCGCGCCTTGTCCTGCGCGGCGGCCCGCGCGTCGCGGACCTCCTGCCGACTGGGCGTGCGTGCTTCGTCGGCCATCGCGGGCCCGGCGACCGGGGGGATCACCAGGACCACGGCGAGACTCAGGGCCACTCCGACTGCACGCACGACGCGTTCCTCTCGTTCCGACGTCGTGCCCCGACTCAGCCGAGGCACTCGCGGCACGCTAGTGCTCATTCGTCACAAAAGGAACAAAATCCTCAATATTCACACCAGTCACCGGCGTGTCGACTTGCGAACTACATCATTGTAGTTTCCGGGCGCTGGTCGCTGTAACGTCCCGCGTTCAGCAGCCGGGGCCCCCGGTCAGTGGCGGTCGGCGTCGACGGGCACCGCGGAGGTGGTCGTCGTGGGGTGGGACGCCAGGCCGTGGCGCTCGAAGACCTGCCCGCTGGCCCTGCCGCCGAGGTAGAAGGCCAGCAGCGCGATCAGGATGCCGGCGATGTCGTCGGCGACGTAGTGCCAGCCGAAGTAGAGGGTGGCGACGACCGTCAGCGCGAAGTTGACCCAGAAGATCCAGTGCACGATCCGGGAGTTGATCGTGTACTGGATCATCAGCGCGACCAGCAGCGTGATCGCGCAGTGCAGGCTGGCGAAGCCCGCCGTCGACTGGACCGCGGCCTCCACCCCTTCCTTCGTGACCCTGACCCGGGCCCCGGACAACGAGTCCATCAAGTCCGGGTGGGCGTGCCGGCGAGGATCACGTCCTCGTAGAGCCACGGGAAGGCGAAGCCCGGCCCGAGCGTCGGCAGCATGTAGTAGGACAGCGTGCCCAGGCTCCACGCGATGCACTGCGAGGTCACGAACCAGTAGCCGAACGAGATGTTGCGCGACCAGATCAGCCAGGCGGTCAACGCCAGCGGCACCAGCGGCAGGAACCACAAGTAGATCCACGACAGCATGTGGGCCGCCACACCGGTGCCGAGCACGTCCTGCATCATCACGCCCGGCTCGTTGCCGAAGAACAGCGCCTGGTCGATGAGGTGGAGCTCGCTGTCGTACTTCTCGCCGATCACGAACGGCAGGAACGACTTGAGGTTCCGGTAGCTCACGTAGGTGATGTAGAAGCAGACCAGCCCCATCACGACGAGCGTCAGCCGTTCGCGGGTCCAGTGGGTGCGCCACCGCTCGGCCACGATGTCGCGCCACCTGGTGGGGTTGCCGCGGGAGAACCACAGCACCCGCGGCAGCATGTCGGCCAGGAAGGCGCCGGTCAGCAGCAGCGGCAGCCGCAGCCACGACGGTCCGAGGAAGCCCTCGGGGTCGACGAGCGGTCGGTCGATCACCTGCGACGTGATGATCGCGAGCGCCCCCATGGTCACGGCAATGCCGATGAGCAGGACGTACGCGCGGCGATACACGGTCGCCAGTCTAGGGATCGGCCATCGCGGCCAGCCGCGTGCCGTCCACGCGCAGCAGCACCTCCTCGCCCGTCCCGGGGTGGGTGTCGAGGGGGGCCACGGCGTCGAGCTCTCCGAGGCCGGGTACGTCGACGCGCAGCCGCACCTGCTCGGGGGTGAGCCGCGACGACGTCACCCTTCCGCGCAGCTCTCCCTGCGGGGACACCGCGAGAGCCGAGCGGCGCAGCGCCACCGCCGGGGCCGGGGGCAGGCCGGCCGCAGCGAGCAGCCGGGCCGCCGCGTCACCCTCCAGCACCGCCGCGTAGCCGAGGAACAGCGCGGTGTCGGCATCGACCGGCGTCCGCCAGACCTCGGCGATCGCACCCTGCTGGACGATCCTGCCCTGCCTCATCACGGCGAGCCGGTCGGCGACCGCGAACGCCTCGTCATGGTCGTGGGTCACCAGCAGCGCGGTGGTGCCGGCGGCGTGCAGGATCGCCCGCAGGTCGCCGGCGAGCCGTTCGCGCAGCCCGGCGTCGAGCGCCGACAGCGGCTCGTCGAGCAGCAGCAGCCGCGGCTCGACGGCGAGCGACCGGGCCAGCGCCACCCGTTGCCGCTCACCCCCGCTCAGCGTGCCCGGCAGCCGCTCGCCGTACGACGGGAGCCCGACCAGCTCCAACAGCTCGGCGACCCGGCGGTCGAGGTCGCGGACCCGGCGCAGCCGGAGCGCGTAGCCGACGTTCCGGGCGACGGTGAGGTGGTCGAAGAGCTGGCCGTCCTGGAACATCAGCGCGAACCCACGCTTGTGGGTGGGCGTGCCGGAGAGGTCCGTGCCGTCCCATCCGATCCGGCCACGCTGGGTCAGCTCGAGGCCGGCGATGGCGCGCAGCAGCGTCGACTTCCCGCAGCCGGACGGGCCGAGCACGGCCAGCACCGAGCCGTCCGGCACCTCGAGCGACGCGTCGCTGACGGCGGGCACCCCGTCGAACGCGACCGTCACTCCTTCCAGCACCAGCACGTCAGAACGCTCCCACGGAGGTGACCCGCAAGCGCTCGACGAGCAGCATCACGAGGGCCGTCGCACCGGCGAGCACGACCGAGGCGGCCAGCGCCATGCCGTAGTTCATGTCGCCGGGGTGGCCGAGCAGCCGGAAGATGACCAGCGGCATCGTCGGGAAGTCCTCGCGGGCCAGGAACGACGTGGCGCCGAACTCGCCCAACGACACCGCGAACGCAAAGCCGGCGGCGGCCAGCAGCGGCTTCCAGAGCACGGGCAGGTCGACGGTGGTCAGGGTCCGCAGCGGACCGGCCCCGAGCGAGGCGGCCGCCTGCCGCTGCCGGTCGTCGATGCCGCCGAGGACCGGGGCCAGGGTGCGGACGACCAGCGGCAGCGCGACGAGTGCCTGCGCGATGGGCACCAGCAGCGGGCTGTCCCGCAGGTCGAGCGGCGGCTGGTCGAGGGTGATGAGGAGCCCGAAGCCGAGCGTCACCGCCGAGACCCCGAGGGGCAGCATGAAGAGCCCGTCGAGCGCGCCGCGGACCCGGCGTTCGGTGCGTGACCGGGAGCGGCGGGTCACGACGAGTGAGACGAGCAGCCCGGTGCCGATCGCCATCCAGGTCGCGTCGACCGCAGTACGGAGCGAGTTGGCGAGCGCGTCGGTGACCGGCACCTGCAGCGCCTGCCGGTCGCCGGTGGTCGAGAGGGCGGAGTAGTTCTCGATGCTCCACGCCTCGTCGACCCGCAACGACCCGGCGACGAGCGCGGCGATCGGGGCGGCGACGTAGAGCAGGAGGAGCAGCGTCGCGACCACGGGTACGGCGTCGGCGCGGACGAGCGGGCGCGGTCGAGCGGGCCGGCGAGAGACCGGGGTGGTGGTGCGGGCGCGGCCGGCGAGGAGCAGCAGCGCCACGACGACCGCGAGCTGCAGGAGGGACAGCGCGGCGGCCGCGGAGAGGTCGAAGACCTGGACGGTGAGCAGGTAGATCTCGGTCTCGACGGTGGCGTAGCGGCTGCCACCGAGGGTGAGCACGATGCCGAACGCGGTCGCGCAGAACAGGAAGACGACGCTGGCGGCCGAGACGACCGCCGGCCGCAGCGCGGGCAGGGTGACGGTCCGGAACACCTGTGCCGGTGTCGCGCCGAGCGTCGCCGCGGCCTGGCCCGGACGCGGGTCGAGCGACTCCCACGCGCCGCCGACGACGCGGATCACGACGGCGACGTTGAAGAACACCAGGCCGAGCACGATGGCCGCCGGGGTGCCGTCGAGGCCGAGGAAGCCGAGCGGACCGCCCTCACCGAGCAGCTGCCGGAACGCGACTCCGACCACCACGGTCGGCAGCACGAACGGCACGAGCAAGGCGGCGCGCAGGAACCGGCGGAGCGGGAACGCCGTGCGGTGCAGGACGTACGCCGCCGGCAGGCCGAGCAGCACCGAGGCGACCGTGCCGGCAGCGGCCGACCAGAGCGTGAACGCCAGCACCCGGACGGTGCGATCGCTGGTCAGCACGTCGAGCACCGCTCCCGGGGCGAACGTGCCCTCGGGCCAGAACCCGAGCGCCACCATGCCGGCCACGGGCACCACGAAGAAGACGCCCAGCACCAGCACCGGCACCAGGGCCAGTGCGCCGAGGCCGAGCAGCCGCCGGGTCATCGGCTACTGCGTCACCAGGTCGCGCCACTGCTCCAACCAGTCGTCACGGTTGTCCGCGATCTCGGCCGGGTCGAGGACGTAGGGATCGGTGGGCTGCTCGGCGTGCTCCTGCCAGTCGGGCGGCAGCGGGACGCCGTCGCGGACCGGGAAGACGTACATCGACTCCGGCAGCGCGGCCTGCACGTCCTCGCCCAGCAGGAAGTCGATGAGCGCCCGGCCGCCCTCGGCGTTGTCGGCACCGGCCAGCACCCCGGCGTACTCCACCTGGCGGAAGCAGGTGTCGAGCAGCGCGGCGGTCGTCGAGTCGCCGCCCCCCTTCGGGACGGTGAAGGCCGGTGAGGAGTCGTAGGACAGCACGACCGGCCGGGCGCCGTCCTCGCTGCCGGCGGTGAAGTCCGTGTAGTAGGCGTCGGTCCAGCCCTCGACGATCTTGGCGTCGTTGGCGAGGAGGTCCTCCCAGTAGGCCGGCCACTCCTCGCCGTACGCCGCGACGGTGGTCATGAGGAACGCCAGGCCCGGCGAGCTGGACAGCGCCGACGGCGTCACGAACAGGCCGTCGTAGGCCGGATCGGTCAGGTCGTCCAGCGAGGCGGGCGGCTCGAGGTCGTGCTCGGCGAACCAGGCGGTGTCGACGTTGACGCAGACGTTGCCGGTGTCGACCGGCACGAGCCGCTCGCCGTCGTCGCCGGGGACCACGAAGTCACCGGCACCGGCGGGAAGGTCGACCTCGGCGACGTCGAAGACGTCCTCGTCGAGCGCCCGGGAGGCAAAGGTGTTGTCGACCCCGAAGGCGACGTCACCGGTCGGGTTGTCGGCGGTCACCGCCAGCTTGGTCGTGAGCGTGCCGGCGTCGCCCGCCGCCCGGATCTCGAGGTCGTAGCCGCTCTCCTGCTCGAACTGCCGGACCAGCGGCTTGGGCAGGTTGAAGGACTCGTGGGTGACCAGGACGACGGTTCCTCCGGCCCCACCCGACTCGCTGCCCTGCGGAGAACGTTCGGTCGCGGTGAGGGTGCAGCCGCTGAGGACGGCCGCGCACGCGATGACGGCAAGTGGACGACGCACGCTGATGACTCCCTACGCCGGTGTGAGCCGGATCAGGTTCGGAGGGTCTGCGGCTGTTCCCGCACTCTCAGCCCGCGTCGCGGGCTCCCCTGTCTGTACGTCGTCCAGCCTACGCCGTCACCGGGCGAGCGGCGTGACCTCCCCCAGCCGGCCGAGCTTCTCCGGGTTGCGCAGCGCGTAGAGCCCGGTGACCAGCCCGTCCTCGATGTGGAAGGTGACGACCGTGTCGAGCACGCCGTCGACGGTGAAGGTGAGCGCGGGTCCGCCGTTGACGAGGATGACGTCGCCGACGAGCGGGCCCTCGCTGACGGCGGTCAGGAAGCGCAGCGCCTTGTCGCGGCCCAGGATCGGGCGCAGCGCCGCCTTCGTGTGGCCGCCACCGTCGGTGACCAGCACGACGTCGGGCGAGAGGACGTCGAGCAGCGACTGGATGTCACCGGTGGCCGCCGCGGCCAGGAACCGCTCGATGACGCGGTCACGCTCGGCCTGGGTGACCTCCTGCCGCGGTTGACGGGCGTGGACGTGGGAGCGCGCCCGGTGCGCGATCTGGCGCACCGCGTCCGGGCTCTTGTCGACGGCGGTCGCGATCTCCTCGTAGGGGACGTCGAAGACCTCGCGCAGCACGAACACCGCGCGCTCGGTCGGCCCGAGCGTCTCCAGCACGAGCAGCATCGCGGTCGAGACGCTGTCGACGAGCTCGACGTCCTCGGCGACGTCGGGACCGGTCAGCAGCGGCTCGGGCAGCCACGGCCCGACGTACGTCTCACGCCGCCGCGACAGGGTGCGCATCCGGTTGAGCGCGAGCCGCGTCGCCGTCCGGACCAGGTAGGCGCGGGGGTCGCGGACCTCGTCGTGAGACACGTCTGACCAGCGCAGCCAGGCCTCCTGCACCACGTCCTCGGCGTCCGCGGCGGAGCCGAGCATCTCGTAGGCGACGGTGAACAGCAGCGCCCGGTGCGCGACGTACTCGTCGGTCGCGCTCATGCGTTCGAGGGTACGGCGAGCGGGAGCTCGCACACGTCGGAGTACCCCTGGCTCGCCAACCCCATCGCGGAGTTGAAGCGAGATCGCTCGTTCTCGATCGCGACCATCATCGTCAGCTCCACGACCGCGGCCTCGCCGAGCTGCTCGCGCAACCGCTCGACCATCGCGTCGGTCACCGCGGGCGGCGTCTCGGTCATCGCCTCCGCGTAGTCCATGACGTCGCGCTCGAGGTCGGTGAACACCTCGGACTGGCGCCACCGTGGGACCTCGCGCACCTTGCGCTCGTCGAGCCCGTCCTCGTGGGCCTTGTAGTAGCCGAAGTCGAGGCACCAGGAGCAGCCGATGGTGCCGGCGCTCGCCATCTCGGCGAGGACCTTGAGCTGCGGGTCGAGAGAGTCGAACCTGGCCACCTTCTGCTCAAAGGACAGCGTCGCCTTGAGGACCTTCCGGTTGTGCCAGAAGACATAGAGGTTGTCGGGAACCTCGCCGAAGGTGCGGCGGCAGAACCAGAGGACGGCGGCGCCGTACGCGCCGGTGATGCTGGCCTTGGGTACGCGGAACGTGCTGGTGCTGGGCATGTCTCCTCCTTGATCTGGGTGCTTCTGCCCATGGAGACACCGGCCCGCGCCGATCTGTGACAGCGGGTTGTGACGGCGGGTTTCGCCCGTGACTAGGTTGGGCGCATGCCGAGCCGCCGCCACGACTTCCTGGCCTGGGCGATCCCGCGGGTGCGGAAGTCGCGCGAGCTCGCCACCGAGCCGGAGGAGCGGGCCCGGGTCGAACGGTGGCACCGGACGCTCGACCGGTCGCTGCCCACGCGGCTCGTGCCGCGGTTCACCCAGCGCTTCTCGGTCGTCACCGAGGTGGGCTCCGGCTTCCCGGTCCACGTCATCACGCCCCGCCACCTCGACCCCGAACGCACCGTCTTGTTCATGCACGGCGGCGGCTTCATGGCCCCGATCGACCCGTTCCACGTGCGGTACGTCGCCAGGCTGGCCGCCGGTCTCCGGGCACGGGTGGTCGTGCCCGACTACCCCCTCGCGCCGGAGCACACCTGGCGCGACTCCTTCAAACCGCTCGCCGACCTCACCGTGCGCTGGGCCGGCGAGAGCCGGGTGACGTTGGCCGGCGACTCGGCCGGTGGTGGATACGCGCTCGCTCTCGCGCAGGCGTTGCGCGACCGCGGCGGCCCGCAGCCGGCCGAGCTGCTGCTGATCTCACCGTGGGTGGACGTGACCATGTCGTTGCCCGATCACGCGGACTACGACGCCGTCGACCCGTGGCTGTTCCTCGGCAAGGCGCGCGCGTACGGCGCGTGGTGGGCAGGGTCGCCCGACGACCTCGCCCGCCCCGAGGTCAGCCCCGGGCTGGGCGACCTCGACGGGCTGCCGCGCACGCTGATGTTCTGCGGCACCCGCGACCTGCTCGTGCCGGGATGTCGGGCGCTCGCCGATCGCGCCGCGTCGTCCGACTGGGAGCTGGTCTACGTCGAGGAGCCGGACCTGCTCCACGTCTTCCCGATGCTGCCGCTGATCCCCGAGGCGCGGCGCGCCTGGCAGACGACGCGCGAGTTCCTCCGGTGACCACCACACGTGCGGTGTCCTTCGCCGACCTCGACGCGGCCGCGGCGTACGACGTCTGGCGGCTGCGGCAGGACGTCTTCGTCGTCGAGCAGGACTGCGCCTACCCCGACCTCGACGGCCGCGACACCGAGCCCGGCACCCGCCACGTGCTGCTCCACGAGGACGGCGGGGAGCTGCTCGGCTACGCGCGCATCCTCGATGACGGCGACGCCTGGCGGATCGGCCGCGTCGTGATCGCGCGGGACGGCCGCGGCCAGGGGCTGGCCGACGTGGTGATGCGGGCGGCCATCGAGGAGTGCCCCGGTCGCGACATCGTGATCGATGCCCAGTCACCGCTCGCCGGCTGGTACGCCTCGCTCGGCTTCTCCGTCGAGGGCGTGGAGTTCCTCGAGGACGGCATCCCTCACCTCCCGATGCGTCGCTCCGGGGAGTAGACACGCACCCCGTCGATGTGCGCGGCGGTGATGGAGCCGCGGGCGGCGAGCAGCTCGAGGTGGGCGCGGGTCTCGAGCGTCGCGAGCGCCCCGTTGAACGCGTCGAGCTCACCGAAGGCGTGGGCGTGCCGGGTCCAGGGGAGCTCACCCGCGACGTCGTACGACGTCACTCCGTCGTGCCGCACGGCCGCGAGGCAGAGCCGCAACCGCTCGTCGTGGTGGGCGAGCAGCGCGTCGATCCGGGCGTGGGACGAGTCGGCCACCGGCCCGTGGGCCGGGAGCAGCCGCAGGTCGGGCAGGCCGCGCACCTTGGTGAGCGAGCCGAGGAAGTCGCCCAGCGGCTGGTCGGCCAGCACCGGTTCGAAGCCGATCGACGGCGTGATCGTCGGCAGCACGTGGTCACCGGCGAAGAGCAGGCCGTCGTCCCGGTCGGCGAAGACGAAGTGGCCCTGGGTGTGGCCGGGCGTGTGGACCGCGTCGAGCACGCGCTCACCCAGCGAGATCGAGTGGTCCTCGTCCAGCCAGGTGTCGGGGTAGGCCCACATCGCCAGGTCGGGGGTGGCGCCGCGGGTGAAGTCGCCCCACTCGTCGGCCAGGTCCGATGCCCCCGCCCGGCGCAGGAAGCCGACGTACGGGTCCTCGGTGAGGTCGCCGGGATCGAGGACCAGGTCGATCGTCGGCTTGTCCCCCAGGCCGAGGCTGACGTGGCTGCCGACCTCGGAGCGGATCGTGACCGCCTGGGTGTAGTGGTCGCGGTGGACGTGGGTGACGAGGAAGCGGGTGATGTCGCCGACGGCGTACCCGATGGACGCGAGCGACTTCTCGAGCAACGCCCGGCTCTCCGGGATCGCCCACCCGCCGTCGACGAGGGTCAGCCCGGCGTCGGTCTCGAGGGCATAGACGTTGACGGCGCGCAGCCCGTCCATCGGAAGCGGCAGCGGGATCCGGTGGACGCCCGGCGCGACGGGCCAGGCGCCGGGCTCGGACCAGTGGGCGCCGGAGTCGGGGGAGACGGAGGTCGCCGTCGTCTCCGTCATGCGCAGATCACGTGAGGTCCGGCAGACCGAGGTCGAGGTTGGGCTGCTGGATGCCGCCGTCGACCTCGAGCAGCTTGCCGGTGACGTACTGGCCGGCACGGCTGGCGAGATAGAGCGCCGCGGCAGCGACGTCCTCGGCCTCGCCGACCCGACCGAGCGGGGTCTTGGTCTCCATCTGCTCCATCATGCCGGGCATGCCGGTGACGAACTCGAGCGCACTGGTCATGACCGAGCCGACGAAGACCCCGTTGACCCGGATCGCCGGCGCGAGGTCGGCGGCGGCGAGGCGCGTCCAGTGGGCGAGCGCGGCCTTGGCGGTGCCGTAGGCGAGGTAGCCGCGGGCGGCGGTGCGGCCCATCATCGAGCTGATGGTGACCACCGACTTCTGGCCCACCGATCGCTGGCCGTCGAGCATCAGCGGTACGGCGGCTCGGGTCAGCGCGTGCGCGGTGCCGACGTTGAAGCGGAACGACTCCTCGAGGTAGTCCGTGTCGGTGTCGAGGAACGAGTTGGGGATGGTGCCGCCGACGTTGTTGACCACCGTGTCGAGCCGGCCGAACGCGTCGTACGCCGCCTGCGCCAACCCGGCCGCGGCGTCGAGGTCGCTCAGGTCGGCAGGTACGACGAGCGCGCGGCGGCCGGCCGCCTCGACCCGGCCGGCGACCTCCACGAGCTGGTCCTCGTTCCGCGCCGAGATGACGACGTCGGCACCCGCCTCGGCGAGGGCGACCGCGGTGGCCGCACCGATGCCGCGCCCGGCGCCGGTCACGATCGCGACGTGGTCGGTGAGGGTGAACCGGTCGAGGATCGTCATGGGGCCACGAGCCCGCGGCCGGTGACGAGCGGGAGGTCGAGCGCGGTGACCAGCCCGCCCCTGGCCGCGACCACCGCCGGCACGGCGTTGACCAGCCGCTGGGCGGTCACGATCATCCCGGACACGTTGTGGTCCCTGACCTCACCGGGTCGGGGCTCGCCATGGTGGCGCAGCTCCAGCTCCAGCATCGGCTCGCCGGTCACGACGACCTTGTAGCAGCCGCCGCCGCTGCTGGGCCTCGGCCACTCCGGCACCTGGTCCTCCGCCGTCCGCGTCACGTGCTCGAGCACGACCCGCGGTACGCCGTCGACGCAGCCGATGACCTCGAAGCGCACCGCGGCCATGGTCCCGGCCGGGATGTCGACACTCGCGGTCTCGATGTCGCGGTCGGCGGGCCGCCGGTCGACCGTCTCCGTCAGCGGCTCGTCGAGGGTGAGCCCGAGGCCGGCCGCGATCTGGCGCACGACGCTGCCCCACGCCATGGAGAGGATCCCCGGCTGCCAGAGCATCGGGGTCTCCTCGGAGTCCAATGGCTGGCCGAAGCCGAAGATGTCGCGCATCACGACCGGCTGGAAGTACGTCGAGTAGTCGGCCAGCTCCTGCACCCGCACCTCGTCGATGCGCTGCGAGAGGCTGGTGAGCTGCAGCGGCAGCACGTCGTTGGCCCAGCCCGGGTCGATGCCGTTGACGTGCAGGCTGGCGCCGGTCCGCTCCCCCGCCGCAGCCAGCCGGTCGAGCATCTCCGCGGGCAGGATCTTCTCGGGCCACTGGAGCAGCACCGGGCCGCTCGACACCACGTTGACGCCCGCCTCGACGAAGCCGAAGAGGTCCTCGATGCACTCGAAGATCCGGTCGTCGGCCATGGCGGTGTGGACGATCGCGTCGGGTGCGAGGGCGAGCACCGCGTCACGGTCCGTGCTCGCCCGTACGCCGAGATCCCGGTCGAGCCCGGCCAGCCGGCCGACGTCCTGGCCGTCCTTGGCGTCGCTGGAGACCCAGACCCCCACCAGCTCCAGGTCGGGGTGGGCGTCGATCCCGGCGATTGCGTGCCGCCCCACGGTCCCGGTGGCCCACACGACGACCCGCAGCTGCTCGGTGCTCATCCGGCCAATCTAGAACACGTTCTAGTCGGTGGAAAGCGCCACCGGGCAGTGGGTGCCGTCCGCGGAGTAGATGGTCGGCAGGCAGCGGTTGCAGTGGATGCACACGCCCACGTCGGCGGCCTGCCCGGCCAGCCGGTTGACGAGGTCCGGTTCGCGGAGCAGGGCGCGGGCGAGTGCGACGTACTCGAACCCCTCGGCCATCGCCCGCTCCATGGTGTCGCGGCGGTTGATCCCGCCGAGCAGCATGAGCGGCATCGCGAGCTCGCGCCGGAAGACCCGCGCCTTCTCGAGGAAGTAGGCCTCGGTGAACGGGTACTCGCGCAGGAATCGCGACCCCGCGACCCGCAACCCCCACCGCACCGGGACCGGCATGGCGGCCGCGAACTCCCGGCGCGGGGCGTCGCCCCGGAAGAGGTACATCGGGTTCATCAGCGACGAGCCGCCGCTGAGCTGGAGCGCGTCGAGGTGGCCGTCGGCCTCGAGCAGCCGCGCGAAGGCGAGGCCCGTCTCCGTGTCGACCCCGCCGCGGAAACCGTCCGAGAGCGAGACCTTCGCGTAGACCGCGGCCCGGTCGCCCACCGCGGTCCGCACCGCCTCGGCCACCTGTCGCGCCAGCCGGGCCCGGTTGCCCAGCGACCCGTTCCAGCGGTCGCGCCGCCGGTTGAGCCCGGGCGCGAGGAAGGAGCTGATCAGGTAGGAGTGGGCCATGTGGATCTCGAGCGCGTCGAAGCCCGCGTCGACCAGGACGCGCGCGGCCTCGGCGTACGCCGCCGTCACGCGCGCGAGGTCGTCCTCGGTCGCGGCGCGCACCCACTGCATCGACAGCGGGCTCGGCATGCCGCTGGCGGCGATGGCGCGGGCGCCGTTCTGTCGACCGTGGGCCACCGGCCCGGCATGGCCGAGCTGACCGGAGATCCGGGCGCCGGTCGCGTGGATCGCCTCCGCCAGCCGCGCCAGCCCCGGCGCCGTGTCCCGGCCGACCACGATCCCGCCGCTGCCGGTCGGCCCCTCGGGGGCGACGGCGAGGTAGGCGACGGTGGTGAGGCCGACCCCACCCTCGGCGACCGCCCGGTGGTAGTCGATCAGCGCGGGCGTCACGACCCGGTCGGGCGTCTTCGCCTCGAAGGTCGCCGCCTTCACGACGCGGTTGCGCAGCGCGACCGGGCCGAGCCGGGCAGGCGCGAACACGTCAGGCAGGACGTCGGGCACTAGGCGACCGCCATCCGGTCGACGACGTACGCCGCGATCGCGAGGCTCGACGTGGCCGCGGGTGACGGCGCGTTGCGGATCGTGGTGATGCCGTCCTCGTGGCCGATCCGGAAGTCGTCGACGAGCGATCCGTCACGGTCGACCGCCTGCGCGCGGACACCCGCCCCGGCCCGCACCACGTCGTCCGGCCCGATCTCGGGGACGTAGCGGGCGGCGTCGCGCAGGTAGGCCGCGCGCGACAGCGACCCGCGCAGCTCGCGAGCGCCGGTGCGCCAGTGCGTCCCCGCCATCCGCCAGAACCCCGGCCAGCGGGCCAGGTCACGCAGGTCGGCCAGGTTGGCGTCGCGCCGTCGGTAGCCCTCGCGGGCGAGGCCGAGGACCGCGTTGGGGCCGATCTCGAGCTCGCCGGTGATCCGGCGGGTGAAGTGGACGCCGAGGAACGGGTACCGCGGATCAGGGACCGGATAGACCATGCCGCGCACCAGGTCCTGCTTGGCCGGGGAGACCCGCAGGTACTCACCGCGGAACGGCACGATCCGCGGGCCGTCGAGGCCGTCGGCCAGCCGGGACACCCGGTCGGACTGCAGCCCGGCGCAGACGACCAGCCGGTCGAACCGCAGCTGGCCGCGGTTGGTCGCCACCGTGATCCCGCCGCGCTCCCGTCGGATCCCGGTCACGTTGGTCTCCAGCGCGATCCGTCCTCCCGCGAGCACGACCTCGGCGGCGTACGACGTCGCGATCGCGACGAAGTCGGTGATGGCCGTGACCGGCGAGTGCAGCGCCGCCAGGCCGACGGCGTGGGGTTCGACGTCGGTCAGGGCAGCGGCGTCGAGCCGGCGCAGTCCGGGCACGCCGTTGGCGGCCGCGTTGCGTGCCAGCGCGTCGAGACGCGCGAGCTCGGACCCGTCGAGCGCGACCACCAGCTTGCCGCACTCGTCGTACGGGAGCCGGTGCTCCTCGGTGTAGTCGCGCAGCATCGCGCGGCCCCGGGTGCAGAGGTCGGCCTTGAGGCTCCCCGGCGGGTAGTAGATGCCGGCGTGGACGACGCCGGAGTTGTGCCCGGTCTGGTGGGCGGCGATCCGCTCCTCCTTCTCCAGCACCACCACCTCGGCGCCGGGGTGGCGGGCGGCGAGCTCGCGGGCGACCGCGAGCCCGACGATGCCACCACCCACGACGCCGAGGACGGTTGCCATGCGGACAGTCGACCACAGCCCGGACCACCTCGCATGGGGCGTGCGTGGTCGGGGTACGTCGTCGTCGATGATCACGCCACGCCTTCCCACGCCCCGCGGCGACCTCTCCTCCGCCCTGTGCCGGGCCCTCATCCATGACGAGCCGGTGCCCACCGCCGAGACCGCGACGACCCCCGAGGACGCAGCCCTCGCGCTGTGGATCTGCTACGCCCTCCACCACCACGGCTTCGCCGGCGTCGACGACGCCCGCGAGTGGGACCCCGACCTGCTCGTGCTCCGGCGACCGCTCGAGGAGGAGCTCGAGCAGCGGCTGCGCGACGAGTTCACGACCTGGCGGGAGGGCGATCTCGCCGACGTGCTGTTCGAGCTGACCGGCGACGGCACCCCGGGCGAGAAGTCCCTGGCCCGGTTCGTCCAGACCGACGCCACCCGTGGGCAGGTTCTCGAGCTGCTCCAGCTCCGGTCGCTGCTCCACCTGCGCGAGTTCGACCCGGTGACCTGGGTGGTGCCGCGGCTGCCGGTGGTGGCCAAGGCTGCGCTCGCCGAGGTGGCCTACGACGAGTACGGCGCCGGCAACCCGAACCGGCTCCACCACCACCTCTTCGCACGGGGAATGCGGGCCTGCGGTCTCGACGCATCGCCTGGCCGCTACGTGGACGACGCACCACTGGAGGTGCTGGAGCAGAACAACGCGATGTCGCTGTTCGGACTGCACCGGCGGCTCCGCGGCGCGGCGGTCGGGCACTTCGCGGCCTTCGAGGCCACCAGCGCAGGACCGTCGATGCGGTTCGCTCGGGGCCTGCGACGGCTCGAGATGCCGGACGAGCTCATCGACTACTACGACACCCACGTCGCGGCGGACGCGGTGCACGAGCAAGTGGCGGTGCGCACGATCTGCGGCTCACTCGTCGAGGAGGACCCGGGCCTGCGCGACGACGTGCTCTTCGGCGCTGCGACGTGCCTCGGTCTCGAGGAACAGGTCGGCGCGTGGGTCCTGGACCGCTGGGGTGTCGCATGACCCGACCGGACTTCGACCACGCCGACGTCGTCCTCTGCCCGGGCGGGCCGATGCTGCTGCGCGGTCACCACCGGGTGCGGGACGAACGAGGGCGTCGAGCACCAGACGACCGGGCCGCTCTCGGCCCTCTGTCGCTGCGGCTTCACCGGCCGCTCTCCCTGGTGCGACGGCACCCACAAGTCGCTCCCGAAGGGCGACCGGCCCTGAGCGTCCCGATCAGCGGCCCGGAAGCTGCCGAGTCGCCGGACCCTCCAGCACCTCGCCGTCCTCATCGAAGCGTGACCCGTGGAGGGGGCAGTCCCACGACGACTCGGCATCGTTCCAGGTGACGACCCCGCCGAGGTGCGGACACACGCGACCGTCGAGCGCCCGGCGGGGACGTAGCCACCCGCGCCCCAGCTCCAGCGCGACGGACGCGTTGGCCCGGGCGGCCTCGGCGCCGCCGCGCAGCTCGCGTGCGTGCCAGGGCGCGAAGACCGAAGCCCACTCCTGGTGGCCGCCGAGCACCCGCCCGGCCAGTGCGAGCGCGGCGGCGGTGCCGTTGCTGAACCCCCACTTGGAGTAGCCACCCGCCATCAGCAGCTGGTCCTGGTGTGGGAGCAGCGGTCCGGCGAAGGGCAGCTCGTGGGCGGGGTGGTAGTCCTGTGCCGACCAGGCGTGCGTGAAGGCCGCGCCGGGGAACACCTCGCGGCCCCAGGCACGCAGTCGTTCGAGCCGGTCGCTGGTCGGCGTCGATCGTCCGGTGACGTGTCCCTCGCCACCGACCATCACCGCGCCGTCACCCAGGTCACGCACCGAACGACCGGGCGCCTGGGCTGAGAGATACATGCCCGCCACGCCGTGATCGGGCACCTGGGCCACGACGGCGTACGAGCGCTGCGGCACCATGCGTGCGAAGAAGCCGCCCCGGTCGAGGATCGGCAGGTTGGTCGCGACCACGACGACGTCGGCATCGAGTGAGCCGTGCTCGGTGTGGAGGCGGTACGGCGCCCGCAGCCCGATCCGCCGGACGCGCTGGCCGGTGGCCACGACCGCGCCGTGGGCCTCGGCCTGTGCGGCCAGCTCGTGCAGGAGGGCGAGCGGATCGACCTGGAACTGCCCGGCGAGGACCGCCCCGCCGCCGGTCCGCCACGGCACGGGCAGCTCGTCGTGCCACACCACCGGCAACCCGGCGGCGAGGGCGGCGTCGTGCTCGGCGCGGGCCCCGGTCGTACCGGGCCAGTCGAAGGTGCAGGCGTCGCGAGTCTGGTGGTCGACCGCGTGGCGATGACAGAACTCCTGGAGCCACGCCTGACCCTCCTGGTTCGCGCGCACGTACTGGGCGGCGACCTCGGTGCCGTGGCGACCGGTGATCGCGGACAGCCGGGTCCCCTGCAGGAGGCTGACCTTGGCCGTGCTGCGGCCGGTCGCGCCCGCACCCACCTCGCCGGCCTCGAGCACGGTCACGGAGCGGCCCGCGCGCGCCAGCAGCAGCGCGGTGACCAGACCCGTCAGGCCGGCGCCGACGACGGCGACGTCGACGTGGCCGCCGACGTCGGTGGTGCGGGAGACGGGTGGGTGGCGGTCCTGCCAGAGCGAGGGGAGGGTCACCCGGGCGTCGTACCCGGTGACCCGCGCCCCACACGTGGCCTTGCTGTCACCGGTCGAGGGTCACCGGCGGATCTCGGCCCGTACCCGCTCCAGCAACCGCTCCAGCGGCTCCGGGAGCGCGCCGGGCCTGAGCTCTGCCGCGAGCCGGCCGGCGAAGATCGTCTTGCGGCCGCTGCGGGTGCCGGCGAAACGACGCAGCTGGTCGTGCAGCGGCTGCCCGCGCCACTCGGGCTGGTCCTGGAAGGTCCGGAACCGCCCCAGCTCGCCGAGCTCCTCGAGCAGCCCGACCACCACGTCCGGCCCGAGCGCCCGGATCAGCTCGTCCTCGAGGTCGCGCTGGCAGACGAAGATCTCGCGCAGCGGCGGTCGCACCTTCTCCATGAAGCGGCGCTCCGGCTCGTCACAGACCCCGAGCAGCACGGCGTCCGGTCGCCGCTCCGACAGCTCCGCGACGTGCCGGGCGACGTTGGTGATGCCCCCCATCGCGATCAGCTCCCAAGCCTCCCGCACACCGTCGACGGCGGCGAGCGCCTCCAGGGCGGCGACGTCGCTGCCCCCTTCCACGAGGACGACCACCCGCCGCGTCATGCCGTCAGCCTGTCACTCCCACGGCAGACCAGTGGTCAGGTGGGTCAGACGTTGACCTGGTAGTCGACCGCCGACGTGTCGGCACCGATGATCCCGCCGAGCACCCCGACCGCGACGGCGATCAGCATCAGCGGCGCGATGGAGGGACCGCCCTGAGGCCGGGTGCGCTGCCAGGCGAACCAGGGTGTCTGTGCGAACCACACCAGGCAGCCGAGCTGGGTGGCGATGAGCACCAGCGCTCCGAGGCGTCAGCCTGCCACGAACCGGGGAGCCGCCTGTCGGAATCGAACCGACGACCTATTCATTACGAGTGAATCGCTCTACCGACTGAGCTAAGGCGGCGCGCTGCCCGGGAGATCCCGGGCAACCCGCGGAAGGATACCGGCCCCGGGCACGCCGTACGAAACTCGGGGAGCCGTGCCCAACCCAGCGGTGAGCGAGGCCCAGCTCAACCCCGGCGGGTGGGGTCAGGCGGCGACAGGGGTGCGGGCCGTACGGGGGCGCGCACCCGTGACCAGCGACTGCTCGGAGCCGCACCAGCAGCTGAAGCTGACGACGATGCCGCGGTCGGTGTTGACGAGGCCGGTGACCTGGCTCGCGAAGATGAGCTGGCTGCGGTCACAGGCGGTGCAGTGGTGGGCGAACACGGTTCCTCCTCGAGGCTGATCGGGTGTCTACGTCCATGGTCCGTCATCGGCCGCCATAGAGGTAGCCTCTCTTTCCAGAAGGACCTCAAGGCGATTCCTATGGGAAGGATGTCATGTTCTCGCTGCACCAGCTGCGCTGCTTCCTCGCGACGTACGAGCACGGCTCGCTCACCGCCGCGGCTGCCGAGCTCGGCTACGCGCAGCCGTCCGTCTCCGAGCAGATCAAGTCGCTCGAGAAGACCTGCGGGGCCCAGCTGTTCCGACGGGTCGGCCGGGGGGTCGTCCCCACCACGGTCGCCGACACGCTGCGCCCGCACGCCGAGCGGACGCTGGCCGCGGCCGACGAGGCCCGCCGGGCGGTGGCGAGCGTGACGACGCTGGAGACCGGCACCATCCGGTTCGGCATGTTCGGCACCGTCCGCCTCTACGCCGGCGCCGGGCTGGTGGCCGACGTCCTGCGCGCGCACCCGGGGGTGCGCGTGGAGCTGATCGGCCAGAACTCCAACGAGGTGCAGGACGAGCTGCGGCGCGGCCGGCTGGAGGCGGCGATGATCGCGGTGCCGACCGTGTCCAGCGAAGGGATGACGGTGACGCCGGTCGCCCGCGACGAGCTCGTCTACATCAGCGCTCGACCCCGACCGGCTCTCCAGCCCGGTCACGGCCCAGCGGCTGGCGCGGGCCTCGCTGGTCATGCCCGAGACGACGTGGCGCGCCGACGACTCCACCCGCATGATCTTGCGCCAGATGATGCACGAGACCGGCCGCAACCCGCAGACCAGGATCGAGGTCGAGGACGTCGAGACCGCGGTCGAGCTGGTCGGGCTCGGCCTGGCGGACTCGGTCATCCCGCGCGGCGCCGCCGAGCAGCTGCTGCCCCGGTTGGCTCCGAACGCCGGGCTCACGACACTGCGCCCGCGCCAGTTCGACACGCTCGCGATCGTGCACCGGGCCGGGGCGACGCTCTCGCCCGCGGCGCGCCTGATGATCGAGCTGGCGACCAAGCGGATCCAGTCGGTCGCCGAGCCCATCAGCCCCCGCTGACCCTCAGCACGAGAGCCCGTCGTCGGGAACCCGGCCCTGCAGCAGGAAGGCCTCGACGGCCAGGTCGACGCACTCGTTGCCCGCGTTGTAGCCGGTGTGGCCGTCGCCGTCGCGGCTGAGCAGCACGCCGGACTCGAGCTGGTCGGCCAGCGCCTCGGCCCACTCGTAGGGCGTGGCCGGGTCGCGGGTCGTGCCGATGACGACGATCGGCGGCGCTCCGGCGCCGTCGATCGTCAGTGACGGCTCGGTCGAGCTCGCCACCTGACCGATGCAGCTGGGCAGGCCCCAGGCGAACACGTCGCCGAAGGTGGGTGACGCGTCCTCGAAGGCGGGGATCTGGGCCGGGACCTTCCCCGGTGGCAGTGCGCCAGGGGTCGTCGAGGCAGTTGATGGCGGGAAACGCCTCGGAGCTGTTGTCGGTGTAGCCGTCCGGTGCGCGCGAGGCGTAGATGTCGGCCAGGCTGAGCAGCAACGACCCGTCACCGTCGAAGCCGGCGCCGAGGGCCGCGCTCAGCGCGTACCACAGTCACGGTTGTAGAGCGGCGCGACGATGCCGTAGAACGCGTAGCCGACGGTGAGCTCCCGCCCCGAGGAGGTCGGCAACGGCGAGGCGTCGACCTCGTCGAGGAAGTCGGTGATCCGGTCCAGCCCTTCGTCGACGGAGTCGCCGAGGAAGCAGGCGTCGACGGTCTCGACGCAGTTCTCGACGTAGGCACGCAACGCGGTCTCGAAGCCGCGCGCCTGCTCCAGGCTCAGGTCGCGCGAGCTCAGCGAGACGTCGACGGCGCCGTCGAGGACGAACCGGCCGACCTTGCGCGGGAACAGCTCGGCGTACGTCGCACCGAGCTTGGTGCCGTAGGAGGCACCGAAGTAGTCGAGGCTGCGCCGCCCGAGTGCCGAGCGCAGCACGTCCATGTCGCGGGCCGCCTCGACGGTGGTGACGTGTGCCGCCAGCGCGGCGTCCGAGGCGACGCAGCCCTCGCCCCGCTGCTCGTAGGCTGTCGATGAGGGCGCGCTGCTCGGTCGCGTCCTCGGGGTTGGGGTCGGCGGCGAGATAGCGGTCGAGCTCCTCGTCGGACAGGCAGTCGACGGGCGAGCTGGACCCGGTGCCGCGGGGGTCGAAGCCGACGATGTCGAAGTGTTCGAGGATCGGTGCCCGGAAGACCTGGCCGGCAGCGGCGGCGTACGTCGTCCCGGGTGCGCCCGGGCCACCCGGGTTGACCACGAGGGCGGACCCGGCGCTCGCCCAGCGCCGGCACCCGCAGCACGGCGATCTCGATGGTGCGACCGCCTGGCCGCTCGTAGTCGAGCGGCACCTCGAGCCGGGCGCACTCGTGGTCGTCGCAGGGTTCCCACGCGAGGTCCTGGCCGTAGAACGCCTTGAGAGACTTGTCGGCCGCGCGGTCGGAGCCTGGCTCCGAGGGCGGTGGCGGACCGGGCTCCTCGGAGCGCGGCGTCCCGTCGGAGTCGCCGCCCAGCACCTGCGCGACCGCGAACCCGAGCGCGCCGCCCACCAGGAGGAGAATGAGGACGGCCGCGACGAGGCGCCTCACCGGCGTGCCCCGTCGGGCAGCTTGAGGGCGAGCATCATCGACTCGAGTGCGAGCGGCACCGGCACGTTGAACTCCAGCATCTGCTCGCGAGCATCGAAGATCCAGCCGATCCGCCGCAGGTTGAGCTCGGCGCTGGCGCCGGCGGCGAGCCGCTCGATCTCCTGCCGACGCTCCTCGTTGACCAGCTCGCCGGTCGCTCCGGCGGTGATCGCGATCGCGTCGCGGTAGACCGACACCAGGTCCATCAGGCCGCGGTCGACCACGTCGAGGTGGCGCCGCTTCGCCCTCGTCTTCTGCGCACGCTCCAGCGCCGCCAGGGCCGGTGAGTACTCGCGGGGCCGCCGACCTCGCTCGACCACGCCGTAGGCCTCGGCGAGGTCCTGGCGCTCACGGGCGTCGAGCGCGGTCGTGATGGCATCGGCCTCGGCCTTCGTCGTCTCGGCGAGCTCGGTCGCGGCGCGCAGGCAGGCGCCGAGCGAGGTCAGCGTCGCCGGGATGGCCGCGACCCGGTCGCGTCGCTCACGCACGTCGTCGTCGCGGGCGAGGGCGCGCGCCCGGCCGATGTGGCCCTGGCTGGCACGGGCGGCGTACGACGCCAGCGCGGGCGTGACGCCCGTCGGACCGCACCAGGAAGTCGGCCACGTCGCGCGGCGTCGGCGTGGTCAGGGTGACCAGCCGGGAGCGGGACCGGATCGTCGGGAGGACGTCCTCGATGGTGGGCGCGCAGAGCATCCACACGGTGCGGTCGGTGGGCTCCTCGATCGCCTTGAGCAGCGCGTTGCAGGCCTGCTCGGTGAGCCGGTCGGCGTCCTCGACGATGAGGATCTGCCAGCGTCGGCCGACCGGTGCGAGCGCGGCTCGGCGGACGAGGTCGCGGACCTCGTCGACGCCGATGGAGAGCTTCTCGGTGCGCACGACGGTCACGTCGGCGTGGGAGCCCTTGAGCGCGGTGCGGCACTCGTGGCACGCCCCGCATCCGCGCTCGCCCTCGCCCACGCACTGGAGCGCGGCGGCGAACGCGACCGCGGCGTTGGAGCGGCCCGATCCCGGCGGCCCGGTGAACAGCCAGGCGTGGGACATGCCGTGGCCGCCGGCGGCCGTGCGCAGCGCCTCGACCGCCCGGTGCTGCCCGACCAGCCCGTCCCAGACCGTGCCGGGCTCGGTGACCGTCGTCATCGGCTGGCCCGACCGAGCAGCGGCTCGACGCGCTCGCGCACCGCACGGGCGATCTCGTCGACCGGCAGTCGGGCGTCGACGCACGAGGTAGTGGTCGGGATCGGCCTTCGCGAGCTCGAGGAACGCCAGCCGCGCTCGCTCGTGGAAGTCGGGCCCCTCGGCCTCGATCCGGTCACGCTCCGCGAAGCGCCCCAGTCCCTGTTCGGGGGTCACGTCGAGGACGACGGTCAGGTGGGGGCGCAGGTCGGCGGTCGCCCACCGCTGCAGGGTCGTCACCTCGGCGAGGTCGAGGATCCGGCCGGCACCCTGGTAGGCCAGCGCCGAGTCGACGTAGCGGTCGGTGATCACGACCTCGCCCCGGTCGAGGGCCGGCCTGCACGAGGGAGTCGACGTGCTCGGCCTTGTCGGCCGCGTAGAGGAGCGCCTCGGTCCGGGGAGACAGGTCACCGGTCGCGAGCCCGAGGACGATGTCGCGCAGCTGCTGGCCGACGGGGGTGTCGCCGGGCTCGAAGGTGAGCCGGACGGCGTAGCCGGCGTCGGTCAGCCAGCCGGCCAGCTCCTTGGCCTGGGTCGACTTGCCCGCGCCGTCTCCGCCCTCGAAGCACACGAAGACTCCGGTCTCGGTGAAGGTCCCCCTGCCGGGCTCTGGGCTCACGGGATCACCCTACGGGGGCGGTGCGACAGCAGGGATCAGCCCTTCTTGGCGGTCTTCTTGGCCGTCTTCTTGGCCGTCTTCTTCGCGGTCTTCTTCGCCGGCTTCTTCGCAGTCTTCTTGGCCGGGCCCTTGGCGCGGCGCTCGGCCAGCAGCTCGGCGGCCCGCTCGAGGGTGATCGCCTCGACGGTGTCGGCCTGGCGGAGGGTGGCGTTGTACTCGCCGTCGGTCACGTACTCACCGAAGCGGCCCGACTTCACCACGATCGGCTGCCCGGAGACCGGGTCGTTACCGAGCTCCTTCAGCGGCGGGGTGGCCGCGCCGCGCCCGCGCTGCTTGGGCTGGGCATAGATCTTGAGCGCGTCCTCGAGCGTGATGGTGAGCAGCTGCTCCTCGGTGTCGATCGAGCGCGAGTCGCGAGCCCTTCTTGAGGTAGGGCCCGTAGCGGCCGTTCTGGGCGGTGATCTCCTCGCCAGACTCGTCGGTGCCGACCACCCGGGGCAGCGACAGCAGCTTCACCGCGTCGTCGATGGTGATCGTGTCGAGGCTCATCGACTTGAAGAGCGAGCCGGTGCGCGGCCGGTCCTTCTTCGGGGCGTCCTCAGGGAGCTGCTCGGTGACGTACGGCCCGTAGCGGCCGTTCTTCGCCACGACGCGCAACCCCGTCTCGGGGTGCTCGCCGAGATCGATCTCCTCACCGGCGGGATTGGCGAACAGCTCGCGCGCCTTCGCCGAGGTCAGCTCGTCCGGCGGCAGGTCGTCGGGCACGTTGGCCCGCTTCCCGGCGTACGGGCCCTCGTCGGTGCCCTCGAGGTAGGGGCCGTAGCGGCCGACCCGCAGGTTGACGCCGTCGCCGGGATCGCCCACGGGGAACGTCGCCAGCTCGCGGGCGTCGATGTCGCCGAGCTCGTTGACCAGGGTCTTGAGCCCCTCGACGTCGCCCGAGCCGAAGTAGAACTCGGCGAGCTCGCTGTTGCGGTCGCGGCGGCCGCCCGCGATGTCGTCGAGCACGTCCTCCATGCGGGCGGTGAACTCGTAGGAGATCTGCCGCGGGAAGTGCTCCTCCAGCAGCCGGGTCACCGAGAACGCCAGCCAGGCGGGGACCAGGGCGGTGCCCTTCTTGTAGACGTAGCCGCGGTTGAGGATGGTGCCGATGATCGAGGCGTACGTCGACGGGCGGCCGATCTCGCGCTCCTCGAGCTCCTTGATCAGCGTCGCCTCGGTGTAACGCGACGGCGGCTTCGTCTCGTGGCCGTTGGCCGAGACCGAGGCCGCGCTGACGCGGTCGCCCTCCTCGACGTTCGGCAGCCGGGTCTCCGCGTCGTCCTTCTGTGCCCCCTCGTCGGTGCCCTCGACGTACGCCTTGAGGAAGCCGTGGAACGTGATGACGCGGCCGCTGGCGGAGAACACGACGTCCTCGCCACTCAGGGCGGCGCCGCCGAGCCGGATCGTCACCGACTGACCGACGGCGTCCTTCATCTGCGAGGCGACGGTGCGCATCCAGATCAGCTCGTAGAGCCGGAACTGCTCGCCCGTCAGGCCGGTCTGCGCGGGCGTGCGGAACGAGTCACCGGCCGGCCGGATCGCCTCGTGGGCCTCCTGCGCGTTCTTGACCTTGCTCGCGTAGACCCGCGGCGAGTCGGGCAGGTAGTCGGCGCCGTAGAGCTCGCGCACCTGCGACCGCGCCGCACCCACCGCGCCGCTCGACAGCGTCGTCGAGTCGGTGCGCATGTAGGTGATGTAGCCGTTCTCGTAGAGGCGCTGTGCGACCGACATGGTCACGGACGCGCTCATCCCGAGCTTGCGGGACGCCTCCTGCTGGAGGGTGGTGGTGCGGAACGGGGCGTACGGCGAGCGCCGGTAGGGCTTGGACTCGACCGAGCGGATCTCGTACGCCGTCTCGCGCAGCCCGGACGCCAGCGCCTCGGCGCGGCCGCGGTCGAGGTGGATCACGTTCGCGTTGCGGGCCTTGTCGGTCAGCTCGCCGTCGGGGCCGAACTCCGATCCCCTGGCCACGCGCTGACCGTCGACCGTGTGGAGCCGGGCGGGGAACATCCGCTGCTCGTGGGCGCTGCCGGCGTCGAAGGTGCCCTCGAGGTCCCAGTAGGACGCGGCCCGGAACGCGATCCGCTCCCGCTCCCGATCGACGACGAGGCGGGTCGCCACCGACTGGACCCGACCGGCCGACAGCCCGGACATCACCTTCTTCCACAGCACCGGGCTGACCTCGTAGCCGTAGAGGCGGTCGAGGATCCGCCGCGCCTCCTGGGCCTCGACCAGGTCCATGTCGAGCTCGCGCGGGCTCTCGGCCGCCGCGAGGATGGCCGGCTTGGTGATCTCGTGGAAGACCATCCGCTTGACCGGGATGTCCTTCGGCTTCAGCTCGTCGAGCAGGTGCCACGCGATGGCCTCGCCCTCGCGGTCCTCGTCGGTGGCGAGGAAGAGCTCGTCGGCGTCCTTGAGCAGGCCCTTGAGCTTGGAGATGTGGGACTTCTTGTCGCGCGGGACGACGTAGTAGGGCTCGAAGCCGTTGTCGACGTCGACCGCGAGCCGTCCCCACGGCTGGTCCTTGATCTTGGCCGGCGTGTCAGCAGCGCTCATCGGGAGGTCACGGATGTGACCGATCGAGGACTCGACGACGTAGCCCGCGCCGAGGTACTCCGCGATCTTGCGGGCCTTGGCGGGCGACTCGACGATGACCAGCTTGTGGGGCACTACTTCACTCCTGCTTCCTGCTCGGACATGGCACGAGGACGGGCCACGGCGGAACACGGTAGCGCCTAGGCTCGACGAGTCATTCCGACGAGGCCTCAACGTTTCGGCTCGCGCCCTCGTCAAGGCAGCGTAGGTGAGAGGAACGACGAGACGACCGGAGGCCGCCGCGTGGAAGCACGGAACGGCCTGGACAAACGTCGTCGCCCCGCCCGGACGGACCGGACGGGGCGACGATGGTGAACCTCAGTGCTGCGCCGGCGGCATCTTCTGCGTGGTTTCGGCATCCGTAGCCGGAACCGTGCCGGGCTGAGGGCTGACTGGGGCATCAGCCGTCGCGCCAGCGGGGGCGCCCGGGTCGTGTGCCGGGGCGGCCGGGGTGTCGTCGCCGCCGTCCATGAGCTGCGACGAACGCCGCTTCGCGACGACGATGGCGCCGACGATGATCCCCGCCGCCAGCAGCGCGATCACGATGCGCAGCGGGTCGTTCTGGTCGTCACCGACACTCATCGACACGACTGCGCTGGCGATCAGCAGCGAGACCAGGTTCATCACCTTGATCAGCGGGTTGATCGACGGGCCGGCGGTGTCCTTGAACGGGTCGCCGACGGTGTCACCGATGATGGTGGCCTCGTGGGCGAGCGAGCCCTTGCCGCCGTGGTGGCCGTCCTCGACCAGCTTCTTGGCGTTGTCCCAGGCGCCGCCGGAGTTCGCGAGGAACACCGCCATCAACGTGCCGGCGCCGATCGCGCCCGCCAGGAAGCCGGCGAGTGCCGTGACACCGAGACCGAAACCGACCGCCACCGGGGCGAGCACGGCGAGGATGCCCGGCGTGACCAGCTCGCGCAGGGAGTCCTTGGTGACGATGTCGACGACCTTGCCGTACTCCGGACGACCGGTGCCCTCCATGATCCCGGGGATCTCGCGGAACTGGCGCCGCACCTCGAAGACCACGGCGCCCGCTGCCCGGGCCACGGCGTTGATCGCGAGGCCCGAGAAGAGGAACACCACGGCCGCGCCGAGCAGCACGCCGACGATGACGGCCGGGTTGAACACCTGGAAGTCGAGCAGGTAGGCCTCCCCGGCGCCGATGTTGGCCTTTTCGAGCGACTCGAAGACCGTGGTCGCGTAGGAGCCGAACAGGGCGGTGGCCGCCAGCACCGCCGTCGCGATCGCGATGCCCTTGGTGATCGCCTTGGTGGTGTTGCCGACGGCGTCGAGCTCGGTGAGGATCTGCGCGCCCTCGGGGCTGACGTCGCCCGACATCTCCGCGATGCCCTGCGCGTTGTCGGAGACCGGACCGAAGGTGTCCATCGCCACGATCACGCCCACCGTGGTCAGCAGGCCGGTGCCGGCAAGCGCCACCGCGAACAGCGACACGGTCAGCGCGGCGCCACCCAGCAGGTAGGCGCCGAACACGGCCGCGCCGATCACCAGCGTGGTGTAGACCGCCGACTCGAAACCGACCGCGAGGCCGGAGAGGATCACCGTGGCCGCACCCGTGAGCGAGGTGCCGCCGACGTCCTTGACCGGGCGGTACTCGGTGCCGGTGTAGTAGCCGGTGAGCGACAGGATGCCGGCCGACATCACGATGCCGATCACGACGGCGGAGGCCGCGATGAACCGGGGGTCGCCGTCGGCGCCAGTCAAGCTCTCCGCGATGTTGTTGAACTCGGAGAAGCTGCTCGGCAGGTAGACGTAGGCGGCGATGACGCTCGCCACCGCGGCGATACCCGACGACAGGTAGAAGGACCGGTTGATGGTCCGCAGGCCGTTCTCGCCGGTCTTCGGCCGGGTCAGGTAGACGCCGGCGACCGCGGTGAGCGCACCGATGGCGGGGATCAGCAGCGGGAAGACGAGGCCCTGGTCGCCGAAGGCCTGCGAGCCGAGGATCAGCGCAGCCACCAGCGTGACGGCGTACGACTCGAACAGGTCGGCCGCCATGCCGGCGCAGTCGCCCACGTTGTCGCCGACGTTGTCGGCGATGGTCGCGGCGTTGCGCGGGTCGTCCTCGGGAATGTTCTGCTCGACCTTGCCGACCAGGTCGGCGCCGACGTCGGCCGCCTTGGTGAAGATGCCGCCGCCGACGCGCATGAACATGGCGAGCAGCGCGGCACCGAAGCCGAAGCCCTCGAGCACGTCGGGTGCGGTGTCCTGGAAGGCCAGCACCACGATGCTGGCACCGAGCAGGCCGAGACCGACGGTCAGCATGCCGACCATGGCGCCGGTCCGCAGACCGATCGTCATGGCGGGCTCGCGCCCGGTGGTCTCCGCCGCGGCGGCGACACGCACGTTGGCGCGCACCGCGAGGTTCATGCCGAGGTAGCCGACGGCAGACGAGAAGCCGGCGCCGATGACGAAGAAGATGGATCGGAAGATCCTCACCGTCATGTCGTCGGCCGGCAGCAGGAGCAGCGCGAAGAACGCGACGGCCGCAAAGACGACGAGGGTCCGGAACTGCCGCTGCAGATAGGCGTTGGCGCCCTCCTGCACCGCTTGGGCGATGTTCTTCATGTTGTCGGTGCCTTCACCGGCGGCAAGAACTTCCTGGCGGAACATGTACGCCATCCCGAGAGCGCCGAGCGCGATCAGGAGGACGACGAGCACCAGTACGAAGTTGCCACCGGAGAGCTCCACGACAGCGGGACTGATCCCGGTCATGTGTTTCCTCCTGGGAGTGACTCACGTCTCACGAACGTGGCGGAGTCTACGCAGAGGGAAACCCCGCTCCGCACCCGGTGTGAGGGGACCCACACAAAGTGGTGTCCGGGTCCGGGTCCGGGCGGGTCAGCCGGCGGCGAGCGCCTCGTCGGCGGAGTCGTGGATCACGAAGACCTTCGCCAGGCCGGTGATCCGGAAGATCTTGAGCAGCCGGTCCTGGTTGCACACGAGCTGGAGGGAGCCGTCGTGGGCGCGGACCTTCTTCAGGCCACCGACCAGCACGCCCAGACCCGTGGAGTCGAGGAACTCCACGTCCTGCATGTCGACGACGAGGTCGTAGGCGCCACCGGCCACGAGGTCGGTGATCTTGTCGCGCAGCTTGGGGGCGGTGTAGACGTCGATCTCCCCACCGACGGCAACGATGGTCTTCCCATCAGCCTCGCGCGTCGTCAGTGTCAGGTCCACGTGTGCTCTCCCCAGAGGCCCTCCGGCACCAAGGCTCCGAACAGCCTCGGTCAGGGGGGCCATTGCTCCGTCTGCCGGCACTATCAAAGCACGACGGCGCGTGCCGTGGGGCAGAAGCACCACAGGAACCAGGCGTCCCTCTCCGCACGTTTGCCACACTGCCCGCGTGACCCCGCCCGCTGCCCGCTCCGACTCGTGGGCCACCGGGCTGCTCGACCGCCTCACGACCGGGCGTGGCCGCGACGACCGGCTGACCCACCTCGAGCTGCTGCCACCGCGCCCGGCGGACGTGGCCGCGTGGCCCGCGTGGACGCCCCAGGCCGTCCGCGACGCGTACGCCGCTCGCGGCGTGTCCGCGCCGTGGCGACACCAGGTGCTGGCCGCCGAGGAGGCGTGGGCGGGTCGTCACGTCGTCATCTCGACCGGGACCGCGTCCGGCAAGTCCCTCGCCTTCCAGCTGCCCGCCCTGACGGCAGCGATCGCGGGACGCGGCAGCCACGGCCAGCGGGGCGCGGGTGTCCTCTACCTCGCCCCCACCAAGGCGCTGGCCCACGACCAGCTGGCCGGGCTCCGGGGGCTCGGCGCTCGACGTACGGATCGCCACCCACGACGGCGACAGCACCCGCGAGGAGCGGGACTGGACCCGCGACCACGCCGAGTACGTCCTCACCAACCCCGACATGCTGCACCGCTCGCTGCTCCCCGCACACGAGCGCTGGTCCCGGTTCTTCGCCACCCTCCGGTTCGTCGTGGTCGACGAGGCCCACCACTACCGCGGGGTGTTCGGGGCCCACGTCAGCCAGGTGCTGCGCCGGCTGCGGCGGGTGTGCGCCCGCTATGGAGCGGACCCGACGTTCGTGCTGGCCTCGGCCACCATGTCGGACCCGGGGACGACGGCCGAGCGGCTCACCGGGCTGCCGATGACGGCGGTGACCGAGGACGGGTCGCCGCGGGGGCGGGTGGCGCTGGCGCTGTGGGAGCCGCCGTTCGCGTCCTACCTCGGCGAGAACGGGGCACCGGTGCGCCGCTCGGCCACGCGCCGAGGCCGCCGACCTGCTCACCGACCTGGTGGTCGAGGACGTCCGCACCCTCGCCTTCGTCCGGTCCCGGCGCGGCGTCGAGCAGGTCGCCCGCACGACCAGTGAGCTGCTCGAGGAGGTCGACCCGTCGCTGGCCGGCCGGGTCGCCGCCTACCGCGGCGGCTACCTGCCCGAGGAACGGCGCGAGCTCGAGGAGCAGCTCCGGCAGCGGTGACCTGGTCGGCCTGGCGGCGACCAGCGCCCTCGAGCTGGGCATCGACATCTCCGGCCTCGACGCCGTCCTGATGGTCGGCTTCCCCGGCACCAGGGCCGCGCTCTGGCAGCAGCTGGGGCGCGCCGGCCGGGGCGCGGACGACGCGCTGGGGGTGCTGGTGGCCCGCGACGACCCGCTCGACACCTATCTCGTGCACCACCCGGACGCGCTCATCGGCCGGCCGGTCGAGGCGACCGTCTTCGACCCCGACAACCCCTACGTGCTCGGGCCGCACCTGTGCGCAGCCGCCCAGGAGATCCCGCTGACCGAGCCGGACCTCCCCCTCTTCGGAGCGACCAGCCGATCCGTCGTCGACCGCTTGACCGAGGCCGGACTCCTGCGGCGGCGGTCACGTGGCTGGTTCTGGACCGACCGGCGCCCGGCCGCCGACCTCGCCGACATCAGGTCGACCGGCGGCCCGGCCGTGCAGCTGCTCGAGGCCGGGCACCGGTCGCGTCGTCGGCACCGTCGACGGGGGTCGGGCCCACGGCACCGCCCACCCCGGCGCCGTCTACCTGCACCGGGGCGAGACCTGGCTGGTGCGCGAGCTCGACCTCGACGACCGGGTCGCGATCCTCGAGCGGACCGACCCCGGCTTCTCCACGTCGGCGCGCGAGGTCACCTCGATCTCGGTGGTCGGGGAGCGCCACCATGCCGACTGGGGCGGCTGCCGGCTCGTGCTCGGCGACGTGGAGGTCACCCACCAGGTGGTGTCCTACCTCAAGCGGCGCCACCCCGGCGGCGAGGTCATCGGGGAGGAGCCGCTGGACCTGCCGGAGCGGACGCTGCGCACCGTCGCGGTCTGGTGGAGCGTCCCGAACGAGGTGCTCGACGAGGTCGGACTGGCGCCCGACGTCGTCCCGGGCGCCGCCCACGCCGCGGAGCACTGCGCGATCGGCCTGCTGCCGCTGGTGGCGACCTGCGACCGCTGGGACATCGGCGGCGTCTCGACGGCCCGTCACCCCGACACCGGCCGGCTGACCGTCTTCGTCTACGACGGGCACCCGGGCGGCGCCGGCTTCGCCGAGCGTGGCTTCCACGCCGCCGCGGCCTGGCTGCGCGCCACCCGCGACACCATCGACGCCTGCGAGTGCCCGGAGGGCTGCCCGTCGTGCGTGCAGTCCCCCAAGTGCGGCAACCAGAACCACCCGCTGGACAAGCCCGGTGCGGTCACCCTGCTCGAGGCGTTGCTGCGGGATGCGCCCAGCTGACGCGAGTAGCCTGCGGCCATGGTGTTCCTCGGACTGCTGCTCATCCTGCTCGGCGCGCTGGCGATCGTCGCGGTCGTCTTCGACCTGGAGACGGTGCAGGTCGACCTGCTCGGCGCCGAGATCAGCTCGATGACCGTCTTCTTCATCGGCGTCGCCTCGGGTGTCGCGATCCTCTGGGGCTTCGGCATCCTCAAGTTCGGCACGAAGCGCACGTTGCAGCACCGTCGTGAGCAGAAGGAGCTCGCCGAGCTGAACGAGAAGCTGGACAAGGCCGACGCCGAGCGGAAGGCCGACGAGAAGCACGACCACGCCTAGGTCGCTAGCCGGGTCCTGCCCGCGCCTCGGCCACCGGGTCGGCGCTCACGCCCAGCCAGCGAGGTCCGGCGACCTCGACGCGGACGACCACGTCGTCGCCGTCGAGCCGACAGGCCACCAGCACCCCGGCGTTCGCGCTCGCGATCCGGTCGGCGTCGGCACACGCGTCGTCACCGCGCTGCCGGGCCGCGGCACCCGCCAGCGCCGCCAGGTCGGCCGCCGACTCAGCCGAGCGGTGGGCCCGGAACAGGGCAGCGACCAGGCCCGTCGCGGCGCCGACGGTCAGCAGCAGCGCGAGGCAGGTCACGACCATCAGGCTGGCCGCGCCGCGCTCGTCGCCGCGGCTCACGGCGACTCGGAGGCAGCCACCGCCTCCGCCTCCAGGCGAATCCCCGGCAGGAAGTCGAAGAGCCCACCCGGTCCGGACACCTCGCGCGTCACCGTCACGACGACCTCAGCTCCGTCGTGGGACGCGCTCACCCGACTTCCCTCCCCCGCGACGGTGGTCGCCCGGTCGAACGCCACGGCTTCCGGGTCGCCTCGCGCCAGGGACCGCGCACCCTCGCGGGCCGCGTCGACGACCCGCACCTGGCCGGCGCCCACCGCGAGAAGCCACACCAGCCCGACGGTCACGGCGAGGAGCAGCGGGAGCCCGAGCGCGAGCTCGGCGGTGACCGCGCCGCGCTGGGTGCGCTGACCGGCCGGCGGGATCACCCGATGCCCAGCAGGCCCAGCACGTGGTCGAACAGCGACCGCAGCATCTGGTCGCCGAAGCCGCCGGTCAACAGCTTGTAGAGCAGCCCCGCCAGGCCCGCGCCGGCCGCCGTGCCGACGGCGTACTCGGCGGTGGTGATGCCTGCTTCGCTGTGGCTGGTCACGCTGTGGTCGAGCTGCGTCATGCGCTTCCCCTTCGGCTAGGGAGCGCCCGGTGCGCCCCTCGGGACGACCTTGGCCGCGACCACCCGCCCCGCACGAGGGTCGCCGCATCGACTGTGGACAACGCGGACCGGGGTCGGCCTGTGGACGGCCGGTGGCTCGTCTCAGAGGCGGATCCCGGCGATCAGGGAGGCCACCAGCGGAACGATGCCCAGGAGAAGGAACGCCGGGAGCAGGCAGAGCCCCAGCGGCAGGGCAGCACGCACGCCGACCGTGCGGGCCCGGTCCTCGACCTCGAGGCGCCCGGTCGTGGCGAGGTCGTCGGCGAGCCGCTCGACGACGCCGGCGATCGGTGCGCCGGTGCGCTCGGCGCGGGCCAGGGCGCGGCCCAGCGGGGCCAGCTCGGGGTCCGTGGCCAGAGCAGCCCAGACCCGCTCGGGGTCGACGCCGAGGGCCAGCTGGTCGCCGACCACGGCGAGCCGGTCGGCGGCCGGACCGGGGAGTGCGGCGCACACCTGGCGGGAGGCCACGCCCGTCGCGGAGCCGCTTCGCAGGGCGGTGGCCAGCAGCAGCACCAGCACCGGCAGGTCGCGCCTCACCGCCTCCCGCTCGCGGCGGACCGCTGCCGGCTCGGCGCGCCTCGGCCACGTGGTGGACCACGACGGCCGCCACCGCTCCCAGCAGCAGGCCGCCCCACCCGCCACCGAAGGCCCACCCGGCCAGCAACGCCAGCGGGGGCCAGGCTCGGCGGCCACGCCTCACCCAGTCGCCGGCCACGGGCTCACGCCGAGGAGCCGGCCCGGACCGTGGTCGCGCGACGCGAGGTCGCAGAGGCGAGCATCACGGCGGCCGCGGTGAGCGTCCCCACCAGGACAGCGGTCATCCGACGACCCCTGCCGCGATGCGCTCGATCCACCACAGCCCGAGCAGTCCCAGCAGCAGCCCGCCGAGCAGGCACACCCAGCCGATCGGCGTACGGGTCAGGAAGCTCCAGGTTCCGCCGCCGCCTCCGGCTCCGAGCAGCACCACCAGCACCGGGAGGGCGGCGATCAGCCGGGCGGTCGCCCGGGCAGAGGCCAGCTCGCTCTCCACGACCCGCTGGGTGGCCCGGTCGGCCCGGACCGTGGTGCACACCCGTTCGAGCGCCACGGCCAGCCCGGTGCCGCTGCGGTGGGCCACGTCCCAGGCTGCCCCGACCATCCGCAGCTCCCCCGCTCCCGGAATCTCGGCCAACCGGCGCAACGCCGACGGGAGGTCACCACCGAGTGCCGCGGCCTCACGTGCGGGCGCCAGCACGGGCCACGCGGCCGCGGCCCGATCGAGCGCGTGACCGGGCGGCTGGCCGGCAGCGACCTCGGCAGCGAGGAGCTCGCAGGTCTCGAGGACCCGGTCGGCGGTGGCGGCGGCCGCCTGTCGGCGCCGGCGGAGCCGCCAGAGCAGCCGCCCACCCAGCCCGACGACCAGGGCGGCCGCCACCGCGGGGCCGACCACCAGCTCACCGGCCACCAGATCACTGGCGACCAGGACACCGATCGCGCCGACCGCGGTGACCAGCCACCCGAGGCGCGGCGTCCGGGCCGGACGCGGCAGGGCCGGCGACGGCCGGAGAGTGAGCAGGGCGGCCGCCGCCGCGGCGAGCGCCGCCACCGCGATCACGGGGCTCGCCGCCCCCGCAGCCGGCGCTCGAGCCCGGCAGCGCCGGGGCCCAGCCGTGACCCACCGTCGTCGTCGAACGTCACCGCCGGGTGCATGGACACCAGCCCGTCGGCCGCCCGCGAGGGCACCGCGACCTCGCGCAGGACCCGTCGACCGTCCGCCGCTCGCTCGAGGTGGACCACCGCGTCCAGGGCGGAGGCGATCTGGCTGTGCGTGGCCTCGCGACTCCACCCGGCCGCGAGCGCGAGTGCCTCGATCCGGGCGGGGACGTCGTCGGCCGAGTTGGCGTGGAGGGTGCCGCAGCCGCCTTCGTGCCCGGTGTTGAGCGCCGCGAGGAGGTCGGTCACCGAGCCGTCCCGGACCTCTCCCACGACCAGACGGTCGGGCCGCATCCGGAGCGCTTGGCGCACGAGCGCGCGGACCGTGACCTCCCCGGCGCCCTCGACGTTGGCCGGCCTGGCCTCCAGAGCCACGACGTGGGGATGGTCGGGTCGCAGCTCGGAGGAGTCCTCGACCAGCACCAGACGGTCACCGGCATCGGCTCGCGCGAGCAGGCTCGCGAGCAGCGTCGTCTTGCCCACGCCGGTGCCGCCGGTCACCAGGAAGGCCAGCCGTCGCCCGACCACGGACGAGAGGAGCCTCGCGCCCTCATCGGTGAGGGCTCGCGCGGCGACCAGCGCCTCGAGGTCGAGCCGCCGGCGGCTCGGGACGCGCAGCGACACGGTCGTGCCGGGACGCGCGATCGGCGCCAGCACGGCGTGACACCGCGTGCCGTCGGCCAGCCGTACGTCGACGTAGGGGGTCGCGTCGTCCAGCCGCCGCCCGGCCCCGGCGGCCAACCGCTGGGCGAGGCGACGCACGGCCTCGTCGTCCACGAACGAGACGCCGGCGGGTTCGAGCCCGTCGCCGCGGTCGACGTAGACCGCGTCGGGTCCGTTGACGAGGACGTCGGTGACACCCGGCAGAGCCAGCAACGGCTCGAGTGGTCCGGCGCCGACGACATCACGGCGCAGGGTGTCGTGGACGGCGAGCACGGTGGCATCGCCGACCGGTCGGCCGGCCCCACGCAGGGCCACCGCGACCCGATGGGGCGTGAGTCGACCGGGTTCACGGGCGAGCCGGTCGCGGACCAGCTCGACGAGCTCGGCGGGTGCGTCACTCACGCGGTGGTCACGCCGCTACCGAAGCGACCCTGGCACGGGCCAGCACCTGGCGGGCGGCCCTGGCCAGGGGGGACCGCCGCGAGCGGAGGGGGCCGAGCCCGAGGTCGATCGACTCGGCGAGGCCGCGCTGGTCGTTCATCCGCACCAGGACCGGCACCGGTGTCACCCGGCCGACATCGGCGTCGTCGAGCCCCTGACCGCGCAGCACGAGGGAGGCGCGGCCTTCGGGGAGCCCGGCCACGACCCGGGTGGCGGAGGCCAGGCCGTGGACGGTCGGCAGGGCGACGACGAGCACCTGGTCGCAGCGCGCGACCACCTCGTCGATGACCGCGTCGCGCGAACGAGGCAGGTCGAGGACGACGGTCTCGTGCCCGCGTTGGGCCGCCGACAGCACCTCGCGGACCGCGAACGGCTGGAGCACGCCGCGGCGACCGGCGTACCAGGTCAGCACCCCGAGCCCGTCGCGCCGCGGCAGGCTCTCCCGGAACGCTGACGCGCCGAGCCGTCCCGTCGTCTGGCAGAGCTCGTCCCAACGCACGCCGGCCCGCTCCTCCATGCCGAGCACCCGATCGAGGCCGGGGCCGAGCGGGTCGGCATCGATCGCCACGGCGGGGCCGCTCGGCGCTGCCATCTGCCCGATCGCCGCCGCGAGCACCGTCGCGCCCGCGCCGCCGGACCCGCCCACCACACCCACGGTCCAGGCGGGGCGCGGACGGGCGTCGCCCAGGTCGGTCAGCTGCTCGACGATCCACTCACCCGACTCAGGCAGCCCGGCGACGTTCTCGGCGCCGAGGCTCAGCGCGACCTGCATCGTCCGGTCGGGGAGCGGACCCCAGGACACGACGTGGACGCCGTCGCGGCGCATCGGTCGCAGCTCGGCCAGCTCGCCGGCCACGTCGTCGCCGACGAGCACCAGCGGAGCTGCCGCCCACCCGGCCAGGCCGCCCAGGCCGTCGGGTGCCACGACCGGGGTCACTCCAGCGGCCGCACCCAGGCGCAGCAGCTCGTCGAGCAGGGTCTCGTCACGGGTGATGATCAGTGGCGCGTTCATGCCGGCAGCGTGCCCGTGCCCACCCGCCGGCCGATCCGGCGGGACGACGAGCTGTGGAGGACCCGCACCGACGCGGCGCTGTGGACGCTTCGTGGTCCCACGCGTGCGCGCCGCGCCGACCTACGATGCTGGAGTGACCCGCCCGACCGCGGCCTTCTTCGACCTCGACAAGACGATCATCGCCAAGTCGAGCACGCTGGCCTTCTCCAAGCCGTTCCAGGCCGGCGGGCTGATCTCCCGGCGGGCGGTGCTGCGGTCGGCGTACGCCCAGTTCGTCTACCTCGTCGGCGGCGCCGACCACGACCAGATGGAGAAGATGCGGGCGTTCATGTCGCAGCTGTGCGCCGGCTGGGACGTCGCGACGGTCCGCGAGATCGTCGCGGACACCCTCCACAACATCGTCGACCCGCTCGTCTACGACGAGGCGGTGAGCCTGATCGAGGAGCACCGGCTCGCCGGCCGCGACATCGTCATCGTCTCCACGTCCGGCACCGAGGTGGTCGGCCCGATCGGCGAGATGCTCGGCGCGGATCGCGTGGTCGCGACGCGGATGGAGATCGCCGAGGGTCGCTACACCGGCGAGATCGAGCACTACGTGTACGCCGAGGAGAAGGCACGCTCGGTCCGCGCCCTCGCCGACGACCTCGGCTACGACCTCGACGCCAGCTACGCCTACAGCGACTCGGTCACCGACGTCCCGATGCTCGAGGCCGTCGGCCATCCCCACGCCGTCAACCCCGACAAGGAGCTGCGCCGGGTCGCGGCCTCCCAGGGGTGGCCGGTGCTGGTGTTCACCAAGCCCGTCGCGCTGCGCTCGCGGGTGCCCCTGCCGCCTCCGAAACAGACGCTGGCGGCCCTGGCGGTGGGGGGCGCACTGGCCATCGGCGGGCTGGTCTGGAGCAACGCGCGCAAGCGCCGATCGGCCAGCTGACCGCTCCCTGACCGCCTTCTCGGCAGCCCGTCGAAATCGGTCCCGTCCTGCCCTTGAAGTGTCGCGCCGGAAGTGTCTCAATGGGTACAGACAACTCCACAGACCCGCACGTGAGCCTGGTACCCACGCGGCGATCCACCCTTCCTACAGGGCGCCTGTCATCTGGGACATCCCCGGGGCAGCAAGAGATATGTGCACGCCTGGTAGCCATCGGTCTCATGTGTCAGCGGCGGCACCCGAATCGTTCGAGTCGGGTGCCGCTCGCATGTCCGGGCCTGACCTGCTCGCTAGCGCTCGCCCGGCTCGACCAGCGGTGAGGCCTCGGTGCCCGCCGCGTAGGCCTCCGCGGCATACAGCAGCCACCGGTGGACGGCTCCCTGGCCGCCCTCGCGCAGGCCCGCCAGGTTCCCCTCGTACGCCGGTCGCAGCGCGAGGTGGCCGGCCTCCGGGACGATGAGTGAGTTGGGGTCGAGACCGCGCGAGACCAGCACCAGCCGCTCCGCCGCCCGCGCCACGAGCCCGTTGTGGGAGGCGAACGGCGTTGCCGAGGCCAGCTCGCCGTGCACGACCGCGGCGACCAGCAGCGCCGGGGCCTCGGTGGCGAGCATGCCCGCCACCACCCGCAGCAGCTCGGCGGCGTCCGCGTCGCGCGGTCGGCCCAGCCGCGACTCCTCGACGCCACCGGCGCCGGCCAGCGTGTGGAGCCGCGCGAGGGCTTGCAGCGGCG
The DNA here is from genome assembly GCA_963713305.1 of uncultured Actinomycetota bacterium. Classification (GTDB taxonomy): domain Bacteria; phylum Actinomycetota; class Actinomycetes; order Propionibacteriales; family Nocardioidaceae; genus Nocardioides. The sequence continues at coordinate 441,585 of CAVQLE010000006.1, read as the reverse complement.
AGCGGCGCAGCACCGGCGCCAGCGACAACAGCTCGGTCGACAGGCGCACCGACGCGGCCGCGGTCTCGTCACCGACCCCGTCGCGCACCTCGTGCAGGGTGGATCCCGACCCCTCGAGTGCCGCGCTGGCGTGGGCCCCCCGCAGCAACGACTCGGCCGTCGTCTCGGGGGAGGTGCGCCGCAGCCCCCGGTCGCGCAGGACGGCGTCGATGCCGTCGCGCGCCGACGCGAGCGCGGACGGGACGCCCTCGAGGGCGTGCAGGCGGGCGAGGACGTCGCTCGGGGACTCGGGCACGGATGCAGTCTGCCGGAGGTCCTGACAGGTAGCCTGCCCGTGATGGACGAAGACCGGACAAGCGACGACCTGCGCAGACACGCGCGGTCCTTCGGGTCGGTGGCGGAGGCCTACGACCGCGGGCGCCCGTCGTTCCCGGCCGAGGCCGCGGCGTGGCTGGTCGGATCCGACGCGGCGACCGTGCTCGAGCTCGGCGCCGGGACCGGAAAGCTGACCCGGGTGCTGGTCGATCTCGGCCACGACGTCCACGCCACCGATCCCGACCCCGAGATGCTGGCGGTGCTGCGCCGCCACCTCCCCGACGTCCCGACCAGCGAGTCCGGCGCGGAGGAGATCCCGCTGCCCGACCGCTCGGTCGACGTGGTGGTCGCGGCCCAGGCCTTCCACTGGTTCGACCACGCCACCGCGCTGCCGGAGATCGCCCGCGTGCTGCGGCCCGGCGGACATGTCGCCGTCGCGTGGAACACCCGGGACGCGCGCATCCCGTGGGTGCGCAAGCTGTGGCAGCTCCTGCAGGACCAGCCGGTCCTGAAGGAGGCCACCGACACCTCCGTCGACGCACTCGTGCAGAGCGACGTCTTCGGGTTCGTGGAGGACAAGACCTTCCCCTCCTGGCAGGACGTCAACCGCGAGTCACTCGTCGACCTGGTCTCCTCGCGCAGCTACGTCTCGACGCTCGACGAGCACGCGCGGGCCGCCAAGCTGGCGGAAGTCCTCGCCCTCTACGACGACTACGGCCGGGGCATGGACGGCATGCAGGTCGCCTACCAGTGCCAGTGCTACCGGGCCACGGTCGTCGACCGGGCCGACCCCGAGCTGGCCGAGCGGCGGGCGGACCGAGGGCGGCCCAGGCGACGAGCCCGACGCGGAGCAGGGTCCCAACGACGGCACCGACACCGACATGCTGCTCGATCGACTTCCGTTAGCCGTAGCCTCCCGCCATGACGCGCGACCGGTTGCGCCCGTGGCGGCGTACCCACCTCGGCTCCGAGGCCGACCGCGCCACGTTCCGGACGCTCCACACCGCCTCGCTCGCGTCCCCCGCCCTGCGCGAGGGCCTCACGGCGGACAGCGCGGAGCGCAGCACCCGCCACCTCCGAGCGCTCCTCGGTACGCCGGCAGCGGCCCTGACCGACACCAGCGGAGTGCTCCACTGGGACGGCATCGGCAGCCACCACCGCGGCCAGATCCCCGCCCTCCTCGAGCCGGTCGGCGAACACGGCCGCACCCGCGTCGTGAGCCGCGGCGACCTCCCGTGCGACGACCCGGGCTGCCCGGTCCGGCAGCTCGTCGTCAGCCCCCTGGTCGTCGAGGAGACCCTGGTCGGCACCCTCGTCGTCGGGGCACAGCAGGCGACCGGGGGCCTGGTGCGCGCCGCCGACGAGGTCGCGTCGTGGGTGTCGGGCCAGCTCGAGCTGGCCCAGCTCGACTCCTCCCGCACCCGACTCATGGAGGCGGAGGTGCGCGCGCTGCGGGCCCAGATCAGCCCCCACTTCGTCTACAACTCGCTCGGCGCCATCGCCAGCTTCGTGCGGACCGATCCGGACCGGGCCCGCGAGCTGCTGCTGGAGTTCGCCGACTTCACCCGCTACTCGTTCCGCCGCCACGGCGAGTACACCACCCTGGCCGAGGAGCTCCGGTCGATCGAGCGCTACCTGCTGCTCGAGCAGGCCCGCTTCGGCGACCGGCTCCAGGTCACGCTGCGGATCGCCCCGGAGGTGCTCCCGGTCGCCGTACCGTTCCTCTGCATCCAGCCCCTGGTCGAGAACGCCGTGCGCCACGGGCTGGAGGCGAGCGGCGACAAGGAGGACGGCGTCGGCCGGCTCACGATCGAGGCGCGCGACGTCGACCAGGAGTGCGTGATCGAGGTCGAGGACGACGGCACCGGCGAGGATCCCGAGCGGGTACGCCGGGCGCTGGCCGGAGACTCCGCCATGGACTCGGTCGGTCTGGGCAACGTCGACGCGCGGCTTCGCAACGCCTACGGTGACGACTACGGCCTGGTGGTGGAGACCGCCCCCGGGTCCGGCACGAAGGTGATCGTCCGCGTGCCCAAGTTCGCGCCGGGAGTTCACCCATGAAGTGCCTGGTCATCGACGACGAGCGGCCCGCCCTCGACGAGCTCGTCTTCCTGCTCGGCCAGGACCCGCGCGTCACCTCCGTCCAGGGCTGCGACTCCGCCACCGACGCGTTGCGGGTGCTGCAGGAGTCGGAGGTCGACGCGGTGTTCCTCGACGTCCAGATGCCCGGCCTCGACGGGCTCGACCTCGCCCAGGTGCTCTCGCGGTTCAAGGAGCCCCCGCCGGTGGTGTTCGTGACCGCGCACGAGGAGCACGCGGTCGCCGCCTTCGAGCTGGACGCGGTCGACTACGTGCTCAAGCCGGTGCGCGCCGAACGGCTCGGCGAGGCCGTACGCCGGGTCGTCGAGGCCGGTGGCCTGCAGCGGGGAGGCGACGTGCGGATCCCGGTCGAGCGCGGTGGGGTGACCCGGTTCGTCGAGCGGTCCGACATCACCCACGTGGAGGCCCACGGCGACTACGCCCGGCTCCACACGGCGGAGGGCTCCCACCTGGTCCGCACCCCGCTGTCGTCGCTGGCCGAGCAGTGGGCGTCGGCGGGCTTCGTACGGATCCACCGCTCGGTCCTGGTCTCGCTGCCGCACGTGCAGGAGCTCCGGCTCGACGGGGGCCGGTGCACCGTGCTCGTCGCGGGGGCCGAGCTGACGGTGGCCCGGCGTCACACCCGCGAGCTGCGCGACCTGCTGACCGGACGGACCCCGTGAGCGTCCCCGCATGAGCGGTACGGCGCGCCCACCGCGGGTGAGGGTCACCGGCCCGCCCCGCCGGCCGGCCAGCGTCGTCCGGCCGGCCGGGACGAGGGAGATCGACGCCGGCACCGAGCTGGGCGCGGTCTACATGCGCTCCCTGCTGCGCGAGCAGCGGCGGCTCGCGCTGCGGGTGCTCGCGGTGCTGGTGGTGACCGTCGGCGTGCTGCCACTGCTGTTCCACCTCTGGCCCGGCCTCGGTGAGCTCCGCGTCGCCGGGGCGCCGGTCTCGTGGCTGCTGCTGGGCCTGCTGGTCTATCCGTGGCTGGTCTTCCTCGGCTGGCGCTACGTGCGCCGTGCGGAGTCCAACGAGCGCGACTTCGCCGAGCTCGTGGGAGAGGTGGACCGGTGAACCCGGACCTCTCGACGGTGCCGGGCGTCGTCGCCGTCGTGCTGGTCACGGTGGCGACCCTCGCGATCGGCACGTGGGGGCTGCGGTTCTCGCGCACCACCAGCGACTTCTTCGTCGCCTCGCGCACCGTCCGGCCCCGGCTCAACGCGTCCGCGATCGGAGGCGAGTACCTCTCCGCCGCCTCGTTCCTCGGCGTCGCCGGGCTGGTGCTGACCTTCGGCGCCGACATGCTCTGGTACCCGGTCGGCTGGACCGCCGGCTACCTCGTGCTGATGGTCCTCGTGGCCGCGCCGCTGCGCCGCTCGGGCGCCTACACCCTGCCCGACTTCGCCGAGGCCCGGCTGGGCTCGACCGGCGTACGACGCCTCAGCTCCCTGCTCGTCGTGGTGATCGGCTGGCTCTACCTGTTGCCGCAGTTCCAGGGCGCCGGCGTGACGCTGGAGGCGGCGATCGGGGCGCCCGAGTGGCTCGGCCCGACCGTCGTCGGACTGGTGGTCCTCGCAGGGGTCAGCTCCGGCGGGATGCGCAGCATCACCTTCGTCCAGGCCTTCCAGTACTGGCTCAAGCTCACCGCCCTGCTGATCCCGGCGATGGTGCTGCTGGTGGTCTGGCTCGGTGACGGTGCACCCAACCCCGCCGACGCCGGGTCCGCGGGCAGTGGCGCCGACCTGTGGTCGCTGCCGCTGGCAGACGGCGGCGGGCAGGGCCTCTACGTCACCTACTCGCTGATCATCGCGACGTTCCTGGGGACCATGGGCCTGCCCCACGTCGTGGTCCGCTTCTACACCAACCCGGACGGCCGCGCCGCCCGCCGTACGACGCTCGTCGTGCTCGTGCTGCTGGGCGCGTTCTACCTGCTGCCACCGATCTATGGCGCGCTCGGCCGGATCTACGCCTCCGACCTGGTCGCCGGAGGCGGGTCGGACGTGCTGGTGCTGGAGCTGCCGCGGCTGATGGTCCCGGGGCTGCTGGGCGACCTGCTGGCCGGCCTGGTCACGGCCGGTGCCTTCGCGGCCTTCCTGTCCACCAGCTCCGGGTCTGACGATCGCGGTGGCCGGTGTGCTGAGCCAGGACGTCACCGGTCGCCGGTGGGGTCGGTTCCGGCTGGCGCCGATCACGGCGTTCCGGGTCGGCGCGGTCGTCGCCGTGCTCGTGCCGACGCTGGTCTCGCTGGCCGCACCCGAGATGGGGGTCGCCCGCACGGTCGGACTGGCGTTCGCGGTCGCCGCCTCGACGTTCTGTCCGCTGCTGCTGCTCGGCATCTGGTGGCGGGGGCTGACCGCCTCCGGCGCGGTCGCCGGGCTGCTCGTCGGCGGGCTGGGGTCCGGCGCTGCCGTCGTGTGGACGTTCGCGACCGGCGCCACCGGTGGCTGGGCAGCGGTGCTGCTCGGCCAGCCGGCGGCCTGGAGCGTCCCTGCTGCGCTGGTCACGATGATCGTGGTCAGCCGCCTCACCCGCGACCGGGTGCCGACCCACGCGGACCGGTTCATGGTCCGGCTGCACACCCCCGAGGCGGTCCGGCTCGAACGCGGGTGAACCCGCCCTCGGCATGACCGCTCGTCGTACCAGACCGACCGTTGGGCGACGACCACTTCCCGCCGGTCGCTCGGATGGGGCGCACCCCTGCCGGACGGCCCCGCGGATTCCTAGCGTGGCGCTGATCACACCCCCTCTTGATGGAGGCCTCCGTGTCCACACCCACGTCAGAGAACGGGGACCGGCGCGTGCACCAGCGCTCCGAGCACCCCGTCTACGCCGAGCTCCATGCCTCGGCCGAGTTCGTGGAGCTGCGCAAGCGGTTCCGCGCGTTCGTCTTCCCCGCGACGTTCGCGTTCATGACCTGGTACCTGCTCTACGTCGTCATGTCGAACTGGGCCCCCGACTTCATGGGCACCCAGGTCGTCGGCAACATCAACGTGGCCCTCGTCTTCGGGCTGCTGCAGTTCGTCTCCACGTTCCTGATCGCCTGGCTCTACGGGCGTTACATGGAGAAGAACGTCGACCCGCTCGCCCGCGGGCTGGAGCAGCGCTACAACGACGAGATCGCGGGCGGGGGTGTCGCACGATGAGCTCCGAGTCCCTCGCCACGATCCTCTTCATCGCCGTCGTCGCGATCACCATCGGCATCACGTTCTGGGCCAGCCGCCAGACGTCCGGCACCGCCGACTACTACGCAGGCGGTCGCAACTTCAGCGGGTTCCAGAACGGCCTCGCCATCTCCGGCGACTACATGTCGGCCGCGTCGTTCCTCGGCATCTCCGGCGCCATCGCCCTCAGTGGGTACGACGGCTTCCTCTACTCGATCGGGTTCCTGGTCGCCTGGCTGGTCGCCCTGTTGCTGGTGGCCGAGCTGCTGCGCAACTCCGGCCGCTACACCATGGCCGACCAGCTCGCCTACCGCATGAAGCAGCGCCCGGTCCGGACCGCTGCCGCCACGTCGACCGTGGTGGTCTCGATCTTCTACCTGCTCGCGCAGATGGTCGGCGCCGGTGCGCTCGTGACGCTGCTGCTCGGCGTCGAGGGAACCTGGGCGATCCGCGCCACGATCGTGGTCGTCGGGATGCTGATGATCTTCTACGTCGTCGTCGGCGGCATGAAGGGCACCACCTGGGTCCAGATCGTCAAGGCCGTGCTCCTCATGACCGGCACCGTGCTGATCACGGTCCTGGTGATGGCGGAGTTCAACTTCAACCTCTCCGAGCTCCTCGGCTCCGCTGCCGACAACTCGGGCAAGGGCGCCGCGTTCCTCGAGCCCGGCCTGAAGTACGGCGCGACGCTCACCACCCAGATCGACTTCATCAGCCTGGCGCTGGCCCTGGTGCTCGGCACCGCGGGTCTCCCGCACATCCTGATCCGCTTCTACACCGTGCCGACCGCCAAGGACGCCCGGACCTCGGTGAACTGGGCGATCACGTTCATCGGGGCCTTCTACCTGATGTCGCTGGTGCTCGGCTTCGGTGCGGCCGCGCTGCTCGACACCGGTCCGGAGAGCGCCGTGGCCACCTCGGGCGGCAACCTCGCCTCACCACTGCTGGCCGAAGCGGTCGGCGGCGGCGAGGGCACGGCCGGCGGAGCGATCCTGCTCGCCTTCATCGCGGCCGTCGCGTTCGCGACGATCCTGGCCGTGGTCGCCGGACTGACGCTGACCTCCGCGTCCTCGGTCGCCCACGACATCTACGCCAACGTGATCAAGAAGGGCGAGGTGACGGAGAAGCAGGAGGTCAAGGTCGCACGCTTCTCGGCGTTCGTGATCGGTGGCATCGCGATCGTGCTGTCGATCTTCGCCCAGTCGCTCAACATCGCGTTCCTGGTGGCGCTGGCCTTCGCGGTCGCGGCGTCCGCCAACGTGCCGTCGCTGGTCTACAACCTCTTCTGGAAGGGGTTCAACACCCGCGGCGCGACCTGGGCGATCTACGGCGGGCTGATCACCTGCGTCGTGCTGGTGGCCTCGTCGCCGGTGGTCTCGGGCTCGGAGACGGCGCTGTTCACCGGCTCCGACTGGTCGTGGTTCCCGCTGTCCAACCCGGGCATCGTCTCGATCCCGGCGGGCTTCTTCCTCGGCTGGCTCGGCAGCGTCACCTCGAAGGAGCCGGAGGCCGAGGCGGCCTACCCGGAGCTCGAGGTCCGGTCGCTCACCGGGGCCGGATCCGAGCGCGCCCTGCAGCACTGACCCCTCCCTTGTAACGCCGGGTTATCCACTGTTCGCCCTAGGAAATTTCGTGGGTGGTACAGGTGATAACCCGGCGTTACAGCCACCCCTCCCCACCACCACCCCGGAGTAGGTTGCAGATCATGGCTGACAACACCTCAGGCGAGACCCTTTCCAACCTGATGCAGGAGAACCGCCGCTTCGAGCCTCCGGCCGATCTCGCGGCCAACGCCAACGTCACCGAGGAGGCCTACGAGCGCGGCGACGCCGACCCGGAGGCGTTCTGGGCGAAGGCCGCCGAGCGGATCGACTGGGGGCAGCCCTGGGACCGGGTGCTCGACTGGGACACCCCGCCGTTCGCGAAGTGGTTCGTCGGCGGCACCCTCAACGCCGCGGTCAACTGCGTCGACCGCCACGTCGAAGCCGGCAACGGCGACAAGGTCGCGCTCCACTGGGTGGGCGAGCCGCAGGACGATGACCGGGGCGACACCCGCGACCTGACCTACAGCGACCTCAAGGACGAGGTCTGCAAGGCGGCCAACGCGCTGGCCGACCTCGGTGTCGAGAAGGGCGACCGGGTCGCGATCTACATGCCCATGATCCCGGAGACCGTGGTCGCCATGCTGGCGTGCGCCAGGCTGGGGGCGCCCCACACCGTCGTCTTCGGCGGCTTCTCGGCCGACGCCCTCGCCAGCCGCGTCGTCGACTGCGGCGCCAAGGTCATCGTCACGGCCGACGGCGGTTATCGCCGCGGTGCACCCTCGGCCCTCAAGCCCGCCGTCGACGAGGCGGTCGGCAAGGCCGACGAGCAGGGCCAGCGGGTCGACCGGGTGCTCGTCGTACGCCGCACCGGTCAGGACGTCGACTGGGACGACGCCAACGACGGGGGGCGCGACGTGTGGTGGCACGAGGCCGTCGACGGCCAGTCGGCCGACCACGAAGCCGAGATGCACGACTCCGAGCACCCGCTCTACGTCATGTACACCTCGGGCACGACCGGCAAGCCCAAGGGCATCCTCCACACCACGGGCGGCTACCTGGTCGGCACGTCGTACACCCACTGGAGCGTCTTCGACCTCAAGCCGGAGACCGACGTCTTCTGGTGCACCGCCGACGTGGGCTGGGTCACCGGCCACTCCTACATGGTCTACGGACCGCTCGCCAACGGCTGCACGCAGGTGATGTACGAGGGCACGCCCGACTCGCCCCACAAGGGTCGCTGGTGGGAGATCTGCCAGCAGTACGGCGTCACCATCTTCTACACCGCGCCGACGGCGATCCGGACGTTCATGAAGTGGGGCGACGACATCCCCGCGAAGTTCGACCTGTCCTCGATCCGGCTCCTCGGCTCGGTCGGTGAGCCGATCAACCCCGAGGCCTACATCTGGTACCGCGAGAACATCGGAGCGGGCAAGGTCCCGGTCGTCGACACCTGGTGGCAGACCGAGACCGGCCAGATCATGATCAGCCCGCTGCCGGGCGTCACGCACGGCAAGCCCGGCTCGGCCATGAAGGCGCTGCCCGGCGTCGCCGCCGACGTGGTCGACGACGAGGGCACGTCGGTGCCCAACGGCTCGGGCGGCTACCTCGTGCTGCAGAGGCCGTGGCCGGCGATGCTGCGCACGCTCTGGGGCGACGACGAGAGGTTCAAGGACACCTACTGGTCGCGCTACGCCGAGCAGGGCTTCTACTTCGCCGGCGACGGTGCCAAGAAGGACGACGACGGCGACATCTGGCTGCTCGGCCGGGTCGACGACGTGATGAACGTGTCCGGCCACCGGCTCTCGACGACCGAGATCGAGTCGGCGCTGGTGTCGCACCCGAAGGTGGCCGAGGCCGCCGTCGTGGGTGCCGCCGACGACACCACCGGCCAGGCGGTCTGCGCGTTCGTCATCCTCCGCGAGTCGGCGCTCGAGGGCGGCGAGGCCGCTCCCGACGAGCTGATCGAGGAGCTGCGCAAGCACGTGCAGAAGGAGATCGGCGCGATCGCCAAGCCGCGACAGATCATGATCGTCCCCGAGCTCCCCAAGACCCGCTCCGGCAAGATCATGCGCCGGCTGCTCAAGGACGTCGCCGAGCACCGCGAGGTCGGCGACGTGACCACGCTCGCCGACTCCACGGTCATGGACCTGATCAAGAAGAAGGAGGGGTCGGGCTCGACCGACGAGGAGTAGCCCCCGGATCTGTCGAACCGCGGGTCGCGGCCAGCAGCACGGCAACACCGGCCAGCGCCGCGACCAGCGACGCGCCGAGGATGCCGACCTTCGCCTCCTCGGTGAGGAGCTCCGACTCCGGGAACGACAACCCGGCGATGAACAGGCTGACCGTGAAGCCGATGCCGGCCACGGTCCCGACCCCGAGCATGACCGGCCAGCCGGTGTCCTCGGGCAGCCGGGCGACCCGGAACCGCACCGCCAGCCAGCAGGACAGCAGCACGCCGAGGGGTTTGCCGACCACCAGGCCGAGGACGATCCCGAGTGCCACCGGTGAGGCCACCGCTTCCCCGATCACGCCCCCACCGAGGTCGACGCCGGCGTTGGCGAGGGCGAACACGGGCAGCGCGACGTACGCCGACAGCGGGTGGAGCGAGGACTGGAGTCGCTCGACCACAGGCACCGACTCCCCCAGCAGGAACCGCAGCCGCGACAGCTCGTCCGGATCGAGGCTGCGGTCGCGCAGCGCCTCCTGGGCGTACGAGCGGGCGACGTCCTCGTTCAGGAGCGGGTGGGCCGGGGTCAGCAGAGCGATCGCCACGCCGGCCAGGGTCGCGTGGACGCCGGACTGGAGGACTGCGAACCACACCACCACCCCGACCACGACGTAGGCCCAGATCGCCCAGATCCGCAGCCGCCGCATCACCACCATCACCCCCAGCAGTGCCACGCCCACGGCGAGCCACACCAGGTCGAGATCGGCGGTGTAGAAGACGGCGATGACCACGATCGCGCCGATGTCGTCGACGATCGCCAGCGTCAGCAGGAACAGCCGGGCCGCCGACGGGATCCGGCGGCCGAGGACGCCGACCACGCCGAGCGCGAAGGCGATGTCGGTGGCCATCGGGATGCCCCACCCGGCGCTCGCCTCGCCACCACCGGCCACCAGGAGGTAGAGACCGGCCGGGACGACCATGCCGCCGAACGCGCCGATGATCGGCAGCGCCGCGGTCCGGGGGTCGCGCAGGTCGCCGTGGACCATCTCGTACTTGATCTCCAGTCCCACGACGAAGAAGAACAGCACCATGAGGGCGTCGTTCACCCAGTGCTGGAGGGTCTCCTCGATGTGGAGCTGCCCCAGGTCGATCGTGATGACGCTGTGCCAGAAGGCGTCGTAGCTGTCGGACCACGGGGAGTTCGCCCACACCAGCGCCACCACCGCGGCCACGATCAGGACGACCGAGCCCGCCACCTCGATGGCGAGGAAGTCACGCAGCGGCTGCGCCACGCGGCGCGCGAACGGGCGACTCTCCCGCCAGACGTCGTCGTCCTCGAACGGGTCCTCGTCGGGACGGTGGTCGTGGGGGTGGGTCACCGGGGGCCCTTCGGGTCGCTGCTACACATCCACTGGCGACCTGCATGTCGCCAGTGAGCCGACCAGTCTTCCCGGCACACCGGAAGCCATCCTAGGCGGGTTGTAGGGTCGGCGCATGTCTCGTGAACCGGTGCTCGACACCGACCCGACCATCGGTCGCCTGGTCACCGATGCCAGCCGTGACATCTCCAGCCTGATCTCGAAGGAGATCGCGCTCGCCAAGTCCGAGCTCAAGGTCAGCGTCAAGGCCGGCGGGCTCGGGATCGGCCTGTTCGCGTCCGCCATCTTCATCGTGGTGCTGGCGATCATCATGTTGTCGGTCTCGATCGCCTACTTCATCCACTGGGCCGGGCTCGGCCTCCACTGGGCGTTCCTCATCGTCTTCGGGGTCTATCTGCTGATCGCCGGCGTGCTGGTCTTCCTGGGGATCCGCAAGGTGAAGCAGGTCCACGGTCCGGAGAAGGCGATCACCCAGGGCAAGGAGATCCCCCGCGCCCTCAAGGGTCAGGCCTAGCGGAGCCGCGCAAGCGGATCCGCTGATGGTGGTCGAGCGAGCCGCGCGACTGAGGCACGAAGTCGCGACCGGCGTGTCGAGACCGAACGAGTCGCTGAGAAGGACGATCAGCCCGCACAGTCACCGGTCGAGACCGGCTCGGAGTTGGCGATGCCGCTCGCGGCGTTCTGCGCGACCTGGGCGGCCGTGAGCGCGTAGCCGGTGTCCGGGTCGGTGACCGACGCCGCGAACACCACCCCCACCACGTCGCCGGCGGAGGAGACGATCGGGCCACCGGAGTTGCCGGGCCGGACCAGTCCCCGCAGCGAGAACACCTCGCGGATGACGCTGCCCTCGCCGTAGATGTCGGGCGAGCGGAGCCGCTGCTCCGCGCGGATCCGGCCCACCTGCACGTCGTACGGGCCGTCCTGGGGGTAGCCGAGGATGGCGACCCCGTCGCGCTCGCCGGCCTCGCCCGAACTACCGGGCGCCGGGAACTCGAGGTGCGGGAGACCGCTGGTGTCGACGGCGAGCACCGCGACGTCGATGTCGGGGTCGTAGTGGACGACCTCGGCGCTCACGGTGTCGCCGCCGATCTCGACCTCGGGGTCGTCGACGCCGGCGACGACGTGGGCGTTGGTCATCACGCGGCCGTCGGCGTAGACGAAGCCGGTGCCCTCGACGCCACGGCCGCAGTCGTTGGTGCCGCGGATCTTGAGCACCGACGCCTCGGCGTCCTCGACATCGGGGTCGGTCATCAGCCGCTCCGGTCCGGGTGGCACCGGGACGATCCGCTCGGGGGCGAAGGGGTCGAGGTACTGCGGGAAGAAGCCCGACCCGACCACGTCGTTGAACGCGTTGAGCGCCGAGTCGGCCTCCGCCGGCAGCACCTCGTCGACCTGGGCGAGAACCGTGGAGCTGCGGACCATCCCGGTGATGCCGGCGATGCCGGAGCCGGAGATGGCGACCCCGAGCGCCCACGCGACGAGCAGGACGGCGGCCGCGCTCAGCACCGCACCACCGACGGCATCGACGGCGCGCACCGGCTGCCAGGTGATCCGGTCGCGGATCCGTGCCCCGGCGAACTGGAGCCCGGCCTGGCCCAGCGAGGCGCACAGGATCACGATGAACAGGGCGCCGAGCGAGACCAGCACCGAGGGTTCGGCGTCACCGAGGGCCGTCGGGGCGAGCCAGACGCCGATCAGGCCACCGAGCAGCAGCCCGGTGGTCGCGAACGCTCCGGTGATGAATCCCTGCCAGTAGCCGGACAGCGCGTAGGTGAGGACCAGCACGACGAGCAGCCAGTCGAGGAGGTTCACCGAGATCCTCCTGTCAACGGCCGTCTTCGAGTCTGGTGTTGGGCTTCAGCTGTTCCCGTATCTGGGCCCGCGTGGGATCACCTTGCAGCATGTGGGGCGGCAACGCACGCAAGGGAGCACCGTCGATCTCCACCTCCGCCCAGCCGACGAAGTCGAAGAGCCGGGCGATGATGCCGGCAGTGAATCCCCAGAGCACGGTTTCCTTGTCGTCACCGATGAGGTAGCCCGGCCCGACCCAGCCCGACGGGTGCTCGACGCGGATCCGGTGGTCGGGTCCGACCAGCTCGCTGATCGGCACGCGATAGACGGCGTGGACCTCGTCGGCGTCGACCACCCCCACCGGGCCCTCCGTCTCCCACCAGCCGAGGATCGGCGTGACCGCGAAGTTGCTCGGCGGCAGCCACAGCTCGGGCAGCTCGGCGAACACGTCGACACCGGACGGGTCGACGCCGGTCTCCTCCTCGGCCTCGCGCAACGCGGTCTCACGCGGCGTCTCACCCGGGTCGATCGCGCCGCCGGGAAACGCGATGTGGCCCGGGTGGCTGCGCATGTGGTGGGCCCGCTCGGTCAGCAGCAGGTCGGGACCGCTCTCTCCCTCGCCGAACAGGATCAGCACCGCTCCCCGACGCGGGTCGCTGTCCTCGGGCGGCATGAAGCGGGTGAGGTCGTGGACGGTGATCGCCCGCGCCCCCTCCTCGATCGGGCGCAGCCAGTCAGGTCTCACAGCTCGACCTCGAGGTGTTCCTCGACCAGGTCCACCAACTGCCGCTCATCCTCGATGATCACGAACTCGAGGTGGGCGACGCGGCCCTCGTCGTCGACGAACGCCCAGAACGGCAGCCCGCTGATCCGCGGGATGGGCGCAGCGCCGTCGAGCGCGGCTTGAGGGTCGGCCAGCAGCGGGTAGGTGACACCAGAGTCTGCGACGAGCTGCATGGCTGCCTCAGGATGAGTGTCGTTCTCGTTGATCCCGAGCACGGCCACCTGCTCGCCGTACCGTTCGTGGAAGGACTGGAGGAGTGGCATCTCCTCACCGCACGGCCCGCACCACGAGGCCCAGGCATTGATGACCATCGGCCCGCGCAGGGAACTCAGGTCGACGGCCTCGCCACCGCCGAAGCAGGGCAGCGTCAGCTCGGGCATGCCGCCCTCGACAGCCTCACCGTCGCCGGGCCGACAGGGCTCGACCCCCGCCTCGGCCTTCATCTCGCGCAGCTCAGGGGTGTCGACGTCGATCTTCGCAGGACCGGGCCCAGGGAGCGCGTCGTCGGTGCAGGCGGTCAGGACGAGCGCGGCCGCCAGCAGGGCCGCCAGTCAGGGCGGCTCTCACGCGGGCCCCTCGGTGCGGACCAGGGCGGCGGCCAGCTCCGGGTCGACCGGGCCCTCGCCGTAGGACGGGCAGAGCCGGGCGACCGGGCAGGCGCCGCAGGCGGGCTTCTTGGCGTGGCAGCGGCGGCGGCCGTGCCAGATGAGGTGGTGGCTCAGCATGGTCCAGTCGCGCTTGGGGAACAGCGCGCCGATGGCGTGCTCGACCTTGACCGGGTCGGTCTCCTCGGTCCAGCCGAGCCGCCGGACCAGCCTCCCGAAGTGGGTGTCGACGGTGATGCCGGGGACGTCGAAGGCGTTGCCGAGCACGACGTTGGCGGTCTTGCGCCCGACGCCGGGCAGCGTCACGAGCTCGCTCGAGCTTCGGCGGCACCTGCCCGTCGTAGCGCTCGACCAGCGCGGCGGAGAGCTTGAGCAGCGACTCGGTCTTGGCCCGGAAGAAGCCGAGCGGACCGAGGATCTGCTCGAGGTGGTCGCGCGGGGCGGCGGCCATCGCGGCCGGGTCGGGGTAGGCGGCGAAGAGCGTGGGCCGCACCGCGTTGACCCGGCGGTCGGTGGTCTGGGCGCTGAGCACGGTCACGACCAGCAGCTGGAACGGGTCGTCGAAGTCGAGCTCGCAGCGGGCGTCGGGGTAGGTCTCGGCGAGCATGCGGTCGACCTTGCGGGCGCGGCGGACCAGGGCCGTCCGGCTGACGGGCTCGGCGGCCGCCCTCACACGCGTCGTCGCCATGCGCGCCAGCCTAGGTGCGGGCGCCGCACAGCCCCGGATCGGTCCGATTTCACGTGTGACCTGCGCCACTGGCTAGGATCATGGCGGTCACCGGGCAACGGCCCGGTGCGACGACTCGTGGACGACTGGGAGGCCCCCGTGGACAACGACGTACTGCGTCAGGCGCCGCTGTTCAGCGCGCTCGACGACGAGGCAGCCACCGCGCTGCGCGTCGTCGATGGCCGAGACCCGGCTGCGCCGCGGCGAGGTGCTGTTCCACGAGGGCGACTCGGGCGACAAGCTCTACATCGTGCTCGACGGCAAGGTGAAGCTCGGCCGCACCTCCAGCGACGGCCGCGAGAACCTGCTGGCCGATCCTCGGCCCCGGCCAGATGTTCGGCGAGCTCTCGCTCTTCGACCCCGGCCCGCGCTCGGCCACCGTCACCGCCGTCACCGACGCCGCTTTCGCCTCGCTCTCCCACGACGACCTGCTCCGCTGGCTCGAGGGCCGGCCCGATGGTCGCGCGCGGCCTGCTCGCACAGATCGCCTGCCGGCTGCGCAAGGCCAACGACGTCAACGCCGACCTGGTCTTCTCCGACGTCCCCGGCCGCGTCGCCAAGGCGCTGCTCGACCTCGCCGACCGCTTCGGCCGCACCGCCGACGACGGCGTCCACGTCCACCACGACCTCACCCAGGAGGAGCTCGCCCAGCTGGTCGGCGCCTCCCGCGAGACGGTCAACAAGGCGCTGGCCGACTTCGCCTCCCGCGGCTGGCTCCGCCTCGAGCCCCGCTCGGTCGTGCTGATGGACGTCGAGCGCCTCTCCCGCCGCGCCCGCTGAAGGTTGAGTTGGGCCTCTGTAACTGTTGAGTTGGGCCTCTGAACACCGCAGGGCGGATCAGGATGCACTCGCGCCCAACTCCAGTGATGCACGCGCCCAACTCAAGAGTTGCGCACGCCCAACTCAACCTGTGAGGTAGTCCAGCTGGGCGCGGACGGAGAGCTCGGCGGCGCCCCAGAGGATCGGGTCGACGTCGGCGTACACGATCTCGACGACCTGGCGCGGCAGGTTCGTCGGCATCGGCGACGCCTCCCGTCCGGAGCTGGCGGACGGCGTCGGCGACCTGGCCGAGCCGCTCCTGCCGGTGCTCGAGGTAGTAGTCGAGGACGGCGAGCGCGTCGTCGATGACCGGACCGTGGCCCGGCCAGATCGCGGCCACCTCGCGCGCCTCGGCGAGGGCGTGGAGCCGGTCGAGCGAGTCGAGGTAGGCACCGAGCCGGCCGTCGGGGTGAGCCACGACGGTGGTGCCGCGCCCGAGCACGGTGTCGCCGGTCAGCACCACGCGCTCGGCGGGCAGCAGGAACGAGAGGGAGTCAGACGTGTGGCCCGGGGTGGCGACGACGTGGACCTCGAGCCCGTCGACCGCGACCACGTCACCCTCGCCGAGACCCTCGTCCGCCGAGCCGGTAGGCCGGATCGAGGGCGCGTACGCCGCAGCCGACCGACTCCGCGAACTCCCGTGCGGCTTCGGAGTGGTCGAGGTGGTGATGGGTGAGCAGCACCACGGCCACGTCGCCGGCCGCCTCCCGGACCGCGTCGAGGTGGCCGGGATCGGGCGGGCCCGGGGTCGATGACGACCGAGCGGCCGGCGTCGGGCTCACGCAGAACCCAGGTGTTGGTCCCGTCGAGCGTCATCGGGCTGGCGTTGGGGGCGAGCACGCACGCGCCGCGCTCGCCGAACGAGCCGCCCGACCATGCCTTCTCCACCCGGGCACTCACCGGGCTGCGACCAGCGGTTCGTAGTGCTCCGGCATCGACAGCACGAACTCGCCCTCGTCCTCGACCACCGACGGTGTGAACATCTCGACCGAGCGGGCGCGGGCCTCCGCGAGCACATCGCGCGGGGGCGGCGTACTGCCCGACGTCGAGGCAGGTCAGGTAGGTCGGCGGCAGCATGAAGATCTCGCCGGCCTCGGCCTGCGCCACGGCCTCCATCACGGGCAGCCAGGTCACCGACGATGACTCGCTCGACACGTCGCGCGTCACCTGGCCCTCGGGGAGCGACGCGGTGAAGAACCAGGTGCGGTAGCGCCGCGGCTCGAAGACCGGCGTCAGCCAGCCCGCCCACGCGCCGAGGAGGTCGGTGCGCAGCACCAGCCCGCGCCGGTCCAGGAAGTCGGTCAACGACAGCTCGCGAGCCTCCAGCGCGACCCGGTCGGCCTCCCAGTCGTCACCGGTGGTGTCGGCCACGACTGATGCGGCGTCGCCGGCCAGGCAGCACGCCGGACTCCTCGAACGTCTCGCGGACGGCGGCACAGACCAGCGCCCGGGCCATCTTCTCGTCGACCCCGAGCCGCGACGCCCACTCGGCGGGGCTCGGTCCGGCCCAGGCGACGGCGTGGTCGAAGTCGCGGGGGTCGACGCCGCCGCCGGGAAAGACGCACATGCCGCCGGCGAACGCCATCGACGCCTGCCGTCGCAGCAGGTAGACCTCGGTACCGCTCGGATCGGGGCCGGGTCGCAGCAGGACCACGGTCGCGGCGTTGCGAGGCTCCGCCGGTGTGGCCGTGCCCTCCGCGTACGCGCGGGCCTGCTCGACCAGCCGGTCGGGCAGCGACAACCGCCGCATCAGACCTCGACGACCAGCTCGACCTCGACCGGCGCGTCCAGCGGCAGCACCGGTACGCCGACCGCGGAGCGGGCGTGGACGCCGGCGTCGCCGAAGACGGTGCCGAGCAGCTCGGAGACGCCGTTGGCGACCTGCGGCTGGCCGGTGAAGTCGGGGGTCGACGCGACGAAGCAGACGACCTTCACGACGCGCTTCACGTCGGCCAGGTCACCCAGCTCGGCCTTGACCGCGGCGATGGCGTTGAGCCCGCACTGCCGGGCGCACTCGACGGCCTCCTCCAGGGTGACGTCGCCGCCGACCTTGCCGGTCATCATCATCTCGCCGGACCGCATCGGGAGCTGTCCGGACGTGAAGACGTGGTGGCCGGACCGCACGGCCGGCACGTAGACCGCGACCGGCTTCGCGACGTCCGGCACCGTCAGGCCGAGCTCGGCCAGCCGCTCCTCCGGGTGTGCCATCAGCTGGCAGCCTGGCGCTTGAGGAACGCGACCAGCCCGCCCTGGTCGTTCGTCTGGATCGCGACCAGCTCCCAGCCGTCCTGGCCGAAGTTGTTGAGCATCATTGCCTCGTTGTGGAGCGGAATCGGCGCCACCTGGTACTCCCACTTGGTCATAGCGGGGACCCTACTCCGGGGTGGATCGACCGGGCAGATCGACTCTGGACACGTCACCGCTTGACGGCGTACCTCACGTGCACGGCGTACGGCGAGTGGTGGACCGACAGGATGTCGAGGTCGACGTCGTGGTCGAACCCCTCGAACAACCGCTTGCCCCCGCCCAGCACGACCGGCGCCGTCGAGATGCCGAGCTCGTCGACGACGCCTGCCGCCAGCGCCTGCCGGATGGTGTCGGCGCCACCGCCGATCGCGACGCCACCACCGTCGGCCGCTTCGCGGGCGGCGGCGAACGCTGCGTCGAACCCGTCGACCATCAGGAACCCGGTGCTCGGGTCGGGCTGGTCCTCGGTGCGGTGGGTGAGGACGACCAGCGTGCCCGGGAACGGGTTCTCGCCGCCCCACGCGCCGGACGAGTCGTACATGCCGCGACCGCAGATCCCGGCGGCCGGCGCCCTCGGTCAGGAGGTCGTAGTACTCCCGGTCGGTGGCTGTCATGCCCTCGCCGGGATCGTGGTCGGTCTCGTAGGTCCACGGGCCGCCCATGACCCAGTAGTGGAGGCGTTCGCCGCCGGTGCCGAGGCCGTTGCCCGGGCCGTCGTCGGGGCCGGTGACGTAGCCGTCGAGCGAGACGGTGATGGTGGCGACAACCTTGCTCATGATCTCTCCTCGGGTGAGTGCCTACTCTGAGACTGACTCGGACACCGCGCCGGACTCATCGTCGCGGCGGATGAATCCGACTTGATCTCAAGCAGCACTTCAACTCCTACCGTCGAGCCAGGTGACCTTGACCAGCAGCCCTGAGACCGGCAGCCCTGAAACCGGCGCCCAGAGTCCGGCAGTCCGAGCCGGGCAGCCGCCGAACGCGGCGGCATCCTGGCTCCGGCGTACCTCGCCACCACGATCGGCGTCTTCTCCCTCATCGCGTTCAACGCCTTCGAGGCGATGGCCGTGACCACGATCATGCCGACGATCAGCCGCGACCTCGACGGGCTGGGCCTCTACGCGCTCGCCTTCGCCGCGCCGCTCGCCAGCGGCGTGGTCGGCATGGTCGCCGCGGGCTCGTGGAGCGACCGCCGCGGTCCGGCCGGCCCACTGGTCGTGTCGCTGGCCCTGTTCTCGCTCGGGGTGCTCGACCTGCGGGCTCGCGCCGTCGATGGAGGTCTTCGTCGCGGGACGGGTGGTCCAGGGGCTCGGCACGGGCGCGCTGATCGTGAGCCTGTACGTCGTGGTCGGCGTCGTCTACCCGTCCCGCCTCCAGCCCTCGATCTTCGCGAGCTTCGCCGCCGCGTGGGTGCTGCCCGTCGCTGTTCGGCCCGGCGCTCGCGGCCCTCGTCGCCGCGACCGTCGGCTGGCGCTGGGTGTTCCTGGGCGTCGTCGGCGCTGGTGGTGCTGGCGGCGCTGCCTCATCGCGCCGGTGGTGCCGGGGCTGCGGGCGAGTGCCGACGGCAAGCCCGCGTCCGCGCGCTCGAGCTCTATCTGGGCCGCGCTCGCCGCGGTCGCCGTGCTCGCGGTGGAGCTGTTCGGGTCGCGCAGCGACTCGCTGCTGGCCGTGCTCGCTGCGGCCGGCGCCGTGGTCGTGGCGATCGCGGCCGTCCGACCGCTGATGCCGCGCCACACGCTCCTCGCCGGCCGCGGACTGCCCTCGGTGATCGGCACCCGCGGCCTGATGAGCGCCTCGTTCTTCTGCGGCCAGGCCTACATCGTCTTCGTGCTCCAGGAGCGCTGGGGACTCACGGCGGGCGAGGCCGGGTATCGCACTGACAGTCGTCGGCGTGGTGTGGGCGTCGACCAGCCAGCTGCAGGCCCGGCTCGGCGATCGGCTGACCAGCGAGCGGGCGATGCAGATCGGCACCGCGATGCTGCTGGCCGCCGCGATCGCGCTGTGGCTCACGGTGCGCCTGGAGCTGTCGGCCGTGCTGGCCGGCGGCGCGTTCGTGCTGGCCGGCGCCGGCATGGGTTTCGGTTTCACCCGTACCGGCGTCGCCATGCTCGCCGCCTCGTCCGACTCCGACCGCGGCTTCAACTCCTCCGCGCTGACCATCGCCGACTCGATCGGCGCAGCGCTCGCGTTGTCGCTCTGCGGCATCGGGTACGCCGCGACCGACCGGGCTGGTGGCGACCCGTTCCTCGCGGTGTTCGGCATCGCCGTGGTGTGCGCCGTGGGCTCGGTCGTGACCGCCGCCCGTACGCCGTGCTCACCGGCCGCTCAGGGCGCGTAGAGACCGACGCACAGCTCCACGTCGGCGCCCGCCTCGTCGGCGAGCTGCTGCAGGTCGGCACAGGCCGCGTCTGCGGCTGCCTCCGCCTCGAGATAGGCAGCCGGCGTCTCGCGCGCTTCCAACGCGTCGGCATCCAGCCCTGCCATCTCGCCGGCCGCGACCCGGTCCTGGGCGACGAGCTCGCGGCTGGTCTCCAGGAGTGCGGCGTGGGCCGCCTCGGCCGACGCCGGCGGCTCGAGCGCCTCGATCTCGGCGAGGGCCGACTCGTGTCGCGCCGCGGCTTCAACGGTGACCCGGGCGAACAGGTCACCCATCTCGTTCGCACGTGCGTTCTCGAACTCCGCGTGCAGGTCGGCGTCCGCCGCCGTGTTGGCCTCGTCCAGCGCGGCCGTCACGTCGGCGACCTCCGCGTAGTACGAGGGCGGTTCGGAGGGTTCGTCTGCCGAGTCCCCGCAGCCGACGAGCAGCAGCGCCGTCACCGCCCCCAGGACCAGGGCCGCCGCATGCCTCCAGTGTTCACGCCTCAGTCTCCGTCGAGAATTCTCGACAGTGAAGCGGGCTTCGATCACGATCCGGTGACAGGACCGCGGGTGACGCGGTAGCGCACGAACGCCGGGACGGCGAGCGACGCCAGGACGGTCCCGACCACGACCAGCACGCCACCACCGGCCGCCGCCACCGCGGCACCGGTCACGGCCGCCGCCGCGCCGTGGACGACGTCGGCCACCCGAGGTCCGCCCGCGACGACCACGATGAAGATGCCCTGCAGCCGGCCGCGCACCGCGTCGGTGGCCGCTGTCATCAGCATGGCGTTGCGGAACGCCGACGACGCCATGTCGGCCGCGCCGCCGATCGCCAGCAGGAGAACGGCGACCACGAGCATCGGCGCGGGCGCCAGCGGAGCCAGCATGGCTGCCACGCCGAAGCCGGTCACCGCAACGCCCCACACGAGGATGCAGACGATCACCGCGAGGCCGTGACGCTCGACTCGCGAGACCCAGCCCGACAGCACGCCCCCGACCACCGCCCCGGCCGGGATCGCCGCGAACAGCAGGGCGAACGCGAGCCCGCCCTCCGACGGTCCGCCGAAGTTGACGTCGGCGATCTCGGGGAACAGCGCCCGCGGCATGCCGAAGACCATGGCGATCAGGTCGACGACGAACGACATCAGGAGCACGGGGTGGCCGCGCAGGTAGCGGAACCCGTCCACGACCGCCCGCAGCCCGGGCGTGGCGCCCATGCTGCCCTCGATGGGCAGCTTCGGCAGCCCGACGACCGCCCCGAGGGTGGCGAAGAGGGTGACGGTGTCGATGAGGTAGAGCCAGGAGAAGCCGACGAGCGGGATCAGTGCCCCACCGATGAGGGGTCCCGCGATCCCGCCCGCCTGGAAGACCGTCGTGTTGAGAGCGTTGGCCGCCGGCAGCAGGTGAGGTTCGACGAGCTTGGGCAGCACCGCCGACCTGGTCGGCTGGTTGACCGCGAAGAACGCCTGTTGCACCGCGAACAGGCCGAGCAGCAGCCAGACGTTGTCGGCGCCGAACGCCGCCTGCACCCAGAACGCCGCGCTGGTGGCGATCAACCCGAGCGTCGTGACGACCAGGAGCGACCGGCGGTCGAAGACGTCGGCCAGCGCCCCGCCCCACAGCCCGAACACCACCAGCGGCACCAGCCCGAACACGCCCGTGAGCCCGACGTACGCCGAGGATCCGGTCATCGAGTAGATCTGGGCCGGCACCGCGACCACCGTCAGCTGCGCGCCGATGACCGTGATGATGTTGGCCCGCCAGAGCCGGCGGAAGTGGTCGTTGCGGAGGGGGCGCGTGTCCGCGAACAGCCCCTCGAACCTCACCCGCGCAGGCTAGGTCACCTCACGTCCGACGGCTGAACCGGACGTCTCCGCTAGGGAGGCGGCGGTGGTCGTAGCGGTGGTCGTGGGCGCGGTGGTGGTGCGGATGGAGATGCGCAGGAGCAGCCGTCGCGAGTCGGTCAGCCCGCCCGTGGCCCAGGCCTTGCTGGCGTGGTGCGCTTCGCGCCAGCGGCAGGGTTCGTGCGGCCCTCGGCGCGGCAGTGGCGGTCTCGGATCGCCATGGCCTTGCGTTGGGCGGGAGAGAACAGCCGGCGGGAGCGGCCGAGGTCGAGGATCTCGCCCTCGCCGCCCAGCACGGCAGGGATGACGGACGCGGTGCACGCGAGTCGGCGGACGTGCTCGGCGGTGATCGGCTCGTCGCCGACCAGGCCGAGGCCGAGCCCCTCGATGAGGTCCTTGAGGTCGATGGTCACCACGACAGCGGTGGCGTCGCCTCCGTGGATCGGCATCCGCTTGGGGTCGACCGACTCGAGGAACGCGACGAAGGCGTGCCCGAGCCTCCGGTCGTAGGGGCGCCGGTCATGGACCCGAGCGCCGGCCGCGTCCCCTCCAGCGCCGTGGGTGCGCCGCGGTGAGGTGAACGCCTCGAGGTACGTCAGCAGTCGACCGGCGGCGGCGTCAGAGAGCCGGATCTTGACATCGGTGGTGCCGTCGCCGCGGCGGCGGGTGGTCAGGAACGTGGAGCGGAGAGCGTGAGCCTCCTCGCGCTCGAGCGCCTTGCGCTCCTCGTCGTCGGCGACCTCGGGTGCGACCACGTCGAGCACCCGGCGGCCCAGGATCCGCAGCTGCCGCGGCCCGAACTTCGCGCACAGCCCCACCATCCGCTCCTCGGCCCGGGCCACGATCTCGGGGTCGAGGTCATCGGGCAGGGCGGTCAGCGCCGCCACCACGGCGTCGGCCTGGGCACGGTTCACCACGCCCTCGGCCAGCCCCTCGGCCACCCGGTGCCACCGGGCCTCGAGCTCCCGTGCCAGCCGCAGGTCATGCCGGGTCGAGGCTCCGTCGAGACGAGCGGTGTGGGCCAGCCACGCCGCTACGTCACGGGCCGCAGCATCCGCCGCCACGTCCTCCGCGCCGGCCAGCACCCGCAGCCGCAGCTCCTCGACCCGCGAGGCCACCTGCGTCAGCGCGGTCAGCGCCGACCGCTTGTCCGCCGTCTGCATGAACAACGGATCGACACCGGCCACGTCCTTGAGCGCCTCATCCATCCTCGCCGCGCACGCCAGCACCGGGTGAACCGGTGTGGATTGGATGGTCATGGTGCGCTCCAGGTCGATGCGAGAACTCACCGGCCCCGAGGGCCGGTCATGTCCCGTTTCGACTTCACCCAGAACGCCCCTTCGGGGCGGCCTGCCGGAGCAACGACGGAAGGTGGGCGGGAACGGTAGGTCCCTGTCTGCTCACAGTCATTAGAACATATGTTCGAATCAGCGTCAAGCCCGCGCCGCCAGCCGGCCGGCCCTACCTAGGGTGACGGCATGAACTTGTTGCGAGCAGTCCCGATCCTGACGGTGCCCCATGTCGACGCCGCCCTGCAGGAGTACACCGAACTGCTCGGTCTCGACGTACTCATGAATCTGGGCTGGGTGGCAACCCTGGGAACGGCCGGCGCTGCCCAGTTCAGCGTGATGGACACTGACCAGTCGGCGCCGTGCAACCCCGACATGTCGCTTGAAGTGCCCGATGTCGACGACGCCTACCAGCGGGCGCAGGACACTGGCGCTGAGATCGTCCATCCGCTGCAGGACGAAGACTGGGGCGTCCGTCGGTTCTTCCTGCGTACCAGCGCCGGACATGTGGTGAACGTGCTCAGCCACCGTGCCTGATTCGCCCGATCTGCCGCTGATCGGTTGATGCTGCCTGCCTAGGGTGGAGGCATGACGGACTCGATCGACTTGCCCGACGACACCGTGACCCTGACCGCCGGCTCGGCTATGCCGCTGCTGGGCTTCGGAACCTGGCAGATCAAGGGCGACGACGCCGTCCGTGCCACCTCGGCGGCCCTCGAAGCCGGCTACCGCCACCTCGACACCGCGACGGTCTACGGCAACGAGGGCGAGGTCGGACGCGCCCTGGCCGAGAGCGGGGTGCCGCGCGAGGAAGTCTTCGTGACCACCAAGTGCCCGCCCAGCAAGGCCGGGCACGAACTCGACACTCTCAAGGAGAGCCTCGACCTGCTGCAGACCGACCACGTCGATCTGTGGCTGATCCATTGGCCGGGCGACGGGTCCTCCAACACCGACATCTGGCGCGCTTTCGGCGAGGCCCGCGAGGTGGGGCTCGCCCGCGAGATCGGGGTCAGCAACTTCGACGCCGCCCTCCTTGACGAGGTCACCGAGGCCACTGGACTCACCCCGGCCGTCAACCAGATCGAGTGGAGCCCCTTGCTGTACGACGCCGCGACCGTGGCCGACCACCGCGAGCGCGGCATCGTGCTCGAGGGCTACAGCGCCCTGCGCGGCGGCACGCTCGAGCACCCGACGATTCTCGAGATCGCCGAACGCGAGGGCCGCACGGCCGCCCAGGTGATCATTCGTTGGCACCTCCAGCACGGCTTTGTCGTCATCCCCAAGTCCGTGAATCCGGAGCGGATCCGCTCCAACGCACAGGTCGCCAGCTTCAGGCTGGGCGACGACGACATGGCCGCCCTGGACGCGCTCGGGAAGGCCTAGCGGCACGTCGGCGAGGTCGGCGACCGTTCAGGCGCCGTCGTAGGCCGCCTGGAGCTCCGCGACGTCGATCTTGCCCATCCCCAGCATGGCCTGGCACACGCGCTGGTTGGCCTCGGTGGAGTAGTCGCCGGAGAGGTCCTCGAGCTCGCGGGGGATGACCTGCCACGAGACGCCGTACTTGTCCTTGCACCAGCCGCACGGCCCGGGCTCGCCACCGTCGGCAGTCAGGATCTCCCAGTAGTGGTCGACCTCCTCCTGCCCGTCGACACGGAGATAGAAGGAGAACGCCTGGTCGAGGTGGAACTCCGGTCCCGCGTTGAGCCCGACGACCTCATGTCCTGCCACGGTGAACTCGACGACCTCGGCGACGGAGCTGTCCGGACCGGTCCGTGCCGTGATGGCGCGTGTGACGGACGAGTCCGGGATGTGCTCGGCGTAGAAGTTCGCCGCCTCGACGGCTTTGTCGTTGCCGAACCACAGGTGGGTACGCACGGATGTCATGGCAACTCCTCAGGCTCGCGGACCCTCCCGCCGAGGATCACTGCCAAGTTCGACTCAGCGCAGGCACGGGACTCATCGGTGCTCGAGGCGCTCAGATCAGCTCGGGCTCGGTCTTCTCCCGCACCTCGTCCTCGGTGACGCCGGGAGCGGTCTCGACCAGCTTCAGTCCGTCGGGGGTGACGTCGATGACGGCGAGGTCGGTGATGATGCGCTGGACGACGCGCTTGCCGGTGTAGGGCAGGGCGCACTCGTTCAGGATCTTGAGAGAGCCGTCCCGGGCGACGTGCTCCATCAGCACGATGACCCGCTTGGCGCCGTGGACGAGGTCCATCGCGCCGCCCATGCCCTTGACCATCTTGCCGGGGATCATCCAGTTGGCGATGTCGCCGTCCTTGGAGACCTGCATCGCGCCGAGGATCGCGGCGTCGATCTTGCCGCCGCGGATCATGCCGAAGGACGTGGCCGAGTCGAAGAAGGAGGCCCCCTTGCGGAGGGTGACCGTCTCCTTGCCGGCGTTGATCAGGTCGGGGTCCTCGTCGCCCTCGTAGGGGTAGGCGCCGACCCCGAGGATGCCGTTCTCGCTCTGGAGCACGAGCTCGACGTCGTCGGCGACGTAGTTGGGGACCAGCGTCGGGAGGCCGATGCCGAGGTTGACGTAGGAACCGTCGGTCAGCTCGGACGCCGCCCGCGCGGCCATCTCCTCACGCGACCAGGGCATGTCAGGCGCCTTCCGTACGAGGCCGGGTGGTGACGCGCTCGATCCGCTTGTCTGCGGCCTGCTCGGGCGTCAGCGGTACGACGCGCTGCACGAAGACCCCCGGCGTGTGGATGTTGTTGGGGTCGAGCTCGCCCGGCTCGACCAGCTCCTCGACCTCGGCGATCGTGAGCCGCCCGCACATCGCGGCGAGCGGGTTGAAGTTGCGGGCGGAGTCGCGGTAGACGAGGTTGCCGTGGCGGTCGCCCTTCCAGGCCCGCACCAGACCGAAGTCGGCGACGATCGCCTCTTCCAGGACGTACTCCCGCTGGTCGTCGGCAGGGCCGAAGAGGCGGGTCTCCTTGGGCGGCGAGGAGATGGTCACGTTGCCCTCGGTGTCGTAGCGCCACGGGATCCCACCCTCGGCGACCTGGGTGCCGCCTCCGGTGGCGGTGAAGAACGCCGGGATGCCGGAGCCACCGGCGCGCATCCGCTCGGCGAGCGTGCCCTGCGGGGTGAGCTCGACCTCGAGCTCGCCGTGGAGGTACTGCCGGGCGAACTCCTTGTTCTCCCCGACGTACGACGAGATCATCCGCCGCAGCCGCTTCTCCATCAGCAGCCGGCCGAGGCCCCAGTCGTCGACCCCGCAGTTGTTCGACACCGCCTCGAGGTCGGTCACGCCGGCCTCGAGCAGGGCGTCGATCAGCACCGACGGGATCCCGCACAACCCGAACCCGCCGACCGAGAGCGTCGATCCATCCTTGATGTCGGCCACTGCGTCGGCCGCCGACGACACCACTTTGTCCACCCGGTCACAGTAGCGGCGGGTGACCGCCCTCACGTATGGCCCCCGGCCACACATCCACGTGCCTAGGCTGGGTCCCATGCCCGACCCGTCCCCCGTCAAGCTCCACGTCGTCACCGGCAAGGGCGGCACCGGCAAGTCCACGGTCGCCGCGTCTCTCGCACTGGCGCTCGCCAGCCAGGGCCAGGACGTGCTGCTGTGCGAGGTCGAGGGGCGCCAGGGCATCGCCCGACTCTTCGACGTCGACCCGCTCCCCTACGAGGAGCGCCGGATCGCCGTCGGTCTCACCGAGGACGGCGCCAGCCCCGGCACGGTCTACGGGCTCCACATCGACCCGGAGTCGGCGCTGCTCGAGTACCTCGCCATGTACTACAAGCTCGGCCGCGCCGGCCGCGCGCTCGACCGCTTCGGTGTCATCGAGTTCGCCACCACGCTGGCCCCCGGCGTCCGCGACGTGCTGCTGACCGGCAAGGTCTTCGAGGCGGCCAAGGAGGGGCGACGTGGTCGCAACGCGCGGCAGTACGACGCGGTCGTGCTCGACGCTCCGCCGACCGGCCGGATCGCGCAGTTCCTCGGCGTCAACAGCGAGCTGGCGGGCCTGGCCAAGATGGGGCCCATCAAGACCCAGGCCGACCAGGTCATGAAGATGTTCCGTTCCCCTCGTACCGCCATCCACCTGGTCACCGTGCTGGAGGAGATGCCGGTGCAGGAGACCGCCGATGGCATCGAGGAGCTGCGCGCCGCCGAGCTGCCCGTCGGGGCCGTGATCGTCAACCTGGCTCGCCCGCGGGACCTCGGGCCTGCGGACCTCTCGGCCGCGCGCGCCGGCGACATCGACCCGGCGACCCTCGCCGCCGACCTCAAGGCAGCCGGGATCGAGGCCGACGACGAGCTGGTCGACGGCCTGCTGTCCGAAGCCCGAGACCACGCCGTACGTCGCGCGCTGGAGGACTCCCAACGCGAGATCGTCGCGGGGCTCGACGTGCCCTCCTACGAGCTGCCCCGACTGCCCGGCGGAACCGACCTGGGTGCGCTCTACGAGTTCGCCGCCCTCCTCAAGGAACAGGGCCTCGCATGAGCAACCCTCGCAAGACGAGACGCAAGACCCGCGCCCGCTACGGCCCGCTGGCCGCAGTGCCGGCGTCGAAGGCGACGCCGCTCGACGTGGACGCCCTCCTCGACGACCGCAGCACCGGCATCATCGTCTGCTGCGGCTCCGGCGGCGTCGGCAAGACCACGACCTCGGCGGCCCTCGCGCTGCGCGCCGCCGAGCGTGGCCGCCGCGTCGTGGTGCTGACCATCGACCCGGCCCGCCGGCTCGCGCAGGCGATGGGGATCGAGGAGCTCGACAACACCCCGCGGCCGGTGAGCGGCGTCGAGGGCGCTGCCAATCGGGGAGGGGGCGGCGGCACCCTCGACGCGATGATGCTGGACATGAAGCGCACCTTCGACGAGGTCGTGGAGAGCCAGGCGTCCCCGGAGAAGGCGCAGCAGATCCTGACCAACCCCTTCTACATCGCGTTGTCCAGCTCGTTCGCCGGCACGCAGGAGTACATGGCGATGGAGAAGCTCGGGCAGATCCGCGCGCAGGCCGAGATCGACGAGAGCTACGACCTGATCGTGGTCGACACCCCGCCTTCGCGCTCGGCGCTCGACTTCCTCGATGCCCCGGAGCGGCTCTCGAAGTTCCTGGACGGTCGTTTCATCCGGTTGCTGCTGGCACCGGCGAAGGGCCCGGCCAAGCTCATGAGCGCCGGGGTGGGGATCGTGACCAACGCGATGACGAAGGTGCTCGGGGCCCAGGTGCTGCGCGACATGCAGACCTTCGTGGCCGCCTTCGACACGCTCTTCGGGGGGTTCCGGGCGCGGGCCCAGAAGACGTTCGAGCTGTTGCAGGCCGACGGCACAGCGTTCCTGGTGATCGCGGCACCGGAGCCGGACGCGCTGCGCGAGGCGGCGTACTTCGTGGAGCGGCTCTCCGAGGACCGGATGCCGCTGACGGGGATGATCGTCAATCGTGCCAGCCCGGCGCCGATCGGCCGGCTGAGCGCGGACGAGGCGATGGCGGCGTATGCGCGTATCGACCAGGAGGAGTCAGGGTCGGTGGCCGCCGGGCTGCTGCGACTGCACGCGGACCGCTCGCGCCTGGTGGAGCGTGAGACGTCGTTGCGCAACCGCTTCGCAGCGGCTCACCCGCGGGTGCCCACGGCCGTGGTGCCGGCCCTGGCCGGCGACGTGCACGACCTCGCCGGACTCCGGGAGATCGGCACGCTGCTGGCCAGCGGCTGAGCGGAGGGAGCGGTTGCGGCGCTGCCCAGCCGGAGGAAGGTCAGTCGGAGCAGGTCAGAGGGTGACCGGCGTGACCTGCGCGTCGCGAGCGGTCTCGAGCACGCTGCGCCAGGAGGCCTGCGGGCGACGACGGAGCAGCGCTCGGCGCTCTCGCTCGGTCATGCCGCCCCAGACACCCCACTCGATCTGGTTGTCCAGCGCCTCGGCGAGGCACTCGGTGCGCACGGGACATCCCTTGCACAGGAGCTTGGCCTTGTTCTGCTCAGCGCCTCGCACGAAGAGTGCGTCGGGTTGAGCCTGTCGGCAGGCCGCCGATGGCGCCCAGTCTTCAATCCACATAATGACGTCCCCACAGTCCGTCTTCGATCGGGAGTCCCCATGACATCCCGAGTGATCAGGATTGAAAGGTAAAGAACCGACACACCCTTGAGACAGCCTCGATCAGCCCCATTCTTCTAGCCCGAAGTGACTAGTCATGTCGTGCCACGAATGCACCGGGTGGCCACCTCCCAGTTATCGTGGAGCCCATGTCCCAGCGTCCCGACGAGCGACTTCCGGCTGCCCGCGTGTTCTCCCACCTGGGCGTGATGGTCGTCGTCGCCGCCGTGATGGGAGTCGTCGTGGCCGGCCTGGCCATCCCCTTCGCGGGGCTGGTCGGCATCGCTGCGCGCGACGTCTCCCGCACCATGGACGACCTGCCGACCGAGCTGACCGTCGAGCCGCTGGCCCAGAAGACACGCATCGTCGACGGCGCCGGCAACACCATCGCCAACCTGTACGACGAGAACCGGATCAACGTCTCGCTGTCCCAGGTCTCGCGGACCATGGTCAAGTCGATCGTCGCGATCGAGGACTACCGCTTCTACGAGCACGGCGCCCTCGACCTCAAGGGGACGCTGAGGGCGCTGGTGACCAACCAGGCCTCGGGCGGCGTGGTCCAGGGTGGCTCGTCGATCACGCAGCAGATGGTGAAGCTGACCCTGGTCAGCCAGGCCGACACGAAGGCCGAGCGCGTGGCCGCGATCGAGGAGAGCTTTGCGCGCAAGATCCGCGAGCTGCGCTACGCGATCGCCTTCGAGGAGCAGTACTCCAAGGACTGGATCCTGGAGCGCTACCTCAACCTCGCCTACTTCGGTGACGGCGCCTTCGGCATCCAGTCCGCGGCCCGCCACTACTTCGACAAGAACGCGTCCGAGCTCGACCTCGGCGAATCGGCGCTGCTTGCGGGCATCGTCAAGAACCCCTCGGGCCTCGACCCGACTAACGCCCCTGACGCCGCCCGCGAGCGCCGTAACGTCGTGCTCGACCGGATGGCCCAGCTCAACGTCATCTCGGAGCGCAAGGCCGAGAAGGTCAAGCGCACCAAGCTTCCGCTCGAGGTACAGCCGTCCGACAACGGCTGCGTCAACTCGCAGGCGCCGTTCTTCTGCGACTACGTCATCAACTACCTGATGCGGGATCCGTCGCTCGGCAAGACCCGGGAGGAGCGCAGCAGGACCCTGCGCACCGGTGGCCTGACGATCCGCACCACCATCGACCTCCGCTTCCAGCAGGCTGCCGACACCGCCATGCAGGCCGCCACCGACCCGACGAACGACGCGATCGGCGGCATGGCCATGGTCGAGCCGGGCACCGGCGACGTGAAGGCCTTGTCGCAGTCACGACCCATGGGCCGGGACAAGGAGCTGGGACAGACCTTCCTCAACTACGTGGTGCCACAGGAGTACGGCGACTCCAACGGCTTCCAGCCCGGATCGACGTTCAAGGCGTTCGTCCTGGCGCAGGCACTCAAGCAGGGTGTGCCGCCCAACTACTCACTCACGGTGCCGGCGCAGGAGTCCATCCCGATGTCGGAGTACGGCACCGACGACTGCCCCTACCAGAGCACCGAGATCTGGGACCCTGCGAACTACGACGGCCAGGGTCGCACCGTCGATCTGTACTCCGGCACCCAGCTGTCGGTGAACACCTTCTTCGCCAACCTCGAGCTGATCACCGGGCTCTGCGCACCCTACGAGCTGGCCAAGGACATGGGCATCGTGCTGACGGACCCTCAGAACGAACGGGTGCCGGCGTTCACCCTCGGCGTCTCGGACGTGAGCCCGCTCGAGATGGCCGAGGCATACGCGACCTTCGCCGCGCGCGGCGAGCACTGCGACTCCCGCCCGGTCACCGCCATCGAGGACACGCAGGGCAACCTGCTCAAGGACTACCCCGAGCAGTGCACCCAGGTGATGGAGAACGTGGTCGCCGACACCGTCAACGACATCCTCGCCGGCGTCCTCGCGCCCGGGGGCTTCGGCGAGGGCATCACCATCGCCCAGGACGACGCCGGCAAGACCGGCACCACCCAGGACGGCAAGGCGGTGTGGTTCGTCGGCTACACCCCCAACCTGGCGACCGCGACGATGATCGCCGGGGCGAACAGCGAGGGTGAACCGATCTCGCTCGAGGGCGTGAGGGTCGGCCCGGAGACCATCTACGGTGCCTCCGGCTCCGGGGTCGCAGGACCCATCTGGGGTCAGGCCATGGGCGTGGTGGCGCAGTGGCTGGACGACGCCACCTTCACCCCGCCTGACCCGTCGGCGCTGCTCGACGCGGGCGGCACCGTACCGTCGGTCGGCGGCCTCTCGATCGCGAGCGCCACCCGCCTGATCGAGGAGGCCGGATTCAGCGCCGTCGTCGGCCCCGAGACCAACTCCGGCTACGCCGAGGGGACGGTCGCCTTCACCGACCCGGGCAGTGGCGAGTCGTACTTCGACGGCGCCCCGGTGACGCTCTACATCTCCAACGGCTTCGTTCCCCCACCGCCCAACAACGGTGGCGGCGGCGGAGGCGACGACGGTGACGGCGGTGACGGCGGTGGCGGTGGCGGTCCGGGTGGGCCGCCGGGTGGGCCGCCGGGTGGCCCCGGTGGCGGTCCTGGCGGACGCGACGGCGACGACTGATCACCCGAGCTGGCGACGTACCTCCGCGGCAACTACGCCGCCGTCGGCACGGCCCTTGGTCTGCGGCGTCACGACGCCCATGACCTTGCCCATCGCCTTCATGCCCTCACCGGCAGCGCCGACCTGCTCGATCGCCGCGGTCACCAGGGCCGCGATCTCGTCCTCGCCGAGCTGCTCCGGCAGGTAGTCGGCGATGACGGCCGCCTCTGCCTTCTCCTTGGCGGCCATCTCGTCACGACCACCGTCCTCGAACGCCTGCGCCGCCTCGCGCCGCTTCTTGGCCTCGGTCGACAGCACGCCCACGACGTCGTCGTCGCTGAGCTCGCGCGCCTCCTTGCCGGAGACCTCGGCATTCGTGATGGCCGTCAGCACCATCCGGATCGTCGAGGAGCGGATCTCGTCACGGGTCTTCATGGCGGTGGTGAGGTCCTGGCGGAGGCGGTCCTTCAAAGCGCTCATGCCGGCCATGATGTCAGGGTCTGACAGGGTGGTTCCATGCCAGTCCTCCTCCCGTTCCTCGGCGCCGCTGTGGTCGGCGGGCTCGGGCTGACGACGTACGCCGTGGCCGAGACCCGTCGGTTCGTGCTGCGCGAAGCGACCGTGCCGCTGCTCCCGCCGGGCCACGCACCGGTGCGGGTGCTGCACCTGAGTGACCTCCACCTCACGCCCGGCCAGCGACGCAAGCAGGACTGGGTCCGCGACCTGGCGGGCCTCGCGCCCGACCTGGTCGTCGACACCGGCGACCACCTCTCCCACCGCGACTCCGTGCCCGTCGTGCTCGACGTCCTCGGCGGACTTCTGGACGTGCCCGGCGTGTTCGTGTTCGGTTCCAACGACTACTTCGAGCCGACGCTGCGCAACCCGCTGCGCTACCTGCTGCCCGACAACGGCAGGCGGCACATCACGAGCCCGGCGCTGCCGTACGACGACCTCCGCGCGGGACTGACCGCCGCGGGCTGGCGCGACCTCACCAACCGCCGCGACTCGCTCATGGTCGGCGATCTCCGGTTCGCCTTCGCCGGCGTCGACGACCCCCACCTGGAGTACGACCGGCTCGAGGACGTCGCCGGGCCGGCCGACCCGGACGCCGACGTGCGGCTCGGGGTCGCGCATGCGCCGTACCTCCGCGTGCTCGACCAGTTCGCCGCCGACGGCTACGACGCGGTGCTGGCCGGCCACACGCACGGCGGCCAGGTCTGTCTCCCCGGCGGCCGCGCGCTGACCACCAACTGCGACCTCGAACCCGCTCGCGCCAAGGGTCTCCACCGCCACCCGGCGGAGTCGCAACCGGGCGATCCGGGCTCGTGCTGGCTGCACGTCTCGGCCGGGCTCGGGACGTCGCCGTACGCCCAGATCCGGGTTGCCTGCCGCCCCGAAGCCACCCTCCTGACCCTCGTCGGGGCCGATTCGGAGGGGCCCTCCACGCTCGGGTAGGGTGGCCGTTGCTTGCGAGCCGGGAGCGTTCCCGGGACGCAATCGGGCTGTGGCGCAGCTTGGTAGCGCGCCTCGTTCGGGACGAGGAGGCCGCAGGTTCAAATCCTGTCAGCCCGACCCTGTGATGTCTCAAGACATCGGCGACAGCTGGACCTGCGAAAGCAGGTCTGGCTGTTGTTCATTTCGGGTCCCCGGACGTGGACCGAAACCGCACGGCCCCTGCGCCTGCGCAATAACCTCCCGTTGATCGACCTGCGGGCGTACTGTGAGGCTCGCCGAAGGCTCGGGTGGAGGGGTTGGGGGTCACCGTGCCATACGCAGGTCTGGCTGCTGCGCCGCGACATCATGACGTGCTGTTCTACGACGCAGACGACGAGATGACCGCCGCAGCCGCCGACCACGTCAGCGCGGGGCTCGCCGAGGGCAAGCCGGCCCTGGTCGTCGTCACCGCACCACACGCCGCGGCCATCGACGCCGCCCTGTCCCATCGCGGTGTCAACGTGTCGCGCGCGCGTGCGGCCGGGTGGTACCGGACCGAGGACGCCACCCAGACCCTCGCCTCGATCATGGTCGACGGATCGCCAGATCCCGCGAGGTTCACGCGGGTCGTCGGCGCGGCGCTCCACGCTCTCCCCGCGGCCCGTCCCGTCGTCCACGCCATGGGGGAGATGGTGGCCTTGCTGTGGCAGCAGGGCAACGTCACCGGCGCCCTCGCGCTCGAGTGCCTGTGGAACAACCTCGCCGGACACCGCGAGTTCGCGTTGTTGTGCGCCTACCCGACGACCGCCCTCAGCACGGCCGGACTGGCCGACGTCAACCAGGTGTGCCACCTGCATTCCACAGTCCTCCCGCCGTCGAGCTACGGCTCTGCGGAGTCCGTCGGCCTCGACGACGGAGCCGCACTCGCCTCGGACGTCTTCGTCGCCGTTCCCGAGGCTGTCGCCGCCGCACGCCGCCTCGTCT
This sequence comes from uncultured Actinomycetota bacterium, assembly GCA_963713305.1. GTDB lineage: Bacteria > Actinomycetota > Actinomycetes > Propionibacteriales > Nocardioidaceae > Nocardioides. The sequence goes on along the minus strand of CAVQLE010000006.1, from coordinate 407,453 downwards.
CCAAGACGTTGACGGGGTGGGGCGAGCATCACCTGGTGTGGGAGGGCTCGCTGATCATGTCCGAGCTCGCGACCAACGCGATCACCCATGGCGGGTCGCCCTTCCGCGCCTCGGTCGAACGAGGCGCAGACGTCCTGTGCATCTCGGTCGAGGACGTCGGGCCGGGGCTCCCAGAGAGCCGCCGGGGCTCGCAGGACGCGCTCGGCGGGCGAGGAGTGGCCATCGTCGAAGAGCTCGCGCACCGGTGGGGGTGCGACCGCATCGACGGCGGCAAGGTCTTCTGGGCGGAGCTCGAGGCCACCTCCACCCACGGCGGCTGACGGAGCGAACGGACACCGGGTCTGGCACACTCGCAGCCATGGCCGAGAAGGATTCGGGAGACGACCGTCCCTCGCTGGAGATGCCCTCCCTGGGCTTCGGACGCAAGCGCAAGCGGGCGGCCCAGGAGACACCAGCGTCACCCAGCGCGGAGGCCGTCCCGTCGCCCGAGCCGGAGCCGGAGCCCGAGCCCGAGCCCGCTCGCGAGCCCGAGCGCACGGAGGTGCTGGAGGCGGTGCCGCCGGGCGCAGCTGCCCCGCCGCTCTTCGCCGACGAGGCGCCGGCCCACGACGCCGAGCCGGACACCAAGGACGAGGCCGATCCCGCCGGGGCACGCAAGGAGCGTCGTCAGTTCTCGCTCCCGGCGATCGGCGGCATGGCCGCCTCGATGATCGTCGGCGCGGTGGTCGGACTCCTGACCGTCGGGCTCACCTGGGCGTCCCTCCGGCTGTGCGAGGTCGTGCAGGGCACGTCCTCCTGCGGCAACCCCGGCTTCTTCCTGCTGCTGGCGATCATGGTGGCGATGGTGCTCATCGGCAGCGTGCTGCTGCGCGCCTTCGGCGTACCCGATCCCGGCAGCACGAGCTTCCTCGGGGTCGGCCTGGTGGCCGTGGTCGCGCTGCTGTTCCTCGTCGACCTGCTGTTCCTCTGGTGGATGGTCCTCGCCATCCCTGCGGTGGCCATCGCGTCCTTCGCGCTCGCCCACTGGGTGACGACGGCGTTCGTCGAGCCGGCGCACAACGACAACCTGCACCGCTGACCCCCTGGTCGGCAGCGGTCAGCGGGTCGCGGCGATCAGCTCCGCGATCTGCACCGTGTTGAGGGCGGCACCCTTGCGCAGGTTGTCGTTGCTGATGAACATGGCCAGCCCCCGGTCGTCGTCGACGCCCGGGTCGCGGCGCAGCCGTCCGACGTACGACGGGTCCTTGCCCGCCGCCTTGAGCGGGGTCGGGACCTCGGCCAGCTCGACGCCGGCGGCCCGGGCCAGGAGCTCGCGCGCACGCTCGGGCGTCATGGCCCGCTCGAACTCGGCGTTGACCGAGAGCGAGTGGCCGGTGAACACCGGCACCCGGACGCAGATCCCGGACACGCGGAGCTCGGGGATGCCGAGGATCTTGCGCGACTCGTTGCGCAGCTTCTGCTCCTCGTCGGTCTCGTTCAGCCCGTCGTCGACGATCGAGCCCGCCAGCGGCAGCACGTTGTAGGCGATCGGCTCGACGTACTTCACCGGATCGGGGAAGGCCACCGCCTCGCCGTCGTAGGCCAGCTCGCGAGCCTTGTCGCCGGCGGCCTCGATGCCGTGCGCGAGCTCGTCGACGCCGGCGACGCCGGAGCCGGAGACGGCCTGGTAGGAGGAGATGACGAGCCGGGTCAGGCGGGCGTCGTCGTGGAGCGGTTTGAGGACCGGCATCGCCGCCATCGTCGTGCAGTTCGGGTTGGCGACGATGCCGCGGCCGGCGTCGAGCACCGACTGCAGGGCCTCGGGGTTGACCTCCGAGACGACCAGCGGGACCTGGGGATCCATCCGGAACGCGGACGAGTTGTCGACGATCGTGACGCCGGCGTCGACGTAGCGCTGCGCGAGCTGGCGCGAGGTGGCGGCCCCTGCCGAGAACAGCGCGATGTCGAGACCGGCCGGGTCGGCGGTCGAGGCGTCCTCGACGACGACCTCGTTGCCGGCGTAGGGCAGCACGCTGCCGGCGGACCGCGCCGAGGCGAAGAACCGGACCTCGGTCGCGGGGAAGCCGCGCTCCTCCAGGATCTGGCGCATGGCGACGCCGACCTGGCCGGTCGGCGCTCCGACGATCGGTCCCGCGGAAGCGTGAGGCGACGGCGCGAGCGCCCCCTGCGAGCGGTTTCGTGGGGTTCATCGTCCGGTCCCGCCGTAGACGACCGCCTCGATCTCGTCGGAGTCGAGGTCGAAGGCGGTGTGGGTGGCCTGGACGGCGGCGTCGACCTGCGCCTCGTCGACGATGACCGAGATCCGGATCTCGGAGGTGGAGATCATCTCGATGTTGGTCCCGGCGCTGGCCAGGGCCGCGAAGAACTTGGCGGTGATGCCCGGGTGTGAGCGCATGCCGGCACCGATCAGCGACACCTTGCCGATCTGGTCGTCGTAGAGGAGCTTGTCGTAGCCGACCTCGTTCTGGATGCGCGCGAGCGCCGCCATCGCGGTCTGGCCGTCGGCGCGCGGCAGCGTGAAGGAGATGTCGGTGAGGCCGGTCGCGGCCGCAGAGACGTTCTGCACGACCATGTCGATGTTGATCTCGGCCGTGGCGAGGGCCTCGAAGATCCGGGCCGCCTCACCGACCTTGTCGGGGACGCCGACGACGGTGATCTTGGCCTCGCTGCGGTCGTGGGCGACGCCGGCGATGATCGCCTGTTCCATCTCTACTCCCTCGGGGACGATCCAGGTGCCTTCCTTCTGGCTGAAGGAGGAGCGCACGTGGACGGGCATGTCGTAGCGGCGGGCGTACTCGACGCACCGCAGGTGGAGGATCTTGGCGCCGGAGGCCGCCATCTCCAGCATCTCCTCGGTGGAGACGCGGTCGAGCTTGCGGGCCGTCGGGACGATGCGCGGGTCGGCGGTGAAGACCCCGTCGACGTCGGAGTAGATCTCGCAGACCTCGGCGCCCAGCGCGGCGGCGAGGGCGACGGCGGTGGTGTCGGAGGCGCCGCGGCCGAGTGTGGTGATGTCCTTGGTGTCCTGCGAGACGCCCTGGAACCCGGCCACGATCGCGATCGAGCCGTCCTTGATCGCGTTCTCGATGCGGCCGGGCGTGATGTCGATGATCTTGGCGCGGCCGTGGGCCGAGTCGGTGATGACGCCGGCCTGGGAGCCGGTGAACGACTGGGCCTTGTGGCCGAGCTGGGCGATCGCCATCGCGAGCAGCGCCATCGAGATCCGCTCGCCCGCGGTGAGCAGCATGTCGAGCTCGCGCGGAGGCGGCAGCGGGGTGACCTGCTCGGCGAGGTCGCGCAGCTCGTCGGTGGTGTCGCCCATCGCGGAGACGACCACGACGACGTCGTGGCCGGCCTTGCGGGTGTTGACGATGCGCTGGGCCACGCGCTTGATCCCGGTCGCGTCGGCGACCGAGGATCCGCCGTACTTCTGCACGACAATGCCCACCGGACTCACTCCTGGCTCTGCGGCTGGCTGACTGACAACGGCCCCGAGGAGTCTACCGAGGCTCAGTCCCGCGGCTCGTCACCGTCCAGCACGGCCTCGGCCACCGCGAGCTGCTCCTGCTCGATCTCGTCGTCGCCGGCGTCGAGCCGGTCGTGGGCGACCACCGAGAGCAGGGCGTTGAGCGCGGCCCCGGCCAGGTTGCCCCACGAGGCGACGTAGGAGAACTGCCACCACCACAGCGCCTCGCTGACGTCGCCCTGGCGGAAGTGGCGCAGACCGTTCTCGAGGTCGCTGGCGATGCTGGTCAGGTCGTCGGAGAGCTGGCTCTCGACCACCTCGGGGACGTAGGGGTCGAAGACGAAGCTGTAGGTGTCGACGTCGCCCAGCATCCCGGCGAGGCGCAGCCGCATCTCGTCGAGGTCGGCCTCCGGCCCGACGTCGGGCTGGTACTCCGAGCGGGGCTCGAAGTCCTGCTGGGCGCCCAGCCGCGCACCGGCCAGCAGGATCTGGGAGATCTCGAGCAGCAGCAGCGACACCGCCCGGCCGCCGTCGTTCTCCCGCGCGATCGCGCGGACGGCGAGGAGGAACGACTCCACCTGGTCGGCGATCTGCTGGGCGAACTCGGGATCCGGCACCGCCTCGGCGGTCCGGTCGGTGATCTGGTCAGTCATCTGCGCTGCGCCTCCCTGCGAACGCTCGGCCCAGGGTGACCTCGTCGGCGTACTCCAGGTCACCACCCACAGGCAGTCCACTCGCCAAACGTGTCACGCGCAACCCGAAGTCCTTCAACATCCGCGTGATGTAGGTCGCGGTGGCCTCTCCCTCGAGGTTGGGATCGGTGGCCAAGATGACCTCGGTGACGGTGCCGTCGGCGAGCCGTTGCAGCAGCTCGCGGATGCGCAGCTGGTCGGGTCCGATGCCGTCGAGCGGCGAGATCGCGCCGCCGAGGACGTGGTAGCGGCCGCGGAACTCGCGGGTCCGCTCGATGGCCACGACGTCCTTGTACTCCTCCACGACGCACAGCACGGCCGGGTCGCGACGAGGGTCGCGACAGATCCGGCACTGCGCGTCCTCGGAGACGTTGAAGCAGACCGAGCAGAACATCACCTTGGCCTTCACCTCGACCAGCACGTCGGCCAGCCGGCGGACGTCGGCGGTCTCGGCCTGCAGCAGGTGGAACGCGATGCGCTGGGCGCTCTTGGGCCCGACGCCCGGCAGCCGGCCGAGCTCGTCGATCAGGTCCTGGACCACGCCCTCGTACATGGCACCGCCTAGCCGAGCCCGGGGAGGCCGCCGCCGCCGGCCAGCGGGCCGAGCGCCTCGGCGGCCATGCTGTCGGCCTGGGCCTTGGCGTCGCGGTAGGCGGCCACGATCATGTCGCAGAGGTCGGAGAGGTCGTCGGGGTCGCTCCCGTCGAAGCCACCGGCCTTGATGTCGACCCCGACCAGCTCACCGACCCCGTTGACCGTGACGGTCACGGCGCCGCCGGCGACGGTGCCCTCGACGCGGGCGTCGGCCAGCCTGGCCTGGGCCTCCTCGAGCTGCTGCTGCATCTGCTGGGCCTGCTGCATCAGCGCGTTGAGGTCGAGCCGCCCCCTCCGAGGCCGCCGTCGGCTCCGCCTCCCAGGGCATCGAACGGGTTCTGCGTCATGGTGTCGCCTCTCTGGCACGTGGGTGGGAACGGGATGGGTCGTCAGGAACGAGGGATCTCCTCGATGACCTGGGCGCCGAGCTCGCGCTCGAGCAGGGCGGCACCCGCCAGGTCGGATCCCTCGGCGTCGGCGTCGTCGTGGTGGGCGCCGGACTCGGGGTCGGCCGGCCCCTGCCTCGGCTGGGTGGGATCGGGCGGCGCGGCGCGGCGCGGCCTCCGCGTCAGGCTGGCCGTCGTCGGCCGGTGGGGTCTCGGGGGTCGCCGGCGTGGCGGGAACCGGAGCCGGCGGACGGGCCGCTGGTGGCTCCGGGGTCGACGATCGACTCGACCTGCCAGTCGACGCCGGCGACGTCGATCGCGGCCTGCCGCAGGATCTCGTCGCAGCCGCCGTTGACGAAGGAGTCGCGGGCGCCGACGTTGGAGAAGCCCAGGGTCAGCACGTTGCCCTCGACGGCCACGACCTGGGAGTTCTGGGTGAGGTGCATCCACGCGACCCGGCGCCGCAGCTTGGTCGCCTCGACGACGTCGGGCCAGAGCCGACGTACCTCGACCAGGGTCAGTCCGCCTCCGGTCGCCGGCGTGGTGGTGGCGTCCTGCGACGGCTCGCGGCCGGGGCGGGCTCGGGATCCGGCTCAGGCTCGGCCGTGGCCGGGCGGGCGCCGGGTCCGGGTCGGGGTCGGCCGGTGCGGGTTCGGCGTCCTCGACGACCGGCGCGGGCGGCGGCTCGGGTGTCGGCTCCGCGACCGGCGCGACCGGGTGCTCGACGGTCGGGGGCGCGGGGTCCTCGCGGACCGGGGCCGGGCTCGGCGGTCCGCCGGCGATCGAGGCGCGCTTCTCGAGCCGGTCGACCCGGGCCAGCAGGCCCGCCTCGGACGGGTCGGCGCCCGGCAGCAGCACACGGGCGCAGACCAGCTCGAGCAGCAGCCGCGGCGCGGTCGCACCGCGCATCTCGGTGAGGCCGGTCGCGACCAGGTCGGCGGCGCGGCTCAGCTCGGCCGGACCGAACCGCGCGGCCTGGGCGACCAGCCGGTCTCCCTGGTCCTCGGAGACGTCGATCAGGCCGCTGGCGGGTGCGTCGGGGACGGCGGCGACGATCACCAGGTCGCGCAGCCGGCGCAGCAGGTCCTCGGTGAAGCGGCGGGGGTCCTGCCCGGTCTCGATGACCCGGTCGACCACGCCGAAGACGGCCGCCCCGTCGCCGGCCGCGAAGGCGTCGACGACGTCGTCGAGCAGCGAGGTCGGGGTGTAGCCGAGCAGGCCGGTGGCGAGGTCGTGGGTGACGCCCTCGGGACCGGCGCCGCCGAGCAGCTGGTCGAGCACCGAGAGCGAGTCACGCGCCGACCCGGCGCCGGCCCGCACGATCAGCGGCAGCGCCGCCGGCTCGATCTGCACGCCCTCGCGCTCGCAGATCTCCGAGAGGTAGGAGGCCAGCAGTCGCGGCGGGATCAGCCGGAACGGGTAGTGGTGGGTGCGCGAGCGGATGGTCGCGATGACCTTCTCGGGCTCGGTGGTCGCGAAGATGAAGCGCAGGTGGGGCGGCGGCTCCTCCACCAGCTTGAGCAGGGCGTTGAAGCCCTGCGTCGTCACCATGTGGGCCTCGTCGATGATGTAGACCTTGTAGGGGCTCCGCACCGGCGCGAAGAACGCCTTCTCCCGCAGGTCGCGCGCGTCGTCGACGCCGCCGTGGGACGCCGCGTCGATCTCGATCACGTCGATCGAGCCCGGCCCGCCGCGCGCCAGGTCACGACAGCTGTCGCACTCGCCGCACGGCTCGGCGACCGGCGCCTGCTCGCAGTTGAGGGCGCGCGCCAGGATCCGCGCCGGACGTGGTCTTGCCGCAGCCGCGTGGGCCGGAGAAGAGGTAGGCGTGGTTGACCCGGTTGTTCGCCAGCGCCGCCCGTAGCGGGGTGTCACGTGGTCCTGCCCGATGACGTCGGCGAACGTCTCGGGCCGGTAGCGGCGATAGAGGGCGAGCGGGGACTCCACGACTGCACCCTAACCGTCGGGCCTGACAGCCGTGACCGCGGCCGTCCGGCTGCGGGACCGCGCGCGACTCGGCGCTGACCCTGCACGCCGGGTGGGCGAAAAGGCCCCCCGCGCACCCGACAGAGCTCGCCTACCCTTGCTGCCTTCCGGCCCTGGGGGAGTTCGGCAAGATGCCGCCGCACGGGGGGTTGTCGAGGAGTCTAGGTGAGCCCAGCGGGCCCACCAAGCCGGGCCTCGGTGGATTTCGCCGCACCCCGGACCTGCCCGGTACTCTCCTCGGCGGAGGATTCGCCTAGTGGCCTATGGCGCTCGCTTGGAAAGCGGGTTGGGTGCAAGCCCTCAGGGGTTCGAATCCCCTATCCTCCGCCAACGTGAACCGCCTCTGACCTGCGCCCTACTGGTTCTGCTCAGGATGCAACCGAGTGGCAGGTTCTGCCCTCAGACCCGTCCGACGAGACCGGCGCGCTCAGCGAGCATCGCGGCCTCGACCCGGTTCGTCACGCCGAGCTTGCGCAGGATGTTCGTGACGTGCACGCTCGCCGTCTTGGGGCTCATGAACAGCTCGGCGCCGATCTGCTTGTTGGTCCGGCCGGTGGTGACCAGCTGGAGCACCAAGAGCTCGCGGTCGGTGAGTCCATAGCCGGATTCGGTCGTGGGCGGCTTCGCCTGGGTGACCACCGGGGCCGGGTCGAGGCGGATCCGGGCGCGTTGCGCCAGGGCATCGATCGCCTCCGCCAGCGGGACCGCGCCGGCGGCGCTCGCGGACGCCGCCCGCAGCAGCGGTGTCGCCTCGGCGGCCGTGCCACCGTGCTCCAGCACAGCCTCCGCCTGGCGCCACCGCGCGTACCCGACCCTGACCGGCATGGTGATCGCCTGGCAGGCCGTGGCGATCGCCTCCCAGAGCTCGGGCGGCTGTCGCCCCGCGCGCGGCTCAGCTCGGCCGTGCCAGGCTGCCCGGTCAGCGGGGATGCGCGCGGCGAACGGGTGGTCCACGAACGGGGCTCCCTGCATGCGATCGAGGATGGCGGCCAGGCGCTCGAGGGCCGCCATCGCCCGGGTCAGTGACGGCTGATCGCGCCGCGCCCGCGCAGATCCAGCCAGGTCGGCGCACGCTCTGGATCCGAGCGTCAGGAGCGCGCCGCAGAACTGCTGCTCGTCCGTGTCCTCGACCACCTGCAGGACCCGCTCCACCTGCTCCAGGGCCTCTTGGGGCCGACGGTCCCACAGGGCTATCTCGGTGGTGTCGCGGGTGTACTCCGAGTCGAACTGGACGTAGCCGCAGGGCGCGATCTCGTCGACGGCCCGGGTGCGGCGAACCGCACCGGCCATCTGACCGCGCCAGAGGTCGACCAAGGCCCTGCTGCCGTGCAGGACCCAGTTGTGCCGATCCGGTTCCGAGTCTGTCACCGGGTCGATGAGCGCGGCCGCGTCGGCGGTCCGGCCGAGGTTCAGCAGCGCCTCGACGGCGTTTGCGGTGAGAATCGTGGCGCCGAACATGTCGGCCCGGCCACCGCGGCGTAGGTGGTCGAGCCCCCACAGAGCGGCCTGATGGGCCTCGTCCCACCGACACAGCTTCAGCATGGTGTCGCTTTCGAAGCTGGCGATCGACTCGACGGCATGACTCGACGTCGGTGCTCGTGGCCTCGAGCCGGTCGATGAGGGCGCGTCCGCGGCGCAGTGCGGCGAACCCTCCGTCGAGGTCGCCGCGCAGGAAGTGCGTCAGGGACAGCGGTCCCAGGACCCACGCCGCCACGGCGCCAGCGCCCGCCTGCTCGGCCACGGCCAGTGCGCGTTCGAGGCCGGCGGCGCCGGCGGTGGTGTCCCCCTCGTGGCGGTGCAGGTTGGCGTGGTGGAACAGGGCCTGCGCGTGCTCCGCCGACGGCGGCGTCCCAGCGAAGAGCCGGAGGGCTTCCTCCAGGAGCGGACGTGCCGCAGCGGCGCTCTCGACACCGCGGACCTGCGCCGCGCGAACATGCACGGCTGCCGCGACCTTGCGGTCGGGGACGTCGGCGAAGCGAGCGTAGGCCCGCTCGGCCAGTTGCGCCTTCTCCTCGGCCCTTCCGGCAGCCTCCAGCGCGTCGATGGCCTGCACGTGCAGCATCGCCAGGTCGAGCTCGGCCTCCACCGACAGGTGCGGGTGCTCGTCGCTCAGCGCGATCGCGTGCCGCCAGAGGTCGGCAGCCTCGGAGAACGCGAACACCCCGCCGGCGGCCTCCGCGGCGTCCACGCGTGGCGCAGAGCTCCTCCAGGGTCCGTCCCGCCTCGGACCAGTGCACGGCGACCTCGGCCGCCAACGACTGCTCGGCGGTGCTGCGCAGGGCCTCGGCCGTGCGGGCGTGCAGTAGCCGCCGCTCTCCGGGCAGCAGGGTGTCGAGGACCGCCTCGGCGAGGAGCGCATGGCGGGGGCGCGCCAGACCGTCGGTCGTCTGAGGTGCCAGCAGCCCGTCCGCGGAGAGCTCGTGGAGGGCGCCGCCGAGCAGTGCCTCGTCCACGCCGGCGATCTCCGCCAGCACCGGGTCCGCCAACGGACGCCGGGCCACGGAGAGTGCAGCCAGCACCCGCCTCGCCTGCTCGCTGCACCGTTCGACACGCGCCGTCAGGACGTCGGCCAGACCCGCAGGCAGCGGTCGAGGCAAACCCTGCTGCGGGGCGGGCGGATCTGCGAGCCACGCGCCGACGAGCTGCTCGGTGTAGAACGGGTGGCCCTCGGCGCGCCGTAGACGTCGGCGGCCACCGCGTCAGCCGGGTCGGGCGCGACCAGGTTTGCCACCAGCGCGGTGGCATCCTCCCTGGACAGTGGCCCCAACCGGACCTCGTGGGTGTCCGGCGTCCGTCGCGCTCGTGCCAGCCATTCGACGACCGGCCGGGCCAGCTGCGGTTCATCGCTGCGGCAGGTGACGATGATGCGCAGGTTCGGGCTCCGCGCCTGGGCGATCAGGTACGTCGCGAGATCGAGGGTGCTCTCGTCGGCCCAGTGCAGGTCCTCGACGAGCAGGAGCAGCCCGGGTGGCTCCGAGGCGATCTCGTCCAGGACGTCGCCGACTGCGGTGAAGAGCCGCTCCCTCTGCCAGGTCTCGCCGGGTCGAGGAGGCGTGTCCTCGGATCCGAGCTGCGGCACCAAGCGGGCGATCTCCCGGCGGGCATACGGGAGCGCATCGCTGCATCGCTTCCTCGAGCAACGTTTCGTCGTCGAGGTACAGCAGATTGCGAAACGCGTCTCCCCACGGCAGGAGCGGGAGCTTCTCTGCCATCGGGAGAGCCCCGCACGCGACAGCGGGCCAGCCGGTGCCAGTCAGCTCGCGCAGCACCTCGGCGCTGAAGCGCGACTTCCCGATCCCGGCATCACCCACGACGAGAACGAGTCGGCACCCCTCGATCAACGCTCGCAGAGTGTCCCGAAACTCGTCCTGGCGACCGACGAAGTCCGGTCTCGGCCTCATGGGTACACCACAGCAGCACGCGGGCGAGGGGTCAAGGCGGATCGGGCGCCCGACTAAGGCCCTCGGGCGCTCAATTATGGGCAGGTGCCGGATCCGCACGGGCCGCGCGGCGCGACATCGTCGACGAACGGTCGACGAGAGGACATGGTCATGGTGGGAGCACTGTCGGGACAGGAACGGCTTCGGTATGGCAGAGCGGCGCTGGTGGCGGCAGTGGCCTCCCTGACGGTGCCGTTGCTGGTGACATCCGGTGGCGGCGCGCACGCGACGTACCCCGGAGAGGTGGGTGAGCTCGCCTTCGCCATCTCGGTGGGGGGCAACGTGGACATCTATTCCGCGCAGGCGGACGGGTCGGGACTCACCAGGCTGACCGATGACCCCGGATTCGACGCCTGCTCGGCCTACAGCCCGTCGGGGAAGCAGATCGCGTTCTGCAGCGACCGGTCGGGCGACTTCGAGATCTGGACGATGGACGAGGACGGCGAGGGTGAGGAGCAGCTGACCGACCTGGAAGGCCGGGTGCTGTGGTCGGACTTCTCACCGTCGGGGAACCACGTGGCGTTCGACGGCAGCAGGGACCCCGCGGCGTCGCCGGAGATCTGGCGGATCCGCAACGACGGCACGCACCTGCGGCGGCTGACCGTCAGCCCGGGGGTGGCCGAGCGCCATCCGGTGTGGCGGCCCGGTCACGAGCAGATCGCCTTCCTGCGGACCGACGACTTCCTCGGCAGCCAGATCTGGCTGATGCGAGCCGACGGCGCGAAGCAGCGTCCGCTGACCACCGACGACACAGTCAAGGGTCAGGTCCACGACTGGAGCCCCGACGGGCGGCGCCTGGCCTACGAGGCGGACGGTGACATCTGGGTGATGCGGGCCGACGGCAGTGGCCAACGCAACCTGACCCAGTCCGAGGTCGCCGAGTTCGGGGCCGCATGGTCGCCCGACGGTGCCCGGATCGCTTTCGTCCGCGACGACCCGGGGGACACGCGACCGGTGTACACGATGCGTGCCGACGGCAGCGACCAGCAGCTGTTGCTGCCCACCAACGACAACCCGCAGTTCGTTCCGGCCTGGCAGCCGGCCCCGCGGGAGCGTGACTGCACGCCCGAGGTGCGTGACCTCGGCACCCTGGGCGGGCCGACCAGCGAGGTCATCGCGATGAACGGCGACGGGCTGGTCGTGGGCTCGTCCCGACGACCCAACGGCGGGTCAAGCCCGTCTACTGGCGGCGTGGGCAGATCCACGAGATCGAGGTGCGGGGAGAAGGAGGGGCGGCCGACGTCAACGAGCAGGGGGTGGTGATCGGTACCTTCGCCGAGGACGAGGAGTCCGGTGCCGGTCGAGCCTTCGTGTGGCGCGGGGGAGAGGCGCGCCGGCTGCCCGGCCTGGGAGGCGACAGCGAGTTCGTCCGCCGGATCAACGAGCACAACCAGATCGTGGGTGCTGCGACCGATCGACGCGGACGCGAGCACCCGGTGGTGTGGCGAGGCGGCCGGCCGCACGACCTCGGCATCCCGGCCGGCTTCGAGGGGGCCTACGCCATGGGTATCAACGACCGTGGGGACATCGTCGGCGCCGCCTACTCGGAGACGGGCCAGAGAGCCTGGGCGTGGTCGGTCGAGGGCGCCAGCCACCCCCTGGATCGCCTGGGAAACTTCGCCCAGGTGAACGTCAACGACAACGCCGGCCGGGCCATGGGGATCTCGGACTTCGGTGGGAACCCGGGGGCCTATGCCGCCTTGTGGTCGGGGAGCAGGGAGGTCGAGTCGCTAGGAGTCTTCGGAACGGCCGGCTTCAGCTTCGCCCTGGGCACGAGCGGCAAGGGTGACGTGGTGGGCGTCGGTGACTACTACGGCTTCTTCACCGGGGACGTGGGTCACGTCTTCCTGCGTCGGGTGCCCGACTACCAGGTGGCCCGGGTGGCATCGCCGCCACCGATGCTCACCCTGATGCCGCTGTCGGGCGACCCCAGGGACCACAGCAACGCGCACGCCGTGCTCCGTAGCGACCCGCCGCTCGCCCGGCAGGGCACGGTGACGGTCGGTGGCCACAGCGCCACCGGCGTCGGGGACGAGATCCACGCGACGCTGTGGACCTGCGCCTACCAGCAGGGCTTCGAGGTAGGGGAGGACCTCACCACGCCGCCGACGCCCGCCGCGAACCGGAGGTCCCGCCGGCTCCCTCTGGCGTGATCGACTCGATATCGACCGTCTCGGGCCGGCTCCTGGGGTTGGCAAGCACCTCGTAGCAAGGTCATCCGGTCCGGGCTAGGGCGCCCGACCGGATGCGTGGCGGCTGTTGTCGCCCGCCTGGCTCAGGCTCGAGCGGCGACGGAGCAACGGCCGGAGCAGCAGGGCGACGACGAGTCCGGCGCCGGCGAACAGGCCCCACCAACGCGCGTCGGCGAGGGTCGCGACCAGCGGGTCGACCTCAGGGGCGGGAGCGGTCACCCGCGGCTGGGCCGTGTCGGCGCGCGGCATGTCGTCGACGTCGCCGTCCTTGCTGGGCGCCAGGTCCCGGGTCACCGCCTCCACGGGCTGCAGCACGCCGTGCCCGGTGGCGGTGTTGGGCCTCACCGAGCTGCCGCTGGCGGTGGCGATGAGACGTGCCTCGATCTGGGTGGCGTTCTCGCGGGGGTACGCCGACCGCACCAGCGCGACCACGCCGGCCCCGACGCCGGCCGCCCAGGAGGTGGCGATCTGGTCGACCAGGCAGGTCGCGCCGTTGGGGGCGAGGGTGACGGCGCCGTAGGTCGGTACGGCGGCATCGATGGCGCTGCTGCGCAGCGCGATGCCGGACGCGTCCGGCACCTCGTCCTCCGCGACGGGCACCCCGGCCGCGGTGGTGGTGACGGCGAAGACGTCGTCGGCGTAGCCGGCGGGATAGGTGAGCCGGGCGGCGTCCTCGCCCGGCGCCTGCTCGCCGTACTTGTCCAGCCCCTCCTGGCCGTCCTCGGTCGGCCGGTTGCCGCTCGCGGCGACGATCACGACGTCCTGCTCCGAGAGGTCGCTGATGGCCTGCTGCAACGCCGGCGTGGAGTCGATGCTGAAGGCCATCACGACGACACCGATCTGCTGGTCCTCGGCGTTGTCCGCGAGCCAGTTCACAGCCTCGATGACCTCCGGCTGCGGGATGCCGCCGACGCCGTTGTCGCCGGCCTCGTCGTAGACCCGGAGGTCGACGATCTCGGCGCCGGGTGCGATGCCGGTCGGCTTGCCGTCCTCGCGGGCACCCCCGGCGACCAGTCCGGCGATGTTGGTGCCGTGGCCGTAGAGCAGCGGCTTGGTGGTGCCGAACCGCAGCGCGCCGGCCACGGTCAGCGGTGCCATCACGTCGTCGCGGGCGTAGACGCCGGAGTCGACGACGGCGACCTTGACGCCCTCACCGGGGGTGGTGCCGCGCTGCTCCAGCAGCCGTGCCGCCCGGTCGATGTCGAGCAGCTCGTAGGGAATGCTGGGCACGGTCGCGGCCGATCGCTCGGTGTCGGGGTCGACACCACTGCAGGGCTGGCCCTCGGCAGCGGCGGCGGGCGACGACGCCGCCACCGGCAGGGCGAGGACGGCGACGCCGACCGCGCAGGCCACGCGCGTCAGACGCACGGTTTCTCACCGAGCCGGGGTGCGCAGAGCGCCGCGTTCTCGGACAGCTCGACACCCGGGTCGAACAGCTCGACCCAGGAGTCGGGGACGACTGGAGCGTCGGAACTCCCGAAACCCAGCTGCGCGGCTGCCGTCGCGCCACCCAGCGGGTAGGCGAACCCCTTGGCGTCCATGACGAACAGGCTGTCGCCGGACGTGTCCTCCCACTCCGCCCGAGACGACGTAGGCACCGGCGCCGGCATCGACCGCGACCGACTCGCCGTCGGACCCGGTCGCCACCGCCTCGCCCTCCGGGTCCTGGACCAGCTCGACGACCGGCGGGACACCGGCCTCGGTCAGCAGCCGGACGCACCGCTCGCCGAACACGGGCTGCAGCGCGGTGTCCGGGCCACCGCGCGTCGACGAACTCCCCGCGCTCGATCTCGAGGGCGCCGACGTCACCCTCGTAGTCGCCCGGCAGCACATCTCCTCCGGTGGCCACCGCCAGGGCGAACGGGTCGAGCGGCGCGAGCGTCGCCGCCGGCGAGGGTGATGTAGGGGTCGCCGTTGACCTGCAGCACGTCGCCGGGCGACGGCTCGCCCCCACTGCTGATCCTGGGGCGCGACGCCGAAGGCGCTGGGGTCGACGGCGCCGCCCTCGGGGAAGAGGTTGAGCCACTCGCGGCTGACCTGAGTGGGTTCGGCCCCGTCAGGACCCAGGCCGATGCCGTCCAGCACCAGCTCCTGGCTGCGAGGAGTCAGCGGCCGGCACGAGGTAGCGGAAGGCGCTCACCACCCCTGCTCGTCGGGTCGGCTGGCGCGATCAGCCAGGTCTCACGGCCGACCGTGACGAGCATCGCCGCCGTCATCGGGCGACGGGGTGGTCAGCGTGCTCTCGCTCAGGCTGAGCCGCAGCCCCCCGTCGGCGTTGTCGGTGCAGGCCGTCCACCCGGACTGGACCAGCCGCGACGGTGTCGGGGACGTCGTAGGGCGCCCCGAAGATGCCGAGGTCGCTGCCGATCGTCTCCTGCGCGATCTACGTCCTCCGGGATCACCTGCGACTCGAAGTCGCTGCCGAGGATCAGCTTGGCGGAGGTGATGTTGAGGATCGGGTGGAGGACCGGGTCGGTGCTGGCCTCGGTGATGACGAAGACCTCCGCCTCCTCCTTGGAGATGACCAGGCCCGGGACTCCTCCGCCCACGCCGGGTCGACGCTCGAGGTGAACACACCCGCGATCGCCGCGCCGGCGATGAGGAGTACGGCGAGGGCGAGGCCGCCGACGATGGAGCGGCCGGGTCGCGACGGCTCGACCTCGCGACCGCCCGGCGCGCCGGACACGAACGCGGTCACCAGCCGGCGTCGGCTGAACGAGTAGGCCTCGACGAGGTCCTTCTTGGTCGCCATCGATCAGTTCCGGATCGCCGAGAACACGCCGGTGGCCAGGATCAGCAGCGGCGGCAGGCTCACCAGCGCGACGGTCTCGGCGATGTCGCCGAGCCGCCCGCGTCGTACGGAGGGCGTCGACGGGAAGCAGCGTCACGCGCGAGCAGCACGGCGCCGGTCGCAGCCAACGCCACCGCTGCGGCCGGGCGCCAGTCCGGGTGGAGGTAGAGCACGGACACCGCGACCGACGCGAGCCCCGCGATGCCGGAGACCAGGCCGACGAGCACCTCGGAGCCGACGCGGTACTGGCGGGTGCGCAGCATCACGACCAGGCAGCACATGACGGCCACGAGCGTCCCCCAGAGCCCGAGGCTGACCGCCAGCGGAGCGATGAGGACGAGCAGCAGGCCGACGGTGCCGGAGACGGCCACCAGGATCTCGTGGGCGATGCGGGCGTCGGCACCGACCGTGGAGGCGTCGATCTCGTCGGGGTCGGCGGTGATGTCGGCGACGGTGAAGAGCTGGTCGACGCTGGTGCTGGTGGCGCCCAGCGCCAGCCAGGGGAACACGCTGCCGATGATGACGATCACCACCAGCGAGGTCGTGAGCACGACCGCGGCGTCGAACGCCGCCGCCTCCATCACGAGTCCGGTCGCGAGGAAGATCGCCCCGACCACGACGGGCGGGATGACGAGGGTGCGACCCTCGCCCAGACCGACCAGCGCGACCAGTCCGGCGATCAGCGCCCCGGCGCCGGCGGCCGCGACCGGCATCCCGAACAAGGGGCCGTCGGGGGCGAACATCAGACCGGCCACCGCGGCATAGGCGGCCCCCATCCAGGCGACCGCGACCGCGGCCTCGGGCTCGCCCTGGGCGCGCGACAGGACGATGGCGCCGGTGACGAGACCCGTGGCCACCAGCGCGGCGGCGACCGAGGCCAGCAGCCCGCCCTGGATCAGCAGGGCGATCGCGCCGAGACCGAGCAGCAGGGACGCGGCGGCCAGAGCGGTACGGCGCCCCGAGGCCGGCTCCCACGGCCGCAGATCGCGCTCGACGATGTCGGTCATCGCCTCGACGACGTCGTCGTAGACGCGCGGCGGCTCGTCGTCGACGCCCGCAGCGACGGTGAGCACCACGCCGTCCTCGACGCCCTGCAGGGTGAGGCTGGAGTCGGCCGCGAGCTCACGCCCCTCGTGGGTCACCAGCCGGTAGCCGCCGTAGACGGTCGAGCCGTCGAGGAGGCCGACGCTGCGCGCCAGCTCGGGCAGCAGCTCGGCCACCGGTACGGCGGACGGCAGCACGAGGTCGACCCGGCGCGTGCCCGAGGTCACCGTCACCTTCACCAGCCCGGAGGCGCTGGAGGGTGCCGCCTGACTCATGGAATCAACTCCCCCGAGGACGTGGTCGACCCGATACGGACGCCGCGCATGCTACCGGCCGGATCCGTGGCGATCCGGCGGTTCACGCTGTGGGCCATCTAGTCGATGACGCCGGGAGCGGCGTCCTCGTCGTCGACCCAGTCCTGGTCGTCACGGATCGCCTCGACCTGCGGCTTCTTCTCGTCGTCCTTGCCCGGGCGACCGCCGCGGCCACCGGCAGCGCCGACGCCAGCGGCACCCCGACCGCCGGACCGGCCACCGGTCTTGGCTCCGGGACTGGCTCCGGCACCAGCGCCCCGGGCGGTGGAGCCGCCGCGGCCCGCGGTCGAGCCGGCTGCGGCACCACTGCGACCGAGGGCTCCCGTGGACGCGGAACGGCCGCTGGTGCCGATGGCGCGGGCCGGGCCACCGGGTGCCGCGGCAGCGGCACCGCCGCCACGGATCGCGCCGCCCAGGCCCATCGCACCGCCGGCCAGGCCGCCTCCGACCGCGCCGGCCAGGCCGCCGATGGTGCCGGCGCCCGCGGAGGCCACGGACGGCGAGGTCAGCGTGCCGGACGTGGCCGCGCTCGTGCCGGATCCGCCACCGCCGAGCGGAGTCCCGGTCTCGCCGTCGGTCGGTGGATCGGTGGGCGGGTTGGTGCCCGGGTCGGTCGGGGGATTCGTGGGCGGGTTCGTGGGCGGGTCCGTCGGGGGATTGGTCGGTGGATTCGTGGGCGGGTTCGTGGGCGGGTCCGTCGGGGGATTCGTGGGTGGGTTGGTCGCGCGCGGACCACCCGGGCCGGGGCCGCCGGTCGGCGGTACGCCGCCACCGCCGCCGCCCGCGCCGCCACCGCCTCCGCCCGCACCGGGGACGTCGGGCCGCTCACCCTGGATCTTGCGCATCGTCTCGGTGGAGGACTGGTTGGTGGTGTCCATGTCCTGGATGGCTGCTGCGGCAGCCTCCTCCCGGGCAGCCTGCTGGCTGTGGAAGGCGGACATCTGGGCGTGGTGGGACTTCATCTGCTGGATCTGGCGGACCTCGTCCTCGTCCCAGTCGGGGGGCGACGGTTCGGTGAGCGGGCCGTCCGCGTCGAAGCCGTTGCGGACGGCCTCGGCACGGCTGATGCCCTCGAGCGCCTCCGCCAGCGCGGTCTCGCCGTCCTTCATCTGCTGCTGCCGGGCGAGCACCCGGTCGTGCATCGCCACGAAGGCCGCGTCGGCGGCGTCGGCGGTGTGGTTGCCGAGGTTCTCCCGGGCCAGCGGCCGAGCCTCCTGCACGGCGTCGGCGACCTCCTGCAGCGCCTTGGCACCCTCCCGCCACTTCTCCTTGGCCATGAAGACCTGCCACTTGCGGGCGGGGTCGAGGTAGCGGCGCAACCGCTCCTCATGGGGTCCGGCAGCCATCAGCCCTCGCCCTCCCGGACGTCGGACGGCAGGTGGTTGACCTGCGAGTCGCGGTAACGCGACTCGCCGTGGTTGCTGCCCGACGACGTCACGAGCGCGTCGACGGCGGCCTCACGGGCGCGCAGGTCCTCGGCGGCGGTGGCGTCGGCCGTCCCCATCCCTGCCTCGAACTGCTCGACGCCGTCGCGGTAGCCCCACAGGTCGGCCACCACGCCCTGGATCGTCTCGGCGATGATCTGGTGGGCGGTGCGGTGCTCGGCGCCGAGCGTCTGCGCCGAGGGTGAACCCCCGAACGCGTTCTCGGCGAGGTCGACATCGGCGAACCGGTCGGTCTCGAGCACCTTCGCCGCCGAGGTGAGCGCCTGCTTGAGCTTCGCGAGCGCGTGAGGGTCGATGTCGATGCCGGCGTCACCGCCGGGTGCCGGCGGTGGCATCTCGGGAACGTGGGAGCCTGGAGGTAGAGCCATGACGTCTCCGTGCTGGAAGGATCCGTGCTCGAAGGATCCGTGCTGGATGGAACGGTGCGGGACCACGTGAACCGGCCGGTGGCCAGGCCACCGACCGGTTCAGGTCACTGAGGGTCCGACGTCACATGTCGAAGCTGGCAGCACCGCGCATGTCGGCGGCCTTGTACTCCGAGTTCGACTGGTAGACCGTGCGGCTGGTGTCGTCGAGGAGGTCACGCATCTCCTTGAGAGCCCAGTCCCACTTGGCCTTGGCCTGGACGTAGGCCTCCTGGGCCTGACCCGACCAGTCGCTACGCAGCGGCGCGAGCTCCTGCTCGAGGCGGTCCATCCGGTCGTCGATCCGCTTGACAGCGGCGTAGAGGTCCTGTGCGGCCGTGTCGAGGCCGGCGTGGTTGACGCGAAGTCCGTCGATGTTCATGTCAGTTCTCCTGAGGTGGGTCGGGGCCGCCGGCTCAGAGCCGGTTCTGGAAGTTGGTGAGGTTGGCCGCCTGGCCCTCGTCGACGTTGGTGGCGTCGCGCTCGGTGCCGAGCAGCGAGTTCTCGAACTCGTTGAGGGCGCTCACGACCATCCGCTGCTTGTCGGTCCACGCCTGGTGCAGGACGAAGAATGCCTGCCCACCCGCGCCGGCCCACTTGCCCTTGAGGCCGGCGATCTGACCCTCGAGATCACCGCTCAGGCGATCGAAGTCGGTCTTGGCCCCGGACACGAGCTGGGCAGCCTGCTTGAGGGTGCCCTCGCCCATTCCCATTTCGTTTGTTGCCATGTCGCCTGCTCCTTGTCAGCTGTTCCGTCCGGCGGCCTCAGGCCGCACGATCCGTTCGTTCCCTGCGCATCCGCCGGATCGGAATCTCCCCGTCCGGGCATCCACGTATCTACCCGGTCACCGCCACCCTAAACATCAAGGGTTGATTTCCCACAGGGTTCTGAAGAGTCCTGTGGAGAGGACCAGGCTGGCGAGGGCCGCCGCGGCACAGAACCCTTCGGCGACCTCCGCCCTGCGGGACCACCACACCGAGCGCCAGCCCCGACCCGTGGCCACGGCGATCAGGATGAGCAGGAGACCCAGGGCGATGGCGACTCCGAGGAGGGTGGCGCGGCGCGGCTCGCTCATGACGGCCAGACCGTGTGCTGCCAGCAGTGCCCAGGACGCCAGCCCGGCCAGCCGCAGCAGCACCCGCGGGCCGGTGTGGCGGTGACTCCTCGCGGTGAGCAGCAACGCGGCGCCGGCGAAGAACACCAGGCACCGCACACCGATCAGGTCGAACTCCGGCTCGACGCGGGTCAGCAGCAACGACGACGAGAGCACGGCGGCGACGGCGATCGCGGCCGACGCCGCGGTCATCGTGCGGGCCGCGCTCGAGGCGACACCGGACACGGTCGAGGGCGGGACGACGATCCGTCCCCGACGTCCGGGGGGTCGTTCACGGGCCGACCAGGCCGTGACCGCGAGCCGGTCGAGGTCGATGAGGTACTGGTCCGGGACGTCCACGGCGTACATCGGCACGAAGCGCGCGGCGAGCACCGCGATCGCCAGGACGACCGACCAGACGACCGCGGGTGAGCGGTCGAGCAGCGCAGCGGCCCCCGAGACGACGAACAGCCCGACCCCCGCGACCATCCACACCTTGAGCCCCTCGTCGGGGCCGTCGGCGAGTGCGCGACCGACCGCCGCTGCGACCGCCGCCGCGAGCGCGACCATGCCGAGGATCAGCGGGAGCCGCTCGGGGTCGGGGTCCCAGAGCAGGGCGAACGCAGCGGCCGCAGCGAAGGCGGGAGCCACCAGCACCCGGTGGACCGCGAGCCGTCCGAACGGCAGTACGCCGACGACGACCGAGAGCAGCAACAGCCCGATCGTCAGCTGCTGGAGTTCAGGCGACTCGACCCGGCTGGCGAACCAGCCGGCGAGCAGCGCGAGCACGCCGGCCACCCAGAACCAGGTGGCCGAGAGGGGGCCCGGCGGGTGCTCGTCGTCGTGCGCGCGCTCGGTGGGGTCGGTGGTCGCGGGTCGGTGGACCGACGTCGTGGCGACCAGGACGTCGCCGGCCCGCACGCCGGCGTCGTCGAGGGCGAGGTCGGGACGCAACGGCTGGCCGGTGCGCGAATAGATGAGCGGGATCGAGCCCAGCCCCGACTGCTCGGCGTACTCGCGAGCCAGGTCGGCGGCGTACGCCCCGGGCGGGACGGCGAGGTCGAGGACGCCGGCGGGGCCGTGGATGCTCACCGCGATGGTGTCGAGACCACCCGCTCCGGCTGCCATCCGCACCCCTGCCCCACCTCGCGCCTCGTGTGTGCGACGAGGGTAGTCGCTGGACGCCGGCACGGTGCGGCCGCGCGGGTACCCTGACCCGCGTGACGCTGCGATCTCGGGACATCACGCTGTATCCTGGCCGCCTCCGTGGTGTTGCTCGTCGGACCCTCGCCGGGTGCAGCGACGACGGACGGTCCCTCAAGCAGATCCGACACCCTCGACGCGCAGCCCGTCGGAGACGGAGATCGAGCCCGACCGCCGAGCCGACCGAGACGACGGAGCCGGAGGTGGAGCCGGCCGCCGGGCCTCGGATCGTCACGAGCCGATTCTCCTTCCGGGGGCCGGAGGGGTGGGTGATCACGGGGCAGCCAAGCTCCCGTTCATCGATGCTCGAGCGCGACCCGGGCAACAAGATCGCGGCTCGCCGAAGGGCTCTACGGGTTCATCGTCGGTGACGGTCCGATGCCCTCGCGGTCGCAGATTACCCTCGAGCAGGCAGCACGCGCAGGCGCCGAGGAGCGCCACGACGGACGGGAAGCGCGTCGACGACGCGAGCTCGACGGCGAGCCGGCCTACCATCTTCTCCGAGAGCCGATCGCCTTCGTCCGACCGAGTACACCATCGGCCTGTGGCGGGAGCCCTTCGAGTCGATCTCGATCCGGTTCGGGCTCCTCGGGGCCGAGCCAGCGCCGAGCGGGACGCGATGGTCGCCTCGGTGCTGGCGACCTGGGAATGGCGGTCAGTGAGCGACGCGCTGTCACCTAGCGTGAGCCAGCGACGTTCGCGAAGAACGGGGAGAACGTGAGCACCACGCTTCGGGGAACGAGGCTGGACGAGCCGGAGATGCCGACCGGCAAGATCGTGCTGCAGCCACCGCCCGAGATCGAGCAGGGCGAGGGCGCCAGCGGCGTCGTCATGAACGCCATCCCCATGCTCGGCAGCCTCGGGTCGATCGTGTTGGTGGCCTCGATGGCCGGGCAGGGGCAGGCCAACGCCGGCCGCAGCTACATCGCCGCCGGCATGTTCCTCTTCGCCACCCTGGGCTTCATCGTGGTCCAGATCGACCGGCAGCGTAAGCAGCGCTCGCAGCAGGTCACCGGCTCCCGGACCGAGTACCTCCGCTACCTCGGCAACGTCCGACAGGTCGCGCGCGAGGCCGCCGACCAGCAGCGACGCGCGCTGACCTGGCACCACCCCGACCCGGTGGCGCTCCCGGCACTGGCCGAGGAGCGGTCGCGGGTCTGGGAGCACACCAGCTCCGACGAGAACTTCCTCCAGGTCCGCTACGGCACCTGCACCCAGCCACTCTCGACCGAGCTCGTCCCTCCGCAGAGCGCGCCGGTCGACCAGGTCGACCCGGCGTGCGCCTCGGCCCTCCACCGGCTGCTGGTCGTCCACCGGCTCCAGCCCGACCTGCCGGCCAGCATCGACCTGCGGGCGTTCGACCGGATCGAGCTCTGCGGCGAGGAGGACCCGGTCCGCGGACTGGCCCGCGCGATGATCTGCTCGGCGTCGACGTTCCACTCCCCCGAGCACCTCGTGGTGGCGGTGCTGGCGTCCGACCGCAACCTGATCCACTGGGACTGGCTCAAGTGGCTGCCGCACGCCCAGAGCGCGCAGGAGTCCGACGCGGTCGGGCCGAAGCGGATCGTGACGACCTCTCTCGAGGACCTCGCCGCGATGCTCCCGCCCGACCTCAGTGACCGGCCCCGCTTCGGTGCCGACGAGCGCCCCGCCACCCCCCACATCCTGCTCGTGACCGACGGCGCGACGCTGCCGCCCGGCAACCACGTCGTACCGCCGGACGGTCTGCACGGCGTCACCGTGCTGGACCTGCCGACCCGGTGGGACGAGCTCGACGACCCGAGCCGGCTGCGGCTCCAGCTGACCTCCGGGGAGCACGACCGGGGCAAGGTGCCGGTGCTGGCCATCCGGGTGCGCGAGGAGCCGGTCAAGGCCTCCGGCGACCAGTGCGACCTGGCCACGGCCGAGGCGTTCGCACGACGGCTCACTCCGCTCCACACCGTCAGCGCGGGAGAGACCGCCGACACCGGCGGCGAGATCGCGGGACCCAGCGACTTCATGGACCTGCTCGGTCTCGGCGACGTCCACGTCTTCGACCCGAATGCCGCCTGGCGGCCACGGCCCGCGCGCGACCGGCTCCGCGTGCCGATCGGCCTCGGCGAGGGCGGGAGCATGATCCACCTCGACATCAAGGAGAGCGCGCAGCAGGGCATGGGCCCGCACGGCCTGGTGATCGGCGCGACCGGCTCCGGCAAGTCGGAGTTCCTGCGCACGCTCGTGCTCGGCCTGGCGATGACCCATTCCCCCGAGCAGCTCAACATGGTGCTGGTCGACTTCAAGGGTGGCGCGACCTTTGCCGGCATGTCCGAGATGCCCCACGTCTCGGCCGTCATCACCAACCTGGCCCAGGAGCTGACCCTGGTCGACCGCATGCAGGACGCTCTGTCGGGCGAGATGGTGCGTCGGCAGGAGCTGCTGCGCGAAGCAGGCAACTTCGCATCGATCCGCGACTACGAGAGGGCGCGGGCCGCGGGCGAGGACCTCGCGCCGATGCCGTCGCTCTTCCTCGTCGTCGACGAGTTCTCCGAGATGCTGTCGGCCAAGCCGGAGTTCATCGACCTCTTCGTCGCGGTCGGCCGGCTCGG
This sequence comes from uncultured Actinomycetota bacterium, assembly GCA_963713305.1. Lineage (GTDB taxonomy): Bacteria > Actinomycetota > Actinomycetes > Propionibacteriales > Nocardioidaceae > Nocardioides. Next base: position 383,817 of record CAVQLE010000006.1, on the reverse strand, counting down.
CCGGTCGCTCGGCCTCCATCTGCTGCTCGCGTCCCAGCGGCTCGAGGAGGGCAGGCTGCGCGGGCTGGAGTCCCACCTGTCCTACCGGGTCGGCCTGCGCACCTTCAGCGCCACCGAGTCGCGCGCCGTGCTGGGCGTCCCCGACGCCTACGAGCTGCCGCCGATCCCCGGGCTCGGCTACCTCAAGCCCGACCCGACGAACCTGCTGCGCTTCAAGGCGGCGTACGTGTCCGGCCCCCCGAGCGGCAAGGTGCGCGTACGTCGCGACGAGGGCGGCCACGTCCAGGGGATCTTGCCGTTCACGATCTCCGAGGTCCCGTCGCTCGCTCCGGCCGAGCCCGATCCGGAGCCGCAACCGGTCGCCGCAGCAGCAGGGGGAGCAGGCGACGCTGCTCGACGTCGCGGTGGACCGGATGGTCGGTCACGGCCCGGCCGCCCACCAGGTCTGGCTGCCTCCGCTCGACGTGCCCGACACCCTCGACGACCTGATGGGCGACCTGACGGTGGACCCGAAGCTCGGCCTGGTCTCGCCCCAGTGGCGCGGCCTGGGCGGTCTCGTCGTCCCCCTGGGCACCGTCGACCGCCCGCGCGAGCAACGGCGCGACACCCTGTCGGTCAACCTGAGCGGCGCCAGCGGTCACGTCGCGGTCGTCGGCGGCCCGCGCAGCGGCAAGAGCACGCTGCTCCGGACGATCGTCACCAGCATCTCCCTCACCACGACCCCCCAGGAGTCGCAGTTCTTCGTCCTCGACTTCGGCGGCGGCACGTTCGCACCGCTGACCCGGCTGCCGCACGTCGCCGGTGTCGGCACCCGCTCCGAGCCCGACGTGGTCCGGCGGATCATGGCCGAGGTCCAGGGCGTCGTCGACCGGCGCGAGGCCTACTTCCGCGAGCAGGGCATCGACTCGATCGAGACCTACCGCTCACGGCGGTCCCAGGGCCGCGCCGACGACGGGTACGGCGACGTCTTCCTCGTCATCGACGGCTGGTCGACCCTGCGCGCCGACTTCGACGACATCGAGCTGGAGGTCCAGCAGCTGTCCGCCCGGGGCCTCACGTTCGGCCTCCACATCGTGACCGGGGCATCGCGCTGGGCCGACTTCCGCGCGGCGATGCGCGACGTCTTCGGGACCCGGCTCGAGCTGCGCCTCGGTGACGCGATGGACTCCGAGATCGACCGCAAGATCGCCCAGCTGGTCCCGACCGGCCGGCCCGGTCGTGGACTCGTGCAGAGCAAGCTCCACTTCCTCGGCGCGCTCCCGCGGATCGACGGCGACCCCGACCCGGACAGTGTCGGCGACGGCGTCGACGACCTGATCGGCCGCGTCGCCGAAGCCTGGCAGGGCCCCACCGGCCCCAAGCTGCGGCTGCTGCCCGAGGTCATCGAGCTCGAGGCGGTCCGCGACCTGGCGAAGCGTGGCGCGATCTCCGAGCGGCAGCTGCTGATCGGGATCAACGAGAAGGAGCTCGCGCCCGTCGGCCTCAACCCCGACACCGAGCCGCACCTGCTGGTCTTCGGCGACGGCCAGTCCGGCAAGAGCTCGGTGCTGCGTGCCTACGTCCAGGAGATCATGCGGACCCGCACGCCGAAGGAGGCCCAGCTGGTCATCGTCGACTACCGCCGCTCGCTGCTGGGCGAGGTGCCCGACGAGTACCTGCTGAACTACCTCACCTCGGCCAACCAGGCGACGCCCGTGCTGCGCGACCTCGCGACGTACCTCGAGAACCGGATCCCCGGCGAGGACGTCACGCCCGAGCAGCTGCGCAACCGCTCGTGGTGGACCGGCGCCGAGGTGTTCGTCGTGGTGGACGACTACGACCTGGTCGCGACCCAGCAGAGCTCGCCGGTCGCGGCGCTCCAGCCGCTGATGGCCCAGGCCCGCGACACCGGCCTCCACGTCGCCGTCGCGCGTCGGTCCGGCGGCGCCTCGCGTGCGCTCTACGAGCCGGTGCTCCAGTCGCTCCGTGACCTCGCGATGCCGGGTCTGCTGCTGTCGGGCAGCCCGGACGAGGGCCCGCTGATCGGCAACCTCAAGCCGATGCCCGGCCCCGCGGGCCGTGGCCGGCTGGTCACGCGCGACCGCGGCACCGAGACCGTCCAGGTCGCCTGGACCGACACCACCCTCTGACCCGGTGCTCGTCGGCCTACGCCGTGATTGACGCGACGAGTGCAGCCGGCCTCGGACGGGCACACCGGTCACCGTGACGTCGCTGCGCGGGTTTCGAGGCTCGGCCCTTCAAGGCCCTCGCACCTCAACCACCGGAGCGGATCGTCGGTGGCGATCTTCAGGCCCTCGAGCTGGTCGAGTGAGTAGCTGAGCTCGAACGTACGCCGGTAGCCGGTGTGGGAGATCCGCCAGCCGTCCGGCGTCCGCACGCACCGGTCCTCGTAGAACGCGGCGCCCTCGAGCCGGAACCTCAGCTCGGGGACGATGACCTGGTCGTGGAGGTACCAGGTCGCACTCGCGGTGTCGCCGTCGATGACGATCTCGGGGTGGTGGACGTGGTGCATGGTGACGATGCCCGGCCCGAGGTTGTCGCGCATGTAGGTGACCAACGCGTCCCGGTCGGCGAACGTCAGCCCGGCGTAGTCACCGGTCGCCTCGGGCACGAAGCACGCCTCGAACCCGTCCCAGTCCTTGGTGTCGAGGGTGCGCAAGTAGCGGTACTTGAGCTGCTCGATCGCGTGCCGGTCCTCGCTCCCCGGGGCGTTCGCCGGCGGCTCTGCGCTCATGCCGGGCACAGTAGCGGCCTCGGTTAAAGTCGGCTCGTGATCTTCAAGCGCGTGGGGCAGGGCAAGCCCTACCCCGACCACGGACTGACGTCCAGTGGCTGGGCATCGCTGCCCCCGCGCCAGATCCGGCTCGACGACCTGGTGACCACCAAGGACACGCTGCGGCTCGACGCGCTGCTCGACGAGGACTCCACGTTCTACGGCGACCTGTTCGCGCACGTCGTGGAGTGGCGGGGTGAGTACTACCTCGAGGACGGGCTCCACCGCGCCCTGCGGGCCGCGCTCCAGCAACGGAGCGTGCTCCATGCGCGGGTCCACTCGGTGGCCGGCTGATGGACGCGCGCCTGAAGTCCCTGCTGACTCTCGGGGTCCTCGGCGTGCTCCTGGTCGTCGCGGGGGCGTGGGGCATCTCGGCCCTCACCAAGCCGTTCCCGGGAAGCGCCGACCCTCCGCTGTGCGTCGACGTGGCGTTCGGCGAGGGCGAGCGCATCTTCCGCGGTGACGTCACCGTCAGCGTCCTCAACGCCGGCACCCGCAACGGGCTGGCCGGGCTCACCATGGACCTCTTCGTCGACGCCGGCTTCGCGGAGGGCCAGGAGGGCAACGCCAACGAGGGTCCGCAGGTCGAGAACGTCGAGATCTGGACCGATGACCCCCGTCACCCCGCAGTCCGACTCGTCGCCGGTCAGCTCGGCGAGGACGTGAGGTCGTACGCCGCGATCCGACCACGGCTGGCGTCCAGGTCGTGGTCGGCGACGGGTTCGAGGACCTCGTCAACGGGCCGCGCAAGATCGTCGCGCAGAGCGACGTCGAGGTGTGCGGACCGACCAGCGACCTCAGCTCAGCCGGAACGGTCCGGCCGGTCGAGCCACTGGGCGAGCCGGCCGCGGGTGGACACCTGTCGCAGCCGGGCCTCGGTCTTCTCGCGCAGCCTGCGGGGAGTGACGATCAGCAGGTCGTCGCCGTGGCGCAGCACCGTGCGGCGTTCGGGCACCAGGGTCTCGTCGTCACGGATGATCATCGACAGCGACGCACCCGGCGGCAGCCGCAGCTCGCCGACCTCGACGCCGTGGAGCTTCGACACCGGGCTGATCGACACCTGCAGCAGGTCGGCCGCGACCCGGTCCAGCGGAGCCGCCTCGATGTCGAACCCACGGGGCTCGGAACGCCGGGTGACCCTGAGCATCCGCGCGACGGACGGCAGCGTCGGCCCGGTGAGCAGCGTGAAGAGCACGACCATCACGAAGACCAGGTCGAAGAGCCGCTCGGCGCCGTCGACCCCCTCCGAGAGCGGGATGGTCGTGAGGACGATCGGGACCGCGCCGCGCAGCCCTGCCCACGAGATGAACGTGAGCTCGCGCCAGGACATCTTGGCTCGCGCGGCACTCACCCACACCGAGACCGGGCGTGCCACGAACGTCAGCACCAGCCCGGCGGCGATCGCCAGGCCGATCGTCGACAGGTCGATCCTGCCCGGCGACAGCAGCAGGCCGAGCATCACGAACAGCCCGATCTGGGCCAGCCACGCGACCCCCTCGGCGAACGACCGGGTCGCGACGCGGTGGGGCAGCTCGCTGTTGCCGAGGATCAGTGCGGCGACGTAGACCGCGGCGAACCCGGAGCCGTGCACGGCCACCGCGGCGCCGTACGCCGAGGAGAGTCAGGCAGAACACGGCGATCGGGTAGAGGCCGGACGACGGCAGCGCCGCGCGGCGCATCAGCCAGGCGCCGCCGAAGCCGAACACCAGCCCGGAGAGCACGCCGACGGCCAGCTCCCACACGACGATCCCGGCGGCGCCGAGAATGCCGTGGTCGACCCAGGCGCCGGTCGAGATCAGGGTCACGATGACGACGGTCGGGGCGTCGTTGAGGCCGGACTCGGCCTCGAGCGGTCCGACCAGCCGTCTCGGCAGTGGCACCACGCGGAGCACGGAGAACACCGCGGCGGCGTCGGTCGGCGAGGTCACCGCGCCCAGCAGCACGGCCAGCTCCCACGGCAGCCCGAGCAGGTAGTGGGCCGCCACGGCGACGACGGCGATCGAGACGGCCACGCCGATCGTCGCGAGCGAAGCGCCCAGCCACATGGCGGGCTTGACGTCGCTCCAGGACGTCGTCAGGCCACCCTCGGCCAGGATGAGCGCGAGCGCCGCGAAGCCGAGCGCGTGGGCGACCGAGGCGTTCTCGAACTGGATGCCGAACCCGGCTTCGCCCAGCACGACGCCCATGAGCAGGTAGATCAGCAGGCTCGGGAGTCCGGCGCGCGACGAGATGCGCACCGCGAGGATCGCGAGGAGGGTGACGGCGCTGCCCACGAGCAGGAACTGATCCAGCGCATGGACGTCGAAGCTCAAGCGTCACCTCAGGGAGCGGGGGCGGCGGGTTCTCATTCTAGGGGGTCGTCGCGGCTCCCATTTCTGCAACGTGTTCTAGTCTGGCGTAGTGGCAGAGACCAGCGGTACGACGCTGCCGGGGGTGTTGGCGGCGTCCGCCCTCGACGCGGACGCCGAGTCCTTCGACGTGGTCGTCGTCGGCTTCGGCATCGCCGGCGGGTGTGCCGCCCTCGAGGCGGCGCGCGCCGGCGCGCGGGTGCTGGTGCTCGAGCGGGCGGCCGTCCACGGCGGCACGTCGTCGATGAGCGGCGGGCACTTCTACCTCGGCGGGGGGACCGCCGTACAGCAGGCCACCGGGCACGACGACTCCGCCGAGGCCATGGCCGACTACCTGACCGCCGTCGCGCTCGACCCCGACCCGACCAAGATCCGCGCCTACGCCGAGGGGTCGGTCGAGCACTTCGACTGGCTCGAGTCGCTCGGCTTCGAGTTCGAGCGCTCCTTCTACCCGGAGAAGGCGGTGATCCAGCCCGGCACCCAGGGACTGATGTTCACCGGCAACGAGAAGGTCTGGCCGTACGCCGACCAGGCCCGGCCGGCGCCGCGGGGACACAAGGTGCCGGTGCCGGGCGACACCGAGGGCACCCGGATCGTGATGGACCTGCTGCGCGACCGGCTGGTCGACGAGCGGGTCGAGGTCCGCTACGAGACCGGCGCGACCCAGCTCGTCCTCGACGACGGTCGGGTCGTGGGAGTCGCCTGGCGGCGCTTCGCCGAGAACGGCGTGATCCGCGCGGGGGCGGTCGTGCTCGCCGCTGGTGGCTTCGTGATGAACGCCGACATGGTCGCGAAGCACACCCCCTCACTCGCCTCGAAGCTGTTCACGCTCGGGTCGACGTACGACGACGGCCTCGGCATCCGCCTCGGCGCCTCGGTCGGCGCGGACCTCCAGCACATGGACCAGCCGTTCATCACCGCGCCGTTCTACCCGCCGTCGCAGCTGGTCACCGGGATCGTGGTCAACCGGCTCGGGGTGCGGTTCGTCGCCGAGGACTCCTACCACTCCCGCACCAGCGGGTTCGTGATGGAGCAGCCGGGCGCCGCGGCCTACCTCGTCGTCGACAGCGCCCACATCGAGCATCCCGCGATGCCGCTGTGCCCCTTCATCGACGGGTGGGAGACGGTCCCGGAGATGGAGGCGGGGCTCGGGCTGCCGGACGGCTCGCTGGTGGCGACCCTGGCGCGCTACAACGAGCACGCCGCGCGCGGCGAGGACCCCGACTTCCACAAGAGTCCGGACTGGCTCGAGCCGCAGGACACCGGACCCTGGGGCGCCTACGACCTCACCCTCGGCAAGGCCCTCTACGCCGGCTTCACCCTCGGCGGCATCCGGGTCAGCGTCGACGGCGAGGCACAACGGGCCGACGGCTCCGTCGTCCCCGGGCTGTACGCCGCCGGTGCCTGCGCCTCCAACCTCGCCCAGGACGGCAAGGGCTACGCGTCGGGCACCCAGCTCGGTGAGGGGTCGTACTTCGGACGGCGGGCTGGTCGGCACGCGGCACACTTCTCCACGTGAGTCGCTACGAGGTCGCCAGCCGCGCGAACGTCCCGCCGTTCCACGTCATGGACCTGCTCGCGGCCGCGGACCGGCGGCGTCGCGAGCACGGCGACCTCGTCAACTTCGTCGCCGGCCAGCCGTCCACCGGTGCGCCGGAGACGGTGCGCGCCGCGGCCGTCCGGCTGCTGAACGGCACCGACCCGCTCGGCTACACCGTCGCCACCGGCATCCCCGAGCTGCGCGAGCGGATCGCCGAGCACCACCACCGGCTCCACGGTATCGACGTGACGGCCGAGGACGTCGTGGTCACCACCGGGTCCAGCGGCGGCTTCCTGCTGGCGTTCCTCGCGGCGTTCGAGGTCGGTGACCGGGTGGCGATGGCGCGGCCGGGCTACCCCTGCTACCGCAACGTGCTCACCGCGCTCGGCTGCGAGGTCGTCGAGCTGCCCACCGGCCCGGAGAACCGCTACCAGCCGACGGTCGCACAGCTGGAGGAGGTCACGCGACCTGGCCGGCGTCGTCGTCGCCAGCCCGGCCAACCCGACCGGCACCATGCTGCTGCCCGAGGAGCTGGCGGCGATCGCGCGCTGGTGCGAAGAGCGCGGCGTCCAGCTGATCTCCGACGAGATCTACCACGGCATCGAGTACCCAGCGGCCGACTCAGGGCCGCCGCTGTCGCGCTCCGCCTGGGAGACCTCCCGGGAAGCGGTCGTCTTCTCCTCCTTCTCCAAGTACTTCTCGATGACCGGCTGGCGGATCGGCTGGATGCTGGTGCCCGAGCGGCTGCGGCGTCCGGTGGACGTGCTGACCGGCAACTTCACGATCTGCCCGCCCGCGATCGCCCAGCACGCGGCACTCGCCGCCTTCGAGGACGCGGCGTACGCCGAGCTCGACGGCCACGTCGCGCGCTACGCCGACAACCGGCGCGCGCTGCTCGAGGGGCTGCCCGGCTCTGGGCATCACCGGCGCTGGCGCCCGCCGACGGCGCGTTCTACGTCTACGCCGACGTCGGCCACCTCACCGACGACTCGATGGCCTTCGCCCACCGGCTGCTCGCCGACACCGGCATCGCCCTCGCGCCCGGCATCGACTTCGACACCGAGGCCGGCCACCGGTTCGTCCGGCTCAGCTTCGCCGGCCCGCGCTCCGACGTCGACGAGGGACTGGCCCGGCTGGCGGCGTACCTGGGGTGAGCTCAGCCGACGGGGATGATCGGCGGCATCGGCTCGTAGGGCTCGAGGTCCGAGGGCATCGGCAGCCCGGCCACGAGCACGCGGGCGACGAAGCCGTTGCGGATCCGCTGCGGGTGGTCGCCCACCTTCTTCTGGTCGATCACCCGGCCGGTGCGGTAGCTGACCCGCGCGACCTCGTCGGTGCCGCTCCAGGAGATGTAGCAGGAGCGGCCGTCGGACGACGGCGTCACCCAGTAGGGCTTGCCGTCCTCCTTCTTCACCAGCTTGCGTTCGCCGGAAGGAGTCGACGTCCACCACGGTGAGGTAGTCGCTCATCGTGCCCGCGACGCAGATCTTCGTGCCGGCGGCGTTCATGGCGATGCCGTGGTGGGCGGAGTCGAGGAGGTACTGCTCCTTGCGGAGGTCCTTGACCAGGTTGGGCAGGCGCTTGAAGCGCTGGAGCCTTCCAGTGCTGCGGTCCATCTCGATGAACCCGTGGAAGAAGGAGACCTGGAAGTAGACCTTCTTCTCGTCCGGCGACAGCGTCATCGGTCGCACCGCCGTGCTCTTGCCCTCGCGGCCACGCTCGTCGAGTGCGGCACGCAGGTCGTACCGCCGCAGCACCTCGAAGGTGTCGGCGTCGACGATCTGGAAGACCCGCTCGCCCTTGGCGGGGTCGGCCAGGTCCGCGTCGGTGGGCGTGTAGACGTAGCCGATGCTCGCGTGGATGATCTTGTCGCCGTCCTCGATGTAGCTGCTCTCGTGAGGAGAGCCTCCGGACGGGAACTGACCGACCTCCTCACCGTCTGCACATCGATGGCGTGCACCACGTTGGCCGTGGAGGCACTCACCACCACGGTCGCCCGTCGGGCGAGATCGCCATGTGGTCGGCGCGCTGGCCGGCCACCGGGAACCGCCACACCATCTCATGGGTCTCCAGGCTGATCGCGACGACGTCGGCGTAGCGACGGCCGCGACGCGATCAGCAGCCGCCCGTCGTTCGAGGTGTACATGTCGTCGACCACTGGTCGTTGCCCTCACCGATCGCCTCCCGGATGGCGAGGTAGTAGGCCAGACGCTCGGGGTTGGTGGCGATCTCGGCCATCCGCTCGTCCTGGTCGGGGATCATGTTGATCCGCCCCAGGCGATCGAACGTCCTCGGCGCGAGCACGTCGACCGTGCCCTCCCAGTTGTTGCCGACGAACACCGTCTTGCGGACGTCGCCCTGCGGCCGCTGCTGGTCGACCGCCCCGGCGGGAGCCGCGCCGAGCAGCGTCACCACCAGGGCAGCGAGCGCCCCTGCGATCCCGGTGAGTCTCACGCGTTCCTCCTCGTCGTCCGACGTCGCTCCAACGACGCCACACGCACCCGGGTTATGGAACGGATGGTCCCGGATGGTTTAGAGATGGACGATCGCGGGAAGAGGAACGGGAACGGGACGGCTGCACGACAGGATGGGGACCACATGTACGGCGACACCGCGGTGATGCGCAGGCGGGTCGGCCAGCTGCGTGACCAGGGTGCGGACATCCGGGCCGCGGCCGACCACCTCGTCGGGCAGGCGGAGCAGGTCACCTGGACCGGTCGAGCCGCCGCCGCCATGCGCGAGCGGGTGCGCGACCGCGCCGCCCAGCTCCGCGACTGCGCCGCTCACCACGAGGGCGCCGCCGATGCGCTGGAGCACCACCTCCAGGACGTCGACGGCACCAAGGACGCCATCGCCCAGATCGAGCGCAAGGTCGCCTCCCTCGTCGCCGACGCCCAGGCCCGGATCGCGCGGATCGACTCCGAGGACGGCCAGGACGGCGTCACGCGCGCCCCCACCGACGAGGACCAGCAGCTGGTCTCCTTCACCCCACCCCCGGCCGGTCACCGCGACTGGCTCACCGTCGAGCTCCCAGGACTCTGAGTGCCCACCATCGATCTCTCCACGCCACCGCCGCCGCCGGCCACGCTGCTCGACGGCCTGCCGCGCAGGGTGACCCTGACGCTCCCTGAGCTCCGGCTCGTCGCCGAGCGCGCCGGCGGCGCGCCGCTGCCGTTCGAGCTCTCCCAGCCGCGGTCGGCGAGCGCCCTCGAGGACCGGCTCGGCAGCAGCCGCACGACCGCCGAGGACGACGCCTACGCCGCGGCGCTGGCCTCGCTCCACGACCCCGAGGAGTCGCTGGCACGCCGCGGCCTGCTCGGCGAGGTCGGTGAGGACACCGGCCTGGTCGGCGCGGTCGGCCTGCTCGCCACGCCCCAGACCGCCCTCGACCTCGACGTGACCGCCGTCGGCGTACGCGCCCGGGCCTGGCACCGCCGGGCCGGCGACGCCGTCGCCGCGCTCGCCACCGTCGACGGGATCGTCTTCGAGCTGGCCTGGTTCCACACCTCGCTCTGGGCCGACGAGCTGGCCCGGGCCGGCGTGCTCCCCGAGGAGTGCCCGATGACCGACTCCGACGTACCGGCGTACGTCGACCTGCCGTTCGAGCTGGCCGACGCCGCCCACGAGGCCGCCCGGAGCGGCCGCGCCGACCTGCTGCCGGTGCTGACCGAGCAGGCCGACGGAGCGGCGCTCGGCGCCGACGGCGAGCCGCTCGGCGAGTCCGTGACGACCGGTGTGCTGACCGCGCTCACCGCCGAGTCGCGGGGCCGGCTCCGGGTCCTGGTCGCCGACCTGACCGGCGACGAGACGACGGTGGTCGGCGTGGTGTCGTGGACCCTGCTGGCCGACGGCTGGCACGCGCTGCGGCCGCGTGAGGTCGACGGGCGACCCCGGATCCAGATCGCCGCCGTGACGCCGATCGACCTCGCGACCGAGCTCGCGCCGGTGCTCGCGGAGGTGACGGCATGAACGAGAAGACTCCCGCGACGGCCACCGAGGCCGCCGACCTCGCCGACAAGTACGACCAGATGCTGCGCCTGGCCGACCTCTTCGACGCCACCGGCGACGACATGCGCAGCCGCGCCAGGCTCGGCGACGACGTGCTGCGCGACGAGGGCGTGGCCGGGTCGGCCGAGCTGTCGCCGCTCACGTTCCGGACCGCCGAGGAGGAGATCCGCGGCGCCACGACCGGCAAGCACGGCCTGCTCACCCGGGGCGTCGAGCTCGACGCCGATGCGCTGATGGTGCGGGCGACGGTGCTGACCTACCGCTGGATCGACGACCTCGCCGAGGCCGCCTACCGCACGATGGGATCCATCGCGAGCCGCGCGATCGGCTACCTGGCGCCGGAGGTCGAGCTCGGGGGCGCCATCGTCGCCGCCGGCCTCATCGAGACCGACGCCCTCGACCGCGACGACGTCGCCGGCTACCTCAACGAGCTCGCCGAGCACAACCCCGACCTCCTCGACCACGTCACCAGCGGCGGCGGCGGGCTGCTCGAGGGGCTCCAGCTGCGGTCGCTGCTGACGGCGAGCGTGCTGGCCGGCGACTCGGGCCGGATGGCCTCGCTCGGCGGGTTGCAGGCAGTCGGAGTCGGTGCCATGGCACCCGACTTCGGGTCGGCCCTCCGCGATGCGGCCGGCGGCTTCGTCACGACGGCGCCGACACCCGACGCCGACACGGAAGCGGAGTCCTCGTCCGCACCGCGCGGTCTCGAGGAGCTGATGACGACCCTGGCCGAGTCGCCGGGCAGCGTCAGCGTCCGGCAGATCGCACCCCACCGCTACATCGCCTACCTGCCGGGCGTGGGCGGCGGCGGCCGCCACCGGCTCCGGCTCGTCGGCGGCGACCACTCGGCGTACGCCGGGCGCGTGGTCGGCGCGATCGAGCAGGCCGTCGACGGCGACCCCGACGCCCGGGTGATGCTGGTCGGGTCGGCGCAGGGTGGTGTGACCGCGGCCGAGGTCGCGGCGACCGTCGAGACCGACGCGTTCGTCATCGACCAGGTCGTGACCGCCGGTGCGCCGTCGTCCCAGGTGCCGCAGATCCCCGAACGCACCCGCGTGCTGTCGCTCGAGGACCGGGCCGACCCGGTCGCGCTGCTCGGCTCGCTCATCAACGCCGGCGCCCGCAACCGGGTGACGGTCGTCTTCGACGGCTCGGCGGCCCAGGGTGAGAACGTCTACGTCGCCGGCGGCCGCGCCGCCGACGCGGCCGGCCACCCCGAGCTCAAGGCCGAGCTCGACCGGCTCCAGGCCGACGGCTACTTCGCGGGCTGACCGCGAGTCACACGAGGTCGTGCACGAACTCGGCGAGCTGGGCGAGGTTGCGGCACTCCACCATCGGCACGATCTCGCCGTAGGCGCTCGCCGCGGAGTCGCCGGTGTCCCAGTGGCGCGGGTGCTCGGGGTTGAGCCACCACGCGTGGCGGGCGGCGTCGGCGAGCCCGCGCAGCGCCGGCAGTGACAGGTCGCTGTAGTTGGAGCGGGCGTCGCCGAGGATCAGCAGCGAGGTCTTCGGGACCGACCGCGTCGGCGTACTTCGTCGGCGAACGTGGTGAAGGCCCGGCCGTAGTTGGTGCGTCCCCACAGCGCGGCGTGCGCGGTGCTCGCGGCGAGGTCGGCCATCACGTCGGCGACGTCGGCGCCGGGGCGGAAGTGGTGGTGTCACCTCGTGGACGTGGTCGATGAACGTGAACGCGCGGACCTTGGTGAACTGCTCGCGCAGCGCGAAGACCAGCAGCAGCGTGAACTGGGCGAAGTTGGCGACCGAGCCGCTGACGTCGCACAGCACGACCAGCTCGGTGCGGCGCGCCCGCTTGGGCCGGTGCCGGGTCGTGAGCGGGACGCCGCCGGTCGACAGCGAGGCGCGGACCGTACGCCGCACGTCGAGCGGGCCGCGCCGCAGCGCGTGGTGCTCGCGGGTGAGCCGGGTCGCGAGCCGACGGGCGAGCGGGTAGATCTCGCGCCGCATCTCCTCGAGGTCGGCCCGCCGGGCGGCGGTGAAGTCGAGCCGGTCGATGGCCGGGCGGATCGCGACGTCGGCGACGTGGTCGGGCCCCTTCTCCTCCGCGATCCGGCGGCGGGCGTCGTCCTCGGCTGCCCTCGTGAACGACCCGATCCGCCGGCCGGCCGCGCGTCGGGCCTCGTCGTCGGTCGCGGCCCCGCCGCAGCAGGGCAGCGACGATGCGGCCGGTCAGCTCGGTGGGGTCGACCCGGCGCAGCGCGGTGTACGCCGACCAGCCGGACAGCCCCGGCGCGCGGCCCGGCATCGCGCCGAACCGGCCGATCGCCTCGACCGCGAGGTCCTGCGAGCGCCTGCTGGTCGTCGGCGACCAGCGCCTCGGCCAGCCGCTCGCGGAAGTCGGCGAGCGCCTCGGCGTTGTCGCGGACCGCCGCCGACTCCTCCGTCGTCGTTCTCCGTCGTCGCCGCTCCGGCGCCGACCAGCCGCGGGAAGTAGAGGTCGAAGAGCGCGTCGAAGGTCGGCCGCTGCGCCTGCCGCTTGACCACCGTCGCGGCGTACCCGGCGCGGACGGTCTCGCGGTCGTGCCACGGCAGCACGCCGAGGGCGGCGAACGCGTCGAGGTCCTCGGCGAGCGAGACCGGCAGCCCGGCGCCGCGCAGCGCCTCGAGGAAGTCGATGTGGCGACCGACGAGGCCACTCACGGCAGGCCCAGCTCCTTGACGGCGCGGTCGTGGTCGGAGGCGTGCTTGAGGACGGCGCCGAGGGTGGCGGCGATGACCTCGTCGTCGAGGCTGCCGACCTGGAGCGCGACGAGGGTGCGTGCCCAGTCGACCGACTCGGCGATCGACGGTGCCTTCTTGAGGTCGAGGTCGCGCAGCCGGCCGATGGTGTCGACGAGCTGCTCCGCGATCCGGCGGTCGAGGTCGGGCACCTGGCCGGTGACGATCTCGCGCTCCCGCTCGGCGTCGGGGTAGTCGAGGTGGAGGTAGAGGCAGCGCCGCTTCAGGGCCTCCGACAGCTCGCGGCTGGCGTTGGAGGTGAGGACGACGTACGGGCGACGTACGGCGACGACGGTGCCGAGCTCGGGGATGGTCACCTGGAAGTCGCTGAGCACCTCCAGCAGCAGGCCCTCCACCTCGACGTCGGTCTTGTCGACCTCGTCGATCAGCAGCACCGTCGGCTCCTCGCGGCGGATCGCGGTCAGCAGCGGCCGGGTCAGCAGGAACTCGTCGGTGAAGATGTCGTCGTGGGTCTCGCTCCACGCCTGGTCGCCACCGCTGGCCTGGATGCGCAGCAGCTGCTTCTTGTAGTTCCACTCGTAGAGCGCCCGCGCCTCGTCGAGCCCCTCGTAGCACTGCAGCCGGACCAGGTCGGCGCCGGTCGCGCGCGCCACCGCCTTGGCCAGCTCGGTCTTGCCGACCCCGGCCGGACCCTCGACGAGCAGCGGCTTCTCGAGCGCGCCGGCGAGGTACGCCGTGGTCGCGGTGGCGTCGTCGGCCAGGTAGCCGGTGGCGCGCAGCGAGGCCGCCGCGTCGGTGGGCGAGGAGAACCAGGTCACCGGCCCATCCTCGCGCACTCCTCTGCGTGGCGGGATGCGTCGTCGGGCGCGCCGCCGCGTCCGGCGCCCCGGGCGAACCGGGCAGCCCCGGCCGTGGCAGCGCCGGTGCCGAGCGAGTCGAGGCCGAACCGGAACTCGGTCCGCATCGCGTCCTCGACCTCGCGGCCCTCCCCGGCCAGCATCGAGAGCCGGTCGTTGCGCAGGCAGTCCTGCGGCAGGTGGCCAGCATGAACGCCACCGACAGCGCCTCCTCGAGGGCGGCGCCGGGCTCGACGACCCAGTTGACCAGCCCCATCCGCTCGGCCTCGACGGCCCCGACCTCGCGGCCGGTGAGGATCAGGTCCATCGCCCGGCCGGTGCCGATCAGCCGGGGCAGCCGGACCGTGCCCCCGTCGATCAGCGGGACGCCCCAGCGGCGGCAGAAGACGCCGAAGCTGGCGTCGCGGGCGGCCACCCGCAGGTCGCACCAGATCGCCAGCTCGAGCCCGCCGGCCACGGCGTACCCCTCGATGGCGGCGATGACCGGCTTGGAGAGCCGCATCCGGGTCGGCCCCATCGGGCCGGGGCCGTGCGGGCTCGAGGCGCTGGTCCATCGCCTTGAGGTCGGCGCCGGAGCAGAACGTGCCTCCCTCGCCGTAGAGCACCGCGACCGACTGGGTCTCGTCCTGGTCGAACGCCTGGAACGCCTGGAGCAGCAGGTCGGCGGTGGCGCGGTCGACGGCGTTGCGGGTCGCCGGCCGGTCGATGGTCACGATCGTCACCGGCCCGTCGTGCTCGGTGCGCACCGTCACGGGGTCGTGCCCTGCCCGAGAGTGATCGTCATGTCCGCATTCTCCCCGACATCGGAGCCCTGACGATCAGACGGAGATCTCGTCCCCGTCGTCGTCGTCCACGTCGTCGAGTGACCACTTGAGCTGGAACTCGATCTCCTCCTCGTCGTCCCCACGCTCGTGCTCGATGGAGAACTCGGCGCGCGCGGGCACCCGGACCCGCTCACCCGCCACCTGGATCCGGAAGGTGTTGCCCTTCTCCAGGGAGTCCGCCAGCCGACGCAGCTTCGCGACGACCTCCGCGGTGGAATAGATCTTCTCGACGTCCCGCTCAGCTTTGGCCATCCGGCCAGCATGCCAGCGACGACGCCTCCGCACGAGTGCCATAGTCGGGGCATGGACTCCCGTCACGCCCTGGTCCGACGTCCTTCCTCGCGGCTGGCCGACGGCCTGGTGACCCACATCGAGCGGAGCGACGACGTCGACGTCGCCCTGGCCCGGCGACAGTGGCAGGGCTACGTCGACGCGCTGCACGGGGCCGGCTGGACGACCCACGAGGTGGAGGAGGCCGAGGACTGCCCCGACTCGGTCTTCGTCGAGGACACGATGGTCGTGTACGGCGACCTCGCCGTCCTCACCCGGCCGGGGGCGACCGAGCGGCGGCCCGAGATCGCCGCGGCCGAGGACGCCGTACGCGCGCAGGGGTACCGGATCGAGCGCATCGAGGATCCCGGCACCCTCGACGGCGGCGACGTCCTCAAGCACGACGGTGTCGTGTGGGTCGGCATGGGCGGCCGCACCAACTCCGAGGGTGTCTCCCAGCTGCGCGACCACCTCGAACCGGTGGGCGCGCGCCGGGTGATCGCCGTCCCGCTCACGAAGGTGCTGCACCTCAAGACCGCCGTCACCGCCCTCCCCGACGGCACCGTGATCGGCTACGAGCCGCTGGTCGACGACCCGGGGGTCTGGGGCCACCGGTTCCTCGCCGTCCCCGAGGAGGCGGGCTCGCACGTCGTGCTCCTCGGCGGGAACACCGTCCTCATGTCCACCTCCGCGCCGAAGACCGCGGCCCTGCTCGAGGAGCGGGGGCTCGAGGTGGTCGCGGTCGACATCTCCGAGTTCGAGAAGCTCGAGGGCTGCGTGACCTGCCTGTCGGTGCGGCTGCGCGGCCGACCCGGCTGAGGGCGTGATGGGGGCGCTCGCCCTCGCGGGTACGGCCTCCGCGGGAGCACCGAAGAGGTGTTTGTTGATGACCGCTGTGATGTCCTTCATCGGTTCACTGAACTTCGGCTTGAACTGGGCTTGGCGGAAGAGGGGCTGGAGCTCGGAGGAGACCTCGTGGAGCTTGGTCCCCTCGTGGACCTTCCAACCGTTCTCCTCCCACAGGTCGACCAGCTTGTTCGAGGTAGTTCTCGATGGACGTGAGCGTGTCGGCCACCGCGTCCGTCTCCTCCTCGAGGAGGTCCGCCTGATCGAACTGCCTGGCTTTGGCTTCGTAGCCGAGCTGGAGGGTGTTGAGAACTTCCATCTGCTCGTGAAAGCCGTCGGCCTGCTTCTTCGTGAGCTGGACGGCTCGTCCGACTTTCTCCAGCTCGTCGAGGCCCTCCCGCGTGTCGAAGTAGTCCTCGTCCTTGTCCTGGTACGTGTGCTTGTCGAGGTGGAGCTTCGCGTCGAGGCCCAGGCTACGGAGCGCGCGGCGGACCGACTTGACGCCGTTGTAGAGGACGATCAGGTCAGTGAACTCGGCACGGATCTTGTCCTTGGTTGCTGCCGCGGCCTCGCGCCTTGCCGTGCAGGCCTCTCCACGCGGCTGCGAGTGCACCACCCGCTACGCCGACCGCCACGACCTGGAGTCCCGCCTTGGCCACCTCGAACCACAGGTCGGACCGATCGCTGCGGTCGGTCGCAAGGACGCCCACGAGAACGACGAGCGCGCCGATGACTCCGACGAGGGCGATCCACCACCAGAGTGGGGCGCGCTCCAGCCTGTCCCGCAGAGCCGCTCGTGCGCTCATCTGGCGACCGTACTACTCCGGACTCCTGATGCTGCCGGCGGCGAAAGTGCGCCGACGCCGCAAGGTACCTACGGTCAGGTCCGCCAGGTGGTGGAACGACGCGCTGCCTCGAAGACGGCGTCCAGGGTCTCGGTCGTGTGGATGTCGCCGTGGCGGAGCAGCCACTTGGCGAGATTGTTGCGCCACGTGACATGGACGCCGTCGAGCCCCTGCTTGATGACCACGTCGGCGGCGTTGACGGTCCCGATCAGTCCTTCGACGTGGACCGGGACCCCGCAGGCGGCGGTGAGGAGCTTGGCAGCCCTGCGTAGCCTCGTGACGACTGTTGCGAATGTAGGGCTGGCGGTTCCCGTTGACCATGCACGTGTTGCCGCCGACCCAGATCTTTGGCTCTGGGGTGGTGCTTGGCGTTCACGGTGAAGACGCCCACCAGGACCGACGATGCAAGTGGTCGATGTCCGAGCCTCGCTCCCCGACCGGGATCGCGTGCAGGAACCGCCACCGTAGGTCCTTCCTGGCTGCCTTGGCGAGTTGGGCGGCGACCTTCTCCTCGCCGTCTGCGCCGATCCGCCAAGCGCGTTCGTCGGTGTGGACACCGAGGACGCGGGCCAGTGTCGTCTTGACCGGTGCGGCGTCTCGAGCGGCCTGCGCCGCTTCGCGGGCCTGGTTCTCCGCCTGGACGCACAGCATCGCCCGCACGACCGACTCCGCATCCCGACGACGCCCCCCGACCAGGCGCTGGCTGCGCAGCCGCCACCGGGCGATATCGACGTCAGATCTGCTCATTGGCACGACCGTATCCGGGGCTGCCGTCAGTCTCGCCACAGTAGTCCCGCCCATGAAGGAGCCGACGCGGCCGCGCTCTTGTCGTCGGCGGGGAACTGGCACGGAAGTAGACCAGAAGCAGCCTCCGACATGGCTTTCGTGCAGGTCAGAGGCTGCTTCGCTGGCTGGCGGTGGCGGAGGGATTTGAACCCTCGGTGGGCTTGCACCCACAAACGCTTTCGAGGCGTTCTCCTTAGGCCGCTCGGACACGCCACCGCCGGGAAGGCTACCGGAGCGGGGCGGGGCGCCCGAAATCGACTCAGGGGGTCCAGTCGGGGCGGCGGCCGGTGGCGCCGAGGAGCCGGTGGAGCTCGGGGGCGTCGTCCGGTACGGCGACCGGCGGGCCGAACAGGCCCGGGTCGTCCGGGGACTCGTCGGCGGGTGGTTCGAACGACTCGACGAACTGGCGGGCGGCCGCGACCGCCGCCGGGTCGGCGGGGTAGGGCTGGCCGGTGGCGGCGGCGAGGTCCCAGCCGTGGACCACGACCTCGTTGAGGGCGACCAGCGCCGCTTCGGGCGCGGGCATCTCGATCGGCCCGGCCTGGGTGGTGCCCTCGAAGGCACCCGGGGTGTCGCGCCACGCGGCGGCGAGCCCGGCAAGTGCGGCGGGGATCGCCTCGCGCCAGTCGTCGGGGAGCTGCGAGGAATCGCCCGAGGGACCGGGATCCGTCAGCGGCTGCTTGAGCGCGGCCGCGGTGAAGGCGAAGGACAGGCCGTTCATGTGGTCGAGCAGGTCGGCCACCGTGTAGTCAGGACAGGGGCTGGGGTCACCGAGCTGGTCGTCGCGGATGCCGGCCACCACCTGGGCAGCGGTCGTCGTGGCAGGCCCGAAGTCGAGGGTGCTCATGCCAGGGCCGACCCGGCGCGGACCGGGAACTCATCGGTGTCCACGGAAGAACTCCTCCAGGAGAGCGGTCGACTCGTCGGCGAGCACGCCGGCGACGACCTCGGGCCGGTGGTTGAGGCGACGGTCGCGCACGACGTCCCACAGGCTGCCGACGGCTCCGGCCTTCTCGTCGTACGCACCGAAGACGAGGCGGGAGACGCGGGCGAGCACGGCGGCGCCGGCACACATGGTGCAGGGCTCGAGGGTGACGACGAGGGTGCAGCCGTCGAGCCGCCACTCGCCGCGGGCCTCCGCCGCGGATCGCAGAGCGACCACCTCGGCGTGCCCGGTCGGGTCGCCGCGTTCCTCGCGGACGTTGCGGCCGGTGCTGACGACCTCGCCCTCCGGCGACAGCACGACCGCGCCGACGGGGACGTCGCCGGCGACGAGTGCCGCGCGTGCCTGGTCGAGCGCCGCACGCATCGCAGCGTCGTACGGCGGAGCGGGCACCTCAGGCCGAGGCGAGGCCGACGGCCTCGTCGAACTGCGAACCGAACCCGAGCCGGCGCGCGACGTCGGAGAGCATCTCGTCGGGGTAGAGGTCGAAGTCGTCGAGCAGGACCCCCATGTCCATGGCATGCATCCCGAGGTCGCCGAGGAGGTCGAGGTCGCCGGCGGGCGCCTGGTCGTCCTCCTCCTCCGGAGGCGGCAGCCCGAGGAACTCCACCGCCGACGCGGCCAGCTCCCACTCGTCGGCGGCCGTGATGTCGGAGAGCAGCACCCGCGCGTTGGCTCCCGCGACCCGGACGATGACGAAGAAGTCCTCGTCGACCGCGATCATCCCGAGCGCACCGCCGTCGCCGGGGAACCTGCGCAGCGCATGGGTCAGCGCCTCGATGTCGGCGAGCACCTCGTGGGCGAGCTCCTGGACCTGCCAGACGCCCTCCTCGCGGTAGGCGGCGAGGGCGAAGTCAACTCCGTCCTGCTGGTCGGCCATGACATGCCTCCCTCGGTGCCGTGGGGATCGGACGACACCAGAGTGTCAGAGGCCCAGCCGGACGGTCCAGTGGCTTCCCACCACCTGACGGTGAACACCCAGTGGGGACTAGGGTTCGTGGATGCGCACCCACGTCGTGGACCACCCGCTGATCTCCCACAAGCTCACCTACCTGCGGGACGAGAACACCGACTCACCGACGTTCCGCCGGCTCGCCGACGAGCTCGTGACGCTGCTGGCCTACGAGGCCACCCGCGAGGTGCGCGTCTCGGTCAAGGAGATCACCACCCCGGTGGCGCCGACGACCGGCGTCAAGCTGGCCCGGCCCAAGCCACTCGTCGTCCCGATCCTGCGCGCCGGACTCGGGATGCTCGACGGCCTGATGCGCCTGCTGCCGACCGCCGAGGTCGGCTTCCTCGGCATGATCCGCAACGAGGAGACCCTCGAGGCCTCGACGTACGCCGAGCGGCTGCCCGACGACCTGTCGGGCCGGCAGTGCTACGTGCTCGACCCGATGCTCGCCACCGGCGGGACGCTGGCCGCGGCGATCCGGTTCCTGGTCGACCGCGGCGCCAACGACATCACCGCCATCTGCCTGCTCGCCGCACCCGAGGGATGTGCCCGGCTCGAGAAGGAGCTGGCCGACCTCGACGTCCCGGTCACCGTCGTGACCGCAGCGATGGACGAGAAGCTCAACGACAAGGGTTACATCGTCCCGGGCCTCGGCGACGCCGGCGACCGGCTCTACGGCATCGCCGACTGAACTGGGTAGCTGATCAGAGGGCCTTCACGGCGCTGAGGAGCTTGCCCATCGTGTCCTTGGCGTCGCCGAAGAGGAGCGTGGTCTTCTCGTCGAAGAGCAGCTCGTTCTCGATGCCGGCGAAGCCGGGCCGCATCGAGCGCTTCATGAAGATGATCTGCTTCCCCTCGTCGGCGTTGAGGATCGGCATGCCGTAGATGGGCGCGCCGGGGGTGGTCTTGGCCGCGGGGTTGACGACGTCGTTGGCGCCGACCACGAGGACGACGTCGGCGTCCTTGAAGTCGCCGTTGATGTCGTCCATCTCCTTGAGCTGCTCGTAGGGCACCTGCGCCTCGGCGAGCAGCACGTTCATGTGACCGGGCATCCGGCCCGCCACCGGGTGGATCGCGTAGTCGACCTGGATGCCGCGCGCTCCGAGCACGTCGACGAGCTCGCGCAGCGAGTGCTGGGCCTGGGCGACGGCCAGCCCGTAGCCGGGGACGATGATCACGCGGTCGGCGTAGGCCAGCATGATCGCGGCGTCGGTCGGTCCGGCCGACCTCACCGGCCGGTCGGAGGCCTCGCCGCCGCCGAGCGTCGAGCCGCCCTTGAGGGCGCCGAACAGGATGTTGGCCACCGAGCGGCCCATCGCCCTGGCCATCAGCAGGGTGAGGAACGTGCCGGCGGCGCCGACGAGGGTGCCGGCCACCAGCAGCAGCGTGTTGGACAGGACGTAGCCGCCGGCCGCGACGGTCAGGCCGGTGAACGCGTTGAGCAGCGAGATGACGATCGGGACGTCGGCGCCACCCACCGGCATCACGAGGAGTACGCCGAACGCGAGACCCAGCAGCGCGAGCACGATGCCCGCCCACATGGTCGGCTCCCCCACGAGCAGCCCGGAGAGCACCAGCCCGCCGACGAGCACGCCGCCGAAGGCGACCGCCAGCCCGGGGAAGGTCACCGGTCGCGAGGTCATCAGGTCCTGCAGCTTGGCGAACGTGACCACCGATCCGGCGAACGACACCGAGCCGACGAAGATGGTGAACGCGGTGGCCACCAGCACGAACCAGCCGACGGCGTCACCGGCCTCGAGGTCGACGATGACGTCGAGCTCGAGCAGCGCCACCAGGGCCGCGGCTCCGCCGCCGACGCCGTTGAACAGCGCCACCATCTGGGGCATCTGGGTCATCTGGACCTTCTGCGCCCCGTAGACACCCCCGGCGGTGCCGACGGCGATCGCGAGCAGGATCGGGACGACGTTGTCCATGTCGTCCAGGTAGAGGAACGGCAGGGCGCATGCGACGACCGCAGCACCGGCGCCGACGAGGTTGCCGGCACGGGCGGTGCGCGGGCCCGAGAGTCCCTTCAGCGCGAGGATGAAGGCGACCGCGCAGAGCAGGTAGACCAGTTGCGCCCAGGTGGGGATCACGGGGCAACCTCACCGTCGGCCGAGCCTGTCGAGACCGGTCTCTTCTTGCGCGTGAACATCTGGAGCATCCGGTCGGTCACCACGAAGCCGCCGACCATGTTGACCGCCGCGAGCACGATCGCGACCAGTCCGACGACGAGAGCGACCCCGGACGCGTGGGCGGTGACGATGATGGCGCCGAGCAGGATCACCCCGTGAATGGCGTTGGCGCCCGACATCAGCGGCGTGTGGAGCGTCGAGGACACCTTGGAGATCACCTCGATGCCCACGAAGACGCTGAGGATGAAGATCGTCAGCCAGATGATGGACTCACTCATGAGGGGTCTCCCTCCAGCGCCTGCCGGGTCGGTTCGTGGAGGATCGCGCCCTCGCGGGTGACGCAGGCACCGGCCACGATCTCGTCGTCGGGGTCGGGCGCGAACGACCTCACGCCCTCGTCGTCCTCGGCGGTCATCAGGGTCACCAGGTTGACGATGTTCTGCGCGTAGAGCCGCGACGCCGGGCCGGGCATCTGGCTGGGCACGTTGCGCCCGCCCCAGACCTGGGCGTTGCCGATCCGGACGACGTCGCCCGCGACCGAGCCCTCGACGTTGCCGCCGGTCTCGGCCGCCAGGTCGACCACCACGGATCCGGGGCTCATCTGCTCGACCATCTCGGTCGTGACCAGCATGGGCGCCGGGCGCCCGGGCACGGCGGCCGTCGTGATCAGCGCATCGGCGGCGGCGATGTACGGCGTGAGCAGCTCGCGCTGCCGGGCCGCGCGGTCCTCGGTCATCTCCCGGGCGTAGCCGCCCGAGCCCTCGAGGGTCTCCAGCTCGAGCGTGATCGGCTTGGCGCCCATCGAGGCGATCTCCTCGGCCGCGGCGGCGCGCACGTCGTAGGCCTGGACGACCGCGCCGAGACGCTTGGCCGTGGCGATCGCCTGGAGGCCGGCGACACCGGCGCCGAGGACGACGACCGTCGCGGGCTGCACCGTGCCGGCCGCGGTCATGTTCAGGGGAAAGAAGCGGCGCAGCATGCCGGCCGCGACGACCGCGCAGCGATAGCCGGCCACGAGCGCCTGTGACGACAGCGCGTCCATCGACTGCGCGCGCGAGATCCGCGGCACCAGCTCCATCGCGTACGACGTGATCTGGGCGTCACGGTAGGTGGCGACCAGCTCGGCCTCGGCGTTGGTGGGGAAGAAGGAGATCGTCGAGGTGCCGACGGCGAGGCCGCGGGCGCGGGCAGGGTCGAGCGGCTGCACCGACACCACGAGGTCCGCCCCGTCGAACGCGGCGTCGTCGATGCTCGCACCCGCCTCGGCGTACTCCTCGTCGGAGAGCAGGGCGTGCCGCCCGGCCTCCGGCTCGACGGCCACGTCGTACCCGAGTCCGGTCAGCTTCTCGACCAGCTCGGGCACCATCGCGACGCGGGCCTCGCCGTCCCTGGTCTCCCGTGCCACTGCGATCTTCACGGGTGCGAACCTATCTGGTCGTGCGCGCCCCGACGCGGAAGGTCTCAACCGCCTCGTAGCGCGGGCGTCTGCGTGGCCCCTCGCCGAGGTGGGACGCGATCAGGGTCCACTCGGTCGTCTCCCACGACGGGCCCGAGTAGCCGTCGAGCAGCCGCACCCACGACGACACCTCCTCGGGCCGGCCGAGCCGGGCGAGGGTCAGGTGCGGCCGGAACCGTCGACCGTCGACGTCGATCCCCGCCTTCGACGCGGCCGCCCGCGCGCCGGTCGCCATCCGCGACACCTCGGTGCGCCCGGTGTCGTCGAGGTCGAGCCCGGCCCAGAGCACGCGCGCCCGCGACGGGTTCGGGAAGGCGCCCCCGCCGGCGACGCGTGTCGTGACCGGCGTACGCCGCCGGGCGGCGCGCTCGAGCCGCTCGACCAGGTCGTCGAGGCGACGGTCGGGAACCTGCGCGAGGAACGAGAGGGTCACGTGGATCTGCTCGGGCAGCGTCCACCGGAACGACGCGGCCTCCCGTCGTACGGCGAGGAACTCGTCGAGGTGGTCGATCGCCTCGTCGGGCGGGACGAGCGCCACGAACATCCGCATCGGGTCAGCTCGCGCTGGCGCTCTGTGCCACGTCCTGCTGACGCTCGATCGGCTCGGGCTCCGGCACCGCCCGCCAGCGCTCCCACCACGCGCTCCCGGTCACGACCACGGCGACCGCCACGGCTCCGGCGACGATGTCGACGACGTAGTGCTCGGCGTAGTAGACGAGCATGAACGACATCGCGAGCGGGTAGAGGAGCAGCAGCCAGCGCAGGCCGGTGCGCAGCCGGCGGATGCCGTACCAGGCGACGAAGATGGCCAGCGCCGCGTGCAGCGAGGGCATCGCCGCCACCTGGTTGCCGACCGCGGAGAAGTGGTCGTGCGCGGTGGCGCCGTCGCGCTCCGCGCTGAGCGAGCGCCAGCCGCGCCCGGTGAGCCGGGCGATGTCGGGCGTGACGTAGCCGTCGCGGGACGCCATCCACGGCGGCGCCATCGGGTAGGTGATGTAGACGGCGAGCGCGAGCGCGGTCAGCGAGAGGTAGCGGCGCATGTAGCGCACCCACTCCGGCCGGTTGCGCACCCAGAGCCAGCCGCCCACGCCGAGCGCGACGAAGAAGTGCGAGTAGTAGACGGTGGTCAGCACGACGTCGTACCACTGCGCGGACGCCGCCCGGTCGCACGGATCACCGCACAGGTGTGCCTGGAGGAACTCGGTGGGCAGCACGCCGCCGAACAGCCACCGGTCGGCGGCGATGGGTTCGGTGACGTGGACGCCGACGATGCCGAGGTCGTCGGAGATGCCGCGGCTGTAGAGGTAGACGGTCAGCAGCGCCAGCGACGGCCACCAGTCCCGCACGAACGAGAGGTGGTAGCGCCACGACCGCTGGATGTTCCAGGCGATGATCGCCAGCCAGATCCAGGCGACCGCCGCCAGCGTCTGCTTGGGCAGCCCGAACACCGCGGTGTAGGTCGTCAGGGCAGCGGCATACGCCGCCACTGCCAGCAGCCGTAGGCCGAGCAGTGCGGGTCGGACCTCGCGTGGCTCCCTCACGCACGCACCTCCCCCCAGGAGGGTCCATGGTGCCACGGAGAGACCCGAGGATGGCTGAGCTCGGCTAGGTGAGGTGGGTGCCGACGAGGGCACCGACGGCGTAGGTCACGGCCATCGCGAAGGCGCCGCCGCCGACGTTGCGCAGTACTGCCGGCCGCGCCGCTCCGTAGCCGAGCCGGGCACTGGTCCAGCCGGCGAGGCCGAGCGCGACGACGACCGCGAGCACGGTGACGGCGATGCGCACGTCGGGAGGGGTGAGCGTGATCGTCAGCAGCGGCAGCAGTGCGCCGACGGTGAAGGCGATCATCGAGGCCCCGGCCGCGTGCCACGGGTTCGTGAGGTCGTCGGGGTCGATGCCGAGCTCGGCCTCGGCGTGCGCGCCCAGCGCGTCGTGGTCGGTCAGCTCCTGGGCGACCCGGACCGCGAGCTCCTCGCTCAGCCCCCTCTCGACGTAGAGGCCTGCCAGCTCGGCCAGCTCCTCCTCCGGCTCCTCGACCAGCTCGCGTCGTTCCTTGGCGAGCAGCGCCTTCTCGGAGTCGCGCTGGGTGCTGACCGACACGTACTCGCCGGCAGCCATGCTCAGCGCTCCGGCCACCAGCCCGGCGAACCCCGCGACCGCGATGGTGCCGGTGTCGTCGGTCGCACCCGCGACGCCCATCACGATGCCCGCCGTGCTCACGATGCCGTCGTTGGCGCCCAGGACGCTGGCGCGCAGCCAGTTCATCCGGTTGTTGATGCCGCCCCCGTGGGGTTCGTCCTCGTGAGGGCCCGGCTCCAGGTCGAAGCCGGTGGCGTCGGTGGTCACGACCCCATCGTGGGCGCGCCTTTCACGTGCTCGCAAGCAAGGCGAGGCTGGCCTTGACAGACTCTGTCGCGCGAGGAATAGTGCCTAACTATGTTAGGCGCACCTAGTCGCGATAGGCAGGCCGAACGTCGTGAGGCGACGCGGCAGGAGATCCTGGCCGCCGCCTGGGAGGTAGCGCGCGAGCGAGGCGTGGCCCAGCTGACGCTGCGCGAGGTCGCGCAACGCGTCGGCATGCGCCCGCCGTCCCTCTACTCGCACTTCGACTCCAAGCACGCGATCTACGACGCCATGTTCGGCCAGGGGTGGACGGCCTACCTCGAGGCCTGCCACGCGCTGCAACCCACACTGCCGGACGAGCCCCGCGCCAGGCTGCGCGCCATGGCCCACCAGTTCTTCGACTACAGCGTGGCCGACCCGGCGTGGTTCCAGCTGCTCAACCAGCGGCTGGTGCCGGGCTTCGAGCCGAGCGCGGAGTCCTACGCACCCTCCGTCGCGGTCATGGAGCTCTTCACCGAGGAGATGGCCGAGCTCGGCGTCACCGATCCCGGCGCGCTCGACCTCTGGGTCTCGCTCACCGGAGGGCTGGTGGACGCCCAGCTGGCCAACGATCCCGGCGGGGACCGCTACCAGCGGCTCCTCGACCGAGCCGTGGAGATGTATGCCGACCACGTGGGACTACGAGGCGACCGGGGTCCGACCGAGACCGGGTCACGAGGGGAGAGGGATCAACCATGAACACGACCAGCAGCGAGGGACAGTCGGCCGTCCGCCACCACGGACCGTGGACCAGTGCCTTCGACCGCGAGACCGCGATGCAGCTCGCGGCCACCGAGTACGACCGGCTGGCCGACCTGCTTGCGGAGCTGACACCGGGCGACTGGCGCCGCCCCACCGAGTGCCCCGCGTGGGACGTCCGGGCGATGGCCGGCCACTGCGTGGGCATGGCGAGGATGTCGACCTCCCTGCGGGAGACCGCCCGACAGCTGACGCGTGCGATGCGGGCGGCGAGAAAGTCGGGCAGGCCCGAGATCGACGAGCTCACCGACCTCCAGGTGCGCGAGCACGCGCACCTGGCCGAGGCCGACGTGGCAGAGGCGATGCGGCAGACCGGCCGGGCCGCCGTGGCCGGACGGCGACGGGTGCCACGACCCGTGCGCGCCCTCACGTTCACCGACGAAGGGGTCGGCGTGAAGGAGAAGTGGCGCGTCGGCTACCTCCTCGACACCATCCTCACCCGCGATCCGTGGACGCACCGTGGGGACATCTGCCGGGCGACCGGACGGGAGCTCCACCTGACGGCCGACCACGACGGGCGCATCGTCGCCGACGTCGTGGCCGAGTGGGCCGGGCGTCACGGCCGCCCCTTCGACCTCACGCTGACCGGTCCCGCAGGCGGGCACTGGCGCGTCGGTGAGGACGGTGAGCGCCTCGAGCTCGACGCCGTGGAGTTCTGCCGGGTGCTGTCGGGGCGGACCGAGGGCGAGGGCCTGTTGAGGACCGCGGTCCCGTTCTGATCAGAGCCCGAGGTCGCGGGCGATCAGCATCTTCATGATCTCGTTGGAGCCGGCCCAGATCTTGGTGACGCGGGCGTCGCGCCAGGCGCGGGCGACCCGGTACTCGTTCATGTAGCCGTAGCCGCCGAAGACCTGGACACAGTGGTCGAGGACGTCGTTCTGGACCTGGGAGGTCCACCACTTGGCCTTGGCGGCGTCGACGGCGGTCAGCTCGCCCGCGGTGTGGGCCAGCACGCACTGGTCGACGTACGCCTGGGTCACCTCGACCTGGGTGACGAGGTCGGCGAGCAGGAACTGGGTGTTCTGGAAGGAGCCGATCGGGACGCCGAACGCCTTGCGCTCCTTGGCGTAGGCCACCGTCTCGTCGAGGATCTGCGCGGCGTGGGCGAGGTTGGTGATCGCCGACCCGAGTCGCTCCTGCGGCAGGAACCTCATCATCGCGATGAAGCCGGTGTCGAGCTCGCCGATCAGGTCGTCGTTGCTGACCCGGACGTCGTCGAAGGCGAGCTCGGCGGTGTCGGACTCGTCCTGCCCGACCTTGTCGAGGACCCGACCGACCGAGTAGCCCTCGGACGACGCGCTGACGCCGAACAACGAGATCCCCTTCGCCTTCTTCTCCGGCGAGGTCCGGGCGGCGACGACGACCAGGTCGGCCGAGCCGCCGTTGGTGATGAACGTCTTGGAGCCGTTGAGGATCCAGTCGTCGCCGTCGCGGACCGCGGTCGTCTTGAGGGCGGCGAGGTCGGAGCCGCCGGACGGTTCGGTCATCCCGATCGCCGTCAGCAGGTCGCCGGTGCAGAAGTCGGGCAGCCACCGCTGGCGCTGCTCGTCGTTGGTGAGGTGGACGAGGTACGGCGCCACGATGTCGGCGTGGATGCCCACACAGCTCGGCAAGGTCATGTTGACCTTGGCCAGCTCCTCGGTCAGGACCGCGTTGAACCGGTAGTCGCCGGCCTCGGAGCCGCCGTACTCCTCGGGGACCTCGAGGCCGAGGAAGCCCTGCTTGCCGGCGGCCTGCCAGAACTCACGTGGCAGGCCGTGCTGGTCGGCGTGCTCCTCGAGGTGGGGGACCACCTCGCGGTCGAGGAACTCCTTGACGGAGCTGCGGAACGCCTCGTGGTCCTCGTCGTAGATCGTGCGCTTCATGCGGCCATGTTACTGGCGAGTCACGCGGCCCGGGTTCGGAGTCCTCTGGTGGAACGTCCACCATTCGGGCGCCTGAGGTGCGACCCTGTTAGCCACCAATCACGCGCACGAGGGGACCGACGCGATGGGCGAGTCTACGACCACGCCTCCGGTCGCCCGCGCACGTGACGATGCCTGGGGCGACGACCGGGCCCGCACGGCCATCCGCCTGATCGCCGAGGACCTCCGGCTGCGCACCGACTTCGGCACCTGCGAGGTCGAGGTGCTCCGCCCCGACGACATGCTGGAGTTCGTCGCCATCGCGGGCAACGACGAGGCCGACGCGGAGATGCTGCGCCGGGCGTCGCCCTTCGCGGCGATGCGGCCGGCCCTCAGCCTGGGCGCGGAGTACGGCGCCTGGACGTTCGTGGCACAGGAGTGGCTCACGCCCGAGGCACTCCAGCTGCTGCAGGACTACTGCTGGATCCCCGACATCCCCGCCACCGGCGAGCCCGACCAGTGGCGCCCGTACGACGTGCTGGTCGCCCGGATCGTGGATGACCGGGGGAAGCTGCGTGCCCTGATGTACCTCGACGAGCCTGCCTCGGGCCGGCGGCCGAGCCCGGCCGAGCTGGACCAGCTCGCCACGGGGACGCCGCTCGTGCTGCGCGCCGTGCTGACCGCGCTCGAGCGCGAGGAGCTGTCGCAGCAGGTCAGGCTCACGACCACGGCCCGTGAGGTGGTCCGGGCGTCGTCCAGCCGCCTCGGCTACCGCGAGCTGCTGGCGCAGACCCAGGACCACCTCGTTGCCGGCTTCCGTGCCGACGACCTGGTGGTGCACATGTTCGACGACCCGGTGACCGGCGACAGCTCGGCCGCCCACCTGCCGTCGTCGCTGCTCGCTCCCGTCGTGGACGCGGCCCATCGGGCCTGGGGCGCGCAGTGCGCGATCCTCGCGGAGGACGGACGGGTGTGGGGCGACGACCAGCTGCAGGCCGAGCACGGCGACGCGATCAACCGGCACCTCGCCGACCACGGCGTGGCCGAGCTCGTCGTCGTGCCGGTCGGAGCCGGGCCCGAGGCGCTCGGCATGATCATCGTCGCCCGTGAGCTCGGCGGCGCCCGCTGGACCGAGAACGAGAGCTGGGCCGCCCTCGACATCGGCCACGACCTCGGCCGCGCCATCCTCAACACCCGCGCCCAGCAGCGCGAGCAGGAGCTGATGGCCGAGCTGCGCCGGCTCGACGACTACCGGATCGAGCTGATCCGCACCGTCTCGCACGAGCTGAAGAACCCGCTCGGCGTGATCCTCGGCCACGTCGAGATCCTCGACACCATCCCCGACCTGCCCGAGGTCGCGCAGACCTCCCTGCGTGCCCTGGGCCGCAGCTCCTCGCGGCTCACTGCCGTTGTCGACGACCTGCTCCTCCTCAGCCGGATGGGCGGCACCGACACCCCGCTCCCGCGGGTGCCGGTCGACCTGGCCGCCGTCCTGGACGAGGTGACCGAGGACGAAAGGATGCGGGCAGCCCACCAGGGCGTCACCGTCGAGACCTCGGCCTGTGACAGCGACGCCGTCGTGTCCGGCGACCCGGACCTGCTCG
Source organism: uncultured Actinomycetota bacterium (assembly GCA_963713305.1). Taxonomy (GTDB): domain Bacteria; phylum Actinomycetota; class Actinomycetes; order Propionibacteriales; family Nocardioidaceae; genus Nocardioides. The sequence continues at coordinate 353,948 of CAVQLE010000006.1, read as the reverse complement.
TCCGGTTGCTCGGCAACATCGTCAACAACGCGGTCAAGTACTCACGCACCGACGGCCGGGTCGACCTGTCGCTGGAGAGGATCGGCGACGAGGTGGTCTTCACGTGCACCGACGACGGGGTCGGCATCTCGGCCGAGGACCAGCAGCAGCTGTTCACGGAGTTCTTCCGCTCCACCAACCCCGACGCGCTCGCGCGGCCCGGCACCGGCCTCGGCCTGGCCATCGTGGCGCGCATCGTCTCGCGGCACGGCGGCCGCATCGACGTCGACTCCGAGCTGGGCCGCGGTACGACGTTCCGGGTCACGCTCCCGGTCGCTGGCTAGCCTCGACGTGTGCTGATCTGCCGCGCCCCGGCCGTGGTGGCCCTGCTCGGTGCGCTCACGGTCGCCGGCTGCTCGGCGGACCCCGCGACGCCCGGCGCGGAGCCGGACGAGAGCAGCGGTAGTACCGCCCCGTCCGCGTCAGCACCGACGACGTCGTCCGGGTCCTCGCCGTCCGCCACCCCACGGGGCACCGGCCCGGTCAGCACCGACGGCACCCTCGCCCGCGCGGCGTACGGCGCAGGCAGCGAGCCGCCGCCCTGGCTCTTCACGCGCCCGCTCCCCGAGGCCGCGGACGGGTACGGCGAGGTGCGGCCCACCCCTCCGGTGCTGCGGCGGCGGGCGTTCACCCTTCCCGACCAGGTGCCGATGCTGCCGGGCCGCGGCTATGCCTCGCGAGTGGTGTCGCCGGCCCCGGCGGCCGTCGTGGAACGGTCGACGTGGGAGCCCGGTTGCCCGGTGGCGCGCGACGAGCTCGCGTGGCTGCGGCTGACCTTCTGGGGGTTCGACGCGCAGCGCCACACCGGCGAGCTGCTGGTGCACGCCTCGGCCGCCGCCGACCTCGACCAGGTGTTCCGCCGGCTGTGGGAGGCCCGCTTCCCGCTCGAGCAGGTGCTGGTCGTGCGGTCGCTCGACGAGGAGGCACCGCCGACCGGCGACGGCAACGGCACCGGCTCGTTCGTGTGCCGCGCGACGACCGGCGGCACCTCGTTCTCCCAGCACGCCTACGGCCTCGCCGTCGACGTGAACACCTTCCAGAACCCCTACCAGGACGGCGGGCGGGTGCTGCCGGAGCTCGCGTCGTCGTACCTGCAGCGCGATCGGGTGAGGCCGGGGATGATCACCGCCGACGGCCCGGTGGTCGCGGCCTTCCGCGAGATCGGCTGGGGCTGGGGCGGGGAGTGGACCAGCCTGAAGGACTATCAGCACTTCAGTGCGAACGGGCGATGAGACACCGATAGGGTTTCGAACGTTCCAAGAGCACGCCCGCGTCAGGAAGGACGTTCGTGGAGGTCTGGCCCGGCACGCCCTACCCGCTCGGCGCGACGTATGACGGTCGCGGCACCAACTTCGCGCTGTTCAGCGAGGCCGGGGAGCGGGTCGAGCTCTGCCTGTTCGAACAGGGCAGGGGCGGGGCCCTCGAGGAGCAGCGGATCGAGCTCACCGAGGTCGACGCCTACGTCTGGCACTGCTACCTGCCGCAGGTGCAGCCCGGGCAGCTCTACGGCTATCGCGTCCACGGCCCCTACGAGCCGGAGCGCGGACAGCGCTGCAACCCGAACAAGCTGCTGCTCGATCCCTACGCCAAGGCGACCCACGGCGAGATCGACTGGGACGAGTCGCTGTTCGGCTACAACTTCGGCGACCCCGACAGCCGCAACGACGCCGACTCCGCCCCCCACATGACGCTCGGCGTGGTCATCAACCCCTACTTCGACTGGGAGGGCGACCGCCGCCCGCTCACGCCCTACAACGAGTCGGTCATCTACGAGGCCCACGTCAAGGGGCTCACGCAGCTGCACCCCGACGTCCCCGACGAGCACCGCGGCACCTACGCCGGGCTCGCCCACCCGGCCGTCGTCAGCCACCTGCAGCGGCTCGGCGTGACCGCGATCGAGCTGATGCCGGTCCACCAGTTCATCCAGGACAGCACCCTGCTCGACCAGGGCCTGCGCAACTACTGGGGCTACAACACGCTGGCCTTCCTGGCCCCGCACGCGGCGTACGCCGCCCACGGCGAGGGGCAGCAGGTCCAGGAGTTCAAGTCGATGGTGAAGACGATGCACGACGCCGACATCGAGGTCATCCTCGACGTCGTCTACAACCACACCGCCGAGGGCAACCACCTCGGCCCCACCCTGAGCTTCAAGGGCATCGACAACGCGGCGTACTACCGGCTGATCGAGGACGACCAGCGGTTCTACATGGACTACACGGGCACCGGCAACAGCCTCAACGTCCGCCACCCCCACTCCGTGCAGCTGATCATGGACTCGCTGCGCTACTGGGTCACCGAGATGCACGTCGACGGGTTCCGCTTCGACCTCGCGGCGACGCTGGCGCGCGAGTTCTACGACGTCGACAAGCTCTCGACGTTCTTCGAGATGGTGCAGCAGGACCCGGTCGTCAGCCAGGTGAAGCTGATCGCCGAGCCGTGGGACATCGGGCCCGGTGGCTACCAGGTCGGCAACTTCCCGCCGCTGTGGACCGAGTGGAACGGCGCCTACCGCGACACCGTCCGCGACTTCTGGCGCGGCGAGCCCTCCCTCGGCGACTTCGCGTCGCGGCTCGCCGGCTCTGCCGACCTCTACGAGCACTCCGGTCGGCGTCCGTTCGCGTCGATCAACTTCGTCACCGCCCACGACGGCTTCACGCTGCGCGACCTCGTGTCCTACAACGAGAAGCACAACGACGCCAACGGCGAGGACGGCAACGACGGCGAGAGCCACAACCGCTCGTGGAACCACGGCGTCGAGGGACCGACCGACGACCCCGGCGTCCTCGAGCTGCGGGCGCGGGCGCAGCGCAACTTCCTCACCACCCTGCTCCTGAGCCAGGGCGTCCCGATGCTGCTGCACGGCGACGAGCTCGGGCGGACGCAGGACGGCAACAACAACACCTACGCCCAGGACTCCGAGATCTCGTGGGTGCACTGGGACAAGGCCGACCAGCCGCTCGTCGAGTTCACGGCGTCGGTGATCCGGCTCCGCCGCCAGCACCCGACGTTCCGCCGCAAGCGGTTCTTCACCGGCACGACCGTCCGCACCGGTGACGGCACCCGCCTCAACGACATCGTCTGGCTCGACGTCGACGCCAATCCGATGGAGGGCGACGACTGGAACGCCGAGGGCGGCGCCGCGATCGGCATGTACCTCAACGGGGACGGCATCCCCGGCACCGACCTCACCGGCAACCCGATCACCGACGCCCACTTCCTCCTCTACTTCAACGCCGGCGCCGACGAGATCGGCCTCACCCTGCCTCCGGAGGAGTACGCCGCGGCCTGGGACGTCCTGATCGACACCGGCGCCTCGGCATCCGACCCGGGCGCCCACCCGGCCGGCTCGGCGTTGACGATGACCGGGCGCAGCGTGCTCGTGCTGCGCGAGCACTCCACCCCCGACGTCACCCCCGACAGCTCCGTCGCCGCCTCGATCGCGGCCCAGTCGAGCCCCGGGAGCTGACGGGCGAATGCGGGTGCCGGCGAGCACGTACCGGTTGCAGGTCACCGAGGACTTCGACCTGCTCGAGGCGGCGCAGACCCTGGCCTACCTCCACGACCTCGGGGTCGACTGGGTCTACCTGTCGCCGGTGCTGGCGTCGGAGTCGGGCAGCGAGCACGGGTACGACGTCGCCGACCACTCCTCGATCGACCCGTCGCGCGGTCGCGAGGCGGGACTGGCGGCGCTGTCGAGCGAGGCCCGGCGGCTGGGGATGGGCGTGCTGGTCGACATCGTGCCGAACCACGTCGGGATCGCCCGACCGTGGGAGAACGCCTGGTGGTGGCACGTGCTGACCTACGGCCGCGAGTCGTCGTACGCCGAGGCCTTCGACATCGACTGGGACGCCGGTGGCGGCCGGGTGCTGGTGCCGGTCGTGGGCGACGACGACCTGGGCGACGACGGCAGGATCGCGAACCTGAGCCTGCTCGGCGGCGAGCTCCACTACCACGACCTGAGGTTCCCGCTGGCGCCCGGAACGGCAGGTCCCGGGGACACCGATGCCGACGCCGTGCACGCGCGCCAGCACTACGAGCTGATCTCGTGGCGGCTGGCCGACAGCGAGCTCAACTATCGCCGCTTCTTCTCGGTCAACACCCTCGCCGCGATCCGGGTCGAGGACCCCGAGTGGTTCGCCCGCTCGCACGAGGAGGTCGCGCGCTGGTTCGACGAAGGCCTCGTCGACGGCCTCCGCATCGACCACCCCGACGGGCTGCGCGACCCGGCGCAGTACCTCGACGACCTGTCGGTGGTGACCGGCGACGCCTACGTGCTCGTGGAGAAGATCCTCGAGCCGGGTGAGCGGATGCCGAAGTCGTGGCGCACCGCAGGGACGACCGGGTACGACGCGCTCGCACTCATCGACCGGGTGCTCACCGACCCGGGTGGCGAGGCGCCGCTGGGGGCGCTGGAGGACCGGCTGCGCGGCACGCCGGTCGACTGGTCGCGGTTGGTCCACGACACCAAGCGCGGCATCGCGGACACCACGCTGCGGGCCGAGACCCGGCGGATCGCCCGCGACGTCTCACCCCTGGTGCAGCGGGGAACGGCCGAGCTCGAGGACGCCGTGGCCGAGCTGTTGGCCTGCATGCCGGTCTACCGCTCCTACCTCCCCGAGGGTCGCGAGCACGTCGACGCCGCGTTCGCGGCCGCGCGCCGGAACCGGCCCGACCTCGCCGGCGTACTGGCCGACCTCGAGCCGGTCTTCGGCGACGGCGCGGCCGAGGCGACCCGGCGCTTCCAGCAGACCAGCGGCATGGTCATGGCCAAGGGCGTCGAGGACCAGGCGTTCTACCGCTGGGCGCGACTCACCTCCCTCAACGAGGTCGGCGGCGACCCGTCGGTCTTCGCGGTGGCGCCCGCCGACTTCCATGACGCGATGACAGAACGCCAGGCCGCGTGGCCTCACGCGATGACCGCCGCCTCCACCCACGACACCAAGCGGAGCGAGGACGTCCGGGCCAGGATCGCCGTCCTGGCCGAGGCGCCGAACCTGTGGGCCGATGCCCTGGACCGGTTGCTCGACCTCGCCTTCCTGCCCGACCGCGGCTTCGGCAACCTGCTCTGGCAGGCGGTCGTCGGCGTCTGGTCCGACGACCCCGCCCTGCGCGACCGGCTCCACACCTACGCCGAGAAGGCGATGCGCGAGGCCGGCGACCGCACCACCTGGACCGATCCCGACGCGGCCTACGAGGCGGCCGTGCACGCCGCGGTCGACGCCGCCTTCGACGACGAACGCGTCTCGGCCGTGCTCGACGAGGTGCTGACGAGGATCACCGACGCCGGCTGGTCGAACGCACTCGCCGCCAAGCTGATCGGGCTCACCGTCCCCGGGGTCCCCGACGTCTACCAGGGCTCCGAGCTCTGGGAGCAGAGCCTGGTCGACCCGGACAACCGCCGACCGGTGGACTTCGCCCTCCGCGCCGACCTGCTCGCCGACGCGGAGCATCCCAAGCTGCGGGTCGTGCGCGAGGCGCTGCGACTGCGTCGCGACCGGCCCGAGCTGTTCTCGTCGTACGCCGGGGTCGACTCCCGCGGCGATGCGGCCGACCACGTCCTGGCCTTCGACCGGGGTGGTGCCGTCACGGTCGCCACCCGGCTCCCGCTCGGCCTCGCGGAGCGGGGCGGCTGGGGTGACACGACCGTCGCGCTCCCCGCCGGTCGCTGGCGCGACCTGCTGACCGACCGCGTCGTGACCAGTGACGGCTGGATCGCGGTGGCCGACCTGGTGACCGAGCTGCCGGTGGCGTTGCTGGTCACCGTGCCCGAGCCGCCGCGTCCCCGCGGCCGGTTCGACGTCTGGGCACCGCTGCCCGAGCGGGTCCGGCTCGACGTCGGGCGGTGACGAGCAGCGCGTCGTCGAGATGACCCGCGGCGCCGGCGACTGGTGGCGACCCAGCGGACCGGTCCCGGAGGGCGAGGTCGACTACGGCTACCTGCTCGACGACGCCGAGACGGCCGTCCCCGACCCCCGCTCGCGGCGGCAACCCGACGGCGTCCACGGCCGGTCCCGCACCTTCGACCCGACCGGGTTCGAGTGGACCGACCACCGGTGGCACGGGCGGCCCCTCGCCGGCGGCACGATCTACGAGCTCCACCTCGGGACCTTCACCGACGAGGGCACGCTCGACGCAGCGATCGAGAAGCTCGAGCACCTCCGCGAGATCGGCGTCGACTTCGTCGAGCTGATGCCCGTCAACGCGTTCAACGGTCCCCACGGCTGGGGCTACGACGGCGTGCTGTGGGGCTGCGTCCACGAGGAGTACGGCGGACCGGAGGCCTACCAGCGGTTCGTCGATGCCTGCCACGCCCACGGTCTCGGCGTGATCCAGGACGTGGTGCACAACCACCTCGGCCCGTCCGGCAACTACCTCCCCCAGTTCGGCCCCTACCTCGTCGACGGCGACACGCCCTGGGGCGACCAGGTCAACCTCGACGGCGAGGGGTCCCACGAGGTGCGGCGGCTGGTCCTCGACTCGGTCCGTGACTGGTTCACCGACTTCCACGTCGACGGGCTGCGCCTCGACGCGGTCCACGCGCTGGTCGACAACTCGGAGACCCACCTGCTGGAGGACATGACGACGGAGGTCGCCGCAGCCGCGGCGCATCTCGGGAAGCCGTTGTTCCTCGTCGCCGAGTCGGACCTCAACGACACCTGGTTGATCACGCCGCGTGAAGGGGGCGGCTACGGGCTCGACGCACAGTGGAGTGACGACTTCCACCACGCCCTCCACGTCGCCCTGACCGGCGAGACCGACGGCTACTACGCCGACTTCGAGCCGCTCGCGTCGCTGGCCAAGGTCCTCCAGCAGGGCTTCTTCCACGACGGCACGTGGTCCTCGTTCCGCGGCCGGGACCACGGGGCTCCGCTCGACGTCGACCGCTTCCCCGGCTGGCGGCTCGTGGTCGCCAGCCAGAACCACGACCAGGTCGGCAACCGCGCCCGCGGCGACCGGCTCACCGAGTCGCTCGACGACGACCAGCTCGCGGTGGCCGCGCTGCTGACCCTGTCGTCGCCGTTCACGCCGATGCTGTTCATGGGCGAGGAGTGGGGCGCGTCGACGCCGTTCGCCTTCTTCACCTCCCACCCCGAGCCGGACCTCGGCCGGGCGGTCTCGGAGGGTCGGATCGACGAGTTCGCGAAGATGGACTGGGACACCGCGACCGTCCCCGACCCGCAGGACCCCGCGACGTTCGAGGCGTCGAAGCTCGACTGGTCGGAGCGCGAGAGCCCGCGGGGCCGGACGCTGCTGGACTGCTACCGCAGGCTGGCGGGGCTCCGCCGTACCCTCCCCGCCCTGACCGACCCGGACCTGCGCCGGACCTCCGTCGACTTCTCCGAGGACGGGCGCTGGCTGGTGCTGCGGCGCGGCTCCGGCATCGATGCCGTCGTGGTCGTGGTCAACCTCGGAGACGGCCCGGTCGAGGTGCCGCTCGGCGACGACGTGCGCTACGCCGTCGCGTTCGCGACCCCCGGTGCGGACCAGGCCGTCGGGTCAGTGACCGCTGGCGACCGGCTCCCGCTCGCGCCCCACGCCGGGCTCCTGCTGCGGACCGACGCCGGCTGAGGTCTCGCGGAAGCCGTAACGCTCCCACCACCGGATCATCGGGGCCGGCGCCCACCAGTTCCAGCGGCCGAGCAGCTTCATCGTCGCCGGGACCAGCAACGCCCGGACCACGGTCGCGTCGATCAGCAGCGCCACCAGCATGCCGACGCCGATCATCTTCATGAACAGCACGCCACTGAAGGAGAAGGCGCCGATCACGACGGCGAGCAGCAAGGCGGCGGAGGTGATGATCCGGCCGGTCTTCTGCACACCCACGGAGACCGCCCGGTCGTTGTCTCCGGTGGCGTCCCACTCCTCACGGATCCGCGAGAGCAGGAACACCTCGTAGTCCATCGACAGGCCGAACAGGATCGCCAGCATCAGGATCGGGTTGGTGAGGTCGAGGAAGCCCTGTGAGGAGAAGTCGAGCACGCCCTCGAGGTTGCCGTCGCTGAAGATCCAGGTCACGACGCCGAAGGCCGCGGTGATCGACAACGCGTTCATCACCACCGCCTTCACCGGCAGCACCAGTGAGCCGAACGCCACGAACAGCAGCACGATCATCACCAGGAACACCGCGAGCCCCATCCACGGCAGGTGCGCGGAGACCGAGCTCGCGAGGTCGACCGTCTCGGCGGTCATGCCGCCGACCAGTGCCTCGCCACTCGCGGGTTCGATCTCGCGGATCTGCTCCACCAGGTCCTGCGACGCCTCGCTCTGGCTCGACCCCTCCCACGTGGCGCGGAGCAGGGTGACGCCGTCCTGGGCCGCGGCCGGCTCGACCGCCGCGACACCCTCGACGGCCTCGACCTCACTGACGTACGCCGCGACGTCCGCCTCGTCGGTGCCGTCGAGGAGCAGCGAAGCCGTCGCGGTCTCGGAGCCGAACTCGGTCGACAGCATCTCGCTGGCGACGTAGGCGTCGGAGTCCGGCGGCAGGATCCGGTGGTCGATGGAGCCCCACTTCACGCCCAGGAAGGGCGAGGCCAGCACCAGCAGGCCGACCGTGACGGCGACCAGCACCAGGACCGGACGGCGCATCACGCCGGCGGCGATGCGGGCCCAGACACCGTGGTCGGTCTCGACCTGGGACCGGCCGCGGCGCAGCACCCGGCCACGGTCGATCCGTCGCCCGAGCAGCCGCAGCACGGCGGGCAGGACGGTCAGCGCGGAGAGCATCGCCACCAGCACGGCCGCGATCCCGCCGTACCCCATGGACTTGAGGAATGCCTGCGGGAACACCAGCAGCGACGACATCGCCGCGGCCACGGTGAGGCCGGAGAAGAGGACGGTGCGACCGGCCGTGCGCATGGTGGCGGTGAGCGCCTGGTCGACCGCACGTGGGTCGTCCTGCGGTCTCTGCGCCAGCTCCTCGCGGAAACGACTCACCACGAAGAGGGCGTAGTCGATCGCGAGGCCCATGCCGAGCAAGGTGATGACGTTGACGGAGAAGATCGACACCTCGGTGACGGTCGTGATCAGGCGGACCACGGCGAGCGCGCCGACGACCGCGAGGGCGCCGACGAGCACGGGCATCGAGGCGGCGACCAGGCTGCCGAAGATGAGGACGGCGAGCAGCGCGACGACCGGGAGCGAGATGGTCTCGGCCCGCTGCAGGTCCTCCTCGGTGCGCTCGTTGACGTCGGAGAAGATCGCGAAGGGACCGGCGAGGTCGGTCTCGAGGCCCTCGGCCTCCAGCGTCGGCTCCAGCTCGTCGTAGCTCACCAGGTAGTCGTCCTGGGACTCGCCCGCCAGGGAGATCAGCACCTGCGCGGCGTGGCCGTCCTGGCTCACGAGGTCGGGCGGCGCGCCCTCGGCGAACCACGGGACGACCCGGGCGGTGGTGCCGTCGGGGATGTCGGCGAGCGCCTGCTCGACGCTCTCGCGGAACGCCGGGTCGTCGGCGCTCAGCTCGTCGCTGGAGTAGATCGCGATGACGTCGACGCCCTGGTTGCCCAGAGCCTCGCGCTCCCGGTCCAGCGCCTGCGCCGACTCCGAGGAGGGGTCGTCGAAGCCGCCCTGGGAGAGCGAGCCGAAGACGCCGGCGCCGTAGACACCGGCGGCGAGGGCCAGCGCGAGGCCGGCCAGCAGCACGGCCAGCGGCCGGCGGACCAGGAAACGACTCCAACGATCAAGCATCCCACTCACACCCTTCAGGAAAGTTTACGGTGTAAACCGTAAACAGTGTAAACTGACCTTGTCAAGAGGTAGTCGGTGATGAGGAGAGCGCGTGACCCAGGTCCAGGCCATGACCCGGCGCGAGCGCCAGCGTGAGGCGACGTTCGCCGAGATCGTGGAGCACTCACGGGCGCTGCTCGGCGAGGGGCAGGAGCTCTCGCTGCGTGCCGTCGCCGGCAGGATGGGGATGACCGCCCCCGCGCTCTACCGCTACGTGGGGAGCTACCAGGAGCTGGTCGACCTGGTCGCGTTCGAGATCGACAAGGCGGCGACCGAGGAGTTCCGGGCGGCCGCGGCCACCCAGCCCGACGACGACCTGATGGCCCAGCTGGTCTGCGCCTCCGTCGCGTTCCGGCGGTGGGCGCTGGGCAACCACGCCGAGTTCTCGATGGTGTTCGCCAACCCGGTCGCCGACTCGCACTGCCAGCGGCGCGAGATCATCACGGCCTGGACCTCGGGCCTCTACTTCCACGCGCTGCTGCTCCAGCTGTGGCACAGGAACCACTTCCCCCACCCCGCCCTCGAGGACCTCGACCCCGTGGTGGCCGAGTCGTTGCGCGACCCGCTCTTCCCGGTCGACATGAGCGCCGTGCCCCAGGACCACCTCGGGCTGCTGTGGGTGTTCATGGAGGCGTGGGCGACGCTCTACGGCACCGTCACCCTCGAGGTCTTCGGCCACATGGACCCGCGGATCATCGAGAGTGGCTCGTTGTTCGCCCACAAGCTCGCCGAGTGGCTGCCGCGGCTCGGTGAGCCCGACGCCGACGGCCGCTACCGCGCGCTACTGCTGGCCGAGCTCGCCCGCTAGCAGTGAGGTCCAGGTCGATGAAGACCTCGCGAGCAGCGCGCAGCTGTTCGCGCGCCGCGACGCGATGACCCTCACGACGCAGCCGCGCGCCGTACAGCAGCCTGGTCCGTGCCGCCTCGAAGGCATCACCCGCTTCTCGTGAGGGCGGTCACGGATCGGTCGAAGGCGTCTCGGGCGCCGTTCTCATCGTCGGCTTCGCTGAGGCACTGGCAACGGGCGACGAGGGCCGCGACCTCCGGCGGGGTCGACGAGGGCTCGCGTCCCGGCGTAGCGAGCCGTCAGCTCGCGCGTCGTCAGCCGACGCGGCCCAGGCCGACATAGGCCTCGACCAGCAGAGGGGCGACGCCGAGCGGCTCACCCAGCGCTCCGATGCCGCCATCAGCGACGAGCCGAGCCTCGAGGGTGGCGGCCACGGCTCGCGAGATCGCCCCGGCACAGGGCGCAGAAGGCCTCGGTGAGCGCCTGATGGGCTGCCACGCTCGTGGTGCCGGCCCGGTCGGTGAGTGCCCGAGCCCGCGCCAGCGCCTCGGTCGTCGTCGTCGTGCAGCCCGCGGGCCGCTGACTGCCAGGCCAGCATCTCCACGGCCACCGCCGCGTCGGCGGCATAGCCGATCTGCTCGGCGAGCTCGGCTGCTTCCCCGGCATCGGCGAACGCCCCGACATGGTCACCCAGCATCGCCCGACCCGACGCCGATATGGCCAGCGTCGGTACCAGGGTCCCCAACGCACCCCGCCGGCGGATGTCATCGATCCTGCGCGTCACCGGCAGCCATGGCCTCGGCCACGGTGCCGGTGAAGCCGGCCGCCAACGCCATCAGGAGGAGTGCGCGCGGATCGTGGCGGAGGTCGTCGGACAACGCGAGGGGCCCGGACTCTCCGCGAGCCGGGCGAACCCGCGCCCGGGTTCACCTCGCAGGATCAGGGCGACCCCGCCGGTGAAGCAGGCGAGCAGGCTCGTTGCTCGGGGTCGTCGAGATCTGCCGCAGCGTCGATGCGGGCCGCGCACTCCGTCGATCTCGCCGAGCTCGTTGAGCCGGAATCGGGCCATGGCGAGCTCGGTCAGCGCGCGGACCAGCGTCATCCCTCGAAAGGAGCTCAGCGGCATCGGTCAGGTGGTCGGCCGCCTGCGGCACCGAGCCGGCGTACTGCTCCAGCATCCCGAGCACGAAGAGAGCCCGACCCCGGACGTCGTCGGTCGAGCAGGTGCCTCCAGACCCGGGCCACCAGAGCCCGAGTCCGGGTCGACGTCGCCGGCGAGGAACGCGTCCTCGGCAGCGGCGGCGAGCCGGTCCGCGGCCAGCTCTCGGGCGCCCTCGGTGAGGGCGGCGGCGCGTTCGAGGGCCGCGGCGGCGGCGGCGAAGCCCCAGCGGATCCGGTCGGTCTCCGCGAGCCGTGTCGAGCTCGTCGGCGAGCTGGTCGTCGACGCCGGCGGTGGCCTGCGCCAGGTGCCAGGTGCGGGCGGGGCTGTCGGCGGGGAGCGCATCGGCGACCGCGCGGTGGGCCGCTTCGTTGCTGTGACGGCGTCGCCAGCTGCAGCACGGTGCCGCGGACCAGCGGGTGCCGGAAGGTGAGGTCGGGATCACCGGTGGTCCAGAACACCGTGCTGCTGGGCCTCGTCGAACGCGGACTCGGGATCGCCGCCGACGTGCGCGAGGGCCGTCGTCGCTGCCGCCGCAGCTTCGCCGGCGCGACCGTCGAGGAACAACACAGCTCGCCAGGCGTCCGCAGACAACCCCGACAGGAGAGAGGCGTAGTAGACCGTGCAGTCGTTCGCCGACCGGGAGCGGCTCGGGAAGGGGTGCCGCACCGATCCGCTGGGCAGCGTCCAGCCGGGTCGTGACCTCGAACAACGCCAGTGGATTGCCCTCGGTGCCCTCCACCAGCCGGTCCACCACGGTGGGCAGGCGACCTCCGCCGGCAGCATCAGGCGATGCCGTCGTCGACGACAACCCGGCGACTCGGACCATCGGAATCCCCTGTTCCGCACCGGCGCCGACAGCCGGCCCGCGGGTTGCGAACACGAAGGCGACCGCGTCCGGTCCGAGGCGACGCGCGGCGAACAGGATGGCGTCGGCCGACTCGCGGTCGAGCCAGTGCAGGTCATCCACGACCACGAGCACAGGCCCCTCCGCGGCAGCGGCCGCGAGCAGGGACAGCGTCGCAGCGCCCACGAGGAACCGGTCGGCCGGCACCTCGTCACTGCCCCAGCCCCAGCGCGGATGCGAGCGCAGCGGCCTGCGCCTCCGGTATCTCCGCGAGCGAGCCGTCGAAGTGGATTCACGCAGCTCGAGCAGCCCGGCGTGTGCGAGCACCGACTCCGACGCCACACCGGTAGCCGACAGGGTGGTGAACCCACCGGCTGACGACCGTGCTGCGTTCAGGAGCGTGGTCTTCCCGATCCCCGGCCGGACCCTACGATGAGCAGCGAGGCCGATCGCCCATCCTCGAGCCTGCGCCAGGAGTCTCCGTGATGCGGGCCATCTTCCTCGTCGCGACCCACGACTCCGCGCGCTGGCATTGAGGGATTCCCCCGACGCCAGCCAGGGCTCGCGGATGCCAGCGTCGACGGCATCCGAATCATCGTCTGGAGGAGATTCCCATGGGCACATCGACCACGATCGTAGGGAAGATCGAGCGCGCTTCTCGCCGCGCCGGGGTGGACCTACTGCACGATGTGGTGGTTCAGCCCGATCATGCCGGCCCGTCGACTGGATGAGTCACCGTCGAACGAGCCACGTCGGCAGGCGGATCAGTGAGCGCCACGACGCTCGTCACCGGCCTGGTCGGGTGCATCAACGACCACCGGCTTCTCGACCTCGCCGGCTGGTACGCCCCGGGTGCGACGGTGCATCCGGCCGGTTGGCCCGAGCCGGTGGACGTCACGGCCTGGATGGCCGCCTTCGGCAGCATGCTGGAGAGCTTTCCCGACCTGACCGTACGACCCACATCCGGTCACCTCGGGTGACGGCGTGGTGGTCCTGGAAGCCACTCCTGGTCGGAACCAATTCCGGTCCGTTCCACCTCGGCGACGTCGACCGTCTGATCCTCGGGACCGATGCCGATCGCTCGTCGACCCAGGCCGGCACCAGCTCGGTGGCCGGGCCGCGCCGGGACTCGTGGAAGTCGCTGCTGCCGTCGCTCGCGTCGAGGTTGAGCTCGAGCGTGCGGGCGCCGCGGGCCAGGGCGTACTGGACGAAGGCGGCCGCCGGGTAGACGACCCCGGACGTGCCGATCGAGACGAAGAGGTCGCAGTCCCACAGCTCCGTCTCGATGCGGTCCATGTCGTAGGGCACCTCGCCGAACCAGACCACGTCGGGCCGCAGCCGCTCCGCGCCGCACTCCGGGCACGGGGGCAGGTCGAGGAGGGTTCCGGTCCAGACGTGGCGGGTGTCGCAGGCCGTGCACCACGCGGCGCGCAGCCGGCCGTGCATGTGGACGACCCGCTCCGAGCCGGCGCGCTCGTGGAGGTCGTCGACGTTCTGGGTGACGACGAGCAGGTCGTCGCCGAGCGCTTCCTCGAGCCGGGCCAGTGCCCGGTGGGCGGCGTTCGGCCCGACCCGAGCGAGGGCCGCGCGGCGCTCGTCGTAGAAGCGCTGCACCAGATCGGGGTCGGTCGCGAACGACTCGGGCGTCGCGACCACCATCGGGTCGTGGCCCTCCCAGAGTCCGTCGGCGTCGCGGAACGTCGGCAGCCCGCTCTCGGCGGAGATGCCGGCCCCGGTCAGGACGACGACGCGCACCGCTGCGTGGCCTCCGTCAGCGGACGAGCTCGTAGTTGAAGTTGATCATCAGGCCGTCGACCTCGGTCACCGTGACCTCGAGGATGCCTTCACCCTCCGCGGGCGCGGCCGTGCACTCCGTGGTGGCGTCGACCTCGCCGACGAGCTCGCCGTCGCACTCGACCGTCTCGACCTCGAAACCCTGGTCGGCCAGCTGGGTCTTGAGCGTGTCGGCCAGGCGTTCGGCCGGGACGAACGTCTGCGTCTCGAACTCGACGTCGCTCCCGTCGACCTTGGTCACCACGACGTGGACGTCCGCGTTCTCCTCACCGACGGTGACGTTGCAGTCCTGGGTCGCGTCGACCTCGGCGTCCAGCTCGCCGTCACAGGTGGCGGAGATCTCGTCCGACGGGTCGTCGGCCTCGTAGATCGCGGCGACCTGCTTCTCGAGCTCGGCCTGCTCGACGGTGGAGGCGGTCGTGCTGCAGCCGGTCACGGCGGCGGCGCAGACCACGAGGGCGAGCAGGGTGCGCATGGCGTCGTCCGATCGGGATCATGGGCTGAGTCGGCGCTCAGCATGGCACGGACCCCCGCGCCGGTGGGCGGTTCTCAGTAGTACCAGGGGTACGGCGACCAGTCCGGCTCGCGCTTCTCGAGGAACTGGTCGCGGCCCTCCTGCGCCTCGTCGGTCATGTAGGCCAGCCGGGTCGTCTCGCCGGCGAACAGCTGCTGGCCGACCAGCCCGTCGTCGATCAGGTTGAAGGAGTACTTCAGCATCCGCTGCGCGGTCGGGCTCTTGCCGTTGACGATCCGGCCCCACTCGAGCGCGGTCGCCTCCAGCTCGGCGTGCGGTACGGCGCGGTTCACCGCCCCCATCCGGACGCCGTCGTCGGCGTCGTACTCCTGGCCGAGGAAGAAGATCTCGCGGGCGAACTTCTGGCCGACCTGCCGGGCGAGGTAGGCCGAGCCGTAGCCGCCGTCGAAGGAGCCCACGTCGGCGTCGGTCTGCTTGAAGCGCGCGTGCTCCGCGCTGGCGAGGGTGAGGTCGGCGACGACGTGGAGGCTGTGGCCGCCGCCGGCCGCCCAGCCGGGGACCACGCAGATCACGATCTTGGGCATGAACCGGATCAGTCGCTGGCACTCCAGGATGTGGAGCCGCGCCATCCTCGCCTTGTCCACCGTGTCCGCCGTTTCCCCCTCGGCGTACTGATAGCCGGCCCGGCCGCGGATCCGCTGGTCGCCGCCGGTGCAGAAGGCCCACTTCCCGTGCTTCGCGCTCGGCCCGTTGCCGGTGAGGAGCACGCAGCCGACGTCGCCGGAGGTCCGCGCGTGCTCGAGGGCGCGCAGCAGCTCGTCGACCGTGTGGGGTCGGAACGCGTTGAGGACGTCGGGCCGGTCGAAGGCGATCCGCACCGTGCCGTGCGCACGCGCCCGGTGGTAGGTGAGGTCGGTGAGGTCCTCGAAGCCGGGGACGACGTCCCACGCCTCGGCGTCGAAGATCTCCGAGACTCCGTCGATCGCACTCATGTCGGGAGGTTATCGGCACAGGAATCCCGATGCCGCGCGCGGTGTTGGGACGGGTATGGCACTGACAGGAGAGTACGTCCCGAGTCCGACGCAGTGGGTCCGCGAGCAGGTGGCCGAGTTCGAGGCCTCCGACGGCGCCCGCGCCAACACCCTCGCCCGTACCGGCGACCCCATCGTCGTCATCACCTCCGTGGGCGCGCAGAGCGGCAAGCTGCGCAAGAACCCCGTGATGCGCGTCGAGCACGAGGGCAGCTACCTGGCCGTGGCGTCGTACGGCGGCGGGCCGGTCGACCCGGTGTGGGCCGAGAACTTCCGCGCGCACCCCGAGGTGGACCTGCAGGACGGGCCGGACCGGGCGACCTACGACGTGCGCGAGCTGCCCGACGGCCCCGAGCGCGACGAATGGTGGCAGCGGGCGGTCGACACGTGGTCGACGTACGGCGAGTACCAGAAGAAGACCGACCGGCTGATCCCGGTCTTCCTGCTCGAGCGCCAGACCTGAGCGTCGGCGGCTGAATCCGCGGGGCATCCCCCACACTGAGGCGGTGACCACCGCCCCCGCGCGTCCGTCGGCGCTGGCCGAGCCGACCCTGACACCCCCGACGCGGTGGGTGGTCGCGCTGTCGCTGGTCAACCTCGGCATCATGTCGGGCTGGTTCGGCCCGATCCAGGTGCTGCTCGCCGAGCAGGCTCGTGAGATCGCACCGGGCCACAAGGAGGCGGTGCTGTCACTGGTGCTCGGCGTCGGCGCGGCCGTCTCGACGATCTGCAACCCGGTCTTCGGCGCCTTCTCCGACCGCACCACCTGGCGGATGGGCCGGCGGCTGCCCTGGGTCCTGATCGGTGCCGCGGGCGGTTCGGTGTCGCTGATCGCGCTCTCGACGGCCTCGTCGGTGCCGGCGATGCTGATCGGCTGGTGCGGCGTCCAGGTCTTCCTCAACGCGATGTACGCCGCCGTCATGGCCGCCATCCCCGACCAGGTACCCGTCGAGCGGCGCGGTCTCATCGGCGGGCTGGTCGCGATCGCGCAGACCGTCGGCATCGTCGGCGGCGTCGCCATCGCCAGCCTCACCGGGAGCATCGCTGCGGGCTACTTCGCGACGATGGTCGCGCTGCTGGTGCTGACGCTCCCCTACGCACTCGGCTCGCGCGACCTCGCGCTGCCGGCCGGTCACCGACCGCCGCCGTTCAGGTTGGGCCCGTTCCTGCGGTCGTTCTGGATCTCTCCACGAGAGCACCCCGACTTCGCCTGGGCCTGGATCACGCGGTTCCTGGTCAACCTCGGCAACTACGTGGCCACGCTCTACCTGCTCTTCTACGTCGTCGACGGCCTCGGCATCCCCGAGGACGAGGCGGCCGAGCGCGTGCTCGTGCTCACGGCGCTCTATGCCGTCACCGTGATCGCGACGACCGCGGTCTTCGGCCACTGGAGCGACCGGGTCGGGCGCCGCAAGATCTTCGTGATCTGGTCGGGGATCATCTCCGGCGCCGCGTCCCTGGTCCTGGCGATCCCGCAGAACTGGTACGCCGCGGTCGCCGCCGCGATCGTGCTCGGCTGCGCGTTCGGCATCTACACCGCCGTCGACTTCGCGCTCATCACCCAGGTGCTGCCCGCGGCCACCGAGCGGGCCAAGGACCTCGGCGTCATCAACATCGCCAACACCCTGCCCCAGGTCCTCGCCCCGCCCTCGCCGGCATCATCTTGACCCTGGTCGCGGCCGGCGGCGGCTCCGTCGCGACGTACGGCGACGGCTGGTCGGTCGGCTACGGCGTGGTCTACATCTTCTCCTTCTTCTGCGCTCTCCTCGGCTCCGTCCTCGTCACCCGCATCAAGTCCGTCCCCTGACACGTTGAGTTGGGCCTCGCTCACGGTTGAGTTGGGCATCACTCCGAGAGGCATGCCCAACTCAACCGTGAGGCAAGCCCAACTCAACCCACGGCGATGGAGCGGGCGAGGTTGGCGAGGTGCGAGAGACGGGCCAGCTCGGAGTCGAGGAAGGCGGGACCGCCGCGGCGGCCGATCAGCAACACCTCGTCGGTGCCGAGCGGGCACGCCACGACCAGGTCGGCACCCTCCTCGTCGACCTGCTGGGGTTCGGACAGCTCGACGAAGTCGAGGTCGGAGGGGGCCGCCTCGGTCGCCCGTCGTACGCCGGAGGAGCGGTCGATCCGGGCACCCCAGTCGGACCGGAAGACGATCGGCAGCAGGTCGACCAGCCGGTCGAGGGCCGTGTCGCGGTGGGCGGTGAGGTCCTCGACGGCCTCGAGGTCCAGGAAGATGTTGCCGCCCGCGGCGTAGCGGTTGATCCAGAGCACCTCGACGCCCTCGATGCCCGTGCACGCCGACACGACCGCGTCGGGCATGGCGCCGTCGGCCATCTCGAGGAAGAAGTCGTCGACCGCGGTGCCGTCGTGGCGCTTCTCGACGATCTCGATCGCCTCGATGTCGCCGCCGGCCTCACCGATCGCGGTCGCGAGCCGCCCCAACGAGCCGGGGACGTCCAGCAGGCTGACCCGGAGCAGGTACGACATGGGGCGACAGTAGCCCCGGCACGTTGCCGCGACGTTTCGAGGTTCAGCCGGTGGGCGGCGTCAGCGCAGGCGCTGTCGCAGGCCGGTCGCGCGTTGCGCGCGGGAGGCGACGGCGGCCCGCACCGCCGCCTCGGAGCCCACCACGCGCAACCGGTCCTGGGCGCGGGTCACCGCGGTGTAGAACAGCTCGCGCGTGAGCAGCCGTGAACCCTCCTCGGGCAGCAGCACGGTGACCTCCTCGGCCTGGCTGCCCTGGCTCTTGTGGATGGTCAGGGCGTGCATGGTGTCGATCGCGTCGAGCCGCCCGGGCGCGAGGTCGGTCAGGCCGTGCCGGGCGCCGTCGATGCGCGCCCGGAGCCGGCCGTCGGCGAGCACCGCGACCCCGGTCTCGCCGTTGTAGATCTCGAGCGCGTGGTCGTTCGCGGTGACCAGCAGCGGGCGACCGACGTACCAGGTGCCGTAGATCGGTTCGCCGGTCTCGTCGCCGAGCCACTGCTCGACCTGCCGGTTCCAGAGGCGTACGCCGCGGGGGCCCTCACGGTGGGCGCAGAGCAGCCGGTGCCGGCCGAGGGCCGCGATGGCGCCCTCGGCGTCACCGGCGAACGCGAGCCGACGCACCCGCAGCGCCTGGTCGACCAGCGGCTCCCGCAGCACCGCGCCGGGTCGTCGGTCTCGACGAACTCGACCTGCGACGAGCCGGCACGCAGCGCCTCGAGCACCGCATCGGGATCCTCGGCGTCGCGGAGCGCATCGGCCACGGCCTGGATGTCGGCGGCCGAGCGGTAGTTGCGGGACAACCCCCGCACGAGCACCTCGGGCAGGCCGTCCACGAGGTCGGAGAGCACCGCGCCGGCCCCGACCGAGGTGAGCTGGCGCGGGTCGCCCACCAGGATCAGCCTGGTCTCCGGCCGGACCGCCTCGAGCAGCCGGGCCATCATCGTCAGGTCGACCATCGAGCACTCGTCGACCACGATCACGTCGTGCTTGAGCCGGTTGCCGCGGTCGTGGCGGAAGCGTGTCGAGTTGTCGGGGCGCCAGCCGAGCAGCCGGTGGAGCGTCATCGCGTCGGGCCGCCCGACGCGCTCGGCGAAGCCGGCCGGCATCTCCTCGCCCCACGGCCTCCGCCAGCCGGGCGGCGGCTTTCCCGGTCGGTGCGCTCAGCGCCACCGACAGCGGGCGTTTCCGCCTGGGACGAGAGCAGCGCGAGCATCCGGGCGACGGTCGTGGTCTTGCCCGTGCCCGGCCCGCCGGTGATCACGGTCGTCCACTGGCGACAGGCCGCGACCGCAGCCGCCTCCTGCTCGGGGCTGAGGTGGTCGTCGCGCACCCGGTCGAGTGCCGCCGCGAGGGATGGTTCGTCGACGGCCGGCGGCGGCTGCTCGGTGCGGGTGCGGACGTCGTCGGCGATCTGGCGCTCGAGCCGGTGGTAGCGGTCGAGGTAGACCAGCCCGAACTCCTGGCGCAGCACACCGGCGGCCGCGAGCGGCGAGCCCTCGACCGCGTCGGCCCAGCCGGACGGGTCGGGCCACGGCAGCTCGGGGGCGACGTCGCGGATCGTGGCGAGGTCGACGCCCACCGAGCCGTTGCGGACCGCCCGGACCGCCAGCGCCGCTGCCAGCATCACCTGGGGGTCGGACTCGCCGGCCAGGTCGGCCGTGCGGGTCGCCACGTGGACGTCGGCGGCCGCCAGCACGCCGGCCCGGTTCATGTCACCGAGCACGCCGGTGGCCCCGGCGACCAGCCGCCGGTCGTGGTCACCGACCGGCTCGAACACCTCGGTCATCGGCCCACCGCCTCGGGGAGCCGGCCGTCGAGGAGGTCGGACAGTGCCTCGACCAGCGCCACCGGGGGCCGCCACGCGAACACCCCGCACGGTTCACCCTCGACCCGCGGTGTCTCGCGGCCACACATGCCGCGCAGGTAGAGGTAGAGGACCCCGCCGAGGTGCCGCTCGGGGTCGTAGCCGGGTTGCCGCCACCGCAGGAACCGGTGGAGGACGACGGCGTAGAGCAGCGCCTGCAGCGGGTAGTCGGAGTGGCCCATCGCGGCATCGAGCGCCGCGGGGACGTACGCCGCGGCGGTCAGCGGCTCGTCGCGCGGGCCGAGCCAGTTCGTCTTGTAGTCGACCACGAGGTAGCGCACCGCGCCGTCGTCGCCACGCACCCGCAGCACCACGTCGATCGAGCCGGTGAGGTAGCCGCGCAGGCTCTGTGCACCGAGCTCGGGCCGGTCGAGCGCGTCGGCGAAGTCGCGCACCGGGTCGCCCTCCGGGAGGTGGCGGCGCAGCAGCGGTGCGAGGTCCCCCAGCGTCACGTCGCCCGTCAGGCCGAGGTCGCCGCCCGCGAGTGGAAGCTCGAAGTCGAGCTCGCGCAGCCGGTCGCGCAACGGGACGTCACGCAGGGTCGGCGTTGCCCGCGAGAGACCCGAGCGGGGTGTCGGTCACGGCCACCAGTGAGGCGACCAGGAGGTCGTGGTCGACGTCGACCGGCCAGCGCACCAGCTGGTCGACGAGCTGCGAGCGCAGCTCGACAGTGAGGTCGTCAGCCTCGGGGTCGGCGTGCTCGAGGACGCCGTGGACCAGCGACCCGAAGTCGGCGCCGACCGGCAGCTCGGCCATCGGCGAGGGAGTCGCCAGCGTCGGATCGGCGGGCCGCTCACCGACCGGCAGCGGGCCCTCGTCGTCGCGTGGGACCTCCTCGGGCTCGCTGCCGACGGCGGGAGCGGCCGCCGGCTCGACCCGGGTCAGCGAGGAGTAGGACGTGCGGCGCCAGGCGGTGTCGACGTCGCGGTCGAAGCTGCGGACCGCGAGGCCGGTCGGGGCCGCGATCGGGACGTCGGCACCCAGCGGGGCCGGGACCGCCGGCTCGGGGCTGGGGCCGCCGTGGGCGTGCCACTGCTCGAACACGCCGGCGGCGTCGTCGTCGGTGCGGTTGTCGAACGCGTCGGGGACGTCGGCGGCGTCCGGACGGCGACCCTGCAGCATGCGGTGGAGCGGTGAGGCCGGGGTGTTGCGGGTCGGGGCCCACCACGCGACGACCTGGGACTGGGCGCGGGTGACGGCGACGTAGAGCAGCCGCAGCCACTCGCCGGCCTCCTCGCGTTCCCAGCGCGCGACATGGTCGCGCCAGCCGTCACCGGCGCCGCCGCCGACGTCGAGGCAACGCCGACCGCCGTCGTCGTGGAACAGCGGTGTCGACGGCTTCGGCACGTTGCGGTCAGCGAGCGCGGGCAGGTAGACGACGGGGTACTGGAGCCCCTTGCTGGCATGGATGGTGACGAGCTGGACCGCTGCCGCGTCGGAGTCGAGCCGCCGGGTGCGCTCGGTCCCGCGACCGTCCCGTCCCTCGGCGACCTGGCGTCGCAGCCAGGCCAGCATCGAGGCGACGCCGAGCCGCTCGGTCAGGCCCACCTCGTGGAGGGCCTCGCCGATATGGCGCAGGTCGGTGAGGTGTCGTTCGCCGCCGACCTCGCCGAGGACCCGGCCGGGAAGCCCGTCCGCGGTCGCCGCCTCCAGCACCGCGGCCACCCCCCTGGTCGCGTAGACCTCGGACCAGGCACGGAGCCGGTCGGCGACCTCGTCGGTGAGCCGTTCGCCCTCGGTGTCGAGCCGGGTCGCGGTGTGGCCGAGGAAGGGCGTCAGGGCGGCCGACCTGACGCGGGCGCTGCGGTGGGGCTGCTCGAGCCCCTCGAGGAGCCGGAGCCACTCGACGGCCGCGGGCGTGGCGAAGACGCTGCCGCCACCTGCGATCACGGCGGGTACGCCGACCGCGTGCAGGGCTTCCTGCGCCCGCGCGAGGTCGGCGTGGCGGTAGCTGATGACCGCGACGTCACGCGGCTCGAGCTGGCGCCCGTCGTACGTCGCACCGGACGCGAGCAGGGCGCGCACGTCGTGGGCGAGATCCTGGGCGACCAGTGGTCGGACCTGGCCCACCGTGAGGGGCGAGGACCCGCTGCGCCCGAACTGGTCGCGTCGCACCACGCGCAACCGGAACGGCTCGGGGTGGGGGGCGCCCGCCAGCCGGCTGCCGTCGTGGTGAGCGGTGACGTCGTGGACGACGATCCTCTCGTCGCCGAGCGCCGCGCCGCGCAGCACGGCCTGGAACGCGGACAGCAGCGGCTGGTCGCTGCGCCAGTTGACGTCCAGCGTCTGCTGGGTCGCGGCCGTGCCGGCGGCTTGCAGGTAGGTCACGACGTCGCCGCCGCGGAAGGCATAGATCGCCTGCTTGGGGTCTCCGATCAGCACCATCGTGGCGTGGCCGCTGAACGCGCGGTCGAGGACCTGCCACTGCACCGGGTCGGTGTCCTGGAACTCGTCGACCAGGACGATCTGCCACCGCTGCCGCATCCGCGCACGCGCGGGCGCCTCGGGATCGGCGAGGGCATCGGCGAGCTGGCTGAGCAGGTCGTCGTAGGACAGGATCCCGAGCCGCCGCTTGCGGCGATCGAGCTCGGTGCGGACGGCGGTGGCAAAGGCCACCCGGCGACCGTGGGGCGTGGTGGCGTCGGCGCCGGCCGGTTCGAGCCACGCCTGCGGGTCACCGACGACGGCGCGTGCGATCGACATCGCCTCGGCGTGGCTGAAGGCCGGGTCGGTGTCGTCGTAGGCGAAGGCGCGCAGGTAGAGGTCGGAGACGACCTCGGTGAGCAGGTCGTCCAGGTCCTCGACCAGCCGGGCCCGCGCGTCGGTGTCGCCCGCGACGCCCAGGGAACCCAGCACGAGCGAGCAGAACTGGTGGGTGGTCGCGATGGTGGCACCGTCGAACGAGGCCAGCGCGGCCACGATCCGTCGGTGCCGCTGGGCCTTCGTCTCGTCGTCGCAGTCGAGCAGCAGGTCGAGGAGGTCGGAGGCCGGACCGGCCTCGGGAGCGGCATCGCCCGCCAGCGCGCGCTCGGCCTCGACCAGCTGGGTGCGCACCCGCTCGCGCAGCTCCTGGCTCGCGGCGCGACCGAAGGTGACGATCAGCATCTGGTCGAGCGTGGCCACGTCCTCGGCGACGTAGCGGGCGACGAGCGCGCCGATGGTCCAGGTCTTGCCGGTGCCCGCACTGGCCTCGAGCACCGTCGTGCCGGTCGGCAGCGGGGCCCGGATGTCGAACGGCTCGATCACAGCATCCCCACTCGCTCGACGCCGGTGAGGAGCGGTTCCCAGATCTGCCAGGCGTACGACGCCAGGCCCTCGTCGAGCAGGCGCTGGAGCGGGGCGTGGTCGCCCCAGACGCGGACGTGGGCCGCGTCGGCGTCCTCGCCCGGGATCCCGGCCGGGCTGTTGCGGTCGGTCTCCCACATCCGGTTGGCGGCGGCGACCGGCTCCACGGGGGCGCCGACCAGCTCCTTGGCGCGTGCCTCCGCGAACGCGTTGCCGGTCTGGATCGGGACCGGCAGCGGCCGCGTCATCCCGAGGTCGCGGAGCTCGACCAGCTCCCGCAGCCAGTCGACCGCCCGGTGGTCGAGCGGTCCCGGCGAGTGCGCGCTGCGGCCCGGCGCGACCCCAGCCGACGGCGTGGGAGGTGATGTGGAGGTCGGGGTGTGCGGCACTCAGGGCCAGCAGGTCGACCCAGGCCAGCAGTCGCTGCCGCGCCTTGAGCCGGCTGTAGCCCAACGACACCAACCGCGAGCCGAACACACCGGAGACCGTGCCGGTCAGCCGGCGACCGCCACCGAGGTCGACGTCGACGTCGAGGCTGCGGCGCTCCCCCTCGCGCAGCGAGGCGGTGCCGGCGTAGAGGTCCTGCGCCTTCTTGGCGACCTCGCCGAGGGCGCGGGTGCCGAGCCCGCCCGGCGGGAGCGTGCCGCTGAGCTGCTCGGCGGTGAGGACGGCGACCGCGTCCTGGCCGGCGAGCACCTGCCGCAGCAGCCGGTCGCCGATGTCCCACTGCTCCAACGCGTCGAGGTCGACGGGGATCGCGTCACCGACTTCCCGGGCGTCGAGCGGCGAGGACACGTCGAGCCGCCCCCGGAGGAAGGCGCGGACCGGGTGGACCAGGAAGTCGCGGAGATCGGCGAGGTTGACGTCGCCCTCGGCCGCCGCTGGGAGTGGGCGCGGCAGGAACGGCTCGGGTGGCCGCCGCTCCGAGGTTGCCGCCCGGGCACCGGCGAGCGCGGCCCGGTCGAAGCTGAACGGGCGGTCGCCGACCAGGGCTCCCGGGACCAGGTTGCGGGCGTCGTACGGCTGGAGCGGGTGATGGACGAGCACGTCGGACGTCGCAGCGGTGCGGTGGGCGGCGTCCAGGATCTCGCCCAGGGGGACGGCGGGAGGTCGGGCCGCACCGGTGTGCTCGTTGGCCCCGGTGTAGGTGACGACGAGGGTCTCGGTGGCCGCGAGCACCGCGTCGAGGAGCAGCTGGCGATCCTCGCTGCGGGGGTCGCGCTCGCCGGTCAGCGGTCGCCGCAGCAGCGCGTCGTCGCCGTCGACCGAGGCCACGCGCGGGAAGACGCCGTCGTCGAGGCCGACCAGGCAGACCACCCGGTGGGGCACCGAGCGCATCGGCACCATCGTGCAGACCGTCAGCGTGCCGGTCCGGAAGTTGGCGCGGGTGGGTCGGCCACCGAGCCGCGAGTCGAGCATGGCCCGGACGTCGGGCAGCCGCAGCGTGACCACCCCTCCCTCCGTCGCAGAGTCGAGGGTCCGGGCCAGCTCCCGCTCGAACTGAGGCGCCTGCCAGGGCTGGTCGGGATCGACCTCGGCCAGACCGGCGACGCCCGCGCGCAGCGCGACGACCCACTCCTCCAGCGGACCGGCCGCCGCGAGGTCGGCGACGCAGAGGTCGAGACGGTGGACGAGCTCCGCAGAACCGTCCGAGCAGCTCGAGGTCGCCGCTGCCGACGTCGTCGACGGGAAGCCCGCGGCCGACGTGGCGGTGGTCGTCGCCGCTCATCGCGGCGCCCAGGAGGAGCCGGTCGAGACCGGCGCGCCACGTGTTGTGGGCGAACCCCTGCATCTCGAAACCGGCGCGCTGCTCGGCGTCGAGCCCCCAGCGAATGCCGGCCGCGCCGACCCAGTCGGTGATCCGGGCGAGGTCGTCGTCATCGAGGTCGAAGCGCCGGCGGCAGACGTCGGCGCCGATCAGGTCGAGCACGTCGCTCGCCGTCACCCGGCCGCCGGCGATCTCGACCAGCCGGGCGGCCACGGCGAGCAGCGGGTTGGTGCTGGACAGGGCGCGGTCGGCGAGCCGGACCCGGAGCCGATGGGCGGGGTGACCTTCGTCCACCACCCCCTCGAGCCCGAAGCCCGCCGCGATCAGCGGCGCGTAGGTCTCGATGTCAGGACACATCACGAGGATGTCGCGCGGCTCGAGGGTCGGGTCGTCGTCGAGCAGCCCGACGAGCACCTCACGCAGCACGTCGACCTGGCGCGCGGCGCCGTGGCAGGCATGTACCTGCAGGCTGCGGTCGTCGGCCGCCGGCACCCTCGAGGACCGGAGCTCGCTGTCGGGAGCCCGGTTGGCGCGGAGGTCGGCCTGGAGCCAGCCGAGGAGCGTGGCCCGCTCCTCCAGCGGGGCAGCCGCGGCCGCCTCGACGCCGACGTCGTCGAGGACCCGGCTCAGCTCGCGGGTGTCACGGCCCAGGGATGCCAGCAGCGGGTGGTGGACTCGCTCGGCGGACGTGTCGTCGTCGCGCGCGACCACCCCGCCGATGCCCCGCAGGTCGTCCCAGAGCACCGGCGAGGGTTGGGGAAGCCACAGGTGGACGTCACGTCGCTCGCCGAGCGCGCCGAGCAGCTCCACCTCGGTGACCGGCAACCGGGTGTGGCCGAAGAGGGAGAGCCGGTCCGGCAGGTCGAGACGGTCGAGTGCCGCAGCGTCGCCGTTGCGCAGCATCGACACCGTCTCGCGGTGGCGCACGTCGGGCGGCGGTTGCCCGACGTGGGCGAGCAACCGGCGCCACAGCTCCGGTTGCCAGAGCAGGTCGGCGTCGAGGGCCGCGCCGGCGCCGTCGGTGTCGCGACCGGCGCGCCAGTCGGCGACGAGGGACGGTCGTTGCACGGCGTACGACGCGAGGATGCCGGCCAGCCGGCGCGCGACCGACCAGCGGCGAGCGCGGCGGAGGTCACCTTCGTCGCCGGCGACACCGTGGCCGAGGTGGCGGGCAAGGGTGGCCGCCCACGGCTCGTCGAGCGAGGCGTCGAGGACCTCGAGCAGCGGCCACACCAACCGGTCGGGATCCCAGGCGTCGTCGCGCTCGCGGTCGAGCAGCAGCGAGACGAGGGACCGCGGGCTGAGGAAGCGCACCCCGGCACAGACGCCGTCACCGCCGGAAGGGCCGGCGCCGAGCCGATGGGAGAGCCGTTGGGACAACCAGCGCTCCACACCGCGGGCGGGCACGGCCACGACCTCGGCGGCGAACGGATCGGGCAGCGGGGTGGCGAGCAGGTCGCCGAGCTGGTCGGACAGGAGGTCGGCGCGCGGCGCACGGTGAAGCTGCAGGACCAACCCGCGACCTCCTTCTCACCCGCGTGCACCCCCGGACGTGCGACGGCGACGGACCCAACATAGGGCCCGCCGCCGACACTTCCCCCGCCGCAGCGCTACTTGTCGAAGAGGCTGACCCCTCCCGGGCCGACGAGCAGTCCGACGATGATCAGCACGATTCCCCACAGCACCCCACCGCGAATCAGCGTCACGATGCCGCTGATCACGAGGATGACTGCCAGGATCCACAGCAGGAACGTCATGTTCGTTTGTCCTCCTCTAGCGGTCGCGCATCCGGCGACCAGCCACCCAAACCTGCCATCGGACCTCACGGGCGGCAAACACCCGTACAGGTGAAGCCCCGCCGAACACACGTGCGACTAGGGTCCGTCCATGGCTGACGAGGGGCGCCACGAGACGGCGCAGGAGAAGCTGGACCGAAAGTGGGAGGACCAGCTCCAGGAGCTCCGTGTCATGCAGACCGGGGTGCAGCTCCTGGCCGGCTTCCTGCTGACGCTCCCGTTCCAGAGCGCATTCGGCGACCTCGACTCCTTCCAGCGCGGCCTGTTCCTCGCCCTCGTGGTGGTCGCCGCGGTCACCACGCTGTTCATCGTGATGACGGTCTCGGTGCACCGTCGGCTGTCGGGTCAGCACGTCAAGGAACGGGTGGTCAGCGCCGCGCAGGTCGGTCTCTCCGCCGCGGTCATCGGCGTGGCTCTGCTGGTGGTCGGCATGGCGACGCTGATCTTCGACGTCGTCGTCGACCGGACCGCTGCCCTGGTCGTGGGTGGCGGTGTGGCGGCGCTCGCCGTGGTCCTGCTCGCCGTCGTACCCCAGGTCCTCAGCCGGGAGTAGGGCCCTTCCTCCCTGTCCTGCGCGGTGGCGAACTTGTACGGTGCGAGGCACACAACTGAGCGTCGGTCTCGGGCCGACGGCTGGAGAGGCGGGCTGGCATGGCCGACACGGCCGAGGTGGACGACGCGCTGGATGCGGCCGGGCTGACCAACGAGGCGGTGCGCGACTACGTGCGCCACTGGGCCGGCGTCACCGGCGCCGCCCGGATCGAGGTCGTCAGCGCGGCCGACGACGCCCGCCTGGTGCAGGAGGCGCTGGCCGCCGACGAGATCCAGCCGGCCGGCGAGGGCCGCTACTACTCCCGCAGCTACTACAAGGACACCGCGCGCTCGGAGGAGCGCACCATCGTCGCCACCAGCAACGAGTCCGACGCGGGCGTCTACAACAACTGGCGTCCCGCCTCGGAGATGAAGCCGCTGCTCGAGGAGCGCATGCGCGGCCAGCTCGCCGGCAAGACGATGTATGTCATCCCCTACCTGATGTCGCCCCCGGGCTCGCCGCTCGAGCGGTACGCGGCGGGCGTCGAGCTCACCGACAACCGCACCGTCGTGCTCCACATGATCCGGATGGCACGCGTCGGCATCGACCTCATCAACAACCTCGCCGAGCCCGACATGTTCGTGCGAGCGGTCCACGTGACCGGCGACCTGGAGCACCTCGGCCAGGGCACGGCGGACGACCAGCGGATGTTCGTGACCGTCGCCGACGAGCGGACGATCCTCCACTTCGGGTCGTCGTACGGCGGCAACGCGCTGCTCGGCAAGATCGCCCACGGCCTGCGGCAGGCCGCCTACGACGGGTGGGCGAGCCGCGAGTTCCTCTCCGAGCAGTTCATGCTCATCGGGATCCACGACAAGGAGACCGGCCGCGACTACCACATCTGCGGCGGCTTCCCGAGCGCCTCGGGCAAGACCAACCTGGCGATGATGCTCGCCCCCGAGGGGCTCGGCGACCGCTACTACGTCTCCTTCTACGGTGACGACATCGCGTGGCTGTGGGTCAACCCGGAGGACGGCCGGCTCTACGGCATGAACCCGGAGTTCGGCGTCTTCGGCGTCGCGAAGGACACCAACGAGTCGACGAACCCGACCGCGCTGCGTTCGGTCGAGGAGAACACCCAGGTGGTCTTCACCAACGTCGCGTGGAACGAGAACACGCACGAGGTCTGGTGGGAGGGCAAGACCAAGCAGCCCCCCGCCGACGTCACGGGCTGGTACGACTGGAAGGGCGAGAAGATCTCCGACCGCTCCGCGCGCGACGACTCGCCGTGGGCCCACCCCAACAGCCGCTTCACGACCACGCTCGCCAACGTCCCCAACGTCGCCGAGGACTTCGAGAACCCGGCGGGCGTCCCGATCGACGGCATCATCTTCGGTGGCCGCACCCGTGACCGCGAGCCCCTCATCCGCGCCATCACCGACCTTGCCGAGGGCGTCTACGACGGGCTCACACTCGGTGCCGAGGCCACCGCCGCCGCCGACGGCAAGGAGGGCCTGCTGCGCTACGACCCGATGTCGATGCGGCCCTTCATGTCGTACGCCGAGGGCGACTACGCCGCCCACTGGCTGCGCATCGTCGGGGCAGCCACCGAGCAGCCGATCTTCGCCCACGTCAACTGGTTCCAGAGGGACCCCGACGACGGGCACTTCCTGTGGCCGGGCTACCGCGACAACCTGCGCCCGCTGCTGTGGCTGATGCGCCTCAAGGCCGGCGAGGTGTCGGGGCGGCCGACGGCCGTCGGCATCATCCCGACCGAGGACGAGCTCGAGCTCGAGGGTTGCTCCGTCGACCCCGGCGACCTGGCCACCCTCCTCGACATCGACGTTCCCCGCTGGCGCGAGGAGATGGCCAACCGCGAGGAGCACCTGCAGGCCTTCGACCACCTCCCCGAGGAGATCTGGGAGGCCCACCGCCGGGTCGCCGCCGCCCTCGACGAGGCGTAGGCGTGGATGGCTCGGTTCCCCGGATATCCGGGTAACCAGTCATTTCGGCGCGCTGGATCACTCAGGAACGTCACGACTCGCTCAGGAACCTCGGCGACCCAGGGGTACGTCGAGCCGGCCTCATCCCCGTGCCGGCAGCAGCGGCGTCAGCCGCGCCATGGCGATCGACCCGAGCAGCGGCCCGACACCGAGCATCGCGACCGCGACCGGCCAGCCGACGGCCTCCGCGACCACGGGCACGAGCTGGATCGTCACCACGGTCAGCAGGAAGCCGAGCGCGGTCTGCAGGGTGAGCGCGGTGCCGACGTACCGCGGATCGACGACGGTCCCCAGGCAGGCCGAGAACATCGCGGAGTCGGCGATGACCGCGGCGCCCCAGACCATGAGCAGCGGCACGATCAGCCAGCCGGGACCGCCGTAGGCGACCGCCGCCAGGACGCAGCAGGTGCCACTGACCAGCATCGCGGCCGCGGCGGCGCGGGCGCGGCCGAGACGATCCCCGAGCCAGCCGGCCGCCAGGCAGCCGAGTGCGCCGCACAGTCCGAGTCGCGACGAACACGATCACCCCGATCGTGCCGCGGCCGGGATGTTCTCCGCGCTCGGCGAAGCTGGCGACCAGGAATGCCGGTGCCCAGGCCCACAGGGCGTAGAGCTCCCACATGTGCCCGAGGTAGCCGAGGTTGGCCAGCCGCGGCGCCCGTTCCCGCCACACGTCGAGGACGACGCCCGGACGGAACCCGTCGGAGCGGGTCACCAACGGGCCTACCACGATCCAGCGCTGCAGCACCGCCGCGGCCAGCGACAGGCACGCCGAGACGACCAGCGCCGTGCGCCACGCGGAGCCGAGCGAGCCGGAGATCAGCTGCGGCAGGATGCTGCCGAGGGTCAGCGAGCCGACCATGATGCTGACCGCGAGACCCGCGCCGGTCGGCGAACCAGCTGACGACCAGCTTCATCCCGACCGGATAGACCAGCGCCAGGGCTGCGCCGGTGACGACGCGCAGCGCGACCGCAGGGGCGACACCGTCGACCAGGGTGGCGGTGGCCAGCGTCGCGAGGGCGGCGACCGCAGCGCCCAGACCCATCAAGCGGGGCGGATCGACCCGGTCCGGGAGGTTGGTCACCGCCGAGGCGAGCGCACCGACGACGAAGCCGAGCTGCACCCCCACGGTCAGCAGCGCTTCACCGACCCGTCCGATCTCCCACTCGTCGCGCAGCGCCGGCGCGGCCGCGGATGCCGCGAACCAGGTCGCGACGGCGAGCACCTGCACCGCGGAGATCAACGCCAGCTGGCGTACGGCGACCGGTCCGTCGGGCCGCGCCGCGGTCTCGGTCGACGGGCTGCTCACCGGGGTCGCGGCTCGAGCCGTACGAGCTGGGTCACGTGCTCCGGCGACAGCTCGTCGAGCGAGGTCGACGCCCAGCAGCCGCATCGTCCGCTCCACCTGACCGCCGAGGATCTCGATCGCGCGGTCGACGCCGGCGCGGCCACCCGCCATCAGGCCGTAGAGATACGCACGGCCGACGAGCGTGAAGCGTGCGCCATGGGCGATCGCGGCGACGACGTCCTGGCCGGACATGATCCCGGTGTCGAGGTGCACCTCCACGTCGTTCCCGACCTCGGCGACGACGTCGGGCAGCAGGTGGAAGGGGACCGGAGCCCGGTCGAGCTGGCGCCCACCGTGGTTGGAGAGCAGCACGGCGTCGGCGCCCACCTCCGCGCAGCGCGCGGCGTCGGCCACCGACTGAACGCCCTTGACGACCACCTTGCCGGGCCACTGCTCCTTGATCCAGGCGAGGTCCTCCCAGGTCACGGTCGGGTCGAACATCGTGTCGAGCAGGTCGGCGACCGTCCCCGACCACGCGTCGAGGGACGCGAACGCGAGCGGTTCGGTGGTGAGGAAGTTGAACCACCAGGCCGGGCGCGGGATCGCGTTGGCGACCGTCCGCGGCGTCAGCGTGGGCGGGATCGTCATGCCGTTGCGGACGTCGCGCAGCCGGGCACCGGCGACCGGCACGTCGACCGTCACGAGGAGCGTGTCGTAGCCGGCCGCCGCGGCCCGGTCGACCAGCGCCATCGACCGCTCGCGGTCCTTCCACATGTAGAGCTGGAACCAGTGGCGGCCGCCGGGGCTCGCGGCGGCGACGTCCTCGATCGACGTCGTCCCCATCGTCGACAGGGCGTACGGGATGCCGGCGGCCTCGGCGGCGGTCGCGCCCGCGATCTCGCCCTCGGTCTGCATCATCCGGGTGAAGCCGGTCGGCGCGATCCCGAACGGCAGCGCCGCACGAGCACCGAGCACCTCCCGCGACGTGTCGACCGCGGAGACGTCCCGGAGCACGCCGGGGCGGAACTCGACATCGGCGAACGCCTGCCGCGCCCGGGCCAGCGAGACCTCTCCGTCGGCGGCGCCGTCCGTGTAGTCGAACGCCGCCCGCGGCGTACGGCGCCGGGCGATGCGACGGAGGTCCTCGATCGTCAGCGCGGAGGCCAGCCGGCGCTCGGTCGCCGACCACACCGGCCGCTTGAACTTCATCAGCGGCGCGAGGTCGTGCCGCCGAGGGAGGTGCCGCTCGGTCACCGGGCCAGCCGCGGCGGGATCGGGTCCGGGGGGTCGTGAGGGCCGACGGTCTCGTGGGCCCGCAGCCGCACCGACTCCTTGACCTGGGTGAGCGTGTTGCGGACCAGGTCGCTGATCAGCTCGTCGGTGCGGGGGTCGTCGAGCATCTCGATGAGGATCCGCAGCGTCGTCTCGGTGACCTCGCTGACGATCGTGTCGTAGCCCGGCAGCCGTCCGATCAGGCGCACGTTCGGGTCCTGCCGCACCTTCTCGGCCACCAGCGCCTTCAGCTCGTCGTGGTTCTCGAGCAGCGCCTCAGAGATGCTGCGGGTGTAGTGGCCGGTCTGGATCACGGCCTCCACCTCGTCGAGCACCACGAGGGTCAGTGGCCGCTTGATCAGCCGGAGCGCCCGCTCGGCCAGCCTCGAGGCGCGCGCCACCGTGGCCGGGCGGTGCATTCCCCTGCGCACCAGGATCGCGCCGATGATCGCCGCGACGACGGAGATCCCGAACGTCACTGCCAGCACGAAGAGCAGGACCTGGAGGGTGCTGAGCCCCTCGAGCCAGTCGGACATGGACCCCATCCTGACCGACGCGCGGGGTCAGCGGAGATTTCGACGCCTGATCACGTTATTGTCTAATCTCGCGTTGTTCAGTATTAATAACAGGGTCGATCAAGAAACGGGTCATCATCATGCGCAAGCTCATCGTCCTCGGCTTCGTGGGGCTTCTTGCCCAGCTCGTCGACGGCTCCCTCGGGATGGCGTACGGCGTCACCTCGTCCACGCTGCTGCTGGCGGTGGGCATCGCCCCCGCGGCGGCCTCGGCCGCGGTCCACTTCTCGGAGATCGGCACCTCGCTGGTCTCCGGCTTCTCCCACCACAAGCTCGGCAACGTCGACTGGAGGACCGTCTCGATCCTCGCCATCCCGGGCTTCGTCGGCGCGTTCGCCGGTGCCACCTTCCTCGCGAGCCTTCCGGCCGACACCGCGAAGCCGTGGGTCGCGGGCCTGCTGCTCACGCTCGGCCTCTACGTCATCTACCGGTTCCTGGTGCTGGGCGGTCGCCGCCCGACGTTCAAGGCACGTCCCGGTGCCAAGTTCCTGGTCCCGATGGGCCTGGTGGGCGGCACCCTCGACTCCATCGGCGGCGGCGGCTGGGGCCCTGTCGGCACGACCACGCTGCTGTCGTCGGGTCGTCTCGAGCCCCGCAAGGTCGTCGGCTCGATCGACACGTCCGAGTTCGTGGTCGCGGTCGGCGGCTCGCTCGGGTTCCTGCTCGCACTGAGCAGCTCCGGCATCCCGTGGGACTACGCGCTGGCGCTGCTCATCGGCGGCGTGATCGCCGCACCGGTCGCCGCCTGGCTGGTCAAGCACCTCCCCGCGCGCGTGCTGGGTGTCGCGGCCGGTGGCCTGATCGTCCTCACGAACACCAAGACCATTGCCGAGGCGCTGGGCGCCACGGGCAACCTGGTCGGCCTCCTTGCCGCGGTCGTCGCGGTCCTGTGGATCTCGGGAATCGCCTGGGCGGTCTCCCAGGAGCGCAAGGCCCGCGAGATCGAGCGGCTCGAGGAGGCGTACGCCGAGGTCTGACCCACCTCGGCACACCAGGCGGCCGGCAGGACACGTTCCTGTCGGCCGCCTGCCATGTCGTCACGCCGGGTGGTCAGGCCCGTCGCACGAAATGACCGACGGCGGCCACGATGCTCGATCGTGGCCGCCGTCGGCGGGTGTGCGGGTGTGGCTACTTGCCGACGACGTTCTCCGCCTGGGGACCCTTGGGGCCCTCGGTGACGTCGAACTCGACGCGCTGGTTCTCAGCGAGCGACTTGAAGCCGGTGCCCTGGATCGCGGTGTGGTGGACGAACACGTCCGCGCCGCCGCCGTCC
This sequence comes from uncultured Actinomycetota bacterium, assembly GCA_963713305.1. GTDB lineage: Bacteria > Actinomycetota > Actinomycetes > Propionibacteriales > Nocardioidaceae > Nocardioides. The sequence continues at coordinate 319,943 of CAVQLE010000006.1, read as the reverse complement.
TGGGCGATGAAGCCGAAGCCCTTGTCGTCGTTGAACCACTTCACGGTGCCTTCTGCCATGACTGTCTTCCTTCGTATTCGGTGAATCCACGCGATGGACACTGTGCCCATCGCGGAGCTGAACCATCTGCACCACGATGTCCAGCTGAACCGAAGACCAGGGATAACGCGTAAGACAGGTGACGGTGCCTAGCGGCACCGAGGGGCGAGCCCCTTCAACACCCCCACGGTAACGCCCCGCGCCCAGATGTCGAGCATCGGCATCCCCGGCCGGCAGACACCGGCGCTCGTCACTCCTCCGGGTAGCGCAGACCGATGCGGGCGCGCACGGCATCCAGGGTCGACATGACGGCTACCGACTCCGCCGGACTCATCAGGTCGCTGGCGGTCTCGCCCGCGGCGAGGAGCCGCTCGACCTCAGCGGCCTGATACTGCATGCCGCGCCCGGTGACCGGATCTTCGAAGGTCTCCGCGACCCGGCTGTCGGCGTCGTACCTGACGACGCGGGTGGGGCTGTACCAGGTGGCATCGAGGTCGATCCACCCCTGGGTGCCGAGGACGGTGGCCCGGTTGGGACCGCGCATCTCGCTGGAGGAGTACGACGTCGAGACCGCGCCGCCCGCGTGCTGGAGGATCGTGGCCACTGAGCCGTCCACACCGGTTCGCTTGAACGTCGCCCGGGCCTGCACGTCCTCGACGGGTCCGAGGAGGTCGTGGGCGAACGAGATCGGGTAGACGCCGAGGTCGAGCAGGGCGCCGCCGGCCAGTGCCGGGTTGTTCAGCCGGTGGTTGTCGTCGAGCGGCAGTCGCTGTGTGTGGTCGGCATGGAGGGAAGTGACCTCGCCGATCCTTCCCTCTCCCACCCAGGCCCTGACCTGTTCCATGTGCGGCAAGAACCTGGTCCACATCGCCTCCATGACCAGCCTGCCGCTGCGCGCCGCGACGTCGACGACCTCCCGGGCCTGGACCGCATTCAGGGTGAACGGCTTCTCCACCAGGACGTGTTTCCCGGCGCGTAGGGCGAGCGTGGCGTTGCCGGCGTGCAGGTTGTGCGGGGTTGCGACGTAGACGACGTCGACGGCCGGGTCGCCGACCAGCGCCTCGTAGGAGCCGTGGGCGCGTGGGATCCCGTAGGAGCTGGCGAAGGCGTCCGCGGACGCGGCCGATCGGGAGGCGACGGCCTCGACCCGGTGACCGTGGTCGAGCAGGTCCCGGGTGAAGGCCCGCGCGATGCCGCCGGTCGCGAGGATGCCCCAGCCGACCGCGCCCGCGGATCGAGGGGACGTCACGCCGGGTCTTCGTTGACGGGGACGATGCGCACCATGTCGCTCACCCTAGTGACGACGAACTGACGTCACCGAGCACGATGTGGTCACCACACACTGCGCGCCCGTAGGGATTCGAACCCCAAACCTTCTGATCCGTAGTCAGATGCTCTATCCGTTGAGCTACGGGCGCCCGTCGCGAACGACTGCACGAGGATAGCCGACCCACGGGGGACGACCGAATCGGCATCAGCCGCCTGCGAGGACAGGGCGTCCCGCCCCAGAGAGGTCTGCGTAAGCCCCTCGCGGAACGCCCTGTCCGACGGCCGTGGGCCGTCGTACAGACTCCACCAGACCAGTGCCCCTGCTCGTTACACCCTCAAGTGGGGAGGTGGGGCGGACCTCAGCGCCCCGGTCCCCCCAGTCGATGTCGCACGTGGTCGGGCCGGAAGCCGTGGTCGACACCCCAGAGCACCGCACGGGTGCGGCTGTCGACGCCGATCTTGCGGTAGAGCGTGCGGACGTAGGTCTTCACGGTGTTGTTGCTGAGGTAGGCGCGGTCGGCGATCTCCTCGTTGCTCAGGCCCTGACAGATCAGTGCCAGCACCTCCGCCTCCCGCGGTGACAGTCCGTGGTCGTCACCCGGCCAGTGGCCCACCACTCCGTCGGGGGTCTCGGCGCTCGTCGAAGGAACCACGCGCTCGCCGGCGTGGACCCGCTCGAGCAGGTCGACCAGCTCGTCTCCCGACACCCCCTTGGAGATGTAGCCGAAGGCGCCGGCCTCCAGCGACTCCGCCACGAGGTCGGCCTGCACGTTCCAGCTGAAGACCACCATCTTGGCTCCGCTGCGGCCGAGGACCCCCGGTACGTCCAACGACGCGCCCTGGGCCTGACCGAAGGAGTCGTAGAGCACGATGTCGACCTCTGCCTCCACCGGCATTCCGCTGTCGAGCTCGACCACCTCCACCCGTTCGGCGTGCGGCCGCAGGAGGCCGGCGACGCCGACGACCACGACCTCGTAGTCGTTGGCGATCGCGACCTTCACGGGAACCGGCATGACCGCAGGATAGGCCGCGACCCGGCCCTGGGCCACGGCGGATGCGACGCCGGTCACACCCGTAGATCGATCCAATAGGCCGCGCTGCCGCCCGTCGGTAGCCTCCCGGCAACCAGTCGCCCGACAACGACGCCGCGCGATGCCAGGCCGCACCGCGCGAGTCTCGAGGCTCGCTTCGCTCGCACCTCAACCACCGGAGATGGACATGACCGCCACCACCGTCAACGCTCCCACGACCCACCAGGGCATCCTCGACTTCGTCACCGAGGTCGCCGAGCTGACCCGACCGGACCGGATCCACTGGTGCACGGGCTCCGACGAGGAGTGGGACCAGCTGACCCGGGCCCTCGAGGCCACGGGCACGTTCACCCGCCTCAACCCCCAGATCAAGCCGAACTCCTTCCACGCCGCGTCCGACCCGACCGACGTCGCGCGCGTCGAGGACCGGACCTACATCTGCTCCGTGGACGAGAAGGACTGCGGGCCGACCAACAACTGGATGGCGCCCGACGAGATGAAGGACCTGATGCGCGGGCTCTACGCCGGCTGCATGAAGGGCCGCACCATGTACGTCATCCCCTTCGTCATGGGCCACCTCGAGGCCGAGAAGCCGATGTTCGGCATCGAGCTGACCGACTCGGCGTACGTCACCGCGAGCATGCGCGTCATGGCCCGCATGGGCACCCACGTGCTCGACCGGATGACCGAGCTCGGGGCCACCTTCGTGCCCGCGATCCACTCCGTCGGGATGCCGCTCGAGGACGGCCAGGCCGACGTCGCGTGGCCGTGCAACGACACCAAGTACATCGTGCAGTTCCCCGAGGAGCGGGCGATCTGGTCCTTCGGCTCCGGCTACGGCGGCAACGCCCTGCTCGGCAAGAAGTGCTACGCGCTCCGCATCGCCAGCGTGATGGCGCGCGACGAGGGCTGGCTCGCCGAGCACATGCTGATCCTCAAGCTCACCTCGCCGGAGGGCGTGCGCAAGTACGTCGCCGCCGCGTTCCCGAGCGCGTGCGGGAAGACCAACCTCGCCATGCTCGAGCCGACGATCCCCGGCTGGAAGGTCGAGACCCTGGGCGACGACATCGCATGGATGCGCGTCGGCGACGACGGCCGGCTGTGGGCGGTCAACCCGGAGTACGGCTTCTTCGGTGTCGCGCCGGGCACCAACGAGCACACCAACCCCAACGCGATGAAGACCATCAACAAGGGCAACTCGGTCTTCACCAACGTCGCCCTCACCGAGGACGGCGACGTCTGGTGGGAGGGTCTGGAGAACCCGCCGGCCAGGGCCACGTCGTGGAAGGGCCAGCCCTGGAGCTTCCCGACCAGACGCGAGGAGCTCTCCAGCCACGCCAACAGCCGCTACTGCACGCCGATCAAGCAGTGCGACATCCTCGCCGCCGAGTACGACGACCCGCGCGGCGTTCCGATCGACGCGATCCTCTTCGGCGGTCGCCGCAAGACGACCGTGCCGCTGGTGTTCGAGGCCCGCGACTGGACGCACGGCACGTTCCTGGGGGCCACGCTCTCCAGCGAGACGACCGCCGCCGCGGTCGGCGCGGTCGGCGTCGTACGCCGTGACCCGATGGCGATGCTGCCGTTCATCGGCTACCACGCGGGCGACTACTTCAACCACTGGATCAACGTCGGCAAGGACAACGACGCCTCCAAGCTGCCCCGGATCTTCTACGTCAACTGGTTCCGCAGAGGCGACGACGGTGACTTCCTGTGGCCCGGCTTCGGCGAGAACAGCCGCGTGCTCAAGTGGGTCGTGGAGCGCATCGACGGCCAGGCCGCGGCGCTCGAGACCCCCATCGGCCACGTCCCGGCGCCGGGCTCGCTCGACACCGACGGCCTGGACGTGAGCGAGGAGCAGCTCGCCGCCGCGCTGCACGTCGACCCCGAGGAGTGGCGGGCGGAGATTCCCCAGATCCAGGAGTGGTTCGAGAAGTTCGGCGACAACCTTCCCGCCGTGCTCTGGACCGAGCTCGACGGCCTCAAGGCCCGGTTGGCACCCTGATCGACGCCCACGTGCGGCCCCGTCTCCTTTCCAGGAACGGGGCCGCACGCATCAGGTGGGTATGGGATTCTGTAGCCCGGCGGGGGCTGGGAAGGACGTGACGTGGCAGAGCTGGGAGCAGACGACCGCGAGCTGTTCGAGACCGCCGCGACCGCGTTGTACGAGCACATCGTCGCTTCCGGCGGGATCGACAAGGGTGACCCGCGGATCGTCAAGCGCGGTGCCGACCGTGCCGCGTTCGACCTCCTCATCGAGATCGGGCTGCTCTCCCAGGAACCCACGACCGGCCGCTACGTCGCCATCGACCCCTCCACGGTCCAGTCACGCATCGTCGCACCGCTGAGCCAGGAGGGAGCCCGGTTGCTCGACGAGTCGTCGAGCTGGGCCAACGCGTTCGCGCCCCTCGCCCAGGCCTGGCGGCGCGCGCCCGACACGAGCTCCGGACCGTTCACGATCCTCCATGGCAGCGCCATCGCCCCCTTCATCGCGGGCCTGGTCGCCGAGGTCGAGGAGGAGGTCCTCACCGCCCAGCCGCAGACCGGGCGCGACCCCGAGACCCTGGCCGCCGCTGCCCAGCGCGACAGCGCGATGCTCGAGCGGGGCACGACGATGCGCACGCTCTACCAGCACAGCGCGCGCCGCAGCGCGATCACCCACAAGTACGTCGCGGCCGTGACCGCCCGCGGTGCCGAGGTGCGCACGCTCGACGAGTTCTTCAACCGGATGATCGTCCTCGACCGGCGGGTGGCGATCATCCCCGGCAAGCAGGAGGACCTGCTCACCGCGATCGCGATCCGCGAGCCCTCCGTCGTCGACTACCTCGTCGACGTCTTCGAGCGTGCCTGGGAGCGTGGCCGACCGTTCGCCAACCGCGAGAGCGGCATGCTCAAGGACATCGCGATCGAGCAACGGGCGATGACGATCAGGATGCTGATCGAGGGGCACGCCGACCCGGTCAGCGCCAAGCGGCTCGGCGTCAGCCCGCGCACCTACGCCGGCTACGTCGCCGACCTGAAGCAGGAGTACGAGGCGGAGACCCGCTTCCAGCTCGGTTACACGATGGGGCAGCGCGGGGTCTCGGGCCGGGAGCGCACCACCGACGCCGAGCCCGAGTGAGTCACGGGCTGCGGCCGTCGTTCGAAATCACACGAGGGCAGTGACCGAGCCACTGCCCTCGCGGGTTGAGACGGGCCGGGGGGTCGGCACCAGAACCGCGATGGTGTTTCAAAGGGGGGATCGCGGTCCCCGTCTCAAGTCTTCAGATGTGTCGACAGCTCCTAGGAATCAGCGCTTGACGGCGATGCACCCGCCGCAGCCCCAGCTGGTGTCGTGTGCTTCAGCAGGGCTCCCGAGAAGACCGATGCCCATCACCGCTGCCGTCAAGACGATGGCGAACTTCTGAACGATCCTCATGTGTGTCTCCGTTGGTCTGGCTCGCTGCTGCCCCAGTGCGGGGCCCGTTCATCCAGTCTCCGTGGCCCCCACAGTGGACGACACCGTTTGGTTGGGTCAAATACTTGCATTGCGCATTTATGCAGTCGGGCGCACGCGTGGAAGAACACCGGCCTCCCCCGGTCGGGACCGGAGGAAGGCCGGCGAAGAGTGGCGGAGGCGGAGGGATTTGAACCCTCGATGGGGTTGTAGCCCCAAACCCGCTTAGCAGGCGGGCGCCATAGACCGGACTAGGCGACGCCTCCTCCGCTGCCGTCCACCGGGGCGTCCGGTGCCAACAGCCCGCTCAGGCTACAAGGCACGGACCGAGCAGGCCGAATCGGGTCGAACCCGTCGCATCCGGCTCAGAGCGGACGCAGCCCGTGGCCGCGACCGAGGTAGCCGCGGATCTCGTCGACGAACGCCTCCCGGTCCCCGGCGATCGCCGCGACCGGCAGGCTCGTGGCCCGGCCGTCGCGCAGCCGGAGCACCAGGCAGTCGACGCCGTGCGGACTCGCGGTGACCGCGTCCTCGACCTCGCGCCATCCCGCCGCCTTCGCCCCCGCCCCGCGCACCCAGCGGACGCGGTAACCGTGCTCATCCACCCTCAACAGAGGGATCCTGAGCGTCGCCAGCGCCACTCCACCCGTCGCCAGCAGCGTGGCCAGCGCGACGGCGACCACGACCCCGGCCGACCAGTCCAGGATCGCCGCGAGAGCCGTCGCCGCCAGGACCACCGCGGCCGACCCGACCAGCGCGAGGCCCACCAACCGGGCGGCCAGGGCGGGTGCGAGCCGATATCCGGACGACATGTCGAAGATTCTCCCGGATCACCGAAACCGGCCTCCTCCGGGGCTTGTGGACGCACGCTCGGCGGGGCGACACTCGAGGTCCGCACCGGTTCTCCGACCCCTCCGGAGGCGCCATGACAGCCGCTACGACACACCACGTCCACGCCGGTCTGGCCGCGCCCGGGGTTGCGACCGAGGAGAGCTGGCGCTGGCAAGCCCGTCGACTGCTGGCGGATCTCCGCGACCGCCTCGTCGCCGAGTCCCCGTCGTACGACGGATGGCTGGCCGCGCGCGGGGCCGGCATGCTCCGGGAGCGCAACGCGCTGCTGTCGAGACTGGGCGCGATGGGTCCCCAGGTGTTGCACGAACCTGCGATCGACGACGTCCGCGCCGATCTGAGCCGGCTGCTCGTCGACGTCGAGCACCACCTCCAGCGCCGCCGCGACCTGGTGTGGGACGAGGTCGAGCTCGAGCTCGGCGGCTCGGAGTAGCCCTCGCCGAAACCGTAGACTCCAGCGGTGCCCTCCCTCGGGAAGGCTCGGAGGGGTGCCGGAGTGGCCGATCGGAACCGCCTTGAAAGCGGTCGCTGGCAGAGATGTCAGCCGCGGGTTCGAATCCCGCCCCCTCTGCTCACACGGACGTTCAGGCCTTGATCGACAGCAGCACGTCGCCCTCCTGGACGACGTCGCCGGGGGTGACGAAGACGTCGGCGACCGCGCCGGCGTACTCGGAGATGACCGGGATCTCCATCTTCATCGACTCGAGCAGGATCACCGTGTCGCCCACCGCGACCGCGTCACCGGCGGCGACGTCGACGCTCAACACGTTGGCGACCATCTCGGCGACGATCCGGATCTCCTGCGGTCGGGGCATAGCGCCGACGCTAGCCGTTACCCGTGCGTAGACGCGCCTTGGCATCTCCGCTCACCAGGTCTCGACACGCTCCGTCGCGACCTCGTTCCTCGGTCGCGGTCGCTGCTCGACCACCTTCGATCACGTCGGCTTCGCCGCCGTGATCAGAGCAGCGCCTCGATGCGGGCGGGTTCGGGTCGGACCGCCGCGGCCTCCTCCGCCCGGCGGGCGCCGCGGCCTCGCTGGCCGGTGAGCAGGAGGTCGGCACGGATCGCGATGACGCCCACCACGAGACCGACGACCAGCGCGTAGCCGATCGCCAGCGCGGACTCCTGGCGGGTGACGGTCGGGTCGACGAGAGCCTGGGCGATCGGCGCCGTCGCGCCCACCCCGAAGGCGCAGACCCACCAGCCCTGCCGGCGCCGGGCGCGCATGTGGGTGCCCCAGACGAGTGCGGGGACGCCGAGCAGCGCGATGATCGGTCGCGGCGAGGCGCCGATCGTCTCGCGGAGCCAGCGGATGGCGTCGAAGATCCACTCGACCAGGACCGGGGTCCCGTAGCGGGCCAGCAGCTCGGCGTAGGCGAGGCTGAGCCCGAGGATGACGGCGCCGACGACCACGACGAAGACGCCGCGACGCCCCAGCCCGTGGAAGCCGGCGCCCAGCCGGTAGACCACGCCGAAGGCCGCCACGAAGGCCAGCGCGAGACTGACGTACTCGAACCGGATGACGTCGAGGCTGGGCTGGAGACCGACGGTCGCCAGGGCGCCGAGCGCCGCGACGAGGGTCGCCACCACCACCTCGCGGATCGCATGACGCAGCTTCACCGCGGGGATCGTGGCGACGACCCCGAGCACGGCGGACACGACGCACACCATCACTGCGGCGCCGTTGCGCAGCACGTCCTGATCGGCCCAGAGCGTGACCGCGCCGACGGCCGCGGTCAGCATCCCGAAGACCGCCGGGCGGCCGCCGGTGCGGGCGGCGAGGGCCCAGACGTACGTCGTGGCGACCACCACCGAGCCGACCTGTTGCAGCCACGGCGAGGTCAGGTCGATCGCCCGCAGCCCGAGCGGGAGCTCGAGCCGGTCGGTCGGGAGCAGCTCGGTTCCGAACAGCCCCACCACGAGCAGCGCGGCGCCGGTGAGCGTCAGGACCACCCAGAGCGCGGCCAGGAGCCGCGACCGGAGGCGGTTGCGGGGAGGTGGCGTCAGGGGATCTGCCGGTTCCGCGACCGGAGGGTCGGGCTGGGCGTCGGGCGCCGGGGCCGGCTCGGCCGCGAGCCGGGGAGACCTGGGGGGCCGTGACCGTCGGCGCGCCGGTTCGGCGCGTCGGCGGGGACTGGTCTTGGCCACGGGGCCGAAGGCTACCGGCGCCGGTTGGCCAGGGAGGGGTTGGTCCGGCGGGCCTGCTCGACCACCTCGCGGTCGAGCGTCGCGACCAGCGTCTCGGGTTCCTCGCCGGCCTCGACGAGGATGTCGCCGAGCGGGTCGACCACCATCGAGTGCCCGGTGTAGCGCGGCCCGGGTTGCCCGACCGCGACGACGTACGCCGTGTTCTCGATCGCCCGGGCCCGCACCAGCGTCCGCCAGTGGTCGACCTTGCGCTCGCCGGCGACCCAGGCGGACGGGACGACGAGGACGTCCGCGCCGGCGTCGACCAGCGCGCGCGCCTGCTCGGGGAACCGGAGGTCGTAGCAGGTCATCAGGCCGACCGTGAGGTCGCCGAACCCGGCCGTGAGGGCGCTGATCTCGCCGGGCGAGAGCCGGTCCGACTCGCGGTAGCCGAAGGAGTCGTAGAGGTGGATCTTGCGGTAGTCGGCGGTCACCGCGCCCCGCATCACCAGCGTGTTCCAGGGACGTGCCGGGTCGTCGGACGCCTCGAACATGCCGGCCAGCACGGTCGTGCCGCGGGCGTCGGCGACCCGCGCGACCTCGGTCGCGAACGGGCCGTCCGTGGCCTCGGCGTACGGGCCGACGTCGGAGCCGGCCTCACCGAAGTCGCGCGCGAACGCCTCCGGGAGGACGACCAGGTCGGGCACGTCGGGTGTGTCGGGCACCAGCTGTTCCAGCAGGGCGCGGTTGTCGTCCGGGTCGAGCCCGGAGGCCACCTGGACCAGCACCACGCTGAGCGTCACGACCCCCACCCTGCCACTCGCCCACCTGAGAGGGTGGGCGGGTGGATACCAGCAGCCGCGGCCTGGGCGCCGTGATCCTCGCCGGCGGCACCGCCGCGCGGCTGGGTGGTGCCGACAAGGCTTCCATCGAGCACGCCGGGCAGACGTTCCTCGAGCGTGCGCTGGCCGCCGTCGCGGCGTCCGGCGAGGTCGTGGTCGTCGGCGAGCAGGTCCCCACCAGCCGGCCCGCCACCTTCGTCCGTGAGGATCCGCCGCTGGGCGGCCCGGTCGCCGGGTTGCTGGCCGGACGCCGCTCGTTGGCCCGCACACCTGACGTGCTGGTCGTGCTGGCCGTCGACATGCCGCTCGTGACCGCCGCCACCGTCGACCGGCTCCTCACCGCGTCCTCGGGGCGGGACGGCGCCGTGCTCTGCGACCCGAGCGGCCGTCGGCAGCTGGCACTGACGGTACGGACCTCACGTCTGGACGAGGTCGCTCCCGACGACCCGCACGGTCACTCGGTGCGCGACCTCCTGGCCCGGCTGGACCTCGCCGACGTACCCGCCTCCGGCGACGAGGCCCGCGGCGTCGACACCTGGGAGGACCTGCGCTCACTGCGCCGATGAGGTCGAACCTCGCCATTCGGGTTGCGGGCAGCGGCCGGAGTGGCGAATCTGGTCCTGTGAACCTCCACGACTGGATCGACGAGCTCTGCGACGCGCTCGACATCGAGACCGAGGTGGACGAAGCCCTCGTCCTCGACCTGGCACGGTCCGCCGCCCACAACGTGACCAAGGTCGCCGCCCCCGTCACGACCTACCTGCTCGGCGTCGCGGCCGGCAGCCAGAACGCCAACCCCGAGGCGATCGAGCAGCTGGCCGCCAAGGCGCAGACGCTCGCCGACCACTGGGACCGGCCCGCGGACGCGCCCGACCCCCTCGACATCGACGATCCGGTCCCCGACGACAGCGGGGTCGACCACAGCGACGACGAGTTCGAGGACTGAGGACAGCCCATGAGGCGGTCGTCGCCGCCGGCGCCGGCGGCCCCGAGGTCCTCTCCCTCGGCGACCTGCCCGACCCCGAGCCCGGGCCCGGCGAGGTGCTGGTCGACGTCGCCGCGACCGCCGTCAACCGCGCCGATCTCCTGCAGCGGCAAGGGTTCTACCCGCCACCGCCGGGTGCCTCCGACGTCATCGGACTCGAGTGCAGCGGCACGGTCGCGGCACTCGGCGACGGCGTCGAGGGATGGTCCGTCGGTGACGAGGTCTGCGCACTCCTCGCGGGCGGTGGGTACGCCGAGCGCGTCGTCGTACCGGCCGGGCAGCTGATGCCGCTGCCTCCCGGCGTCGACCTGGTCACCGCCGCCGCGCTGCCCGAGGTCGCCTGCACGGTCTGGTCCAACGTCTTCATGGTCGCGGGCCTGCGACCCGGGGAGCACTTCCTGGTCCACGGCGGTGCCGGCGGCATCGGCACGATGGCGATCCAGCTCGCCCACGTCCTCGGCGCGCGGGTGTATGCGACGGCGGGGTCGGCCGAGAAGCTCGCGATCTGCACCGACCTCGGCGCCGACGTGGCCATCAACTACCGCGAGGACGACTTCGTCGAGGTCGTCAAGCGCGAGAGCGACGGCCACGGCGCCGACGTCATCCTCGACAACATGGGCGCCGAGTACCTCCCCCGCAACGTCGACGCGCTCGCGCTCGAGGGCCGGCTGGTGGTGATCGGGATGCAGGGCGGGACCAAGGGCGAGCTCGACCTCGGCGTACTCCTGCGCAAGCGGGGCGCGGTCGTCGCCACGGCGCTGCGGTCGCGACCCACGTCCGACAAGGCCGCGATCTGTGCCGCGGTCACCGAGCACGTCTGGCCGCTGGTCGAGGCCGGGCTGGTGCGCCCGATCATCCACCGCACCCTGCCGCTGGCGCAGGCCGGCGAGGCCCACGCACTCCTCGAGTCGGGCGAGGCGGTCGGCAAGGTGGTGCTGGAGGTCCGCCCGTAGGCTGGGCTCGGTCTCGACACGGCCGTCGCGGCCCTCGTTCCTCGGCCGCGGGCCGAGCTCGACCTGGCGACCCACGCCGTCCGCTCGTTCCTCGCGCCCGGCTAGGCTCGCTCACATGAGCGAGGAGCAGGGCGAGCAGGAGCAGCACGTCGTCGTGATCGGCCCCGACGGCCAACCGGTCGGCTCGGTGCCCGCGAGCGTCATCGCCGCTGCGCAGAACGCCGCAGCCTCCGGCGAGGGCGAGGGCGACGGCGACGACGACGAAGGCGGCCAGGGCATCACCGACCTGGTCGAGCAGCCCGCGAAGGTCATGCGGATCGGCAGCATGATCCGGCAGCTGCTGGAGGAAGTGAAGGCCGCGCCGCTCGACGAGGCCAGCCGCAACCGGCTCAAGGAGATCCACCGGGCCTCGATCAAGGAGCTCGAGAGTCGGCCTCGCGCCCGAGCTCGTCGAGGAGCTCGAGCGGCTCTCGCTGCCCTTCACCGAGGAGGGCACGCCGTCCGAGGGCGAGCTGCGGATCGCGCAGGCCCAGCTGGTCGGCTGGCTGGAGGGCCTCTTCCACGGCATCCAGACCGCGATCTACGCCCAGCAGATGGCCGCCCGTGCCCAGCTCGAGCAGATGCGTCGCCAGCTCCCCGCGGGGATGTCGGTGCCGAACGCCGCACCGGGCCAGCCCACCGCCGACGACGAGCAGGGCAAGCCGCCGGGCCATTCCGGCGGGATGTACCTGTAGTCAGCTCCGCTTGCGGAAGAGGGCCAGGCCGAGCAGTCCGATCAGCACCATGGCGCCGCCGGGTGCGGCGAGCCGGGTGAACTCGGGCGGGTCGGCGTCGTCGACCCGGTTGTACTCCGGCGCGGGCGGCTCCTGGCCGGGCGGCGGTGGCTTGGGGATGGCGTTGCCCTGGCCCAGCACCCGCTCGACGTCCGCGACGTACGCCGGAGTGGCGCGGCCGGTCCCGGTGCACTTGGCGGACTCGAGGCGCGACTTCGCCTCGGTCGCGAAGACCAGGTAGGCACGGTCGACCTTGAGCCGCGCCAGGCCGCAGGTGGTGCCCGTGTCGGAGACCACGTCGACCGGGGTGTCGGCGACCCGACCCTGGTAGATGCGCTCCACGTCGAGGGTGAAGGTGTTGCGCTTCCGCCCGCGGTCCTGCTGGACCAGGACGCCGCTGAAGACGACGTCGGCGCCGCGGGCGTGGGCGCGGACCGAGTCGTCGGGCCCGCACGTGCACGCCTGGGCGGGGGCCTGGGTCAGCACCAGGCCGGCGCAGGCCAGGGCCAGCGCGACCAGCAGACGTCGGATGGGAGCGGACACGCCTCCATGGTCACAGATCACGCGTCGAACAGGCCAACCAGCACCCGCGCGACGCCGTCCTCGTCGTTGCTCGGCGCGACGTGGTCGGCGGCCTCGATCAGGTCGGGGTGAGCGTTGCCCATCGCGTAGGAGGTGCCGGCCCAGGTCAGCATCGGCAGGTCGTTCGGCATGTCACCGAAGGCCACCACCTCGGCCGGGTCGACGCCGAGCTCCTCGGCGACCCGGGCCAGCGCGGTCGCCTTGGTGACGCCCACGGCGCTGATCTCCACCAGCCCGTCGACGGTCCACGTGGGGAGTGCCAGGTCGCCGACGGCTTCGGTGACGCGGGCGCGGAAGTCCTCGGGGTCGGGGGCGTCGTGCTTGACCAGAACCTTGAGGGCCGGGTCGGTCCACAGCTCGGTCAGGTCGCCGACGGGACTGCCGGCCGGGAACGCCTCGGTCTCGACGTAGCGCTCGTCGCGCAGGAGACCGCTCACGCACTCCACGGCGTACGACGCCTCGGGGGCCGCCCGGCGCACGGCCTCGATCATCCGGAGACCGACGGCCGGGTCGATGCCCTGCACGTCGCGCACCTCGTCGCGACCGAGGTCGACCACGGCCGCGCCGTTGGAGACGATCGCCAGGCCGTGCTGCCCGACGATCGGCCAGAGGTCGTCCATCCAGCGGATCGGTCGGGCGGTCACGATCACGACCGGAACACCGCGGCGGTCGAGGTCGGCCAGTACCTCGCGCGAGTAGCCGGAGACGGAGCCGTCGCTGCGCACGAGCGTCCCGTCGAGGTCGGTGGCGACCAGCCTCGGCTTCTTCACGGTGCCGGGCGGGCCAGCACCAGCTGGCCGTCCTCGTTGCTGCCGCGCATCTCGGTGAAGCCGCAGCGCGCGAGCAGCCGGAGGCTGGGGGTGTTCTCGGGGCGGACGCTGGCCCGGAGCCGCACGCCCACCCGGTCGGCCGCGTCGACGACGGCGCGCAGTGCCTCGGTCGCGATCCCCTGTCCGCGGACCTCCTCGACCAGGCCGTAGCCGACCTCGGTCTCGCCGTCCTCGGGCGGCCCGAAGCAGCCGATGCTGCCGACGGCCAGATGGCCGAGCACGATGTGGCGAGGACCCCACGTCTCTCCCGGGCGGACCATCGACGAGGCGTCGACGTCGCCGCCGCGCGGGTAGGACGGGTGCCACCGCTCCTGCCGGCGACCGGCCTGCATGTCGGCGGCGTCAGCAGGCGAGATCAGGATGAGTCGCAGCCGTTCGGTCTCGATGCGCTCGGGGAGCACCATCAATCCTCCCGGACCTGCAGTGTGATCGTGAGGCTGTCGCCCTCCTCGACGCCCTCGGCGGCCCGGACCGCCTTCTTGACCGGCAGCACGAAGCACCCCGAGCCCTCGGCGTCCGGGAACACACTGGTGTCCCACTGCGAGCTGCCGGCCCGGACGTGGACCCGCACCGATCCGAAGCCGCGGGGTTCCCCGGCGCGCTGCCGCACCTCCTCGCTGACGTCGACCGGCAGGGTGAGGAAGATCCAGGACGACGGGTCGCTCGTCTCCTGTCGCGCCGACCACCGCCACAGCGGCGCGGTGAACGTGAACGAGTCGTCGGGAGTCACCGGGGCCACCACCGCTCCAGCTCGACGACGACGCCGTCGTCGTAGACGGTCGCCGTCGTGGCGTCCGCGGCCTCCCGGACCTCCTCGACGGCCTGCCCCATGGCGACCCCGCGGCCGGCCCACTGCAGCATCTCGATGTCGTTGCGCCCGTCGCCGACCGCGAGCACGTCGGCCTGCGCGACGCCGAGCTGCTCGGCGACCAGCGCCAGCCCCGACGCCTTGGAGACGCCGACCGGCGACAGGTCGAGCCACGCGGTCCAGCCGACGACGTAGTCGGTGCCGTGGAGGCCGAGCCGACCGGCGAGCGCGACGAAGTCGTCGGCGCTGGCCTCCGGGTCGCGGATGATGACGCGGCTGACGCGGTCGGCGACGAGGTCGGCGACCTCGGTCTCGATCAGCAGTCCCGACAGCTCACCATCCGGGAACGGCCGGTTCACGCGGTAGCCGACGCCGCGTTCCTCGACCGCCACGAGGGCACTCGGGTGCTCGCGCAGCACCGCCTCGACCGCGGGCCGGGCGTCGAAGGTCTCCTCGTGGACGACCTCCATCGGCGGGTAGCGGAAGACCACGGCGCCGTTGGAGGCCACCACCCAGAGCCGGTCGGCGCCCTCCGCCGGGAGGTCGAGCAGGTCGGCGATCGGGGTCATGCCATGGGGCGAGCGGCCGCTGGCCAGCACCACGTGGCAGCCCGCGTCGTAGGCACGGCGCACCGCGGCGTACGTCGTCTCCGGGATCTGCTCGTAGACGGCCCCGGCACCCTCGACCCACTTCAGCAGGGTGCCGTCGATGTCGAGGGCGACCAGCCCGGGAACCCAGTCAGCCAACGGGCTTCAGTACCTCGAGGCCACCGAGGTAGGGCCGCAGTGCCTCCGGGACGCGGACCGAGCCGTCGGCCTGCTGGTGGGTCTCCAGCAGCGCGATGATGGGCCGGTTCGTGGAGCACAGGGTCCCGTTGAGGGTGGCGACCGGCCCGATGGAGCCGTCGGCCGACCGGCCGCGGGTGTCGAGCCGCCGGGTCTGGAAGTCGGTGCAGTTCGAGGTCGAGGTGAGCTCGCGGTAGCGGCCCTGCGAGGCGATCCACGCCTCGATGTCGAACTTGCGCTGCGCGGAGAGGCCGAGGTCGCCGGCGGCGACGTCGATGACGCGGTAGACGAGCTCGAGCTTGTCCATGAACTCCTTCTCCCACGCCAGCAGCCGCTCGTGCTCGGCGAACGACTCCTCGATCGTCGTGTAGACGAACATCTCGACCTTGTCGAACCAGTGGACCCGGAAGATCCCGCGGGTGTCCTTGCCGTGGGAGCCGGCCTCCTTGCGGAAGCAGGGGCTGAACCCGGCGTAGCGCAGCGGCAGGGTGGCGATGTCGAGGATCTCGTCGGAGTGGTAGGCCGCCAGCGGCACCTCCGAGGTACCGACCAGGTAGAGGTCCTGGCCCTCGATCCGGTAGACGTCGTCGGCCGCCTGGCCGAGGAACCCGGTGCCCTCCATCGCCCGCGGCTTGACGAGGGACGGGGGGATGATCTGGGTGAAGCCGTTGGCGCGCGCCTGGTCCATGGCCAGGTTGACGAGGGCGAGCTCGAGCTGGGCGCCGATCCCGGTCAGGAAGTAGAAGCGCGAGCCCGACACCTTCGCGCCCCGCTCGATGTCGATGGCACCCAGCATCCGGCCGAGCTCGACGTGGTCGCGCGGTTCGAAGTCGAACTCCGGCGGAGTACCGACGTGCTCGAGGACGACGTAGTCGTCCTCGCCGCCGGCGGGCGCCTCGTCGGCCGCCAGGTTGGGGATCGAGAGGAGAGCCTCGTGCCACTCCTCCTCCGCTTCGCCCTGCGCGGCCTCCAGGCGCTTCACCTCGGCGGCGACGTCCTTCACCCGCGCCAGCAGGGCCTGCTTCTCGTCACCCTGCGCGGCCGCGACCTGCTTGCCCATCTGCTTCTGCTCGGCCCGCCTCGCCTCGAACTCCGCGATCGCCGAGCGGCGCGCGGAGTCCGCGGAGATCGCCCGGTCCACGACGTCGTCGGACAGCCCGCGCTTGGCCTGGGCGGCACGCACGCGGTCGGGGTCGTTGCGCAGGATGCGGGGGTCGATCATGTCGGCCAGCCTATGCGTCCGCGATGCCGGGGCGCTCGGCAGTTCCCGGCATACTCTCCCCTCGTGAACCAGCGTTCCCGGCTCCGGCTGCTGACGTGGGCCGGCGTGCTGCTGGCCCTCTTCGCGGTGCTCGCGGTGCTGGTGGTCCAGGACCGCTCCGCGCTGGACCGGATCGACGACCTCGGCCGCACCGCCGAGGACTGGGCCGACGAGCACGCCTGGCTGGTGTCGGGCCTGCACGGGCTGGAGCTGGCCACGGCCACGATCGGGATGACCATCGCGACGATCGTGCTGGCCGCGATCCTGCTGCTGCGCAAGCAGCCCCGCGCCGCCCTGTTCACCGTCGTGGTGATGTCGGCGACGGGGCTGGTCACCACCGGCCTGAAGATCCTGTTCGCCCGGGCGCGGCCCGAGTGGCAGGACTCCGTCGACCTGGTCACGAGCAGGTCGTTCCCGTCCGGCCATGCCTCGTCGATGGCGGCGTTCGCGGGGATCCTCGTGGTGCTGACGTGGGTGTTCGTACGCCGCAGCTCGATGCGTCGTGCGGTGCTCCTGGCGGTGGTCGGGATCTGGCTGGCGGTCTGCCTCGACCGGGTGCTCCTGGGCCGCCACTACCCGACCGACGTCATCGCCGGCTCGCTGCTGGGCGTCGCGATCGTGCTCATCGGCGTCGTGCTGATCAACCCCGAGCCGCGCGGCCACGCGGAGAAGGCGGAGCCGCTGCCGGAGGTCTTCGCGACCGAGCGGCGGCTCGCCGTCATCGTCAACCCGGTCAAGGTCGAGGACGCCGGACAGTTCCGGGCGATCGTCTCGGCCATGGCCACCGAGTCCGGCTGGTCGCCACCGACCTGGCACTACACGACGGTCGAGGACCCCGGCACCGGCATGGCCGAGGCCGCGTCGGTCTCGGGCGCCGACCTGGTCCTCGTGTGTGGCGGCGACGGCACGGTCCGCGAGGTCTGCGCCGAGCTGGCCGGCACCGGCATCCCGGTCGGCATCGTCCCGGCCGGCACCGGCAACCTGCTGGCCCGCAACCTCGACATCCCGCTCTACCTGCGGTCCGCGATCGACGTCGCCCTCAACGGCCAGGACCGTGCCATCGACCTGGTCCGAGTGTCGGGCGACGGCATCGAGGCCGACACCCACTTCATGGTCATGGCCGGCATGGGCTTCGACGCCGCGATCATGGAGGGCGTCAACGAGGACTTCAAGAAGAAGGTCGGCTGGTTCGCCTACGTCGTCTCCGGGCTGAAGTCACTGATGTTCCCGGCGGTCCGCATCGACATCTCCGTCGACGGCGGTGAGTTCACACGCCACCGTGCTCGCACCGTCGTGGTGGGCAACGTCGGGTTCCTCCAGGCCGGCATGCCGCTGCTCCCCGATGCCGCCATCGACGACGGCCAGCTCGACGTCGTGATCCTCCACCCCCGCAACTTCTTCGCCTGGATCCCGCTCGCCTGGCGGGTGCTGCTGAAGACCAAGCACACCGACGAGCTGGTCGACCGCAAGGTCGGCGCGACGGTCGTGCTGCGTGCCGCGACCGACACGCCTCGCCAGCTCGACGGCGACTCGATCGGCCCGGGCAGGGAGCTGGCGATGGAGTGCCTCCACGGCCGGCTCCTCGTGCGCGTCCCGCGCTAGGGGGTGCGGGCGTGGGTGATGGCCTCTTCCTCCTCGGGGGAGAGCTGCTGCTCACAGGCCCAGGCGGAGATGTTCTTGGCGTAGGTGCGAGCCTCGCTGCGGCCGTGGATCGAGGTGACGACGACCCCGTGACCGCCGTCGTCGAGCAGGGCCAGGGACCACGACAGGTGGCCGCCCATGTCGCCGAACGCGTCGTACCGCACCACCGCGAGGTGGCGCAGCGCGTCGCCGGCCTCGCTCTTGAGGGCCGCGACCTCCTGCCGCAGCCCGTGGACGTCCTCGGGCAGCTCGTCGACGCCGCTGCCCTGGCCGGATTGCGTACGACGGAGCGCGACGACGGTGAGCACCAGCGCGACCAGCGCGACGACGAGGGCGCCCACGGCCAGCGGGGCGGACAAGCTCTCCACGCGCCGACCCTACGATGATCCGGTGACCTCGACCCGCACGCCACGCATCGCCTACCAGGGCGAGCCGGGCGCAAACTCGCACCTCGTGTGCCGACAGCACTACCCCGACCACGACCCGCTGCCCTGCGCGTCGTTCGAGGACGTGTTCGCCGCCGTCGAGGGCCACGAGGCCGACCTGGCGATGATCCCGATCGACAACTCGATCGCCGGGCGGGTCGCGGACATCCACCACTTCCTGCCCGACTCCGACCTCCACATCGTCGCCGAGCACTTCCTGCGCATCCAGTTCTCCCTCCTCGCCGTCCCCGGGGCGACCCTCGACTCGATCCGCACCGTCCACTCCCACGTGCACGCGCTCGGCCAGTGCCGCAAGGTGATCCGCGAGCTGGGCCTCTCCCCCGTCGTCTCGGGTGACACCGCCGGCGCGGCCCGCGAGGTCGCCGAGATGTCCGACCCGAGCCAGGCCGCGATCTCACCGCCGCTCGCCGCGGAGATCTACGGCCTCGACGTCCTCCGCGCCGACGTCGAGGACGAGGACCACAACACGACGCGGTTCGTCGTCCTCGCGCGCGACTACCTGGAGGCGAAGGCGGACGACGGGCCGGTCGTGACGTCGTTCGTGTTCAACGTCCGCAACCTGCCGGCCGCGCTCTACAAGGCACTCGGCGGCTTCGCGACCAACGGCGTCAACATGACCAAGCTGGAGAGCTACATGGTCGGCGGCCACTTCACCGCCACCCAGTTCCTGGCCGAGGTCGACGGCCACCCCTCCGACCCGGGTGTGGCCCGGGCCCTGGAGGAGCTGGCGTTCTTCACCACCGACGTGAAGGTGCTCGGCGTCTACCCGGCCGCCCGCGAGCGCGGCGAGTAGCCAACACCGGTCCACCGACACTCGCAGCGAGCGATAGATTCGCCCGGTGAGCGAGGACGCCGGGGGGGACCCCCGCACCGAGGACCTGGGATTCGCGCGCGTCGATGTCGACCGAGCGGCACGCACCGGCGATGCCGAGGTCGTGTACGGCGAGGGCAAGACGCCCGAGCAGGTCGTCTCGATCCTGCGGACCCTCCACGACCATCACCCCGACCGGGCGGTGCTCGCGACGCGGCTCTCCGACGAGGCGATGCACGCCGCCGAGGCGGCCGGCGCCGACGTCGACCGGGTCGCCCGCGCCGCGACCCTCGGCCAGCTCCCGACCGCACGCGGCACGGTCGCGATCGTCAGCGCCGGCACGTCCGACGCCCGCGTCGCGGGCGAGGCCGCCCTCACCGCACGGGTCCACGGGGCCGGGGTCGACGTCGTGACCGACGTGGGGGTCGCCGGCCTCCACCGGCTGCTCGGCGTCCGCGACCGGCTGGAGCGGGCCGACTGCCTGGTCGTGGTCGCCGGCATGGAGGGTGCGCTGCCGTCCGTGGTCGGCGGGCTGGTCGGCGTACCTCTCGTGGCCGTGCCCACCAGCGTCGGCTACGGCGCCTCCCTCGGCGGTGTCGCGGCGCTGCTGGCGATGCTCAACTCCTGCGCGCCCGGCGTCACGGTCGTCAACATCGACAACGGGTACGGCGCCGGGGTGTTCGCGGCGCGGGTCGCTCGCCGGGCCGCCCCATGACGAGCTCCACCGTCTGGGTCGACGCCTCGTCCGGAGCCTCCGGCGACATGCTGCTCGGCGCACTGCTCGGCGCCGGCGTACCCCTCGCGACGCTGCAACGGGCGGTCGACGCCCTGGCACCCGAGCCGATCGGGCTACGGGTCGAGGCGGTGTCCCGCAACGGGTTCGCCGCGACGCGCTGCCACGTCGACGTCGCCGACTCGGTGCACCACCGCACCTGGCGCGACATCCGGGCGCTGCTGCTCGCCGCCGACCTCGACGGCGCCGTGCGCGACCGCGCCGTCACCGCCTTCGAACGGCTGGCCGTGGCCGAGGCCACGGTGCACGGGAGCGACCCGCTGGACGTCTCCTTCCACGAGGTCGGCGCGCTCGACGCGATCGCGGACGTGGTCGCGGTCTGTGCCGGGTTCGCCCACCTCGACGCGGACGAGGTCGTGGTCAGCCCGGTCGCCGTCGGCTCCGGGTCGGTCGCCGGCGCCCACGGCACGCTCCCGGTCCCGCCCCCGGCCGTCGCCGAGCTGCTCCGCGGCGTCCCGTCGTACGCCGGACCGCCCGGTGCGCCCGCGATGGAGCTCTGCACCCCGACCGGCGCCGCGCTGCTCACCACCCTGGCGACCGGCTGGGGGTCCCAGCCGGGCATGACCGTCGGTGCGATCGGCGTCGGGGCCGGTGGCCGCGACCCCGAGGGCCACGCCAACGTGCTGCGGCTGCTCGTGGGAGCCGGGTCCGTGGAGCCCGAGCGGACGGCAGCTGCTGATCGAGACGAACGTCGACGACCTCGACCCCCGGGTCTGGCCGCAGGTGATCGCCGTCCTGCTCGAGGCCGGCGCCAGCGACGCCTGGCTCACGCCGATCCTGATGAAGAAGGGTCGCCCGGCCCACACCCTCTCGGCGCTGGTCGCGAGCGACCGCGTCGACGTCGTCCGCCACGCGATCTTCCGCCACACCTCGTCCATCGGCGTCCGCGAGACCCGTCTCGACAAGCACGCCCTCGACCGCGAGATGGCCTCGGTCGAGGTCGGCGGCCAGACGGTCGCGGTCAAGCTGGCCTACCAGGGCGGCGTCGGTCGTCAACGCGATGCCCGAGTACGACGACGTGGTCCGCGCGGCCGCCGCGCTCGGTCGTCCGGTCAGCGACGTGCTGGGCGACGCGATCGCCGCGAGCCGGCCCCTGCTCGACCGCAGAGCCTCCCCCTGATGGACCTCGCGGTCACCGCCCTCGCCTTCGGCACCATCTTCGTCGTCGAGCTGCCCGACAAGACCTTCATCGCGACGCTGGTGCTCGCGACGAAGTTCCGGCCGCTCCTGGTGTGGATCGGCGTCGGGTTGGCGTTCACGGTCCAGACCACCGTCGCGGTGGCGCTCGGGCACGCCGCCTCGTTCCTCCCGCCCGACGTGGTCCGCGGCGTCTCCCTGGTGATGTTCCTCGCCGGTGCGGTCATCCTGTTCCGCGAGGGTCGCAGCCACCACGTCGACTCCGGCGACGAGTACGCCGCTCAGGCGCGGGACGTGACCGGCGTGCGGGCCATCGGCGCCAGCTTCCTGGTGCTGTTCGCGGCCGAGTGGGGCGACCTCTCGCAGCTGCTGACGCTCACCCTCGTCGCGAAGTACGAGGACCCGGTCAGCGTCTTCGTCGGCGCCCTGGGCGCGCTGCTGGCCGTCAGCGGCCTCGCCGTCATCGCGGGCCGGGCGCTGCTGCGCGTGGTCCCGCTGCACGTGCTCCACTACGTCGGAGCCGCGGTCTGCCTGGTGCTCGCGGGGATCGCGGCTGCCGAGCTGGTGTCGTGATGGCCACGTTCGCTGGACACGCCTCGGCAGGTTTCGGGAGGATCGGCCGCGGGAGGACCGACGACGAGAGGCCCCACTGATGGCGATCTTCGATGGATTCAGCGACCGCGAGGTCGACACGATCAAGAACACCGGCACGCACGTGACCCTGCCGGCCGACTGGTCACCGATCTGGGAGAAGACCCCGGCCGACAAGGCCTACATCATCGTGGACGGCGAGGCGTCCGTACGCCGCGGCGGCGAGGAGATCGCCAGGCTCGGCCCCGGCGACATCTTCGGCGAGGGCGCGATCGTCAACCACAAGCTGCGCAACGCCTCGATCGTCACGCTCACCAAGGTGGAGCTGATCCACTTCACGCGCGAGCAGGTCAACCAGCTGCGCGAGGAGGTCCCGGCGTTCGCCGAGGCGCTCGACCGCACGGCCGAGGAGCGCCTGGGCCAGTGACGGGACGCACCAGCCTTGACCGATGAGTCCCCGCTCGACGACGTCGAGCGGTACCTGCTCGGCGCACAGCGCTCCCTGACCCGCCGTCAGGTCGCAGAGGCGTCCGGCGTACCACTCGAGACCGCCGAGGAGCTGTGGGGACAGCTGGGCTTCCCCCACACCGACGACGACGACGTCGCCTTCACCGAGAAGGACGTCGAGGCCCTGCGAAAGACCACCGAGCTGATCTCGCTCGGCATCCTGGAGCCCGACACCCAAGCGGCTCTGGTGCGCACCTGGGGACGCAGCTTCGCCCGACTGGCGGACTGGCAGGTCAGCCTGCTGGCGGGGATCGCCCTCGCGGACGACGACCCGACGGGCCGGCTCGACGAGCTGGTCACCGAGGTCCTGCCCCGCGTCGAGGAGCTCCAGAACTACATCTGGCGCCGCCACCTCGAGAACGCCGCGCAACGTCTCCTGCCGCACGTCGACTCCGCGCCCGACGAGATGCCGACCGCTGTGGTCTTCGCCGACATCGTCGGCTACACCAGCCAGAGCAAGAGCCTCACCGAGACCGAGCTGGTCGACCTCGTCGAGGTGTTCGAGGACGAGACCACCCGCGCCGTCGTCGCGGTCGGCGGCCGCGTCATCAAGACCATCGGCGACGAGGTCCTGTTCGTCGTCGACGACGTCCACGCGGCGACCGAGGTCGCGCTCGTCCTCACCGAGCGCGGCGAGGACGACGACGACGAGTTCCCACGGGTACGGGCGGGCATCTCCTACGGACCAGTGACCCGCCGTCTGGGCGACGTCTTCGGTCCGACCGTCAACATCGCGTCGCGGCTCACCACGGTCGCCCGGCCGGGCACCGTCCTGGTCGACCGCGGTGCGTTCGAGGTCCTCACCGGCCGGGACACCCCTCCCGACACCGCACCCGACGGCACTCCCGCTGGCCAAGCTGATCGACCGCGCCGCCGACGAGATCTCCGACCTCTCCCCCTTCGCCGAGCACGGGGAGCTGCGGTTCCGCCGACTGCGGCGGGTGTCGGTCAAGGGCTACCGGCACCTCGAGCCTTGGGTGGTACGCCGCCGCGGCAAGCGCGGCGCCGGGGACGCGTGACCGTGGCCAGCCGCCGCCGGCAGCGGCCGTCGTGATGCACTCGTTCCACCTCGCGGAGCTGCCGGCCCGCGTCTCCGCGGCGCTGCTGGTGCGGCCACCGACAGCGAGGACCGTGCCCGGCCTGCGGCACGCCGAGTGCCTGGCCGGGATGAGGCTCGGCGCACCGGTCGTCTCATCGGCGCGGATGCAGGTGCGCCGGCTCGCCGTGTTCGCCGCCTGGGACGACGAGGCGGCGCTGGACGGCTTCCTCGCCGGCGCGGGCCGTCCCCTCGCGAGCGGGTGGCACGTCCGTCTGGAGTTCCTGCGGCGCTGGGGCCACGTGACCGAGCTGGGTGACCTGCCCGAGGTGGCCGACCGGTCCGATCCCACCGAGCCGGTGGTCGCGGTGACCCTGGCCCGGATGCGACTTTGCGAGGTGCCGCGCTTCATCCGGTGGGGGCGGCCCGTCGAGCGGCTGGTCCGAGATCATCCCGGCACCACCCTGGCCCTCGCGGCGATGCGCCCACCGCGGACGGTGTCGACCTTCTCGGTCTGGCGCACTGCGCGGGACATGACCGACATGGTCCACGGTCGCGGCCACGTGGACGGCCCGACGCGTCACGCCGAAGCGATGCGCGAACGGGAGCGACGAGACTTCCACCACGAGTTCACGACACTGCGGTTCCGGCCCCTGTCCGAGCACGGCAGCTGGGAGGGTCGCAGCGGCATCGTGCCGCGCCCGGAGGGCTAGAGGGGCTCGAGGGGGATGGTCAACGGCGCCACCGGTGCGGCCGGATGCGGATCGACCAGTCGCAGGCCGACCCCACGGACGGCCATGATCTGGAACGGGCAGCCCAGGTCCCGGAGCTTGCGGCGTAGCCGCTTCACCACCGACTGCACGTCGGAGCGGTCTCCCAGGTGGTCGTTGCCCCACACCTGACGATGCAGCACCTCGAAGGGCCAGGTCCGGCCGACCTGCTCGAGCAGGCAGCGCAACAGGTCGTACTCGAGCGGGGAGAGCCCTGTCGACCGCCCGCACCATGTCATCGTGCGCAGGTCGGGATCGAGAGTGAGGTCGGGACCGGAAGCCGTTTCCTCCACGCCGACCCCATCGTGGCCGACGATCGAACGTGCACCGCCCCGGAGGAGGGCGATCGCCTGCTCACGCGTGGACACCAGGACGACCGCGACCTGACCACTGACGAGCCGTGCGACGCGAACCCGTTCCTCCGGGGTGGAAGCGACGGCGATCACCAGCGCGGACCCTGTGTCTCGCGCGGGCTCTCCCTCCCCCGTCCGGAACGGCCCCTCTGCCCGAGCGAGAGACATTCCATTCCTTTCTCCTGCGCGCTCAATCAACCGGTCGGCACACGAGAAGTCAAGAGCCTCAGGATTCCCACCTGTTTCTCGGTCCCACCGCACCATTGCCGCCGAATCGCCCAGCTCGGCCACCAATTGCCCGGGTGGTTGCGTTGTGAGCGGAGTCCGACGATCCCTAGCGTGCTTCTCGGGTCGGTGACCCATGGGGAGACCCCCCGGAACTCACCTCCGGGCGCCACGAACGCCTCGGACACCTCTCGGGAAGGAAGCTCATGTCCACCACCCCCCCACCCCGAGCCCGGCGCCGCGGATCTCCGCGCACCGTGCTCATCCGGCTGGTCGCCCTGGCGGTCGCCGGCTCGGCCCTGGTCATCCTCGGCCCGCCCGCGCAGGCGGCCACCGAGACCAGCGCCGCCGACAAGATCAGGCCCCAGCTCTCCCAGCAGCTCGACCAGAAGGACGAGGCGTCCTTCTGGGTGCGCTTCGAGCAGGCGGACCTCGAGAAGGCCGCCGCCGTGAAGGATTGGGCGGATCGCGGCCAAGCCGTGTACGACGCCCTGACCGCGGCCGCCGCGGCCAGCCAGAAGGACAGCATCGAGCTCCTCGACGCGGAGGGGGCGACGTACCAGACCTTCTACGCCACCAACGCGATCCGGGTCGACGCCGGTGACGAGGCCCTGGTCGAGAAGCTCGCCGGCCTCGGCGAGGTCCAGTCACTGTGGCCCACCCGCGACTACGCGGTCGAGAAGCCCGTCAAGGGCGAGGACGTCAAGCAGGTCGACGCTGTCGAGTGGGGTGTCGCCAACATCAACGCCGATGACGTGTGGGACGAGTTCGGCACCACCGGTGAAGGCATCGTCGTCGGAAACATCGACACCGGCGTCCAGTTCGACCACCCGGCACTGGCCAGCAAGTACCGCGGCAACAACGGCGACGGCACCTTCGACCACAACTACAACTGGTTCGACGCTGCCGGCACCTGCGCGACCGCGCCCTGCGACACCAACGGCCACGGCTCCCACACGATGGGCACGATGGTCGGCGACGACGGCGGGGCCAACCAGATCGGCGTGGCGCCCGGCGCCACGTGGATCGCCGCCAACGGGTGCTGCCCCTCCGACGGGGCGTTGATCGCGTCGGGTGAGTGGATGCTCGCACCCACCGACCTCGACGGCGAGAACGCGGACGTGACCAAGCGCCCGCACATCGTGAACAACTCGTGGGGCACCCAGGTCCCGAGCAACGACCCCTTCATGGAGGACGTGCTGGAGGCCTGGGCCGCAGCCGGCATCTTCGGCACCTGGTCCAACGGCAACAACGGACCGAGCTGCCAGACGAGCGGCTCTCCCGGTAGCCGGACGCTGAACTACTCGGTCGGCGCCTACGACGTCAGCAACAACATCGCCGGGTTCTCCTCGCGGGGCGCCGGGCAGGACGGCGAGCTGAAGCCCAACATCTCCGCACCGGGCGTGAACGTCCGGTCGAGCCTGCCGGGCAACAGCTACGGCTCCTACAACGGCACCTCGATGGCGGCTCCGCACCTGGCCGGGAGCATCGCGCTCCTGTGGTCGGCCGCCCCGGGCCTCGTGGGTGACATCGACGCCACCCGTGCGTTGCTGGACGGCAGCGCGACCGACTCCGACTCCACGGCGTGCGGCGGCACCGCGGACGACAACAACGTGTTCGGCGAAGGACGCCTCGACGCCCTGGCCCTGCTCAACGCCGCTCCTGTCGGCGACACCGGCGAAGTGGCCGGCACCGTCACCGACGAGGAGACCGGGGACCCGATCGAGGGCGCCGAGGTCGAGCTGACCGGCGAGATCAGCCGCACCCTCACCACCGCGGCCGACGGCACCTACTCCGCGCAGCTGACCGCGGGCGACTACACCGCCGACGTGTCCGCCTACGGGTACGGGTCCGAGACTGCCTCCATCACGGTGGTCACGGGCGAGACGGTCACCCAGGACTTCGCACTGACCGCGTCGCCGATGGTGACCCTCTCCGGGTCGGTCAACGACGGCTCCGGCCACGACTGGCCGCTCTACGCCGAGGTCGCCGTCGACGGGGCCGCCCCGGACACCTACACCGACCCCACCACCGGGGAGTACTCCCTGACGCTGCCGGCCGGTACGACGTACTCGGTCACGGTCACGTCGCAGTACCCGGGCTACCTCTCCGAGACGAGGGAGGTCACCTTGGCTGACGGCGACGCCACCGAGGAGTTCGAGCTCCTGGTCGACAGTGCGACCTGCACGGCGGCCGGGTACGCGTTCAACTCCAGCGACGCGACCACGGAGGACTTCAACGGCGGCGAGCTGCCAGCCGGCTGGACGATCGAGGACAACGTCGGGAACGACCAGGTCTGGCGCTTCGACGATCCCGACAGCCGTGGCAACCTCACCGGCGGTGACGGCGCGTTCGCGATCAGCGACTCCGACTTCTGGGGTAGCGGCGAGGAGCAGGACACGTCACTGATCAGCCCGGTGATGGACATGTCGTCCCTCACCGCGCCGGTGGTCGGGTTCAAGCAGGACTACAACAACCTCGGGGACACCGCCGACGTGGACGTCAGCATCGACGGCGGAACCACCTGGGAGAACGTCCTGAACCAGACGACCGACGTACGCGGGCCACGTGAGGACATCATCCCGTTGCCGATGGCGGCGGGAGAGCCCGACGTCCAGGTGCGCTTCCACCACTACAACGCCAGCTACGACTGGTGGTGGCAGGTCGACGACTTCTTCGCCGGCAACCGCACCTGCGACCCCGTTCGGGGTGGCCTCGTCCTCGGACACGTGCGCGGCGCCAGCGGCCGGGCCGGCATCAACGGTGCGACCGTGACCAGCCTGGACCGGCCGGCGGAGAAGGCCGTCTCGGCCGCAACTCCGGACGACCCGGGGCTCGATGACGGGTTCTACTGGATGTTCTCGTCGCTCACCGGACAGCACCCGTTCGAAGCGAAGGCGAACCAGTACGGCTCGCAGACCAAGCAGGTCTCCGTGGCCGCCGACTGGGCCACGGAAGCCAACTACCGCCTGGCCGCCGGTCACCTGACGGTCACTCCCACGAGCCTGCAGACCACGTCGACGCTGGGAGGGACGGCCAAGTCCAGGACGTTCGAGGTCACCAACGACGGCAACGCCCCGGTCGACGTGGAGTTCAGTGAGAGTCCAGGTGGCTTCGTGATGCAGGCGCCGGACGGCAGCCGGGTCGATGGTGACCGGGTCGCCGAGCAGGAAGGCGCCCCGCTGCAGGAGATCCGGGCCGACGTGTCCTTCGCCGCAACCGCCACGGGGATGGGCGGCACCGGTTCGCCGGCGCCGTACGAGGCCCCCACGAGGCTCCGTGGACCGACATCGCCGACTACCCCACCACGGTCATGGACAACCGCGTCGTGTACCTCGACGGGCTGGCCTACTCGATCGCCGGTGGTAACGGCAGTGCCTCGACCGCGGCGGTGCACGCCTACGACCCGGCCACCCTGGCGTGGTCGTCGAAGGCAAGCCTGCCCGATGCCCGCAACGCCATGGCGGTGGGAGCGGTCAACGGACAGATCGTCGCGACCGGTGGTTGGGCCGCAGCCGGGCCCAGCCCGGACACCTGGGTCTTCGACCCGGCGGGTGACACCTGGACGGCGGCGGCCGATGCGCCGGTGTCGTTGGCGGCTTCCGGACAGGCCGTGGCCGACGGAAAGCTGTACGTCGTCGGTGGTTGCACCACCTCGGCCTGCACGCCGATGTCGAACGACGTCGCTGCCTATGACGCCGGCTCCGACACGTGGGAGCAGCTCGCCGACTACCCGGCAGCCGTGGCCTTCGCGTCGTGCGGCGGCATCGACGGGAAGGTGTACTGCACCGGCGGAAACGGCGGTGCGGGTGGGACCGCGGACAGCTACGTCTACGACCCCGGCGCCGACTCGTGGGACCCGCTCCCCGAGAACGCCCCGGTCGACACGTGGGCGGCCGGCTACGCCGTGGCCAACGGCCAGCTCGTGGTCAACGGTGGGGTCCAGGGCGGGGTCGTCACCAACCGGACGTTCGCCTACGACCCCGCGGCCGAGGCGTGGGTGGACCTGCCCAACTCCAACACCGCTCGCTACCGCGGCGGGATGGCCTGTGGCATCTCCAAGATCGGTGGTTCGTCCGGTGGGTTCACCGCGACCGTCGACAGCGAGACGCTGCCAGGGTTCGAGGACTGCGGCACCAGCGCCGCGGACGTCGAATGGATGAGCATCAACCGGACGTCGACCACCCTGGAGCCCGGTGAATCGGTGACCGTCCGCGTCACGATGGACCCGCACGTCGCCCAGCCGGGCACGTACACGGCGTCCGTCGCGATTGCGGAGAACGCGCCCGGGTCGGTGGACCCGGTCGCCGTCAAGATGGTCGTCAACGCACCGGGGACCTGGGGCAAGCTCGCCGGCACGGTGAGCGGCCGGTCGTGCGCCGGCACCGTGGCACCCCTGCCGGGGGCGACGCTTCAGGTCGACTCGGCCGGCGGGTCGTGGACCTTCAACACGGAGGCCGACGGTTCGTACGCCTACTGGTTCCACACCGGGTTCAACCCCGTCACCCTGATCGCGGCCAAGGACGGCTACTCGCCGCAGAGCCGCAAGGTCCGGTTGGTGCGGGGCGAGGAGATCCGGGCGGACTTCACCCTGAGAAAGGCAGGTTGCTAGCACCGACGACAGCGCTCAGAAGAGCCCGCCCCGACCCGGTCGGGGCGGGCTCCGCTGTCCCGGTCGCCGCCAGAGCTGGTGGAACACCTGATCTAGAGTCGCCGCATGACGCACCCCACCCACGGTGCCGACAGCGAGGTCGGCCGGCTCCAGACCGTGATGTTGCACCGCCCCGGTGACGAGCTGAAGCGGCTCACCCCGCGCAACAACGACCGGCTGCTGTTCGACGGCATCCCGTGGGTGGCGCGGGCCCAGGACGAGCACGACGCCTTCGCCGAGGCGCTGCGGGACCGCGACGTCGAGGTGCTCTACCTGACCGAGCTGCTGACCGAGACCCTCGAGCAGGAGAGCGCCCGCAACCACGCGATCACCACGGCACTGTCAGGGCTCCACCTGGGCGACACCATGCGCAGCTATCTCGCGGGCGCACTCAGCGACGCGTCACCGGCCGAGCTGACGGCGTACCTCACCGCGGGCATCCGCAACGACGAGGTGCGCGGCGGTCACGGGCTCGTGACGTCGCTGCTCGACCCGCACGACTTCCTGATCGACCCGCTCCCCAACCTGCTGTTCACCCGCGACTCCAGCGTGTGGGTGCGCGACCGGGTCGCGGTCACGTCGCTGGCGATGCCCGCCCGGCGCCGTGAGACCCAGCTGACCGAGCTGATCTACACCGAGCACCCCCGCTTCGTCGGCACCCGCAAGATCCACGGCTGGCACCACGAGCACGTCGAGGGCGGCGACGTGCTGCTGCTCGCGCGGGGCGTGATCGCCGTCGGCGTCGGCGAGCGCACGACGCCGGCGGGCGTGGAGCGGTTCGCCCGTCAGGTCTTCCACGCGCAGCTGGCCCACACCGTGCTGGCCGTCCCGATCGCCCAGGAACGGGCGACCATGCACCTCGACACCGTCGCCACGATGGTCGACGTCGACAAGATCGTGATGTACCCCAACGTCGCCGACTCGCTCCGGGCCTTCTCCGTCACCGCCCCTGACCCCGGCGAGGACGTGGACACCCTGACGCTGCGCGTCGCCGACTCCGAGCCGTTCCTCGTGGCGGCCGCGAAGGCGATGGAGATCGACACCCTCCACCAGATCGACACCGGCCTCGACCCCGTCACCGCCGAGCGCGAGCAGTGGGACGACGGCAACAACACCCTGGCCCTCGCGCCCCGCGTCGCGGTGGCCTACGAGCGCAACGACGGCACCAACGACCGGCTCGAGGACGCGGGGATCGAGGTCGTCCGGATCGCCGGCTCGGAGCTGGGCTCGGGCCGCGGCGGGCCGCGCTGCATGAGCTGTCCGGTCGCGCGGGAGCCTCTTCCCGAGGACTGAGGCTGCTCGCACGGCCGGGGTTGGTCGTTGGATCGTTCCAATGGTCAGGAACGACACGATGCGCGGCCGGAAACCTGCCGTTGGGGACCAATCGGCGACTCTGATCTGACGACGATCGCCCGGCGTCCGACTTGCGGGCATGAAAAGGCCCGGCCGTTGCCGACGGGGGAGACAACAACGACCGGGCGGAAAAAACCTACCCCGAGGTTCATCGGCGCACAACAGGTGGGGGGTGTGTCGCGGTCAGCGGATGGAGACCTGCCGGCTGGCCAGGCCGTTGCGCGCCGCACGCTGCTCCGCGGTGAGATCGGACTCGTCGGCCAGCGCGGCGGCGAGATCCGCCGCGAACTGCTCGGCGGGCTCCTCGAGCGCCTCGGCACCGGTGCCGACGGGGAGGTCCCAGACGGGGGTCAGCAGACCGTGGGCGCGGAACATCCCGACGAAGCGGGAGTCCGGCACCAGGACGTCTCGGCCGGCGGCGTGCAGCCGGGCGAGGGCATCGAGCAGCGCCCCCTCGGGCTCGGGCATCACCCAGCGCAGGTGCTCCTTGGTCCCGACGTCGGTCCAGTACGCCGCGGTCACCGAGGTGAGCCGGTCGGTGGGGTTCACCGCCGCGTTGGCGTCCTCCAGCGCCCCGACCAGGTCGGGGGCGTCGGGCACGTCGGCGACCCAGAAGTCGAAGCCCTCGTGGACGCTGATCGCGAGCGGCTCCGGCGCCACGAGGTCCTGCAGCCGGGGCCCCTCCCCCGGCGCCTCGGTCAGGCCGACCATCCCGGGCTCGTCCTGCCCGAGCGCGGCCATCAGCACGGCGCCGAGGTCGCGCGCGGGGTCGCCGAAGTTGTGGGCGACCTGCAGCGCGAGCCAGATCTCGCCGGACTCGCGCACCATCGCCGGCGCGGCCACCGGCAGCAGCGTGCAGAGCTGGACCACCCGGTCGGCGTGGTCGCCGGTCAGCGGGAGCGGAGCGGTCGCCGACGGCACGAGCTCGCGCAGCGCCACGAGATCGCACTCGGACGGCAGCCCCTCGAACGGCCGCGCCACGAACACGGCGGCCGCGCCGCCCGGCGCGCCGTGGCAGTACTTGTAGCGGCGTCCGGACCCGCACGGGCACGGCTGCCGCGGGCCGACCTCGCCGCGCTGACCCGAGGCGGGCTGGTTGCGGTTCTTGGTGCGTGAGCTCTTCCCCATGTAGCTGACGTTATCGACCGAGCTGCTCCAACAGGTACGCCGGGCGGTCGGTGATGACCGCCTTCACGCCCAGGTCGAGGCACAGCTGGAGCTCCTCGTCGGTGTTGACGGTCCAGACGTGGATGTCGCGACCGGTGCGCGCGAGCTTGGGGCCGAAGGTCGGGTGCTTGGTCAGCTGGCGGATGCCGGGCCCGAGGATCCACCCCGGCTCCAGGATCGGCTTGATCATCGGCCAGTGCCGCGCCTTCTCGATCAGCATCACCAGGCGGAGGTCGGGCGCGAGCCGCTGGACGCGTTGCAGTGCGGTGTAGGAGAAGCTCATGACCCGGGCCGGGCTGTCGCCGCGGTGCCATCCGAAGTGGCGCAGCTCCTCGACCAGTCGCCGCTCGACCAGCCCGGCGAACCGGGTCGGGTGCTTGGTCTCGATCGCCAGCTCCACCCGACGACCGCAGTCGGCCACGGTCTCCAGCAGCTTGCGGAGCGTCAGCACGCGGCCGAGCTCCTCGTCACGGTCGGGCGCCTCGTCGTCGAGGTCGGCCCAGGGGTTCTTCCACGAGGTGAAGTCGAGCTGGTCGAGCTCGGCGAGCTCCATGACCGAGACCAGTCCCTGGTGGTGACCGGTACGACGCAGGTCCCGGTCGTGGAAGCAGACGAGGTGGCCGTCGGCGGTCAGCCGGACGTCGCACTCCAGCCCGTCGGCGCCGGACTCGAGAGCTTCGAGGTAGGCGCCGAGGGTGTGCTCGGCGCGATCGTCGCTGGCTCCTCGATGAGCGACGACCCGCGGACCCGCCTCACCCCGCATGACGGCATCATGGCGGAACCGGTCCCGCGAGGACACCTCACGCGCGGGGGCGCTGCTCGACGAGTCCGACGAGGTTGTCCTCGGTGTCGCGGACGAAGGCCTGCCACTCGTCGGTGCCGGCCGGACCGAGGGTGTCGTCCTCGTGGCCGAAGATGAGGTGGGGTTCGCTCTCGACGGTGACCCCGGCGGCGCGCAGCCGCGCCACGGTCTCCTCGATGTCGGGCACCTCGAGGTAGTGGAGCGCCGAAGGCGCACCGACGTCGAGCAGCAGCCGGACCCCGTCGAGGTCGAAGAACACCAGGCCGGGTGGGTCGTAGGTCGCCGACGGCGCGACTCCCAGCAGATCGGCGTAGAACGCGGACGCCCGTGGCAGGTCCTCGGCGCGCTGGGCGATCTGGACGAGATTCATACCCGGATCGTAGGCCCGTCTCCTCGGGGTGACCCTGAGGTCGGGATCAGGGTGCAATCTGATTGCGGCACGCACCCCCGACCCGGAAGGCTGTACGTCATGACCACCACCTCCGGGGAGACCCGCACCGTCGCTGCCAGCTCGCACGACCTCGTCAAGGTCTACGGCAAGGACGACACGGAGGTGCGCGCGCTCGACGGCGTCACCATCGACCTCTACGCCGGCGAGTTCACCGCCGTGATGGGGCCGTCGGGCTCCGGGAAGTCGACCCTGATGCACTGCCTGGCCGCCCTCGACACCCCGACAGCGGGCGAGGCCGTCGTCGGCGGTACGCCGCTGGGGAAGCTCAAGGACAAGGACCTCACCACGCTGCGGCGCGAGCAGATCGGCTTCGTCTTCCAGGCGTTCAACCTGGTGCCGACGCTGACCGCCGAGGAGAACATCACGCTGCCGCTGTCGCTCGCGGGCCGCAAGCCGGACCAGGAGTGGTTCGACCGGGTCATCGACGCGGTCGGCCTGAGCGACCGGCTCAGCCACAAGCCGAGCGAGCTGTCGGGCGGACAGCAGCAGCGCGCCGCCTGCGCCCGCGCGCTGGTCAGCCGGCCGGCGATCGTCTTCGCGGACGAGCCGACCGGCAACCTCGACAGCACCTCCAGCGCGGAGGTGCTCGGCTTCCTGCGGCGCAGCGTCGACGAGTTCGGGCAGACCATCGTGATGGTGACCCACGACCCGGTCGCGGCGTCGTACACCGACCGGGTGGTGTTCCTGGCCGACGGCCGGATCGTCGAGGAGCTGCGTGACCCCGACCGCGACTCGATCCTCGACGCCATGGCACGGCTCACGCCGAAGGCCGGCTGACCGTGCTGCGACTGACCCTGCGCAACCTGCTGGCCCGCAAGGTCCGGCTCGTCATGAGCGCGCTGGCGATCATCCTCGGGATCGGCTTCCTCGCCGGCGTGCTCACCTTCAGCAACGGCCTCGGGTCGACCTTCGACGGCATCATCAAGGGCTCGACGCCCGACGCCCTCGTACGCCCGGCGGGCACCGAGTCCTTCGAGCAGTTCGGCATCGGCAACGCCAGCACCCTGACGCCGGAGGTCGTGGACGAGCTCGCCGCGCTGCCGGAGGTCGCCCAGGCCGACGGCAACGTCGACGGCCTCGGCATGTACCTGCTCGACGAGGACGGGAAGCTGGTCGGCGGGACCGGCGCGCCCACCATCGCCTTCAACTACTCCAACACCCCCAACCTGCTCGACGAGCCGAGCCTGGAGCTGATCTCCGGCGAGTGGCCCCAGGGCACCACCGACGTCGTCCTCGACACCGGTGCCGCGGAGGACGCGGGCTACGCCGTGGGCGACGAGGTCGAGGTCATCGCGCCGTCCGGCGACTCGATCGACAACGTCCGCAAGACGCTGACGCATGAGCGGCACCGCCGAGTTCAACGGAGGCGGTACGGCGGGGGCGACCCTGCTCGTCTTCTCGACCGAGGGCGCCCAGGAGCTGTTCCTCGGCGGGCGTGACGAGTTCACCAGTGTGGCCCTCACCGCGGCCCCGGGCGTCACCCAGGAGCAGCTCGTCGAGGCCGCCGGGACGGTGCTGCCGTCGACCTACGAGGCGGTCGAGGGCGACACCGTCGCAGAGGAGTCGCAGGCCACGGTGGGCGAGTTCCTCGACGTGATCTCGACCTTCCTGATCGCGTTCGCCGTGAT
The DNA here is from genome assembly GCA_963713305.1 of uncultured Actinomycetota bacterium. Classification (GTDB taxonomy): domain Bacteria; phylum Actinomycetota; class Actinomycetes; order Propionibacteriales; family Nocardioidaceae; genus Nocardioides. Next base: position 285,010 of record CAVQLE010000006.1, on the reverse strand, counting down.
CGCGATCCTGGTCGGCGGCTTCATCATCGCCAACACCTTCAACATCCTGGTCGCGCAGCGGGTCCGCGAGCTGGCGCTGCTGCGCGCGGTCGGCGCGAGCGCCAAGCAGGTGCGCCGCAGCGTGCTGGTGGAGGCGATGCTGATGGCCCTGGTCGGGTCCACCCTGGGGATCCTGGTCGGGCTGGTGCTGGCGCGGGGGCTGGCCAGCCTGTTCCGCTCGTTCGGCCTCGACATCAGCTCCAGCGCGCTCGACCTCACCCCGGGCACCGTGGCGCTGGCCTACGCCGTCGGCGTGGCGGTCACCGTCGTCTCGGCGTACCTGCCGGCCCGGAGGGCCTCGCGGATCGCGCCGGTGGCCGCGATGCGGGAGGAGAACGCCACGCCCGCCGAGGGGTCGCTGCGTCGCCGCGGCCTGATCGGCGCGGCGGTTGCCCTCGTCGGGGCGGTGCTGGCCACGGTCGGCCTGCTCGACACTCCCGGGCCGGCCGCCGCCTGGATCGGCGCCGCCGCGGTGCTGTGGATCCTGACCGCCGCCGCGCTCAGCCCGGTGCTCGGACACCCGGTGCTGGTGGCCTGCCGGGGCCTGTTCGGCCGGGTCTTCGGCACCACTGGACGACTCGCCGCGGAGAACACGCTGCGCAACCCGCGCCGTACCGGCGCCACCGCGTCGGCGCTGATGATCGGCTTGGCGCTGGTCTCGGCGGTCGGCACGCTCGCGGCGTCGATGAGCGCCACCACCGACGCGCTCGTGGATGACCAGTTCGCGGCCGACTTCCTGGTGCAGTCGGCCAACTTCCAGACCTTCCCGACCGGTATCGGCGACGACATGGAGCAGGTGGACGGCGTCGAGACTCTGAGCCGCGACCAGTACACGCCGGCGCTGGTCGACGGGCGACAGGAGTTCCTGCTGGGCGTGACGCCGTCCTTCAGCGAGATCTACGACCTCGAGATGGTCGCCGGTACCGCGCAGATCTCGGGCAGCCAGACGCTCATCACCCGTGATGTGGCCGACGACTACGGCGTGGGGGTGGGCGACACGCTGAGCCTGGCGTTCCCCGGCGAGGAGAAGGCGGAGGTCGAGGTGGCCGGTGTCTTCGAGGAGACGCCGGTCGTCGGTTCGATCAACGTGCCGCTCGACCTCCTCGCCGAGGTCGGCATCAAGCGGACCGACACCTCGCTCAGCATCAACGTCGCCGACGGCGCCGACCCGGAGACGGTCCAGGCCGACCTCGAGCAGGTCATCGACGGCGTCCCGATCGTGACCGTGCAGGACAAGCAGGAGTTCGCCGACAGCCTCAAGGAGCAGATCAACCTGCTGCTCAACATGATCTACGGCCTGCTCGCGCTGGCGATCGTGATCGCCGTGATCGGCATCGTCAACACGCTGAGCCTCAGCGTCATCGAGCGGACCCGCGAGATCGGCCTGCTACGGGCGGTCGGGCTGTCCCGGGCGCGCCTGCGGCGGATGGTCACGCTGGAGTCGGTGACGATCTCGGTCATGGGCGCGGTGCTGGGCATGGCGGTCGGACTGCTCATCGGCGTGCTGCTGCGGCAGTCGCTGGCCGACGACCTCACCGAGCTGGCGCTGCCGATCTCGAGCCTGCTGGTCTTCCTGGCGATCTCGGTGGTGTTCGGAGTGATCGCCGCGATCATCCCGGCGGTCCGCGCGGCCCGGATGAAGGTGCTCGAGGCGATCGCGACGGAGTGACGTCGGCCGAGCTTGCTGGTGCCACCGACCTCCGAACGGAGAGACTTGGGCCATGCCGGTCGTCCTGCATCACATCGTGATCGACTCCCACGACCTGCCCGCGCAGGCGCGATTCTGGTCGGAGGCACTGGGCTGGCGGATCCTCTCGGTCCGGCCACGCGAGATCGTCGTCGGACCCGACGAGGCGGGGCCGGTCGGCATCTGCCTGATGCCCTCACCCGACCTGAAGACGGTGAAGAACCGGGTTCACCTCGACCTCACCACCAGCGCGGAGGACCGCGACGCCGAGATCCAGCGGTTGCTGGGTCTCGGCGCGACCCGGGTCGACATCGGCCAGACCGGTGAGGAGTCGTGGGACGTGCTGGCGGACCCCGAGGGCAACGAGTTCTGCGTCGTCCGCCCCAAGCAGACCCTCGTCGGATGACCGAGGGCGACCTCCGGGTGGTGCCGGCGAACGAGGCGGGCTGGGAGGACCTGCAGGCGATCTTCGGCACCCGTGGTGCGTGTTCGCGGTGCTGGTGCCAGCGCTTCAAGCTCGCCCCGGGCGAGTCCTTCGGCGGCTTCCCCGACGAGGAGCGCGCCTTCCGCCTCCGGCAGCAGACCGACGCCGGTCATCCGGAGTCGGAGGCCACCTCCGGGCTGGTGGCCTTCCTCGGCGAGGAGCCGGTCGGCTGGTGCGCGGTCGAGCCGCGCTCGGCGTACGACGGCCTGGTGCGGGTGTTCCGGGTGCCGTGGGAGGGCCGCGACGAGGACCGGACCGACCCGTCGGTGTGGGCGATCACCTGCCTGCTCACCCGCGCCGGCTACCGGCGACGGGGGGTGAGCCAGGCCCTGGTCACGGCCGCGGTCGACCACGCCCGGTCCCGCGGTGCGCGTGCGCTCGAGGGGTACCCGATCATCACCACCGACGTGATCGCCGAAGAGCTCCACGTCGGGACGCTCGCCACCTACGAGGCGGCCGGCCTCCGCGTGGTCAGCAGGCCGACCCTGCGCCGCGCCGTGGTGCGGATCGAGTTCTGAGCCGCCTGCCGGCGGCGCCTCAGCTCTGCCGTCCCGGGACGACCAGCCCGGACTCGTAGGCCAGCACCACCGCCTGCACCCGGCTGGTCAGTCGCAGCTTGGCGAAGAGGCGGTTGACGTGCGACTTGATCGTGGCGACCGAGAGGAAGAGCGCGGAGGCGATCTCGTCGTTCGTGGCACCCCGCGCCATGAGCACCAGCACCTCCCGCTCCCGGTCGGTCAGCGACCCCACGACGTCGTCGGCCCGCGCCGGGTCCGGCCGGTCGAGGTGCTGCTCGATCAGCCTCCGGGTGAGCACGGGCGACAGCAGCGCGTCGCCGGCGGCCACCACCTCCACACCGTCGGCCAGCCGGTCGGCCGGGGTGCTCTTCAGCAGGAACCCGGCCGCGCCGTTGCGGAGCGCGTCGTACACCAGGTCGTCGAGGTCGTACGTCGTCAGCACCAGCACCTTGGTGGGCAACCCCTCCGACACGATCCGGCCGGTCGCGGCGATCCCGTCGAGGACGGGCATCCGGAGGTCCATCAGGCACACGTCGGGAGCCAGGCGCCGTACCTCCGCGACCCCGGCCTCGCCGTCGGCCGCCTCGCCGACCACCGCCACGCCGCGTGCCTCGAGCATCACCCGCAGGCCGACGCGGATCATCTCCTGGTCGTCGACGAGGACGACGGACGTCACGCCTGCTCCTGGACGGGCAGCAGGGCCCGGACCGTGAAGCCCCCGTCATGGGTGGGGGCGGCGTCGAGGGAGCCTCCGAACACCGCGACGCGCTCCCGCATGCCCACCAGCCCGTGACCACTCGAGACCAGCGCGCGGCTGCCGTCGGAGCCGGCGTTCGCCAGGTCGACCTGTACGCCGTGAGCTCCGCGCGAGTAGGTCACGGCCACGGCGCTGCCCGGCGCGTGCTTGAGGGCGTTGGTGAGCCCCTCCTCGACGATGCGGAACACGGACAGGTCGACCCCGGCCGGCAGCCCGTCGGTGGGACCCGCCATGGTGAGCGTGACCGGCAGGCCCGCGTCCACGAACGACTCGACGAGGCGCGGCAGGTCGGCCGCCGTCGGCTGGGGGTCGAGGTCGTCGCCCACCTCCTCGCGCAGCAGACCGAGGAGGCGGCCGGTCTCCCCCAGCGCCGACCGGCCGGAGCGCTGGATCTCGTCGAGGGCCCGACCGACCCGCTCCGGATCGCTCGGGAGGAGGTCGCGCGCGGCCCCGGCCTGGACGACCATCACGCTGATCGAGTGGGCGATCACGTCGTGCAGCTCGCGCGCGATGCGCCGTCGTTCGGCCGCCATCGCGCGGTCGGCCACGTGCCGCTGTTCCTCGACGAGCTGCCGGGCCTGGTCGGCGAGCAGCTCGTTGAGGCGCGCATGGCGCAGCACGAGGCGGCCGAAGACGTAGGGCCCGAACATCAGGACGCCTGCCCAGAGCCAGTCGTCGAGCGGCGGGATCGTGAATCCGTAGGACCAGTGCAGCGTCAGGTTCAGGACCCCGACGCCGGCCGCGCCCCACCAGGACCGGACGTACCGGCCCAGCGAGAAGCAGGCCGCGAACAGGATCAGGAGCGTCATCGTCAGCGGCTCGTCGGGCACTCCGATGTGGGAACTCAGCAGGAGCACGAGACCGGCTGCGGTCGCCAGGACCATCGCATGACGGCGGCGACCGACCAGCAGCGCGCAGGCGAGGATCACCGTGGCGATCGTGGCCACCCGCGGTACGTCGAAGACGAGGGCCTCCGCGACCCCGGCGACGGCCAGCACGGCGGGCGGCAGCCAGTCACCCCGCTCCAGCCGGCTGCGGGTGCGCGTCATGCATGTCGAGGGTACGCGCCTCGGGAGGGGTCCGGATCAACCCGAGGGTGGACGTGCGCGGACCCGCGGGCCGATGCCGGCGGCGGTGCCCGTCCCTAGCGTCGAGGCACGTGATCTCGAGGAGGACGACATGAAGGACGAGACGGTCAGGGCCTGCGGACTCAGTGCCGTGGTGCTCGCGGCAACGAGCGTCGTGCTCGCCCCCCTGAACGCGTTGGCACGGATGCAGACCGAGAGCGGGCGCAGCGACCTGGACAACGAGCTGGCGGCCTGGTGGGCCGAACCCGCCTTGCAGGCACTCGGACCTCGGCTGCTCGACTTCGCCGACGCGGACACCGTGTACCTGACGTACGGGAAGTACTACGCCCTCGCGGTGCTGGCGGTCCTGGCGTGCGTCTTCGCCGCACGCAGCCGACGACCTTCGCCCGTGCGGTGGACCGAGCGGTGGGGGTGGCGGCTGACGATCGCCGGCTTCGCGCTGACCCTCGTCGGCATGGTCTGCTTCTACTGGCTCCTGGTCGGCGACTGGGCCTACGGCATCACGCTGCTGGGGATGCTCGTCGGCATCCCCGGCAACATCCTGCTCGGCATCGGCCTGCTGCGCGGCGGCTTCCGGCCCCGTTTCGCCGCGTGGGTGATCCTGCTCGACCTGCCACTGAGCCTCGCCCTGGTCGAGGTCTCGACGATGGCACTGAGCATGTGGCCGATGATGCTGGCGTGGGGCGTGATCGGCTGGTCGCTCCGGCGAACCGGTCGCACCCCGGACGCGAGCGCCTCGGGCGGGACCGTCAGGCGTGCTCCCGCAGGTAGCGGCCGAAGTGGGGGACGGTGAAGGCGATCCGGCCGCGCTCGCTGGCGTAGATCAGTCCCTTCTTGAGCAGTGCGTCGCGGGCGGGCGAGAGCGACTGCGGCTTCTTGTCGAGGACGGCGGCGACGTCGGCGGTGGGGACCGACTCGACCTCGTCGGTCGGCGCTCCCGACTCGGCGGCCTCCGCCATCGCCCGCAGGTAGTCACGCTCCCCCGGCGTGGCCCGTTCGAAGCGGGACCCGAAGAAGCCGACGGCCAGCTCGGCGTCGGCCTCGGGGGTGGCCACCTCGACGTCCTCGGCGGTGATCGGCGACTCGGTCGCGCGGTCCCAGACCGCCTTGCCGTAGGCCTGGATGAAGTAGGGGTAGCCGCCGGTCGCGGCGTACATCGCCTCGAGGGCGTCGGCGGTGAACGCGGCGTCCTCGTCGGCCGCGGGGGCGGTGAGCGCGCGGTCGGCGGCCTCGCGCGGCAGCCGGTCGATGCGCTGGTAGCTGAAGAGCCGCTCGGAGTAGGACTTGCTGGCGCTGAGCACGGCCGGGAGGTGCGGCAGCCCGGCGCCGACCACGATCATCGGCAGCCCGGACTGGCTGATCTCGTGGCAGGCGGCGCACAGCGCGGAGACGTCGTCGGGCCCGAGGTCCTGCATCTCGTCGACGAAGACCGCGATCCCCTTGCCCTCGTCGGCGGCCAGCCCACCCAGGTCGGTGAAGAGCTCGACCAGGTCGATCTCGATGTCGCCGGAGTCGGCGCGGCCCTTGACCGCGGGCGCGTCGATGCCGGGGTTCCACTGCTCGCGCAGCTTGGCGTTCGGCCCGGCCTCGCGCTGCGCGAACGACCGGACGACGCCGAGCACGTGGGACACCGACTCCTCGTCGCGGTGGCCGAGCTCGCGGACGGCCTGGTGCAGCGCCGACGACAGCGGACGGCGCAGCGACTGGTCGGGTCGCGCCTCCAGCTTGCCGGTCCCCCACTGCCGGCGTACGGCGGCCGACCGGAGCGCGTTGAGCAGCACCGTCTTGCCGACACCGCGCAGCCCGGTCAGCACCAGGGAACGCTCCGGGCGGCCCGCGGCCACCCGGGCGAGCACGACGTCGAACGCGCTCGAGCTGCTCGTCGCGGCCGGCGAGCTCGGGAGGGCGCTGGCCCGCGCCGGGGCGTAGGGGTTCCGGATCGGGTCCACGATGGGACCGTATCGGCGGTCTCTAGCCGAAACCGTAGATTTCGCTGGCTCAGCCGGCGGCGTCGCGTCGCCGCTCGAGCGCCACCTCGTAGGCCCGGTCGAGCCCGGCCGCGCAGCGTGGCGATCATGTCCGGCACGTCGTCGATCGCCATCCGGAACGACCCGGCGCACACGTTCTCCCGCCACAGCGAGAGCACGACGAGGCCGTTCTCGTGGTGCCACGAGACCCGCAGCGCGCGGTCGTCACCGCGGGCGTCGAGGAAGATCGACCCCTGCTCCGGCAACGGGCGGGCCTTGGCCATCGCCCCATTCTGCTCCTGACCCGGTTGGCCTGTCACTGATTCGACCTAGAATCGCGTGGTGCCCGAGCTCCCCGAGGTGGAAGCGCTGGCCCTCGACCTGCGGGGCCGGTTGGCCGATCGCGCCATCGCGAAGGTGCACGTGGTGGCGTTCTCGGCGCTCAAGACCTTCGACCCTCCGGTGACCGCGCTGGAGGGCAGCTTCGTCGACGACGTGACCCGGCACGGCAAGTTCCTCGACATCTCCGCGGGCGGGCTGCACCTCGTCTTCCACCTCGCCCGGGCGGGCTGGATCCGGTGGCGCGACGAGCTGCCGCCGGTCCCGCCGCGGCCGAGCAGCAAGTCCCCGCTGGCGGTCCGGGTGGTGCTCGACGACGACACCGGCCTGGACGTGACCGAGGCGGGCACGAAGAAGAGCCTGGCGGCGTACGTCGTCCGGCAGCCCTCCGACGTCAAGGGCATCGCCTCGCTCGGCCCCGACCCGCTGGCCGACGAGTTCGGCGTCGACACCCTCGCGGGCATCCTGGCGAAGGCCGGCCGCGCGCAGGTGAAGGGCGTGCTGCGCCACCAGGGCACCATCGCGGGCATCGGCAACGCCTACTCCGACGAGGTCCTCCACGCCGCGAAGATGTCGCCGTTCAAGCCGGCGTCGAGCCTGGACGAGGGTGAGGTGCAGACGCTCCACGACGCGATCCGCTCCGTCATCGGCGCGGCGGTCGACCGGTCCCGCGGTCTCGCCGCCAGCGAGCTGAAGGGCGAGAAGAAGTCCCACCTCGCTGTGCACGGGCGCACCGGGGAGGAGTGCCCGGTCTGCGGCGACACGGTGCGCGAGGTCAGCTTCGCCGACTCCAGTCTTCAGTACTGTCCGACGTGCCAGACGGGCGGCAAGCCGCTCGCCGACCGCCGGATGTCCCGCCTGCTGAAGTGAGAAGTCATGCACCCCGACATCCCCGCCACCACCATCGACCAGCTGCCCGACCCGCTGCCCGACGACCTGGCGGTGCTCGACGTACGTGAGCAGGAGGAGTGGGACCACGGCCACATCGAGGGCGCCCTCCACGTCCCCCTGATGCAGCTGCCGTCCGCGTCGCGACGAGGTCCCCGACGGGCGCGTCCTCGTCGTCTGCAAGATCGGCGGCCGGTCGTTGCACGCCACCCACTACCTGGGCCAGCAGGGGTACGACGCCGTCAACCTCGACGGCGGGATGATCGACTGGGCCGAGGCCGGCCGGCCCATGCGCAGCGAGAACGGCCGCCCACCGCAGGTGGTCTGAGGCTCAGGACCAGGGAGCCGGCGGCGGCAGCGCGAGCGCCGCCTCGAGCCGCTTGAGGTAGTCGGCGCGCGACACCTCCACCACCCCGAGACCCGCGAGGTGCTCGGTCACCCACTGGGTGTCGACCAGCCGCTGCCCGGCGTACTCGTCGGAGAGCAGGTCGACCAGTCCGAGCAGCGCGACCTTGGAGGCGTCCCGCTCGCGGTGGAACATCGACTCGCCCGCGAAGAGGCCCCCGATCGCGACGCCGTAGAGACCGCCGGCCAGCTGCCCGTCCCGCCACGCCTCGACCGAGTGGACCCAGCCGAGCTCGTGGAGGCGCAGGTACGCCGCGCGGATGTCGTCGTCGATCCACCCGCCCAGGCGACGGGGGTCGGCGCACCCGGCGATCACGTCGGCGCACGCCGAGTCGACGCGGATCTCGAAGCGTCTCGCCGACTTCCGCAGCGACCGGGTCAGCCGCAGCCCGTCCAGCGGCAGGACGCCGCGGGTGAGCGGGCTCCACCACCCCGGCGCGCCGGCGCCCTCGAACGGCATCGGGAACAGCCCGTTCCTGTACGCCGCGAGCAATGTGCCGGGTCCGAGGTCGGCGCCGATGGCGATCAGGTCGTCGTCGGCCGGCCACCGCTCCGGCGGCGGGAACGCCCATGTCGTCGGGGGCGGCTCGACGGGCGGCATGGCCCCGAACCTAGTGGGCGAGTCGTGAACTCATCCCCCCAAGTTTCGGCCGGTAAGTTCAGGTTTCCCCGGATATCCGGGGAAACCGGCACCACACCCACCCCCGTACGATTCGCGACATGGGTGCGATGAGTTCCATCTCGAAGCGGCTGGCGCCACGGGTGACCGACCTGGCGCCGGGGGTGACCACGGTCTTCGTGCAGGAAGCGCTCATCCGCGCCATCAACGGAGTGGGCCCGCTCCCGCCGGCCGCCGCCGCGGCCGAGGCGCAGCTCAAGGAGCAGAAGGGCGACGTCGACCGGGCGATCCACGAGGTCATCGAGAACCACGTCCGGTACGCCGGCGCCCAGGGCTTCGTCACCAACCTCGGCGGCCTCGTCACCGCCGCCGTCATGATCCCCGCGAACGTCAGCGGGCTGGCGCTGGTGGAGTGCCGGATGATCGCCGGCATCGCCCACCTGCGCGGCTACGACCTCGACGACCCGCGCGTGCGCAACGCCATCCTGGTCTGCCTGCTGGGCGAGGAGGCCGTGGCGAGCGCGGTGAAGAAGAAGCAGATCCCGGCGCCGCCGATGGCGATCGCGACCGCGCCCACCCACGACCCCGAGCTCGACCCGAGGGTCGCCAGCATCGTCGCCGGTGACCTGATCGCGAAGGTCGCCGGCAAGCGGCTGGCGATCGCCGTCGGACGTCGGATCCCGGTCGTCGGCGGAGTCGTCGGAGCGGGCGTCGACGGGTTCTCGACGTGGCGGATCGGGCGTTACGCCGACCGCGAGCTCCTGCCGCGCCCCGCCCGGTAGACGCGCAGCGCGTACCGGCCGGCCCGACTGGCCTGCAGCCGCCGTACGGTCTTCTCGCGCCAGCGGTACGTCGGCCGCAGGTGGGCCCGCTCGAGGTCCCGGTGGGCGCCGTCGAGCTGGCCGCGGAGCTCCTGCTCGAGGTGGACCAGTCGCGCGTTCTCGACCAGCAGCGCGGTGATCGCGTCGACGGCCGCGTCGGCCACCTGCGCCTCGTCGGGGGCGTCCGGGTCGGCGTACTGCTCGGGCGGCGGGTCGCCGATCAGGTCGTCGAGGTCGCCGACCACGTCGTAGCCGCGCTCACGCACCAGCTCGTTCCACTTCTCCTGCAGCGGGACCACCCACGCGTGGTCGTCCGGCGGCAGCGTCAGCCGCGGCGAGTCGACCCGGCGCGAGAGGGTCTGGTGGGCCAGGAGCTCGCGCACGAGCGGGCGGTACGCCGCGGGCGGCACGATCTTGTTGGCCTTGACGTTGATCCGGCGGACCATCGTGGTCTCCGGGACGCCCAGCGACGGGTTGGCGCGCTCCGCCTCGACGTCGAGGTCGAGGTCGTCGAGACCGAAGGTGTGGCTGAACCGCTGCCAGAGCAGGTCGCGCGGGCCGCCCGGCCGCGGCACCGTCACCACGTGCACGTGCGACGGCGGCAGGTCGCCGGCCCACCGGTCGAGGATGTCGGGGACCTCCTGCACGCCCCAGAACCACGCGCCGATCGCGCTGTCGCGGGCCGGGTCGCGCACCTGGTCGAGGAAGCGCGCGTAGGGCAGCTCGCGTCGGTGCTTGACGTTCTCCTGCCACTCCGCGGGGATCTGCCGCACCAGGTCGCGGACCGACAGCACCACGTGGATCTCGGTGTCGGGATGACCGAGCGACTCCAGCGCCCGCTGGGCCTGGCCGCGTGAGGCGGTCGCCAGGATCTCGTGGCTGATGATCGCGGTTCCCTCGGGATGCCGGTCGAAGTGGGTGCGCACCTGCTCCGCCAGCGCGTCCCACGCGCCGACCGCCTCGTCCTCCAGGCCGCCCCAGGGCAGCTGCATCAGGTCGAGCCCGGCGAGGAAGTGGGCGTCGAACCGGTCGGCGGGGTAGAGCACGCCCTGCTCGGCGAGCCGGTGGCGGTTGCGGAACAGCACGTCCTGCAGGTGGCTGGTGCCGGTCTTGGGGGTGCCGACGTGGATCAGGACCCGACGGGTCACAGCCCCTCCTCAGACGTCTCCAACAGCAACCGGATCGCCAACGCGAGGGTGTCGGACACCACGGGCGCCTCGATCCCGGCCCGGTCGACCGGCAGCACCAGCGCCGGGTCACCGTGGACAGGGTAGCGAGCGTGCGTCAGCTGCTGGTGGAGCCGGCCGGCCTCACCGGCCACCCAGTCGCGGTGGTGCTCGGGCACCACGAGCGGCAGCCCGGGCTCGTGGGCCAGCCGCGGGCGCAGCACGTCGGTCAGCAACCGCGCCCGCCGGTCGGGCGGGGCGAGCGGCCGCAGCTGGGCACTCACCCGCCGGCCCAGGTCGACCGCCGAGGCGGCCATCGTCGGCGGCGGCTCCGGCCCTCGCCGTACGCCGAGCAGCCGGGGTGCGAGGGCGGGGTCGGTGACGACGTGGACCCGGTTGGGAACCGGCCGGTCGATCTCGCGCCGCGCGAGGAGGTGCAGGTCGAGCGGCATCGGGAGCGAGCCGCGGCCGGCACGGACGCCGAGCCAGTGGGGCCACGTCACCGCGCCGTGGCGGAAGCAGTGGGCGGTCCAGAGGTCGACCAGCATCCGGCCGGTGTCGGTGCCGATCACCAGCACCCGCCCGCCGTAGCCCCCCGGCGGCCGGCCGCGCGCGACCAGGTGTCGCCGCAGCGGCGCGGTGCGCTCGGGGTCGCCGAGCAGGTGGTAGCGGATCCGCCACGGCCGTCGCCAGCCGCGCCTCGGCGCGGGGACCGGCCGGGCCGCGAGGTCGCGCGCCAGCAGCACGGCGGCCAGCCGGGTCAGGTCGTTGTCGTCGAGCTCGGCGGGATCGACCGGCCGTGGGCCGTGGTCGGGGACGTCGGGTCCCCCCGCGAGCGGCAGCGCCGGCCGCGAACGGCGCGGCGGGTCGACGTCGAGCACCGCCTCGGCCAGGACCGACGTGGGACGGGCGACCAGGTTGACCCGGCGCAGCAGCTCGAGCTGCTGGGCGCCCGGGACGATGCGGCCCTGGGGCTCCGCGGGTGCCGACCACTCGGCCCAGGGTGTCGTCCCTCCGCCCCTCAGGTGGGCCGCCCAGCCCCAGGTCCTGGCGGCATCGGTCATGGCAGGCTCACCGCGAGCGCAGCCGCTCGGTGTTCTTGCGGACCCGTGCGCCCAGCCGCTGCTCGGGGTCGGGCCGGGCCGCGGCCTCCGACGTCATGGCGGTCAGCGCCTCCATCGCGGCGGCCAGCCGCTTGCGCGGCTTGACGTGGTCGGGGTCGTGCCACCGCTCGTCGGCCGGGGGCCGCACTGGCACGAGGTCGGCGACGTCGCCGACGACGGTGATGCCGGCCTGCTCGATCCACTCCAGCCACTGGTGGCTGCGTTCCGCCACCCAGTCGAACGCGTCGGGCGGCAGCGTGATCCGTGGCGAGTCGCCGTGGACCAGCTCCTCCTCGGCGAGCAGCTCCCGGATGAGGGCGTCGTACGCCGACTGGCGTCGGGTCGCGCGGTCGAGCCGCTTGTTCAGCTGCCGGAGCACCGCGGTCTCCGCGACCCCGAGCGACACGTTGGCCCGCGCGCTCTCGGCGGGTGCCCACGTCGGGTCGATCCCGGTCGCGCGACAGAAGCGGTCCCACAGCGACTCCCCGCCGCGCTCGGTCGGGACGGTGACGAGGTGGAGGTTCTCGGGCGGGACGTGCGCGCCCCAGGTGCCGAGCACCTGCGGCAGGTCGAAGGCCCGCGAGAACCAGGTCTTGCCACGCTCGGACTTCTGCAGGAAGCGTGCGTAGCGCCACTTGCGGCCCTGCTTGATGCTCTCCTGCCAGGCGGCGGGCAGCTGCCGGCCGAGGTCGCGTGCGGTGTAGACGACGTGGATGTCGGCGCCCGAGAGGTCGTTCATCGCGCGGGCGACGTGGTGGGGCCGCGCCGGGGAGAGGATCTCGTGGCTGATGACGACGGTGCCGCTGCGGCGCTTCACCCGCTTCACCAGCGCGTCCCAGCTGCCGTCGGCATGGCCGGGATCGCCGCCCCAGTCCTGGCCGAGCAGGTCGAGCGCCGCCCGGAAGTGGAAGAGCCCGGGACTGATCAGCGGCGACCTCGACGGGAAGTGGACGTCGTGCTCCGCCAGCGAGGTGGCGTTGCGGGTCAGCCGGTCCTGCAGGTAGGTCGTGCCGGTCTTGGGCGCTCCGATGTGGAGGTAGACCGACCGACTCATGCGGGAGATTGTGCCAGCGCGCGTACGACGGCCGACGGACTGGGGCGACCGAGCACCTCGGCCATCCACACGCTGGTGGCGACCACCGCGTCGAGGTCGACGCCGTGCTCGATGCCGAGGCCGGTCAGCATCCAGACCAGGTCCTCGGTCGCGAGGTTGCCGGTCGCGCTCTTCGCGTAGGGACAGCCGCCCAGGCCACCGGCGCTGGCGTCGAAGGTGGTGACGCCCGACTCCAGCGCGGCGTAGGCGTTGGCGAGGGCCTGCCCGTAGGTGTCGTGGAAGTGCATCGCGAGCCGGTCGACGCCGAGGCCCGGCCTCGCCGAAGGCCGCCACCAGCCGCTTGACGTGGCCCGCGGTGCCGACGCCGATGGTGTCGCCGAGGCTGAGCTGGCTGGCGCCGAGGTCGACCAGCCGGGTGCCGACGTCGACGACCTGCTCGACCGGCACCGCTCCCTCCCACGGGTCGCCGAAGCACATCGAGACGTAGGCACGGACGTCGAGCCCGGCGTCGCGGGCGCGACGCACGGTCGGCTCGAACATCGCGAACTGCTCGTCGAGGCTGCGGTTGAGGTTCTTCTGCGCGAACGTCTCGGTGGCGGAGCCGAAGATCGCGATGTGGCGCAGCCCGAGCTCGAGGGCGCGGTCGAGGCCGCGCTCGTTCGGCACCAGCACCGGCAGGTCCCGTCCCTCCTCCCCCAGCAGGCCCATCAGCTCGGCCGCGTCGGCGAGCTGGGGGACCCACGTCGGGTGGACGAACGAGGTCGCCTCCACGACCGGCAGCCCGGCCGCGACCAGCCTCCGCACGAACTCCGCCTTCGCCTCGACCGGCACGATCGCCGACTCGTTCTGCAGGCCGTCGCGGGGACCGACCTCGTAGATCGTGACCCGGTGGGGCAGTCCCGGCACGTCGTACGTCGTCACGACTCGTCCTGGCGGATCCACGACGAACAGCGTGGCGCCGAGTGCCACCTGCTCACCACTGGCGGCGCCGACCTTCGAGACGGTGCCGGCGAACGGCGCCTTGAGGGCGAGCTCCATCTTCATCGCCTCCATCGCGCCGAGCAGCTGGCCCTCCACCACGGTGTCGCCGACGGCGACGTGGACGTCGAGGACGGTGCCGGGCATCGGGCTCGTGAGCGTCCCGTCGCCGGCTGCCGGGCCGTGGTCGGCGAAGGCGTCGGCCGGCTCGAAGACGTGGCGGTGGCCCTCCCACGCGACCTCGAGGACGTGCGGCTGCACGTTGACCACGGCACGCAGCCGCCGCCCGTCGACGTCGACCTCGAGGACGTGGTTGTCGGCCGAGAGCTGACGGAACGGGATGCCGTCGACGGTGCCGGCGGCACGGTCGACGACGACCGGACGATCGAGCTCGACGACGGTCGCCGCGGGTGCGGCTCCCAGCCGGAAGCCGTCGGCCTGGAAGGGGTGGCCGGTGTCGGCGGCGCTGATCATCGCCGAGACCCAGGCGACCAGCAGCCGCGGCAGGTCGGCGTCGGGAGCGGGCACCTCCGCGCTGTCGAGCCAGGCGGTGTCGATGGTCGCGTCGCGGAACTCGTCGGAGGCCACCAGCGCGCGCAGGAAACCGGCGTTGGTGGTCAGCCCGAGGATCGCGGTCTCGTCGAGGGCCGCGACCAGCGCGAGCCGGGCCGCCTCGCGGTCGGCGCCGTGGGCGACCACCTTGCCGAGCATCGGGTCGTACGACGTCGACACGACCTGGTTCGGCTCCAGCGCGTGGTCCACCCGCACCCCCTCGGGCCACCGGACGATGCTGGTCGTGCCCGCCTGCGGCAGGAAGCCGCCGAACGAGTCCTCGGCGTAGACCCGGGCCTCGATGGCGTGGCCCTCGAGGCGGACGTCGTCCTGGGCGAGGCCGAGCGGCTCACCGGCCGCCACCCGGAGCTGGAGCTCGACCAGGTCGAGGCCAGTCACCAGCTCGGTGACGGGGTGCTCGACCTGGAGCCGGGTGTTCATCTCCAGGAAGTAGAACTCGCCGGAGTCGTTGTCGAGCAGGAACTCGACCGTCCCGGCGTTGACGTAGCCGACCTCGCGCGCCAGGTCGACGGCCGCGGTGGTGATCGCCGCCCGCTGCTCGTCCGAGATCGTCGGGGCGGGCGCCTCCTCCAGCACCTTCTGGTGGCGGCGCTGGGTCGAGCAGTCGCGCTCGAAGAGGTGGAGCACGGTGCCGTGGGTGTCGCCGATGACCTGCACCTCGATGTGGCGGCCGGACTCGACGTACTTCTCGACCAGCATCGTGTCGTCGCCGAAGGCGCTGCTGGCCTCGCGGCGGGCGGCAGCCAGGGCGTCGGCCATCTCGGCCTCGGCGCGGACGATGCGCATGCCCTTGCCACCGCCGCCGGCGGCGGCCTTCACCAGGACCGGATAGCTGGCGTCGTCGCCGGTCGGCACGACGGGCACGCCGGCCGCGAGGGCAACCTCGCGGGCGGCGTCCTTGCGGCCCATCCGCTCCATGACCTCGGCGCTCGGTCCGACCAGCACCAGCCCGGCGTCCTCGACGGCGCGGGCGAACGCCGCCCGCTCGGACAGGAACCCGTAGCCGGGGTGGACGTGGGTGCAGTCGTGGGCGCGGGCGGCCGCCACGACGGCGTCGATGTCGAGGTAGCTCGGCACCTCGGCCGCCTGGTCGCAGGCGCGCACGTGGGGAGCCGAGACGTCGACGTCGGAGTGAAGGGCGACGGTGCGGGATCCCGAGCCGCCGCGCCGTGCGGGCGATCCGGACCGCGATCTCGCCGCGGTTGGCGATGAGCAGCTTCATTGGTCTCGACGCCCCCGTTGCGACCTCGTGCCTCGGTCGCAGGGCTTGCTCGACCTGGTCGCGCCCACGCGCCGCGCTCGTTCCTCGCTCGTCACTGCGCGCCTCACATCCGGAAGATGCCGTAGGAGGGCTCGGGGATCGGCGCGTGAGCCGCCGCGGCCAGGCCCATGCCCAGCACCCGGCGGGTGTCGGCCGGGTCGATGACGCCGTCGTCCCAGAGCCGGGCGGTCGCGTAGTACGGCGAGCCCTGGTGCTCGTACTGCTCGCGGATCGGTGCCTTGAACGCGTCGTCGTCCTCGCGGCCCGCGACCGTCGCCAGCACGTTGGCGGCCTGCTCCCCACCCATGACCGAGATCCGGGCGTTGGGCCACATCCAGAGGAACCGCGGGTCGTAGGCACGGCCGCACATGCCGTAGTTGCCGGCGCCGAACGAGCCGCCGATGACGACGGTGAACTTCGGGCACCACGCTGCAGGCGACGGCGGTGACCAGCTTGGCGCCGTCGCGGGCGATGCCGCGGTTCTCGTACTCGCGGCCGACCATGAAGCCGGTGATGTTCTGCAGGAACACCAGCGGGATGCCGCGCTGGTTGCAGAGCTGGATGAAGTGGGCGCCCTTGAGCGCCGACTCGCTGAAGAGGATGCCGTTGTTGGCGACGATGCCGACCTCGTGGCCCCAGATCCGCGCGAACCCGCAGCACCAGGGTCTCGCCGTAGAGCTGCTTGAACTCGTGGAACCGGCTGGCGTCGACGACCCGGCGGATCACCTCGCGCACGTCGTACGGCGTGCGGGTGTCGGTCGGCACGACGTCGTAGAGCGTCGTGGGGTCCTCGTGGGGCTCCTCGGGCGTGCCGGCCGCGCGGGGCGAGGCGGGCGGGAGGGTGTCGATGACGCTGCGCACGATCGCCAGCGCGTGCGCGTCGTCCTCGGCGAGGTGGTCGACGACGCCGGAGGTGCGGGCGTGGACGTCGCCGCCGCCGAGCTCCTCGGCCGTGACGACCTCGCCGGTCGCGGCCTTCACCAGCGGCGGGCCGCCGAGGAAGATCGTGCCCTGGTCCTTGACGATCACGGTCTCGTCGGACATCGCCGGGACGTAGGCGCCGCCGGCGGTGCACGACCCCATCACGCTGGCGATCTGCGGGATGCCCTGCGCCGGACAGGTTGGCCTGGTTGAAGAAGATCCGGCCGAAGTGCTCGCGGTCGGGGAAGACCTCGTCCTGCATCGGCAGGAACGCGCCGCCGGAGTCGACGAGGTAGAGGCAGGGCAGCCGGTTCTCGGCCGCGACGGTCTGCGCGCGCAGGTGCTTCTTGACCGTCATCGGGTAGTAGGTGCCGCCCTTGACGGTCGCGTCGTTGGCGACCACCACGCACTCGCGGCCGCTCACCCGGCCGATGCCGGTGACGATGCCCGCGCTCGGCACACCGCCGCCGTACATGTCGTAGGCCGCCAGCGGGCTCAGCTCGAGGAACGGGCTGCCCGGGTCGAGCAGCCGGTCGACCCGGTCGCGCACCAGCAGCTTGCCGCGGTCGGTGTGCTTGCGCCGGGCGCTCTCCGACCCACCCTGGCGCGCGGTCGCGAGCCGCTCCCGCAGCTCGTCGACCAGTTCCTTCATGTCGCTCACCCTGTCAGGTTAGCGATCGTTAACCTCGGGCGCCAGCGGACTGTTTGTCGCGGGCGCGGCTAATCCCGTCCGGTCTCGATGCACCGGCGGGTGTTGCGTGGTCAGGTCATGCGATGCGCGCGCCCAGAGCGCCGCGAGCTGGCGCGGCCCGATCGCACGGAGCTGACTGGCTCCTTCTGTGCAAGATCGGCGAGGCGCCTGTCGCTGCGCCTACTGCCGAGTCTCGGTGTGTTGCCTCACGGCCGCCTGATCCTCGTCGCGGGTACGCATCGTGCCGTGGCCGGTCTCGATCCGCTGCCGCAGACTCTCGGTGATGTAGTGCCGCCAGGCGTCAAAACAGACGTCGAAGCACTCGTCGCCTCGACGCGAGGCCTTCATGGGTGAACGTCACCTGCGTCTGACCACCGTTGGACGCCATGTCGAAGCGGCCCGTCGTCCCGATCCATTCGCCTTTCTCGGCGATGAAGTCGAGGTAGCCGTCGGTGAACTCCCACACCACGCGCTCGCCGGGGATGAGCTCGGCGGTGCGCTGCTTGGAGTAGTGGATGTCTGGCACCAGGTAGAACCAGTCGGCGCCCAGTTGGTCGGTGGGGCCGACGATGTTGGTCGCACCCCACCAGGAGCGGACGTCGATGATCGCCTCGTAGACCTCCTGCGGCGTCGCATCCACAGTGAACGTGTGGGTCAGGTCGCTCATGCATCAATCCTTTCGTGATCTGGCGGGGGAATCCCGCCGTTGAGGTGGCTGCGCCCGGGGCCGGGGATGACAGCGGAGCCTCGTGCTCGAAGGCCCCGATCGTCGCCGTCGTCGCGTAGCGTCCTGTCGATGCTCGTACCGTTCGGCCCCTCGGGGCCGTCCGCGGTGGGCCGCCGGTCGTGTGGGTCGTCTGTCAGCCGGCGAGGAACTCGATGGCGGTCAGCGCTTCGTAGACGGCCGCTGGTGAGCCTTCGCAACCGCAACCTGGCGCAGGGTGTCGGCCATCTCACTTCTCCTCTTTCTCGTTGTTCTGCAGCGCCTCGGCAAGGCGCTTGATGCGTCGGAGCCGACCGTCCCAGGCGGTGCTCACGGCGTTGAGCTGCGCGAGCGCGCGGGCGAACTGTTCCTCGTCGATCCGGTAGTGCCGCTCGCGGCCGGCCGTCTGCCCGTGCACGAGCCCAGCCCTGTCGAGCACGGCAAGGTGCTTCGCGACCGCCTGCCGGCTCACCGGAAGCCGCCCGCTGAGCGAGGTCGATGTACCCGACCCAGCCGCAAGCAGCAGGTCGAGCATCTGGCGCCGGGTGGGGTCGCCGATCGCCGACCACAGCTCGTCGTCGACTCGGTTGGTCATGGCCGGGCGTCCAGCGTCGCGGCGTACGTGACGAGGCGTGGCAGGAAGTAGTCCCACCCGTGGGCGTGGTCCTGGTAGTTCGCCTCGAGCACGGCGGCTGTCCAGCCCCGCTCGCGGAAGCCGGTCTCTCGGAAGCGGACCAGCGTGCCTTCGCCCTGAGGGACGAACTCGAAGGTGACGAGCAGCGAGTTGCCCTCCACCGCCTTCTCCCCTGCCGGATGTGTCCAGCGGAACGAGAAGCGGGTCGGCGGCTGCAGGTCGACGACGGTGAACGCCTCGACCTTCCCCCCGTCGGCGTCGGCGAACAGGATCTCGCCCGCCGACCCGACCACGGTCTCGTAGCGCGCGTCGTCGGACCACCACCGCTTCACGTGGGCCGGGTCGCTCACCACCTCGAAGACGATCTCGGGCGTCGCCTCGACGTAGAGCTCGCGCTCGATGGTCCCCAGCTCCATGACAGCCTCCCGCAACGTTTGGTTGCTTGTGACCCTACCTGCGACATACCGAATGCGCAACCATCGATTGCGCGACTTCGCCGGATCGTGGGCCGCTACCGCTCGACCCGCCTGGATCGTGGAGAGAGGACCTTGAGCGTCCCCGATCCACCCCCAGCTCGCATCCTTCCGCCGAAATTGGGGCCGCGTAGTGTCCACAGATCCCGCCGTGCGGCGGTTCTCCACAGCGCGAGCGGTACCCATGTGATCCGAACATGTGTTCGACTAATGTGCTTGGCATGACCGCAGCGCTCGATCTCCACCCCACACCCGGCCACCCGGCCGCGGTGGCGGCGGCGGTGCACGAGGTGCTCGACGGGGTCGACCTGCCCGGGCACGCTGCACTCAGCGCGGCTGGGGACTACGGGGCGGCGATCTCCGAACTGGCCCGTGCCAGGAGCAGGATCCGGGCGCTGGAGCTGAAGCTCGTCGCGGCGGCGGAGCGGGCGTCAGTGCCGCGCAAGTCCGGGGCCCGATCGACCGGCGCCTGGCTGGCCCGCCAGACCCGGACAGGGCAAGCCGAGAGCTCTCGCGACACGAAACTGGCCCGCGCCCTCGACCGAGGTCTCCCTGCCACCGGATCCGCGCTCGGGGAGGGCGCGGTCTCCGACGCCCACGCCCGCGTCATCGCCGACGCGATCCAGAAGCTGCCCGTCGGGCTTTCGGGTGAGCAGATCGCCACCGTGGAAGCCACCCTGGTGGACAAGGCCAAGCGTCTCGACCCCCACGCGTTGCGCCGGGCCGCCCGCCGTGCCCTCGCCGCCGTCGAGCCCGACGAGGCGGTCGTGGACGCCCACGAGGACGAGCAGGTGCACCACGAGGAACAGCGGGCGCTCGCGCGGACCCGACTGACCCTTCACGACAACAACGACGGCACCACCAGCGGCCACTTCACCGTCCCCACCCTCGCCGCCTCGATCCTCAAGAAGGTCCTCGACGCCATGACCTCCCCACGTCGCGGGCGACTCGGCGCCGGGCATGCCCAGGCCGGCGACCAGAACATCGACCGCGACCCCGCTCACGATCGCGGTCTGGCGTTCGCCAGCCTCCTCGAGCGGCTGCCCACCGACCACCTCCACGGCAAGGTCGCCGCCACCGTCATCGTGACCCTCGATCACGACACCCTGACCGGCCAGCTCAAGGCCGCCGGCCTCGACACCGGGGACCTCGTCTCCGCAGCCGAGGCTCGCCGGCTGGCCTGCAACGCGGGCCTCGTCCCGGCCGTCCTCAACGGCCAGTCGCAGCTCCTCGACCTCGGACGAAGCAAACGTCTGTTCAGCGAGAGTCAACGCCTCGCCGGTGCGCTCACCCACACCGAGTGCGCGGCCGACGGCTGCGATGTTCCCTACGCCTGGGCCGAGCTTCACCACTGGAAGCCGTGGTCCCCCGGGGGACGCACTGACCTCAACCAGATGGTCCCCCTCTGCGGGTTCCACCACCGACGCATCCACGACACCGGCTTTCTCCATCAACGACTACCCGACGGCAGCCTGCGCTTCACTCGGCGCACATAGTTAGCGACCGCTAACCTGACGCCATGACCACCGAGGCCGTGACCCGGCGTGACCAGCTGCTGGCGACGGCGGCCGAGCTGTTCGCAGCTCGCGGGTTCCACGGCGTCTCGGTCGCCGAGCTCGGCAAGGCCTGCGGGATCTCCGGGCCGGCGCTCTACAAGCACTTCCCGTCCAAGGACGCGATCCTGGCCGAGATGCTGGTCTCGATCAGCGAGGAGCTGCTCGCTGTCGGCCGGGCGCGGGTGGCGGCCGCCGGCGACGGTACGGCGGCACTCCGGGCCCTGGTCGAATGGCACGTCGACTTCGCCCTGCGCCAGCGCGCCCTCATCGTCGTGCAGGACCGCGACTGGGAGTCGTTGCCGACCGACGCCCGGGAGCGCGTCCGCATGCTTCAGCGCGACTACGTCGACGTGTGGGCCGCTCAGCTCCGTCGGGTGCACCGCGGGCTGCGCACCGACCGCGCCCGCGCCATGGCCCACGTCGCGTTCGGGCTGATCAACTCCACACCCCACAGCGGCCTGCTGGCCGACGACGCGATGCGCGACCTGCTCACCGAGATGGCGCTGGACGCGCTCGGGGTCGCTCAGGCCTGACGGGGACTGCTTGCACAGTCGATGCAGGTGCGGGCCTCGGGCCGGACCTCCAGCCTGCCCGCGGCGATAGGGCGGCCGCACGCCAGGCACACGCCGTAGGTCCCGTCGTCGAGACGCCGCTCGGCGGCGTCGACCTCGGCCAGCCGCTCCCGCGCCTGACGGACGAGCGCCCCGACCTGGGAGCGCTCGAACGCGATGGTCGCGCCCTCGGGGTCGTGCTCGTCGTCGGCGTTGGTGTCGAGGGACGCGGCCACCACGCCGTCGTAGTCGCGGGTCAACGCCGCGAGCCGCTGCTCGGCCTGCCGACGTACGTCGGCCAGCGCGGCGCGCGGATCGGTCACCACGAGAGGTCCAGCACCGCGTCGGGGTCCTCGAGCGCGGCCAGCAGCTGGCGCGCCCGATCGGCCGCGTCGCGGGCGACGTCGGCGTCGGAGCGCGGTGCGCGGGTCTGGGTGGTGGCGGCATGGAGCCGGGCCAGCAGGTCGTCGCGCTCCAGCCCGCGCAGCGCGAGCAGCACGAACGGGTCGGCCTCCAGCAGCCACGTCAGCTGGTAGAGCACCGCCAGGGCGTGGTGGCACGGGTCGGTCCAGGGCTCGCAGCTGCAGCGGGTCGCCAGCTCGCCGCCGTAGGGCAACAGCTCCACTCCCGCCTCCTCGGCGTGCTCGACCAGCCCGTGGGGCAGGTCGCCGGCCATGAGCGCCGCGATCCGGCCGGCCTCCGCGCCCACGGTCTCGGCGAAGGCGTTGCGTTCCTCGGGGGTCAGCGTGGGGACCGAGCCGCTGACGGTGAACGCGTCGTCGCCCTCCTCGACCGCGGCCAGGAAGCGGCCGGGCTCGACGGTGATGCCGCCGACGTCGCCGGCGCGAGCCATCGCCCGGCCGCGCTTGAGGTCCTGCTCGCCGTACGACGCCTCCTCGACAGCCCGGACCCACGCCTTGCCCCACCAGGTGGTGGCGCGGGCGCCGCGGCGGGGTGCGACCCGCGGGTGCGTGGCCATCAGTCGCGCTCCGTCTCGGGTTGCAGCATCACCAGGTCGCGCAGCTCGGTGTCGCTCAGCTCGGTCAGGGCCGCCTCGCCGCGGACCAGCACCGACTCCGCGAGGACCCGCTTGCGGCCGAGCAGCTCGGCGATCCGCTGCTCGATGGTGCCGGTGGTGACCATCCGGTGCACCTGCACCGGCCGGGTCTGCCCGATCCGGTGGGCGCGGTCGCTCGCCTGGTCCTCGACCGCGGGGTTCCACCAGCGGTCGAAGTGGATGACGTGGTCGGCGCGGGTGAGGTTGAGACCCGTGCCGCCGGCCTTCAGGGACAGCAGGAACACCGGCACCTCACCGGCCTGGAAACGGGCGACCAGCTGCTCGCGCTCGCGCACCGGCGTGCCGCCGTGGAGGAACAGGTGGTCGACCCCGTGCTGGGTGAGGTGCCCCTCGAGCAGCCGCGCCATCGCGACGTACTGGGTGAAGACCAGCACCGCGCCGCCCTCGGCACTGACGGTGTCGACGATCTCGTCGAGCAGCTCGATCTTCTCCGACGGCTGGCCGAGGCTGCCCTGCTTCAAGAAGTGGGCCGGGTGGTTGCAGATCTGCTTGAGGCCGGTCAGCAGGGACAGCACCAGCCCACGCCGCTGGTGCTCGTCGGCGCGCTGGATCTTCTCGAGGCAGTCGCGGACGAACGCCTCGTAGAGCACGACCTGGTCGCGGGTCAGGGAGAGCAGGTGGTCGGTCTCGGTCTTCGGCGGCAGCTCCGGCGCGACGCCGGGGTCGGACTTGCGCCGCCGCAGCAGGAACGGCTCGATGAGCAGCTGGAACCGTGCCGTCGTCGCGGGGTCGACGCCCGCCTCGATCGGTGCCGCCCAGGTGCGACGGAAGGCGTTGCGGCTGCCGAGCAGTCCGGGCGTCGCCCAGTCGAGGATCGCCCACAGCTCGGTGAGCTCGTTCTCGACCGGCGTACCGGTGAGCGCCACCCGGGCTGCCGACGGGATGGTGCGCAGCGCGCGGGCGGTCGCCGAGCGCGGGTTCTTGACGTGCTGGGCCTCGTCGGCGACGACCAGGTCCCACGGGACCGCGGCCAGGGTGTCGGCGTCGAGCCGCATCGTCCCGTAGGTCGTGAGCACGAACCCGTCGCGGACCCCGGCGAGGTCGCGGGCCTGGCCGTGGAACCGGCGTACGGCGAGGTCGGGGGCGAACCGCCTGATCTCGGCCTCCCAGTTGCCGAGCAACGAGGCCGGGCACACGACGAGAGTTGGCCCGGCGCCGCGGCCCTGCTCGATGCGGTGGAGGGCGAGGGAGATCAGGGTGATGGTCTTGCCGAGCCCCATGTCGTCGGCGAGGCAGGCGCCCAGGCCGAGCGAGGTGAGCTGGTCGAGCCAGGTGAGGCCGTGGCGCTGGTAGTCGCGCAGCTCGCCCCGCAGCCCGGCTGGCGGGTCCAGCGGCTCGCGGGTCGCGGCGGTGAGGAGCTGCTCGCGCACCTGCAGCAGGCTGGCGCCGACGATGACCTCGGCCTCGACGCCCTGCTCCACCTCGACGACCCCGGTGAGGGCGGCCGCGACCGCCGCGACCGGCGGCACGGTGCGGATCAGCCGCTTCTTCGCGCGGCGCGCGAGAGCCGGGTCGACCACGGCCCACTGCCCGCGCAGCTTGAGGATCGGGGTCGCCGCGTGGGCGAGCAGGTCCATCTCCTCGGGGGTGAGCGGGTCGCCGTGGAGGGCGAGCTGCCAGTTGAACGAGAAGAGCGCGTCCGGCGTCAGCAACCCGGTCTGCAGCGGCTCCTCCCGCGGCCCGGGGTCGCGGCGTTCGAGGACCGCGCGCGCCGTGAGGTCGCGGCCCAGGCTGCGAGGCCACAGCACGTCGACGTCGTGGGCCGCGAGCGCGGCGACGCCGTCGTCGAGCAGGCTGACCAGCTCGTCGGTGTCGAGGGTGATGACGTCGGGGATGCGCAGCTCGAGCAACCGGTCGAGCACCGGCCACGCGTCGGCGGCGCGGCGCAGCGCGAGCACGGCATGGGTGCGGGCCCGGTCGCCGAAGCCGTGGGCGGGTCCGTCGCCGGTCCAGAGCAGGGCGGCGTCGCAGAACCGGAGCGGGTCCTGCTCGTCGTGGACCTGCGCGACGACCCGGACCGAGCCCGCGACCAGCTCCTCCTCGTCGGCCTCGACCCGGAGCGCGATCCGCACCAGCTGGGCCGGCTCGCGCGTCGTACCTGGAGGTCGGGACGGAAGAGCGTCGACGACCGCCGCGGCGAACGGGTGGGCGTCGGGTTCGCTGGGTCGCCAGTGGCCGTCGGCGGGCTCGAACCGTCCGCCCGCGACCAGCCGCAGTCCTGCCAGGGCGGCCGCCGCCAGCTCGGCGACACTCGGGTCGGCGCCGTCGCCGGCTCGCAGCAGCACCGGCAGTGCCTCGCGGATCGGCAGCACCTCGGCCGTCTCGCCCTCGCCGAAGCTCACCGTGCCCTCGCGCGGGGGCTCGGCCGCCTCGAACCTGGCCGGTCCCACGCTCGACGACATCACCCGACGCTAACGCCGGGCGATGACAGGACGTTCCCGACAGTGACAGGCTCGCCGCATGGACCTCGCAGCACTGCTCGCCCGCCAGCCGGTCATCGACGGACACAACGACCTGCTGTGGGAGGCGCGGGAGCGGGTCGGATACGACTTCGGCCGGCTCGACGTCGGCACGGCCGGCCAGCCCACCCACACCGACCTGCCGCGCCTGGTCGAGGGCGGCGTCGGCGGTCAGTTCTGGTCGGTCTACGTCCCGACGTCACCTGGCGGGTGGAGCCGCGGTGACGGCGACACTCGAGCAGATCGACGGCGTGCACCGGCTCGTGGAGGCGTACGCCGACCGGCTCGCCCTGGCGACCACGGCCGACCAGGTGGAGGCGGCGTGGCGCGACGGCCGGATCGCGTCGCTGCTCGGTGCCGAGGGTGGTCACTCCATCGACTGCTCGCTCGGGACGCTGCGGATGCTCTTCGACCTCGGCGTGAGGTACCTGACGCTCACCCACAACGACAACACCCCGTGGGCCGACTCGGCGACCGACGACCCGGGCGTGGGTGGGCTGTCGGCGTTCGGCGTCGAGGTCGTCCGGGAGATGAACCGGCTCGGGATGATGGTCGACCTCTCCCACGTCGCGGCGACCACGATGCGGGCCGCGCTCGACGCCACCGAGGCACCGGTGATCTTCTCCCACTCGTCGGCGCGCGCGCTGACCGACCACCCGCGCAACGTCCCCGACGACGTGCTCGGCAGGCTCGCCGACAACGGCGGCGTGTGCATGGTGACCTTCGTGCCCGCCTTCGTGAACGCGGAGTGCGCCGCGTGGGCGCTCGCCGCGAGGGCCGCAGGGCGGGCACGTGGCGTGGACGAGGCGCAGCCCGAGGCCGTGGCCGCCTTCCGCGCCGAGTGGCAGCAGCGAGCACCCCGAGCCCACCGCGACGTTGGCCGACGTCGTCGCCCACTGCAACCACGTGCGCGAGGTCGCCGGCATCGACCACCTCGGGCTCGGCGGCGACTACGACGGCGTCGACACCCTCCCCGTCGGACTCGAGGACGTCACCGGCTATCCGCGCCTCCTCGCCGCCCTCGCCGAGGCCGGCTGGTCCGAGCCCGACCTCGCCCGTCTCACCAGCGGCAACATCCTGCGCGTCATGCGCGACGTCGAGTCGGTCGCGACCCGCCTCCGCTCGGAGCGCGGACCGTCCCTGGCCAGGTTCGAGGGATAGTCGCGATCAGCTGGTGAGGGCGAGGGCGAGCGGGAGGACGGCGGTGGCGCCCGCTTCGCGCAGCGCGCGGGCGGCGAGGGTGAGGGTCCAGCCGGTGACGACCAGGTCGTCGACCAGCAGCAGCCGGCCGGCCGGGACGTCACCCTGCACCGCGAACCGCCGCGTCACCGCGGCCACCCGCTGCGCGGAGTTGGCGGCGCCTCGACCCGGGTCGACCGAGGGGTCGACGATGGCGAACCGCGCCGACACCGGTACGCCGAGGTGGCGGGCCAGGCCCTCGGCGAGGTCGCGGCCGAGGGTGGGTCGGGTGGCCGACTCGACGTAGGCGATCGCGTCGGGCGCCGGTTGCCAGTCGCCCAGCAGCTCGACGACCGCCCGGGCGAGCGGGACCGGGACGGGTCCGTCACCCGCCGCGAACAGCGCCCGCAGCGACTGGCCGTGGCCGAGGTCGGTGAGCCGCGCCACGGCCCGGCCCTCCTCGGCGCCGTCGGCGATCTTGCCCTTGAGGTCGAGCCCGAGGTTGGCCAGGCCGGTCGGCCACATCTTGCGCGGCTCGACCACGACCCCCGGCCGCGCCAGCCGCTCCTCCGCGGCCTCGATCGCGGCGGCGCTGACGTCGGACGACACCGTGAGCCCGCCGCAGTTGTCGCAGCGACCGCAGTCGGCGGCTTCGGGGTCGTCGAGCTGGTCGCGCAGGAAGCGCATCCGGCAGCCGTCGGTGTCGAGGTAGGCCAGCATCGCGGCCTGCTCGCGCTCGCGGGCCTCGGTCACCCGCTGGTAGCGGTCGGCGTCGTAGACCCACTCCCGCCCGGTCGACTCCCACCCACCCTTGATCCGGCGGACGGCACCGTCGACGTCGAGCACCTTGAGCATCGCCTCGAGCCGGGTGCGGTTGAGGTCGACGTACGTCTCGAGGACGGCCGTCGACAGCGGCCCGTGGGTGGCGAGCGCGTCGAGCGTCTCGCGGACCAGCGCCTCGCGCGGGAAGGCCAGCGAGGCGAAGTAGGCCCAGATGTCGCGGTCCTCGATCGCCGGCAGCAGGACCACGGTCGCGTCATCGGTGCCGCGACCGGCACGGCCGACCTGCTGGTAGTAGGCGACCGGCGAGGCCGGCGCGCCGAGGTTGACCACGAAGCCGAGCGTCGCGTCGAAGCCCATGCCGAGCGCGCTGGTCGCGATCAGCGCCTTGACCCGGCCGTCGAGCAGGTCCTGCTCGAGGGCGAGCCGTTCGGTGGCCTCGGTCTGGCCGGAGTAGGCCGCCACCGCGTGGCCGCGGGAGCGCAGGTAGTCGGCGACCTCCTGGGTCGCGGCGACGGTGAGGCAGTAGACGATCCCGGACCCCGGCTGCTCGGCCAGGTGGTCGGCCAGCCAGGCGAGCCGCTGCTGGGCGGTCTTGAGCCGCACCACGCCCAGCCGCAGCGACTCCCGGTCGAGGGAGCCGCGGAGTACCGCGACGTCTCGCCCCAGCTGGACCGCGACGTCGTCGGTCACCCGCTGGTTGGCGGTCGCGGTCGTGGCCAGCACCGGGATCCCGTCGGGGAGCTCGGCCAGCAGCGTGCGGATCCGGCGGTAGTCGGGACGGAAGTCGTGGCCCCAGTCGGAGATGCAGTGGGCCTCGTCGACGACGAGCAGTCCGCAGGTCGCCGCCAGACGTGGCAGCACCTCGTCGCGGAAGCCCGGGTTGTTGAGCCGCTCCGGGCTGACGAGCAGGACGTCGACCTCACCGGCCGCGATCGCCTCGTGGATCGGCTCCCACTGCTCGATGTTGGTCGAGTTGATGGTGACCGCACGGATCCCGGCCCGCTCGGCCGCCGCGATCTGGTTGCGCATCAGCGCGAGCAGCGGCGAGATGATCACGGTGGGGCCGGCCCCCTGCTCGCGGAGGAGCAGCGTCGCGACGAAGTAGACCGCCGACTTGCCCCACCCGGTGCGTTGCACCACCAGCGCCCGGCGCCGGTCGAGGACCAGCGCCTCGATCGCGCTCCACTGGTCGTCGCGCAGCGTCGCGTCGTCGCTCCCGACCAGCGCGCGGAGGTGGACCTCGGCCTGCTCGCGGACGTCCGTCGTGGTGGTCACCGGACCTGTCTACCAGCGGCCGCCGACGGGGCGAGTGGTCAGGCGGCCGGGCCCTTGCTGCGGACGTCGTCGACGGCGGTCATCGCCTCGCGCAGCTCGGCCAGCCAGTCCTCCTCGTGCTGCCCCACCAGCCGCACGCACCAGGCGAGGGCGTCGGCGCGCGACCGGGCGACCCCGGACTCGACCAGGGTGTCGAGCACCTGCCGCTGCGGCTGGCGCAGCCGGGTCATCACCGGTGCCGCGACGTGGGTCCACAGCTCCTCGTGCTCGCCCACCCGCAGCCCCCACGACACCTTGCGCTCGTAGCGGTGCTGCGCCTCGCGGGCGATCTTCATCCGGGCCTCGCGGGTGTCCTCGCGGAAGGCGCGGGCCCGCCCGGCCCGGGCTTCGGCGGTGGCGACCTCGGAGTCGCTCGCCTCGACGTCAGGCACGGTCAGCACGACCGTGATCTCCTCGCGGTCGACCGCCACCTCGGGCGCCTCGGCCGTCCACTCCTGCGGCAACCGGCCGGAGAACCAGCCCGCCACCGCCTCCTGCTGCTCATTTGTAATCATGTAATCAGTGTTGCACGGTGGATCAAGTCGCCGCCTGGAACGCTCCCTCGGTGAGGACGGGTACGACGTCACTCGTGTTGAGCCGCCCGGCCAGGGCGACGTCGTCGGCGAACCCCTTCGCGATCAGCTCCAGCCCGCTGGCGCAGGTCGTCAGGTGCTCGAGCGGTCGCTTCGCGAACCCGGCGTACGCGTCCTGCGCCAGTCGCGCCTCGGGGCTCAACCAGGCGTCGTCGAGCGGCTCGAGCACCGCTCCCGCACCCCAGAAGTCCTCCGCCGCGGGACGCAGCGTCCGGTCCGGCCACCGCTCGCCGGCGGGTACGACGGCGACGACTGCGCCGGAATCGACCTGGGGCCGCAGCCACTCGCCCACCGCGCGGGCGTTGCGCAGGCACGCCGCCACGACGCGGACGCCGCTCTCGGCGAGGAGCGCGCAGATCGTCGACCCGTTGGGCGAGGGCAGCACGAGCCGTTCGATGCCGTGGGCGGTCTGCAGCGACACCGGCGACAGCGAGACCGCTCCCCGGCGCCAGCGGGCGTCGAGGCGGTTGAGCGCCAGGTTGGCGTCCTGCTCCTCGGCGTACTCCGCCGCCCGCTCGTCACCCCACCGGAACGGGAAGACCGTGATGCCCCGGTCGACCGCGACCGAGACGGCCGTGGTGAACGACAGCACGTCGACCACCACCGCGATGTCGGCGCCCCGGGCGATCGCGGCCGCCCCCGTCGGGCCCCCAGTCGAGCCGGATCCGGTGGTCGTGCTGAGTGTGGGCCGGGTCGAACTTCGTCACCCTTCTCGGCCGTCGACCGGCACGATCACGACCGGGCACGGCGAGTGCCGGGCCACCTGGTCGGCGGTCGAACCGGAGCCCAGCCCGCGGAAGCCGCCGGAGCCGCGGCGGGCGACCACGAGCAGGTCCGCCTTCCGGGCCGCGTGGAGCAGCGCGGCCGAGGCATGGGCATGCACGACGTGGAGCTTGAGCTCGCAGGGCAGCTCGAGCCGTGCCACCTGCTGCTCCAGCTCCTCACGGACGGCCGCCTCCCAGTCCGACAAGGGCGGGATGTAGCCGCCCTGCTTGGCCGGCGGCGTCGGGGCGTTGAGCATGCCCCAGGCCCGCAGCACGTTCAGGGGCTCGTCCAGCCGTGCCGCGATCCTCGCCGCCCAGCGCACGGCCGTGCCCGACGCGGCGGACCCGTCGTACCCGACGAGCAGCCCGCCGTCCACCTCGACCTCGTTCACGACCTGCGTCATGGTGCCCTCCTCGTCGGTGGGAACAGGCTAGCGATCGGGTCGCACCGGCACCCGGTCGGACGTCACCAGATCCGGACCCGGTCCTCGGGAGCCAGCCAGAGCCCGTCGCCCTCGTTCGTCCCGAAGACCTCGTGGAACTCGTCGAGGTTGCGCACGATGTTGGCGCGGAACTCGGGTGGGCTGTGGGGGTCGATGGTGAGGTACTGCTGCTCCTGCTCCTTGCGCCGCTTGGTGCGCCAGCAGTAGCTCCAGTTCAGGAAGACCTTCTCGCGGTCCTCGACCGAGGCGTGGCCGTCCTGGCTGATGAGGAACGCCTTGTGGCCGATGGTGAGGCCGCCGAGGTCGCCGATGTTCTCGCCGACGGTGAGCGAGCCGTTGACGCGCTCGCCCGGCAGGCTGCGCGGCTCGAACGCGTCGTACTGCTCGATCAGCGCCTTGCTCTTCACCTCGAAGGCCGCGCGGTCGTCGGGCGTCCACCAGTCGTTGAGGTTGCCGGCGCCGTCGTACTGGGAGCCCTGGTCGTCGAAGCCGTGGCCGATCTCGTGGCCGATGACGGCGCCGATGCCGCCGTAGTTCTCGGCCGGGTGGGCGTCGGGGTTGAAGAACGGCTTCTGCAGGATCCCGGCGGGGAAGCAGATCTCGTTGGTGCCGGGGTTGTAGTAGGCGTTGACGGTCTGCGGCAGCATGAACCACTCGTCGCGGTCGACGGGAGACCCGATCTTGGCGAGCTGGCGGTCGGTCTCGAACGCGGCCGCTGCGGCGGCGTTGCCCATCAGGTCGTCGGCGTGCACGACGAGCGCGGAGTAGTCGCGGAACTCGTCGGGGTAGCCGATCTTGGGGCGGAACGTGTCGAGCTTCTCGAACGCGCGCTTCTTGGTCTCGTCGGTCATCCAGTCGAGGTCGGTGATGGAGCGCCGGTAGGCCTCGAGCAGGTGGTCGACCAGGTCGTCCATCAGCTCCTTGCTGCGCGGCGGGAAGTGGCGGGCGACGTACTCCCGCCCGACCGCCTCGCCGACGGCACCCTCCACGAAGCCGACCGCGCGCTTCCAGCGGGCCCGCAGCTCCGGGGTGCCGCTGAGGGTGCGGCCGTAGAAGTCGAAGTTCACCTCGACGAAGTCGTCGGTGAGGTAGGGCGCCGCCGACCGCAGCACCCGGCTGTGCATCCACGTCTTCCAGTCGTCGATCGGGGTGGACTCGAGCACCTCGGTGAGGTGGGCGAGGTACGACGGCTGCTTGACGCACACCTCCGCGATGGTCTCCTCGCTGCCGCCGAGGTTGCGGACGTAGGCGTCCCAGTCGAACGCCGGGCAGAGCTCCCTGAGCTCGGCGGCCGTCATCAGGTTGTAGGTCTTCTGCACGTCGCGGGTCTCGGCGCGCTCCCAGTGGCCCGCGGCGAGCCGGGTGTCGATCGCGAGCACGGTCGCGGCTGCCGCAGCCGGATCGGGGTGCTCGCCGAGCTCGAACATCGTCGTCAGGTAGCCGACGTACTTGTCGCGGATCTCCGCGAACTTGTCGTCGCGGTAGTACTGCTCGTCGGGCAGTCCCAGCCCGCCCTGCAGCACGTGGAAGAGGTAGCGGTCGGAGTCCTTGGCGTCGGTCGTGACGTAGGAGCCGAACAGCCCGTAGCCGCCGACCCGCTCGAACTCGCCGAGGAACGCGGCCAGGTCACGCACGTCGCGCAGCCCCCCGACCGCGTCGACC
Source organism: uncultured Actinomycetota bacterium (assembly GCA_963713305.1). Classification (GTDB taxonomy): domain Bacteria; phylum Actinomycetota; class Actinomycetes; order Propionibacteriales; family Nocardioidaceae; genus Nocardioides. Next base: position 253,459 of record CAVQLE010000006.1, on the reverse strand, counting down.
AGCGGCTTGACCGGCCGGGCGCCGCGAGCGTTGATCGTCTCGGTGTCCATGAAGGACGAGAAGAGGTCGCCGATGCGGCGCGCGTCGTCGGTGAGCCCGGCGGGGTCACTCGCCGCGAGCTCCTCGATGATGTCGCGGACCTGCGCCTCGGCGGCGTCGGCGAGCTGGACGAAGGGCCCCCAGCTCGACCGGTCGCTCGGGATCTCCTCCTCCTCGAGCCAGCGGCCGTTGACGTGGCCGAAGAGGTCGTCCTGCGGGCGGGTGTCGGTGTCCATGCCCTCGCGGGCGTCGTCGAGCGTGCTCACGCGAATCACCCTAACCGCGCCGACCCGAGTCCGGGCCTCCTGCCCGTCAGTCCCGGACCCGGACGACGGCCTTGCCGAGGACGCGGCGCTCGTCGAGGTCGGCGAGCGCGCGGCCGAACTCCTCGAAGGCGTACGTCGCGCCGATCGGTGGGTCGATGGTGCCGTCCTCGAGCAGCGGCAGCAGCGCCTCCCACTGCTCGGCCATGTAGCCCGGCCGCACCATGGCGTAGGCACCCCAGCCGACGCCGCGCACGTCGACGTTGTTGAGCAGCAGCCGGTTGACCTTGACCTCGGGGATGCCCTGGCCGGAGGCGAAGCCCACGACGAGCAGCCGGCCCTGCGGCGCCAGCGAGCGCAGCGAGTCCGTGAAGACCGGCCCGCCCACGACGTCCAACACCACGTCGACCCCGCGGCCGTCGGTGAGCGAGGCGACCGCGTCCTTGAAGCCGTCGAGGAGTACGACGTCGTCGGCTCCGGCCGCGCGGGCGACCTCGCCCTTCTCGTCGGTGCTGACCACGGCGATGGTGCGGGCGCCGAGGCCGCGGGCGACCTGGATGGTCGCCGTACCGACGCCGCCGGCCCCACCGTGCACCAGGACCGTCTCGCCCGGGCGCAGCCCGCCGCGCTCGGCCAGGGCGAAGTGGGCGGTCAGGTAGTTCATCGGGATCGCGGCGCCCGCGTCGAGCGAGACGGAGTCGGGGAGCCGGAAGGTGAACATCGCGGGGACCGCCACCAGCTCCGCTGCGCCGCCGTGGGGCAGTACGCCGGCCACCCGGTCGCCGGCCGCGAACCCGTCCGGACCGCTCACGACCTTCCCGGCGAAGTCGACGCCGAGGGTGAACGGCGGCTCGGGCTTGATCTGGTACTCGCCCTTGCTCAGCAGCAGGTCCGGGAAGGAGATGCCGACGCGGTGCACCTCCACCAGCACGTCGTCGGGTCCGGGCGTTGGCTCATCGACCTCACGGATCTCGACGGCGGACGGTCCGGTGGGCGTGACGACCTGGGCTGCGCGCATGCGCGGCACGCTACCGATCCTCAGCGGGGGTCGACGATCTGGCCGAGCTCGAAGTGCATCGGGTCGGTGTAGCCCCAGTCGCCGCCCCAGGCGAAGCCCCACTTCTTGAAGATCGCCACCACCTCGCGGTTGATCTCGCCGACGGTGCCGCGCTGGTTGCCGAGGGTGTTGACGTCGAGGGCGAGCCCGAAGGAGTGGTTGGACAGCGTGGTCGACCCGGCGATGAAGCGCGGGTAGTAGCAGCCGGCGTACTGATCGCGGTAGATCTCGTCGGACAGGCCGCGGCTGACGACCTCCTCGAGCGCGGCGCGCAGCTGCGGGAAGATCGCGACGTGGCAGGTGACGCTGCCCAGGATCGGCACCGGTTCGGTGGCGATGCTGCGCGCGACCCACGCCGGGTCGGGCGCGATCCGGCCGCCACCGAGGACGGTGTAGTTGAACGTGCCGACCACGCTCGCGATCGAGCCACCGGTGAGGAACGCCGTCTGCACGACGTTGGGGTCGAGCCCGATCCGCGAGGCGATGTCGAGGTCCTGGACCGACGCCCGGTCGCCCACGATCCTCTGGATCGGTTTGCGGATCACCGACGGCGCAACGTCGTCGGTCGAGATGAGCAGGCCGTTGCCGAAGACCATCTGGTCGAGGTCGTCGACCCACGCCTTGTTGACGACCATGTCGATGGTGGTGGCCTGCGGCGCATAGGCACCGACGTGGACGACGGGGGCGTTCTCGCCATTGCCCAGGACGATGTTGCCCTGCTTGTCCTGCAGCCGCTTCGCCAACTTCTCCGTGATCGCGAGCTCGCCACCCGCGACCCGGTCCCAGACATCCTGCTCCTGCGCACTGTCCACCGGTGTGAAGCGACGGTACGTCGCGCTGTCGACAGCGGCGATGGTCAGGGCCTGGTTCTCGATCGTCACCTGCCCCAGCCCGATCGGCTCGACCGCGGCGACCTCCGGGAGCTGGCGGACGCGCTTCACCATGCTGTCGCTCAGCTTCTCTCGCGAGAAGATCAGCATGTCGGACGGATAGAGCCGGTCCTTCAGCGGACCCGGGGGTTCGACCGCGTTCTCGGGGTCAGCGGGCGCGACGGCACCGGTCGTGCTGCCCTCCGTCGGTTCCAGCGTGGGAGTAGCGCCCGGCCGGGGTTCGGGCTCCTCGTTGCAGGCGGACAGCACGGCGACGCACAGCAGCGCCGCCGCCAGCGCGCGCGCCCCCCGACTGCCCATCCGGTCAGGGTAAGTCGGCGCGGCAACCTACGGGGTCTCGGCGACCGAATCGTTGCCGAGGACGACCCCGGCCGGGATCGTCAGCCACGACACGACGCCGCCGAGCACGAGCAGCACCGCGCACACCAGCGTCGCCGAGTTGTACGCCGCGTCGAGGGCCACCGGGTCGGCGTACTCCTGGCCGGCGAGGCCGACAGCCGCCGGCAGCGCCGCGACCGCGAGCAGCGAGCCCGTGCGGGCGACCGCGTTGTTGACGCCGCTGGCGATGCCGGCCTGCGCGTCCGGTGCCGCGGCGAGGACGGTCGCGGTCAGCGGCGCCACCATCAGCGCCAGGCCGAGCCCGAAGCCGGTCAGCCCGGGCAGCACGTCGCGCCAGTACGTCGTGTCGGCGTCGACCCCCAGCAGCAGCACGCACGAGAGGCCCATCAGGATCGGGCCGGCCGTCATCGGGATCCGCGGCCCGATCCGCACCGCGAGCCGGCCACCCCGGGAGGCGAGGAACAGCAGGCAGATCGTGACCGGCAGCGTCGCGACCCCGGCCTCGAGCGCGCTGTAACCGGCGACGGTCTGCAGCTGCAGCACCAGGAAGAAGAACACCGCACCGAGGGCGGCGTAGACCAGCAGCGTCATCGAGTTCGCCGCGCTGAACACCCGGTCCTTGAAGAGCCCCAGGGGCATCATCGGCTCGCGGACCCGGGACTCGACGACGAGGAAGGCGGCGCCCGCGGCCAGGCCGACCAGCCCGGCGATCAGCGCCATTCGCCCGCCCCACTGGATGAGGGCGTAGGTGACCCCGCCGAGGGCGACCATCGCCAGTCCGGCACCGAGCACGTCGAAGCGGCTGGCGGGCGTCGACGACCGCGACTCGGGGACGTGGCGGAGCGCGATCCAGATGGTGAGGACCGCCAGCGGCAGGTTGACCAGGAAGATCCAGCGCCACGAGGCGAAGTCGATGAGCGCACCACCGAGGAAGGGGCCGACGGCTGCGGCGATCCCGCCGAGGCCGGACCAGGCACCGATCGCGGGCGCCCGGTCGTCGCGGACGAACGCCCCCTGGATCATCGCCAGGCTGCCGGGCGTCAGCAGTCCGCCGCCGATGCCCTGCAGCAGCCGGGCGACGACGAGGGTCTCGGCCGTGGGCGCGAGGCCGCACAGCAGCGAGGCGATCGCGAACCAGACCGTGCCGACCACGAACAGCCGGCGTCGCCCGAACCGGTCGCCGAGCGAGCCGCCGAGCAGGATCAGCGAGGCGAGCGTCAGCAGGTAGCCGTTGTTGATCCACTGCAGCTCGGCCAGGGACGCGTCGAGGTCCTCGCCGATGGTGCGGAGCGCGACGTTGACCACGGTCCCGTCGAGGAGCGTCAGGCCGGATCCGAGGCTGGCGGCCGCCACCACCCACCGGCCGGTCGGCGTCCCCATCCGGACGCCCGGCTGCGCTGCCTCGCTCACACCTGTCAGCGTATTCTCTGCGCGTGACCAGACCCCGTGCGGTCGAGCAGCGGCTGCGCGACCACGTCGACCGGCTCGGCGAGGAGCACCCGCCGATCGACCTTGCCACCGTGGACTTCACCGTCCGCGATCCCGAGACGACGACCGCCCGGTTCGGCCACGTGCTCGACTACATGGCGCGGGTCGAGCTCGAGGTCGACCGCAACGTGCTCGAGCTCAACACCATGCTCCCCAGTCCGCCCGAGATCGACGTCCACTTCTACGCCGATGTCTGGCACCCGCAGGAGATCCGGCACGGCCAGATCCTCGACGAGCTCCAGCAACGACTGGGCCGGCCCCCGGCGACCCCCGACCTCGACACGGTGTCCCTGAAGATGCACGTCCTCGGTGCGCTCGGCCACATCACCCCGATCCAGGACGTCGTCCGGATGCTCTACTACCTGACCGGCCAGGCGACCGAACGGTCGGCGGTGCTCGCCTACAACCTGCTGCAGGAGGGCCTCACTGAGATGGGCGAGCTCGCGGCCGCCGAGACGATCGTGGGCCAGATCAAGCGGCAGGAGCCCGGTCACCACGCCTTCTACTCGATGTCGGCGCGTGGCCTGGCCGAACAGCTCGCGCCCTGGCAGGCGTGGCTCGTACGGCGACTCCGGTCACTCTCGTTCGCGCCGGTCGGCGTGAACAACCTCGAGCAGCTGGCCGACTTCGGCGACCTCATGGACTCGCTGGGCATCACCGACCGCGTCGACGCCTTCGCCGAGCAGGCCGCGCGCGTCGAGCGCGAGCTGCTCTGGGCGCACGAGCGGGGCATGCGGGTTCCGCCGTACGTGCTGGCCGCCTTCCATGAGGCGACCGAGGCCGCCTACGCCCGGCGGCACGGCGACACGGGGCGATGACCAGGAACATCCCACGCGGCTCCGGTCAGCTCTCGGTCGACGTCACCAGCTGACTCGGCTGGAGGCCGCCTCCTGGAGCAGCGCCCGCAGCTGGTCCCACTTGCGCGGGCCGAGCCGGCTCCGCCACTGCTTCTCGAGCTCCGCGATCGCCCGTTCGTCGTCCGCCACGGCTTCCAGACCGCGTCGCGTCGGCCGCACGATCCGGACCCGCCGGTCCGCCGGGTCGCGCACCGACTCCAGCATGCCCTGCTCCTCGAGCTCGTTGGCGAACTCCCCCAGCGCCTGCTTGGTCATCCCCACCCGGTCGGCGAGGTCGGTGACCCGCATGCCGTCGGCAGGGGTCATCGACAGCATCCGCAGCTGTGACGTGCGCAGGCCGCTCGGGCCGGTCGCCCCGAGCTCGCGCTTGAAGCCGCCCATGACCAGGCCGAGCAGCGCCAGGATGTGGTCCGGCATATCTCCCTTGACGTCGGTCATAAGGCAACCTTACTATCGTGTGGTAGGAAGGTAACCTGACAAACCACCGGAGGGCACGATGGGACGCACGTCCGACCAGCTCGACACCACGCCCGTGTCCGACGCCGCGCGCCTCCTGGGCGAGCTCGTGCCTCCGGGGCCCGCCACCCTCGAGACCTTCCCCTACTCCCTCGGGTCGCCCGCGACGGGCGGCCTCTACCGGCTGCAGGGCGACGGGTGGTCGTGGTTCTGCAAGGTGCTCCACCACCTGCGTCACTGGCCGGGGCTGGCCTTCATCCCGCCGGACATGGCCGCCGAGTTCTCGGCGGCGTATCCCTGGCGCTCCGAGCTCGAGCTCTGGGACGACGCCTACGCCTCACGGCTTCCCGAGGGCTTCCGCACCCCGGTGCTGCACGGCGTGGTCGACCTCGGCGACGACCGGGTCGCGGTCTGGATGGAGGACGTGGCGCAGGCCCCGACCGACTGCGGGCCCGACCTGTTCGCCCGCGCGGCCCGGCTGCTCGGCCGCTGGAACGCCCGGTGCGCCGACCCCGCGCTGGTCGCGGCCAACGGCTACGAGCCCGGCTTCGCGCTGAAGATGTATGCCCGCCAGGCGGTGCTGGTCCGCGGCCTGATCCCGCTCGAGGACGACGGCCTGTGGTCACACCCGTGGCTCGCCGGGCACGCGCAGCTCCGCGACGACCTGCGGCGTCTGGGACGCGACATCCCGGCGATGCTGGACCGGCTCGACGGCTACGTGCAGACCATCCCCCACGGCGATGCCAGCCCGCAGAACCTGCTGGTCCCGGTCGACGACCCGGAGACGTTCGTCGTCATCGACGTCTCGTTCCGCACGCCGCACGCGCTGGGCTTCGACCTCGGTCAGCTGCTGGTCGGGCTCACGCACGCCGGACTGGTGCCCGCCTCACGGCTCCCGGAGATCGCCGCCACGATCGTCCCGCCCTACCTCGCCGGCCTCGCCGAGGAGGGCCTCACGGGTCAGGACGACGCCGTGCGGGACGCCTTCGCCACCTGCGTCCTGCTGCGCAGCGGGTTCGACGGCTTCCTCCTCGACCTGCTCGGCAGCGAACGCGCCGAGGACCGCCACGCATTCGACGAGCGGCTCGTGATGTCCCGCTTCCTCGTCGACCACTACCTCAGCGGTCGCTGAGCACCCGGTCCGCGATCCAGGCCACGTCGGCCGCAGTCGCGTCCGGAGAGCCGGACGGCTGCATGACGTGACTCAGCACCACCCGGACCACCATGTCGATCGCCGCGTCGAGCCGCGCGCCGGCCAGCCCCACGTCGTACGGCGCCACGCGCTCGGTCACGACCAGCTTGGCCGCCGCCAGCAACGACTCCGAGTGCGTCGTCAGCAGCGGCAGCAGCTCCGTGTCGGCACCGTGGGTCGCGCTGACGACGGCCTTGAGAAGGTCGTTGCCCTTCGCGAGCTCGAGCACGCCGCGCACGGCGTCCTCGATGGCCAGCACCAGGTCGGTGGGGTGGCGGTCGAACGCCTCGCTCACCACTCCGAGGAACCGGTCGAGCTCGGCGAGGATCATCGCCTCGGCCAGCGCCGGCTTGGTGCCGATCTCGTTGTAGACGGTCTGCCGGCTGACTCCGACCTCGGCGGCGAGCCGAGCCATCGTCACCTGTGACCAGCCCTGCGCCAGCGTCATCTCGACGGCGGCGCCGACGATCCGATTCCGCAGGTGGCTGGCCATGCGCGCAAGACTAAGCGCGGATACGCTGGACCGACGTCGACTGGGAGGAGAGCGCGCCATGAGCCAGCAGCTCGAGGAGCAGTCCCGAGGGGCGTTCTCGTCCCGGAAGGTGTTCATCCTCGCCGCGATCGGGTCCGCGGTCGGGCTCGGCAACATCTGGCGGTTCCCCTACGTCGCCTACGAGAACGGCGGCGGGGCGTTCATGATCCCCTACCTCGTGGCGCTGCTGACGGCCGGCATCCCGTTCCTGTTCCTCGACTACGCACTCGGCCACCGCAACCGCGGCTCGGCGCCGTTGTCGTTCGCACGGATGAGGCGGGGCGCCGAGGGTCTCGGCTGGTGGCAGGTCGCGATCTGCTTCATGATCGCCGTCTACTACGCCGCCGTCATCGCCTGGGCGGTGCGCTACACCTTCTTCTCGATCAACCAGGCGTGGGGCAGCGACCCGGAGGGCTTCTTCTTCGGCGACTTCCTGCAGGCGGGCGACCCGGGCGTGCAGGCCGATCTCGTGCCGGGGGTGGTGGTCCCGCTGGTCATCGTGTGGGTGGCGGTGATCGCCATCATGGTGGCCGGGGTGCAGAAGGGCATCGGCGCCACCTCGCTGGTCTTCATCCCGGTCCTGTTCCTGGCGTTCGGGGTCCTCGTCGTCCAGGCCCTGTTCCTGGACGGCGCCGCCCAGGGACTCGACGCCCTGTTCACTCCCGACTGGGGCGCCCTCACCGAGCCGGGCGTGTGGGGTGCCGCCTTCGGCCAGATCTTCTTCTCGCTGTCGATCGGCTTCGGGATCATGATCACCTACTCGTCGTACGTGCACCGCGACACCGACATGACCGGCTCCGGGTCAGTCGTGGGCTTCGCCAACTCCGGCTTCGAGCTGCTGGCCGGCATCGGCGTCTTCGCCGCCCTCGGGTTCATGGCCCAGGCCAACGGCGTGCAGGTCTCCGAGGTCGCCTCCGACGGCATCGGCCTGGCCTTCATCGCGTTCCCGACGATCATCTCCGAGGCACCGGCCGGTGCCCTGATCGGCGTGCTCTTCTTCGGATCGCTGGTGATCGCCGGCCTGACGTCCCTGGTCTCGGTGATCGAGGTCGTGATCTCGGCGGTGCGGGACAAGTTCGAGATGACCCGGGTCGGCGCCTCGCTGGTCGTCTCCATCCCGTGCGCGGTCATCAGCCTGGTCTTCTTCTCCACCACCAGCGGCATCTTCGTGCTCGACATCGTCGACCACTTCATCAACCAGTTCGGCATCCTGCTCGTGGCCGTGGTCTCGATGCTGGTGCTCTCGTGGGGGTTGCGGGCGCTGCCGACGCTGGCCGACCACCTCAACCACGGAGGCTCGGTGCCGATCGGCGCCTGGTGGCGGGTGCTGATCTCGGTCGTCACCCCGGCCGCGTTGACCTACGTCCTCGTCGACGGGCTCCTCGAGGACCTCGAGACGCCGTACGAGGGATATCCGGAGTGGATGCTCCTCACGTTCGGGTGGGGCGCGGCGGTGGCCGTCGTCGTCGTCGGCTTCGCCGCGGCCCGGGTCCCGTGGCGGCCGGGCACGTCACTCACCCCTCCGGCCGAGGAACCGACGTCCGAGCAGACGGGAGGCAACTGACATGTCAGGCAGCGCGATCGTCCTGATGCTGGTGGCGATGCTGGTGATCTGGGGCGGTCTCGCCCTCGCGATCCGCAACCTCACCCGGAGCGCGGACACACCGAGGACCGACGAGGTCAGGCGCGACCTGTGACCACCTTGTCGACCGGCACGAAGTCGACCTTCTCGCGTACGCCGCAGTCGGGGCAGCACCAGTCGTCGGGGATGTCGGACCACGCCGTCCCGGCCGCGAAGCCCTCGTGCTCGTCGCCGGCCTCGACCTCGTAGAGGTAGGAGCAGCCCGGGCAGCGCGCCGCCATGATCTCGGCGGAGAGGGAGGTCTCGACAGGCTCGACCGCCGTGTCGTCGCCACGGGCATGCAGCGATCCGGCGGCGGCGTACTGCGCCACGATCCGGTCCCGCTTGCGTGGGCTGATGTTGGCCAGGGTGACGTCGCCGCGGAAGTGGGCGAGCACCCGGGGATCCATGACCCGGCGCCAGACGGCGGGGACGAGGGCGAGGACGATCATCCCGGCGTAGCCGGTCGGCAGCACCGGGCTCTCCTGGTAGTCGCGCAGCGCCTGGTAGCGCCGGGTGGGGTTGGCGTGGTGGTCGCTGTGGCGCTGCAGGTGGTAGAGCAGCACGTTGGTTGCGATGTTGTTGGAGTTCCAGCTGTGGCTCGGGTCGACGCGCTCGTAGCGCTGGCGCTCGCCGACGCCGACCTTCTGCCGCAGCATCCCGTAGTGCTCCATGTAGTTGACGACCTCGAGCAGCGAGAAGCCGACCACGGCCTGGATCGCGAGGTAGGGCAGCAGCTCGGGACCGAGCCAGGCGATCAGCGCACCCCACAGGACCACCGTCATCAGCCAGGCGTTGAGGACGTCGTTGCCGATGCGGAACGGGTGCTGCTTGCGCCGGGCGTAGCGCCTCTTCTCGAGCCGCCACGCGCTCTTCAGGGAGCCGACGACCGTGCGCGGCCAGAACTGGTAGAAGTTCTCGCCCAGCCGGGCGGACGCGGGGTCCTCGGGGGTGGCGACCCGGACGTGGTGGCCGCGGTTGTGCTCGATGTAGAAGTGGCCGTAGAAGACCGGCGCGAGCGCGACCTTGGACAGCCAGCGCTCGTTGGCCTCCCGCTTGTGGCCGAGCTCGTGGGCGGTGTTGATGCCGATGCCGCCGATGGCCCCGATCGAGATCGCGAGGCCGATCTTCTCCCACAGCGCGAGCGTGTCCCCGGTGACCGGGTCGCCGACCGCCAGCAGGTACATGGCGCCGACGAAGGCGGCGTACTGGATCGGCAGGAAGAGGTAGGTGATCCAGCGGTAGTACTTGTCGTTCTCCAGCGCCTCGATCACGTCGTCGGGCGGGTTCGACCGGTCGAGGCCGGCCCCGAGGTCGATGATCGGGACGATGACCAGGATCACGACCGGGCCGATCCAGAACCAGCCACCCAGACCGGTGAGCAGCCAGCTGCCGTAGCCGATGAAGGCGAGGCTCGGGACCACCAGGCCGATCAGCCAGAGGTAGCGCTTCTTGTCCCGCCACTGCTGCGTCGAGCCGTCGGGGACGGTGCTGTTCGCGATGTCGGACATGGTGACCTCCTGCGGTCGCGCTTTACATGACCATACGATTTGTAAAGCGCGGTGGCAAGGGTCCAGATGAGTACGCGAACCGTGACGGTGGCATCCCGGGCGTGGGGAGAGTAGGGCCATGACCCTGCCGCAGCGGCTGCTCGGCGTGCCCCGCGTCCTGCTCCACACGCTCGTCGCCGTGCTCGCCACCAGCACGCTCTGGTACGCGGCGGGCGAGATCCTCCGCGTGCTCGACCCGGACCGCTCGTACGACGCACTGGTTCCCCTGCCGGCAGCCCTGGCCGCCGCACTCCTGGGCGGGGTGACCGCGGCGTACGTCGCCGGTGAGGGCGCCGGCCGGACACCCCGGGTGGCGGCGCTGCTCGCGGTCGCCGTGATCGGGGTGGCGGCCGGCGTCGCCTCGGACCTCGCGTCCTAGATCGTCTCGGTGTGCTCGGTTCCCGCGATCGCCGCGGCCACGTGCTTGGGGACGTCGGCGTGGAAGACGCTCGGGATGATGAAGTTGGGGTTGAGCTCGTCGTCCTTGACGACCAGCGCGATGGCCTCCGCCGCCCGCAGCAGCATCTCGGTCGTGATCTCCGACGCGCGTGCGTCGAGCAGGCCGCGGAAGACGCCGGGGAACGCGAGCACGTTGTTGATCTGGTTCGGGTAGTCGGAGCGACCGCTGGCCACCACCGCGGCGTACTTGTCGGCCTCGGCGGGGTCGACCTCCGGGTCGGGGTTGGCCAGGGCGAAGACGACCGCGTCGTCTGCCATGTCGGCGATCCAGGCAGCCGTCAGCACGCCCGGCCCGCTGACGCCGATGAACACGTCGGCACCGCGCAGCGCGTCGTGCAGGTCGCCGCGGACCCCGCGCGGGTTGGTGCGTGAGGCCAGCTCGGCCATGGCGTCCGACAGCCCCTCGTCGCCGTCGCAGAGCACGCCCTGGCGGTCCCAGACCACCACGTCGCTGACACCGCCGGCCAGCAGCAAGGAGACGATCGCGGATCCTGCGGCACCAGCGCCCGCCACCACGACGCGCACCGACGCGAGCTCCTTCTTGACCACGCGCAGGGCGTTGGTCAGCGCGGCCAGCACCACGATCGCGGTGCCGTGCTGGTCGTCGTGGAAGACCGGGATGTCCAGGGACTTCCGCAGCCGCCGCTCGATCTCGAAGCAGCGGGGCGCGGCGATGTCCTCGAGGTTGATGCCGCCGAAGCCGGGGGCGATCAGCTCGACCGCCCGCACGATCTCGTCGGTGTCCTGGCTGGCCAGGCAGATCGGCCACGCGTCGATGTCGGCGAACCGCTTGAACAGCGCGGCCTTGCCCTCCATGACCGGCAGTGCCGCGCCGGGTCCGATGTTGCCGAGCCCGAGCACCGCCGACCCGTCCGTGACCACCGCGACGGTGTTGCCCTTGATGGTCAGCCGCGACACGTCCTCCGGGTTCCTCGCCAACGCCAGGCTGACCCGGCCCACGCCCGGCGTGTAGGCCATCGACAGGTCGTCACGCGTGCGGAGCGGAACCTTCGAGGCGACCTCGATCTTGCCGCCGATGTGGAGCAGGAAGGTCCGGTCACTGACCTTGTGGACGGTCACGCCCTCGACCTCGTCGACCCCCGCGACGAGTCGCTCGGCGTGGTCGGAGTCGGCCGCCGAGCAGGTGACGTCGACGACGAGCCGCTCGTGGCTGGACTCGGTGACGTCGATCCCGGTGACGATCCCGCCGTGCTCGGAGATCGCGGTCGCGACGTGCCCGACGACCCCGTGGTCGGGGGCGGTGTGGAGCCGCATCGTGATGGAGTACGACGACGGGGTGGCTGCCATGTCACTCAGCCTCCACCGTGCCGTCGGTTACCGGCAAGTCGTTACGGTGGCCGCATGGCGTCTGAGGTGAGTGACAACCGCGAGCAGTCCCGCTTCGAGATCCGCGTCGACGGCGCGGTCGCGGGCTTCGTCGACTACCGGCTCCGGGACGACCGGATCACGTTCACCCACGCCGAGGTGGACGACGCCTACGAGGGGCAGGGGCTCGGCTCGACCCTCGCGTCGTACGTCCTCGACGCCGCGCGCGACCGCAAGCTCGATGTCTTCCCGGCCTGTCCGTTCATCGCGGAGTACATCAAGCGCCACCCCGACGACCACCTCGACCTGGTGCCCGAGCACGTGCGGGACAAGTACCAGCTCTGACGCCGGTTCAGCCGAGCGCGTCCTCGATCTTGTCCGCCAGGCTGGCCGGCTCCGTGGTCGGCGAGAACCGCTTGATGACCTGGCCGTCCCGGCCGATCAGGAACTTCGTGAAGTTCCACTTGATGCCGTTGCCGGGGAGCAGGCCCGACTTCTCCTCGCGCAGCCACTCGAACAGCGGGTGGGCGTCGTCGCCGTTGACGTCGACCTTGGCGAACATCGGGAACGTGACGCCGAAGCTCCGGTCGCAGAACGACGCAATCTCCGCCTCGTCGCCCGGCTCCTGCTCCCCGAACTGGTTGCACGGGAAGCCGAGCACGGCGAAGCCGCGGTCGGCGTACTTGTCGTGGAGCCCCTGAAGCCCGGCGTACTGCGAGGTGAAGCCACAGTGCGAGGCCGTGTTGACGACCAGCACGACCTGGCCCTCGTAGGTCGCGAGGTCGGTGTCGGTGCCGTCGATGGCGCGGGCGGAGAAGTCCCCGAGTGAAGTCATGTCCGCCATTTTCCCAGACGGGTGGTGACGTCATTCCTCCGGCGGCGGCGCGAAGCGGCGGAGTGTGACGACGGCCACGAGCGCGGCGTCGGCCACCAGGGTGACCACGACGAGCAGTACGCCGGGACCGGCCCCGGACAGCGTGCCGTGCACCAGCGGCAGGTTGACGATGGCGGCCAGCACGGCGAGGGCGAACCACGGCAAGGTCGCGCGCTGCTGGTCCATCCCCGGACTGTAGAGCCGCCGATGAATCCGGTCGCGACTGTCGGTCCCTACAGGCAGACTCGAGGGCGGAGGACGACATGACGACGGACCGGGCGACCGCGCGAGGGCTGCCGCGCGCGCTGCGGCCGTTCCGCAACCCCGCCTACCGGCGGCTGGCCCTGGCGCTGGTGCTCAGCACCTTCGGGATGGGCGTGTGGGTGGTCGGCCTGGTCTGGGAGGTCATCCGGATCGGCGGCGGCGCCACCCAGCTCTCCGTGGTCTCGACCGCCGGGGCGGTCGGCGTGCTGCTCCCGGCACTGATCGCGGGCGTCGTCGCCGACCGGGTCCCGCAGAAGACGATCCTCGTCGGCGTCAGCCTCCTGGAGAGCGCCGGCGTTGCGGTCGTGGCTGTGCTGTCGCTGACCGACACGACCGAGCTCTGGCACCTCGCCGTCGTCTCGCTCACGGCCGGTGTGGCCATGGCGTTCTACTTCCCGGCCTACACCGCCTGGCTGCCGGCGCTGGTGGACGAGGCCGACCTGATGGCGGTCAACGGTTTCGAGGGGATGGTCCGCCCCACCATCGGCAATGCCGTCGGCCCCGGCGTGGCCGGCGTCGTGGTCGGCGCGGTGTCGCCCGGCGCAGCGATCACGGTCGCGGCCGCGGCCTACGCGGCGAGCCTTCTGGCCCTGCTGACTGTCCCGAAGACCCCGGTACGCCGCGAGCTCGACGAAGCCACCGTCGGCCATCCGGTCCGCACCGCCCTCGCCGACATGGCCGAGGGCTTCCGCTACATGGTCCGCACACCCTGGCTGCTGGCGACGCTGCTGTTCGCCTCCTTGATGATCCTCGCGGTGATGGGGCCGCTGGAGGTACTGATCCCGTTCCTGATCAAGGACCGGCTCGGCGGCGATGCCGGCGACCACGCCCTGGTGCTGGCCGGGTTCGGCATCGGCGGGGCGGTCGGCTCCCTCGCCATGGCCTCGGTGCGGATGCCCCGTCGCTACCTGACGCTGATGAACGTCATGTGGGGCGTGGCCTGCGTGCCGCTGCTGGTCATGGGCGCAGCCACCGCGGTGTGGATGGTCGTGGTGGCGGCGTTCGTCATGGGTGCTGCCTTCTCGGCGCCGATGGTCATCTGGGGCACCCTGCTGCAGCGACGGGTGCCGCCCGACCTGCTGGGCCGGGTGGCGTCGCTCGACTTCTTCGTCTCGGTGTCGCTGATGCCGGTCTCGATGGCACTGGCGGGGCCGGTGGCCGAGGCGATCGGGCTGCGGACGACGTTCACCGTCGCCGGGCTGGCACCGGTGGTCTTCGCGGTCGTCGCCGTGGTGTGGGCCAAGCTGCCCCAGGACGAGATCGCCCACCCGCTGCGCGACGACGAGGTCGAGACCGAGCCGGTCAGCTGATCCGGCGCGCTCCGGCCGAGGCCGGCGCGTGCAGGACGCCCGGCGACGCCCAGCCGCGGTCGGCGAAGGCCCGGGCGACTCGTTCCGACACCTGATCGACAGCCCCGGTGGGCACCACCGCGATGGCCGAACCCCCGAAACCCCCGCCGGTCATCCGGGCTCCGAGCGCCCCCTCGGCCAGCGCGGTCTCCACGACCACGTCCAGCTCGTCGCAGGAGATCTGGAAGTCGTCGCGCATCGAGGCGTGCGACTCGGTGAAGAGTCCGCCGACCCGGCTCCAGTCGTCGTCGGCCAGCGCGTCGACCACCTGCTCGACCCGGCCGATCTCGGTCACGACGTGCCGGGCCCTGCGCCGCAACCGGTCGTCGGGCAACCGCTCGACATCGTCCTCGCTCGCCTGGCGAAGGCTGCCGATCCCCAGCTGCGCGGCCGCCGCTTCGCAGTCCGCCCGCCGCTCGGCGTACCCACCGTCGACCAGGGCGTGCTCGGCGCGGGTGTCGACGACCAGCAGTGTCAGTCCCGCCGCCTCGGGCTGCCACGGGACCTGGCGGGTGGTGTGGTCGGCGACGTCGATCAGCAGGGCGTGGCCCTCGCGTCCGAGCAGCGACACGGTCTGGTCCATGCCGCCGGTGGGCGCGCCCACGAAGTCGTTCTCGGCCCGGATGGTGAGGGCGACGAGTCGCTCACGGTCGAGGTCGAGTGCCGCGGCGTCGCACATCGCGAGGGCGGACGAGCAGACCAGGGCGGCAGAGCTGGAGAGGCCGGCCCCGACGGGCACTCCGCTGTCGACGACGAGCTCCATGCCCGGCAGTCGGTGACCGTCCTCGCGCAGCGCCCACGCCACGCCGGCGACGTACGCCGTCCAACCACTCACCCGGCCCGGCGCGATGTCGTCGAGCGGCACGTCGAGCTGGTCGTCCCGCTGCCGGCTCGTGGCGACGAGCCGGTCGTCGTCACGCCGAGCGACCGAGCTGACCGTGACGTGGGGCAGCGCGATCGGCAGGCAGAGCCCGCCGTTGTAGTCGGTGTGCTCGCCGATCAGGTTGACCCGGCCGGGGGCGGCGAAGGCGTGGTCGGCCATGGCCGTCAACCTAGTGTGCGGACCTAGGACCAGCGTCGGAGCCGCAGGCTGTTGCCGACCACGAACAGCGAGCTCGACGCCATCGCCGCGCCGGCGATCATCGGGTTGAGCAGTCCCGCCGCGGCCAGCGGCAGCGCGGCGACGTTGTAGGCGAACGCCCAGAACAGGTTGCCCTTGATGGTCGAGAGCGTGCTGCGCGCGAGCCGGATGGCGTCCGCGGCGACCCGCAGGTCTCCGCGTACGAGGGTCAGGTCGCTGGCCTCGATCGCGACGTCCGTACCGGTGCCCATGGCGAGGCCGAGGTCGGCCTGCGCCAGGGCGGCGGCGTCGTTGACGCCGTCGCCGACCATCGCCACCACGCGACCCTCGGCCTGCAACCGCTTGACGACCGCGACCTTGTCGGCGGGAAGCACCCCGGCGATCACGTCCTGGTCGTCGATGCCGACCTCGGCCGCCACGCTCCGGGCGACGTCGGCGTGGTCACCGGTGAGCAGCAGCGGACGCAGGCCCAGCTCGCGGAATCGGCGTACGGCCTCGGCCGAGGTGGGCTTGACCTCGTCGGCGACCGACAGCCAGCCGCGCACGGCCCCGTCCCAGGCCACCTCGACGACGGTGTGGCCAGGCTCGAGATCGACGTCCCGGGTCGGCCTGCCGACGGTCAGCTCACGACCCTCCACGGTCCCGGTGACGCCGTGGCCGGGCGTGGCGCGGAACCCGTCGACCGCCGGTAGCGTGCCGAACTGGTCGAGCGCAGCGGCCGCGACGGCCCGTCCGATCGGGTGCTCGGACGCCGCCTCGACGGCCCCGGCCAGCCGCAGTACCTCGTCGGCGTCTTCTCCCTGGGCGGAGACGCCACCGACGAGCGTCATCACGCCGGTCGTCACGGTGCCGGTCTTGTCGAGGACGATGGTGTCGACCCGACGGGTCGACTCGAGCACCTCGGGTCCCCGGATGAGGATGCCGAGCTGGGCGCCGCGGCCGGTGCCGACCATGAGGGCGGTCGGCGTCGCGAGCCCGAGCGCGCAGGGGCACGCGATGATCAGCACCGCCACCGCAGCCGTGAAGGCCGCGGCCGTACCGGCGCCGTTGCCGATCCAGAAGCCGAGCGTGGCCACCGCGAGCGCGATCACGATCGGGACGAAGAACCCCGAGATCCGGTCGGCCAGCCGCTGGACCTCGGCCTTGCCGTTCTGGGCGTCCTCGACCAGGCGCGCCATCTGGGCGAGCTGGGTATCGGCACCGACACGCGTGGCGCGCACGACCAGCCGGCCGCCCACGTTGACCGTGGCGCCGGCCACGGCGTCGCCGACGCCGACCTCGACCGGGACGGACTCGCCGGTCAGCATCGCGGCGTCGACCGCGGAGAAGCCGCTCTCGACCTCGCCGTCGGTGGCGATCTTCTCGCCCGGGCGGACGACGAACGTGTCGCCGACGACCAGCTGGTCGGTCGGGATCCGCACCTCGCTCTGCCCACCGTCAGGGGCGGCGCGGAGCACCGCCACGTCCTTGGCGCCGAGCTCGAGCAGGGCACGCAGCGCAGCCCCTGCCTGGCGCTTCGAGCGCGCCTCGAAGTAGCGGCCGGCGAGGATGAACGTGGTCACCCCCGCGGCGGCCTCGAGATAGATGTTGCCGGTGCCGTCGCCCCGCTCGATGGTCAGCTCGAAGGGGTGGGTCATCCCCGGCGTACCAGCGGTTCCGAGGAACAGGGCGTAGACAGACCAGCCGAGTGCCGCGAGGGTGCCGAGGGACACCAGCGTGTCCATGGTCGACGTCCCGTGGCGCAGGTTGACCCAGGCGGCACGGTGGAACGGCCAGGCGCCCCAGACCACGACGGGTGCGGCCAACGTCAGCGAGAGCCACTGCCAGTAGTCGAACTGCCAGGCCGGCACCATCGCCAGGAGCACGACCGGCAACGACAGCACGGCCGAGACCACCAGCCGCTGCCGGAGCGGGTCGGGGGCCCCGGCAGGCTCGACCAGCCGGTCGAGACCCGGGCAGTCGCGCGCCGTACCCGGCCTGCTCGACAGTGGCGACGAGAGTGTCGGGCGTGACCGTCTCGGGGAAGGTCACCTTGGCCTTCTCCGTCGCGTAGTTGACGGTGGCGACCACGCCGTCGAGCTTGTTGAGCTTGCGCTCGATCCGGTTGGCGCACGACGCGCAGGTCATCCCGGTGATGGCGAGCTCGACGTCAGTGCTCATGATCGCCACCGCCCTCCGTGGCCAGCGTGAAGCTGGCGGTGCGGACGACGCCGCCGTGGCGGAAGTCGAGGAACAACCGGTAGCGGCCCACGCTCGGCACCTCGGCGAGGAACGGGATCTCGGGCCCCGCGTCCGACTCCTCCGGGTGGACGTGGAGGTAGGCGAGGTCGCCCTCGCGCAGCGCGACCAGGTGCCCGTAGGCACCGAGGTGGGGCTGCAGGTCGGTGACCGGCTCGCCGTCACGGGTGACGGTGGCGGTGACCGGCGAGGTCTCGCCGGGGACGAGGTCGCCGGTGAGCGACACCTCGTAGTCGCCGACCCGGGCGGTGCGGGTCACCGGCGTCGGTGGCGCGGGCGTGTAGTCGCCGGCGACCGCGAGGTCGGTGCCGAGCACCAGCTCCGGGCCCTGGGACGGCGTGAAGTCGGCGATCAGCCGGGTGGTGCCCGGGGCGAGGTCGAGGTCGATCGACCACACGCCGTCGTCGCTCAGCGTCGGGTGGACGTGGTCGTATCCGGAGAGGTCGCGGTTGACCACGACCAGGTGGAGCGGCTTCTCGTGCACCACGTCGTACACCTGGACGACGTGGCCGTCCGGGTCGTCGATCACGAACCTGAGCGGCCGGTCACTCCCGGCATCGGGTTGCGAGAGCACCCGCAAGGTGTAGCCCTGGTCGGAGACCTGGAGGCCACCGGGTGCGTGGCTGGCCTCCACGGCGTCCTCCTCGTGGTCGCCGTGGCCACCGTCCTCCGCCGCCATGTCGTCGTGCGCTGTCGTCGCGGCCGGGTCGGATACCGGGCCGGTGACGGCACCCACCCCCCGTGCCCCCAGGAACACCACGACGAGTGCCAGCAGGAAGCCGGTGAGCTTGACCGGCACGGTCAGGTTGTTCATGTGAGTTGGTAGCCGGCGTCCTCGACGGCCGTGCGTACGGCGGCGGCGTCGACGGGCTCGGCGCTGGTGACGGTGAGGGAACCGGTCTCGAGGACGACGTCGACGTGGTCGACGCCGGGGATCTCGGAGACCTCCTCGGTGACCGAGGCGACGCAGTGGCCGCAGGTCATGCCGGTGACGGTGAAGTGCTGCTGCTGGGACATCGGAGTCTCCTCGGGATCAGGACCGCACGAGTCGTGCGATGGCGTCGGAGGCCTCGCGGACCTTGCGGTCCGCCTCGGGTCCGCCCTCCCGGGCGGCGTCGACGACGCAGTGGGTGAGATGGTCGTGGAGCAGGGTCAGCGCCACCGACTCCAGCGCCTTGGTCGCGGCCGAGACCTGGGTGAGGACGTCGATGCAGTACTTCTCGTCCTCGACCATCCGCTGCAGGCCGCGGACCTGGCCCTCGATGCGCCTCAACCGCTTGAGGACCTTGTCCTTGTCGTCGTGGGCGAGGTAGCCGTGCTGGTGCGTCGTCTCGGTCATGCGTAACACCATACCCCCCTATGGTATTGCTGCCAAGCCCCCGGAGGGCTTGACTGTGGCTCTACGGAGGGAGACCCATGGGACTCGTGACGGACGTAAGACTGCGGCAGCCCCGCACCGACGACCTCGTCGGTGACCGGTTCGTGGTGGCCGGCATCGGCGCCGGGTTCGAAGGCACCATCGGCATCCGGGTGCTCGGGCCGAGCGGCGCGGTGCTCGCCGAGGACTCGGCCCAGTCCAGTGCCGGCGGCATCGGCGTCGGGGACTTCTCGGCGCGGGTGAAGCTCAAGGACACCCCGCGCGCCGGCGCCCGGATCACGGTCCAGGTCTTCGGCGACAACCCGGGGCTTCCCGACGAGGGGCCGAGCCCAGGTTTCGACCTGCGCGAGAGGGAGGTCATCTGCTTCCCCGGCAGCCGCGGCTACCTGCTCTACCGCGTGGAGTCGGGAGACACCCTCACCGCGATCGTGAAGAAGGTGAAGGTCTACACCAAGGTGACCGTCCGCCAGATCGTCCTCGCCAACCCGAAGATCGAGGACCCCGACGAGATCAGGACCGGCTGGCGACTGCGGATCCCGATCCAGGACTGACGTCGGCCGCTGACCCGTTCATCTCAAGTCAGTGAGGCGAGCCGGCTCCGCAGCCGTGTGGTCTCGTCGGGGGTGAGGTTCGCGCCCAGCCGCTCGAGCAGGTCGGGGAGCTCGTCGAGGTCGAACGGCCGCTGGGTGCTCGGACTACCGGCGCGCCGCTCGGTCACGCCGTCGAGAGTGACGGTGGTCTGGGTCGGCGTGCCGTCCTCGGCGACACCGTGCCGGGCGAGGGTGAAGGTGTGGCGGAAGTGTGAGGTCGGCGCGGTGCTGGTGAAGTGATGGCCCATCGCGACGTCGACCGGCCGCACCGGCAGCTCGTCGGTGGTGTGCATCAGCTCCCAGCCCGACGAGCGCTGTCGCCACAGCTGCCACCCCGGACCGCTCGGACCCTCTGCCACCTGCCGGATCTCGTGCGCCCAGATCCCGCCCGGCAGCACTGCTCCATCGACCAGTGGGATCGGTGCCAGCGGCGGTACGCCGATGCCGGGGTCGGCAAGGTGGCGCACCCCGTCGAACGTCACGATGACGCCGAGGTGGGTCCGCGGCGCCTCCTGCGGATCCCCGACCCGGGCGAGCCGGAGCGTGGCGTCGTACCCGAGCTCGGTCACCACCGCGTGGAAGAGGGTCGCGTGCTCGAAGCAGTAACCGCCGCGGCCGCGACCCACGAACTTCTCGGCGACGACCGGCAGCGCCACGCCGGGGTGCTGGTCGAGCAGGACGTCGATGTGGTCGAACGGGAACGTCCGGACGTGCGCTGCCTGCAGCCGGGCCAGGGCGTCGTACGACGGCGGCTCGGCGGCGGCCCCGACGCGGGTCAGGTAGGCGGAGAGATCAATCACGTGTGCGACGATCCCACGAGTGGGAAGGAGCAGGGGTGCGGTGACCGCTTCGGCGGTAGCCGTCGCCGCCGCGATCCTGGTGCTGCCGGGGTGCGAGTCGGGCCCGAGCGACCCACCGGCCGAGGCGCCGACGCCGACCGCCACCCTCGGCTTCACCCAGCTCATCCCGCTCGAGGGCACCCGCAACGCCCTGCTGCGGATCACCAACTCCAGCGACTCGGCGATCGACGTGACCTCGGTCGCGATCGAGTGGCCCGGCTACCCGCACTTCATCCCGTCCCCGGAGTCCGCGACGATCGCGGCCGACCAGACCCTCGACATGCGGCTGCTGCTGCCCGAGCCGGCGTGCGAGGAGCCACCCGCCGACGAGGCGGTCGTCGGCGTGGTCGAGACCGAGCAGGGGATCATCCGTAGCCCCCTCCAACCCTCCGGGACGACGTACGTCCGCCGCCTCTGGCAGACGCAGTGCGACGAGCTCGCGGTGAGCAACGCGGTCGCGATCTCCTACTCGCGCTCGTGGCGCGTGGTCGGCGAAGGCGTCGAGGCGCGCGCACTGGGCGACGTCGTCCTGCGGCGCCGCGACGGGGACGAGCCGATCGAGATCGAGGACGTCGACGGCAGCGTGCTGCACGGCCTGCGCCTCCCCGGCCCCACCACGCTGGCTCCGGGCGAGGACGTCGGCCCGGATCCCGCTCGAGATCACCCCCGGCAACCGCTGCGACGAGCACGCCCGCGGCCAGGCCACCGCACCCTTCGACTTCCTGATGCGCCTCGGCATCGGCGACCGCCCCGCCATCCCGTACCGGATCGAGGTGCCGCTCCCCGCGATGAACGCCGCCACGGAGGCGCTGGACGCGGCCTGCCTGGCCAGGGCGCGTTGAGACCCTGTGGCATCTGGGTCACCTGCTGACCCGTAACCCACACGAAGCGCAGTAGAGCGCCGAGAACACGAGAGGCCGGCCCCGAAGGACCGGCCCGGTGTGGTGCGCGAGGGGGGAGTTGAACCCCCACGTCCTTTCGGACACACGGACCTGAACCGTGCGCGTCTGCCTATTCCGCCACTCGCGCGAGAAGCGGGGCAAGGCTATCCCAGCGCCGAGATCTTGCCCAAACCCGGGCGCCACCACGCTCCCGGGTGGGCCGTGGGCGAGGGCAGCACCGATAACATCCACCGAGGGGCACGGGGAGATGAGACGTTGATCGGAAGGAGGCGGACGCGTGGGAGCACTGCAGAACTTCGAGCGACGGCTCGAGCAGGCCATCTCCGGAGCGTTCGCCAAGGCCTTCCGCAGCGCGGTGCAACCGGTGGAGATCGCCGCCGCCCTCCAGCGTGAGTGTGACAACAACGCGCAGATCCTCAGCCGCGACCGGCGGATGGTGCCCAACCGGTTCCACGTCGAGCTGTCCGAGACCGACCTCGAGCGGCTCTCGCCGTACGACTCCGCGATGGCCAGCGAGCTGCGCGACCAGCTCCAGGACCACGCCGAGAACCAGGGCTACGTCTTCCCCGGCCAGATCAGCATCGCCTTCGAGCCCGCCGAGGACCTGACGACCGGCCGGTTCCGGATCCGCAGCGAGGCGCAGGCGCAGGTGCGCAGCAACGCCACGGACACCCAGGTACGCCGGGCGACGGCGCTCGTCGAGGTCAACGGCACCCAGCACCCGCTCCACCCGCCCGCGATGGTCGTCGGCCGCGGCACCGAGGCCGACATCCGGATCAACGACCCGGGCATCAGCCGCAAGCACATCGAGTTCCAGGTCGCCGGCGCCGGCGACGACCTCCAGCTCCGGGTCCGCGACCTCGGGTCGACCAACGGGATGCTCGTCGACGGGCACCGGATCGCCACGACCGGCGTCCGCGACGGCACGGAGGTCAAGATCGGCAACACCACCCTCATCGTCCGGATCGTGCAAGGGGACGTCGATGTCTGAGCTGACACTGTTCCTGATCCGCCTGGCCTACCTGGCGATCCTCTGGATCTTCGTGCTGTCGGCGATCTCGGTGGTCCGCTCCGACATGTTCGGTGCCCGCGTCCCCGCGACCGAGCGAGGAAGCCGGCGCGGGCCCAAGCCCAAGCCCGCCAAGGCACCGCCGAAGCGGCGCGGCAGCCCGACCCACGTCCTGGTGGTCGACGGGGCCAACGCCGGTGAGCGGGCCGACCTCGAGCACGCGCCCATCCTCATCGGCCGCGGCACCGACGCCGCGATCCGGCTCGACGACGACTACGTCTCGACCCGCCACGCCCGCATCGCGTCGTCGGCCGACCAGTGGTTCGTCGAGGACCTCGGCTCCACCAACGGCACCTACGTCGGCACCGCCCGCATCACCCAACCCACGACCCTCACGCTCGGGACCCAGGTCCGCATCGGCAAGACGATCCTCGAGCTCCGGAAGTAGCGGCTGATGCGTCTCGAGTACGCCGCGATCTCCGACGTCGGCCGGGTCCGCAAGGACAACCAGGACTCCGGCTACGTCGGGCCTCACGTCATCGCCGTGTGCGACGGCGTGGGTGGCGCGGCGCGCGGAGACATCGCCTCCAGCACCGCGATCAGCCAGCTGCGGCGGCTCGACGACGGGCCCGCAGACGACGAACAGGTCGGCGACCTGCTGGGGCAGGTGTCGGGCGCGCTCCACCGCGCCCACGACCGGATCGGCGAGCTGGTCGACGAGAACCCCGCCCTGTCCGGCACCAGCACCACCGCCACGGTCGCCCTCTTCGACGGCACCCAGCTCGCGATGGGCCACGTCGGCGACAGCCGTGCCTACCTGCTGCGCGACGGATCGCTCTCCCAGCTGACCAAGGACCACACGTTCGTCCAGACGTTGATCGACGACGGCCAGATCACCGAGGACGAGTCGCGCCACCACCCCCACCGCAACCTCATCCTCAAGGCGATCGACGGCATCCACGACCTCGAGCCCGACCTCTTCCAGGTCGACCTCGAGGTGGGTGACCGGCTGCTGTTCTGCAGCGACGGGGCGTGCGGTGTGCTCGACGCCGAGCGGCTCGGGTCGATCCTGGGTGAGGGCAACGCCGACTACGCCGCGGTCGAGCTGGTGCGCGCGAGCCTGGCGGCCGGCAGCTCCGACAACGTGACCTGCCTGGTCGCCGACATCGCCGAGGGCGACCTCGACCCCACGGTCGAGCCGATGCTGGTCGGGGCCGCCGCCGAGCTCCCCCGTCGCGGTCGCGGGGTCACCGGCCTGTTCCGGGGTCACCGGTCCGGCGACACCGGCGAGCTCGAGCCGGTGCAGGCCGAGATCCCCGACGAGGTCCCGTTCGCCATCCCCTCCGACCCGATCGACCCCGAGGAGGCGCGCTACGCCCCGCAGCCGCCGCGCCGCTTCACCTGGATCCGACGCGCCCTCGTGCTGCTGGTCGTCCTCGGCCTGCTCTGGGTCGCCGGCGCGGCTGCCTGGTCCTGGACACAGAGCCAGTACTACGTCGGCGAGCACGACGGCATGGTCACCATCTACCGCGGCGTCAACGCCGACCTGCCCGGCGTCGACCTGTCCTCGCCGTACGAGGTCACCGACCTCGCGATGGACGACCTCAGCGAGTACGACCGGGGCCAGGTCGAGGAGGGTCTCGGCGCCGGCGACCTCGACTCGGCCCGCGGCGTCGTCGAGAACCTCGTCGCCGAGCCTGACGAAACGGCGACGGGCACCTGATGTCCCAGACCGGAGCATTCCTCGGGTTCGTGCACCGCCGAAGGCGGGGCGCGGAGCTGTTCCTGCTCGTGCTCGCCCTGGCCGTCGGGGCCGGCGCCTACGCGGCCGTCGGGCTCGGTGTCGAGGGCACGATCCCCGCCAACATGATCGGCTACGCCGGCTGGCTCGCCGCACTCGTCATCGCCGCCCACGTCATCATCCGGATCACCGCGCCGTACGCCGATCCGGTGCTGCTCCCGGTCGTGGCGGCGCTCAACGGCCTCGGCCTGGCCGTCATCCACCGGCTCGACCTCGCCGACGGCACGACCTTCGCCCGGCAGCAGCTGACCTGGATGACGCTCGGCGTCGTCCTCTTCATGCTCACGCTGCTGTTCCTCCGCGACCACCGGGTCCTGCAGCGCTTCACCTACACCCTCGGGCTGGCCGCGATCCTGCTGCTCCTGCTGCCGCTGGCCCCCGGGATCGGCACCACCATCAACGGCGCCCGGATCTGGATCCGGCTCGGCGGCCTGAGCTTCCAGCCCGGCGAGGTCGCCAAGGTGCTCCTGGTGATCGCGTTCGCCGGCTACCTCGTGCTCCACCGCGACGCCCTGGCGCTTGCGGGTCGTCGGGTGCTCTTCGTCGACCTGCCCCGCGGCCGCGACCTCGGCCCGGTCCTCGCGATGTGGCTGGTCAGCCTCGGCATCCTGGTGTTCCAGCGCGACCTCGGGTCGAGCCTGCTCTTCTTCGGCCTGTTCCTGATCATGCTCTACGTCGCCACCGAGAGACCCGGCTGGCTGGTCGTCGGTGGTGGCATGTTCTTCGGGGGTGCCGCACTCCTCTACTACGTCTCCGCGGCCACGGGTGCCATGTCGCACATCCAGAACCGGGTCGCCATCTGGCTCGACCCGATGGCCTACTACGACGAGAGCCCGGGCAGCGGGCAGCTGGTCGAGGGCCTGTTCGGGATGGCGTGGGGCGGGCTGATCGGTCGCGGCTTCGGCAACGGGACACCCGAGCGGATCCCCTACGCCGAGTCCGACTTCATCGTCGCCTCGATCGGCGAGGAGCTCGGCCTCACCGGCGTCATCGCCGTCGTCCTCCTCTACGGATTCATCGTGGAGCGTGCGCTGCGCGCGGCCCTGGTCTGCCGCGACGGTTTCGGCAAGCTGGTGGCGACCGGCCTCGCCGTCGTGGTGGCGATGCAGGTCTTCGTCGTCATCGGCGGCGTCACCCGGCTGATCCCCCTGACCGGGCTCACCACGCCGTTCCTGTCGTACGGCGGATCGAGCCTGGTCGCCAACTGGGTGATCATTGCGCTGCTGCTGCGGATCTCCGACCAGGCCCGGCGTCCCGCGCCCTCGCTGACCCCGGACGAGGACGACCAGGACTCCGAGACGACCCAGGTGGTCAAGGCGGTCCGCGCATGAACGGTTTCGACAACGCTCGCTGGCGCTCGCTGCTCAACCACCGAAGGCGTGTTCATCGGCTCCCCGCCGGGGGCGGTGAACGATGAACAAGCCGATCCGCACGATCTCGACGTTCTGCCTGCTGCTGTTCCTGGCGCTGATGCTCAACGCGACCTACCTGCAGTACTGGCAGGCCGGCGCCCTCAACGACGACCCCCGCAACCGGCGGGTGCTCGAGGAGGCGTTCTCCAGCGAGCGTGGGGCGATCCTCGTCGGCCGGACCCCCGTCGCCGAGAGCGAGCCGAGCGACGACCGCTACGAGTTCCAGCGGCTCTACCCCCAGCCCTACAAGTACGCCCACACCACCGGCTGGTTCTCCTACTTCAGCCAGACCGGCATCGAGCGTTCGCAGAACGACGTGCTCTCCGGTCAGGACTCCCGGCTCTTCGTCACCCGTCTGGTCGACCTCTTCAGCAACTCCTCGGCCAAGGGCGGCAGCGTCCAGCTCACGATCAACGCCGCGGCCCAGGAGGCGGCCTTCGACGGGCTCGCCGCTCTGGGCGAGGACGTGGAGGGCGCGGTGGTGGCGATCGAGCCGAGCACCGGCAAGATCCTGGCGATGGTGTCGCTGCCGAGCTTCGACCCCAACCAGCTCGCCGTCCACGACTTCGGGGAGGTCGCCGACAACTACGAGGCGCTGCAGGACCAGGAGAGCGAGCCGCTGCTCAACCGGGCCACCCAGACCCGGCTCGCACCCGGCTCGACCTTCAAGCTGGTGACCGCGGCGGCGGCGATCGAGGAGCTGGGCTACGACGCCGACTCGCAGGTGCCCGGTGGCGCGACCTACCAGCTGCCGCTGACCAGCGACGACTCCGGACTGATCGACAACGAGGGCCGCGACTGCGGCACCGACAAGATCCCCTTCACCCAGGCGATGGGCCAGTCCTGCAACACGACCTTCGCCCGGCTGGCCGTCGACGTGGGCGCGGACGCGATGCTCGACCAGGCGGAGGCCTTCGGCTTCAACACCGACTACCTCGACGACCTCTCCCCGCAGGCCGAGTCCTTCTTCCCCGAGGGCATGGACGCGGCCCAGACCGGCCAGTCCGGCATCGGCCAGTTCGAGGTGCAGGCCACCCCGCTGCAGATGGCGATGGTCTCGGCCGGCATCGCCAACGGTGGCACCGTGATGCGCCCCTACCTCGTCGACGCCGTCCTCACCCCCGAGCTCGACGTGCTCCCCAAGACCGACCCCGAGGAGATCTCGCAGGCGGTCGACGCCGAGACCGCCGACGTGCTGACCGACCTGATGGTCGCGACCGTCGACGAGGGCACTGCCTCCGCGGCTGCCATCCCCGGCTACGACGTCGCGGGCAAGACCGGCACCGCGCAGAGCGGGCAGGATGACGTCCCGCCGTACGCCTGGTTCACCTCGTTCGCCCCGGCCGAGGATCCCGAGGTGGCGGTCGCGGTGATGATCGAGAGCGCGCCCGGGACCGAGCGCGGCGAGATCGCCGGAGGTGCTCTCGGCGGACCGATCGCCAAGGCCATCATGGAGGCGGTGATCCAGCCGTGACCGAGCCCCCGACCGAGCGCTGGGCCGACGACGACCACCGCTACCGCCTCGACTCCCGGATCGCCACCGGTGGCATGGGCGAGGTCTGGCGGGCCACCGACACCACGCTGGGCCGGACCGTCGCGGTCAAGCTGCTCAAGCACGAGTACGCCGACGACGAGACGTTCCGCTCGCGGTTCTCCTCGGAGGCGCAGCACGCCGCGGCCCTCCACCACCCCGGCGTCGCGGCCGTCTACGACTTCGGCGAGGCCGCCGCGACGGACGGCGGCGGACCGCGGCCCTACCTCGTGATGGAGCTGGTCGACGGCCAGCCGCTCTCGGCGCTGATCCTGCCCGGCCAGCCGCTGGACCCCGACGTGACCCGCGACCTGATGGCCCAGGCCGGCGACGCCATCGGGGCCGCCCACGCCGCCGGGATCATCCACCGTGACGTGAAGCCGGCCAACCTGATCATCACCCCCGACCGTCGCGTGAAGATCACCGACTTCGGCATCGCCCGCGCCACCGAGGGCATGGCGCTCACCCAGACCGGCCAGGTGATGGGGACGCCGCAGTACCTCTCCCCCGAGCAGGCGCAAGGCGGAACGGCGACGCCCGCGTCCGACGTCTACTCGCTGGGAGTGGTGGCGTTCGAGTGCCTGACGTCGCGGCGGCCGTTCGTCGGCGAGACCCCGGTCGCCACCGCGCTGGCCCACCTGCGCGAGCCGGTCCCGCCGCTGCCCCCGAGCGTGCCGACCGACCTCGCCGCGGTGGTCACCCGGTCGATGGCCAAGGACCCCGCCGAGCGATTCGCCGACGGCACGGCCTTCGCGACGGCGATGCGTGACCCGGCCCTGGTGGAGTCCCCCGCCGCGGCGACCCAGGTGATGGCCGGCGTACCCCTCGACGAGCCGCCGGGCACGCTCGCCACCCCGGTCCCGCCGCCGGAGGAGAAGAAGAAGCGCCCCTGGCTGTGGATCGTGCTGGCCGTCGCCGTCCTGGTCGCGATCATCGCCCTGATCGCGGTGGCCGCCACCCGCGACGGCGACGACGACCCGACCGACGAGCCCACCCGGTCCGACGGCCCACGGACCAGTCAGTCGCCCGACGAGAGCCCCACCACCGAGACGACCGAGCCGACCCCCACCGAGACCCAGACCGAGCCCGAGACCTTCGACATCAACCCCGACGACTACGTCGGCCGCGACATCAAGGACGTCGAAGCCGACCTGAAGGCGCTGGGACTGAAGGTCGCCAAGGAGAAGCTCGACAACGACGGCACCCACGAGGAGGACACCGTCGAATCGGTGAGTCCGACCGAGGGTCTGCAGGAGGGTGACACCGTCACGGTCCAGTACTGGGGCAAGCCGGTCCCGGACGTGCCGGACCCGACCGAGACGCAGACCGAGACCGCGACGGCGACCGAGACCGGCACCGAGGTCCCGGCGGACACCGAGGAGGAGCAGGGGTGAGCGCCCTGATCGGCGGACGCTACGAGCTGGGCGAGCTGCTCGGCCGCGGCGGGATGGCGGAGGTCCGCAAGGGCACCGACTCCCGGCTCGGGCGGGTGGTCGCGGTCAAGCGGCTGCGCACCGACCTGGCCAGCGACGCGACGTTCCAGGCGCGCTTCCGGCGCGAGGCCCAGTCGGCCGCGTCGCTCAACCACCCCGCGATCGTCGCCGTCTACGACACCGGCGAGGAGCAGACGACCGACGGGTCGGGGGTCGACCAGCCCTACATCGTCATGGAGTACGTCGCCGGCCGGACGTTGCGCGAGATCATCCGCGAGGGCCGCAAGATCCTGCCCGAGCGGGCGCTCGAGATCACCAGCGGCGTCCTCTCCGCGCTCGACTACTCCCACCGCGCCGGGATCATCCACCGCGACATCAAGCCCGGCAACGTGATGCTGACGCCCTCGGGCGACGTCAAGGTGATGGACTTCGGCATCGCCCGGGCGATCTCCGACGCGTCCTCGACGATGACCCAGACCGCGGCCGTGGTCGGCACCGCGCAGTACCTCTCCCCCGAGCAGGCCCGCGGCGAGACCGTCGACTCCCGCTCCGACGTCTACTCCGCGGGCTGCCTGCTCTACGAGCTGCTCACCGGCCGGCCGCCGTTCGTCGGCGACAGCCCGGTCGCGGTGGCCTACCAGCACGTCCGCGAGCCCGCCGCGCCGCCGTCCGACCACGACACCGAGCTGCCCGCCGAGATCGACGCGATCGTGATGAAGGCGCTCGCCAAGCGGGTCGAGGACCGCTACCAGTCGGCCGCCGCGATGCGCAGCGACATCGAGCGCTACCTCGCCGGCCGGCCGATCCACGCCGTCGCCCCGCCGCCGCCCCCCGACGACGACCGGACGATGGTCGCCGCTCCGGTCGGCGACCTGAGCTCCACCGCGCAGGAGGACGACGAGGATCGCGGGTCGCGGACGGGGTTGTGGATCCTGCTCGGCCTGCTGCTGGTGCTGCTCATCGGCGGCGCCGCCTACCTGCTGCCGGGGATGTTCGAGTCCCCGCCCGAGCAGGACCGCGTCCCCAACGTGATCGAGATGACGGAGGACGAGGCACGCACCACGCTCGGCGTGGCCGGCTTCGAGGTCGAGGTCGACTTCCGCAACGACGAGAACGTCAAGCAGGGCCTGGTGATCGAGCAGAGTCCCAACGCCGACCAGTACGTCACGCCGGGCAGCGAGGTCACCATCGTGGTGTCCGAGGGCAGGCCACTGACCGACGTCCCCTACGTGCTCAACCAGCCCCGCTCGGCGGCCCGCGAGACGCTGGAGAGCCAGGACTTCAGGGTCATCATGACCGTGCGCGAGTCCGACGAGCCGAAGGACCAGGTCATCGAGACCGATCCGGCACCGGGAACCGAGGTCCGGGTCGGCAGCACGGTCACCGTCTACTACTCCGACGGCCCCGAGGAGGTCCCCGACGTCGTCGGTGAGCAGCAGGAGGACGCCGAGCGGATCCTGCGTGACGCCAACTTCGAGGTGGACGTGGTGGAGACCACCGACACCAACGCGCCCGAGGGTGAGGTGATCCGGCAGAGCCCGGGCGGCGGGGAGACCGCGGAGGAAGGGACCACCGTCACGATCGTCGTCTCCGCCGCCGAGGAGGAGCCGACCGACGATCCCTCCGACACCGAGTCACCGACCGATGACCCGGACGACCTGCCGACCGGCCCCGAGACCCCGCCCGGGGCCGTGGGTGACGTCGGCACGCGTCAGCGAATGGGTTCGGCGTAGGTCAGGTTCGTCAGGCCGTCGTACGCCGGCGCGTCGATGTCGCCGGCCGCCTCCATGTCGAAGCCGACCGAGACGTCGGGCAGCTCGGCCTGGCTGCGGTAGACCTCGAGGTAGTCGTCCTGGAGGACCGCCGCCTCGAGCGACGCCGGGTTGCCGATCGCTGCGATCGTGTAGGGCTGGGGGTAGGCCACGCCCCCGAGCAGCACTGCGTTGCCCTCGCACTTGATACCGGTGGTCGAGACGATCCGCTTCCCCTGGACCGTCACCGCCTCGGCGCCGCCCTTCCACATCGCGTTGACCACGGCCTGGATGTCCTGCTGGTGGACCACGAGCAGGCCGAGGTCCTGGGTGGTGGAGTTGATGACGTCGGCCGGCGCGTCGGAGAGCGTCACGGTGAGGCCGGGGCCGGTCAGGGCCGTCAGCCCGGCGGGCCCCTTCATGAGCTCGATCTGCCGCTGGAGCTTCCTGACCTCGGAGTCGCCGACCCGGCCGGTCAGCTTCTCGACGTCCGCCGTGAGCCGCTGGACCCGAGCCTCCAGCTCCTCGTAGTCGCGATTCTCGGCTTCGACGAGCGAGGCGAGGTCGGTGTAGCGACCCGGGCGCAGGTCGGTCCCCTCGCTGTTGGCGGCACTGGTCACGAACAGCGCCCCGCAGGCGATCACCACCAACGGGGTCCCGAATCGCCAGAGGCCCCGGGGGCTCGCCTTCGACTCCTCGGACATGGCGACTACGCTAACCCCCGCAACCCAGCGGGACGGCATCCGTCAGGACGTCTCGACGAACGACCGAGGAGATCAGGTGTCCAAGCCCAAGGCCAAGCACGAGGAGTACGGCGAGCTCGCCAAGGCACCCGTGTTCACCCCGCGGTTCCTGGTCGCGCTCGTGCTGGGGGTCGTCGGCATCGCCTGGATCGTCTACTACTACGTGGCGGTGCGGGTCGATCCCTCGCTGATCCCCGCCCCCGAGCCCGGCAACCCGAAGTTCATGGCCGACCTCGGCAACTGGAACTACATGATCGGCTTCGGCCTCCTGCTGCTCGGCCTGGCCGTCTCCGCCCACCCGAGCACGCCGCTGGGCCGGGGGCGCGGTGTCGTGGTCGGCATGCTGGCCTGCTTCCTCATCGGCCTGCTGTGGATCTGCACGTTCTACGTGTTCAGCGACGACGCCTCGGCGATCCCGGTCATGAACGACCTCGGCCAGTACAACCTGCTCGTCGGCATCGCCTTCATGGCCGTCGGCTTCACCTTCGCCACCCGCTGGGAGTGAGTCCCCGCCCGTGAGTCCCTGGGCGCTGAAGCGGTGGCCGGGACACATCCTGGTCCTGGCCCTGCTCGGCGCCGCGATCGCCCTCGGCCTGTGGCAGGCCGGCGTCGGCCAGGACCGGCGTGACGCCGCGGCGCTCGACCTCACGCGCGCCGACCCGGTGCCGCTGTCGGACGTGCTCGGACCCGACGACGCGTTCCCGGCCCCCTCGGTCGGGCAACCGGTCACCGTCCGTGGCGAGTGGGTCCCCGACGCCACGGTCTTCGTGGAACGCGACGAGGGCTACTGGGTCGTCACCCCGCTGGCGACCGACGGAGCCGGCTCACCCGCGCTCGCCGTCGTACGCGGGGTGAGCGACGAGCCGACCGCCGACCCGGTCGAGGGGGAGGCGGCGCTCACCGGCTGGCTCCAGCCGGCCGAGGGAACCGGCGCCGTGGACGACGACCCCAGCGACGACGTGCTGCCGCAGCTGCGGGTCGCCGACCTGGTGCAGCGGGTCGACCAGGACCTCTACAGCGCCTACGCCGTGGCGACCGAGCCGACTGCAGGACTTGCGCCCGCGACCCTCGAGCAGCTCCCCGAGGCCAGCCGGTTCACCGGTCTCCGCAACTTCCTCTACGCCCTCGAGTGGTGGGTCTTCGGCGCCTTCGCGGTCTTCGTCTGGGTGCAGTTCCTCCGCGATGAACGCCCCAAGGAACCCAGTACGACGTAGTCGGTCGAGACCACCCACCGCACCACGAACGTGGTCTCGACTCGCCCTCGCCTAGCGGCTCGGGCGGCTCGACCAACTACACAGTCGGCCGTTCCCCCAGAGTTGGTCGAGCAGCGAGCGCCGACCCCATGCAGTTGGTCGAGCAGCGAGCGCAGCGAGCGGCTGTCGAGACCATCCACAGCCCACGGCCTGACCCGTTGCCTGCCCCGCAACCAGGTCGGACACTCGGATCGTGAACGCCTACGTCTACATGCTCGAGTGCTCGGACGGGTCGCTGTACGTCGGCAGCACCCGTGACCTCGACCGCAGGCTCGAGCAGCATGCGCTCGGAGCGGGTCCGGAGTACACGCGCCGCCGACTTCCGGTGCGACTGGTCTGGGTCGAGGCCCACGACCACGTCGGCAATGCGTTCGCGCGGGAGAAGCAGATACAGAACTGGGGCCGCGCCAAGCGGCTGGCCCTGATCGAGCAGAGGCCCGGGGACCTGCCAGAGCTCGCGCGGGGATGGGGTCGCCGTACCTGATCCGCCGGTCTCGACCCGCCTCCCACAGTTGGTCGAGCAGCGAGCGCAGCGAGCGGCTGTCGAGACCACCCACCCACCACAAGACGGGTCTCGACTCGCCCTCGCCTAGCGGCTCGGGCGGCTCGACCAACTACACACTCACTCGTTCTCCCCACACTTCATGTCAGTAGGGTCGAGGCGTGAGAAACCTGTTCACGGCCTATCGCTGGCTGGCGCCGATCGTCGGCGTGCTGCTCGCGTTCTGCTCGCTGGTGGCGCTGCCGCTGAAGTACCTGGCGGCCGAGGGCTCCGACCTGCAGCAGTTCGGCGAGACCGCGAGCGTGATGTGGACCGTCCACGGCTGGGTCTTCATGGTCTACGTCGTGGTGGCGTTCCTGCTGGCCCGGCGGGCGGGCTGGAGCCTGGCAGTTCACCGGGCTGGTGCTCGTCGCGGGTCTGGTGCCGCTGCTGATCTTCTGGGTCGAGCGCCGCGTCGCCCAGCGGCTGCGCGAGGAGCACCCCGAGCTCGCCACGACCGGAGCCTGAGCGTCCCGTGACGACTGCGTTCGTGCTGGGCGGCGGCGGCGTCCTCGGCGCGGTCGAGGTCGGGATGCTGCGGGCCCTCTTCGAGCGCGGCATCGCCCCCGACCTGGTGCTCGGCACCAGCGTCGGTGCGCTCAACGGCGCAATGGTGGCGCGCGACCCCACCCCGGCGGTCATCGACCGGCTCACCGACCTGTGGCTCAACGTCGGCCAGGCCAGCTCCGGGTACGGCGACCGGCCGCTGCGCACCGTGCGGCGCGCGGTCGCCACCGGCACGCACATCTACTCCGCCAAGCCGATGCGACAGCGGCTGCAGGAGGAGTTCGGCGACCAGCTGATCGAGGACCTCCCGGTGCGGTTCCAGGTCTGCGCGGCCCACATCGAGCGTGCCGCGGAGCACTGGTTCGACTCCGGTCCTCTCGTCGACGCGGTCGTCGCCAGCGCCGCCGTACCCGGCCTGCTGCCGCCGGCCGAGGTCGACGGTGAGCACTACCTCGACGGCGGCATCGTCAACTCCATCCCGGTCGCCCGCGCCGTCCAGCTCGGAGCCACCCGGCTGTTCGTGCTCCAGGTCGGCCGCATCGACCGGCCGCTGACCGTGCCACGCCGGCCGTGGGAGGTCGCCCGCGTCTCGTTCGAGATCGCCCGCCGACACCGGTTCCAGCGCGAGATGGCCGAGCTGCCCGCGGGCGTCGAGGCGCACGTGCTGCCGGCGCGCGGCACGTCGGCTCGCGACGACACCCTGCTCGGCCACCGCGACTTCGGCGGCGTCGAGGCGCGGATCGAGGCGACGTACGACGCAAGCCTGGCCTATCTGGACCGCCTGTGATCCGCGTCTTCCGCCGGGTCGTCATCGCCCCTGCGGTCATCGCCCTCACCGCGCTGATCTGGGTGACGTTGCCCGCGTGGCTGATCGTGGCCGCGGTCCTGTCGCCGGTGCTGCCCGGGCGCTGGCGGGCGTTGCGCCTGCTGTGGGTCTTCATCCTCTACCTCACCTGCGAGGCGCTGCTCCTGCTGGTGCTGTTCGGGCTCTGGTTCTCCTCCGGGCTCGGCCGCTGGGTGCGCACGCCGTACTTCGAGGGCCTCCACTACGACCTGGTCCAGGGTCTGATGTGGGTCTTCTTCCGCGAGGCCCGCCGGGTGCTGGCGCTGCGGATCGAGACCGACGGCCCGACGCCGGACGCCCACCCCGGCGTCCCGATCCTGGTGGCCTGTCGCCACGCAGGCCCGGGTGACTCGTTCACGTTGATCCACGCACTCATGCACTGGTACGACCGCGAGCCGCGGGTCGTGCTGAAGGACACGCTCGCCTGGGACCCTGCCATCGACGTCGTGCTCAACCGGCTCCCGGCCCGGTTCATCGATCCGCGCGGTGGGGACATCGAGCACCACATCACCGAGCTGGCGCGCGGCCTCGACGAGAACGACGCGTTCGTGATCTTCCCGGAGGGTGGCAACTTCACGCCGGAGCGGCGGCAGCGTGGCATCGACCGGCTCCGCAAGCTGGGCCTGGAGAAGATGGCGACCCGGGCCGAGGCGATGACCCACGTGCTCGCACCGCGACCCGGCGGCTTCATCGCGGCGCTGGACGGCGCTCCGGACGCCGACGTGGTGCTGGTCGCCCACACCGGCCTCGACCACATGCTCACGGTCGGCGACGTGTGGCGCGAGCTGCCGATGGACAAGAAGATCGTGATGCGGTGGTGGCAGGTACCGCGCGAGGAGATCCCCGCCGGGCGTGACGAGCGGATCGAGTGGCTCTTCGGCTGGTGGGAGCGGATCGACGCGTGGATCGAGCAGAACCGCCCCGAGGACCTCAGGGCCTCGGGGCGGTCGTGAGCGCTCGGGTCAGCTCTTCTTCTTCGCCGTCCCCTTGGCTGCGTCGTCGAGCACGACCTCGTCGGCCGGCTCGTCGGGGGTCGAGACGGGGTGGGGACTCTCGGCGGAGTCGGCCAGCGCCTCGTCCGGGGAGGAGCCGGCGCTGTCGTCGCTCTCGCTGGCCGGCGCGGCGGGCGCCGAGGCAGGTGGACGCGGAGCCGGCGGCGGCGTCGGGGTGTAGGAGGACTGCCAGTTCTGGCTCTCCTGCCCGCTCTTGACCTTCTTGGCCACGAACGCCGCGGCGGCGGCGATGCCGGTGAGCACCAGCAGCTTCTTGAGCTTGCTGCCCTTCTTCGGAGGCTCACCCTTCAGCTCGGCGACCTTGGCCGCGGCCAGGTCTCGACCCTCGGCGGCCTTCGCGGAGGCGACCTCGGCCACCACGGCGGCGCGCTCGGCAGCGATCGCGGCGCCGTCGGCGATGATCGGCTTCGCACGGTCACGGGCGTCGCTGATCGCCGGTACGGCCTTGTCGCGAGCGTCCTGCATCAGTGGCACGGCTTTGTCACGGGCGGTGCCGACAGCCTGCTCGACGTGGGGGCGTACCTGCTCGACCGTCTGCTCGACGTAGTCGACGGCCTGCTCCACCAGGGACTTCTTCTTGCGGATACCCATGAGGGAATCTTCCTCTCGCTCGCGTATCCCCCATCGAAGCACGTTCGCCCAACGCGGGCCAGCCACCCATGTGGGTGATTGGACGGATCTGCGAGGATCGTCACCGCAGCACCACCCAGACAACCAGCCTCGACGAGAGAGCAGTTCATGGCCGACCAGCAGGCGATCCTCAAGACCAACCACGGCGACATCACGCTGAACCTGTTTCCCGACCACGCCCCGGAGACGGTGGCCAACTTCACAGGTCTCGCCACCGGCACCAAGGCGTACGACGCCGGCAACGGGGGCACCGGCCCGTTCTACGACGGCCTGTCCTTCCACCGCGTCATCCCCGGCTTCATGATCCAGGGCGGCTGCCCGCTCGGCACCGGCACCGGCGGACCGGGCTACACCTTCAAGGACGAGCCGCACCCCGAGCTGACCTTCGACAAGCCCTACCTGCTCGCCATGGCGAACGCCGGCCCGGGCACCAACGGGTCGCAGTTCTTCGTCACCGTCGGCGAGACCCCCTGGCTGAACTTCAAGCACACCATCTTCGGCGAGGTCGCCGACCAGTCCTCACGCGACGTGGTCGACGCCATCGCCGCCGTACGCACCGGCGGCGGTGACCGCCCGGTCGAGCCCGTGGTCATCGAGTCGGTCGAGGTCGTCGGCTCCTGAACACCCCACGAAATCGCGCGCTTCCCCCGCTTCGCTCCTCCAGCTCACGATTCCTCGGGGACCCCGCATGAGCACCGAGCCCACGCCCCCGCCGCCTGCCGGGCCGGAGGTGCCGACCTGTTACCGGCACCCCGGACGGGAGTCCTACATCCGCTGCCAGCGGTGTGAGAAGACGATCTGCCCCGACTGCATGCGTGATGCCGCGGTCGGGTTCCACTGCCCCGACTGCGTCGCCGAGGGTGCGAGGACGACCCGGCAGGGGCGTACGGCGTACGGCGGCGTCCGCTCCGGCAACCCGGCGCTCACCTCGATGGTGCTGATCGGCCTCAACGCAGCGGTGTTCGTGGCAGTCGTGGCCAGCGGCGGTCTCGCGGGGCGGCTGATCGACCGGTTCGCACTGATGCTCGGGAGTCGTTGCGACCCCATCGGGCAGAGCGGGTACTTCCCGCGGGTGCCCAACGAGGCGAGCTGTGTCACCGACGTCGGCGGCACGTGGGTGATCGGCGTCGCGGACGGCGCGGTGTGGCAGCTGGTCACCTCGATGTTCACCCACGTCGAGATCTGGCACATCGGCTTCAACATGCTGGCCCTCTGGTTCCTGGGGCCGCAGCTCGAGCTCGCCATCGGCCGGGTGCGCTTCCTGGCCCTCTACCTGCTCTCCGGCCTGGCCGGCGCGGCGATGGTGGTGTGGCTGACCGGCAGCCAGGTGCAGACCTTCGGTGCCTCCGGCGCGATCTTCGGGCTGATGGGCGCGCTGCTGGTCGTCGTCGTCAAGGTCGGCGGCAACGTCTCCACGATCGCCGGCTGGCTGCTCATCAACGCCGTCATCACGATCACGTTCCCCAACATCTCCTGGCAGGGCCACCTGGGCGGCTTCCTCGGCGGCGCCCTGATCGCCGCCGTCATCGCCTACGCGCCCCGCCGGCGACGCGGTACCTGGCAGCTGGCCGGGATCGTCACCATCGGCCTGCTCGTGGTCGCGCTCATCGCCGCCCGCGTCGTCACCTTCGCCTGATCCGCTCCCGGCGCGTCCTCGGGTCGCATCTCTGTGGGTAACGGACCGTTGGTGACGCTCCTGCGCCCGTACAGCGGCGCACCAGCAGCTCTAGCGGTCCGTTACCCACCCAGCCCGGCCGCGATCCACAGGAAACTCCACAGGTGTGCACGAATTACATGCGGGTAGTTCTCCACAGGCTCCTCCCCAGCTGGGGACAACCTGGAGGCGTACGACCGGGGACAGTGGTATGACCACTTGACCATCAGCCAGTAGCGCGGCTACGGTCGCCGGCATGCCGCTGCAACCCGTGAACCGCCGCTCGGTCCCCGACGAGGTCTTCGACCAGGTGCTCGCCGAGGTCGTCGACGGTGAGCTGGGGGCGGGTGAGGCGCTGCCGAGCGAACGCCGCCTCGCAGAGGTGCTCGGCGTCTCGCGGCCGGCCGTCCGGGAGGCGCTGCAGCGGATGGCGCAGACCCGGCTGGTGGAGGTCCGCCACGGCGGCGCGACCACGGTCCGCGACTTCCGCCGGGCCGCCGGTCTCGACCTGCTCCCCCGGCTGCTGATCCGGCGCGGCTCGCTCGACCTCGCGGTCGCGCGCAGCGTGCTCGAGGCGCGGCTCGCCGTCGGGCCGGCGGTCGCGGCGCTGGCCGCCCAGCGGGGCGGCCCCGCGCTGGCCGCCTCCCTCACCGACACCATCGACGCGCTCGCGCAGACCGACGACGACGTCGAGCGCCAGCAGCACGCCCTCGCCTTCTGGGACCAGATCGTCGACGCGGCCGACTCGCTGGTGTTCCGGCTGATGTTCAACAGCCTGCGCGCGGCGTACGAGCCGGCGCTGGAGGCGCTGGCGCCGCTGATGGCGGCCGAGGTCGGGCAGGTCGGCGCCTACCGGATGCTCACCGCCGCCCTCGGCGAGGGTGACCCCGAGACCGCGCGGGCCGCGGCCGAGCGCGTGCTCCGCCCGGCCACCGACAACCTGCTCGCCGCTCTCGAGCAGGTGGGAGAGGACGAGCTGTGACCAAGGCATCCCCCGAGATCGAGGCGCTCGCCGCGAAGCGGCTGGCCGACGACGAGTCCCGCGATCACCGGGAGTCGGGGTCGGCGTACGTCGATCCCGCTCGGCGGCGCCTGGCGCACCTTCTGGCGGGCACCCTCGCCCTGGCTGATCGGCGGCTTCCTGCTCGGCTCGGTGGTGGGCCGCGCGGTCACCGGCGGTGGCGACCCGTGGGAGCTGCTGGTCCCGGTGGCGCTGGTCGCCGCGTTCCCTCTCATCGAGTGGGTGGTCCACGTCGCGATCCTCCACTGGCGCCCGCGCGAGCTCGGGCCGGTCCGGATCGACTCGCTGCTGGCGCGCAAGCACCGCGAGCACCACGCCGACCCGCGCGACCTGCCGCTGGTGTTCATCCCGACCCCGGTGCTCGCCTGGCTGCTCCCGGCGTACGTCGTCGTCGCCTGGCTGGCCATGCCGACCACGGCGAGCGCGTTCACGCTGCTGGTCAGCGTCTACGCGATCATGTTCGGCTACGAGTGGGTCCACTACCTCGTCCACAGCGACTACCGGCCGCGCAGTCGCTGGTTCCGGCACGTGTGGCGCAACCACCGGCTCCACCACTACAAGAACGAGCACTACTGGTTCGGGGTCGCCACCGCCGGCACCGCCGATCGGCTGCTGGGGACCTACCCGCAGCAGGCCGACGTCGAGACGTCGCCGACCGTGCGCGCCCTGCACGGCCGCGAGGGTCTCTAGAGGCAGGCCACCTGCGAGTCCTGGCGCGCCGGCCCGGGGCGGGTCAGCGCGTCGAGGGTGATGTTGACCGTCGTGGTGCTGAGCGGGATCAGCAGGTGCTCGGCGGCGTCAGCCGGGCAGACGTCCTGGATGGTGAGGTTGGTGGTGCGCGGTCCGGCCGCGAGGTAGCCCGAGGTGTGGGGCACCACGACCTCGTCGTACGCCGTCGTGATCTGGGTGTAGCTGACCCCACCCGGCGTCTCGTCGCCGGCGTTGAGCCGGCGCAGGAACGCCGAGCCCGCCGCCTGCTGCTCGCAGGCCCGGCAGCCGGGGACGCCGTCGCCTCGCGAGCTGGTGGTGCCGTGGTTGGAGGGCGCGACGCCGACCAGGTCGTCGACGACGGCGGCTCCGCCGAGGAACTTGATGTAGTGGCGCGGCATCATCCCGCCCTGGGAGTGGCCCACCATCGAGACCTGGTCCGCGCCGGTCGCCTCGAGCACCCGGTTCGTGAACCGCTTGAGCTGCCGGGCCGACTCGGCGATGTCGCCGGTGCCGCGGTTGCCGTAGTCGAGGGAGAAGACGCAGAAGCCTGCGTTGCTGATCTCCAGCGAGAGCCGCTCCAGCAGGTGCTTGCGGTCACCGAAGGTGCCGTGCACGAGGATCACCGGCGTCGGCCGCTCGGCGGTCGGTCGGCACGACCAGTCGTTGGCGCCCGGCGGATCGCCGTCGGGCGAGGTCGGGTAGGTGAGCGGGTCGTCACCGGCGTACGACGCCGGCAGGGCGAGCGGCGAGAGGACCAGCGCCAGGGCAGCGGACACGACGGCGATCAGGATGCGCATGCCCGGACCAACGACACGAACTGGAACGTGTTACTACTCTTCGCGTCGTGATCCACCACCTGAACTGCGCCACGCTGCGCCCGGTCGTCTCCTTCGGCGGTCGGGTGACGCCGCCGCGGATCGTCGCCCACTGCCTGCTCGTCGAGCGCGCCGACGGGCTGACGCTGGTCGACTCGGGCTTCGGTCGCGACGACCTCGCCCGGCCCGCCCGGCTGGGTCGTCCGTTCCTCGCCGCGATGCGGCCGGCGCTCGACCCGTCGGAGACCGCCGCCGTCCGGGTCGCCGCGCTCGGTCATCGGGTCGAGGACGTCACCGACATCGTGCTGACCCACCTCGACCTCGACCACGCCGGCGGCATCTCCGACTTCCCGCGCGCCCGGGTCCACGTGTACGGCGCGGAGCTGGACGCGGCCCTGAGCCCGACCTGGCGCGAGAAGGCGCGCTACGCCCAGGAGCAGTGGGCACACGGACCTCACTGGGTCCGGCACGAGGTGGCCGGCGACGAGTGGTTCGGGTTCCAGGCCGTCACCGCGCTCACGGACGACGTGCTGCTGGTGCCGCTCCACGGCCACACCCGTGGCCACTGCGGCGTGGCCGTGCGCCGGCCCGACGGGGGCTGGCTCCTGCACGCCGGCGACGCCTACTTCGAGTCGGGTGAGAAGGAGACGCCGCCCCACGCCACCGTCGGGCTGCGGGCCTTCCAGCGGCTGATGGCCGTCGACGACGCGCAGCGGGTCGGCAACGCAGCGCGGCTGCGGGAGCTCCACGCGGCCCACTCGGCGGAGATCACGGTGTTCAGCGCCCACGACGCCTCCGAGTTCCACGCGCTGGCGCGCGGTCCCCGTCACTAGAGCCCCGTCGGCTCCTCGAACGGCACGACCTCGGGGCAGATGGCGAACGGCAGCTCCTCGAGCAACGCCAGCCCGGCCGCTGCGGGCGGGTGGGGCAGGGTGTAGCCGAGTCGACCCGTGGACGGGTCGGCCGCGCCGTTGACGTAGGAGTCGGGGAAGTCGTCGACCGGCCAGTCCTCGCCGATCCGCAGCCGCTCGAACAGGTCGTCGCGCCCGGGCTCCACCCACACCGTCGCCAGGTGGTCGCCGTACGCCACGGCGAAGCCGGGCAGCTCGTCCAGCGACGTGACGGTGTGCTCGGCGAGCAGGGCCTCCTGGTCCTCGGCGTCGGCATCGGGCCCGAGCGCCTCGTTGAGCGGGATGCAGCCGCGGTGGAGGTAGGTCGCCGTCGCGGGCTCGTCGACCAACGGCGCCCACGACCCCTCGTTGCCCCACACGTCGACCTCGGAGGTGCCGAGCACGACCAGGTGGTCCTCCGCGCGCAGCTCCGCGCCGTCGAGCGGCCCGACGCCGTCCTCGATCGCCTGCCGGACACCGGCCAGGTCGAGGTCCGGGCGCAGTCCGAGCGCGAACCCGGGCCCCTCGTCCCCGCT
Organism: uncultured Actinomycetota bacterium; assembly: GCA_963713305.1. Lineage (GTDB taxonomy): Bacteria > Actinomycetota > Actinomycetes > Propionibacteriales > Nocardioidaceae > Nocardioides. The sequence continues at coordinate 211,780 of CAVQLE010000006.1, read as the reverse complement.
CCAGCGGGCCTCCCAGTCGACGTCGTCCTGGGTGAAGCCGTAGTCGAGCTCGAAGGTCGACCCGTCCTCGATCAGCAGCCCGTCGGTGAGCAGCGGCGCCTCGGTCGCCGCGCGCTCCCAGAACGCGATCCGGTCGGTCATCAGGTCGTCACTGGTGAGGTCGGGCTGCCCGAGGTGCACCCGCACCTCGTCCCAGTTCATGACCGTGATCGTGTCCGCCGACTGCGGCACCAGCGACAGCACGGTCTCGGCCGGCTCTCCGCTGTCGTCGTACGCCGGCGCCGGCTCGGGTGCCACGGACACGACCGTCCGCGGCGGCTCCGGGGCGGGCTCGGACTGGCAGCCCGAGAGACCCATGCCGGCCGTCAGCAGGAGGGCGAGGACGCGCACGCGGACGATTATCCGCGCGGTCTCACTCGCAGTTGTTGCAGGGCCCCTGGGCCGGCATGACCATGTAGCAGCGCGGGCAGCTCTCGACGGGGCGGGCGGCGAGAGTGGCCTTGCGGACCCGGGAGCGACTGGCCGAGAGCTTCGGCGTCAGGATGGCGACACCGCCGTCCGCGGGCAGGTTCGGGGCCTCGAAGTGGGCGTAGCAGGCCAGGCGCTCGATCGCGGCGTGGCCGTCAGGGTCGTCTGGAGCGGCATCGGCCACGGTCGCGGCGTACCCGTCAACCACGCCGCCCTCGGCGTTGACGCAGAGCGCGCTCAGGTTCGGCTCTCCACGCTCGGCGCAGTCCGCCGCCACGAGCGCGAGCACGTCGCCGATCCACAGGTGGCTGCGTTGCGTGGCCGCGATGTCGCTGCGCTCCTGCACCTCGGCCGCGAGCTCCTTGGTGGTGACCACCCGGTGGTAGTGCTGCGCCGTCTCCAGCAACACCTCCCGGGCCGCGTCCACCCAGGCCTCCGGAACCTGCTCGACCTCGGCAGCTTCCGGGCTCATCTGGGCGACTTCACCTGGCCTGCGGAGGTGCATCTCGACACAACGGGTGACCATCCGTCCGCAGTACGCCGGGTAGCGCGGCAGGAGCTAGAATGCGGAGGGTCATGCGTCGTGCGGACGCGCAGCCATCCGCGGAGCACCGACCGCATTGCGCCTCGGCGCAAGAGTCGGTGGAGCCTAGGGGACTCGAACCCCTAACCCCCTGCTTGCAAAGCAGGTGCGCTACCAATTGCGCCAAGGCCCCGGATCGGGGAGGTCAGGCCTTGTCGGTCGGCTCGACGTGGTCGGTGGCCTCGGCCCAGAGCGCCTGCTCGGTGCGGCCGTCGTCGAGCTTCTTCTTCGCGAACGCGGCTCCGGCGGCGGCGAGCAGGACCAGCACGATCTTCTTCACGGTGACTCCTCGGTTCGGCTCGGAAGGACGTTGCGGTGGGCCTAACAGGACTTGAACCTGTGACCTCTTCCTTATCAGGGAAGCGCTCTAACCGTCTGAGCTATAGGCCCCGGGGATGCCGGTGGCCGCCCAGCGGCGACCGAGGAGTGACACTACCGCAGCCCGACAGGTCGCCCCAAAACGGGATCAGTGGTCTTCGGCGAGGGTCACCTCGACGCCGCCGAGGAGGGCAGCGGCCATGTTGTAGAGGAACGCGCCGAGGGTCGCGATGGCGGTCAGCAGCACCACGTCGACCACCGCCACGAGCATGGTGAAGCCCATGACCCGCGAGGTTCCGATGTAGGCCGTGATGTCGAACGTGCCGGCCGCCTCGTCGCCCAGGATGTCCTGTGCGGTGGCGTTGATGGACTCCCAGACTCCAGCGGCGCCCAGGACGCTCCACACGATGAACACCGACACCACGGTGACGATGCCGAACGCGACGGAGAGCAGGAACGCCGTCTTCATGACCGACCAGGGGTCGACCCGGGTCAGCCGCAGCCGGGCGCGGCGCGGCGTCTTCTTGCCCACCTTGGTGGCGCGCTTGGCCGCCGTCTTCGACTCGGGCTGGGCGTTGGCCCGGTGCTCGTCGGCCGCCTGCGACAGCTTGGCCTGGATCCGCTCGGTCAGCGGAGGTCGGGTGGCGGTGTCGTCGTCGTCGCGGACGGCGGTCCGCTCAGCACGGCGCTCCGTCATCAGTCCTCCTGTGGGGCAGCCTCATCCGGTGCTTGATCCGGGGCTTCGGACGCGCCGGACTCCTCGATTGTTGCATCCGGACCCGAGGCCGGCCCAATCCCGTTGGACGCGGGCTCGCCCGGACCGGTGTCGTCGTCCTCGACCTCGTCGTCGACCGGGGCCTCCACCGAGCGGGCCACGACGGCGACCGAGTCGCCCGACTTGGGCGAGACGAACTTGACGCCCTGCGTGGAGCGCCCCATCGGGCGGAAGTTCTCGTTGATCGGGCTCCGGACCACTTGGCCGCTCTGGGTGATCGACAACACCTCGTCGCCGTCCTCGACGATGAACGCGCCGACGAGTACGCCGCGCTCCTCGTTGGCCAGGGTCATCGCCTTGACCCCCTTGGTGCCGCGGTTGGTCAGCCGGTAGTCACCGGTGCGGGTGCGCTTCGCGAAGCCACCGTCGGTCATGGTGAAGACGTACTGGACGTGCTCGCCGGCTTCCTCGGGGCGTCCTCGACCGCCGCGTCCGCGGCGCGGATCACCGACATCGACAGCACCGAGTCACCTTCGCCGCGCTGCATGCCCGTGACGCCGGACGTCGCGCGCCCCATCGGCCGCAGCTGACTGTCGTCGGCGCGGAACCGGACCGCCTGCCCCTTGCGTGAGACCAGCAGGATCTGGTCCTCGGCGAAGACCAGCTCGGCGCCGATCAGCTCGTCGTCGTCCTCGCGGAAGTTGATCGCGATGACGCCGGCCTGCCGGGGGCTGTTGTAGTCGGCGAGCCGCGTCTTCTTGACGAGCCCGTTGCGGGTGGCGAGCACGAGGTAGGGCGCCTGCTCGTAGTCGCGGATCGCCAGCACCTGCGCGATGTTCTCGTCGGGCAGGAACGACAGCAGCCCGGCGACGTGGCCGCCCTTCGCGTCGCGCGAGGCCTCGGGGAGGTTGTAGGCCTTGGTGCGGTAGACCCGGCCGGCGGTGGTGAAGAACAGCAGCCAGTGGTGGTTGGTGGTGGCGATGAAGTGCTCCACCACGTCGTCACCGCGCAGGGACGCACCGCGCACACCCTTGCCGCCGCGCTTCTGCAACCGGTACTGGTGGCGCAGGGTGCGCTTCGCGTAGCCCCCGCGGGTGATCGAGACGACCAGCTCCTCGTCGGGGATCAGGTCCTCCATCGACAGGTCGCCGTCGGCCGCGATGATCTGCGAGCGCCGGTCGTCGCCGTACTTGTCGACGATCTCGGCCAGCTCCTCGGAGATGATCGACCGCTGCCGGCCGACGTTGGCCAAGATGTCCTGCAGGTCGGCGATGAGGCGCTCGAACTCGGCGAGGTCGTCGATGATCTTCTGCCGCTGCAGGGCGGCCAGCGACCGCAGCTGCATGTCGAGGATCGCGGTCGCCTGGAGCTCGTCGATGTCGAGCAGCGTGATCAGGCCGGCGCGGGCCTCGGCCACGTCGGGCGAACGGCGGATCAGCGCAATGACCTCGTCGAGCTGGTCGAGGGCCTTGACCAGGCCGCGCAGGATGTGGGCGCGCTCCTCGGCCTTGCGGAGGCGGTACTCGGTGCGCCGACGGATGACCTCGAGCTGGTGGGTCACCCAGTTGGAGATGAACTGGTCGACGGTGAGCGTGCGCGGCACGCCGTCGACGAGGGCGAGCATGTTGGCGGAGAAGTTGGTCTGCAGCTCGGTGTGCTTGAGCAGGTTGTTGAGGACGACCCGGGCGACGGCGTCGCGCTTGAGCACGACGACCAGCCGCTGGCCGGTGCGGCCCGAGGAGTCGTCGCGCACGTCGGAGATGCCCTGGACCTTGCCGGAGTCGGCGAGCTCGGCGATCTTCAGCGCGAGGTTGTCCGGGTTGACCATGTAGGGCAGCTCGGTGATGACGAGCATCACGCGGCCCTTGGAGTCCTCGTCGATGTCGATCACCGCGCGCTGGGTGATCGAGCCGCGACCGGTGCGGTAGGCCTGCTCGATGCCCTCGCGGCCCACGATCAGCGCACCGTTGGGGAAGTCGGGGCCCTTGATCCGCTCGATCAGCGCGTCCTGGAGCTCCTCGCGCGACGCGTCCGGGTTCTCCAGCGCCCAGGTGGCGCCGGCCGCGACCTCGCGCAGGTTGTGGGGCGGGATGCTGGTGGCCATGCCGACGGCGATGCCGGCCGAGCCGTTGACCAGCAGGTTGGGGTAGCGCGACGGCAGCACCGTCGGCTCCTCGGACCGGCCGTCGTAGTTGGGCTGGAAGTCGACGGTCTCCTGCTCGATGTCGCGGACCATCTCGAGGGCCAGCGGCGCCATCCGGCACTCGGTGTAGCGCATCGCGGCGGCCGCGTCGTTGCCCGGCGAACCGAAGTTGCCCTGGCCGTGGATCAGCGGGGCCCGCATCACCCACGGCTGGGCCAGCCGGACCAGGGTGTCGTAGATCGCGGTGTCGCCGTGGGGGTGGTACTGACCCATCACGTCGCCCACCACACGGCTGCACTTGGAGAAGCCGCGGTCGGGGCGGTAGCCGCCGTCGAACATCGCGTAGAGCACGCGCCGGTGGACCGGCTTGAGGCCGTCGCGTACGTCGGGCAGGGCCCGGCCCACGATCACCGCCATCGCGTAGTCGATGTAGGCGCGCTGCATGGAGGTCTGCAGCTCGATCGGCTCGATCCGGCCGCCGCCGTCGCCGCCGCTGATCAGGTTCCCGGTCTGCTCGGTCACGTCGCTTCGTCTCTCTTGTTGCTGCTACGGCTGTCTAACACTGGCGCTAGAGAGTCAGATATCAAGGAATCGCACGTCCTTGGCGTTGCGCTGGATGAACGAGCGGCGCTGCTCGACGTCCTCGCCCATCAGGATCGAGAAGATCTCGTCGGCCCGGGCCGCGTCGTCGAGGGTGACCTGGAGCATCAGCCGCTGGTCGGGGTTCATCGTGGTCTCCCACAGCTCCTCGGCGTTCATCTCGCCCAGACCCTTGTAGCGCTGGACCGGGTTCTCCTTGGGGAGCTTCTTGCCCTGCTCGAGGCCGTCGCGCATGAGCAGGTCGCGCTCGGCGTCGGAGTAGACGAACTCGTGCTCGGCCGGCTTGTTCCACCGCAGCCGGTAGAGCGGGGGCTGGGCCATGTAGACGTAGCCGTGCTCGATCAGCGGCCGCATGAAGCGGAACAGCAGGGTCAGCAGCAGGGTGTTGATGTGGTGGCCGTCGACGTCGGCGTCGGCCATCAGCACGACCTTGTGGTAGCGCAGCCGGTCGAGGTCGAACTCCTCGTGGATGCCGGTGCCGAGCGCGGAGATGATCGCCTGCACCTCGGTGTTGGCGAGCACCTTGTCGAGGCGTGCCTTCTCGACGTTGAGGATCTTGCCGCGGATCGGGAGGATCGCCTGGACCCGGGGGTCGCGGCCCTGTCGGGCCGAGCCTCCGGCGGAGTCGCCCTCGACGATGAAGACCTCGCACTCGGCGGGGTTGGTCGACTGGCAGTCCGACAGCTTGCCGGGCAGGCCGCCGCCGCCGAGCAGACCCTTGCGGGACCGCGCCAGGTCGCGCGCCTTGCGGGCGGCGATCCGGGCGCTCGCCGCGGCCTGCGACTTGCGCACGATGTCGCGGCCCTCGGCCGGGTTCTGCTCGAGCCAGGCGCCGAGCTGGTCGTTGACCAGCCGCTGCACGAAGCCCTTGGCCTCGGTGTTGCCCAGCTTGGTCTTGGTCTGGCCCTCGAACTGCGGCTCCTCCAGCTTGATCGAGAGGATCGCGGTCAGTCCCTCGCGGATGTCGTCTCCGGAGACGCGGTCCTCGCGCTTCTTGATCAGCCCCCACTCCTCGCCCCAGTGGTTGACCTGCGAGGTCAACGACGCCCGGAAGCCCTCCTCGTGCGTGCCGCCCTCGTGGGTGTTGATGGTGTTGGCGAACGTGTGGACCGACTCGGTGAACGTGGTGTTCCACTGCATCGCGACCTCGAGGCTCATGTGGCTCTCGGAGTCGGCCGGCGTCTCGGCCTCGAAGTTGATGATCGTCGGGTTGGCCTTGTCCTTGCGGCGGTTGAGGTGCTCGACGTAGTCGACGAGGCCGCGGTCGTACTTGAAGACCTGCTCGATCCCGCCCTGGGCGGCGCGCCTGATCGCGTCCTGGCCCGCCTGGTCGACGGTGTCGGCCACGGTGTCGTCCTCGACGGCGTCGGCCACCTGGTCGGCGGAGGGCCGCTCGTCGCGGACGACGATCTCGAGCCCCTTGTTGAGGAACGCGTATTCGCGGATCCGGGTGGTGATCGTCTCGAGGGAGTAGGTCGTGGTCTCGAAGATGTCGGTGCTGGCCCAGTAGGTGACCGTGGTGCCGGTCCCCTCGCCGTCCTCGAGGGGCCGGACCTGCTCGAGGTCGCCGTCGGGTACGCCGAGCTGGAACGTCTGTCGCCACTCGTGACCGCGGTTCTTCACGTCGACGATCAGCCGGGTCGAGAGCGCGTTGACCACCGAGACGCCGACACCGTGGAGACCACCGGAGACCTTGTAACCGCCACCGCCGAACTTGCCGCCGGCGTGGAGCATGGTCAGCGCCATCGTGACTGCTGGAATGTCCTGCCCGGGCGCGGTGTCGGTGGGGATGCCTCGGCCGTTGTCCTCGACCCGGATGCCGCCGTCGGCCTGCAGCGTCAGCACGATCCGGTCGCAGTGGCCGGCCAGCGCCTCGTCGACGGCGTTGTCGACGATCTCCCAGATCAGGTGGTGGAGACCGCGCTCACCGGTGGAGCCGATGTACATGCCCGGGCGCTTGCGAACCGCCTCGAGGCCCTCGAGGACCTGGATCGCGGAGGCGTCGTACTCGCCGGAGGGTGTGCGCTGGTCCTGGTCGGGCTGGTCGGACTGCTCGGCGGTCACGCGTACCTCTTCTGCGGGGTCGGGTCTCGGCATGGAGAAGGTCGCCCATCCCGACGGGGCGAGGCTGGCGACCCGATGTCCATGATACCGGGTGGAAGGCCTCAGATCACGCACCACTCCACAGGGGCGGGGGGATCCGCCGTCAGATTCGCCGCTCAGCGGCCCGTAATCGCCTCTTCGGCGCGGCAGCAGGGGGGTCGTCGGGTCCCCATACGCACGAATCAGCCGTAGGTGTCCCTCGGACCGCGTCCGTCGCGGACCGAACGCGGGCCCTTCTTCCAGCTCGGACCCCGTGGTCCGAGGACCTCGATCACGATCACCGTGCCGTGCCCGAGCTCCTCGTTGAGACGGCGCACGACGGTGGGCGCGAGCAGCTTCAGCTGGGTCGCCCAGGCGGTGGAATCCGTGCGGACGACGAGGGTTCCGTCGGCGAAGTTCTCGGGGGTGCTGTGGGCGCCGATCTCCGGCCCGACCAGCTCGGTCCACCGGCCGAAGACGCCGTGGACCCGGAGGTCGAGGTCCCAGCCGTGGTCCTCGACGAGGCGGTCGACGGTCGTGTCGAGCGGCTGGGGATCGCGTTCGTCGGCGTGGGCGCCGGACACCCGCGACGAGGCGGAGCGGGGTGGCGTCCAGGTCTTGCTCCGCTTCCTGGCCCGCGCGGCCGGCGTCGTCCGCGCCGAGGCACGCGTCATCGCCCGCGCCAGGTCGAGCCCGTCGTCGCGGCTTCTCGGCGACCGCCTCGCCTTCCGCCGGGGCCTTCTCGGGGCCCTTCTCCGGGGCGTCCTCCTCACTCGTCACGGGTCACCTCCCCGTCAGCCACCAGGTAGCGGACCCCGGACAGCGCCTCCGGCACGTCGGCCGCCACCGCCGCCGTCACCAGCACCTGCTCGGCGCCGGCCACGAGGTCGGCGAGCTGCTGGCGCCGCTCGGAGTCGAGCTCGGCGAAGACGTCGTCGAGGATCAGGATCGGGTCGTCGCCCTCGGCGCGCAAGAGGTCGTACGACGCCAGCCGCAGCGCCAGCGCGAACGACCAGCACTCGCCGTGGGAGGCGTAGCCGCGCACCGGCAGCCGTGCGTCAGGGTTGCCGAGGGTCAGCCGGAGCTCGTCGCGGTGGGGGCCGACCAGGGTGAGACCGCGGTCGAGCTCGTCGCTGCGACGCCTCTCCAGCGCGGCCAGGATCGTCTCGGTGAGCTCGGCTCGGTCCGTGCCGACCAGCTCGACGGAGGCGACGTACTCCATCTCGGCGTCGTCGCGGCTCGCGCCCCGCGCGACCGTCTCGTAGGCCTTGCCGAGGTAGGGCCGCAGCTGCTCGACCAGGGCCAGCCGGGCCTCGAGCAGCTCGGCGCCGGTGGTGGCGAGCTGCGTGTCCCAGACCCCGAGCGTCGACAGGGCGCCCTCGCGGGCGCTGCCCTTGGCGAAGCCGGCGGTCTTGAGCAGGGAGTTGCGCTGGCGCAGGATCCGCTCGTAGTCGGAGCGGACGCCGGCCAGTCGAGGCGTCCGCAGCACCAGCAGGTCGTCGAGGAAGCGCCGCCGGTCGGACGGATCTCCCTTGACCAGGGTCAGGTCCTCCGGTGAGAAGACCACGGTGCGGACCAGGCCCAACAGGTCACGCGCCTTCGGCAGCGGTGACCGGTTGACGCGGGCCCGGTTGGACCGGCCGGGGTTCAGCTCCACCTCGAGGGTCGCGCTCCGCCCGTCGCGGACCACCGCGGCGCGGACGATCGCCTGCTCCGCTCCGGCGCGCACCAGGGGTGCGTCCGAGGAGACCCGGTGGGAGCCGAGCCGCGAGAGGTAGTCGATCGCCTCGACCAGGTTGGTCTTGCCCTGGCCGTTGCGGCCGAGGAACGCCGTCGCCCCCGGGGCGAGCTCGACGTCGAGGTCGCCGTAGGACCGGAAGTCGTGGAGGGTCAGGTGCGCGACGTACACCGACGTGCTAGCTCTCTCCGCCTTCGTGGCCCTCGCCGGCGCCGGCCCGCTGGGCCTCGGCCGACTGGTCGGGCGAGCCGTTCGCGGCGTCGCCCCCCTTCGGCGCGGAGGTCTGGGTGGCGTGCCCACCGAACTGGTTGCGCATGGCGGCCACGGCCTTCATCGCGGGGGAGTCGTCCTGGCGGGACACGAACCGGGCGTAGAGAGCGGCCGTGATCGCCGGTGTGGCGACGGCGTTCTCGATCCCGGCCTCCACGGTCCAGCGGCCCTCGCCGGAGTCCTCGGCGTAGCCGCGGATACCGGCCAGGGCAGGATCGTCGTCGAGCGCGGCGACCAGCAGGTCGAGCAGCCACGACCGGATCACGGTGCCCTCCCGCCAGGAGCGGAACACCTCGGTGACGTTGTCGGTGACCTCGGCCTTCTCGAGCAGCTCCCAGCCCTCGGCGTAGGCCTGCATGATCGCGTACTCGATGCCGTTGTGGACCATCTTCGAGAAGTGCCCGGCACCGACCGCGCCGGCGTGCACCGAGCCGAACTCGCCCTCGGGCTTGAGAGCATCGAAGGCCGGCTGGACCTTCTCGATGTCGTCGGCCTCGCCGCCGTACATCAGGGCGTAGCCGTTCTCGAGACCCCAGACCCCGCCCGAGACCCCGCAGTCGACGAACCCGACGCCCCGCTCGGCGAGCGCCTCGGCGTTGCGTTGGTCGTCGGTCCAGCGCGAGTTGCCTCCGTCGACGACGACGTCACCCTCCCCGAGCAGCTCACCGAGCTCCCGCACGGTGTCGCGGGTGGGGTCGCCGGCGGGCACCATCACCCAGACGACCTTCGGGCTGGGCAGGGTCTTGACCAGCTCGGCGAGGCTGTCGACGTCGGAGACGTCGGGATTGCGGTCGTAGCCGACCACCGTGTGGCCGGCGTTGCGGAGCCGGGTCCGCATGTTGCCGCCCATCTTGCCGAGACCGACCAGCCCGATGTCCATGTCACGACACTAGTCGGGCACGACGAAGGAGTGCACGGCGTGTGGCGGGAGGTCGAGCTTGACCTCCGACCGAGCGTGCGAGGTCGGAACGGGCATGTCGAGACCCATGATCGCCTTCTCGGGTCGCGATTGGTCAGGAAAGCAGTCGGCGCGGCATCAGCAGGTAGCGGAACGAGGGCTCCTCACCGGTGTCACCGGCCGATCCGCTCATCACCATCGGCTTCGAGGCCTGGGTGAACGCGAGCTCGACGACGCCCTGGTCGATGGCGGTCAGGCCGTCGAGCAGGAACTGCGGGTTGAAGCCGGTGGTGAGGGCGTCGCCGTCGATCTCCGCGTGGAGCGACTCCGAGGCCTGCGCCTCGTCACCCGACCCCGCGTCGAGGGTGAGCTGGCCGTCGCCGAACGCCAGCTGCACCGCGGTGTTGCGCTCGGCCACGAGGGCCACCCGCTTCACCGAGTCGACGAGGTCGGCCTTGTCGATCTTGGCGGTGGTGAGGTGCTCCCCGGGGAAGAGGTTGCGAACCTTCGGGAACTCGCCGTCGAGCAGCCGGGTCGTGGTCCGTCGTACGCCGCCGGGGCCCACGCCCTCGAAGCCGATGATGCCCTCACCGGTGCCGCTGGCCGCGAGCGCGATCGTGACCTCGCCGCCGCCGGTGAGGGACTTGGCGGTGTCGCCGAGGACCTTGGCCGGCACCAGCGCGGCCATGGACGCGTCCGGGGTGTGGGGGCTCCAGTCGAGCTCGACGTGGCTGAGCCGGAACCGGTCGGTGGCGAGCAGGGCGATGGTCGAGCCCTCGATCTCGATGCGCACGCCGGTGAGCACCGGGAGCATGTCGTCGCGGCCGGCCGCGGTCACCGCCTGGGCGACCGCGTGCGCGAAGTGCTCGCTCGGGACGGTTCCGGTCGCCGACGGCATGTCGGGCAGCGACGGGTAGTCCTCGACCGGCATCGTCTGCAGGCTGAACCGCGCCGAGCCGCAGGTCAGGGAGACCCGTGGCCCCTCCAGCACCATCTCGACCGGCTTGGCGGGCAGGCTGCGGCAGATGTCGGCCAGCAGTCGGCCACTGACCAGCGCCTGGCCCTCGTCGGAGACCTGCGCCTCGGTCAGCGTGGCCCGCGCCGACGTCTCGTAGTCAAAGGTCGAGAGCACCAGGCCCTCGTCACTGGCCTCGATCAACAGGCCGGCCAGCACCGGGACGCTGGGACGGACCGGGAGGCTGCGGGCAGCCCAGGCGACGGCATCGGCGAGGACGTCGCGTTCGACACGGAACTTCACGGGTGCGTGGTCCTTCAGGTCGTCGGTGAGCGGTGGGGTCGTCATCCTGCCACGACGGGAGCGAGGGAGGCAGTGTGGCGGGGCAATTGAAGGTCCGTCGTCCCCAGATCGGGGTGCGAGTGGAATTGCACCGTGGATCGACAGGGATAGGTTCTCGTAGGAGTCGTAGCAGCGGTGGAATCTGTGGACGACCGGCGTCGCCGCAGGTCAGGCAGCGTGTCCCGGGTGCACAGGGGCTGTGGACGACGCGGCGACGGACCGCCACCGGATGTGAACAACAGGTGTCGGGGCCGACAACACTCACCGGTTCTGCACAGGTTGTGCAGAGCGGACCCTCGTCGGCCCACACCCCTGTCCACAGCCAAGCGCCCCGCGACCAGGCGTCGAGGTCAGCCCTGACGGGCCTGCAGCTTGATCCGGTTGGTGAGCTCGCTGACCTGGTTGAAGACCGCCCGGCGCTCCGCGAGCAGGGTGTTGATCTTGCGGTCGGCGTACATGACCGTCGTGTGGTCGCGGTTGCCGAACTCGGCACCGATCTTGGGCAGGGACAGCGCGGTCAGCTCACGGCACAGGTACATCGCGATCTGACGCGCCATGACCAGGTGACGGCCGCGGCTCGGACCGGTCAGCTCCTCGATGGTGAGGCCGAAGTACGCCGCGGTCTGCGCGATGATCAGGCCGGCGGTGATCTCCGGCTCGCCGCCCTCGGGGATCAGGTCCTTGAGCACGATCTCGGCCAAGGTCATGTCGACCTCCTGCCGGTTGAGGTTGGCGAAGGCCGTGACCCGGATCAGCGCTCCCTCGAGCTCGCGGATGTTGGTCTGGATCTTCGAGGCGATGAACTCCAGCACGTCCGGCGGGGCGGTGAGCCGGTCCATCGCGGCCTTCTTGCGGAGGATCGCGATCCGGGTCTCGAGGTCGGGCGGCTGGACGTCGGTGATCAGCCCCCACTCGAACCGGTTGCGCAGCCGGTCCTCGAGCGCCTCGAGCCGCTTGGGCGGGCGGTCGGAGGTCAGCACGATCTGCTTGTTGGCGTTGTGGAGCGTGTTGAAGGTGTGGAAGAACTCCTCCTGCGTCTGGGTCTTCCCCTCCAGGAACTGGATGTCGTCGATCAGCAGCACGTCGACGTCGCGATAGCGGCGCTTGAACCTGTCCTGCCGGTCGTCGCGGATCGCGTTGATGAACTCGTTGGTGAACTCCTCGCTGGAGACGTAGCGCACCTTGGCCCCGGTGTAGAGGCTGCGGACGTAGTGGCCGATGGCGTGGAGCAGGTGGGTCTTGCCGAGGCCGGACTCGCCGTAGATGAGCAGCGGGTTGTAGGCCTTGCCCGGCGCCTCGGCGACCGCGACCGCGGCCGCGTGGGGGAAGCGGTTGGACGACCCGATCACGAACGTCTCGAAGGTGTACTTGGGGTTGAGACGGGTCTCCAGGGACGTGCCGATCGGGGCGGCCGGGGCGGGAGGTCCCGTCATCGGTTCGCTGACCGGGGCCGGCTGCGGCTCGAGCGGTTGGTAGGGAATTGTCGACATGTCGTCGTGTCGCTTGGCCGATTCATCGATGGTGGGTTGCCCGCCCATCTCGCCCGGCTCGAGCGTGGTGTCGACGGTGACCGCGATCCGGATCTCCCGGCCGAAGGCCACGGTCAGCGACTCCTCGAGCTGGGCCCGGAGCCGCCCCTCGAGCTGGCCGCGGGTGAACTCGTTGGGGACCGCGACGATCGCGGTGTTCTCGTGGAGCGTCACCGGCTGGCTGGTCCGCAGCCAGGCCCGCTGGTAACCCTGCAGCTCGATCAGCACCCCCCGCCACGCGGCGTGGAGGTCGGTCGGCAGCCCCTCGTCGTCGACGGATTCGGGAGACCTGTCCGCGGACTCGACCTGGTCGTCGGGGGTGGTCGAGGGGTCTGGCTGGGAGTGGTCCACGAGAACGCGCCTTCTGGGTCAGTTCGAGAATGGAAATCCACAGTCTTGTCCACAGACTGTGCACCTGCCCCCATCCTTGTGGAGGGAGCACGTCCGAGACGCGGCGACGGGACGTCGTGATCACTGTTTCCGCAGGTCAGAGGCTGGTTCACAAGGTCTGTGACGCCGCTCACACGGGCCTGTCGATCACAAGCGTCCGGGGCCGGCGGGGAACCTCGGAAGGCCCGAACGTAACAAGTCCGGGAGCCGCCCGGCAAGGGTTTCTCCACAGGCTGTCGGCGGACCGGTCGGCGTCGGTTTGACCCTGCGAGAGATCGCCGCGTACCGTTGGCCGGTCACTGCACCTCTGTTTCAGTGTCGACCGGTGCCGCATGTCCACGGACGTCCATGCCGTGGCTGGGCGGTGCCAGCCGAAGGGCAGCCCCGCACGACCACGCGCGTGATGCGTTCCCGTCCACACGAAAGAGATCCTCGTGAGCAAGCGTACGTACCAGCCGAACAACCGTCGGCGTCACAAGACGCACGGCTTCCGCCTGCGCATGCGCACCCGCGCCGGCCGCGCGATCCTGTCCTCGCGCCGCCGCAAGGGCCGCAAGGGCCTGGCCGTCTGAGGCACAGCCCACCACAGCCGTGCTGCCCGCGGCACACCGACTCGCCGACGCCGAGAGCTTTCGCACCACCATCCGCTCCGGCCGCCGGGCCGGTTCGCGCACCGTGGTCGTGCACCTGGTCGACCCACCGGAGCAGCAGGATGCCACCGGGCCGCGCGTCGGCCTGGTCGTCAGCAAGGCCGTGGGCAATGCCGTCATCCGCCATCGTGTGCAACGCCGACTTCGCCACCTCGTCCGGGAGCAGCTCGCCGCCCTCCCGCCTGCGGGCACGCTCGTGATCCGGGCACTTCCGGACGCGGCGCAGGCCTCCTCGGCGGAACTCCGGGCCGATCTCGACCGTTGCCTGCAACGGGTACGGGAGTCGACCCCGAGGGGGGAGTCCGCATGAAGTACCTGCTCATCGGGCTGCTGCGGGCCTACCGCGCCGTGATCAGCCCGATCTACGGGCAGGTCTGCCGCTACCACCCGTCCTGCTCGGCGTACGCGCTGGAGGCGGTCACCGTCCACGGCAGCCTGCGCGGCACCTGGCTCGCCGTACGGCGGGTCGGCCGCTGCCACCCCTGGGCCGCCGGCGGCTACGATCCCGTGCCGCCCGCGTCGCCCCTCCCGTCATCGACATCTGCGCCCAGCCGAGGAGCCTGATAGTCCGTGTTCGACTTCATCATGAACCCGCTGTACTACGCCATCTCGTTCATCCTGATGCAGTGGCACAGCCTGTGGACCTGGCTGGGTCTCGACCCTTCCGGCGGCGCCGCCTGGGCACTGTCGATCATCGGCCTCACCCTCATCATCCGGGCCGCGCTGATCCCGCTGTTCGTCAAGCAGATCAAGTCCAGCCGCAACATGCAGCTGATCCAGCCCAAGGTGAAGGAGCTGCAGAAGAAGTACGGGCACGACCGGGAGAAGCTCGCCCAGGAGACGATGAAGCTCTACAAGGACTCGGGCACCAACCCGTTTGCCTCGTGCCTGCCGATCCTGCTCCAGATGCCGATCTTCTTCGCGCTGTTCGGCGTGCTCAACGCGGCGTCGGACGGCAATGCCCGAGGAGTCCTCACCGATGCCGACGCAGAGGACTTCGGCCAGGCGGAGCTGTTCGGTGTCCCGCTGTCCGGCTCGCTCTTCAACGCCGGCGGTGACGTCGGCATCATCGTGATGGCCGCGCTGCTGGTGGTGGGCATGACCGCGACCACCTTCCTCACCCAGCGGCAGCTGATGAGCAAGAACATGCCCGCCGACGCGTTGACCGGACCCTACGCCCAGCAGCAGAAGCTGCTGCTCTACGTGCTGCCGGTCGTCTTCGCCGTCGGCGGCATCGCCTTCCCGATCGGCGTCCTCCTCTACTGGACCACCTCCAACCTGTGGACCATGGGCCAGCAGTTCTGGGTCATCCGGAACAACCCCGCCCCCGGCACCCCGGCCTTCGCCGCGAAGGAGGAGCGCGACGCCCGCAAGGCAGCCCGTCACGGCGACGTGCCCGACCCGGCGTCGGGTACTGCCACCGCCGTCGATCGAGGAGCCGGAGCCGCCCAAGCCGGCGCCGCGGCAGCAGCCCCAGAAGCAGTCGCGCCAGCAGCGCAAGAAGAAGGGCGGCGGCTCCGGGCCACCCAAGAAGCAGCCCCCGAAGTGACACCCCCAGACCTCTGTACGACGCCAACCACGCGAGGGACACACATGACCGAGCAGACCGACCAGGTCGAGAACGAGGACACCGAGCCGACCACCGACGAGGAGCCGCGCGCGAGCCGCCAGGACCGCCTCGAGAACGAGGGCGACATCGCCGCCGACTACCTCGAGGAACTGCTCGACATCGCCGACCTCGACGGTGACCTCGACATGGATGTCGAGGGCGACCGGGCCTCGGTCTCCATCGTGGGGGCCGACCTGGCCCAGCTCGTCGGCCGCGACGGCGAGGTCCTGGACGCGCTCCAGGAGCTCACCCGGCTCGCCGTCTACCGGGAGACGGGCGAGCGGTCGAGGCTGATGCTCGACATCTCGGGACACCGGGCCCAACGTCGCGAGCAGCTGGTCGCGCTTGCGGACGAGGTCATCGCCCGGGTCAAGGAGTCGGGCGAGTCGGAGTCCCTCGACCCGATGTCGCCGTTCGAGCGCAAGGTGGTCCACGACGCCGTGGCGGCCGCGGGCCTGAGCTCGGAGTCCGAGGGCGTCGAGCCGAAGCGCTTCGTGGTGGTTCTCCCGCAGTGACCAGGGCCCAGTGATCAGGGGCAGTGGCGTGGGCGGCCTGAGGAACGCCGCGTGACCGATCCGGTTTCACGTGAAACATCCGGCGACCCGGAGCCGCCGCCGTCGCCGGCCGCGGCGCGAGCGGTGTTCGGCTCCGCGAGGCTCCCGCTCGCCGAGCGTTACGCGGAGCTGCTCGCCGGCGACGGCGTGCTCCGCGGCCTGATCGGCCCGCGGGAGGTGCCGCGACTCTGGGAGCGACACCTGGTCAACTGCGCCGTACTGGCCGAGGTGATCCCTCAGGATGCGCGGGTGTGCGACATCGGGACCGGCGCCGGACTGCCCGGCCTGGTGCTGGCGATCGCGCGACCGGACCTGTCGGTGACCCTGGTCGAACCGTTGCACCGGCGGACCACGTTCCTCACCGAGGCCATCGCCGCGCTGGGGTTGGAGCGTTGTGACGTGCAGCGTCTCCGGGCCGAGCAGCTGCACGGCACCGAGCGCTTCGACGTCGTCACCTCCCGCGCCGTCGCACCCTTGTCCCGGCTGCTGGGGTGGTCGATGCCGCTGGTCGCTCCGACGGGAGCGTTGGTCGCCATGAAGGGCGCGCGCGCGGCCGCCGAGATCGAGGAGGCACGCGACTCGCTGCGCCACTTCGGGTGCGCGGAACCGGAGGTACTGTCGCTCGGTGGTGGCGAGCCGACGGTGCTCGATCCGCCGACGACAGTGGTCAGGGTGGTCTGGGACCGCCCGGTGTGAGAGGTTGACGCCGTGTCGCAGCAGCAGTCCGGTCGGCTCGGCTGGCCGGCCGCCGACCACGAACCGGAGTTATCCACCGGTCTCGGATGGCCTGACGAGCGCAGTTGTGCACAGGAAGAGCCAGTTCATCCACAGGCGGGAAATACTCCCGAAGCCGCCCGCGCGGTGACCGAATCAGAAGGCGAGCCCGTGGTTTCACGTGAAACATCCGCACCGTTCGGAGTGCGGACGGCAGCCGAGGTGGCAGCCTCGGCCGGTTCCTACGACGACGACGCCACGCCGCTGGCCCGTGCCGCCGAGCACTCGGTGCTCGCCCGGCACAGCGCCCGGATGCGACCGTCGCTGCCCCGGCCCGACCGGACCCGCGTGTTCGTCGTGGCCAACCAGAAGGGCGGGGTCGGGAAGACCACGTCCACCGTGAACATCGCGGCGGCCCTGGCCCAGCTCGGGCAGCGGGTCCTGGTCGTCGACCTGGATCCCCAGGGCAACGCGTCGACCGCGCTCGGCGTCGAGCACCGCCGCGGCGTGCCGTCGACGTACGACGCCGTGGTCGACGGCGCTCCGCTCGCCGACCTCACCGCGGAGTGTCCGGACGTGGCGGGTCTGTGGGTGGTCCCCGCGACCATCGACCTCGCCGGCGCGGAGATCGAGCTGGTGAGCGTGGTGGCGCGCGAGAACCGGCTGCACAAGGCGATCCAGGGACACCCCCTCGTCGGCGACGCGCAGGAGGCGGGGGAGGAGCGCTACGACTTCGTGCTGGTCGACTGCCCCCCGTCGCTGGGACTGCTGACGCTCAACGCACTGGTCGCCGGCGCGGAGATGATGATCCCGATCCAGGCCGAGTACTACGCGCTGGAGGGGCTCGGCCAGCTGCTCGAGACGGTCGAGATGGTGAAGGCGCACCTGAACCCGCGGCTCGTGGTGTCCACGATCCTGGTGACGATGTACGACGCCCGGACCCGCCTCGCCTCCGGCGTGGCCGAGGAGGTCCGCGAACACTTCGGAGACCAGGTCCTCAAGACCACGATCCCGCGCTCGGTGCGGGTCTCCGAGGCCCCGTCGTACGGGCAGACGGTGATGACCTACGATCCCGGTTCGCCGGGCGCGTTGTGCTACCTGGAAGCCGCCCGTGAGATCGCCAGCAAGGGAGCACCCGCCCGATGACCCCCAGTCCCACCGCCCCGCGCCGCGGTCTCGGCCGCGGTCTCGGCTCGCTGATCCCCACCGCTCCCCGCGACGAGCCTGCCGACGGCACGGGCGAGCCCGACACCGCGGCGGCCCCGCCGCGCGAGCTGGTCGGCGGCTCCTGGTTCACCGAGCTCCCGCCGGCCTCGATCACGCCCAACCCGGTGCAGCCGCGCCAGGTCTTCGACGAGGAGGCGATGACCGAGCTGGTCACCTCCATCGGCGAGGTCGGCCTGCTGCAGCCGATCGTGGTCCGCCCCCTGGGCGACGACCGTTACGAGCTGGTGATGGGCGAGCGCCGCTGGCGCGCCTCCCAGCTGGCCGGCCTGACCGCCATCCCGGCCATCGTCCGCGAGACCGGCGACGACGACATGCTGCGCGACGCGTTGCTGGAGAACCTGCACCGCTCGCAGCTCAACCCCCTGGAGGAGGCGGCCGCCTACGAGCAGCTGCTGGAGGACTTCGACTGCACCCACGAGGAGCTCGCGTCCCGGATCGGCCGCTCCCGGCCCCAGATCAGCAACACGCTGCGGCTGCTCAAGCTCTCGCCCGCCGTGCAGCGGCGCGTCGCCGCCGGCGTGCTGTCGGCCGGCCACGCCCGGTCGCTGCTGGCGATCGAGGACCCCGAGCTCCAGGACCGGCTCGCCGGCCGGGTCGTCAGCGAGGGCATCAGCGTGCGCGGTCTGGAGGAGATCGTCGCCGTGGGCGACGTCGGCTCCGCGGCCCGGGCCCGGCGGGCCAAGCCGGTCGCCCCCGGGCTGGCTGACATCGCCGAGCGGCTCTCGGACCGCTTCGAGACGCGGGTCAAGGTCGCCCTCGGCAAGTCCCGCGGACGGATCACCGTGGAGTTCGCGTCGCTGCAGGACCTGCAGCGCATCGTCGACGTGATGGACCCGCGCAACCGGGTCGACCGCCCGATCTGACGACTCGACAGCGATAGTCACGTCGCTTTGTCGACAAAGCGACGTGTGGCTAAGACTCCTTGCGGGCGCGTCGACGCGCGATCCGCTCCGCCCGCTCGGCGGCGTCGAGCTCGGCGGCCTCGGCCAGGGTGGGCGCGCTGCCGCCGTGGCGACGGGGGAGCCACCACGACCCGGGCGGCTGCTCCGCGGTCGGGTACGACGCGATCGTCCGGTCCAGCATCGACGACATCACCGCGTGCAGCTCGGCGGTCTCGGCCACCGGGTCGGCGCCGGTCGGGTGCAGCGGCTCGCCCACCGTGATCGAGATGGTCTTTCCGCGTGAGAAGTCGCGCGGGTGGTCCTTGGTCATCAGCCGCTGGGTGCCCCACAGCACCACCGGCACCAACGGCACCCCGGCCGCAGCCGCGATCCGGACCGCCCCGGTCTTGAACTCCTTGAGCTCCATCGCGCGCGAGATCGTCGCCTCCGGGAAGATGCCGACCGCCTCCCCGGCCTCGAGGAACTCCTGGGCCACCTCCGACGACCGGACGCCTGCCCCACGGTCGACCTCGATGTGGTGGCAGCCGCGCATGATCGGTCCGGTGACCTTGTGGTCGAACAGCTCCTTCTTGCCCATGAAGCGCACCAGCCGCTTCGACGGGTGCGCGGCCAGACCGCCGTAGACGAAGTCGACGTACCCGATGTGGTTGTAGGCGAGCAGGACGCCTCCGCTGGTGGGGACGTGCTCCGTGCCGGTCATCTGGAACCGGTTTCCCAGCACCCGGAAGCCGGTCTTGGCGGCCACCACGATCGGCGGGTAGATGAGATCGCGCACGCGGTCAGCCTAGGGGTACGTCGAAGGCGTCAGCGTCTGGTGGCCAGGAACTCCGCGATCCGGCCGATCGCCTCCTCCAGCATCGCCACGTCGGGGAGCGTCACCAGCCGGAAGTGGTCGGGCTCGGGCCAGTTGAAGCCGGTGCCGTGGGTGACCAGGATCTTCTTGGAGCGCAGCAGGTCGATGACGAGCTGCTGGTCGTCCTCGATCGCGTAGACCGCGGGGTCGAGGCGGGGGAAGCAGTAGAGCGCGCCGCGCGGCCGCACCGAGGAGACGCCCGGGATGTCGTTGAGCAGCTTGTCGGCGAGCATGCTCTGCTCGTAGAAGCGGCCGCCGGGGACGATCAGCTCCTCGATGGACTGGTAGCCGCCCAGTGCGGTCTGGATCGCGTGCTGGGCGGGCACGTTGGCGCACATCCGCATGTTGGCGATGAGGGTGAGGCCCTCGAGGAAGTCGGTGGCGATCTCCTTCGGCCCCGACACCATCACCCAGCCCGCCCGGTAGCCGCAGACCCGGTAGGCCTTGGAGAGGCCGCTGAAGGTCAGGCAGAGCACGTCGTGGCCGGCCGCGGCCGCCGCGTGGTGGTGGACGGCGCCGTCGAAGAGGATCTTCTCGTAGATCTCGTCGGCGAAGACGACCAGCTGGTGACGTCGGGCGATGTCGACGAGGCCCGCGACGGTCTCCTTGCTGTAGACAGCGCCGGTGGGGTTGTTGGGGTTGATGATGACCAGCGCGTGCGTGTCCTCGGTGATCTTGGCCTCGATGTCGGCCAGGTCGGGGTTCCAGTCGTTCGCCTCGTCGCAGAGGTAGTGGACCGGCGTACCGCCCGACAGCGTGACCGCGCCCGTCCACAGCGGATAGTCCGGTGCGGGCACCAGCACCTCGTTGCCGTCGTCGATGAACGCCTGCAGCACCATCGAGATCAGCTCGGAGACTCCGTTGCCGATGAAGACGTCGTCGACGTTGACGTCGCGCAGGCCGCACTGCTGGTAGTACTGCGCGACCGCGGTGCGGGCGGGATAGATGCCCTGGCTGTCGCTGTAGCCCTGCGAGTCGGGCAGGTGGTGGACCACGTCGGCCAGGATCGCCTCGGGCGCCTCGAAGCCGAACGGAGCGGGGTTGCCGATGTTGAGCCTGAGGATCCGGTGGCCCTCGGCCTCGAGCCGCTGGGCCTCGACCAGGATCGGTCCACGCACGTCGTAGCGGACGTGGTGGAGCTTGCGGCTCTGCCGGATCGGGCGCACCCGCGACATTCTCGCAGGTGGGAGGCGGGTGAGATGATCGGTGTCATGAGCCGAACGGCGGTCCGGCTGACGCTGGACAACCTGGACGCGATCCCCGCGCCCTGCCGGTCCTGCGTGTTCTGGGAGTGCGATCCCGTACGCCGGGAGCGACTCGACGAGCCGGCGGCCGAGAAGGAGGCGTGGGTCTCCGAGGTGATGCGCGAGTGGGGCTCCTGCGGGAGGGTCGCGCTCGTCGACGACCAGCTGGTCGGCTACGTGATCTACGCCCCGGCCGGGTTCGTGCCGGGGGCGGCGGGCTTCGCGACCGCCCCGGTTTCCGCCGATGCCGTGCTCCTCACGACGCTCCACGTCGACCCGGCCGCACGCGGCGGTGGCGTGGGCCGGATGCTGGTGCGGGCGATGGCGCGCGACCTGGTGGAGCGCGACATCCGGGCGGTGGAGGCCTTCGGCCGGCTGGGCCGGGCCGAGCGCCGATGCACGGTGCCCGCCGACTTCCTCAGCGGGGTCGGCTTCCGCACGCAGCGCGCACACCCGGCCACGCCCCGGATGCGGATGGACCTGCGGACCGCGGTGACCTGGAAGAGCGAGGTCGAGGCGGCCCTGGAGCGGCTGGTCGGGGTGGTGCGTCCGGCACCGAAACCGCGGCGGGCCCCGGAGGCCACGCCGCGGTCGGAGGAGCGCTAGCTCGAGCGCGATAACGTCGGACAGCTCGTTGAGCAGCGCCGCCTTGGGGCGCGCTCCGACGATCGACTTCACGACCTCGCCACCCTGGTAGAGGTTGAGGGTCGGGATGCCGGTGACGCGGTAGGAGGACGGGGTCACCGGGTTCTCGTCGACGTTCATCTTGACGATGGTGACCTTCTCGCCGTGCTCGGCCGCGATCTCCTCGAGGATCGGGGCCACCTGGCGGCACGGACCGCACCACTCGGCCCAGAAGTCCACCAGGACGGGCTTGTCGGACTTGAGGACCTGCGCCTCGAACTCGGCGTCGGTCACGGCGGAGATGTTCCCCACAGCGGTCACCTTTCAGGAGTGGTGGTCGAAGATGTCTCGGTCTGCCTAGTGAACACCACCGGACCGACGGTTGTTCCGCGCCGCTCAGGCGGCCTCGCGAACGGATGGGGACTGCTGCGACAGGTGGGCCGGGACCAGCGACAGCGCCAGCACCGCGAGGAGCGCGGCGGCCGCGAACACGAAGAAGCCCCAGGGGTAGGCGACCCCCGCGGTGACCAGGGCGCCCCCGATGAAGGGTCCGACGATCGCGCCCACCCGGCCGACGCCGGCGGCCATGCCGAGGGCGGTGCCGCGGATGGCGGGCGGGTAGAGGTGCCCGACGAACGCGTAGACCAGCACCTGTGCGCTGAACACGAAGAAGCCGGCGACGAGCACCGCGACGTAGACCAGCAGCGAGCTCTCGACCTTGACCGCCATCAGCGCCAGGGCGACGGCCGCGACGCTGAACCAGGCCAGCACCGCCACCTTGTTGCCGCGGGCGTCGGCGACCCGGCCCGAGACGAGCAGGCCGAGCACGGCGCCGACGTTGAGAGTCAGCAGCAGCGTGAGGCCCGCGTCGAGGGAGTAGCCGGCCTCCTCCATGATCCGCGGCAGCCAGGTGTTGAGGCCGTAGACGAGCAGCAGCCCCATGAAGGACGCGACCCAGAGGCCGACACTGACCAGCAGCAGCCGACCACGCACCACGTCGGCCGGGCTCACCTTGGTGGTGCGGTCGCGCGAGGCGGCGAGGAAGGCCTCGGACTCGGGGAGCTTCGCCCACATGAGGGGTACGACGAGCAGTCCGGCCACGCCGCCGATGATGAACATCGCCTCCCACCCGAGGTCCGGGATCACCCAGAGCGCCAGCAGCGCGGTCAGGACCGCGCCGACGTGGTAGCCGGTCATGGTGCGGGTCATCGCCGAGCTCGCCGAGCGGTCGCCGGCGTACTCGCTCATGAAGGTCAGCGCGGTCGGCAGGCAGGCACCGAGTCCGAGTCCGGCGAGGAAGCGCAGCGCGATGAAGACCGTGCTGGTCGGCGCGAACGCGGTCGCCAGGGTCAGCACCGAGAACAACGCGATGCAGGAGATCAGTGACACCCGGCGACCGAACCGGTCGGTGAGCGGGCCGATCGAGACTGCACCGATGCCGACGCCGACGAGCCCGAGCGTCGCCGCGGTGGTGAGCGATGCGGTGTCGAAGCCGAGCGCGCCGGTCTTGTCGAGGGTCGGGATGACCGCACCCAGTACCACCAGGTCGTACCCGTCCAGGGCGACGGCGATCCAGCACAGGAGAACCGGCCAGAAGCCGGAGGCGCTGGGTGAGGTGGTGGTACCGGCAGGGCCGGTGGCGGACGTGGCAGTCATGGTGGATTCCTCTCCGAGATCGCTTCCACCCTCCCGCCGGTGCGCGGGGCTGACCACGCGGATCTTTCACTCAGCGGAAGGATCGGGCCAACCCGTGTAGCCCTCGGCGAGGTAGGCGCTGCCGGCTCCGCGCGGCGAGCCGACCAGGGTGGTCAGCTCACCGAGCTGGCGGCGCACGTCGAAGTCGCTCGCGTCCGGCAGCCGGTGGAGCATGGTGGTCATCCAGTAGGAGAAGTGCTGTGCCCGCCACACCCGGGCGAGGGCGGACGTCGCGTAGTCGTCGAGGGCGTCGTCGCGCTCTCCGCGCAGGAACTGCTCGAGGTGTCGCGCCAGCGCCGCCGCATCGGCCAGGGCGAGGTTGAGCCCCTTGGCGCCCGTCGGCGGCACGGTGTGGGCGGCGTCGCCGGCGAGCACCAGCCGGCTGTGACGCATCGGCTCCTGGACGAAGGAGCGGAACGGCAGCACCGTCCGTGAGGTGATCGGCCCCTCGCGCAGGGTGACGCCGTTGGCCCCCACCCGCGTCTGCAGCTCCTCCCAGACCCGGTCGTCGGGCCAGTCGCCGGGGTCGGTGTCGAGGTCGCACTGGAAGTACATCCGCTGCAGCTCCGGTGTGCGCTGGCTGATGAGCGCGAACCCGCGCTCGGAGTGGTTGTAGATCAGCTCGGGCGCGCTGGGCGGGGCCTCGCAGAGGATGCCGAACCAGGCATAGGGGTAGTCGCGCACGTAGCGCTGCCCCAGCCCGGCGGGGAACTGGTGACGGCACATGCTCCGGGAACCGTCGGACCCCACGACGATCCGGGCCCGGACCTCGTGGTCCTGTCCCTCCTCATCGGTGAACCGCATTGCCGGGCGGTCGGAAGTGAGGTCGGCCACCGACACCTCGGAAACCCCGAAGCGGACGTCGACGCCGGTGCGGCGGCACGCGTCGGCCAGGTCGACGAAGACGTCGGTCTGCGGGTAGAGCCACACCGAGGCCCCCACCGCGTCGCGGAAGTCGATCCGGTGCCGCCCACCTCCGAAGGCGAGCTCGATGCCCTCGTGCTCGTCCCCCTCGTGGAGCACCCGGTCCGAGACGCCGCTGTCGACCAGCAGCCGGACGCTGTCGCGCTCGAGGATGCCCGCGCGGTGGGTCTCCTCGATCTCGCGACGGCTGCGGACGTCGATCGCGACCGAGTCGATGCCC
Organism: uncultured Actinomycetota bacterium; assembly: GCA_963713305.1. Lineage (GTDB taxonomy): Bacteria > Actinomycetota > Actinomycetes > Propionibacteriales > Nocardioidaceae > Nocardioides. The sequence goes on along the minus strand of CAVQLE010000006.1, from coordinate 187,533 downwards.
GCTGCACCGAGCAGGTGGGAGATCATCAGGCCGGCCGGGCCGGCGCCGACGACGGCGACCTGCGTGGTGGTCTGCTTCACGCCCCGCTCCCGTCGATCAGCGGGACGTCGACCAGGTCCACGAGCTCGTCGTACGTCGTGCCGAAGAGCTCGCGGACGACGACGCCATCGGCGGTGATCTCCAGGACCGCGCGGTCGGTGTAGACCCGGCTCACGCAGCCGACCGCCGTCAGCGGGTAGTCGCAGCTGGGCACCAGCTTGGGGCTGCCGTCGCGGGCCAGCAGCGTCATCATCACCAGCGTGTGCCGGGCACCGGTGGCGAGGTCCATCGCGCCGCCCACGGCCGGGATGGCGTCGGGCGCGCCGGTGTGCCAGTTGGCGAGGTCGCCCGACGCCGACACCTGGAACGCCCCGAGCACGCAGTAGTCGAGGTGGCCGCCGCGCATCATGGCGAACGAGTCGGCGTGGTGGAAGTACGACGCCCCCGGCAGCTCGGTGACGGGGACCTTCCCGGCGTTGATCAGCTCGGGGTCGACCGCGTCGCCGTGGGCCTCGGGTCCCATCCCGAGCATGCCGTTCTCGGTGTGGAGCACGATGCCGGCCGCGGGGTCGAGGTGGTTGGCCACCTTGGTCGGCTGGCCGATGCCGAGGTTGACGAAGGATCCGGGCGGGATGTCGCGGGCCACCACCGCGGCCAGCTCGTCGGGTCCGAGGTGAGCGTCGGTGCTCACGGCGCGCACACCACGCGGTCGACGTAGATGCCCGGCGTCACGACGTGCTCGGGGTCGATCCCGCCGAGCGGTCGCAGCTCGCGGACCTGGACGACGGTCGTCGCCGCCGCGGCCGCCATGACCGGCCCGAAGTTGCGGGCCGTCTTGCGGTAGACGAGGTTGCCGGCCGGGTCGGCGGCCAGCGCGGAGACCAGCGCGACCTCCGCGTGGATCGGGTACTCCAGCACGTAGCCGCGACCGTCGATCTCGCGCACCTCCTTGCCGTCGGCGAGCGGCGTGCCGTAGCCGGTGGGGGTGAAGAAGCCGCCGATCCCCGCGCCGGCGGCGCGGATCCGCTCGGCGAGGTTGCCCTGGGCGACCAGCTCGAGCTCGATCCGGCCGGCGCGGTACTGCCGCGTCGAAGCAGTGGGAGTCGCGCTGCCGCGGGAACGAGCAGATGACCCGCGGCGACCCGGCGCTCGCGGAGCAGGGCCGCCAGCCCGCGGTCGCCGTTGCCGGCGTTGTTGTTGACGACCGTGAGGTCGCGGGCACCGCTGTCGAGCAGGGACTCGATCAGCTCGACCGGTTGGCCGGCGCTGCCGAACCCGCCGATCATCACCGTGGAGCCGTCCTCGATCCCCGCGACCGCCTCGGCCGCCGTGTCCACGAACGTCGCCATCAGTCTCCCGCCTGCTCGAGCTCCTCGAGCACCTGCTGCGGCGATCGCGGAACCCGTGGTTGGCGACCGGCACGCCGCAGTAGACGGCGCTCTGCAAGATCACCTCCTCGATCTCGTCGTCGCTGAGACCGTTGGTCCGGGCGGCCCGGACGTGCATCGCGAACTCCTCGTAGTGGCCGCAGCGCGACCAGCGCCGTCAGCGCCGACCACCGAGCGGCTCCGGCGGTCCAGGCCCGGGCGGGTCCAGACGCTGCCCCAGGCGTAGCGGGTCATGAGCTCCTGGAAGTCCGCGGTGAACGGCGTCGTCGCGGCGTCGGCCCGGTCGACGTGTGCGTCGCCCAGCACCTCCCGGCGTACGGCGTCTCCCGCCTCGAACGTGTCGTCCCGGTCGAGGTCATACGGGCTCCTGGTGCAGATGGGTGGTGAGCAGGTCGGCGATGGCGCCGGGCGCCTCGGCCGGTGGCAGGTGGGCGACGCCGGGCAGCACCTCCAGCCGGCCGCCCGGCACCGCGTCGGCCGCGGCGCGCGCCTGGTCGGGGGTCACCACCGGGTCGTGCTCACCGGCGACCGCGAGCACGGGCACGGTGACGGTCGACAGGGCCGGCCGCGCGTCGAAACCGGCCAGCGCCTCGCACGCCAGCGCGTAGGACTCGTCGTCGACCTCGCGCAGTGACTCCAGCAGTGCGGCGCCGGTGGCCGGCTCGCGGTCGAGGAAGCCGGGTGCGAACCACCGGCCGGCCGATCCCTCGACCACAGCCGCGGTGCCCGAGGCCCGGACCAGCGCCGCACGGTCGTGCCAGCCGGCGGCGATCGCCCATCGCGGGGCCGGTGGCCAGAGCAGCGACGGCGCCGAACGGTCCGGGGTCGGTCGCCAGCACTGAAGCCCGACCGCGCCGCCGAGCGAGACGCCGGCGTACGCGCGGGACGGCCGCGGGCGCGGTCGACGGTACGGGCACGGACCTCGTCGGCGAGGTCGGCGACGTCGTACGACGTGGCGGCCGGCGCCGAGCGGCCGTGGCCGGGCAGGTCCCAGCCGACGCACGTCGACGTCGCCGAGGGTGGCGGCGGCCCGGGTCCACAGCAGCGAGACGTCGAGTGCCCAGCGACGGGCCCGACCACCAGCAGCGCGGGGGCAGTCCGGTCGCCGGCGAGCCGGCTCAGGGTGAGCTCAACCATGGGCGTCGCCCGGTTCGTCCCAGCCCGGTCGGAGCACGGCGTCGACCATGGCGTCGCGCCTGCGCCGAGGTAGGAGCGCGGGTCGGCGTCTCCGGGGCCGCGCTCCGCCAGCAGCGTCGGCGGCCGCCGCCGGCGGCCAGCGTCCGCCATCGCGCCCGTGTCGACCTCGCAGGCCGGAGGCCAGCTCGGCGCCCTGGGACGCCGCGGTCACCGCGAGCTCGGGCAGCAGGGTCAGCAGCGGGCCACTCGCTGTGCCACGCCCCGTCGGGTCGCTCGTCGTCGGCTGGTGGCGGCCGCGAGGTGGAGCTGCGCCGCGAGCAGCGGCGCGGCTGGGCGGCGCTCGGCGGATCAGCACGCTGACAGCACCGGGTTGCGCTTGTGGGGCATCGTCGACGAGCCGCCCCGCCCTGCGGCCGCGCCCTCGGGACCTCGCCGACCTCCGGTCGGGCCGAGGACGCCACGTCGGTGGCGAGGACGCCCAGGGCGTCGGTCGACGCGCGCGAGCGCGTCGCCGATCCGGGTCACGGTGCCCGCGCCGGGTGTGCCAGGGCGTCGTGGCCGGTCGCAGGCCGAGGTCGTCGGCGAACCGGCGCACCGACCGCGCTCGTGGTCGGCGATCCGGCGCGAGGTGGGTCAACAGCGGCCCGGGTGCCGGCGGCGCCGCCGGCCTGCACCGGGAGCCGGCCGAGCACGTCGGAGACCTGCTCGCCGGCGTCCTGCACGCCGGTCAGCCACTGGGCCGCCGTGAGCCCGAACGTGGTGGGGACGGCGTGCTGGGTGAGGGTCCGGCCGACCATGAGGCTGTCGCGATGGGTACGGGCGAGGCGTGCCAGCGCGGTAGCGGCCACCGCGAGGTCGGCCCTCACCCGGGTGAGGCCGTCGCGCGCCACCAGCATCAGCGCGGTGTCGAGGACGTCCTGGCTGGTGAGCCCGCGGTGGACGTCGTCCGCGACGTCGTCCGGCACCGAGCTCCGCAGCAACGCCACCAGCGGCACCGACGGGGTTGCCGGCCGCCTCGGCTGCCGCTGCGAGCTGCGTCGGGTCGGGCTGCAGCTCGTCGGCCGCCCGGGCGACCGCAGCAGCCGCCGCGTCGCTGACCAGACCGTGTCGTGACCAGCGCGCGCGACCACGCGGCCTCGACGCGGAGCATCGCCGTGACCAGGGCGGCGTCGTCGGCCACGCCGCGGGCCCGCTCGGAGCCCGGTGACACGAGGCCGCTCATTCGGTGGTGCCTCCGGGAAGCTCAGGAACACGGTCTCGCCCTCTCCCTGGAGACGGACGTCGAAGCGTAGCGAGCCGTCGTCCTGCCGGACCGCCTCCAGGGTGGCGCCGGTCGTCGCTTGGACAGCAGCGGGTCGGCGCAGTCGTCCTGCGTCGCCGGGCAGGTAAGCAGCGGGTGAACAGGCGGTCGAGGAGGCCGCGCGCGAAGACGGTGACGGCGAAGAACGCAGCGCCGCCCGCCGCGGGCGCGGGCTCGACCGTGGTGAAGCAGTAGCGCCCCTCGGCATCGGTGGCGCCGCGACCCCAGCCGGTGAACTCCGCCGTCGAACGACGCAGCGATCCCTCGACCTCCGGGACCGCGCCGGGCCGTCGGCCTGCCAGATCTCGAGCAGCGCGTCCGGCACCGGGTCGCCGGCGCCGTCGTAGACGTGGCCGTGCAGCCGCACCGCGCCCGGGCGTGCCGGGCGGGACCAGGTCGCTCGCCTCGCGGGAACGGGAGCGCGTAGTGGAAGAAGGGACCGACGGTCTGGCCCGGGGTGGTCTCGGCGGACGGGTCAGTCATCGTCGGGCTCCGCGAGCGGGGTGCGATGGGCTGCCGGTGAGCACGATGTCCCACCGGTAGCCGGTGGCCCACTCCGGGCTGGTCAGGTCGTGGTCGTACGGCGGCGACCAGCCGGTCGCGGGCCGCGCTGGTCGGTGATCGACTGGTAGATCGGGTCGAGTGCGAAGAGCGGGTCGCCCGGGAAGTACATCTGGGTCACCAGCCGCTGGGTGAACTCGGTGCCGAACAGCGAGAAGTGGATGTGCGCGGGCCGCCACGCGTTGTGGTGGTTGCGCCACGGGTAGGGGCCCGGCTTGATCGTGACGAAGCGGTAGTAGCCGTCGTGGTCGGTGAGGCACCGGCCCGATGCCGGTGAAGTTCGGGTCCAGCGGTGCCGGGTGCTGATCGCCCTGGTGGCGGTACCGGCCGCCGGCGTTGGCCTGCCAGACCTCGACCAGCTGGTGCCGGACCGGTCGCCGGTCGCCGTCGACGACCCGGCCCGCCACGAGCATGCGCTCACCGATCGGCTCGCCGGTGGACTGGAGCGTGAGGTCGGCCTCGACCGGGTCGACGTCGGAGGGGCCGAAGACCGGCGCGAACAGCTCCACGCCCTCCGGGTCGGCCGGGCGCGGTGCCTTGGTGGGGTGCCGCAGCAGCGAGCTGCGGTAGGGCGCGAAGTCGAGCCGGGGCTGGGCGGTCCCGGGCATGCGCCTGGGCCTGCGCGATCTCCTCGCTGATCTCGGCCTGGCTGCTCAGGGTCGGTGCCACCCTCGCCACGGTAGGGCGGACTCCCGGGCGCGACCGAGACTATGCTTCCGCTCAGCGGAAGGGGGCCCGATGGCCGGCAACACCTCGACGCCCGGCGCGACCGTGGTCGGACGCGCGCTCGCCGTGGTCGTTCGCCTTCGACGACCGGCATCGACGCCTCACCCTCACCGAGCTGGCCCGGCGTGCCGACCTGCCGCTGGCCGACCGTGCACCGGCTGCTGGGCGAGCTGGTCGCCGGTGGCGCCGTCGTGAAGCGCCCGGACGGCGGTTACGTCGTCGGCCGCCGGCTGTGGGACGTCGGGCGGCTCGCCCCCGTCGAGACCGGCCTGCGCGAGGTCGCGGCGCCGTTCCTCACGACCTCCACGCGGCGACGCGCGCCACGGTGCACCTCGCCGTCCGTGAGGATGCCCAGGTGCTCTACCTCGAGCGGCTCTCCGGGAAGGACCTCCGTGCCGGTCGTGAGCCAGGTCGGGACCAGGCTGCCGATGCACTCGACGGGTGTCGGCAAGGTGCTGCTCGCCCACGCCCCGGACGACGTCGTGGAGGAGGCGCTGGGCCGGCTGACCCGGCTCACGCCGTACACCGTGACCCAGCCGGCGCGGCTGCGTGCGCAGCTGGCGGCCGTACGACGCGACGGCTACGCCACCACGGTGGAGGAGATGACGCTCGGCGCGTGCTCGGTGGCGGTGCCGATCCGGGCCGGCGCCGACGACGCGGTGGTGGCGGCGGTCGGCGTCGTCGTCCCCAACCTCGCGCGCCACCGGGCGCGCCTGGTCACCGGCCTCCACGTCGCCGCGCAGGGGATCGGCCGCTCGATCGCGTAGGGCGGGGCTCCCCTACACCGGGCTCGACCAACTCCGTCAGTTGGTCGAGCAGCGAGCGCAGCGAGCGGCTGTCGAGACCATGAACGCGGTGTAAGGGGGTCTCGACTCGCGCTCGCCTCAGCCTTGGGCGCCTTCAGCCGGGAGCCGGGCCGGTGGTCGCCCTCAGCACGAGCTCGGTGGGCAGCGTGACCCGCGGTGGGTCGACTGCCGCCCGGGTCGGGTCGACCGCGTCGAGCAGGATCTCCACCGCCGCCCGGCCGACGTCGGCGTGGACGCCGCCCAACGTCGTGAGTCCGGGGGTGCACAGCCCGGCGGCGAAGATGTTGTCGAAGCCGACCACGCTCACCTCCCGGGGGACCTCGATCCCGCGTTGCGACAGCCGTTGCACCACCCCGATCGCCAGCAGGTCGTTGTGGGCGATCACCGCGCTGGCCTCGGCGTTGAGCGCACCGTCGGCGGCCGCGCCGCCCTGGGAGACCTTGGGGACGAACGGCCCGATCCGCAGTGCCTCGGCCCCGAGGTCGGTGGCGGCGCGCTCGATCGCGGCCCAGCGCGTGGCGGCCATCCACGAGTTGCGCGGGCCGGCGAGGTAGACCAGGCGCCGGTGCCCGAGCGACACCAGGTGCTCGACGATGTGCCGGCAGCCCTGGTCGTGGTCGAGCACGACGCTGGCGAGCCCGGTGACCTGCCGGTTCATCAGCACGACCGGTCGCTGCCCGGCCACCTGCTTGAGGTTCTCGTCGGGGAGCCGGCTGGCCGCGAGGACGAACCCGTCCACGGCCGGGACCAGCCGCTGGATCTGCTCGAACTCGATCCGCGGCGACTCCTCGGCGTTGACCAGCACCAGCGTGAAGTCGGAGGCCTTGGCCCGCAGCTCGGCGCCGCGGATCAGCTCGAAGTAGTGCGGGTTGGTGATGTCGGAGACCACCATCGCCACGGTCCGGTGACGCCCGGAGAACAGCGCGCGGGCGTGGGGGTTGGGCCGGTAGCCGAGGCGGGTGGCCACCGCCAGCACGTGGTCCCTGGTCTTGGCACTGACCCGGCCGGGGTGCGAGAAGGCGCGCGACACCGTGGAGGTCGCGACGCCGGCCTCCCGCGCGACGTCGTAGATCGTGGGCTGCGCCATGGGTCCATCACACCCGCATCTGACAACCTTTGGCAACCGCTTGCCATGCCGCGGAACGGCTCCCTACGTTCGGCGGTTGTGACGACAGACACAGCCGAGGCACCTCGAGGAGGGCTCGCCGGCTTCCTGGCGCAGCCGCCGCGGTGGGTCGCCGGCCCGGTCCGGGTGGTGACCGCCGTCGAGCTGGCGCTCGGGGCGGCGGCGGTGCTGATCATCTTCGGGCTGGTGCTGGTCCAGGCGCTCCAGCGCTACCTGCCGTTCGACGGCTGGTCGTGGACCGGCGAGCTCGCCCGGTTCTCGCTGGTCTGGCTCACCTTCGTGGTCGCCGGCGTGCTCGTCACGCGCGACGAGCACATCGCGATCGAGATGATCGACACGGCACCCCCACCGGTGCCGCGGGTGGCGCGTGTCGTCTCGTGCCTCGTGGTGGCGGTCATCGGGGTCGGCCTCGTCCTCGAGGCCTGGGAGCTGATGGACACCCAGGGGATCTTGAAGTCGCCCGCGATGGGCATGCCGATGTCCTGGCTCTACGGCATCTCCATGATCGGGTTCGTCAGCGTCGTCGTCCGCGCTCTCGTGGCCGCGCTGCGCTACGCCGTCCTCGGCGTTCCCGAGCGCGACCTGGACGAGATCCCGGCGGTTGCAGAATGAGCCTGCTGGTCCTCTCGCTCCTCATCATCGGCCTGATGGTCGTGCGCGTGCCGATCGCCTTCGCGTTCATCGGGCCGTCGCTGGCCTACATGCTGACCAACGACCAGTCGCTCGGGCTGGGGTTGCGGATGGTCGCGCAGTCGACGGCCAGCTTCCCGCTGCTCGCCGTCCCGCTGTTCATCCTGCTGGGCTCGCTCGCCAACCATGCCGGCATCGCGGACCGGCTCTTCGACTTCGCCCTCGCCCTGTTCGCCCGGGTGCGGGGCAGCCTCGGCTACGTCAGCATCGGGTGCAGCGTCGGCTTCTCGTGGATGAGCGGCTCCGCGGTCGCCGATGCCGCCGCCCTCGGCAAGCTCCAGATCCCGGCCATGCTGCGCGACGGCTACTCCAAGCGGTTCGCGCTCGGCGTGACCGGATCGGCCGCGCTCATCGCGCCAGTGATGCCGCCCAGCATCCCGGCGGTCATCTACGCCGGCCTGGCGGCGGTCTCGACCGGGGCGCTCTTCGCCGCCTCCGTGGTGCCGGCGCTGCTGATGGCCCTGGGCCTGGCCGTCGTGGTGTTCCTCTGGGTGCGACGCGACCCCAACATCCGGCGGACGGAGTTCAGCGGTGCCCGGGTGTGGCAGACCGGCAAGCGGGTGATCGGTCCGCTCGGGGCGCCGGTCATCATCCTCGGCGGCATCCTCAGCGGCTGGTTCACCCCCACCGAGGCGGCGGCCGTCGGCGCGGCGTACATGGCGCTGCTGGGCTTCGCCTACCGCACGTTGCGGCTGCGGGACCTGCCGAAGGTGCTCGTCGAGACGGTCACGACCACCGGCGCCATCATGCTGATCGTCGCCTCGGCGAACCTGCTCGGCTACATCTTCGCCCGGGAGCGGGTGCCCCAGGAGATCTCCGAGCTGATGCTCGGCCTCAGCTCGAACCCCACGGTGTTCTTGCTGCTCGTGTTCGCGCTGTCGCTGATCCTGGGCACGGCCCTCGACGCCATCGCGGTGCTGACGCTCACCGTCCCGATCCTGCTGCCGATCAGCGCGACGTACGGCGTCGACCCGATCGCCCTGGGTGTGCTGATGATCGTCTCCCAGATGATCGGCCTGCTGACGCCGCCGGTGGGCACGGTCATCTTCGTGCTGCAGGCGATCGCGCGCACCACGATGGCCGAGGTGTTCTGGGGCTCGCTCCCGTTCATGGTGCCGCTGCTCCTGCTGTGCCTGGCGATCATCTTCTGGCCCGACGCCATCCTCTACCTGCCGCAGGAGCTCGGGCTGTGACCCGCCGGTCGACGCTCACCGGGCTGCTCGGCCAGGGAGTCGGGCCCTCGCTGACACCCGAGATGCACGAGCGCGAGGCGCAGCGGCACGGCTTGCGCAGCGTCTACAAGGTGCTCGAGCTGAGCGCCGGCGAGACCGACCCCGAGCGGCTGCGCGACCTGCTCGCCGGTGCAGTCCGGCTCGGGTACGACGGGCTCAACGTCACCCACCCCGTCAAGCAGGCAATGGTGCCGCTCATGGACCGGCTCTCGCCGGAGGTGACCCAGATCGGTGCCCTCAACACCGTCGTGGTGACCGACGGGAGGACCACGGGCCACAACACGGACGTCTCCGGTTTCGCCCGTGCCTGCCGCGAGGAGCTCGCCGACGCGAGCGTGGCCGACGTGGTGCTGCTGGGCGCGGGCGGAGCCGGCACGGCGGTGGCGCACGCTCTCGCGGGCATCGGCGCCCAGCGGATCCGGGTAGCGGATCCCGACCGGGAGCGGGCATCCCGACTGCGCGACTCCCTCGACCGGCTCGGACATCCGACCCAGGTCGACGAGGTCGCGCCGGCCGACGTACCCGCCCTGCTCCAGGAGGCGAGCGGGCTGGTGAACGCCACCCCGCTCGGCATGGCTGACCACCCCGGCACACCCGTGGACGTGGCAGCGCTGCGGCCCGAGCTGTGGGTCGCCGACATCGTCTACCGCCCGCTGGAGACCGCCCTGCTCGAGGCCGCGGCCCGTCGCGGCTGCCGGGTGCTCACCGGCGCCGGGATGGCGGTCCACCAGGCGGCCGACGCGTTCGAGCTGTTCACCGGTCGCGTGGCCGACCGCGGCGCGATGCGCCGCGACTTCGACGACCTGGTCGCCGCCGAGCGGCGCGACCTCCTCACGCCCAGTCAGGGAACCACCGGAGAAAGGAACCAGTGATGGCCACAACAACGAACAGGGGGACGAGAAGGGGGGCGGCGCTGATCGCATGCGCGGTCGCCCCGCTCCTGGTGCTCACCGCCTGCGGTGGGGACGACGACAGCGGGTCCGAGGACGGCGACGTCGAGATCACCCTCGCCCACAGCTACACCGAGCAGCAGCCGCAGCACCGCTGTGGTGCCCAGGTGATCGCCGACGAGGTGGAGGCAGCCGACGTCGGCCTGACCGTGGAGGTCTTCCCAGCCAGCCAGCTCGGACCGGACGCGGACCGGATCGCCTCGGTGGTCTCGGGCGACATCGACATGGACATCCAGGGAGCGTCCGCCCTCGGTGCGGTGTACGAACCGGTGAGCGTCCTCGACGCGGCGTACGCCTTCGACGACGAGGAGCACTACGCCGCCTACTTCGAGACCGACGCGGCCGACGAGCTGCTCCAGGGCTTCGCGGACGAGACCGGCATCAACACGCTGGGATCGTGGACCGTCGGAATGCGGCACTTCACGGCCAACGACCCGATCCGCTCGCCCGAGGACCTCGACGGCCTGCGGATGCGGTTCCCGAACTCCCCGCAGTTCCTCATGAACGCCGACGCGCTCGGGGCCTCCGCCACCGAGGTGGCCTACGAGGAGCTGTTCCTGGCGCTGCAGCAGGGCACGGTGGACGGTCAGGAGAACCCGATCGTCAACATCGACGCGATCAGCCTCGACGAGGTGCAGGACACCCTCAGCCTGTCCGGGCACGGCTCCAACTCCAACCTCGTCATCATCGGCGAGGTGTGGGGCGAGCTGTCGAGCGAGCAGCAGGAGGCCCTGCAAGGAGCCGTCGACGAGGCGGTCGCCCAGGTCCCGGGCTGCGTCGAGGAGGACGAGCAGAAGATCCTGGACGGCTGGGAGCAGGACGGCGCCATGGAGATCGTCGACGACGTTGACATGGCCGCGTTCCAGGAGCAGGCGGACGCCTACCTGCGGGAGAACTTCGACGAGGAGCAGTTGGCGATCTACGAGGGAATCCGGGAGTCCGCTGAGTGATCGGCGGGACGGAGACCGTCGACAGCTTCGGGGGGCCGGTTCCGGTGATCGACCTCGGTCCGACCCTGGTCCACGAGCACGTGTTCGTGAACCATCCGGAGCTGGAACGGAACTTCCCGCATCCCGAGTGGGATCCCACGCGGGCGGTCGAGGAGGCAGTCGCCGGCCTCGACCGCCTCTGGGAGCTCGGGATCCGCACCGTGGTCGACCTCACCGTCCTCGGGCTGGGTCGCGACGTCGAGCTGGTCGCGCAGGTGGCGCGGCGCAGCCGGGTGACGCTGCTGGCCGCGACCGGCTACTACACGGCCGACGTGCTGCCGGCGTACTTCCACACCCACGGCCCCGGGTTGCTCGTCGACGGACCGGACCCGCTGGAGGAGTTCTTCCTCCGCGACATCGAGACCGGCATCGCCGGCACCGGCGTCCGGGCGGCCGCCCTGAAGGTGGTCACTGACCGGCCGGGGCTGACGCCCGACGTCCGGCGGGTGATGGCGGCGGCCGCGGCCGTCCACCGCCGTACGGGTGTGCCCGTCTTCACCCACACCCACGCCGCCTCGGAGAACGGGCGGGAGCAGATGGCCTTCCTCGAGGACGCTGGCGTCCGGCCGTCGCGGCTGGTCGTCGGCCACTGCGGCGACACCGAGGACCTCGGCTATCTCCGGTGGCTGCTCGGCCGGGGGGCGACCCTCGGGATGGACCGGTTCGGCATGGAGCACGTGCTGCCCGACGAGCAGCGGGTGGCGACGGTGCTCGCCCTGCTCCGGGAGGGGTACGCCGAGCAGCTGGTCCTGTCGCACGACGCGGCGTTCTTCAGCAGGGTCACCCCGCCGTCCTGGCGGGCGGCGCACGCCCCCCACTGGCACCTGGAGAACCTGTCCCGCCGGATCGTGCCGATGCTGTTCGACGGCGGCGCGAGCGACGACGAGGTGCAGCAGATGCTGGTCCGCAACCCGGCCCGGTTGCTCCGTCGCTCCACCGACAAGGACGCCGCGGCATGAAAACGTCGATCGCCACGGTGTGCCTGAGCGGGACGCTCACCGACAAGCTCCACGCCTGCGCGGCGGCGGGGTTCGACGGGGTCGAGGTCTTCGAGCCCGACCTCGTGGCCTCGCCGGCCAGCCCCGAGGAGGTGGTCGCTCTGGCCGATCGGCTGGGCCTGACGCTGGACCTCTACCAGCCGTTCCGGGACGCGGAGGGAGTCGACGAGGCGACGTTCGGCGGGGTGCTGCGGCGGGCCGAGGCCAAGTTCGCCCTCATGCAGCGACTGCGCATCGACACCATGCTCGTCTGCAGCAACGTCGCCACGGCCACCCTGGACGACCCGGAGGTCTCCGCCCGCCAGCTGCGGCGGCTGGGCGATCTCGCGGCGTCGTACGACGTCCGGCTGGCCTACGAGGCCCTCGCATGGGGGCGTTTCGTCGACGACTACCGCGACGCGTGGCGGATCGTCGAGCTCGCCGACCACCCGGCCGTCGGCGTCTGCCTCGACAGCTTCCACATCCTCTCGCGCGGCCACGATCCCGCTGCGATCGAGGAGATCCCCGGGGAACGGATCTTCTTCCTGCAGCTCGCCGACGCCCCGGCGCTGACCCTGGACGTGCTCTCCTGGAGCCGGCACCACCGGCTGTTCCCGGGGGAGGGGGCCTTCGACCTGACCGGCTTCCTGGCCCACGTGCTCGCCACCGGCTACGACGGGCCGTTGTCGCTGGAGGTCTTCAACGACACGTTCCGGCAGACCGACGTCCTGCGGACCGCGCAGCAGGCACGTCGGTGACTTCGCAGGTGGCTCGGCTGACGGGGTCGCCGGCCTCGAGTCGCTGCCCTCGGCGCAGGAGCCGACCGGGTTCGACTTCGTCGAGGTGAAGGCCGAGGACGCCGGCGACGTCGAGGTCATGCTGCGGCAGCTGGGCTTCGACTTCCGGGGCCGGCACCGCACGAAGCCGGTACGACTGTGGACACAGGGCACCGCGCGTGTGGTCTGCAACGAGCAGCAGGCGCGCGACCTGCCGCCCACCCTGGCGGCGGTCGGCCTCGCGGTCCCTGACCCCGAGCTCACGGCGACCCGTGCCCGCTCCCTCGAGGCGCCGGCCGTCTACCGCCGCACCTACGCCGGGGAGCAGGAGCTGCCTGCGTTCCGTGCGCCCGACGGCACCGAGATCTACCTCGCCGCCGACACGGGTGACGAAGCAGACTGGGTGCCGGAGTTCGAGGGTGGCGAGTCGGGTGACGGTGCGCCCCTGATCACCGGCATCGACCACGTGAACCTCGCCCACCCGTGGCAGACCTACGACGAGGCGGTGCTGTTCTACAGCAGCGTGCTCGCGCTGGACCCCGGGGACCGGACAGGACGTGGCGGCCCCGACCGGCCTGGTGCGCAGCCAGGTGATGGGCTCGCGCGACGGGTCCGTGCGGCTCGCGCTCAACGTGGCGCCGCTCGTCCACGACACGACAGCGGGCAGCGGCCTGGCGCAGCACGTGGCCTTCGCATCGACCGACGCCCTCGCAGTGGCGCGAGCGGCATCGGCGCGGGGCCTGGAGCCGCTGCCGATCCCGGCCAACTACTACGACGACCTGCTGGCCAGGTTCGACCTGGACCCGGAGCTGGTCGAGCAGCTAGCGGCGTACGGCGTCATGTACGACCGCGACCACACCGGTGAGTTCGTGCACTTCTACACCGCGACCGTCGGCGGGCTCTTCCTCGAGGTCGTGGAGCGCCGGGGCGGCTACCAGGGCTACGGCGCCCCGAACGCACCCGTCCGGCTGGCCGCACAGCACGTGGCCGTGGGTCGGCAGAGCTGAAGGGTCTCGGCGAGGGGTGGTCTCGACTCGCCCTCGCCTAGCGGCTCGGGCGGCTCGACCGACTGAGCAAGTTGGTCGAGCAGCGAGCGCAGCGAGCGGGTGTCGAGACCACGGGGGTGGCGCGGAAAGGTGGGGTGGTCTCGACTCGCCCTCGCAGCGGCTCGGGCGGCTCGACCAGCTGAGCAAGTTGGTCAGAGCGAGCGCAGCTTGTCGAGACCACGGGAGGTGGCACGGAAAGGTGGGGTGGTCTCGACTCGCCCTCGCCTGGCTCGGGCGGCTCGACCGACTGAGCAAGTTGGTCGAGCAGCGAGCGCAGCGAGCGGCTGTCGAGACCACGGGAGCGGCGCGGAAGGGTGGGGTGGTCTCGACTCGCCCTCAGCGGCTCGGGCGGCTCGACCAACTGAACAAGTTGGTCGAGCAGCGAGGGCTGTCGAGACCACGGGAGCGGCGCGGCGGCGCTCAGGCCCCCGCCACCTGCACCGTCTCGCTGACGACCTCGGCGGTCTCCTCGGGCGGCCCGGCCGTCGAGGCCGCGTGGTCGAGCGCGGCGACGTAGCGCTCGGCGTCGAGGGCCGCCGCGCAGCCGGTGCCGGCGGCGGTGACGGCCTGCCGGTAGTGGTGGTCGACCAGGTCGCCGCTGGCGAAGACGCCGGGCAGGTTGGTCGCGGTCGACGGGTGGTCGACGAGCACGTAGCCGTCGTCGTCGAGGTCGACCTGGCCACCGAGGAGCTCCGAGCGCGGGTCGTGGCCGATCGCGATGAAGAGGCCGGTGACCTCGAGCGGGCGGGTCTCGCCGGTGACGGTGTCGCGCAGTGTCACCGACTCCAGCTTGTCGGTGCCGTTGATCTCGGCGATCTCGGCGTTCCACACCATCTCGAGCTTGGGGTCGTTGAACGCGCGCTCCTGCATGATCTTGGAGGCACGGAGCTCGTCGCGGCGGTGGATCAGGTAGACCTTCGAGGCGAAGCGGGTGAGGAAGGTGGCCTCCTCGACCGCGGAGTCGCCGCCGCCGACCACGGCGATGGCCTGCTCGCGGAAGAAGAACCCGTCGCAGGTCGCACACCACGAGACGCCGCGACCGGAGAGCTCCTCCTCGCGGGGCAGACCCAGCTTCCGGTAGCCGGAGCCGGTCGCGAGGATGACGGTGCGTGCGGTGTAGGTCTCGGTGGCGGTCTTGACGACCTTGAGGTCGCCGGTGAGGTCGACCTCGACCACGTCGTCGGCGACCAGCTCGGCACCGAACCGCTCGGCCTGGGCGCGCATCTCGTCCATCAGGGCCGGGCCCATGATGCCGTCGCGGAAGCCCGGGTAGTTCTCGACCTCGGTGGTGTTCATCAGCGCGCCGCCGGCGGTGACCGAGCCCTCGAGAACCAGCGGGTGGAGCGCCGCGCGAGCCGTGTAGAGCGCCGCGGTGTAGCCGGCCGGACCGGAACCGATGACGATGACGTTGCGGGGGTCGGACATGCTGCTCCTTCGTCGGGATCTCTGTAGATCAGAACCGATCGTAGGCGAGCGTCATTCCCGTGGTGAGGCCACTCACGGATAGGGCAGGGTGACCGACCGGACGACGACCTCGCTGCCGCACAGGAACAGGTCGGCGACCTGGCTGTCCCCCTGCGGCTTGCGCAGCACCAGCCAGCCGGGGGCCTTGTCGTAGGAGACCGGGACGTAGCGGCCGCGACCCCACGCCCCGGGCTCGCAGACGTCGCGCCGGGCGCTGGACAGGTCCTGGCTGGCCGTGCCGTTCCCGTCGGCGAGGAACTCACCGTCATCGAAGGCCACGGCCGCGGCGCATGACGCGGAGAGCAGCCGCGTCGCGCGCGAACCGCTCGGCGTCGACCCGGTACGACCTCAGCTGGGCGCGTTGCCCGCCCGACTGGGCCTCGGACCCTTGTGCCCGGTCGGGGCTGCTCTCCTCGAGCTCGGCACCGGCGGCGGGTGCCTGGGAATCGGCGCTCTCGCTGTCGCCCCCGTTCGGCAGCACCTGGCTCAGGCCGACCCCGACCACGACGACCGCCGCCGCGGCGACCAACAGGGTGGCCGCGCGGCGACGGCGGTGGGCGAGGTGGACCACGTCGGCCGAGCGGGCGGGTTCGTCGGCCAGCCCGGCCAGGACCTTGTCGAGGCGGGCGACGACGGCGTCGGGAGTGGGCTCGGTGTGGCGGGCGTCGGCGAGCAGGCGGCGTACGTGCTCCTCCTGCTCGGGGGTCAGCTCCTGGTCGGGCTGGTCGGTCACGGTCATCGCCTCCTCTCGGCTGCCGGGCAGGTGTGCTGCGTCAGGCTGTGGTGGGCTTCAGGCCGGGGCCGGTGGCCCGCGCGGCTCCGTGGATGGGACGGCGCGGCTCGGCCGTGGGGTTCCCCGGGTCCTCGTGGTCCGGGTCACGCGTCGGCGCGAGGATCTGCAGCAGGCCGGCGAGCCGGGTCCGGCCCCGCGAGCACCGCGACTTCACCGTGCCCACCGCGCAGTCGAGCATCTCGGCGGCCTCCGCGACCGAGTAGCCCTCCATGTCCACCAGCACCAGCGCCGCCCGCTGCTCGGCGGGCAGCCGTGCCAGCGCCGCCACCACCAGCCGACGGCGTTCGTCGGCCACCGCCTCGTCGGCGGGATCGAGTGGCCCGCTGGTCAGCCAGCGAGCCCCGGTCGCCGCATCTCGTCCAGGTCGTCGGGCAGCGGCTCGGCGCGGCGTACCTTCGCCGCCCGGAGCCGGTCGAGACAGGCGTTGACGACGACCCGGTGGAGCCAGGTCGTCACCTGCGCCTCGCCGCGGAACGAGGCGGCCCGGCGGTACGCCGCGATCAGGCCGTCCTGGAGGCCGTCGGCCCCGTCCTCGGGGTTGCCCATGGTGCGGACCGCGACCGCCCAGAGCCGGTCCCGGTGGCGGCCGAACAGCACACCGAACGCGTCCGCGTCGCCCTGGACGTGGGCCTCGAGAAGCTCGGCGTCGCTCCGGTCGTCCCGGGATCCGGCCCGCGGCTCGTCGGTGGTCATGAACTGACCACGACCTCCGCGATCTCCGCCGCGGAACCCGTCGCCCACGTCGGGCAAGGACGTCAGCCACACCACGAGGTACTGACCGGTCGCAGGCTCGTCGAGCCGGGTCCGCACCGTCGGCCGGTCGGCGGTGATCTCCTCCAGCGGCGTCAGGCCGGCGACGGCGGTCGGCTTCTCGTCGGCCAGGAAGTAGGTGACGTCGGTCGGTGCGCCGATCAGCGTGAGGTCGATCTGGGAGATCTCCTGCGGGCTGCCCAGGTCGATCGTGAGGCCGACGCCGGTCTTGAGCCCGGGCGGCGGACCCAGCTGGTCGTCGTAGGTGCTCGTGGGCCAGGCCGTGGTCACGTCGCCGTCGACCGCGGCTGCGGCGAGCGTCGGGTGACTCCTCGGGCGGGTCGGCCTGCGGGTCGAGGTCGTCGGCCGTCAGACCCGTGATGGGAGTCGGTTCGGCCGTCTCGGTGGGGCTGCTGGACGGAGACGGCTCCGGGTCGGGCTCCGCGCCGAGGGGGGTCTTGCCGCGCCCGAGGTTGTAGGCGATCACGACCGCGACCAGCAGCAGCAACGACAGCGCGATCAGCAGCGCCAGCCGGAACCACGACCGACCCGGGACGTCCTCGTCCTCCGGACCGACCTCGGTCACCGGGATCACCCCGCTGCCGGTGCCCGGCCCGCTGTTGTCCCAGGGCCAGTACTCGCCCGTGGCCGGCCCGGAGGCGCCCGGGCGCGGCTTCCGGGCGGGCTGGCCGTCGGCGGGCGTCGGGGCGAAGAGGGGCCGCTCGGGCAGCTCCTCGAACTCGGGGGGCGGCGGGGGCGGCTCGGAGCGCTTCTGCAGCCAGGAGACGTCGTCGGCCTCGTCGTCGAAGATGGGCATCCCGGCCTGGGTGGGCATGTCGACCGGGGAGGCCGGGGTGCTGACCGGCGTCTGGTCGTCGAAGTGGGGCTCGTCGGGTGGGCCGAGGGTTGCGGGGGGCTCGGCGTCCGCCTCCGGAGCGGGCAGGGGGGCGATGACCGGTGGCGGTGACGGCATCGCCACCGTCGGCTCCGGGTCCGGTGCGGCCGGTGCCGGCGGGTCGGGGATGGGCTCAGGTGCAGGTCGGCCGGGGGGGCGGCGCTCGGGGACGGCGAGCACGCCGCCACCCGTGATGCCACCGACGGCAGCCGGCATGATCAGGCCGGTCGGGTCGCCGACGTAGTCGGCGAGCGCATCGGCGAGGCCACGTGCGGTGTGGAGGTTGACGTCCCCGTGTCCGGGCTCCGCGCTGTAGGGGTTGAGGACCTGGTCGCAGATGGTGTCGAGCACCCGCGGGATCCCGGCGCGCACCTGGCGCGGGCGCAGCCAGCGGCCGTGGTCACGCAGCGCCGGCGGCACCTCGGAGCTCGACGGACCGGCCCACTTGCCCGTGAGCAGGAAGTAGAGGAGACCGCCGAGGTCGGCGACGTCGCCCGACACCTGTCCGGGCGGAATGCCGAGCAGCGCGGCGTCGACGCAGAAGCCGATGATCCGCACCTGCCCGGACTGGTCGATCAGGACGTTCTCGGGGACCAGCCGTCCGTGGGCGACCCGCTGCTCGTGGGCGATCGCCATCGAGGCAGCCACCTCGGAGACGATCCAGGCCGCCCGACGCGGCGGTAGCGGCCCCTCGCTCCCGACGAGGATGTCGAGGGACGTGCCGGAGCCCCACTCGTTGACGACGTAGGCGATGCCGTCGCGACGGTCGGCGTCGAGGACCCGCAGGATCCTCCGGTCGAGGATGGTCGCGGAGACCCGCGCCGCCTCGGTGAGGTCATCGGCCCGTTCGTCGTCCTCGGCGAGGCAGTGCAGCGCCACGTGGCGCTCGAGCACCCGGTCGTGGGCACGCCAGAAGCGGCCGTTCCCGCTCTCGGTGAGCAGGTCGACCAGGAGGTACCGGTCGGCGAGCAGGTCGCCCGGTCCCGCTGACTGGTGCACGAATCTCCCTCTACGGATGGTTGGTCGTCATCGTAGGCGGCGTCAGGCCCGGGAGCGTGCCGAAGGCAGCCGCCGGGTCACCGTGTCCAGCACGTCGGTGACCTCCGTCAGGTGGAATCGGCGGGCGAGCAGCACGAACAGCACCACGTCGACCGCAGCGACCGCGATCCCGCGCAGCAGCGCGACCCCGAGCGCGGGATCCTCACCCAGGCCGGACAGCAGCCAGGCGGCGCCTGCCGCGGCGCCGGTCGAGACCGCCGTGATCACGAGCAGCCGCACCAGGAAGCGCACCAGGCCCTGGAAGCCGAGTCCGCCCAGCCGGCGGGCGAGGACGGCCGAGGACACGCCGGCCCCGACGAGGTAGGACGCGGCGTAGGAGAGCACCAGCGCGGGCGAGGTCTGCTCGGCCGTCGCCTCACGCACCAGCAGCACGGCGACCGCGATGTTGCTCGTCGCGACGGCGCACTGGATGAAGAAGACGGCGCGCGTCTGCTCGAGGGCGTAGAACCCGCGCAGCATGAAGTAGTGGACGGTGAAGAAGACCAGGCCGATCCCGAACAGCGCCAGTGTGGGCGCAAAGGTCTGGTACGTCTCGGCGCCGGCGCCGTAGCCCCAGATCACGTGGGCCACGTCGCGAGAGACCAGGGGCAGCAGCAGCGCGAACGGGATCACCACGGCCAGCGCGGTGCGCAGCGACGTGGTGAGCGTCCGGGCGAGCTCGCTCAGGTCGCCGTCCGCAGCGAGCCGCGAGAGCCGCGGCAGCGTCGCCGTCGCCAGCGAGACGGTGATGATCGAGTGGGGGACCATCACGATCAGGAAGGCGTACGAATAGATGGTGTAGCCGGTGGCGGGCTCGCCCGGGGCCTGCGCCGGTCCGTTGCTGGCGAGGTTGACCACGACCGTGTAGGCGATCTGGTTGACGATCACGAAGAGGACGGTCCACATGCCCAGCCGCAGGGTGTGTCCCAGGCCGGTGCCACGCAGGTCGAAGCGGGGACGGTAGCGGTAGCCGGCCTGGCGGAGGTACGGCACCAGGACCGCGAGCTGCACGACGATGCCGAGGGTGGACCCGAGGCCGAGCAGCGCCTCCTGGCGGGGGGTGAACGGACCGGCCAGCTCGCTGCCCTGGGCCGGACCGAAGACGAACAGGTACGTCACCAGGACGGCGATGGCCAGCAGGTTGTTGGCGATCGGCGCCCACATCATCGGCCCGAACCGGCCGCGGGAGTTGAGGATCTGGCCGACCAGCACGAACATCCCGTAGAAGAACACCTGCGGCAGGCACCACCGGGCGAAGTGGATGACCGACTCCCGTTGCGCGGCGAGCTCCGGCTGGTCGTAGGCCTCACCCAGGAAGACGTCCATCACCCAGGGTGCGGCCACCACCAGGAGCACCGTCACCACCGCGAGGAACATCGCGGCCAGGGTCACGATCCGGTTGGTGTAGGCCTCGCCGCCGTCGGCGTCGTACTTCATCGAGCGCACCAGCTGGGGCACGAGGACGGCGTTGAAGATGCCGCCGGCCAGCAGGATGTAGAGCATGTTCGGCACGGTGTTGGCGACGTTGAACAGCTCGGCGTGGAGCACGGTGCCGAGCGCCGCGACCAGCAGCGCCGATCGGACGAAGCCGCTGAGCCGCGACACGGTGGTGCCGGCCGCCATCACCGCGCTCGAGGAGAGAATCCTGGAGCTGTCGGGGTCCTCGTTCATGGGGGTGCTCACGAGGGCGCTCGCTCCCTCCGGATCCGGCGGACCAGGCGGATCGCGATCGCCAGGAAGAGCAGCCCGACCCCGACGCCGAGGATCAGCCAGATCACGCCGCTCACCTGGGCCGACCGGATGGCGACGCGTTGCGCCGCACCCAGCGGCGTACCGGCCTCGTCGGTGACCACGACGCGGGCGTACTGCACTCCCGGGCTGGACGTGTGCGCGTCGAGCAGGATCGGTCTGCCGACTCCCGGCCGCGAGCTCGATCGCCTCCGAGGGGTCGACCTCGACGTCGCCGATGCTGTCGGTGCGCAGCCAGACGGTCACCGCCTGGTCGAGCCGGTTGGTCACCGTCGTGGAGAACGTGCCGGAGTCGCTCGAGAGGGTCACGCCGCGCGGTGTGCGGATCCGCACGCGCTCGAGCCTCCTGCCGATCCACGCCACCCCGGCCTCGGAGTCGGTGCGCGACTCGAACGCCTGGTCGCGGTCCGAGTAGGAGATCGACGTGAGCGCCTCGTCGAGGACCTGCCCCGCGACCACGTCGTTGCGCGGCAGCACGTTGTCGAGCGTGCGGCCGGAGGCGATGAGCTGCTCGGCGGCGGTGAAGTTCTCCTCGTCCAGCTCGACGAGCTCCTGCTCGACGGGGTAGACGATCTCCTCGGCGGCGAGGGGCCGGCCCTGCCCGAGGTCGTCGGTGTCGGTCAGCTCCAGCCACGGGCGCGTCGAGACCGGACCAGAAGGTGAGCGGAGAGGTGGGCGCGAAGTCGGCCGGGATCACGGTGAGCAGCGGGGTGCGGTCGTGGAACAGCAGCCGGACGGCGGCCTCGGCGAGGAACCGCTGGCGCATGGCCAGCTCGGAGAGCGGGTCACCGGGACCCGGGCCGCCGCGTGCCGTCGCGGCCGAGGCGAACAGCACGCGCTGGTCGTCGACGCGGGCCGAGGTCTGCACGTCACCGGGAGCCAGCGCCGCGTCGCTGAGCAGCACCGTCTCGTCACCGGCGAGCAGCGGCAGCGACTCGACCGGCAGGTAGCCGCTGGGAGCGGCCACCGCCGGCTGGGTCCGGATCCGCCAGCGGTCGAGCTGGGTGCCCGATCGGCGTACGGCGGTGTCGTAGAGCTGCGGCGCGTAGGTGGCGGTCGCGGCCAGGTCGGGGTCGCCGTAGGGGAGGGCCAGCACCTGGTCGGTCGCGATCGCGTCCTCGAACTGCGTCGAGCCAGGCGCGTCCCGGCTCGGCGGCGACGTCGGCGGGGTCGTCCGACGACGCGGGTTCGTCGTCACCGGGCTCGACCAGGTCGGACGACGGCGTGCCGTCACCGGGGTCGGGCGACTCGGACTCCTCGCCCTCGCCGTCACTCGGTGGCCGCACCGTGTCGGCGAGGGTGCGGGGCGGGTTGCCCGTCGACGAGCCGGGCCACGGCGTCGGGCACCGCCGGGTCGACGAGCCAGGTCACCGGCATCGGGCCGGCGGCCGTGCCGAAGTCGGCGAGGGCGTTGAGCCGGCCCCCGGGGCAGAGGTCGGCCGCCCATCGTTCCGCGGAGCGCAGCCGACCGTCGGCGGCATGCCGGATCGAGCGCCGGATCGGGATCACGACGGCGGCCCGCTCGCGGCCCTGGGTCTCGGGCGGGACCAGCGGCAGCAGGGTGCGGGCCCGGCCGTCGGCGACCCCGTCGCGGGCCTCGGTGGTGTTGCCGAGGGCGTGCGCCCCGAACCAGTACACCCCGGCCTCGGTGACGTCGATCTCGTTGCGCTTGAGCTCGATCGAGAACGTGGTGCTCTCGCCCGGGTGCCAGCGACCCGATGTTGTCGAAGGTGCCGGGGAGGAAGATCCGTTCCCCGACCGGCGCGTCGATCGGTGTGGACGA
Organism: uncultured Actinomycetota bacterium; assembly: GCA_963713305.1. GTDB lineage: Bacteria > Actinomycetota > Actinomycetes > Propionibacteriales > Nocardioidaceae > Nocardioides. Next base: position 165,318 of record CAVQLE010000006.1, on the reverse strand, counting down.
GGTGGCGGCCAGCTCGGCCGACGAGGTCAGCGGCGCGTCGCCGATGAAGGCGTGCACGTTGATGGCCCGCCACCGCTCGTCGCTGACGTTGGTCACCTCACCACGCATCCGCACCGTCCCCTTCCCGGGAAGGTACGACGGTGTCAGCGACTCGATGACCACCAGGAGGGGGTCGTCGTCGGTGGCAGCAGCCGGAGCGCTCGCAGCGGCCGCGAGAGCCCACCCGGCGTCACCAGTGACGTCGAGGCCGCTGCCACCGCCACCAGGGCAGGCAGCAGGGACGACCGACGACGCATGGCGGCGACTCTATCCGGGTGCCCTATCGTTTCTGAGCGTGCCAGAGCCCGTCCCCTCCGCGTGGAACCTGCGCGACGCGCAGCAGTCGTTGACCGACGAGCTCGACCGCATCGACCCCGTCCTCGGGCCGCTGGGCGAGCGCTTCCGTCGAGGCGGGCCACGAGCTCCACCTGGTCGGCGGCCCGGTGCGCGACGCGTTGCTCGGCCGCCACGTCAGCGACCTCGACCTCACCACCTCGGCGCACCCCGACGAGACCGAGCGGCTGCTGACGGGCTGGGCCGACGCGCTGTGGGACATGGGGCGCGCCTTCGGCACCATCGGCGCCCGCTCGGGACCGTGGCAGATCGAGATCACGACGTACCGGTCGGAGTCCTACGACCCGTCGTCCCGCAAGCCCGACGTCACCTTCGGCGACAGCCTCGCCGGCGACCTCGGCCGCCGCGACTTCACCGTCAACGCGATGGCGATCTCGCTGCCGGACCGCACGTTCGAGGACCCGTACGGCGGAGTCGTCGACCTGGCGCACCGCGCGTTGCGGACGCCGGGCCGGCCGGAGGACAGCTTCTCCGACGACCCGCTCCGGATGATGCGAGCCGCTCGCTTCGCCGCCCAGCTCGGCTTCGACGTGGCGCCCGAGGTCGTCGCCGCCATGACCGGGATGGCCGAGCGGATCGACATCATCTCGGCCGAGCGGGTGCGCGACGAGCTGGTGAAGCTGGTCTGCGCCCCCGACCCCCGCCGCGGCCTGACGCTGCTCGTCGAGACCGGCCTGGCCGCAACGAGTGCTGCCCGAGCTGCCGGCGCTGGCCCTGGAGCGCGACGAGCACCACCGTCACAAGGACGTCTACGAGCACACCCTGACCGTGCTGGAGCAGGCGACCGAGCTCGAGCACCGGCTCGGCGAGGGCCCGGATTTCATCGTCCGGTTCGCGGCGCTGCTGCACGACATCGGCAAGCCGCGGACGCGCCGCTTCCAGGACGACGGCGTCGTCACGTTCCACCACCACGACGTGGTCGGCGCGAAGATGACGCGCAAGCGGATGCGGGCGCTGCGGTTCTCCGGCGACGAGACCGACGCGGTCGCGCAGCTCGTCGAGCTGCACCTGCGGTTCCACGGGTACGGCGACGGTGAGTGGACCGACTCCGCCGTCCGCCGCTACGTCCGCGACGCCGGCGACCAGCTCGAGCGGCTCCACATCCTGACCCGGGCCGACTGCACGACCCGCAACCGTCGCAAGGCCGAGCGGCTGCGCCGCAGCTATGACGACCTCGAGGCGCGCATCGCCCGGCTCTCGGAGCAGGAGGAGCTCGCGGCGATCCGGCCCGACCTCGACGGCACCCAGATCATGCGGCTGCTGGACATCCCGCCGGGGCGAGACGTGGGTGCGGCGTACTCCTTCCTGCTCGAGCAGCGGCTCGACGAGGGGCCGCTCGGCGAGGAGGAGGCGACCCGGCGGCTGCTCGCCTGGTGGGCAGAGCGCGACTGAGGCCTACCCGCCGGTAGGGTCGATCGGCATGAGCCAGGTCGAGGTCGAGTCCTTGCAGGAGAGCGTCGAGATCGCCGCCTCGCCCGAGCGGGTCTGGTCGCTGGTCACCGACCTGCCGCGGATGGCGTCGTGGAGCCCGCAGGTGGTCAAGACGTTCGTGCGTGGGGCTCCGGTCCAGCTCGGCACCCGCGCGGTCAACCTCAACCGCCGCGGCCCGCTGGTGTGGCCGACCCGCTCCAAGGTGGTGGCGTTCGAGCCGCACCACGAGTTCGCGTTCCGGATCAAGGACAACGCGGTCGATCTGGGCGTTCGTGCTCGAGCCGACCGCCGACGGCACCCGGCTGGTCCAGGAGCGGCGTACGCCGGACGGCGTCACCCCGGTCTCCCTCCAGCTGCAGAAGACCGTGCTCGGCGGCGTCGACCGTTTCACCGGCGAGCTGCGCGACGGCATGCGGCAGACGCTGACCCGGATCAAGGCCGAGGCCGAAGCCTGACCCGATCCGGGTCGCGCCCGTGCTCCCCCGTCAGCCCTGGGTGACGAATCCCTCGACGTAGCCGACCTTGCGCTTCATGACGACCTTGATCGTGTGGGCGCCGGCGCCGAGGTTGCGGAACGCCAGCTTCTCCCCGAAGTCGATCGCCCTCCGGTCGCCGCGGAAGGACAGCGGACCGCGCTTCTCGCCGTCGACGAACACCACGGCCTTGCCGCCCGCGCGTCGAGTCGCCGTGGATCACGACGATCTTCGGACCCGAGAAGTCCAGCCTCAGCACGTCCCTGCCCTGGCCGCGGCCACGGTTGTCGCAGTAGCTGCCACCGTTGGCGTCGGCGTTGTCGACGGTGCGCCAGCTGCCCGACTTGTCCACCGCGTCGTTGCGGCACCGCACCAGCTTGCGCACCAGGAACCGCTTGGTCGCGGTGTCGCTGTTGCCGGCCTCGTCGGTCACGGTCAGCGCGACCTTGCGGTAGCCGGGACGCTTGAACTTCTTGCTCGACGTCGCGCCCGGTCGCGTCGACCTTCGTCCCGCCGTTCTTGAAGTTCCACTGGTAGGTGAGGTCGTCCGCCGGCCGACGTGTCGTCGGAGGACTCCTCACCGCTGAGGTCCACCCGCGTGGTGGTGAACGGCCGGGCCGGGTCGAGCGAGATCTTCGCCTCCGGATCGGTCGCGTCGACCGGGTCGTCGCTGATCACGACGTCGACCGACGCGGTGTCGGTGTCGCCCTGCGGGTCGGTCACGGTGACCGTCGCGGTGTAGGTGCCGTTCTGCTGGTAGGCGTGGGTCACGTTCTTGCCGGTCGCGTCCTTGGTGTCGCCGCCGTTGCCGAAGTCCCAGACGTAGTCGAGGTCGTCCGGAGTCTCGGCGTCGCTCGGTGCCGTTGGCGCTGAACGCTGATCTCGTCGCCGGCCCGGGCAGCGGCCGGGTTGGCCCTGGCCGCGCCTCGGGAGCCGTGTTGTCGCCGCCCTCGTCGCCGCCGAAGCCGTAGTCGAAGGCGCCGCAGCCCTGGCTCATGTCGAAGGCCACCGAACCGGTGAGGTCGCCGTTGGACGTCTCCGGCCCCTCGTCGTGCCGCTCATGGAGAGCACCTCGAAGGCCAGGCAGTCGTAGGTGAACTCCCAGTTGCCCGAGTCGGTCTCGGGGTTGGTGTAGTTGTCGGTCCAGTCCTCGTCGGAGAACGTCGACCGCGCGGCCGCGTCGACGAACGCCGCGTCGTTGAGGTCGGGCGTGTTGTTGCCCGGGTCGGGCACGGAGTCGAGCGGCGACTGGGCCGGCTGGTCCGGCGTACCGGCGTTGCCGTAGCCGTGCGCCTCGTCGGTGTAGACCAGGGACAGCCCGGCACCGAAGGCGATCGGCGTCCGGTCGATCTGGCCCTTGCCCTGCAGGTCGAAGCCGCTGCGGTCGCGCATCTCGAGGTAGTAGGCGTGGTCGGCCGGGGCCTCCCCGCCCGCGTCGACGTAGGACCAGCCCTTGGTGCACTGCTGGGCGGTGCTGAGGTCCTCGCGGCAGCCACCGTTGTAGACGCGCTCGTCGTCGGGTCCGCCGTCGGACTCGAAGTCGGTCACGTAGACCTCGCGCGGCTGCTCGCCGGGCTCGGTCACGGTGACCTGGACGTCGTCGATGAACCAGCCGGGACGGGCCAGGCCGGGGTCGGTGGCGTAGCTGAAGCGCAGCGCGCCCAGCTGCTCGCCGGCCAGGTCGCTGATGTCGAACTCGTCCTCGAGGAACACCGGCTCCGGGTAGGCGGGCGCGGCCGCGTTGCGGTCGACCGCCTGGGTGCCGGCGGCGTAGGAGCCGCTGGTGCCGGTGAGTCCGTTGTCGTAGGTCCCCTGGCAGTTGTTCTGGTTGGGGTTTCCGCCGAGCGGGGGCGGCTGCGAGTTGGACGTGGTGTAGCCGTTCTCCGAGGCGTGCGAGGTGTAGGTCTCGCCCTGGTCGGTGGTGGTCATCACGAAGCCGTAGTCGAAGTCCCACTCGATGTCCCAGTAGGACTTGAGGCTGAGCGTCACGGTGCTGTTGGGGTCGACCGTGGCGAGCTCGGGGATCTGGAGGTCGAGGTTGTGACCGCCGGCCGGGACGCAGTTGAAGTCGTTGCCGGACCCCGACCACCAGGCGTGCGTCTCGCTCGCACCGTCACCGCTGTCGAACGCGTCCGGGTCGAGCAACCGGCGACCGGGCAGCTTCGCGACGTACATCTCGGAGTTGCGGACGATGCCGTCCTCGCCGTTGCGGAGCCGGTACGGCGTGCCGTTCCGGGTCTGCCACACGATCGAGCCGATGTCCTCCTTGGAGTCGTTCCACCCGTTGACCACGGTGTCCGCGCTCAACACCCGAGGCACGACCCAGCCGAGCTCCTGACGGCCGAACGCGTCGATGTTCTGCGACTTGTCGGTCGCCATCAGGTTCCAGTCGCCGTAGGTCTCCTTGCTGTCCGTGGAGTAGAAGTCCGGGAGCCCCAGCGAGTGGCCGTACTCGTGCGAGATCACGCTCGCCTTGTCGATCGCGGTCTCGGGGTTGACGTTGTAGGGGCCGACGCGGACGTAGACCTTGAGGTCCTCGCCGAGGTCCTCGGTCGTCATGTCGGCGTAGTTGTCGTCGGTGTACCAGAGCGGCTGGCCCTCGAGGTTCTTGAGCTGGTCGTCGGTGGTGTAGCCGGGCAGGCCGGTGTCGGGGTCGGAGTAGTAGAACTCCAGCGACGACGAGTGGGGCCAGACGTTGTCGTAGGGCGCACCGGCGTACTCGCAGATCGCGACCGGCACCTGCGAGGCACCGTTGCCGCCGCAGCCGGCGAAGACCGCCATGAAGAAGTCGACGACGCCGTCCTTGTCGGTGTCGAAGTCGGAGTAGTCGATCTCCGGGTCGCTGATCACCGCGGCGTCGCGGACCAGCTTGCCGGGGCTGCCGCAGCCGGAGTCGATGCTGCCCGGGCCGGCGATCGCCGTACCGCCGGAGTCGGCGCCGTAGAACGCGGTGTTGCCGGGCAGCTGGTAGACGCCGTCGACGATCCGGTCGGGGTAGACCGGCGTGCCGATGGGCGAGACCGGGCTGTCGGCGTACGTCGCGCCGCCGGTGCAGGTGTCGCCCGGGATCGCGCGGGGCGTGAAGTCGAAGCCGGTCGCGCCGGCCGTCCCAGGGCTCGAGCTCGACGCCGTCGGACGGCACGGTGCCGTGGGGGTAGAGCTGCCCGAGCGACATCTCCTGGAAGAGGTTGAACGTCGAGCCCGGGAACGCGGGGTCGTTGATGACCGTGTCGAGCGTGCGCTCGTGGGTGTCCTGGTAGTCGCGGTCGGTGTAGTCGACCGGCACCACCGGGAACGGGCGGTCGCCGTAGCGCGCGGTGTCGTAGCGCTCGCCGGGCGGGATCACCTTCGGACCGTGGCTGGTGAGGGTCTTCGACGCGTTGCCGACGACGACCGTGGCTCGCGAGGAGATGTCGCGCCACACGACCGTCGGGAGCTGGCCGAGCGTGGCGGCCCTGCTCTCCAGGACCAGGTTGCGGCTGGCGCCTGCGGCGATGGGGCCGGGCGACCACACGACCCGCTTGCCGTTGGCGCTCACGTTCGCGCCGCTGCCGGCGGCGGTGAAGGTGGTCCCGGTGGGGGCGTTCACCGTGACTACTGCGTCGGAGACGGCGGACCCGCTGGTGTTGGTGACCAGGATCCGCGAGGGGTAGGTCTCGCCCGGCTTGACCCAGCCGACGGAGGAGACGAAGGAGTTCTCGACGAGCAGCCCGCCGACGGTGTCCTTCGAGGGGACCCCGAGCGGACCGACGGCGTCCGCCGCGGTCGGGCTGGACGCGGGACTCGCGCCGGCGGTGGAGGAGAGGGCGGTGGGCGCGAGCAGGCGCGGCGGCCAGGGCGGTGGTGACCCCCAGGACGCGCAGCCTCCGGGATACGGACATGTGGCTACTCCAGGTGTGCGGGAGAGCGCGCGATCGGCGCGCCATGCCCCCACAACGACCCTCAGCCGTACGTGTTACGCATCACGCCCACGACGGTCCGGCCATGTGACAAGCCCTCGGGCGAGGGGTGGCCGGGTGGTAGGAAGCGGGCATGAGCAGCGTCGAGGAGGACGCGGTCGCCGCCGTGCAGCGGTTGGCCGACTCGTGCTCCGACATCCTCCACACGACGCTGGCCTCGGCGATCCTGCATGGATCCCTGACCATGGCTGACTTCCGACCGGGCAGGAGTGACCTCGACCTTCTCCTGGTCGTGGACCGAGGACTGACCGCCAGTGAGGCCGAGGCGCTGGTCGGGGCCGTTCGAGAAGCCGACCTGGGCCCGGCCGGTGGCGTCGATCTGCTGGTCGTGACCCGACGGACTGCCGCGACGCCAGCCGAATTCATCGGCCGCGAGCTGCTGGTCGGGCGGTGGCCCGGATCAGGCGAGGAGCTGGAGGTCGAAGGTCCCGATGACAACGTGACGGACCTGTGGCCGGAGCTGTCCGAGGTCCGGGCGAACGGGCGCTCGCTGCTGGGGCCCGCACCCCGGGAGGTCATCGGCGAGGTGCCACCCGACGGGGTGCGCGCCAACGGACTGGGCTGGCTCAGGACCTGGCTCGACCGGACGGACGACGACGAGAACGCGGTCCACATGGTGCTGACAGCGTGCCGGATGTGGAGGTTCGGGTTGACCGGAGAGCACACGTCCAAGTCGGGGGCGGCGCGCTGGGCCCTCGAGCAAGACCCCTCCCTCGTCGGTGTCGAGCTGGCTCTCGCCGCCCACACCACGTCTGACGACCCACGGATGGCACCCCGCGAGGTCGAGCAGGTCCTGCTCCGTGTCCTGCGGGACCTAGACCCGTGACGCTCCGAGTCGCCCGGCTCGGCGTGATGGGTGGACCTGAGGTCCGGACCGTGGTTCGGTGGCTCGGTGACCCAGGTTGTCGACGCGGACTACCTGGTGGTCGGGGCCGGAGCGACGGGCATGGCGTTCACCGATGCGCTGCTCGACCACTCCGACGCGCGCGTCGTCCTCGTCGACCGTCGCGACGGTGTCGGCGGACACTGGCGCCAGGCATACCCGTTCGTGCGGCTGCACCAGTCGTCCACGTTCTACGGCGTCGCGTCGACGGTGCTCGGCGGGGGCGCATCCAGCGGAGCGGGCCCGAGGCCGGGCTCCACGAGCGGGCCGACCAGCAGACCATCTGCGCCTACTACGACGCCGTCCTGGCGGACCGGATGCTGGGTTCCGGCCGGGTCCGGTTCTTCCCTGGCTGTGAGTACGTCGGGGCGCGCGGCTTCGTCTCCCGTGACACCGGCGAGCGGTTCGAGGTGCCGGGGGACTGCCGGATCGTCGACGCGCGGTATCTCGCTCCCGAGATCCCGGCGGAGACACCTCCGAACTTCGCGGTGTCCGAGGGCGCGCGCGTCATCGCGGTGAACGGCCTGGCGTCAACGGACGTGGACCCGAGCCAGTACGTGATCGTCGGCTCGGGCAAGACCGCCACCGACGCCTGCGTCTGGCTGCTGACCCAGCGTGGGGTGGACCCCGACGCGATCTGCTGGGTGCGCCCGCGCGACCCGTGGATGTTGAACAGGGCGTTGATCCAGCCGGATCCCGTCGTCTACCTCGGCATGGTGGCCGACCTGATGCGGGCGGCAGGGGAGTCGACGTCGCTGGACGACGTCTTCCTCCGGCTGGAGGCGGCAGGCATCATGCTGCGCATCGACCGCGCGATCACGCCGACGATGGCCAAGGCGCCCACCCTCGGGACGTGGGAGCTCGACCTCCTACGCAGCCTCGAGAACGTCGTACGCCTCGGCCACGTCGACACCGTGCGGCGCGGCCGGATCGACCTCACGCGGGGATCCGTCGCTGTCGCGGACGATGCCCTGGTCGTGAACTGTGCGGCCGACGGCTTGAAGAATCCGCCGCGAGTGCCGATCTGGGGACCAGAGGCGATCACCCTGCAGCCGATCAGGGCAGGGTTCCCCTGCTTCGGGGCGGCACTCGCCGGTTACGTCGAGGCGACCCGCACGCGCGACGACGACAAGAACCGGCTCTGCCCGCCCTCGTCGTACGGCAACACGCTCACCCAGTGGGCGGCCATGAACGTCCTGGGCATGCGGGCCTCGGCATCGTTCGGCTCCGAACCCGACATCAAGCACTGGACGGACCGGGTCGCGCTCAACCCCGCACGGGTCCCGCCGGATCACGGTGGCTCGCCAGCGCTGGACGACGTACTGGAACGTCTCCAGGCCCACGCGCCGTCCGGAATCGCCCGGCTCGCTCAATGGAGCGATCACGTGCCGGGCTGACGCGGAACGTAACGACAACGTCATACGGTCCGGTCGCTGGAGCGACCGGACCGTATGACGTCAGCTGGAAGGTGTTACTCGTCCCCGCGGATGAAGGCTTCGACGTGGGCGCGGCCCTCGTCGTCGGGGAGCTGCACCGGCGGGCTCTTCATGAGGTACGACGACGCACCGATGAGCGGGCCGCCGATGCCGCGGTCGAGGCGATCTTCGCGGCGCGGAGGGCGTCGATGATGATGCCCGCGGAGTTGGGGGAGTCCCAGACCTCGAGCTTGTACTCCATGTTGATCGGAGCGTCGCCGAAGGCACGACCCTCGAGCCGGACGTAGGCCCACTTGCGGTCGTCGAGCCACTGCACGTAGTCGGACGGACCGATGTGGACGTTGCGGTCGTGGGTCTTGCCTGCGAGCTCGCCCTGGAGGTTGGACGTCACGGCCTGGGTCTTGGAGACCTTCTTGGACTCCAGCCGGTCACGCTCGAGCATGTTCTTGAAGTCCATGTTGCCGCCGACGTTGAGCTGGTAGGTCCGGTCGAGGGCCACACCGCGGTCCTCGAACAGCTTGGCCAGCACCCGGTGGGTGATGGTCGCGCCGACCTGGCTCTTGATGTCGTCGCCGACGATCGGGACACCGGCCGCCTCGAACTTCGCGGCCCACTCGGGGTCGGAGGCGATGAAGACCGGCAACGCGTTGACGAAGCCGACGCCGGCGTCGATGGCGCACTGCGCGTAGAACTTGTCGGCCTCCTCGGAGCCCACCGGCAGGTAGGACACCATCACGTCGACCTCGGCGTCCTTGAGCGCCTGCACGACGTCGACCGGGTCGGCGCCGGACTCCTCGATGGTCTCCCGGTAGTACTTGCCGAGACCGTCGAGGGTCGGGCCGCGCTGGACCTCCACGCCGAGCGTGGGGACCTCGCAGATCTTGATGGTGTTGTTCTCGGAGGCGTTGATGGCCTCCGACAGGTCCTTGCCCACCTTCTTGTCGTCGACGTCGAACGCCGCGACGAACTGCACGTCGGCGACGTGGTAGTCGCCGAACGTGACGTGCATCAGGCCGGGGACAGTCCCGGACGGGTCAGCGCCCCGGTAGTACTCCACGCCCTGGATCAGGGACGTGGCGCAGTTGCCCACCCCCACGATTGCCACTCGTACCGCACCCATGCGAACGATTCCTTCCTGGTCTGCTGTCGTGTCAGCCCTGCGACTGACTGGTCTTGGGGGTCCCTGGTGCCTGCTTCTCACCGGACCGCTCGGCGTTGATCAGCTCGGAGAGCCAGAGCACCTCGCGCTCGACCGACTCCACGCCGTGGCGCTGCAGCTCCGCGGCGTAGCGGTCGACCTCCTTCTGGGTCATCGCCAGCTCCTTCTGCACCCGCTCGAGCCGCTCCTGGAGCCGGCTGCGCCGTCCCTCGAGCACGCGGAGCCGGATCTCCATGTCGGTACGACCGAAGAACGCGAACCGGATGTCGAAGGTGTCGTCCTCCCAGGCAGTCGGACCGACCTCGGACATGAGCTTCTGGAACTGCGCGTCACCGGCCTCGGTGAGCTGGTAGACGATGCGCGGACGACGGCTGACCGTGGTCGTGGTCGTGGCCGCCTCCTCGATGAGGGCGCCGCGCAGCATCTTCTTCAGCGCGGGGTAGAGGGAGCCGTAGGACAGCACCCGACCCCAGCCGAGCATCAGGTTGAGCCGCTTGCGCAGCTCGTACCCGTGCATGGGACCCTCGTGCAGCAGCCCCAGGACTGCCAGCTCGATGGTTTCCCCACGTCGTGCCATGTGACCTATCGTACCGATATATCCGGACGTACGTGAACCCCGGGTCCCCCTGAGGGCCTGCCGACGTTTCGGATCTGCGACCGCAGGGTGCGTACCCTGATTCCGGCACGCGACACACCCGAGCCACGAGCCGACCCGAAAGACAGCCTGTTGAGTGGAAAGCGCCGGGCCCAAGGCCCTGCAGTGACCAAGAAGCCGAAGCGACCCGTCTCGGCGAAGAGCCGCTGGAAGCGCGTCGGCAAGTGGGTCCTCATCGTGGGCCTGGTCGGCGCCCTGCTCGCCGTCGGCGGCTTCATCGTGCTCTACCAGGTGATCGACGTCCCCAAGGCCAACGAGGACTTCGAGACGCAGACCAGCTTCGTCTACTACTCCGACGGCGAGACCCAGCTCGGGCAGTACGCGACCCAGAACCGCGAGTCGATCTCGCTCGACGAGATGCCCGACACCGTCAAGGACGCCGTCGTCGCGGCCGAGGACCGGACCTTCTGGACCAACCAGGGGATCGACCCCAAGGGCATCGTCCGGGCGGCGTTCAGCAACGCGCGCGGCAACGACACCCAGGGTGCCTCCACGATCACCCAGCAGTACGTGAAGATCCTCTACCTCACCCAGGAGCGCACCGTCACGCGCAAGGTCAAGGAGGCGTTCATCTCGCTGAAGCTGCAGCGGGAGATCAGCAAGGAGCAGATCCTCGAGGGCTACCTCAACACCATCTACTTCGGTCGCGGCGCCTACGGCGTCCAGGCGGCCGCCAAGGCCTACTTCGACGTCGACGCCAAGGACCTCACCCTCGAGCAGTCCGTCGTGCTGGCCAGCGTCCTCAACGACCCGAACGACCTCGACCCCGCCAAGGGCAAGCGGGCCAAGAGCGCGCTGAAGGAGCGGTACGTCGGGATCCTCAACGACATGGAGGAGGAGGGGATGATCGACGCCGCGCAGGCCGAGAAGGCGGCGAAGCGGCTGCCCGACTTCCCCGACATCCCCGAGGAGAGCCAGTACGGCGGCCAGCGCGGCCACGTGCTGACGATGGTCCGCGACGAGCTGGTCAGGCTGGGCTTCAACGAGGACGAGATCGAGGGCGGCGGGCTGAGGGTCACGACCACCTTCACCCAGAAGGCGATGGACGCCGCAGTGGAAGGAGTCGTCGAGGCGCGGCCCGACGGCTTCAGCGACAAGGAGCTCCACATCGGCGTCGCCACCGTCGAGCCCGGGACCGGTGCGGTCCGCGGCATCTTCGGCGGCCAGGACTTCCTCCAGTCCCAGATCAACTGGGCGGTCTCCGGCGGGCAGGCCGGCTCGACGATGAAGTCGGCCGCCGTGGTTGCTGCGATCGAGGACGGGTTCACGCTGAAGGACACCTTCGACGGAGACTCGCCCATCGAGCTGCCCGACGGCACCTTCATCGAGAACCAGGGCGACGAGAGCTACGGCTCGGCGGTCTCGATGATCACGGCCACCGAGAACTCCATCAACACCGCCTTCATCGACATGACGCTGTCGATGGAGAACGGACCGGACAAGATCGTCGACGCCGCCAACCGGATGGGCATCCCGCCTTCAGAGGCCCCCCGCAAGGCGCCGGGGTTCCCGAACGAGTCGCCCGGGCTCGAGCCGATCACGGGCGTCGCGCTCGGCAGCGCCACCGTCAGCCCGATCAACATGGCCAACGCCTACGCCACCCTCGCCAACGACGGCCGCGCCGCCGAGCCCTACATCATCGAGAAGGTCGTCGACCGCAACGGCGAGACCCGCTACCAGCACAAGGTCTCCGGCAGCGAGGCGATGGATGCCGACATCGCGGCCGACACCACCTACGCCCTGCAGCAGGTCGGCGCCAGCCAGTCGGCCTCGGACGCGCTGGCCCGCCCGGTGGCCGGCAAGACCGGAACCGCCACCAACGGCGAGGACGAGGTGTCCTCGGCCTGGTACGCCGGCTACACGCCGCAGCTCAGCACGGCCGTCATGTACGTGCGCGGCAAGGGCAACGAGCAGCTGCAGGGCTGGCTGCCGTCGTACTTCGGCAGCGACTTCCCCGCCGCTACCTGGACCGCAGTCATGGAAGGTGCCATGGAGGGGCTGCCGGTCGAGGAGTTCCCGGAGCCGGTCTACGTCGATCTCGACAACGAGCCGGAGGAGGGGCACGAGCCCTACACCCCGCCGCCCACCACGCAGGCACCCCCGCCGACCACCCAGGGGCCGCCGCCGACCACCCAGGAGCCGACGACCGAGGAGCCGACGACCGAGGAGCCGACGGAGACGCCGACCGAGACGCCGACGGAGACGCCGACCGAGACGCCGACCGAGACGTGTCCCCCCTTGGATCCTGACTGTGAGGAAGCGGGCGAGCGCAACGCGCCGGCCCGCAACGCCGGACCGTTCGCGGCGGTGACCCCAGCAGCCACGCGCGACCGGTACGTCGGGTGACCCTGCCCCCGGGCGGGCACATCCACCCGACCCGGGACGACCCGGTCGTCGGGTCTCTCAGCGAGGCGGTCGGTGGCCCGGTCGGGAGCCGCGCGGGCCGGCATCCGTGGTGGACTCCGGTGCGCATCGTGCTGGCGCTGGCCGCGATCTGCCTCGCGCTGGGCATGCTGCAGAAGACCAGCTGCTACCAGGACTCCTGGCAGAACGGCAGCGAGCGCTACACCCACATGTGCTACTCCGACCTGCCCTATCTCTACACCGGCCGGGGCTTCGCCGAGCTGGCTGGCCCTACGACGACGAGCCGGAGCTGCGTGAGCGTTACGCGGTCATGGAGTACCCCGTCCTCATCTCCTACTGGGCGTGGGGCACGGCCTGGGCGACCCACTGGCTGAGCGGCTCGCCCGATCTCACGCCACGCTTCGCCGTCACGGCCGACGAGCTCGGCCTGGTGGACGGCGTCCGGGCGGAGTCGAGGATGTACGTCGCGGTGAACCTGGTCGGCTTCGCCGCCCTGACGCTGGTCGCGGTGTGGCTGCTGGCCGGGGTCAACCGGCGCCGACCCTGGGACGCCGCGCTGGTCGCGGCCTCACCCGTGCTGGCGCTGACGGCCGTCATCAACTGGGACCTGCTGGCCCTGGTGTTCGTTGCGGGAGCGTTGTGGGCCTGGACCCGCGACCGGCCGGTGCTCACCGGCGTGATGATCGGGCTCGGCACGGCGGCGAAGCTCTATCCACTCTTCCTGCTGGGCGCCCTGCTCGTCATCTGCGTGCGCGACCGGCGGCTCCGCGACTTCGCGGCCGCGGTGCTGGCCGCCGTCGTGGTGTGGATGGCGACCAACCTCCCGGGCTATGTCTCCGGTCCCGACGAGTGGGCCCACTTCTGGACCTTCAACTCCGACCGCGGTGCGGACCTGGGGTCGCTGTGGCTCGTCGTCGACCAGGCTGCCGACGTCGGCTTCACCGCCGACACGATCAACCTCTGGTCGTGGCTCCTCTTCGGGTCGTGGTGCGTCGGGGTCCTGGTCCTCGGTCTGCGCGCGCCGGTCACGCCACGGTTCGCCCAGCTCGGGCTGCTGATCCTGATCGGCTTCCTGCTGGTGAACAAGGTCTACTCACCGCAGTACGTGCTGTGGCTGCTGCCGCTCGCGGCGATCGCCAGGCCGCGGGTCCGTGACCACCTGGTGTGGCAGGGCGGCGAGATCTTCTACTTCGCGATGGTCTGGTTCTACCTGGGCGGCTTCCTCGACCCCGCCGGCGGAGGAGACGTGGGCTTCTACTGGGTCGCCATCGGCGTACGTGTCGCGGCTGAGCTCTACCTCGCGGCGATGGTGGTGCGCGACGTGCTGCGGCCCGAGCGAGATCCGGTCCGCAACGCGGACTATGTGACGACGACGTCGTCGAACGTCGTCGCGGTGTAGCGCACCCGGACGTCGACCGGTTCGCCGACGTCGGGGACCCGCGCCCCCTGTGGCAGGAACAGCATCGAGGCCTGCATGTGCGGGGGCTCGGCGAACAGCCGCTGCTTGCCGTCGATGCTGTACGGCGAGCGCACGAACCCGACGGCGTCGAGGCCTCCTCGAGCGAGGGTGGCGGCGCGGGCCTTGAGGCTGGTGTCGCCGGTCGGCGCCTCGAGCCCGATGCCGTGGGCGGTGCCGCCGCTGACGATGACGAGATGGCCGGACTTGGGGGCGCTGCGACCGCGGTAGCCGAAGACGTCGCCCCGCTCGACCTCGTGGACGTCGAGCACGCTGGCCGTGACGTGGAGGGCCTCCCGGTCGCCGAGCCACAGTGCGGTGCCGATCCGGGGCCGGATCTCGAAGTCCTGGTAGGAGGAGCGCAACCGGTCGAGCTCGTCAGGGGTGAGGTGGCTGACGAAGAGGGTGCGGGTCGGCAGGTCGGCGGCGACCACGGTGGTGACCAGCCGGTCCACCTCGCTGAGGTGCGAGCCGTGGCCGAGCGGGAGGTGGATGGCGATGCCCTCGAGCCGCGGCCGCTCCGCGCGCCCGGCCAGGACCTGGGCGGCGGACTCGAGGTCGCGACGGCTGAGGCCGTGCCGCTTCATGCTGGTCACGAGCTCGAGCAGGATCCGGGCGTCGGGTTGCCGGTCGAGCAGGGCGACGGCGTCCTCGACCCGGCTGACGGTGTGGATCACCCGCGACGCGATCCGGTCGTCGACCTCGAGTGCCGCGCCGAACGGTCGCCACGGGGTCAGCACCAGCAGGTCGCCGTCGAAGCGAGGAGCGACCTCCGCCAGCTCGCCGTAGGTCCCGACGGCGACGGCCCCGACCCCGAGCCACTGGGACTTGCGGGCGAGCCGGTGGAGGCCGAAGCCGTAGCCGTTGCCCTTGGCGACCGGCACCAGGCCGGGGGTCTGGTCGGCCACGCGGCGCAGGTGGTCGCGCCAGCGGTCGCCGTCGACGGTCAGCGTGAGGCTCATGAGCGTCGCCGCATGTAGAGGTCGAAGGCGGAGTAGAGGGGCTTGTTCAGCGGCAGGTCCCACTCGCCGGCGTACTCGACCGCCTCGCCGCCGGTGCCGACCTTGAACTGGATCAGGCCGATGTGGGGGTCGTCGGCGTCGAGGGTGTCGGTGATGCCGCGCAGGTCGTAGACCGCTGCCCCGGCGGCGAGCGCGTCGCGGATCATCGCCCACTGGATCGCGTTGGAGCCGCGGACGTCGCGCTTCTCGGTCGACGAGGCGCCGTAGGAGTACCAGGCGTGGGTGCCGACGCGGATCGCGATGGTGGCCGCGACCAGGTCGCCCTCGTGGTGGGCGAACCAGAGGGTGATCCGGTCGGGGTCCTCGGCCGAGAGCGCGTCGTACATCGCGGTGAAGTAGGAGAGCGGACGCGGGGTGAAGCCGTCGCGCCCGGCGGTGTGGACGTAGAGGTCGTGGAACGCCTCGAGATCCTTGCCTGTCGTGACGTCGACGCCGGCCTTGGCGGCCTTCTTGATGTTGCGGCGCCACTGCTGGTTCATGCCGGCCAGGACGTCGTCCTCAGTCCGGTCGGCCAGCGGGATCTGGAAGTTGAACCGGGGCTGGCCGGCGGCGAACCCGCCCTCGGTCGCCTGCGGTCGCCAGCCGAGCTCGTCGAGCTGGGCCACGACGCGGGCGCCCACCGCGGTGCGCTCGAGCGGGGCGACGTCGTCGAGGCGGCGTACGTCGGGGTCGGCGATGCCCTCCTTGACCTGCGCGGCGGTCCAGCGGCGGGTGACGACCGGCGGACCCATCCGGATCCCGAACGCGCCCTGCGCCTTGAGGTGGGCCGCCATCGGGGTCAGCCAGGCCCCGAGGTCCTCGGTCTCCCAGTCGAGCACCGGCCCCTCGGGAAGGTAGGCGAGGTAGCGCTTGAGCCGCGGCAGCTGCCGGTAGAGCACGAGGGCGGCGCCCACCAGCTCGTCGTCTCGAAACCAGCCGATGGACTCGGGTCGCCACTCGGGCTTCGCCCGGGCCCAGGCAGGGGTCTGGAGGAAGCTCACCGACGCCCGGCTGTGCACGAGCTCGAGGTGGTCGGCGGGCGAGATCGTCCGGACGGTCAGCACGGCTCCGACCCTAGCCGTCAGCCCACTCGCTCCCGGAGCCAGGCGAAGTCCGCGACGTGCTCGGCAGCACCACCCGGTGTCTCGCACACGACGGGCGCGCCCGCGTCACGGACGACGGAAGCCAGCAGGTCGGGGTCGATCCTGCCGGCGCCGAGGCTGGCGTGGCGGTCGGCGCCCGAGTCGAACTCGTCGCGGCTGTCGTTGCAGTGGACCAGGTCGATCCGCCCGGTGATGGCGCGGACGTCGTCGACCACGGTCTCCAACGCGTTGCCACCGGCATGGGCGTGGCAGGTGTCGAGGCAGAAGCCGACCCGGTCGGCCTGCTCGCACGACGAGACTGCGTCGAACACGCCCTTGATCCGGTCGAGGTAGCGGGTCATGGCGTTGTCGCCGCCGGCCGTGTTCTCGATGAGCAGCGGCAGCTTGAGGTCGACGGCGTCGACGGCCTTGCGCCAGTTGTCGAAGCCGACCGCTGGGTCGTCGTCCTTGTTGACGTGGCCGCCGTGGACGATCAGTCCCTTCGCCCCGATCGCAGCGGCAGCGTCGACGTGCTGCTGGAGGAGCTTGCGGCTGGGGATCCGGATCCGGTTGTTGGTGGTGGCGACGTTGACGATGTAGGGAGCGTGGACGTAGAGGTCGACGCCCGCCGTGACCGCGTCGTCGCGCAGCCCGTCGGCGCCCCCGGCGTAGCGGAACTCGGGGCCCTTGTATCCCTGAGGATCCCCGAGGAAGAACTGCACGAGAGGTGCCTCCCGGGCCTCGGCCTCGGCGATCGGGTCGGTCTGGTCGACGTGGGCGCCGATCGCGCGCACGGGTGTCGTCGTCACCCGCTCATCGTAGGCCGGGGGCCACGACGTCTAGACCAGACGCCCTTCGTGCGAGGCAAGTGCGCCGTTCCGCTTGCGGAGAGGCCTGTGGCCGCGGTCCCATCCGGGGGACCACAACGAGAGGAACGACCATGGCCGACATGTCCGACCAGTCACCACCGGCGCAGCAGGCGCTCGCCTCGGCGCACAAGCTCGACCTCGCGATCGTCGTCGCCGGAGTGGTGGCGTTCCTCGGGTCGGTGATGCCCTTCTACACGGTCAGCGTCAACGTCATGGGGCTCTCGAGCTCGGCGTCGATCAGCGCCTGGCACGGCTTCTTCGGCTGGTTCGGGGTGCTCGCCGCCCTGGTCGGCTCGGGCCTGGTGCTCGTCCACGTGCTGGGTGCCGGCGGAAGGCTGCCGATCCCGGCGCGCACCGGCGCCCTGGTGGCCTACGCCGTGGCGACGGCGTGCCTGGTGGTCGCACTCTTCGTCCACCCGGCCGGGTCCTGCGACGACGTGGAGGGGCTGGGGCTGGACGTCTGTGACTCCATCGACCTCGGCCGCGGCTTCGGCTTCTGGCTGACGCTGCTGGCGGTGCTGGCCGGCCTCGTGCTCGCCTGGCTGCGTCGGCGTGAGACCACCGCCGATCCCGTGTGAGCAGCGATTCACGCCGTACGCCGCGGCGCTGATAACCTCGCCTGCGTTGCCCGGACGATCCGGGCACACAACGCATCGCCCTCCTGCCACGGAGAGTCCGTGGCCGCCTGAGTCCAGAGGAGGTGGAGACCGCCGTGCGTGCTTATGAAGTCATGGTCATCCTCGACCCCAGTCTCGAAGAGCGAACCGTCGAGCCGTCGCTCGACAAGTACCTCAATGTCATCCGCAAGGACGGTGGCACCGTCGACAAGGTCGACGTGTGGGGCCGCCGTCGCCTGGCGTACGAGATCCACAAGAACGCCGAAGGCATCTACGCGGTCATCAACCTGAACGCCGAGCCGGACACGGTCAAGGAGTTCAACCGCCAGCTCGGCCTCAACGAGTCCGTGCTCCGTACGAAGGTGCTCCGCCCCACCGCCTGAGGCTGTGGACGAGCACTTTCCCCTGTCGGTGGCGCGCGCAAGACTGCGCCACGACGCTCCAGTGGACCGAACGAGGGAGACCTGACATGGCAGGCGAGACCGTCATCACGGTGGTCGGCAACATCACCGACGACCCCGAGCTGCGTTTCACGCCGTCCGGTGCCGCGGTGGCCAACTTCACCGTGGCCTCGACGCCGCGCACCCTGAACAAGCAGACCAACGAGTGGGAGGACGGCGAGGCCCTCTTCCTGCGCTGCTCGATCTGGCGCCAGGCTGCGGAGAACGTCGCCGAGTCGCTGCAGAAGGGCGCTCGTGTGATCGTCCAGGGTCGCCTCAAGGCGCGCACCTGGGAGACCCGCGAAGGTGAGAAGCGGACCTCCTTCGAGGTCGACGTCGACGAGATCGGGCCCTCGCTGAAGTGGGCGACCGCCAAGGTGACCCGGGCCCAGCGCTCGGGCGGTGGCGGCGGCTACGGCGGCGGCGGCCAGCCCTCCCAGCAGCCCGACCCGTGGGCCACCAGCGCCCCGCAGGGCGGCGGCGCACCCCAGGCCGGCGCACCCGCCGGTCAGGGCGGCGGCGCACCCCAGGGCGACCCGTGGGCGGCGCCCGGCGCCGGTTCCGACGAGCCGCCGTTCTGATCGCCCCGCAGCCGAGCCGCGAGGCCGCGACAGGCGCGCAGATGAGCTCGGGCCACGGCCTGAGCCTCGAAACCGTGACGCCCGTGTCGAGATCCATTCCCAACAAGTCACAGAATCCCCAACCATTCCGGCTGATGCCGGGCTCGTAAGGAGAGCACCACAATGGCCAAGGCAGTCATGCGCAAGCCCAAGAAGAAGGTTTGTCAGTTCTGCAAGGAGAAGGCGACCGGTGTCGACTACAAGGACACCTCGCTGCTCCGCAAGTTCATCTCCGACCGCGGCAAGATCCGTGCGCGTCGGGTCACCGGCAACTGCGTCCAGCACCAGCGCGACGTCGCGATCGCGGTCAAGAACGCGCGCGAGCTCGCGCTGCTGCCCTACACGTCCACCGGTCGCTGAGGAAGGAGACACCTGATGAAGATCATCCTGACCCAGGAGGTCTCCGGCCTCGGTGGCCCCGGCGACGTCGTCGAGGTCAAGGACGGCTACGGCCGCAACTACCTGCTGCCGCGCGGCGACGCGATCCGCTGGAGCAAGGGCGCCGAGCGCACCGCCGAGTCGATCAGGACCGCCCGTGCCTCCC
Organism: uncultured Actinomycetota bacterium; assembly: GCA_963713305.1. Lineage (GTDB taxonomy): Bacteria > Actinomycetota > Actinomycetes > Propionibacteriales > Nocardioidaceae > Nocardioides. Next base: position 145,936 of record CAVQLE010000006.1, on the reverse strand, counting down.
GCGCCGTCCGTGACGCCGAGCACGCCGCCGAGATCAAGACCAAGCTCGAGTCCAACCCGGTGCCGGTCAAGGTCAAGGCCGGCGAGAGCGGCCGCCTCTTCGGCGCAGTGACGGCAGCCGACATCGCGACCGCACTGGCCGAGACGTCGGGCGAGCCCGTCGACAAGCGCACCATCCTGGTCGGCAACCCGATCAAGTCGCTCGGCACCCACGAGGTGTCGGTCAAGCTGCACGACGAGGTCTCCGCCACGGTGGCCCTCAACGTCATCCCGGCCTGACCCCCGACCCTGATCGCGGCGTGTGCCTGAGACCTACCTAGAGGTCGTTCTCAGGCACACGCCGCGTTTCCACGTCCCCGGCGGCCCACGGGCGGCCGGAGTGGGCGAAGCACAGCACGATCGCGGTCAGCAGCACCGCTCCCGCGATCACCAGCGCCGGCGTCTCGAGCACGGCGATGCCACCCCCGAAGACCAGGACCGGGGCTGCCGCGGCGAACCCGGTGAGGGTGGCGACCAGGAACCACCAGCCGCGCCCGGCCGAGTCGCCGTGCTCACCGGCCTGCCGGCCGAGGGCGGTCGCGAGGGTGACCACGAAGAGCAGCTGCGGCAGGTTGACCGCCCACTGCAACGACCGGTCGGACTCCAGGACGCGGTCGGCGACCTCGGGGATCCAGAGCGGGACCGAGACGGCCAGCGCGAGGGCGCCGAGCGCCAGCACCCCGGCGCGCAGCGGCAGGTCGGGCGGCAGGCGGCGTACGCCGTAGAGGATCAGCAGCCAGCCGAGCGGGTCGGGGAGCAGGTCGGGCGATCCGGCGCGGACCAGGACGATGACCAGCCCCATGCCGATCGCCTGGAGTGCCCGCATGGCGTCACTGTAGGGGCCGCTCCGAGGGCCGGTCGGCCACTCCGGTCACGAGCCAGGCCGTGCCGCGCGCGCGGTGGAGCAGCACCACGAAACGGGCGCCCATGAAGACCGTGGCGAAGGAGATCCAGACGACCACCAGTCCGCCACCGGCGAGCACGGCGCCCAGCACGACGGGGGTGTAGACCACGAGCGTCAGGATGCCGCCCCAGGCGAGGTAGCGGCCGTCGCCGGCCCCGATCAGGACGCCGTCGAGGACGAACACCACGCCCGCGATCGGCTGTCCGACCGCCGCGACGAGCAGCACCGCCACCAGCCGGTCGTGGACCAGCGGATCGTCGGTGAACAGGGGGCCGAGCAGCGGGCTGATCGCGGCGAGGCCGAGTCCGGTGACGACTCCGGACCACACGCCCCACTGGATCATCCGGTCGGTGACGGCGCGGGTGCCGGTGACGTCGCCGGCGCCGAGGTAGCGACCGGTGAGCGCCTGGGCGGCGATCGCGATCGAGTCGAGCACGAAGGCCAGGAACGTCCAGATCGTGAACGCGAGCTGGTGGGTGGCCAGGTCGACCGCCTGGTCGGTGGCGGTCACGGCACCGAGCGTCACGGCGTACGTCGTGACCAGCAGCGCGGCGCGCAGGGTGAGGGTGCGGACCACGAGCGGTACCCCCGCGCGGGCGGCGGCCCGGATCCCGGGTCGGTCCGGCCGCAGCGGTGCACCCTCGCGCCGGGCGCCCCGGACCACGACGGCGGTGAGCGCGCCGGCGCTCGCGACCTGCGCGAGCACCGATCCCCACGCGGAGCCGGCGATGCCGAGATCGACGCCGTAGACCAGCCACAGGTTGAGCGCGATGTTGAGGGCGTTGCCGCCCACCGCGACGTAGAGCGGGGTCCGGGTGTCCTGGAGGCCGCGCAGCACCCCGGTGGCGGCGAGCATGACCAGCAGCGGCGTGGTGCCCAGGAACGCGATCCGCAGGTACGTCGTGGCCTGCTCGGTGACCTCGGGCCCCGCGCCGAACGCGCCCACCAGCGGGTCCGTGAGGGCGACCCCCAGGACGGTGGCCACCGCGCCGATGAGGACGGCGAGCCAGATCCCGTCGATCCCCTGCGCCAGCGCACCCCGGGTGTCGCCGGCGCCGAGACGGCGCGCGACGCTCGCGGTGGTGCCGTAGGCGAGGAACACGCACAGGCCGACCACGGTCTGCAGCACGACCGCGGCGATGCCGAGGCCCGCGAGCGGGACGGTTCCGAGGTGGCCCACGATGGCCGCGTCGGACAACAGGAACAGCGGCTCCGCCGCCAGCGCCAGGAAGGCCGGGACGGCGAGGCGCACGATCTCGCGGTCCTGGGTGCGACGCATGGGTCCCAGACTAGCCGAGTAAGGAGCAGAGGCCGATCATGACTCTGACAAGTCTGGCCCTCGGCTGCCTGTGCATGAAGGGTGGAATAACCGGTCGGCCCCCAGGGCCGGGCCGCTATGTCGACAAACGGCGCGTCGGTCCCAGATGGTGAACGGTTGCCGTCGGGAAAGTGACGAGAGATTTCCATCCACACCATGTGAGTCACGTTTCTGCAGGTCAGCGCGGACACGGACGGTGGCGGCCGGGGCGAGTCCACAGCAGGGTCCCCAGCCCGCTCACACCTCACCGCGTGTCGTCCACCTCTTCTCACGGGTTATCCACAGGGCCTGTGGATGGGGTGCTTCCGGTGCGGTGACCGCAGCCGTAGGTTCCTCCGGGTTGCGTGGAATGACCACGAGTCCGCCGGGGGCCGGCGAGATGTCAGTGGCGCTCCCTACCGTCGAGGCAGCAGGTGCCCACGGTCAGCGGGTCTGGAGGAGGTCAGGTGAGCATCACCGAGCACGGTGCCCCCGGTGCTCCTGCGAGCGACCCCTACGAGGAGTGGGGTGACGGCCCGGCGGCCTACGCACCGGGCGACGCCCCGCAGCGCCCGGGCAGCCGGATGCCGCCCCAGGACGACGCCGCCGAGCAGAGCGTGCTGGGCTCGATGCTGCTCTCCAAGGACGCGATCGCCGACGTGACCGAGGCAGTGCGCGGCGCCGACTTCTACCGGCCCGCCCACGAGCTGATCCACGACGCGATCATCGACCTCTACGGACGCGGCGAGCCGGCCGACCCGGTGACGGTGGCGGCGTCCCTCCAGCGGCGCGGCGAGCTCCAGCGGGTGGGCGGTGCCCCCTACCTCCACACGCTGTCGGCCAACGTCCCGATCGCGGCCAACGCCGGCTACTACGCCGAGATCGTGCGCGAGAAGGCCATCTTGCGGCGGCTGGTCGACGCCGGCACGAAGATCGTCCAGCTCGGCTACGCCGCCGAGGGTCAGGTCGATGACGTGGTCGACGCCGCGCAGGCGGAGGTCTACCAGGTCACCGACCGCCGTACGGCCGAGGACTACATGCCGCTGTCCGACATCATGGACGGCGTCCTCGACGAGATCGAGGCGATCGGCAACCGCGAGGCCGGCCTCTACGGCGTCCCCACCGGCTTCGCTGACCTCGACGACCTCACCAACGGTCTCCACTCCGGCCAGATGATCATCGTCGCGGCGCGCCCCGCCATGGGCAAGGCGCTCGCCCTCGAGACGCCGCTGCCGACTCCGAGCGGCTGGACGACGATGGGTGAGGTCGCCGTCGGCGACCTGCTCGTCGACGCGGAGGGTCGGCCGACTCGTGTCGTTGCTGCCACCGAGGTGCTCCACCACCGCCCGTGCTTCACGGTCCACTTCTCCGACGGATCGGTCATCGTCGCCGACGCCCAGCACCAGTGGCGGGTGTCGCGGCCGGGCCCCCGGCGCACGCCGTGCGAGTCGGGCGCCGGGACGACCGCTGCCTACGACGTCCTGACCACCACCGCCCTCGCCGTGGCTCGCGACCGGCTGTGGACGATCGACCTGCCCGACGGCTCCGTGGTCAAGATCGACGACGTGCGCTGTGCGCCGAGCGTGCCGGTCCGGTGCGTGCAGGTCGACAACGACGACCACCTCTACCTCGCCGGCCCGACCGGCATCCCGACCCACAACTCCACCCTGGCGCTCGACCTGTGCCGGGCCGCCTCGCTCCACAACAACCTGACCAGCTGCTTCTTCAGCCTCGAGATGACGCGCTCGGAGATCACGATGCGGCTGCTCTCGGCCGAGGCGAAGGTCCCGCTCAACCACATCCGCAACGGCCAGATGAGCGACGACGACTGGACCAAGCTGGCGCGCAAGATGGGCGAGGTCTCGAGCGCGCCGATGTTCATCGACGACAGCCCCAACATGACGATGATGGAGATCCGGGCGAAGGCCCGGCGGCTCAAGCAGCGCCACGACCTCAAGCTGGTCGTGATCGACTACATGCAGCTGATGACGTCGGGCCGCAAGGTCGAGTCCCGCCAGCTCGAGGTCTCCGAGTTCTCCCGCCAGATCAAGCTGCTGGCCAAGGAGCTCGAGGTCCCGATCATCGCCCTCTCCCAGCTCAACCGTGGGCCCGAGCAGCGCGGCGACAAGAGGCCGATGATGTCGGACCTTCGTGAATCGGGTTCACTCGAACAGGACGCGGACATGGTCATCCTGTTGCACCGCGACGACGTCTACGAGAAGGAGTCGACCCGCCCCGGCGAGGCCGACCTGATCGTTGCCAAGCACCGCAACGGCCCCACCCGCGACATCACCGTCGCCTTCCAGGGCCACTACTCCCGCTTCGTCGACATGGCCCACTGAGCGGTCAGTGGGTCAGGGCCTCACGCAGAACTCGTTGCCCTCGGGGTCGGCCAGGCCCACCCAGTCCACGTCGCACTGACCGAGGTCGAGGCGGGTTGCCCCGAGCGAGATGAGGCGGTCGACCTCCGACTGCTGGTCGCCGTCGGCGGGTGCGAGGTCGAAGTGCATCCGGTTCTTCCCCTTCTTCGGTGCGTCCGGGGGACCGCCCCACGCGATCTTCGCGCCGCCGGCGGGCGACTGGATCGCGGTCTCCTCGTCCTGGTCCCAGACCAGCGGCCAGCCCAGCGCCTCGCTCCAGAAGTACCCGACTGCCGGTGAACCGTCGCAGGCGAGCTCGCCGAGGAAGCCGCAGCCGGCCAGGAAGTTGTTGCCCGCCTCGATCACGCAGAACGCGTTGCCCTCGGGGTCGGCGAGCACCACGTGACCCTCCTCCGGGAGCTGGCCGACGTCGAGGTGCCGGCCGCCGAGCGCGAGCGCCCTCGCCACCGTGTCGTCCTGATCCTGCTCGGATCCGCTCGTGAGGTGGACGTGCATCGGGTTCTGACCGGTCTCCCCGACCGCGGTCGGCAGGAACCGGATGAGGAACTCGGTGTCGTCGTTCGGCAGGAGTTCGACACCGCCCCCCGACACCTGCCGGCCCAGGAGGCCGGACCAGAACTGCGCGAGACGCGGTGGGTCGTTCGCGTCCCAGCAGAGAGCAGCAAGTCGCGACGTCATCGCCCCATCCTGCCGCCCCGGTCGTGCCGGGCCGCAACCGGTTTTCGGCGCGCTGGCCCTTGTCGTCCCCGACTACCGTGAGACGGAGTTCTGACGACGGGAGAGCACGTGCGGCCGATGACGTGGGTGAGCGGCGTGCTCGCCCTGGTGCTGGTCGCGGCGGGCTGCACCAGCGAGTCTCCGCCCGAGGGTGCCCCGGAACCGTCGCCCAGCGACACCGGCAGCGACACCCCTGCCGCTCCGCCGTCACCGGAGGCGACGCAGTCGGCCGAGCCGGAGACCGAGGAGCCCGCGCCCGCCCGACCGATCTCGGTGCTCGGCCTCGCCGAGCAACGGCACCGCGGGGATCGGCTGCGGCTCGGCGCGGTGCGCGAGCAGACCGACCTCTACACGTCGTACGACGTGACCTACCGCAGCCGCAGCACGACCGGGCCCGACCGGGGCGGCGAGGAGAGCTACACGATCAGCGGCGTTCTCAACGTGCCGACGGGTCGGGGCCCGTTCCCCGCGGTGGTGCTCGCCCACGGCTACATCGACCCGGCCTTCTACGTGCGCGGCCAGGGAATGACCCGCGAGCGCGGCTACCTCGCCGCGGAGGGCTACGTCGCGCTGCACGTCGACTACCGCAACCACGCCGAGTCCGACGACGACCCGCGCTACCAGACCCGGATGCGGCTGGGCTACGTCGCCGACGTGATCAACGCGGTCAAGGCACTGCGCCGCTCCACCGACGTGCCCGTCGACGACGACCGGGTAGCGCTGTTCGGCCGCTCCATGGGCGGCGGCGTCATCCTCAAGGCACTGGTCGTCGAGCCCGGCCTGGTGCAGGCCGCCGCGCCGTGGGCGTCGGTGTCGTCGCTGGAGGCCGACAACTTCCTCACATTCATGTCGGAGCCCGGCGACACCCGCGGCGAGGAGGTCGTCGCCGCCCACGGCTCGCCCGCCGAGAGCCCCCAGTTCTGGCGCGAGAACTCGTCGCGCCCCTACTTCGACCGGGTCACCGAGCCGGTGCTCATGGTGCACGGCCGGTTCGACGACACCTGCCCGCCGCCCTGGGCGACCGCGACCCATCGCGCGCTGCTGGCGGCCGGGGTGAACTCCCAGCTCGAGTGGTACGAGGACGGGCACGCGTTCGGTCCGGCGTTCTTCGCCGCGATGGCACGCACCGTGAAGTTCTTCGACACCCAGCTCGGCTAGGACGGGTCGAGCTGGCCCCGGAGGCCGGCGAGGTCGCCCAAGACCCAGGCGGACGTGAGACGGGTGCCGTCGCCGGTGAAGAAGGCGGCACCGGCGTACGTGAACCGGCGGCCGGTGGCGCTCAGCCCCAGCAGCGTGCCGGTGTGGGTGCCGGAGAAGTCGAGCCGGGCGGCTGCCTCGTGGTCGCGCACGACGAGGGTGACCACCTCGTTGCGGAAGTCGGCGGACCCGGCACGGACGCCGTCGCGGTAGCGGCGCCAGCCGTCACGGCCGATCGTCTCCGTGCCCAGGGAGCCGCGGAACCTGAACCCTTCGGCGAGGACCTCGTCGACCGCGTCGTCGTCCCACTGGTTCCACAGGTCGGCATAGAACTGTCGGACCAGTGACTCCATGGCATCACTGTGCCGGACACCCGATGAATTTCCTCCGCCGCGCAGGTCTGAACGGTGACTGCGCTCACTCACGTCTTGACCTCACGTGCGGTTGAAGATGCAGAGTTCACTCAGATGGCCCACCACAGGGGAGGAGTGCTGATGTCGGCACTGGCAATCGAGGCAACCGGCCTGACCAAGGCGTTCGGCGACACCGTTGCGGTCGACGGGGTGGACCTGTCCGTCCCGCGGGGTTCGGTGTACGGCGTGCTCGGGCCCAACGGCGCCGGCAAGACCACGACGATCCGGATGCTCGCGACCCTGCTCGATCCGGACGGCGGCACCGCCCGGGTGCTCGGTCACGACGTCGTCCGCGAGTCCGACAGCGTGCGCGGTCTCGTCAGTCTCACCGGCCAGCTGGCGTCGGTCGACGAGGACCTGACCGGCCGCGAGAACCTGATCCTCATCGGCCGCCTGCTCGGCCTGAAGCGGGCCGCGGCCAAGGCACGGGCGAGCGAGCTGCTGGAGGCCTTCGGCCTCTCGGATGCGGCCGGTCGACTGGTCAAGCACTACTCGGGCGGGATGCGCCGCCGGCTCGACATCGCGGCGAGCATCGTGGTGACGCCGGAGCTGATGTTCCTCGACGAACCCACCACCGGGCTGGACCCGCGCTCGCGCAACCAGGTGTGGGACATCATCCGCGCCATGGTCGCCTCCGGCACGACGATCCTGCTGTGCACGCAGTACCTCGAGGAGGCGGACCAGCTGGCGGACGGGATCGCGGTCATCGACCGCGGCAAGGTCATCGCGGAGGGGACGCCGGCCCAGCTCAAGGCGTCGATCGGCGCCGGCGCGCTCCACGTGCGCCTGCTCGACCCCGACCAGCGGCCCGAGGCCGAGCAGGTCCTGGCGCGCGCGCTCGGTGAGGTGCACCTCGAGCCAGACCCAGCGGGACTGACGGCACCATGCGCCGACGGCGATCGCGCGGCGGAGGCGGTCGCCGAGCTCGCCCGCGCCGGCGTACGGATCGCGGGCTTCTCGCTGGGCCAGCCGAGCCTCGACGAGGTCTTCCTCGCCCTCACCGGCCATCTGGCCACAGACCAGGACACCGACGACGCACCAGAGGAGGGCTCCGCATGAGCACCTCGCCCACCCACCGCAACCACACCGACGACGTCGCCGACGACGCGGCCGTGCGTCGCGCCCTCTCCAGCGCGCCCCGGCCGCCGCGCGCCGGCGCCGTCTCCGCCGCACTGACGTTCGGCTGGCGCGGCATGCTGAAGATCAAGCACGTGCCGGAGCAGCTGCTCGACGTGACCATCACCCCGGTGATGTTCCTGCTGATGTTCACCTACCTGTACGGCGGCGCGATCGCCGGATCCACCGACGTGTATCTCCAATACATCATGCCGGGAATCCTGACCATGACCGTCGTGTTCACCACCGTCTACTCGGGGATCTCGCTCAACACGGACCTGACCAAGGGCGTCGTCGACCGGTTCCGGTCGCTGCCGATCTGGCGGTCCGCACCACTGGTCGGCGCGCTGCTGGGCGACACGGTGCGCTACCTCATGGCCGGCACGGTGCTCGATCGTCCTCGGGCTGATCCTCGGCTACGACCCTCCCGCCGGCCTGCCCGGTCTGCTGGCAGGGCTGGCGCTGGTCGTCGTGTTCTCGTTCGGGCTGTCGTGGGTGTTCACGACCCTCGGTCTGCTGATGCGCTCGCCCAACGCGGTGATGAACGCCGGCTTCATGGCGATCTTCCCCCTGACGTTCCTGAGCAACGCGTTCGTCGAGCCCTCGACTCTGCCCGGGCCGCTGGAGGCGTTCGTCAACGTCAACCCGATCTCACACCTGGTCACCGCCACCCGGGACCTCCTCGAGGGGACACCGCTGGGCCGACGAGATCGTCGTCGCACTGGGCACCGCGGCTGCGCTGACCGCGGTCTTCCTGCCGATCACCACGCGGCTCTACCGCACCCGCGGCTGAGTGTCCGCAACCCCCATGACCGAGCGGATGGTCGAGGTGACCGGCGCGCAGCTGTGCGTCGAGACCTTCGGCGATCCGGGAGACCCGGCGCTCCTCCTGATCGCGGGGTCGGGCCAGTCGATGGTGTGGTGGGAGGACGAGTTCTGCTCGCGGCTGGCCGCCGGCGGGCGGTACGTCGTGCGCTACGACCACCGCGACACCGGCCGGTCCACCACCTCCCCGGTCGGGAGCCCGTCGTACTCCGCCACCGAGCTGCGCACCGACCCGGTCGCGATCCTGGACGCCCTCGGCGTCGAACGCGCGCACGTGGTCGGGCTGTCGGCGGGTGGCGGGATCGCGCAGGAGCTGGGTCTGCACAACCCCGACCGGGTCAGCACCCTGACCCTGATGTCGACCAGCGCGATCCGCGACCTCGGCCAGGACCTCCCGCCGCCGACACCCGCGCTCGCCGCGACGTGGAGCACCCCGCGCCCGCGCCGGACTGGAGCGACCGTGGTGCCGTCGTCGACCACCGCGTCGCCGTCGAGATCCCGTACGCCGGGGCAGGCGGACTCGACGAACCGCGTGTCCGGCGACTGGCCGAACGCGACGTCGACCGGGCGAACGACATCGCTGCCAGCCTCACCAACCACGACGTGGTCCGCGACGACGAGGCCGCCGACATCGGGCTCGACGCCATCACGGCGCCGACCCTGGTCGTGCACGGCACCCACGACCCGCTCTTCCCGATCGAGCACGGCCGCGCTCTCGCGGCCGCGATCCCGGGCGCACGGCTGCTCGAGCTGCCGGGCGTGGGGCACCAGCAGCCGCCGCCGGAACACTGGGATGCTGTGGTGACGGCCCTGCTCGACCACACCCGGGAGTGACGATGAGCGACCTCACCGCGACCGACCTGGACTTCCTCCGACGCTGCGTCGAGCTCGCCCGCACCGCCTACGAGAACGGCGACGAGCCGTTCGGTTCGGTGCTGGTCGGGCCTGACGGCCAGGTGCTGTTCGAGGACCACAACCGCACCGCAGGGCGGCGACCAGACCCGCCACCCGGAGTTCGAGATCGCGCGCTGGGCCGGCACGCACGTGCCCGTGGACGACCGGGCAGGCTGCACCGTCTACACGTCGGGCGAGCACTGCCCGATGTGTGCAGCCGCCCACGGCTGGGCCGGGCTCGGGCGGATCGTCTACGCCGTGTCGACCGAACAGCTCAACGCCTGGCGGTCCGAGTGGGGACTGTCTCCCGGCCCGGTCGCCGCGCTGCCGGTCAACGCGCTCGTCCCGGGCCTGCCGGTCGCCGGTCCGGCCGCCGAGCTGCTCGACGAGATGCGCGAGCTCCACCGCCGCCAGGCGGAGCGCAGCTGATGGAGCTCGAGTTCACCGGCGACGTCTTCGAGTGGCGCGGCCCGTCGCCGTACTACTACGTCGCCGTGCCCGACGAGGAGAGCGCCGACATCAAGGAGGCCTCGGCGCTGCTCACCTACGGCTGGGGTGTGATCCCGGCCGTCGTACGGGTCGGCGACACCGAGTGGGAGACGTCGCTGTTCCCCAAGGACGGCCGCTACCTGGTGCCGCTCAAGGACAAGGTCCGCAAGGCCGAGGGCATCGACGCGGCGACGTGATCGAGGTCCGGATGATCGGCGGGAGGACCGGCATGACGCTCGACGTCCGGCCGGCGCGCAGCTTCGCCGACGTGCGGACCATGGTCGGCCCGAAGAACCCGGACGTCCAACGTGTGCTGGTGCCTCAGCCACCGACTCGACGCGAAGACCAACCTGTCGCTGATCGGACCCGAGCGTGGGGAGTACGTGAGGAAGCTGACCCGGCGCAAGGTCGCCCCCGGCGTCCTGGCCTACGACGGTGACGAGGTCGTCGGCTGGGCGGCGATCGCGCCGCGCAGCGAGCTCCCGTTCGCGAGGTCCCGCAAGATCCCGCACGTCGACGACCTGCCGGTGTGGTCGCTGTGGTGCCTCCGGGTGCGGCCCGGCCATCGCGGCCAGGGCGTCGCGCACGCCCTGATCCCCGGCGCCGTGGACTACGCCCGCAGCGAGGGTGCGCCGGCGGTCGAGGGCTACCCCACCGACAACCACGGAGAGAAGGTCGACCTGACGATGGCCTACGTCGGCACCCGCGCCCTGTTCGAGGCCGCGGGCTTCACCCTCGCCAGCCGGACCGACGCGGTCTCCGGAGGCTTTCCCCGGGTCGTGATGCGGAAGGACCTGCGATGACCGAGCCGCTCCGCGACCTGGCCGAGACGGCCTACGCGTCGGCCCACTTCATGGTGCTCGGCACCACCGAGGCCGACGGCCGGGCCCGGGTGTCGCCGGTCTACCACGAACGCGACGGGGACGACCTCTACTGGGTCTCGTCCCCCACCGCGACCCACTCGGTCAACCTCGCCCGCGACCCCCGCGCGACCGCCGTGGTGTTCGACTCGACCGCCCACGTCGAGGACGGCGGCGCCGTCTACGTGACCGGGACCGCAGCGATGGTGGACGAGGAGGACCTCGAGGAAGCATGCCGGGTGGCGTTCGCGCACCCTCGCGCGGGTGCTCGCGCCTTCACCGCCGCGGACCTCTCGGGTGAGCGCCCGTTGCGGCTCTACCGGCTCACCGCCGCGACCGTCGAGGTCCACCTGCCCGGCGGGCACCCGCTCGGCGGACCGCGCGACAGCCGCGGCCTGGTCCCGCCCGGCTAGGCGTTTCCCACCGCCTCGTAGGGTCGATAGTTTCGACACGCCGGCGCGGCCTCGCGAGCTCGGTCGCGGGCTCGCTCAACCCGTCTCCCCACGCCAGGCACTCCTTCGTCGTGCCCGACTAGGGTCGACGCATGCAGACTCGGACCATTGGCAACGACACCGTCGGACGCGTGGAGGTGGGTGCGGTCGGGCTCGGCCTGATGACGTTCGACCAGACCGGAACCCAGCCGCGCGAGCAGCTGCTGGACACCGTGCGCGCGGCCCTCGACGCGGGCGTCACCCTCTTCGACACCGCCGACGCCTACGGACCGGGAGACGAGAAGGGCGCCGGCGCACAGGGCGAGAACGAGCGGCTGATCACCTCGTTGCTCGACGAGCTCGGCGCGCGCGACCAGGTCCTGCTCGCGACCAAGGGCGGCCACGTCCGGGTCGACGGTGGGCGGTGGGAGATCGACAGCTCACCCGATCACCTGCGCCGCGCCGTCGACGACAGCCTCGGCCGCCTCGGCGTCGACCAGATCTCGCTGTGGCAGCACCACCGACCGGACCCGAAGGTGGACTACGACGACGTGATCGGCACGCTCGGTGAGATCGCGAAGTCCGGCAAGGTCGCGATGGTCGGCCTCTCCAACGCCGACCCCGACCAGATCCGGTCGGCGCACGCAGGAGCTCGGCGGCGCGCTGGTGAGCGTGCAGAACCAGTTCAGCCCGGCGTTCCGCAGCAGCCGTCCCGAGATCGACGTCTGCGAGGAGCTCGGGCTCGCGTTCCTGCCGTGGAGCCCGCTCGGCGGCCTCTCGAACGCGAAGGAGCTGGCCGAGAACCACCCCGCCTTCGCCGAGATCGCCGCCGACCGTGGCGTCAGTGCGCAGCAGGTCGCGCTCGCCTGGGAGCTCGCCCAGTCACCGGTCGTGATCCCGATCCCCGGCGCGAAGCGGCCGCAGTCGATCACCGACTCCGCCGCGGCCGCCGACCTCGAGCTCACCGACGAGGAGCTCGCCCGGCTCGACGCGGCCTGACGCTGAGCTCGAGTCAGTCGCCGCCGCGAGCAGCCGCCGGCCGGTGGCGCGCACGGCGTCGCGGAGCTCCGGCCCGCCGACGACCCGGAACGGCACGGGAGTCGCCGCCAGCCACTCGGCATACATCGCCGGGTTGCTGGTGGAGCCGACCAGGCGGGCCCGGTCGTCGCCGTCGGGCTCCAGCCGCCCCATCGCGCGCGGCAGCCGCGCGACCACCTCGTCGTACGGCGCCTCGTAGACGACCTCCACGGCGTACTCCCACCCGACGGCGAGGTGGTGCTCGAGGTCGGCGACCGGGTCGAGGGTCGGCCGGCGGCTCGAAGCGTTCCTCCAGCAGCTCGGCCGTCGAGACCCGGTCGACGCGGTAGGTGCGAGGCGCGGACGCGGCGTGCGACCAGCACAGCAGGTACCACCGGCCGTGGCGGACCACGACCGCCCACGGGTCGACCTCGACGTCCAGCTCGGTGCCGGCCTCGGTGCGGTAGCCGAGCCGGACCCGGCGCCGCTCGGCCACCGCCGTGACGAGGGTGGCCGTGGTGGCCGGGTCGGGGCGGGCGGCCGACCGGTCGGGGACCGGCGCCGCCGTCCGGCGTACGGCCTCGGCCTGGGCGGCGACCGGCGCCGGCAGCACCCGCACGATCTTGCCGAGCGCCGAGCCGACCGGGTCGTCGGCGTCGGCCGCGGCGTGGTGGCCGTCGAGCACCGCCATCACCAGGCCGAGCGCCTCGGTCTGGCTGAACATCAGCGGCGGCACCCGCAGCCCCCGCCCCAGCCGGTAGCCGCCGTAGGGCCCGCGCACCGACTCGACCGGGATCCCGGCCTCGCGCAGGATGCCGACGTAGCGCCGCGCCGCCCGGTCGGAGACCCCGAGCCGCTCACCGAGCCGCTGGGCGGTGATGCCGGGCGAGCCCTGGATCAGCTCGAGCGCCAAGCAGCGCGCGGGCGGTGGGGTTGGTGGTGTCCACGATGCCAGCCTCGCACGCATTGCGGAAGTGATCCGTCCGGAACTCGCCCTAGGGTGGCTGCCATGACCGACTACCCCGTGGAACCGCCGCTCGCCGGCACCGATGTCGACGCGTTGCTGGGCAGCCTCAACCGGATGCGCGCCACCTTCCGCTGGAAGGCCGGCGGCCTCGACGCCGACGGGCTGCGCCAGCGCACGGCCGCGTCGTCGCTGTCGCTGGGCCAGCTGCTCAAGCACCTCGCGATCATCGAGGACCACTGCTCGACCGCGCGCCTCGACGGCAGCTCGATCGGCCTGCCCTGGACCGAGGTCCACGACGGCACGCCCGACTGGGAGTACCGGACCGCGGACGACGACGACCCGGCGCAGCTCTACGCGTGGTACGACGGCGCGGTGGCCCGGTCCCGCGAGCGGTACGACGCCGCGATCGCGGCCGGTGGGCTCGACCAGCTGATCGAGATCGGCGACGACGAGGGCCACCACGCCAACCTGCGGCGGCTGCTGTTCGACCTGCTCGAGGAGTACGGCCGCCACACCGGCCACGCCGACCTGCTGCGGGAAGCGGTCGACGGGCTGGTCGGCGAGGACCCGCCGCCCGACTGGACTCCCTGACCGCGCGGGTCCCGGCAGGCTCGAGCGCCGTGCCGGCGCCTTGTCCGCAGCGCAGCAGCGAGGCAGGGTGGACGGCATGACCGCGAACCGCAGGACCGACGGCGAGGGCGACTGGGGTCGCTCCGATCTCGACCCGCAGGAGCAGGCCGACGCCGACCGATTCCTCGACGACCCCAGCGCGGGTGACGACGAGCCGTGGAGCCCGCCGGACCGACTGCCGCGCGGTGCCGAGCTGATCGGCACCGAGACCGACGGCGGCGAGACGCTCGACCAGCGGCTGCGGCAGGAGCAGCCCGAGGACGAGCCCGACGACCGAGCGGATGGTCGGCGGCGACGACCCGGACGCGATCCCGGCGGACCAGGACGTGCTCGGCGGGCCGGAGGAGAGCGACGAGGCCTTCGACGATGACGGTGACGGCCCCGAGGGGTCGGCGATGCATGTCATGGGGGAGCGAGACTCCTGAACCTGAACGGAGCGCACGGCTTCGACTACGACGTACGCCGCGACGGCACCGTGCTGATCACCCACCACGGCCGTCGGGCGACGGTCCTCAGGGGGTCGCGCGCCGAGGAATTCCTGGCCGAGGTGGAGGGTGACCCGCAGGGCGTGATGGCGCGTTGGACCGGCAACTACAAGCGGGGCAACGAACGGCAGGCGAAGCAGCACCCGCGCAACCGCTAGGCAGGTCGGCGCCAGGTCAGGTGGGTCACCTGCGGAGTCGTGCGGCTCGCGACCGGCACGAGGGTCAGGTCCGCCAGCCCGTCGAACACCCGCAGCCCCTCGCCGACGGTGAACGGCACGACGTGGAGCCGGAGCTCGTCGACCAGACCCGCCGCGAGCGCGGAGTTGAGGGTGCTCACCCCGCCGGCGATGGAGACGTCGCGGTCGCCGGCGGCGTCCCGGGCGCGCGCCACGGCTGCCTCCACGCCGTCGGTCACGAAGTGGAAGGTCGTGCCACCGGCCATCTCCACGGGCTCGCGCTCGCGGTGCCCGAGCACGAACACCGGCGCGTGGTACGGCGGCTCCGGCCCCCACCACCCGGTCCAGTCGAGGTCCCACTCGCCCCGGTCGGGGCCGAACATGTTCCGCCCCATCACGTAGGCGCCGGCGTCGGTGATCGCCTCGACCTCCGCGGCGTTCTCCTCGGCGTGCTCGAACATCCAGGTGTGGAGCCGTTCCCCGACGCGGGGGCCGAACGGGTGCTCGAGCGTCTGGTCGTGGCCGCTGCCCACGAGGTCGAGCGAGACGGCCATGTCGGCGGTGACGATGCTCATGATGCTTCCTCCCTGTGCCGGCGGGTCGGTCCCGCCCTCACCCAGTCCACGAACGGCGACCGGCAGGTACGACAGCCCGGCGGTCGACGGCGTACGCCGCCGCCGACACCGCCAGGAACAGTACGGTCACGCCCAGGCAGGCGACGCCGACCCCGGCCCAGCCACCGTCACCGTCCGGGTCGAGGAACGGGTAGGGCACCCAGCCGGTCAGCGAGCGCACCCCGAGGATGACGGCCAGCCACGCGACCGGCCAGATCAGCGCCAGCCCGACCTCGCGCGGTCCGGTGCGCGGACGCGGCCCGAACGCCAGCCAGCCGACGAACGCCAGCGTCGGCACCACCACGTGGAGCAGTGTGTCGGCCACGAGGTCGGCACCGGTGAGGTCGAGCAGCGGACGCAGCAGCACGAAGTGGACCAGGCCGGTGATCGTGATGCCGACCACCGAGGCCGTCCGGAGCACCCGCCAGCGCGGGCCGTCGTACGACGGGTCTCGGGCGAGCGGGGCGGTGGCGACGGCGACCAGCGTGTTGGCCTGGATCGTGAAGTAGCAGACGAACCGACCGAGCCGCTCCACGAGTGAGGGCGGGTCGGTCTCGACCAGCACCGCCGAGCCCCGCACCACCAGCACCAGCTGGAACAGCACCGCCCCTGCGGCGAGGGCCGCCGTCAGCAGGTGCCAGTGCCGGGCCCAGTGCATGGCCGGACGCTAGTGCCCGTCAGGTCAGCGGGACAACGTTCCCACCCGGCCGCCGCCACCAGCTGCCCAGCACGAGCCGTCGCGGGTGCAGTCGAGGGTGTGGAACCCGGTGGTGGAGACCCGGTCCCAGCTGCGGCCGCCGTCGGTGCTGATGCTGGTGCCGGTGACCTCGCCCGCCTCGCCGGTGACGACCACGACCCGCTTCGACACCCACGCGGCGTCCTCGCCGGGGTGGGTGAGGTCGCCACCGTTCTTCCAGTGGCGGGCGTCGCGGGTGTACGCCGAGGCGTCGGTGCCGTCTGCCGGGTCCTCGAAGTCGCCGCCGACCGCGATGCCGTGCCGCGGGGTGCGGAACGCCAGGGCGAAGACGCCGGCCGCCGGGCCCGGCGGCAACGTCGAGTCGGTCGCGGTCCACGTACGGCCGCGGTCGGTGGAGCGGAAGACCCGCGCCTGCGACCCGCCGGAGCCGAACCAGGCGGTGCTGCCCGCGATCACCAGGCAGTCGCCGCTGGCGGAGAAGTTGGCCTCGCCGGTCGAGTCGGGCATCCCCGCGTCCCGCAGCTCCTGCCACGACCGGCCACCGTCGTGGGTCGCGATGACCCGGAACCTGCCGCCCACGGGATCGCTGACGGCGAGTCCGCGCCGACCGCCGGGGTAGAAGTCGAGGCAGTTGAAGAACGCCGTCGGCTCGGCGTTGCGGAAGGTCTCGGTCCAGGTGGCGCCGCCGTCGGTCGTGCGCCAGATCCGGGAGGCCGCGCCCTCGCCGATCGACAGCACCACGGCGGTGTCGGCGTCGCGCGCCTCGACGTCGCGCAGCGACAGGCCCTCGGTGCCCGGCGGGCTGACGTCCTGCCAGGTCTCGCCGCCGTCCGTGGTCCGGTAGACCTTGCCGGCCCCGCCCTCGGTGAGGCTGCCGCCGGACACCCAGGCCGTGCGCCTGTTGACGGCGTCGAGGCCGCGGAAGCTCTGGTCGGGGTCGACGACCGTCAGTCGGCCGTCGAAGCCACTGCGGCCTCCGGTCGGCTCGGCGGCGGCGACACCCGGGGGCGCCACGGCAGTGGTGAGCAGGGCGAGGCTGAGGGTCCCGAGAAGGAGTCGCATGTCTGGCACCCTGCCCCGATCCGCGCCTGCCTGTCCAGAGCCGCACTTCTAGGGTGGCCTGGTGACCGAACCGCGGCTCGCGCCCGACTACCCGATCCTCACCGAGCGGCTGCTGCTGCGTCCGATCGACGCGGAGGCCGACCTGATGGCGATGCACGCCTACCGGTCGGATCCCGAGGTCTGCCGCTATGTCCCGTTCTCTCCGGGTACGCCGGAGGAGCTGGCCGAGCGGCTCGCCGACCCCGAGCGGGTGCGGTCGGTCATCGACGACGAGGGTCAGGTGCTGGCTCTCGTGATGGTCCGCCGCGACACCGGCCAGCTGATCGGCGACCTGGTGCTGTTCTGGCACAGCAACGAGAGTCAGCGGGCCGAGGTCGGTTACGTGCTCCATCCCGACCACGTGGGACACGGGTTCGCCACGGAGGGCACCCGCGCCCTGCTCGTCCTCTGCTTCGAGGAGGCCGGTGCCCACCGGGTCACCGCGCGCATCGACTCCCGCAACACCGCCTCTGCCCGCGTGCTCGAGCGGTTGGGGATGCGCCACGAGGCGACCCTGGTCGAGGACGTCCGGCTCAAGGATGAGTGGGTGTCGACCGGCATCTACGCGATGCTCGACCGCGAGTGGGCCGATCAGAACTCACGCAGGTAGCACAGCATTCGGTAGTCGGTGCCGGGCTCGATGTTCACGAACCCGTGCCGCTCGTAGAACCGCCGGGTGTCGGTGTCGACCTCGTCGACGTTGATGTGCATCTCCGCACCACCCCGGCTCCGCACCAGCTCGACCGCCGCGGTCAGCAGCGCCGTACCGATGCCGCGGTCGCGCAGGTCCGGCAGCACGTAGAGCTCCTCGAGCTGGGCGAGCGGCCCGTCGAAGTACGGCGTCGGCCGCAGCGTCAGGAACGCGAAGCCGGTCGGCGACACGTCCCCGCTCAGCAGCACCACCACGTCGTCACGGCCGAGCAGCTCGGCGAAGCGTCCGGCGAACTCCTCCGCCGACGGCGTGGGCGTCTCGAACTCGGTGTTGAAGTCGAACAGCAGCCGGCCGACGACGTCGGAGTCAGCGGTGGTCGCCCGGCGTACGCCGACCTCGGTCATCGCACGACGGAGTAGCAGAGCTTCGAGATGCCGTTGGCATAGGTGTCGTGCTCGACCAGCTCGAGGTTGTGCTTGGCTCCGCCGTCGGCCGGGAAGAGCCGCTTGCCGTGGCCGAGGACGAGCGGGAAGACGAGCAGGTGGTAGCGGTCGACCAGGCCCGCGGCGGCGAGGCTCTGGGCGAGGGAGGCGCTGCCGTGGACCTGGATGTCGCCGCCCTCGGTCTCCTTGAGCGCGGCCACGTCGGCCATCGACCGCAGCAGGGTGGAGGGCTGCCACGGGCTGGCCGCCACGTCCTCCTCGGTCAGCGTGGTCGAGACGACGTACTTGGGGATCTCGTTGTAGCGCGCGAACTCCTTCATGGTCGGCCAGACCTCGTGGAACGCGTCCCAGCTGACGCGGCCGACGAGGAGTGCGCCGGCCTCCTCCTGCTCGCGGCCCTTCAGCTCGTAGGCCGCCATGTCGGGCTTGACCTCCTTGAAGGTCCAGCCGGTGTGCTCGTAGCCGCCCTCCCCTCCGGGGGAGTCGACGATGCCGTCGAGGCTGATGAACTCGGTGACGACGATGCTGCGCATGACAGGGCTCCTTCGGTGCGTGTCGGTGATGCTTCCATCCACACCACGAACGGCGCATCCCCGATACGACAACCTGCGCTCGACTGATCGGGATCTGTCGGCGAGGGTGGTCGGGTGAGGCGGGTGCGGGTACGGATCCACGGCCACGTGCAGGGCGTCTTCTTCCGCGACTCCTGCCGTCGCGAGGCATCCCGGCTCGGCGTCAGCGGCTGGGTGGGCAACGAGTCCGACGGCACGGTGGCCGGCGAGTTCGAGGGCGACTCCGTCGATGCCCTGGTCGACTGGTGCCGCAGTGGCCCACCCGGCGCGCAGGTCGAGCGGGTGGAGGTCGATGACGTGGAGCCCACGGGTGAGAGGGGCTTCGCGGTCCGGTGACGACCGACGACCCGGCGTACGTCGACGAGCACGCGATGCTGCTCGACGTCTCGACGGACATCGCGTTCCGCGCGGTCTCGGTTGAGGTCGACCACCTGCTCGGCGGCCGGGGCAGCACCCTGCTGACCACGGTGCTCGGGACCCGCCCGCGGGCAGGCTTCGAGATCGCGGAGAACGACCCGCCGCGGCTGCTCAGCCTGACCGGGAGCCACCGGTTCTCGCGCTACGTCCTCGACTTCCGCGTGGAGCCGCGAGGCGACGGCGGCTCGGTCGTGACTGCGGTGACACACGCCGACTTCCCCGGTCCGCACGGCGCTGTCTACCGGATGCTCGTGATCGGCAGCCGCCTCCACGTGCTCGCCGTACGCCGGATCCTGACCGGGATCCGGCGTCGCGCGGAGGCCTGATCCGACGCGTCAGACGGGCAGCGACAACGCGGGCGCGGCCTCGTCGACCCGGGACGGCTGCGGCAGGGTGAACCGGAAGGTCGCTCCCCCTCCGCCGCTCTCGACCCAGATCGAGCCGCCGTGGGCCTCCACGATCCCCTTGCAGATCGCCAGCCCGAGACCGGTCCCGCCCTGGCGCAGGTCGCGCTGCGGGTGGACCTGGTGGAAGCGGCCGAACACCGCCTCGAGCTCGGTGTCGGGGATGCCGCGACCGGCGTCGGCGACCGAGACGAGGACGTCGTGGACCCGTTCCTCGACCCGCACCGTGATGTCGCTCGCCTCGGGTGCGTGCTTCAGCGCGTTGCCCAGCAGGTTGACCAGCACCTGCACCACCCGGTCGGGGTCGCACTGCGCCGACGCGGGGCCGGGAGCGACCACGACGAGTCGCACGCCGAGCGAGGCGGCCATCGGGGACAGCGCCGAGGCGGCGTCCTCGACCAGCGGGCCGACCTCGGTGGGCAGCGGCGACATCCGGAAGCCGCCGCTCTCCAGCCGCTCGAGGTCGATGATGTCGTCGACCAGTCGGCTCAGTCGCTGGGTTCCGCGGACGGCGACCTCGACCACCGAGCTCGCCCGCGACGACAGCCGGCCGACGTCGCCGTCGGCGAGCAGCTCCAGCGATCCGCGGATCGCGGTGAGGGGCGTCCGCAGCTCGTGGCTGACGCTGGTGATGAACTCGAGCTTGGCGTGGTCGACGCGGGAGTGGTGGGCGGCCAGCTCGGCCATCTCCCGACCGCGTGCGGCGATCCGTTCCTCCAGGCGCAGCCGGAGGTCCTGTGAGGCCGCGGTCTGGACGAGCTGACGGATGCCGACCGCGACCAGCAGCAGGACGGCGATCCCTCGTGAGACCGGGTCCTCCCAGGCGAACGCGAGGGCGACGCTGAGTGCGAGCAGCGCCGTGAGGTCGGGCAGCAACGGTGCGGCAAGCCCGGTCAGGTCCCGCTTGACGGCCCGGCGCGGCGTCGGCGTCAGAGCGGCGACGAGGGCGGCGCCGGCGAGCGGCAGCGGGGCGACCATGTAGCCGAGGTCGACCCAGGTGCCGATGGTGTCGGACCCGCGCACCGTCTGCAGGGCATACCCGCTGTCGGACACGGCGTAGACGGCGAAGGTGAGGGCGAGCAGCACCACGTCGAGGCGTGGCCGGCCGACGCTGCGCAGCATGAGCACGACGGCCAGCGACATCAGCAGCCCGTCGGTGAGGGGATAGAGGCCCAGGATCAGCGCCTCGCTGCCGGTGCTCGCCTCGGCGAACACCTCGCTCAGCGCGAGGGTGTGGCTGAGGGACGAGACGGCCAGGACCAGGACCAGCGCGTCGAGCAGGACGGCGTGCCAACGGCCGGTGCCGCCGCGCAGCACGGGGTAGACGAGCAGGCCGAGCGCGGCCGGCGCGAGGGCGACCAGGTACATCCCGTCGGCCAGCGACAGGATCGGGGACGGACCGGGACTGGCGTAGGCGATCCAGATCGCGTTGCCGATGCCGTAGAGGACGACCGCCAGCGCGAACAGCAGCCAGGCGACGCGCATCGCTCCCGCCGTACGACTCGCGGCGAAGCCGCAGACGAGCCCGGCACCGAGCGACGTGGCCACGGTCAACCACGTCGAGGCGTGCGGGAAGAGCGCCTGTCCGGCGGCGACGGCAATCGTCACGGCCAGGACCGCGCCCACGATCTTCAGCGCCACCGAAGGGTTCCGGTGGCGCGCCCACGTACCTGTGCGCACAGCACCTCCCCACTTCGTCAATGCCGCGCAAACAGCGACGTCAGGATGGCACGGCGGCCGGGCCGGGGTTCCTCGAACGGTGAAGTCTTTACGCGTGCTCGAGATGGAGGTCGAGCCATCCGGCGAGGTCCTCGAGCTCCGCGTGGACCGCCGCGGTGGTGGTGGCCGGGAATGGCTCGTCCTCGTGGATCGCGTCGACGCGGAGCACACCTGCCTCGCGGTCGGCGGTGGCGTCGACCTTCCCGACCAGCTGGTCACCGTGGAGGATCGGCATCGCCCAGTAGCCGAACCGCCGCTTGGCGGCGGGCTTGAACATCTCGAGCTGGTAGTCGAACTCGAACAGCTCGGCCATCCGCTTCCGGTCGATGATCAGCCGGTCGATCGGCGACAGGAGGGCGGTCCGGCCCTCGAAGGAACCCAGGTCGTCGAGGTACGCCGGGTCGACCCGCCACCTGCCGCGCACCCCCTCGATCGTCGCCTCCTCGCCGGCCTCGCCGACGGCGGTGGGCTCGCCGGGTACGACCGCCGTCTTGGCCTTGGCGACGCCGAGCCCGGCCAGTCGACGCCGGTCGAGCTCGCGGCGCGCGTCCTCCAGCGGAGGCACCGGGTCGTCGGGATAGACCCGCTCGGCGAGGTCCCAGAGCTTGTCGCGGCCCTCGTAGCCGGCGACCGCCACCTCTCCGCGGCCCACCATGTTCTCGAGCAGCATCCGCACGTTGCGGTCGCCGTTCCACCCGCTCGACCGCCACGGGACCAGGGTGGTGTCCGGGAGGTCGCGCGCGGTGACCGGGCCCTCGTCGTACAGCTTGTCGAGGATGTCGCGACGGGTGTCGTCGTTGGCTGCCATCCAGCGCGCGAGCGAGTCGTGCACGTCCCGGTACTGGTCGAAGACCGCCGGCCAGTTGGCCATCCCGGCCCGGTGGAGCGCGATGTCGGCGGCGGGGCGGAGCATCTGGTGCAGCTCGACGACGCGTCCGCTCCCGATCGCCTCGTCGAGCTCGGCGCGTTCGTACGCCGATCCCAGCCGGCTCCACAGCACCAGGTGGGCGCTGGGCGCCACCGCGGTGCAGGGGTCGTCCTGGAGCAGCGTGAGCCGGTGCAGCACCTCGTCCATCGACCCGGGCCGCTCGGCCGTCAACAGCTGGGCGCGCAGCGCGATCCGGCGTGCGTCCTGCCGGGACAGCCGGTGCTCCCCGGTCACGTGTCGAACCCCAGGCCGAGCCGGTCGAGGGTGCGTAGCCACAGGTTGCGTGACCCCTCGCGGTGGTCGGCCCGCCCGAGTGACCAGCGGGTGGCGTGGATGCCGGCGGCGGCGAACGGCTCGGGCGGGAACGGCACCGGCTTGCGGCGCACCATCTCCAGCCGGGTGCGCTCGGTGTCGGCGCCGGCCAGCAGGTCGAGCATCACGTCGCCGGCGAAGCGACTCGCGCCGACCCCGAGCCCGGTGAAGCCGGCGGCGTGGGCGACCCGTCCCCGGTGGGCCAGCCCGTAGAACGCGCAGAACCGGGTGCAGGTGTCGATCGCGCCGGCCCACCGGTGGCTGACCCGGATCCCCTCGAGCTGCGGGAACGTCGTGAGGAGGTGGGAGACCAGTCGGCGGTGTGAGTCGGGGCGGTCCTCGTAGTCGGCGCGGACCCGCTTGCCGAACCGGTAGATCGCGTCGTAGCCCCCGAACAGGATGCGGTTGTCGGCGCTGAGCCGGTAGTAGTGGAAGTGGTTCGCGAGGTCGGCCAGCCCCTGCCGGTGGTGCCACCCGATCTCGCCGAGCTGGGCGTCGGAGAGCGGCTCGGTCATGATCACGTAGTCGTAGACCGGGATCGTCCAGGCCCGGTAGCGGCGTACGAGCGCCGGGAAGACGTTGGTGCCGAGGGCGACGCGGTCGGCGGTGACCCGGCCGCCTGCGGTCTGCAGCGTGACCGCGCCGGTGCGACCGGAGTCCAGCCCGCTGACCGGCGTCTCCTCGACGATCTCGACGCCGAGCTCGGTCGCGACGCGCGCCAGCTCGGCGACCATCCGGGCCGGATGGAGGAGCGCGGTGTCGCGGAGCCAGCGGCCGGCGAGGTACGTCGGGCTGGCGACCTCGGCCTGCACCTGGTCCCGGTCGAGGTACTCGCCCTCGTCCATCTCCTCCAGCCACGCGACCTGGTGGTCCTCGATGGCCACGCTCATCTCGCCGGTGCGCTCCCAGTCGACGGCCATGGCGTGGGCGCCGACGGTCTGCTCGAGGTCGTCGAGGTTCTCCGCGCCCATCCGCGTCAGGGCGTCGTACTCCTCGGGCCAGCGGGAGCGGCCGTTCTCGTCACCGTGGGTCAGGCTGGCGGCGCAGAAGCCGCCGTTGCGGCCCGAGGCCGCCCACCCGAGCCGGCGTCCCTCGAGCAGCAGCACGCGTCGGCCGGGATCGCGCTGCTTGGCCCGGATCGCCGTCCAGAGCCCGGTGAACCCGCCGCCGACGACGGCAAGGTCGGTCGTGTGGTCGGCGTCCAGCCTGTCGAACCGGGGCGGCGCGGCGACGTCCTCGATCCAGAAGCAGGCGTCGCGCGCACCCGCCAGGGCGTGCTCGATCGCCGATGCCGGCGGGGCCTGTCGCGCCCAGATCGTGTCAGCCACGCCCCGACGCTACTGGCTGTCTCACTCCCGCCGGCCCCCCCGGCGCTCGGCGTGGCGACGGACGCGGGCGCGATTGCCGCAGTCGGCTGAGTCGCACCAGCGCCGCCGGTGGCCGCGGCTGGTGTCGACGAAGAACCACCCGCACTCCGGGTCGTCGCACGTCGCGATCGGGCCGGGCGGGCCGAGGAGGAGGTCGAGCAGATCCAGCGCCACCCGGCGGGCGGGGGCGCGCGCATCGAGGCGTCTCACCTGCCATCGAGCGGCACCCGTCTCGTCGTACTCGAGCGCGCTGTGGCGCAGCGCGTCGTCCAGGTGTGGCTGGAGCACGGCCAGGTCGGGCGGCGCGGATTCGGCGGCGAGGTGTCGCTCGAGAGCGCTCCGGAGCCTGACCAGGGGGACACGCACGGCCCGGCCGGCGAGGGCCCCGGCTTCGTCGCGGGTGAGGATTCCTGTCCGCCGAGCCCAGATCAGGCACGCCGCGTCGTCCACCAGGTGCTCCTCGGGCTGGGGGCGGCCGCGCCAGCTCACCGAGTTCACCAGGTCGAGGCAGGGCCTGCCGCCGACCAGGGGCACCGAGTCGATGCGGCCCCTGCGTCTCTCCATGGCAGAAGACTAATGGGTTTGCAGTATCAAAACCATTAGGTATCGTGCGACACGCAAACGGAGGTGATCGGTCATGGGTGCGCAGGCGCGGTCCTCGCGACGGGAGGGCGTCCGAGCGTCGGTCCCGCTCTTCCTGCCGACCCTGGCCATCGGCATCACGTTCGGCCTGCTGGCCGTACCCGTGATCGGCGCCGTACCGGCCGTGGTGATGTCGGCGTTGGTGTGGTCCGGGACTGCCCAGTTCGCTGCGGTGAGCGCCTTGGGCGCGGGTGCGGGGAGCGGCGTCGCTGCGGGGACCGGCGTGCTGGCCAACGCACGCTACCTGCCCATGGGTTTCGCCATCGCCCCTGACCTTCGGAAGCCGTGGTGGCGCCGCGCCCTCAGCGGCGCGCTGCTGGTCGACGCATCGTTCGCCATCAGCCACAGAAGTGACGGTGGCTTCGACACGGAACGGCTGGAGGGAGCGAGCATCCTGCAGTACGTCGGCTGGGTGAGCGGCACCGTCGTCGGCGTGGCCGGCGCCGGCGTGATCGCCGACCCGGGTCGGCTCGGTCTCGACGTCATGTTCCCCGTCTTCTACCTTGCCCTCCTTCTCCCGGAGCTGAGCGGGATCCCGCGGGCCCTGGTCGTGGCGGCCACGTCCGCTGTGGTGACGGCGGTGCTCATCCCCGTCGCGCCGGAAGGAGTCCCGGTGCTGGCCGGCGCGACCACGGCGCTGCTGGGGCTGCGCGGAGACAGCTCGTGACGTGGGTCGTGATCGTGACGCTGGCGCTGGCAACGCTGGCGCTGAAGACAGCCGGGCCGCTGCTGGCGGGCGGGTACACGCCCCCCGCGCCGGTGACCCGTGTCCTCGACCTGCTCACGCCGGCACTACTGACGGCGCTGGTCGTGGCCAGCACCTTCGGCGACGGATCGAACCTGGTGCTCGACGCCAGGGTGGTGGGTGTCGCGACAGGGGGAGTGCTGCTGCTGCTCAGGGCTCCTCTGACGGTGGTGCTGGTCGCCTCCGCGGCCGTGACGGCTGGGGTGCGGGCCCTGGTCGGGTGACGGAGGACCAGCGCCTCGTCCGTGGGCTCATCGGTCGAGGAGTGGCCGAGTGGGGTCCCAGGTTGTCCCGTCGTGCTCGTCGCGGCGCTTGCGGGCGATCGCGGACAGCGCCTCGAGCACGACCCGGTTGGCGAGGGCGGCGGTGATGTCGGCGTGGTCGTAGGGCGGGCTGACCTCGACCACGTCGACCCCGACGACCGGCAGCTCGAGGCAGATCCGGCGTACGGAGTCGAGCAGCTCGCGCGCGGAGAGGCCGCCCGGCTCCGGCGTACCCGTCCCCGGTGCGTGGCCGGGGTCGCAGACGTCGATGTCGACGGAGAGGAAGACGCCGTCGCACTCGTCGGTGGCGATCGCGAACGCCTCGGTGAGGCACTCCTCGAGGCCGCGCCGGCCGATCTCGGTCATCTCGTAGGAGCGCATCGACTGCTCGGCCATCCAGTCGAGCGTCTCGGGGCCGGGCCAGTAGCCGCGCAGACCGACCTGGAGGAACCGGTCGCCACGCAGCGCGCCTGACTCGATGAGGCGTCGCATCGGCTGGCCGTGACCCCACAGCGAGCCGAACTCGATGTCGCCGGTGTCGGCGTGGGCGTCGAAGTGGATCATCGAGACCCGGCCGTGGCCGAGCACGTTGGCCACGCCCTTGGCGTCCGGGAACGCGATCGAGTGGTCGCCCCCGAGCACCACCGGGATCGCCCCGGCCCGCGCCACCTTCTCGACGGCGGCCTCCAGTCGCGGCAGCGCGACCTCGATGTCGCCGGGCGGCATCTCGACGTCGCCGGCGTCGACCACGGTCAGGTCGCGCAGGGCGTCGGTCCGCAGCGCCAGTGACGGCCGGGATCCGTCGTGGGGCAGGTAGTCGGTGCTGCGGATGGCCTGGGGTCCGAACCGGGTGCCGGGGCGGTGCGACGTGCCACCGTCGAAGGGTGCGCCCAGCACGACCACGTCGGCGCCGGCGTACGACGCCTCGTCGTCGAGGTCGCAGCGCTCGACGCCGAGGAACGTCACGTCGGGACCGAACTGGGCGCCGTATCGAGCCATGAGCCGACTGTAGGGCCTCGCACGCGCGCGAGTTGAGGACGCGAAGCGTCCGGAACTGCCGCTACCGTCCCTGTCATGACCGAAGGCTTCCAGGACATGCGGGACGCGACGTTCGAGTCCGTCGACCTCACCGGCGCCACGTTCCGCCGGGCCTACCTCAACCAGGTGACGTTCGAGAACATCGACATGATCGGCGCCAAGATCCTGAACGCCGACCTCATCGACGCCGAGATCACCGGCGAGATCCGCAACGTCACCGTCAACGGCGTCGAGATCTCGGCGTACGTCCAGGCCGAGCTCGACAGACGCTACCCGGGCCGCGAGAAGATGCGACCCACCGACCCGGCCGGGTTCGTCGAGGCGTGGGACCTGCTGGAGCAGATGTGGGCCGAGACCGTCGAGCGCGCCCGCAAGCTCGACCCCGACCAGCTCCACGAGTCGGTGGACGGCGAGTGGTCCTTCATCCAGACGCTGCGCCACCTCGCCTTCGCCACGGATACCTGGGTGCTCCGGGTGATCCTCGGGGATCCCCGCCCGTGGCATCCGCTGTCGCTGCCGTTCGACGAGATGACGCCGCACCCCGAGGTGCCGTGGGACCGCGACGCTCGCCCCTCGCTCGACGAGGTGCTCGTGCTGCGGGCCGACCGGCAGGCGGCCGTGCGCCGGGTGATCGAAGGCCTCACCGACGAGCAGCTCGCGAGCGAGACCGAACCGGTGGAAGGGCCGGCCTGGCCACCGGCCAACCGCTACCCCGTCTCGGAAGCCCTGCTGACCATCCTCAACGAGGAGTGGGAGCACCGGCGTTACGCCGAACGGGACCTGACCGTCCTCGAGAACCGCTGACCTCACAACCCAAGGAGAACCCATGGACATCGTGCTCGTGCCCGGCCTCTGGCTCAACGCCCACACCTGGGACGACGTCGTCCCCCACCTCGAGCAGGCCGGGCACCGCGCCCGTCCGCTGACTCTGCCCGGCATGGAGAGCAAGGACGCCGACCGGACCGGCATCACCCTCGCCGACCACGTCGCAGCGGTCGTCGACGCCCTCGACAGTGCCGAGGGGAAGGTGCTGCTCGTGAGCCACTCCGCCGGGTGCGGCATCGCCCACGCCGCGACGGATGCCCGGCCCGACAAGGTCGCCCGGCAGGTGCACGTCGGCGGCTTCCCGAGCGCCGACGGCGACAACCTGCTCGGCCTCGAGGCCGAGAACGGCGAGGTGCTGATGCCGGACTGGAAGGAGATGGGCGAGGACGCCAACGTCAAGGACTTCTCAGACGAGCAGCTCTCGCAGTTCTACGCCGCCGCGGTCCCGGTGCCGGAACGGGTGATCAAGGACCCGGTGCGGCTCACCGACGAGCGCCGTTACGACGTACCGGTCACCGAGATCTGCCCCGAGTACTCCGTCGCCGAGCTCGAGGAGTGGATGAAGGACGGCCACCTCCCGGAGCTCGAGAAGATCAAGGACAAGGAGTTCGTCGACATCGGCGGCGGCCACTGGCCGCAGGTCACCCAGCCGAAATCGTTGGCGGAGGCGATCCTCGACGCGGCACGCTGAGGCCCATGGCCGACACTCTGCCCACCCTGGGGATCCAGTGCTTCAACCTCGACACGACCGACCCCGACCGCATCGCCTCGTTCTGGCAGGAGGCGCTCGGGTGGCGGCGCACCTACGAGACCCCGGACGAGGTCGTCCTCGAGCCACCCGCCGGCAGCCCCCAGGACGGCGTCGCGCCGGACCTGCTGTTCCTCCGCGTCCCCGAGGAGCGGTCGGTGAAGAACCGGTGGCACCCCGACCTGCGGCCCGACGACCAGGCGGCCGAGGTGGCCCGCCTCGAAGGACTCGGCGCGAGGCGCATCGACGTCGGTCAGGCCGACGACGCGTCGTGGGTGGTGATGGCCGACCCCGACGGCAACGAGTTCTGCGTGCTGCGCGCCTTCACCGACGAGGAGCGACGTGAGATCGCGGAAGAGGCAGCCGCGAAGGCGGGTCCTAGACGGCCGCCGGCTCGCGCAGCGCGACCTCGGCCAGCGCACGGGCGTGCGCGTCCGCCGAGCAGATGAGCGGCAGCGGACTGTCGTCCGCGCCGACCAGCAGGCCGATCTCGGTGCAGGCCAGGACCACCGCCTGGGCGCCCTGCTCGGCCAGCCGTTCGATCACGCCGACGTACGCCGCTCGGGACTCGTCGCGGATCACTCCCTGCGTCAGCTCGTCGAAGACCACGCGGTCGACGAGCTCGCGGTCTTCTGGTCCCGGCGCGACGGCGGCGATGCCGTGGCGGGCGAGACGGTCGCCGTAGAACGACTCCTCCATCACCCAGCGCGCGCCGAGGATGCCGAGGCGGTTCCAGCCCTGCGGCGCGGCGACGCCGGCCACCGCGTCGGCGATGTGGAGCAGCGGGACGTCGACCGACGCCTCGACCGCAGGGGCGACCTTGTGCATGAGGTTGGTGCAGATCGCGACGACGTCGGCGCCGCCGGCGACACAGCGCCCGGCGGCGCGACTGAGCAGGTCTCCCGCTGCCGCCCAGTCATCGTCCACCTGGCACTGCCGGACCTCGGCGAAGTCCAGCGACTGCAGGGCGATCGGCGCCGAGGCGTGACCTCCGAGGCGCTCGGCCACGGTCTCGTTGATGATCCGGTAGTAGGTGGCGGTCGAGTGCCAGCTCATGCCGCCGATGAGTCCGATCGTCTGCATGCCATCAGGGTGGTCGATCCGGCGACTCAAAGGAAGACCCGAACTCCTTGAGCGGCCCATAAGCCATACTTGGAGCCATGGACCCGCGGCGCGTGCTCGTCTTCCGGACCGTCGCACGCACCGGCTCCCTCAGCGCGGCCGCCCGTGAGCTGGGCTGGACCCAGCCCGCCGTCAGCCAGCAGCTGCAGCGACTGGAGCGCGAGGTCGGCGGCCCGCTGCTCGTGCGCAGCTCGCGGGGCGTCACGCTCACCGAGGCCGGCCGGGTGCTGCTCGGCCGGGCCGACGCCGTCGCCGGCGAGCTCCACATGGCGGCCGAGGAGCTGGCGTCGCTCGCGGACCTGCGTGGCGGGCGGGTCCGTCTGGTCGCGTTCCCCTCCGCCGCGGCGACCATCGCGCCCGCGGCCCTCAAGCTGCTGGCCGCCGACCACCCGAGCGTCGAGGTCGCCCTCGTCGAGGCCGAGCCACCCGAGGCCTGGGCCGCGGTACGGGCGGGAGAGGCCGATGTCGCGCTCGTCTTCGGGTACGACGGACCACCGCCCGACGACGGCGACCTGACCTGGCTGCCGTTGGCCGTCGAGCCGGTCGACCTGGTGCTTCCGCCCGACCACCCGGCCGGTCGGCGCCGCGCCGTACGCCTGGCCGAGCTCGCCGACGACACCTGGATCGGGGGCTGCCCGCGCTGCCGCCAGCACCTCGTCGACCGCTGCCGGGCCGCCGGCTTCCAACCGCGGCTGGCCCACGAGACCGACGACTACGTGGCCGTGCAGGCGCTGGTCGCGGCCGGGCTCGGGGTCACGCTGCTGCCCCGCTCCGCGCTGCGCGCCTTCCAGCACCCGGACGTCGTCGTCCGGTCATCGCCGTCACTCGGCGACCGGCACGTCGGACTGGTCTACCGACCCGGCGCCGAGCAGGTGCCCGCGACGCGGGCGTTCGTCGAGCGGCTGGTGCAGGTCGCGGTCTCGGGTGGGGCTACATCTCCTCGTGGGAGTCGGGGTCGCCCCCGAACAGCCGACCGTCAGGGCGTCCGAGGGCGGTGATGGCGGCGACCTCCTCACCGGTCAGCTCGAAGCCGAGGACGTCGAGGTTCTCCCGCTGGCGCGACGGCGTGCCCGACTTCGGGATCGGCAGCGCGCCCAGCTGCACCTGCCAGCGCAAGATGACCTGGCCGGGAGTGACGCCGTGGGCCTCCGCGGCGGCCGCGACCGGCGGCTCGTCGAACGGTGCCTGCCGCTTGCCGAGCGGGCTCCACGACTCGGTGACGATCCCGAGCGAGGCGTTGACCGCGCGCATCTCCTCCTGGGGGAAGTAGGGGTGCAGCTCGATCTGGTTGACCGCCGGCGTCACCCCGGTCTCCTCGATGATCCGGCGCAGGTGGTCCCCGGTGAAGTTCGAGACGCCGATGCTGGTGACCAGCCCCTCCTGCTGCAGGTCCACGAGCGCGCGCCACGCCTCGACGTACTTCCCCACACTGGGGTTGGGCCAGTGGATGAGGTGCAGGTCGAGCCGGTCGAGGCCGAGCCGCTCCAGCGACTCGTGCGTGGAGCGGATCGCGTCGTCGTACCCGTGGTGGCGTCCGGGGAGCTTGCTGCACACCAGCAGGTCGTCGCGAGGAACGCCGGAGCGGCGGACCGCCTCGCCGACCTCGCGCTCGTTCTCGTAGTTGACCGCGGTGTCGAGGAGCCGGTAGCCGACCCCGATCGCGGAGACGATCGCGTCGACCCCCTCCGCGCCCTTCAGCGGGTAGGTGCCGAAGCCGATCTCGGGCAGCTGCTGGCCGTCGTTGAGGGTGTGGGGCATACCCGTCACGCTATCGGGGCAGGATGGGGCCATGAGCCTGCCCAACCCCCTCCACCGGCCCTATCCCGACGACGTCTACGCAGGCGAGGGAGGCGAGGTGTCGGCGTGGCTGCGGCCCTCCGACACGTCCCCCGAGCTGACCTACGCCAACGGCGGGACGTGCGAGTACCTCGCCACCGGCGACCAGACCGGCGGCCTCTACGGGCTCTACCGCTGGTCGTTCGGCGAGGCCGAGTCAGGTCCCGACCCGCACTTCCACCGCGCGATCACCGAGTCGTTCTACGTCCTCGAGGGCACCGTGAAGCTGTACGACGGCAGCGACTGGGTCACCGCGCGCGGCGGCGACTTCCTCCACGTCCCCGAGGGTGGCATCCACGGCTTCCGTGGCAGCGACCACGCCCGGATGCTGCTGATGTTCACGCCCGGGAGCCCCCCGTGAGGACTACTTCGAGACCCTCGGCTCGCTCGGCTACGGCGCCACCATGACCGACGACGAGCGCGCCGCCTTCATGCTCCAGCACGACACGTACTGGGTCTGAGAGGGCGCTCGTCAGGTGGTGTGCTCGAAGGAGACGACCTCGAGCTTGAAGCCGTGGGGGTCGAGCCAGAAGGTGGCGTAGTAGTCGGGGTGGTACTCCGGGAAGGTGCGCGGCGCGTGCAGCACCTCGTCGCCTCGGTCCCGGGCCCACTCATGGGCCGCGTCGACCTCGCGTCGGGAGCCCACCGTGAAGCAGAGGTGCTGCAGCCCCGCTCGGTCGCGGGAGTAGCCACCCGCCTCGCGCGCGGTGTAGAAGAACAGCTGGGTGCCCTCGCCGCCGGCGGGCGCGTAGGAGAACCAGTCGTCTCCGTCGACGAACGGCTCGAAGCCGACCAGGGGCGTCAGTGCGTCGTAGTAGTCGCGGGCGACGCCCACGTCCGGCACGTTGATCCCGAGGTGGTCGAGCGGCATCTCAGCAGCGTAACGGCCCGTGGGGCGGGTCACGTCGTGCTGGGTGACGCACGGATCGGTCCGTCGGTGCTGCAACACCGCAGGAGCGCGGTCGCCGTTGCGTTACCCGCTGACCGACGCCGCCGAGATCACCGCGGCCAGGGCCGCCCGCAGCTCGGCCTCGGGCCGGGGGAGCCGCGCCAGGAACTCCCGGTTGACCACGTCGAAGGCCTCCCGGGCGGCGGCGTGCGCGTCGAGACCGGCGTCGTTGAGGGCGATCGCGTAGGAGCGCCCGTCCTCGTGGCTCGGCGTCCGGGTGACGTGGCCGCGGGCTCGCATCGCGCGCACCCAGATCGTCACCGTGGTCGCCGGCACCCGCAGGTCGCGGGCGATCTGGGTCGGGGTGCACGGACCGGCCTCGCCGACGTGGCTGTAGAGCGCGTACTCCGACGGCGTCAGCGGGCTGTCGGCCATGCCGCGGCCGAGCAGGTCCTGGACCGCCTGGGCAAGCACGAAGACGTCGAAGAGCAGCGACGTGCCCTTGATCGGGGGACGCGTGGGAGCCGGCATGCTCTGGAAACTACTACGTATTCGTAGTAGTTTCCGGGCATGCCGCGCCGCGCAGCTGCCTCGATCCTCCTGACGGCGCTGCTCGTCGCCGGCTGCGAGGCCGACTCTCCGGCCGGTGCCCCACCACCACCGGCCACGACGGCCGCCGCGAGCGATCTCGACCACCTGCTCGACCAGCTCGAGACGATCCACCCCGAGCCGTTCCACGGCGTCCCGCGGGCGACGTGGGTCACCGAGATGAGCGACCTCCAGCAGCAGCTCCCCGAGCTGACCGACGACCAGCTCGTGGTCGAGGTGATGCGCCTGGTCGCGCTGCTCAGCCGCGAGGGTCGGGACGGCCACCAGTTCGCACTGCCGCAGCCGGGCCACGAGGGCATGGCGCTGCCCCTGCGGTGGTACGAGCTGGAGGGTGACCTGGTCGTGACCGAGGCGATGGCGCCGTACGCCGACCTCGCGGGTTCGGTCGTCGAGGCGGTCGACGGCACGCCGGTCACCGAGGTGCTCGCGCTGGCCGAGCCGCTGGTGCCGCGCGACGGTCCCGCGACGGTGTCGATGTTCCGCCCGATGCTCCTGCTGCGGATGCACGTGCTGCGGGGGCTCGGCATCGCCGCACCCGACGACGACTCCGTCACCCTCACGGTGTCCGACGGGGGCCAGAGCCGTGACGTGGACGTGGCCGCCGTGCCGCACGAGGACCTCGTGGCGTGGGCCGGCCGGTTCGGCGAGTTCCGGCTCCCGGAGCGACCCGACGTGGCCTACCGCCACCGGCTCGAGGACGTGCAGTGGTCGCGCTGGCGCGGCGACGCCCTCCACGTCCGGCTCACCGAGATCCAGGAGCAGCCGAGCGCCGCGACCCTGCGGCGGCTGGAGGCGCCCGACCTCGACCGGGTCGTGCTCGACCTCCGGCAGAACCCCGGCGGCAACAACGGCAACAACCACCCGTGGGTCACCGCGCTCACCGACCTGGTCGAGGGCGGCGTACCCCTCGTCGTCCTCACCGACCGGGTCACCTTCTCGGCTGCCAGCAACCTCGCGACCGACCTGGACCAGGCCGTCGACCCGGTGTTCGTCGGCGAGCCGATGGGCGGCGGCCTCAACTTCTGGAACGACGTCGTCCAGGTGCGGCTCGACGACCTCGCCGTGCCGATGCAGGTCGGGGTGAGCACCATCTACTGGCAGCGCAGCAGCGAGGACGACCCGCGGCTGACGATCCGCCCGGACCTCCCGGTCCCGGTCACGGCCGCCGACGTGTTCGGCGGCCGCGACCCGGCGCTGCGTGTGGCCCTCGGCCCGCTCCCCGACCGCCTCGGCTAGGGGACGCGGGCGGCGACGACCTGGTCGGCCACCGGGCCGAGCCGGGCGAGGAACGCGGAGAGCACCGAGCGGCCGTCGCGGTCGCCGACCGGCCAGGTGACCCGCACCAGACCGCCGGGCAGGGCCGTCACCGTGGCCCGGTTGCCGGCCGCGGCCACCACGGCGTCGCGCGCCGAGGCCGGCACGGTGACGATCGCCAGCCCCGGCAGGGCGGTCGCGTCGGTGCCCGGGAGGGGACGGGCGGCGGTCACGACCCGGCTGGCGTCGGGTGCCCCCGGCGAGGTGTCGTCGGCGAAGATCGCGTTCCACAGCAGCTTGTGCGAGCCGGTGGTGAAGGCGCGGAAGTTCGGGTCGCCGGCGAACACCACTACGCGGCCGGCGTCGTACTTCTCGGCCACCACCGCTGCGGTGCCGCGCAGCTCGCGGGCCCCGCGGGAGTAGCCGGAGACGAAGAACTTCTTGCCCTTCGGGTAGCTGACCGCGGCCGAGGCCGGGCGTCGCACGGTCATCACCGCGTCGTACTCGTAGAACGTGAAGAGCTTCGGACCGACGCCCTCGGTGAGCGGGGTCGCGCGAGCGACGGTGCGCAGCAACGAGCCGGGCACGTCGGACGTCGGCACCTCCAGCCGGGCGGTGGTGAGCCCGAGCCGGACCGCCAGCGCCGTCCCACCGCGCCACCCGACGAGCCGTCCGCCGTCGGCCACCCATTCCCGCAGCGCCGTGCGACCGGCCGGCCCCATCAGCTTGGCCGCGCGCTCGCCGTTGCCGCCCGGGACGAGCAGCACGTCGAGCCCGTCGAGCCCGCCGGCCGCGAGGTCCGGCTTGCGGACCTGGGTGTAGTCCAGCTCCCACTTGCGCTCGAGCAGCCACCGGGTCCAGCCCTCCGACTCGTACGCCGAGACGCCGGGGCCGAGCTTGAAGAGCCCGACCTCGGGGCCGTCGCCGGGCACGTCCGGCGGGTCGAGGTCGCCGACCGGAGCGGCCGGGACGGTCGTCAGGTCGAGGTCGCGCCCGCTCCGGCCGCCGGACAGGTCGCCCAGCTCCGGCAGGCTCCAGGCCGTGACGTCGTAGAAGTAGGGGAACGGGACGTAGGAGTCCTCACCGAGCATCGCCTGGATCCAGTGCTTCTGGGCCTGCGCCATGGTCACGTGCCAGGTGCCGGCCGGCAGCGTGACCTCGCGCCGCGTCTCGCCGTACGGCTTGAAGTCGGGCACGGTCACGGGCTGGGCGAGCCGGTCGACCTCGACACCCGCGTCCTGCAGCAGCCCGACGACCTCGAGCAGCTCGCGCTCGGTGTCGTCGGTGTCGCGCAGGAAGTAGTGGCGCACCTTGCCCTTCGGGACCTGCAGCTGCAGCTCGCTGCCCGGAGCGAAGACGGCGTTGGGCTCGAGGACCCCGCGCTCGCCCTGGTCGAGGGCTTCGCGGTAGCTGGCGGCGAGACCCTTCAGCACCCGGGTCTTGTGGTCGGCGAGGGCATAGATCGAGGCGAAGGTCGCGGCGAACTGCTCGCGGGTCCGGACCGGGATCGGCGAGTCGCCGCCCTTCTCGTAGGTCATGCTCGCGCCGAGCAGCTGGGTGGTCGGGACGCTGTCGCCGTACCCCATGTAGAGCAGGTCGTAGACGTCGTAGTTGAAGTAGTCCCAGCCACGGCGGTCGAACTCGTCGGCCATCGCGCCGCCGTAGAGCTTGTTGATCCAGCGGACCGAGCGGTCGGCGACCTCGTGGTGGACGGGGTCGGCGTTGGGTGGGAAGAAGAACTTCCGCCCGCCCATCTCGTGGTTGTCGCTCATCAGCACCGGCGGGTACTCCATGAGCAGGTCGACCTTGCCGTCGGTCTCGGCCTGGGTGCGCGCGAACCAGTCGCGGTTGAGGTCGAACCCGTAGCTGTTGCGGCGGTAGCCGATCTCGCGGCCGTCGGGATTCTGGGTCGGGATGATCACGGTGACGGTGTTGTCGCGGATGAGCTGGGCGGCACAGTCGGTGCGGTCCGCGAGGTCGCGCAGCATCCGCAGGGCGGCGTCGGCGCCGCTCGGCTCGTTGCCGTGGACGTTGGCCGCCATCCACACGATCGCCGGCGACTCGGCCGCGATCGTCGCTGCCTCCTCCGGGGTGGTCGCCGGGTCACGCAGCGCCGCCGAGGCCTCCTGGGCCGTCTCGACGTCCGCCGGGTCGCCCACCACGGCGTACTCCATCGGCCGCCCGTCGCTGCTGGTGGCGAAGGTGTCGACGCTGACGTCGTCGCTGGCGTCGTCGACCGCCGCCAGGTAGTCGCCGATCTCCTCGACCGTCACCTCCTGGCTGCCCAGCGGGAAGCCGAGGACCTCCTCCCCGGTCGGCACCTCCCCGGCGTACGTCGGCGGCGCGGCCGGCGTGCAGCCGGCCGCGGCCGGGGCCGAGCTCGAGGTGAGGGCGAGCAGTGGGGCGGCCAGCCCGAGGGCCAGTCCGGTGCCGAGGATGCGTCGCTTCATGGAGTCTCCCGCCGTCGTGTGTTGATCCTTCCTAGACGTTCGGCCCCGGTTGGGCAACGGGCTGTCCCGGAAAGTTCGTCTCAGGCCAGCGCCCGGGCCACCGCCTCGGCCGGGTCGGCGACCACGACCGGGCCGCCCTCGCGCGGGAGGTCCCACCCCGCCAGCGCCCAGACCGGGACGCCGGTCCGGCAGGCCAGGGCCACCTCGCTCAGGGTGCCCCAGCTGCCGCCGACCGCGATCACCGCGTCGACCGCCCGGACCACGAGGGCGTTGCGCATCTCACCGAGCCCGGTGGCCAGCGCGACCGTCACGTGGGAGTTGGCCTCGGCGCGGTCGTCGCCCGGGAGGATGCCGACCACGAGACCGCCGGCACCGGCGGCGCCGCGCGAGGACGCCTCCATCACGCCGGTCCCGCCGCCGGTCACCACCACGGCTCCGGCCTCCGCGAGCCGGCGGCCGACCTCCTCGGCCAGCGCCAGGACCTCGGGTCCCGGCTCGCCGCTCGGTCCCACCACTGCGACGTACGCCGGAGTCTCGCCGCTCATCCTCGTCACCCTAGTGATCGAGGGTGGGCGCGAGTGGCCCTTGGTGCACGTCCAGCCGCAGCAGCCGGGCGGTGACGTCGACCAGCGGGCCGAGCAGCACGATCACCACGACCGTCCCGGGTCCGATGGTGGCACCGAGCAGCCAGCCCCCGATCGCCCCGCCGCCCTGGACGGCGCTGTAGCTCCACCGGAACGGCACGGGTGGGTCCCACGCCAGCCCGGCCGCCTCCGCGGGTCCGGCGCCGGTGCGGCTCCCGAGGTAGGTGGCGATCCCGATGCCCAGCACCGGCAACGTCGCCGCGAGCAGCAGGGCCTGGGCCTGCCATGTGTCGGGGGTGGCGAGCCGGTCCAGCAGCAGAGAGGCCACGCCACCGACGACGACGACCTGCACGACGGTGCCGATGCCCGGTACGACGCCGCGGAGTGCCGCCAGCGCGAGGAAGGCCAGCGAGACCAGCAGGTTGGCGACCCAGAAGGAGACACCGGTCGAGAGGGCGACGCCGTTGACGAGGGTGGAGAAGCCGTCGGAGCCCAGGTCGGCGGTCAGCAGCAGGGCGACGCCGACGCCGAGGACGCCGCAGCCGCCGACGAGGAGGAGGAGCCTGGGCATCCGGTCAGTCGGCCGACTCGGCCTCGGCCAGCCGCTCGCGGAGGCGGTCGCGGACCTCGTCGGGTGTGTAGGCGCGGCGCTGCCGCTCCTGCCGGGCGATCGCGGCGCCGGTCGCCGCGACGCCGACGATCCCGGCCAACCCCAGCCACTTCCACCAGGCATGATCTCGGGCACGCATACGGTGACCCTATGGCCGGTGACCTCGGGCTCGACCAGGCGGTGGAGCTCACGCGCACGGGTGACCTGTGGCTGTTCCGCGGCCGCTCCGGTCCGGACCGGGCGATCCAGACGCTGACGAACTCGCCGGTCAACCACGTCGGGATGGCGGTCGTGCTCGACGACCTGCCACCGCTGATGTGGCACGCCGAGCTCGGGTCGTCGCTGCTCGACCACTGGACCGGTGACCACCACCGCGGCGTCCAGCTCCACGACCTCCGCGACGCGGTGGCGCGCTGGCAGGAGGACTACGGCCAGTCGGCGTGGCTGCGTCAGCTCACGCCCGAGGTCGGCCGGGCCGAGGAGGACGCGCTGCTGAGGTCGATCGCCCGGCTCGACGGCGTCTCGTTCCCCAGCACCGTCCGGCTGGCGGCCCGCTGGCTGCGGGGCCGCGACGCCTACGTCTCCCCCCGCGACCGGGACCGGCCACGGCCACGACCGGAGGCGGCGTACTGCGCCGAGGTGGTGGCGCTGACCATGCAGGAGATGGGGCTGCTGGGGTCCGACCGGCGGGCCAGCTGGTACGACCCCGGCACGTTCTGGAGCGGCGAGTACCTCCCCCTCATCCCCGGCTGGCGCTACGGCCCCGAGGTGGCGGTCGCCCGTGGACTACCCGGTTAGCCCGGTCTGCTCGCGCACCCACGTCCACAGCTGCTGGGTCTCGTCGGGGCCGGTGCGGGTGCGGGGGAGCAGGTGGGTGGGGCGCTCGCGGCGGTCGTGCCACAGACCGCCGCCGGGTGGCGCGGGCTGGGCGGCGGCCAGCCAGACCGTCGTCTCGGCGCCGCCGTCGGCGTCCCGCAGCACCGGCCGCATCACCGCGCGGAAGCGCGGCAGCGACTCCTGCACGCCGGGGGTGTCGGCCCACCCGGGGTGGCTGGTGTAGACGTGCACCGACGGCCACCGCTGCTGGAGCACCGGCGCCAGCTCGACCTGGGCGCGCTTGCTGCGGGCGTACGCCGTGGTCGGCGAGTAGTCGCCCTCGAGGTAGTCGGGGTCGTCGGCCCGCAGTCGCTGGCCGTACATGCCGCCCGAGGTCACGAGCACGATCCGCGCGTCGTCGGCCAGCACCGGTGCCAGCAGCTCGGTCATCACGACCGGACCCAGCACGTGCAGCGCCATGCTCAGCTCGTGGCCCTGCGGCGACTCGGTCCGGGTCGGCGGCATCGCACCCGCGTTGTGGACCAGCACGTCGAGCCGACCGAGTGCCGTGGCGAGCTCACTCGCACAGCGTCGTACGTCGTCGAGGTCGCCCAGGTCGCAGCGGTCGACCGTGACGGTCCCGCCCGGCACGGCGGCGAGCAGCTCGTCGCGGACCCGTGCTCCCTTGGCGGTGTCGCGCACGACCAGCCGGACCTCGGCACCCAGCGCCAGCAGCCCGCGGGACGTCGCCAGGCCGAGCCCCGACGTGGCGCCGGTGACGGCCGCGACCTTGCCCACCAGCGCGTCGGGCGCCGGGTCGTCGGGCCAGCCGGGCAACCGGCGTCGGACGGCCGGGCCGATGCTGCTGAAGCCGAGCACCACACTGCGGTCGAGGGCGTTGTCGACCACGTCGCCGAAGCTCATGCGGCGACCCTACGGGGAGGCCCTCAACGCTCCCGGATGCCGCGGAACGACGGCGCCGTCCGCCGCCCCCACGTCTGGGTAACGGGTCGTCAGGTGCGCTTCTGCGCCGCTGCAACGGCGCAGGAGTACATCTGACGGCCCGTTACCGACCTCAACGGCCCGTGGCCGACGGATGAGTCAGCGGGACCAGATGCCGCGGAACGACGGCGAGAACCAGCCGTCGCCGGAGTGGGCCGGGACGTCGCGCAGCGGCCGACCGCCGTACCTGTTCGAGCCGTCGCGGGCGTCGTAGCGCAGCCAGGTCTCGGTGCCGCCGACACCGCGGCCGGGCTGCGCCCAGTCGCAGACGCCGTCGGCGAAGATCGCCTCCAGCTCGGCCACCTGGTCGGGGGTGAAGAGGGCGGCGACCGGGCCGTAGTCGTCGGTCGTGAACGGCTTGAGCCGGCAGGCGACGTTGTCGTTGGCGCGCGGGCCACCGGCCTCCTGGCGCGGGGTGGAGAGCCGGGTCTGCAGTGTCTGCAGCTCGTCGACCGAACAGGCGGCGGCCGCGTCGGCGACGACGCACCGGTCGGTGACATCGGCCGGCTTGTTGGTCACGACCTTGTCGGCCAGCGGCGTCCGGGAGGTGTCGGCCTCGACGGCGGTCAGCCACCGGTCCATGTCGAGCAGGGCCTCGTTCGCCCAGCTCGCGTCGCCGATGAGGGGGGTCGGGCCGAACCACATCACCCGGTTGTCGGTGTGGCCCTGGTCGGCCAGCAGCCGCTCCTCGGTCCAGAACGCGTGGGCGTAGTCGTGGGCGATGCCGGGGTCGGGCCCGCCGTGGTTGATGATCGCGACGTCGTCGAGGTTGTTGGTCTCGTTGATCAGCCCGGTGCGGTAGGCACGCCGGATCGCAGCCGGGTCGCCGTCGACGCGCGCGTCGACCCGCTCGTTGTTGAGGTCGATCCCGCCGAGCTTGGCGTTGAGGTCGATGAACTGGGCGGGGGTGATCAGACCCTGGCGCAGCTGGGTGAGCCCGAACTGCACGCCGGTGTTGGCGAACGGGATGCCGGCGAAGCCGCGGCCCGCGGCCTGCTCCTCGGCCGACCAGTCCGACTCCGGCCGGGGGCCGAGCAGGTTGATCATGATGTCGAGCGCCGAGCACCGGACCCCACCGGGGTTGATCTCGTTGTCGTAGCGCGTGGCCTCGTCGCCCGCGACCGGGTCGACGGTGCCGGGGCAGTCGTTCTCGGGGTCGAGTGCCGCCTTGTAGAGCCCTTCGTCGGCGACGACGGCGTTGACGTGGGAGAGGTGGCCCTCGACGGCCGCCATCTGCATCGGCGTCCAGACCACGCCGGGCGCCCACCGCGCCGGGTCCTCGAAGTAGAGCCGCATCAGGTGGTAGTCGGCGAACTGCGCGCCGGCGGTCAGCGTGTCCGGGTAGGAGCAGGTCGTGACCAGTCCCTGGTAGATGCCCGGGTAGGCGTTGGCGACGGTGTGCTGCGCGATCGAGCCGCCCGAGCAGCCGGTGCCGATCGTGTAGCGCAGCTCGCCGTACCGCTCGACGAGCCGCTCCTTGGCCATCAGCAGCGACTCGGCCTCCATCGCCACGTTGCAGTTGTGGCCGGTGTTGGCGAGCGCGGTCGAGATCACCGCGAAGCCCTTCCCGAGCGCGGTGACATAGCTCGGGCGTCACGCCCGGCACCGACTCGAGGGTGCCGGAGTAGTCCTGCAGCGGCGTGCTGCCCGGCGTGTACGACGCACCGCAGTTGCCGCCGTGGGTGATGAGCAGCTTGTGGTTCCACTGCTCCTGCGGCCGCCACGGCTTCCACGTCTGGCCGGGCTGCCAGAGCGTGAGGATCGTGTAGCGGTCGCGGTCCTGGTAGCCGTACTCGCGGCGCACGACGAAGGGCACCTCGACGCCCTCGTCGGTCGTCGTGGTCGCGACGTCGGAGGGCGGGTTCTCGCGGTCGTAGGGCTGGAGGTCGGGCTCGAGCGGGTCGGTCGACTTGTAGAAGAACCCGTAGCTGACCGGCTCGTTGCAGAGTGCGTCGACTGCGGTCTCCTGGCAGCGGTAGTGGTCGAGCCGGGGCCCGCTGAAGACCGGTCCGCCGTTCGGGTGGTTCACGATCCGCGACGTGGCCGACTCGCCGGCGGCGGTGGCACGCAGCCGGTTGCCTCCCTCCGCCAGGCCCTTCACCAGACCGAGGTAGCGGCCGTCGGCGCGCTCGGCGAAGCGCCCCGTCACGTCGCGGCCGTTGAGCCTGACGGTCACCTGGCGCGGGGCGACGCCGCGGGGCAACCGGACCTCCACGAGCGCGTCGCCGCCCGAGATCAGGTCGCGGCGGTTGGAGAGCACCTCGATGACCAGGCCGCGTGGTGCGCGCTCGGCCGCCGTCGTCTCGGAGGCCGTGGAGGTCACCGCGGACCCGAGCGGTACGGCGAGCAGGCCGGCCAGCAGGCCGAGCAGGAGCAGCAGGGGGCGCAGGCGCATGCGGTCACAACGACGAAACGCAGGGTGGAGTCACGGGCCGCCCGCGGGGTACAACAGGGCGATGAAACGCTCGCTCGCCGCCCTCGTCGTGGCCGTGTCCCTGGTGTTGCTTGCCGCGTGCGGCGGTGACGACCCCTCGGGCGCATCGCCCAGCGCCTCGCCCACCCAGGTCGAGCTCGACCAGGAGCTGCAGGACGAGCTGGTGGCGATGATGGCCGCCGACCAGGAGGCGCGGATGGGCGGCGGCAGCCTCGACGGCGACACCGAACGCACCGAGCGGCTCAAGGAGATCATCGAGGAGCACGGCTGGCCGACCGTCGACCTGGTCGGCGAGGAGGGCGAGGAGGCCGCGTGGGTGATCGCCCAGCACTCCGACCTCGACCCCGAGTTCCAGGCGGAGGCGCTCGAGCTGCTCCGCGCCGCGGTCGAGGAGGGTCAGGCCTCGCCCGGCAACCTCGCCTACCTCGAGGACCGGGTACGCGCCGGGAAGGGCGAGCCGCAGCTCTACGGCACCCAGATGGGCTGCACCCGTCAGGGCAAGCCCGTCGAGCCCGAGATCGAGGATCCCGAGGGCCTCGACGAGCGACGCGAGGAGGCCGGCCTGCCGCCGTACGACGACTACCTCGAGGAGATGGCGGACGCCTGCTCGGCAGGTTGAGCCGACCATCGACCCGGCCGGGTGTCGTATTGCCCGGCTCCCGTTCGTGGACCAGGTGAGCACGCCCCACACACAGGAGGAATGAGATGCCCGAGTACATGCTGTCGGTCAACCACGTCGAGGACGAGCCCACGCCGAGCGGTGAGGAGATGCAGCAGGCCTTCGAGGCCGTCGACGCTTTCAACACCCGGCTGCGGGACGCCGGCGCCTGGGTCTTCGGGGGCGGACTGATGCCGCGCGAGACGGCCACCACCGTCGACAACACCGGCGAGGCGGCGGTCATGACCGATGGCCCGTTCGCCGAGACCAAGGAGTGGCTGGGCGGCTTCTGGATCATCGAGGCGGCCGACCTGGACGAGGCGCTGCGCTGGGCCAAGGAGGGCTCGGCCGCCTGCGCCGGCCCGGTCGAGGTCCGGCCGTTCCAAGCGGAGTGAGCGCCGGGTTCGAAGCCGCCGTCGAACGGATCTTCCGCGACGAGTTCGGCCGCGTGGTGGCGTCCCTGGCACGCCGGTTCGGCGACCTCGACATCGCCGAGGACGCGGCGAGCGAGGCGCTGGTGGTGGCGCTGGAGAAGTGGCGCGAGGACGGCATCCCGCCCAACCCGGGCGGCTGGCTGACGACCACCGCCGGCAACCGCGCCATCGACCGGATCCGCCGCGAGTCCCACCGGGATGACAAACACCGTCAGGCCGAGATGATGAATGACCCCCAACCCCATGAGCCCACCGGACCGGTGGAGGACGACCGGCTCCGGCTGATCTTCACCTGCTGCCACCCGGCGCTCGCGCCGGAGGCCCGGGTGGCCCTCACCCTGCGACTCCTCGGCGGGCTGACGGTCGCCGAGATCGCGTCTGCGTTCCTGGTGCCGGAGACGACGATGGCGCAGCGCATCACCCGCGCGAAGCGGAAGATCGCGGGCGCCCACATCCCCTACCGGGTGCCGCAGGTGGCCGACCTCCCCGAGCGGCTGGCGACCGTGCTCGCCGTGCTGTTCCTGGTGTTCAACGAGGGCTACCTCGCGAGCTCCGGCGATGCTCCCGTACGCCGTGAGCTCAGCGGCGAGGCGATCCGGCTCGCCCGCGTGCTGCGAGCCCTGCTGCCCGAGGAGGCGGAGGTCGCCGGTCTGCTGGCGCTGCTGGTGCTCACCGACGCCCGGCGTCCCAGCCGCTTCGCCGGCGGTGAGCTGGTGCCGCTGCGCGACCAGGACCGAGCCGGGTGGGACCGTGACCTGGTCGCCGAGGGCCATGCCCTGGTCCGCGAGTGCCTGGCGAGGGAGCAGTCGACCGGGGTCGGCCCGGGGCGTTACCAGCTGCTGGCGGCGATCAACGCGGTCCACACCGACGCCCCCGACGCCCGCGACACCGACTGGGGCCAGATCACCGCGCTCTACGACCAGCTGGTGGCTCTCGACCGGTCCCCGATCGTGCGGCTCAACCGCGC
Source organism: uncultured Actinomycetota bacterium (assembly GCA_963713305.1). GTDB lineage: Bacteria > Actinomycetota > Actinomycetes > Propionibacteriales > Nocardioidaceae > Nocardioides. The sequence continues at coordinate 101,947 of CAVQLE010000006.1, read as the reverse complement.
GGTCGCCGTCGCGGAGATGGACGGACCGTCGGTGGCGCTGGCCGAGGTCGACCGGCTGGACCTGACGACCTACCACGCCTGGCACGCCACCCGGGCCGACCTGTTGCGCCGGCTCGGCCGCACCGACGAGGCGCGCTCGGCGTACGACGCGGCGATCGAGCATGCCGGCAACGCCGCCGAGCGGGCGTGGCTGGCGCGCCGTCGGGACACCCTCGGCCGGAGGAGACCAGCCCTTGACTCCGAGCGATACCGGCGTACTATCGCGATATATCGTTGATGTATCGGGAGGTTCTCATGGGTGGTCACGGACACGGACCGGGCTGGCACGGCAACTGGCAAGGTGGCTGGAGCAACTGGAGCGACCTCAGCAGTCGCGGCCGCGGTGGTCCGCCGCCGTGGCTCTCCGGGATCTTCGGACTGGTGCCGCAGGACCGGCCGCAGCGCCCCCGCGCCAAGCGCGGTGACGTCCGCGCGGCGATCCTCGACGTGCTCGCGGTCGAACCGCTCAACGGCTACCAGGTCATCCAGCAGATCGCCGAGCGCTCCGGCGGCCAGTGGAAGCCGAGCCCCGGCTCGGTCTACCCGACCGTCTCCCAGCTCGAGGACGAGGGCCTGGTCACCGCCGACGAGGAGCGTGGGCGCACGCTTGCGGCTGACCCCCGAGGGCGAGGCCTACGTCGCCGAGCACCCCGACGAGCTCTCCGCGGTGTGGGCGGCGTTCGAGGACGAGCCGGCCGAGGAGGAGGGTCCCGACCTGTCGGTGCTGAAGTCGGAGATCGGGCAGCTGATGTCGGCGGCCTGGCAGATCCTCTCCAGCGGCACCGACCAGCAGCGCAAGGACGCGATGGCGGTGCTGATCGAGACCCGGCGCAAGCTCTACGGGCTGCTGGCCGACGAGGAGCCCCAGACCCGGAGCGACCAGTGACCGAGGTCCGCATCGGCGACGCCGAGCGCGAGCAGGCCCAGACGGCGCTGAACGATCACTACGCCGCCGGCCGGCTCGACCACGACGAGTACACCGAGCGGCTCGACCGGATCTGGGCCGCCCGCACCCGCGCCGAGCTCGACCCCGTCTTCACCGACCTGCCCGGCCCGGCGCCACAACGGGCGAGCCGCTCGTCGTACCCCTACTCGACGCGCGGCGACCCGTCGCCCGCTCGTCGGTGCCACGGCGTCGGCCCGCGACTGCCGCTCCCGCTGGTGGCGGTGCTGGTCGTCCTGGCCGCGGTCGTGGTGGCCACCAACCTGCCGCTGGTCCTGGTCGGCCTCGGGTGTCTGGTTCTTCTTCTTCCGCGGCGGCGGCTGCCGGTCGCAGTCCCGGCGGGTCACATGCGGGGCTAGTCGACCCACGCTGCGAAGTGACTAGGGTCACCCGAGGTTCATTCTTGACTCGGAAGGTGTGACCCTCGTGACCGACACCCGTCCTCCGCCGCCCACCCGCACGTCCTCGCGCGGCCACTGGATCCTGATCTGCGTCGCTACTGACGCCGGCGGTCGTCGTGCCGCTGCTGGTGGGGCTCTACGACAGGGTCGACCCGACGCTGTTCGGCTTCCCGTTCTACTTCTGGGCGCAGATGATGATGATCCCGGGAGCCGTCCTGCTGACCGTCATCGCCTACTACCTCGCCAAGGAAGCCGAACGACGTGACCATGCCGCGCGGCGGGAGTCCGGCAAATGATGAGCGACGTCAGCGTGATCGCCTTCAGCGTCTTCATCTTCTTCTTCCTGCTCGTCACCGTCCTCGGGTTCGCGGCCGCGCGGTGGCGCCGGGCCAAGGCGCTCGACAACCTCGACGAGTGGGGCCTCGGTGGTCGCGGCTTCGGCACGTTCATCGCCTGGTTCCTCATCGGCGGCGACCTCTACACCGCCTACACCTTCATCGCGGTGCCCGCGCTGCTCTACGCCGGTAGCGCCATCGGGTTCTTCGCGGTGCCCTACACGATCGTCGTCTACCCGCTGATCTTCCTGTTCATGCCCCGCCTCTGGTCGGTCTCCCACCGACACGGCTACGTGACGCCGGCGGACTTCGTGGAGGGCCGCTACGACAGCCGACCGCTCGCGCTCGCCGTGGCGCTGACCGGCATCCTCGCCACGATGCCCTACATCGCGCTGCAGCTGGTCGGCATCGAGGTCGTGCTGGAGGTGATGGGCATCGGCGCCGAGGAGGGCAGCTGGTTCATGGGCCACCTGCCGCTGTTCATCGCGTTCGGCGTGCTCGCCGCCTACACGTACTCGTCCGGCCTGCGCGCCCCCGCCCTGATCGCGTTCGTGAAGGACACCCTGATCTACATCGTGATCTTCACGGCGATCATCTACCTGCCCACCCAGCTCGGCGGCTGGGACAGCATCTTCTCGGCCGCGAGCGACAACTTCGACACCTTCAACGCCGAGAACGCCGACGCGATCGCGGCCGGCGAGGCCTCGCCGAAGAGCATGATCCCCGCGCCGCTGCTGCACTGGGCCTACGCCTCGCTGGCGCTGGGGTCGGCGCTGGCGCTGTTCATGTACCCCCACTCGGTGACCGCCGTGCTGTCGACCCGACAGCGCTCGGTGATCCGGCGCAACGCGGCGCTGCTGCCGGCGTACTCCTTCCTGCTGGGGCTGCTCGCCCTGCTCGGCTTCGTCGCGATCGCGGCGGGCGTCCAGGTCACCAACCCGCAGCAGGCCGTGCCGCAGCTGTTCGAGAACGAGTTCCCGGACTGGTTCGCCGGCGTCGCGTTCGCCGCGATCGCGATCGGCGCGCTGGTGCCGGCGGCGATCATGTCGATCGCGGCGGCCAACCTGTGGACGCGCAACATCTACAAGGCGTTCCTCAACCGCAACGCCACGCCCGCCGCAGGAGGCGCAGCAGAGCAAGGTCGCGTCGCTGCTCGTGAAGTTCGGCGCCCTCGCGTTCGTGCTGTTCGTCTCCACCACCTACGCGCTCGACCTCCAGCTGCTGGGCGGCGTGTGGATGCTGCAGACGTTCCCGGCGATCGTGATCGGCCTCTACACCGGCTGGTGCCACCGGCACGCACTGCTCGCGGGCTGGGCGGTCGGGCATGGCCTACGGCACGTGGGTCGCCTACTCCAACCCCAAGGTCGGCGACCCGGGCAGCCACTTCGGCAGCCCGCTCAACGAGTTCCCGTTCACCGACACGTTGGTCTACATCGGGTTCACCGCGTTCCTGATCAACCTGATCATCGTCGTCGTCGGCACGGTGGTGCTGCGCGCGCTGAACGTGCCCGGGGGCGTCGACCAGACGTCACCGGCGGACTACCACGCGGACCTGGGCGACGAGGGAGTGGAGGAGGAGCTCGACCCGCACGCACCTGCCCACGGCTAGAGGGTGATGGCGCGGTTGACCCAGTCCATGGTCACGCTTCATGCCGACCTTCTCGTAGAGGCCGAGCGCGCCGGTCCGGGAGTCCGTCGAGAGTCCCCCGGACGGCGCGCCGTGCTCGCGCCCGCGGGCGAAGGCGTCGACCAGCAGTGCCTGGGCGAGGCCCTGGTGGCGCTGGTCGCGGCGGACGGCGAGCCGGGAGACGAACGCCTCGACCGGACGACCGTCCTCGGGCTCGTAGACGGACAGGGTCGCGACCCCGACGACGTCGCCGTCGGCATCGGTGACGACGCGGAGCATCCACGGCTCGAAGCCGGGCCGGAGCATGACGACCGCGGCGAAGTCCTCGAAGGACTCGCGCTCCCGGACCGACCACTCGAGGAACGCGTCCTCGACGACCGCGTGCGCGGCGGCGTAGTCGGCCGGGTCGGCCTCGCGGACGACGTACCCCTCGGGCAGCGGCCGCTCCACGATCCGGGCTCCCTCGGGGAGCTGGAGGACCCAGCTGTGCCACCGCACCTCGTAGCCGAGCTGCTCCAGCAACCGGTCGCCGGGCGAACCGACGGGCACCGGCATCCCCATCACCGTCGCGCCACGTCCGCGCGCGTTGTCCTGCATCCAGTGGGCCAGGGAGGTGCCCAGGCCTCGTCCGCGGTAGGCCGGGAGCACGGCAGCGTCACCGCGGTCCGGCATGCTCACCTCGGCGTACGCCACCAGTCGGTCGCCGTCGAAGACGCCGATCGGTGGAGGCCGCGACGTCGAAGCTGGGTCGGCCCCAGTCGCCGACGATGTCGGCCTCCTCGATCTCGACCATGCCGATGTCCTCGAGCTCCTGGGCCGCCATCACCTCGTAGACCGCGCGCGCGTCGCCCTCGACCAGGGGTCGGCTCACCAGCCCCTCCGGAACCTCCATGCCCCCATGGTGGCTCCCGACAGCACGACCGGGCCACCCGATTTCCCGGGCCCGGCCGAACGGGAGGTCATGCCCCGCTGACGATCACCAGCTCGTTGCCCTCGGGGTCGGCGACCCGCCAGCGACCCTCCGACTCGTCGAGGAGCCGGCCACCCGCTGCGAGGCTCGTGGCGACGCGCGTCTGCGCGAGGTCCGACGGCACCGCGAGCTCGACGTGGATGCGGTTGCGCTGCCGGCGCCGCTCCGTCTCCGAGGCGTCGAGCTCTGCGAGCACCAGCACCGGGTTCAACCGCCGTGGGTCGTGGATGTCACTGGCCTCGGCTCGCCGGTCGAGGGTGTAGCCGAGCGCGGCGACCCAGAACGCGCGGACCGCGGCGACGTCGGCGGCGTGGAGGACGAGCTGAGCGAAGCGCGGCAGCCCCGGATCCGCCGTGGCCCCGAGCTCGCGGGCGGCGGTCTGGAGGTTTTCGGCGAGGTCGGTGAAGTCGAGCTCGAGGCCGTGGGCGTCGGCCTCCGCCTGGTCCTTGCCGCTGTCGATGATCACGAGCCCGGGACGCAGGTCGACCAGCAGCGGGAAGCCGGCGTCGTCGGCCAGCGCCGCTGCCGCGGCGGCCAGGTCACGTTGCTGCGTCGGCGAGGTGGTGCGGTAGCACGCCATCGCGCTGAACACCGCCTGCCAGTCGGCTGTCCCGGCCTGCTCGCCGAGCGCCGAGCCCGGCACCAGGTCGACCTCGTTGCCGTCGGGGTCGGTGTGGCAGAGCCCCCACGGTCCGGACCCCTCACCCAGGCCGGCCTGCTCGAACGCCGCGGCCGGCCGCGCCACGTCGAGGTGGATGCGGTTCCGCAGCAGCCGCGTCTCGGTCGACTGCCGGATCCGGATCGCGAAGTCGCGCCGCAACGGGTCCGCCAGACCGCCGTCCTCCGCGGGCGCGTAGTCGAGCACGCGCTGCCAGAACTGCTTCACTCCGGACGGGTCCCCGGCCTCGAGCACGACGCTCAGGTGCTGCAGCACGGCAGGGTTCGCGGACAGTCCGAGATCCCGCGCGGCCGCCGACACCGCCTCGGCGTGCTCGTCCGAGTCGAGGCGCACCCGCACGCCCGTCGCGCGCACGTCGACCACGATCCCTTCCGACAGCTCCACGATGCGCCCGGCCAGCGCGGCTCCCTCGCTCAGCGACGGCGCGTCGAACCATGCCGTCGCAACGCCGTCGACCGTCCGCCAGTCAGCTCCGATCTCCTCCATGCCGGCACTGTAGGCCCCTTCCGTCCGATCTCCTGCCGGATCGTCAGGGGGCCTGGACATGACGACGGGGCCACCGGACTTCTCCGGTGACCCCGCGTGTGGAGGTTGTCAGGCGGACTTGATCGCGGAGAGGTCGAAGTCGAGCTTGACCTTCTCCGACACCAGCACGCCGCCGGTCTCGAGCGCGGCGTTCCAGGTGAGGCCCCAGTCCTTGCGGTTGACGGTGAGCTCACCCTCGAAGCCGACGCGCTGGTTGCCGAACGGGTCGGTGGCGCTGCCGGTCTCCTCGAAGTCGATGGTCACCGGCTTGGTGACGTCCTTGATGGTGAGGTCGCCGGTGATGGTCCAGGTCTGGCCGTCGCGGGCGACGTCGGTGGACGTGAAGGTCCAGGTGGGGAAGTTCTCGACGTCGAAGAAGTCGCCGGAGCGCAGGTGGTTGTCGCGGTCGGGGCTGCCGGTGGCGATGGAGTCGGGCCGGATCGTCACCTCGACCTTGGAGGCGGACGGGTCGGCGGTGTCGACACGGGCGGTCCCCTCGAAGTCGGCGAACTGGCCGCGGACCTTGGTCACCATCGCGTGGCGCGCCGAGAAGCCGAGGCGGGAGTGGGACACGTCGAGGGTGTACTCGCCGCCGATGTCGGTGGTGCCGGCGTCGTTCAGGGTGTCGGTGCTCATGGTGGATCTCCTTCGGAGGGGGTCTAATTGAAAACTTGACTACCCTAACCACGGTCGACCCGGGTTCATTCCCCGGCGGGTGTGACCCCGGTCACCGGAAGGCGGAGTCCCCCGTCAGCGCCTGCCCCAGCACCAGCTGGTGGACCTCGGCGGTCCCCTCGTAGGTCAGCACCGACTCCAGGTTGTTGGCGTGGCGCATCAGCGGGTAGTCCAGCGTGATCCCGTTCGCGCCCAGCAGGGTGCGGCACTCGCGTGCGATCGCGAGCGCCTCGCGGGTGTTGTTGAGCTTGCCGAGGCTGATCGCCTCCGGCCGGAGCCGGTGGTCGTCCTTGAGCCGGCCGAGGTGCAGCGCGAGGAGCATCCCCTTGTTCAGCTCGACCGCCATGTCGGCCAGCTTGGCCTGGGTCAGCTGGTAGGCACTGAGCGGCTTGTCGAACACCTGCCGGTCGCGCGTGTAGGCGATGGTCGTCTCCAGGCAGTCACGGGCCGCGCCGATCGCGCCGAAGATGATGCCGAAGCGCGCCTCGGTCAGGCACGACAGCGGACCCGACAGCCCCCGCGCCTCGGGCAGCATGGCGTCGGCCGGCAGCCGGACGCCGTCCAGCACCAGCTCGCTGGTGATCGAGGCGCGCAGCGACAGCTTCTGCTTGATCTCGGGTGCCGAGAAGCCGGGGGTGTCGGTCGGCACGACGAAGCCACGGACCCCGTCCTCGGTGCGCGCCCACACCACGGCGACGTCGGCCACCGAGCCGTTGGTGATCCACATCTTGGTGCCGTCGAGCACCCAGTCGCTCTGCTCATTTCCGGGGCTGTCCTTGCGGGCCCGCGTGCGCATGCCACCGGGGTCGGAGCCGAAGTCGGGCTCGGTCAGCCCGAAGCACCCGATCGCCTCGCCGGTCGCCATCCGCGGCAGCCACGTCTCCTTCTGCTCGTCCGAGCCGTGCTGCCAGATCGCGAACATCGCCAGCGACCCCTGCACCGACACCACCGACCGCAGTCCGCTGTCCCCCGCCTCGAGCTCCAGGCACGCCAGGCCGTACGCCGTCGCGCTGGTGCCGGCGCAGCCGTAGCCGGTCAGGTGCATCCCGAGCAGGCCGAGCTTGCCGAACTCCAGTGCGAGGTCGCGGACCGGGGTGTCGCCCCGCTCGTACCACCCCGCGAGGTCGGTCCGCAGCCGCTCGTCGACGAAGGTGCGGACCGTGTCGCGCATGGCGCGGTCCTCCTCGCCGATGAGCGAGTCGAGGTCGAGCAGGGCCAGTGGCGCGAGGGTCATGGACACATTCAACCTCGTGGGTGATGTACCAGGCGGCCGCACATGGTTGGGTCAGCACCGATCACCCCCGAAACGAGGAGCCACGATGTCCGAGCCCAGCCAGGAACGAGACCGGCCGCCACCAGGCGGACCCGGATCCCGTGACCCGCGGTGACGTCGTCGACCGCGAGCGCGAGGAGCACGGGGGCGTCAAGATCGGCTCCGCCTTCTTCGGCTGGCTCACGGCGACCGGCCTGGCGGTCCTCCTCAGCGCCCTCGTGGCGGTCTCCGGCCTGCTCGCGAGCGAGGCCACCGGCACCGACACGGCCACCGAGGTCTCCGACGCCCTCGACATCCAGGTCGACGACCTCGGGGTCCTCGGCGTCGTCGTGGCGCTGGCGATCATGTTCGTCTCCTACTACAGCGGCGGGTACGTCGCCGGTCGGATGGCCCGCTTCGACGGGATCAAGCAGGGCCTCGCCGTGTGGGTCTGGGCGATCGTGATCGCGGTGGTGGTCGGCGTGCTCGGCGCCGTCGCCGACAACGAGTACGAGGGCAGCCTCGGCATGCCGCAGGTGTCGATGGACGAGACCACGACCACCACGGCGATCGTGGCCGGCGTGCTGGTGCTGCTGGTCAGCCTCGTGGGCGCCCTGCTCGGCGGACTGGCCGGCATGCGGTTCCACCGGCGCGTCGACCGCACCGGGCTGGGGCACTGACGCTGACCACTCGGGGCGCAGTGGTAGAAGGGTGGGCGTGCGGACCCTCCTCCTGTGTGCCCTCCTGTTCCTGACCGCCTGCTCCAACCCGATCGACGCAGACTCCGGCCCTGACCCCGAGCCGGTCGCGGCCGCGCTCGCTGACGGGCTGGCCGCGGGCGACCTCGCGGAGGTGCCCTTCGCGGGTGAGGCGAAGGCGCGCGAGGACTACCCGGCGATCGTCGAGGGCATGGGCATAGAACCGACGGTGTCGGTCGCGGACCTCAGCGAGTCCGACGGCTCGGCCACCGCGACGCTGGGTTGGTCGTGGCCGGTGAGCGAGCAGGACTGGACCTACACCACCGAGGCGACGCTGACCCTGGTCGACGACGCGTGGGCGGTCGAGTGGGAGCCCGCGATCGTCGAGCCGTCGCTGCGAACCGGCGGCACGCTGGACCTGACCGGCATCACCGCGGCCCGCGGCGAGATCCTCGGCGCCGGCGGCCAGCCACTGGTCACCGACCGGCCGGTGACCCGCTTCGGCATCGACAAGTCGGCGGTGCCCGCGGCTCGGGCCGCGGAGTCGGCGCGGGAGCTCGCGCTGCTGCTGGACATCGAGGTCGCGTCGTACGTCGAGCGGGTGAAGGAGGCCGGGGACGAGGCGTTCGTCGAGGCGATCGTGCTGCGACGCGAGGACGTGCCGGTCGAGGTCGGCTCGGGATACCAGCGGATCAAGGGCGCCCTCGCGATCCGCGACACCCTGCCGCTCGCCCCGACCCGCGAGTTCGCCGCGCCGATCCTCGGGACCGTCGGCGAACCGACGGCCGAGATGATCGAGGAGGATCCCGAGCGCTACGCGATCGGGCAGCAGGTCGGGCTCTCCGGGCTCCAGCTCCGGTACGACGAGCAGCTGGTCGGCACCCCCGGCGTGGTCGTCAACAAGGTCGCGTCCGACGGCCGGGAGAAGGAGCTGTTCCGCGAGGACGCGGCGCCGGGGCAGCCGCTCGAGCTGACCCTCGACGCGTCGTCGCAGGTCACCGCCGAGCGGCTGCTCGCGCAGGTGGGACCGGCCAGCGCGCTGGTCGCGGTCAAGCCGTCGACCGGGGCGATCCTCGCGGCCGCCAACGGTCCCGGCACCGACGGCTACAACATGGCGACGTTCGGCCAGTTCGCGCCCGGCTCGACCTTCAAGTCGGTCAGCAGCCTGGCGCTGCTGCGCGCGGGGCTGACCCCCGACGCGGCGACCCGGTGCACCACCTCGATCGTCGTCGACGGCAAGCGGTTCGAGAACTACGACGACTACCCCAGCAGCGGCATCGGCTCCATCCCCTTCCGCACTGCCCTCGCCAACTCCTGCAACACCGCGTTCATCGACCAGCGCGGGCGGCTCGACCGTGGTGGGCTCGGCGACGCCGCCGCGTCACTGGGCATGGGCGTCGACCACGACCTCGGCTTCCCGGCCTACTTCGGCAGCGTCCCGCCCGCGCAAGAGCGAGACCGAGGCGGCCGCCGACATGATCGGCCAGGGCAAGATCCTCGCCTCGCCGATGACCATGGCGACCGTGATCGCCTCGGCGCAGGCCGGGAAGACGGTGCTGCCGACCCTGATCCCGTCCTACGACGTGGAGCAGGCCGACGTCCCGGCCCTGGCGTCGGGGGAGGCCGCCACGCTGCGCGGGATGCTGCGCGGCGTGGTCACCTCCGGCAGCGGCTCCCTCCTCGCCGACGTCCCGGGGGCGCCGGTCATCGCCAAGACCGGGACCGCCGAGTACGTCGCCGGCAACGGCGCGCTGCGCACGCACGCGCTGGATGATCGCCGCCCAGGGCGACCTCGCCGTCGCGGTGTTCGTCCAGGACGGCGACTCCGGCTCCGGCACCGCCGGCCCGATCCTCGAGGCCTTCCTCCGCTCCCGAGGTTGAGTCGCGGGTCCGCGGCCGTTCAGTCGCGGATCTGCGGCATCCGACCGCCGCGCGCGCGCAACTCACGTGCCGCGCGCACGCCACTCGACTGCCGCACGTCCGCGACTCAACGGGTGCGGGGCTGGACCGTGGCGGCGACGTCCTCGGGCATCGGCTCGTAGTGGCCGAAGGAGCGGGTGAAGGTGCCCGAGCCGTGGCTGGCCGAGCGGAGGTCGGTGGCGTAGGAGATCAGCTCGGTCTGCGGGACCTCGGCGTGGACCAGCGTCCGGTCCTCGCCGACCTTGTCGGTGCCCAGCACCCGCGCGCGACGCGACGGCCAGGTCGCCCATCACGCCGCCGATCTGGTCGTCGGGGACGATCACGTCGACCCGGTCGAAGGGCTCGAGCATGGTGACGCTCGTGGCCTGGGCGGCCTCGCGGAGCGGCCAGCGCGCCGGCCGACTGGAAGGCCATGTCGGAGGAGTCGACGCTGTGGGACTTGCCGTCGGTCAGGGTCACCCGCAGGTCGACCAGGGGGTAGCCGTGCCGGACGCCGCGCGCCATCTGCGCCCGCACGCCCTTCTCGACGCTCGGGATGAACTGACGCGGTACGGCGCCGCCGACGACCTTGTCCACGAACTCGAAACCCGAGCCCTCGGGCAGCGGCTCGACGGTGAGGTCGCAGACGGCGTACTGCCCGTGGCCGCCGGACTGCTTGACGTGGCGGCCCTTGCCGGCCGCAGGACCGGCGAAGGTCTCGCGCAGCGAGACCAGCACCGGCTCGGTGTCGACGTGGACCGAGTAGCGCGCCTCGAGCCGCTCGAGCGTGACGTCGGCGTGCGCCTCGCCCATGCACCACAGCACCAGCTGGTGGGTCTCGCCGTTGTTCTCGACCCGCAGCGAGGGGTCCTCGGCGGCGATCCGGCCGAGCGCCTGCGACAGCTTGTCCTCGTCGGACTTGGTGCGCGCCACGATCGCGACCGGCAGCAGCGGCTCGGGCAGGCTCCAGGGCTTGAGGACGCGCGGCTGGTCGACCGACGAGAGGGTGTCGCCGGTCTCGGCGCGGGTCAGCCGGCCGATGGCGCAGATATCGCCGGCGACGACCTGCGCGGCGGGGGAGAGCTGCTTGCCGAAGGAGTGGGAGAGGGCACCGATCCGCTCGTCCTCGTCGTGGTCGGGGTGCCCGGAGTCGTCGCCGAAGAAGGACGCGACATGGCCGGACACGTGCACCGACGCGTCGGGCGACAGCGTGCCGCTGAAGACCCGGACCACGCTGAGCCGGCCCACGTAGGGGTCGCTCGTGGTCTTGACGACCTCGGCGACGAGCGGCGCCTCGGGGTCACAGGCGATCGCACCGGCCACGGCGCCGGCCGGGGTGAACACCTCGGGGGAGGGGTGCTCGGCGGGTGACGGAAAGGCGCGGACGGCGAGGTCGAGCAGCTCGGCGCAGCCGACGCCGGTCATCGAGCACACCGGTACGACGGGGAAGAAGGTCGCCCGCGCCACGGCCCGCTCGAGGTCGTCGACGAGCACCTTGGCGTCGATCTCCTCGCCGCCGACGTAGCGGTCCATCAGGGTCTCGTCCTCGGACTCCTCGATCACGCCTTCGATGAGGGCGCCGCGCAGCGCCTCGAGGTCGGGGCCGCACGGCTCGAGCAGGCCGTCGAGGGCACGTCGACGCTCGCCCGCCGGTCGCGGACCGGGACGTAGAGCGGCATCACCTTGTCGCCGAACGCCGCCTGCGCCTGGCCGAGCACGCCGTCGTAGTCGGCGCGCGCCTGGTCGAGCTTGGTGATCACCACCGCCCGCGGCATCCCGACCTCGGCGCACTCGCGCCACAGCGTCCGGGTGGCGTCGTCGACGCCCTCGTTGGCGGCGATGACGAACAGCGCACAGTCGGCGGCGCGCAGCCCGGCGCGGAGCTCACCGACGAAGTCGGCGTACCCGGGGGTGTCGATCAGGTTGACCTTGGTCCCCTCGTGGACGACCGGGGCGACCGCGAGGGAGTGGGAGCGGCCGTGGGTCTGCTCACTGGGGTCGTAGTCGCTGACGGTGTTGCCGTCGGCGACGGTCCCGGCACGGCTGAGGGCTCCGGCGGTGGCGAGCAGCGTCTCGACCAGGGTGGTCTTCCCGGAGCCACCGGGCCCGACCAGGACGACGTTCCTGATCCGGTCCGGGCTGCTCGCCTCGAGATCCTGCCCGGCTGGTCTACGTGCGCTTCCCTTGTCGGCCATCGCGACACCTCCACCGCGAAGGCAACTCCGCTTCGGCCCGTTGGCAAGGGGGGCGGAGGAGGCACGGGAAATCGAACGGACCCCTCGCCGCATGGGGTCGGCGAGGGGCCCGAGTCGACGCAAAGTGCTCCCTCCGTGCCGACCGGCCAAGAATCCCATGCGTCCTCAGCCCGTGTCATGCCATTTCGGAAACCTGCCGGCGGTGTCGAGGCTGGCTCCATGACCAGACTCGACCTCCTGCTCCGGACGAGCAGCGCAACCTCTACATCGACGGCGACTGGCGCGAGGCGGACGGCGGGGAGCGGTTCGACGTCCTCGACCCCGCCGACGGGTCGTCGCTCACCGACGTCGCCGACGGCTCCGCCGGCGACGCGATGGACGCCCTCGACGCCGCCGTCGGCCGCCCAGCACGACTGGGCGCGGACGCGCGCCGCGCGAGCGCGGCGAGATCCTGCGTCGCGCCTTCGAGCTCATCACCGAGCGCGCCGACCACTTCGCCCGGCTGATCTCCCTCGAGATGGGCAAGACCCTGGCCGAGGCCAAGGGCGAGGTGACCTACGGCGCCGAGTTCTTCCGCTGGTTCAGCGAGGAGGCGGTCCGCGATCCACGGCCGCTGGATGCAGGCGCCCGCCGGCGGCTCGCGGCTGCTCACGATCCGCAAGCCGGTCGGGCCCGTGCCTGTTCATCACGCCGTGGAACTTCCCGCTCGCGATGGGCACCCGCAAGATCGGCCCGGCGGTCGCCGCCGGCTGCACGATGGTCGTGAAGCCGGCCGAGCTGACGCCGCTGACGATGCTGGCGCTGGCCGCGGTGATGGAGGAGGCGGGGCTGCCCGCCGGCGTCCTCAACGTCGTGCCCACCAGCGACTCCGACGGAGCTCAGCAAGACGCTGATGGCCGACGACCGGCTCCGCAAGGTGAGCTTCACCGGCTCGACCGCCGGTCGGCAAGATGCTGGTCCGCCAGTCCGCCGACGAGCTGCAGCGGGTCTCGATGGAGCTCGGCGGCAACGCGCCGTTCCTGGTCTTCGAGGACGCCGACGTCGACGCGGCCGTCGACGGCGCGATGATCGCCAAGATGCGCAACATGGGCGAGGCCTGCACCGCCGCCAACCGGTTCCTGGTCCACGAGTCCGTCGCCGAGGAGTTCGCCGGCAAGCTCGGCGAGCGGATGGGCGCGCTGACGGTCGGCCGCGGCCAGGACGACGGCGTCGACGTCGGCCCGCTCATCAACGCCGACGCGGTCGAGTCGGTCGGCGAGCTGGTCACCGACGCGGTCCACGACGGCGCCACGCTCGTCACCGGCGGTTCCGCCCCCGACGGGCCGGGCTGGTTCTACGCGCCCGACGGTGCTGCTCGGCGTACCGGCCGAGGCCCAGATCAACCAGGTCGAGATCTTCGGCCCGGTCGCGCCGATCACCACGTTCGCCACCGAGGACGAGGCGGTCGCGCGCGCCAACGCGACGCGAGTACGGCCTCACGTCCTACGTCTACACGCGCGACCTCGCCCGCACCATCCGGCTGGCCGAGTCGCTCGACTTCGGCATGGTCGGCGTCAACACCGGGCTGGTGTCCAACCCGGCCGCGCCGTTCGGCGGGGTCAAGGCCAGCGGCTTCGGCCGCGAGGGCGGCTTCGAGGGCATCGACGAGTACCTCGACACGACCTACGTCGCGCTGCCAGCGGGCTGACCTTGCAGCTCTACGCCGACGTCGCCGAGCAGTACCTCGACTTCGCCCGCGTACGCCGGTGACTCGCCGTGCTTCGAGGCCTGGGCGCTGGCCGTGGCCGACGACCCGGAGGTGCTGGCGTGGATCGCGACGCTGCCGCCGGTCAAGCAGCAGCCCAACCTGGTCTTCGCCGCCGCCCGCTGGCACGGCGTCCGCCGCGCCCGGACCGTACGCCGGGCTGCGTGACGCCCTGCTCGGCGACGACGGCGCGATCCGCGCCGACGATCCTGGAGCGCGCCACGCAGACCAACGAGGTCGGCCGACTGGCGACCCTGACGCCCTTCCTCGGCCGGGCTCGGGCCGCGGCCGCTGGCGCTGCTCGAGGTCGGGGCGAGTGCCGGTCTGTGCCTCTACCCCGACCGCTAGTCCTACGCCTGGTCGACACCGTCCGGCGTCGGTGACGGCCGGGTCCGGGCCGCGGCTGAGCTGCGAGGTGACCGGCGCGTTCCCGCAGGTCGGGTCACGCCGCCCGCGGTCGACCTGGCGCGGCGGCATCGACCTCCACCCGCTCGACCCGACCGACGCCGACGCGATGGCGTGGCTCGACGAACCTGGTCTGGCCCGAGCAGGACGAGCGGCGGGAGCGGCTGCAGACCGCGATCGGCATCGCCCGCGACGAGCCGCCGCGGCTGGTCACCGGCGACCTGCTCGACGAGCTGCCGGAGCTGGTCGGCGAGGCCGCGGAGTTCGGCGCCGGTCGTGGTCTTCCACAGCGCCGTGATCGCCTACCTCGAGCCCGCCGACCGCGAGCGGTTCGTGGCGCTGATGACCTCGCTGGTGGGCGCGCGGCGCTGTCACTGGGTCAGCAACGAGGCGCCGCAGGTGCTGCCGTCGGTCACCGCGACCGGGCCCGACGTACCGGACGGCCTGGCCACCTTCGTGCTCGGTGTCGACGGCCGGGCACGGGCCTGGACCCACGGCCACGGCGCCTCGATGACCGTGCTGTAGCTCAGAGGTTGGCCAGCACCTCCTCGTTGTGGAGGTGGCCGCGGGTCTCGTAGCCGACCACGGTCACCCACGGGACGAGGGCCAGCACGACCAGGCACCACACCAGCGGCAGTCCGGCCGCCGCGAGCAGGGGGCCTGCCACGAGCAGCGCCGCCGAGACCGCGATCAGCACGAGGTGGAACGGGTCGAGCGAGCGCGTGAGCGCGGCGTACATGGCGTAGAGGCCGAGCACGTAGCCGGCCAGCGGGATCGCGACGGCGAGCGACGTGCCGACGCTGCCGAGCTCGGTGTGGTGCTCGATGTAGTACGCCGCGGTGTGCAGCCCGGCCCCGATGGCGACGACCGCCGCGAAGATCCCCATGTGGCCGTAGCCCCAGCCGAACGACCGTTCGCGGTGCGCCTGCAGCAGCGTCCCGCAGGGGATCACGAAGTAGGTCCACCAGACGCCGAACGTCATCGCGACGCCGGCCATCCCGAGCAGCGCGACGTCCGCCGTCCAGCCGGAACCGCTCGGGCCGACCTGCGCGCCGAGCGATGCCGCGGTGCCGATCATCCCCTCACCGAGGCAGATGATGACCAGCAGGCCGTAGCGCTCCGCGATGTGGTGGGGGTGCCAGGGCGTGCCACCGAGGCGGACCTCGGCGACCAACGGCCCGGTCAGCTCGACGGTCCAGAGCACGACGATCCCGACGATGGTCACCCTCAGCGACGTGTCGGTCAGCGCCATCACGCACCAGCCGACCTGGGCGATGACGATCGTGGCGGCGTACGTGTGGGCGACGTGCGCGCGGGCCGGGTCCTGCTTGGCGGCCCGCAGCCACTGCACGACCATCGGCACCCGCATCACGACGTAGCCGAGCACCATCACCTGGTTGTCGACGTCACCGCCCTCGACCAGGGACGCGAACAGGTCGGGAATCCCGAGGGCGAGGATCAGGACGCCGAGCATCTGCACCATCGTCAGCAGCCGGAAGATCCAGTCGTCGGTGTCGTAGGCGGACGCGAACCAGGAGTACTGGATCCACGCCCAGGACACCGCGAAGGCGACGAAGAGGAAGCCGAGGATGCCGGGCGCGAGGTGGGCCTCGGCGAGCTGGTGCGCCAGCTCGTTGGCGGCGACGCCGTAGGCGATCACGAACGTCAGGTCGAAGAGCAGCTCGAGAGGCGTGACGGTGCGGTGGGACTCGTCTGGGTCACGCCCGCCCATCCGGCGGGCTCCGTGGGTGGCTGACTCGGCCATGGCCGAAGTCTAGGTACGGCGCCGCCCGGTCAGCCCAGGCGCAGCGCGCGGGGCAGCTCGGTCCGGCCGCGGACGCCGAGCTTGCGGTAGGCGTGCGAGAGGTGCCACTCCACGGCCTTGACGGTGACCCCGACGTCCTCGGCGATGGCGCGGTTCGTCCCGCCGAGCGCGGCCAGCCGGGCGACGCGGAGCTCGGACTCGGTGAGCCGGGCGATGATCTCGGCACGCGGGGTTCGCGGCGTCTCGCCGAACCGTTCGAGCAGCCGACGGACGCGGGTGTGCAGCGGCCAGAGGTCCTCGGTGTCGGCGTACTCCTCGGCGGCGCGCAGCAGCGTCACCGCCTCGGCCCGCTCGACCTCCGCGGCCGTCGTCAGCGCGATCAACCCGGCGAGGTCGGTCGCGACCTGCGCGGCCAGTCGCTCGAAGCGGTCCCGCGCGAGGTCGTGGGCCTCCCGGAGCCGGTCGGCCCGGTCGACCATCAGGCAGGTGGCGGCGGTCCGCAGCGCACCCGCCACGGCGTACGGCGACCCGGTGGCGCGCGCGAGGCCGAGGTGCTCGGTGGCGAGGTCGGCCGCCTCTCGGTGGCCACCGGTGCGCATCAGGCCGAGCGCGACGCCGGCCCGCCACGGCAGCGTCACGGGGTCGTCCGCGCTCTCGCCGACGGTGCGGAAGAGGGTGACCGCGTCGTCGTCGCGGCCGGTCGCTGCGGCGAGCTCGCCCAGGGCGAGGGTCGCGTGGGGGTCCTTCGTGGACGCGAGCCGTTCGCCGAGCCGGATGGCGAGGTCCATCTCCCCGCGGGCGAGCCGGCACTCGAGGGAGAGCGCGAGCTCCGCGGGCGTCGGGGCCGGCAGGCCCGCCAGGTGCTCGAGCGCCTCCGTGATCCGACCGCTCCTGACCAGGTCTGGGCAGGTCGGGGTAGGGACGACCGTCGGGGGGGCGGGCATGGGGTGAGCGTAGGGAGGCACGGTCGGGCCGGGTGCCGGAACCGGCGAAATTTGACCGTCCGGTCCAGTCAGTCGCGGCCGAGGAACGCCACCAGTCGCTGGGAGTCCGTCGCGGGAGGGGCAGGTGGGACAGGTGGTGCGAAACAGCCCTCGCGGTCCTCGTCGAGGACCACCACCCGGGCGACCGCCAGCAGCGGGCCGGCCAGGTCGTCCGGGATCGGGACCGGTCGGCCGATCGTGGCGTGGACGTCCCAGCCGTGCAGCGTGATCTCGAGCGCGGCGGCCGCGACGAGGGTCTGCGACGGCAGTCGCAGGTCGCCGAGCCCGACGTCGTCCGGGGGGTGGGCGAGCCACCAGCCGAGCAGCGCGCAGGCCTTGTCGCGGATCGACTCGACCGGGGAGAGCCCGGTGGTCCGGGTCAGCGCAACGCGTCCGCTGGTGGCTTCGGTGTAGGCGTCGAGGCCGTCGTCCATGTGGGCCAGCAGCACGGTCAGCGGCCAGTCGCGGCACGGCGTGGTGAGCGGGAGGTGCTCCGCGCGGACGCCGGCCAGCGCGGTGCGGGTGTAGGCCAGCGACCGGTCAAGCAGCTCGACGGCGCCGGCCAGCGCCGTACTCATCGAGCGTCTGCCGCGATCTTCGTGGGCAGGCCGAAACGGACGAAGGTCTCGGCGCCGTGGAACGCGCTGACATGGCGCACGCGCTCGCCGTCGAGCTCGAGGACCTGCAGCTGGAACGGCACGAAGTCGCCGTCGGGCCCCCGCATGTAGAGGCCGAACGCCGGCTGGCCGTTGGCCTCGGTGCGGATCATCGGCATGTCGTGGGAGCCGCCGGGGCACTGCATCTTGATCAGCTCGCCGATGGTGGTGCTGCCGGAGTACCAGCCGGTGAACGGCGGCATCTCCCACGTCGCCTCGGCGGTCAGCAGGCTGACGATGCTGTCGATGTCCTTGCGCCAGAAGGCGTCGACGTACTGCTCGAGCAGCTGCTGCTGGCCCTCCGTGAGGTCGTCGACACCGCCGTCGGTGGTGGGGCGGGCCTTGTCGATCTGGGCGTGGGCGCGCTGCAGCGCGGAGTTGACCGCGGCGGCGGTGGTGTCGAGCGCCTCCGCGACCTCGGCGGCCGACCAGCGCAGCACGTCGCGCAGGATCAGCACCGCGCGCTGTCGCGCCGGCAGGAGCTGCAGCGCGGCGACGAACGCGAGCCGGATGGTGTCCTTCTCCTCGACCTGGACCGCGGCGTCGGGGATCGGCTCCAGCCACGGGATCTCCGGCTGGGCGTCGAGGGCGTCCGTGGCGCCGACGTCGGGCGCACCGAGGCCGGTCGGCAGCGGGCGGCGGGGCCGGCCCTCGAGGTTGGTGAGGCAGACGTTGGTGGCGATCCGGTAGAGCCAGGTGCGGACGCTGGAGCGGCCCTGGAAGTCGGCGCTCGCCTTCCAGGCGCGCAGGAACGTCTCCTGGACGAGGTCCTCGGCCTCGTGGACCGAGCCGCTCATCCGGTAGCAGTGGGCGAGCAGCTCACGCTGGTACCGGTGTGTCAGCGCGTCGAAGTCCTGCAGCTCGGTCTGTGCGGTCTGGTCCGTGGTCACCGTCGCCGTCCTCATCGCCGTCTCCCCTGGCTCGGTCAGTCTGCCAACTACACAGACCGGCGTCGACCGACAAACTCATCGGTGAGGCTGGACTACCGGCCAGAGGCGGCGGCCACGAGGGCGAGGGCGCGCTCGGCGGCGGGTACGGCGAGGGCACGGTCGGCGGGCACGAGACCGACCCGGGTACGGCGGTCGAGGAGGTCGTCGACGTCGGCGGCCCCCTCGTGGGTGACCCCGAAGACCAGCTCGGCCAGGGTCGCGGGCAGGTGGGGGGCGATCGGCGCCAGCAGCTCGTCGTCCGACAGCCCGGTGACCGCCAGGGCGTCGTCGAGCACGGCCGCGGCGTCGGTGCCGAAGCGCCGGACCAGGCGCGGGTGGTCCTCGAGCCGGGCCAGGGCGGGGCGGGGAGCGGCGCCGGCCAGCGGCAGGGTCCGGGTGCGGCACGGGTCGGCGTCGAGGCGGCCCACCGCGACCGCCCGGTCGACCGCGTCCTCGGCCATCTGCCGGTAGGTCGTGAGCTTCCCTCCGACCACGGTGACCAGGCCGCTGCGCGACGTGAGGACCGCGTGCCGGCGCGAGAGGTCGGCGGTCTGACCGCCGTCCCCCTCGGCCGAGACGTCCAGCAGTGGTCGCAGCCCGGCGAACGCCCCCACCACGTCGGTCCGCCGCAGGTCGTGGGCGAAGGCGGCGGAGACCACGTCGAGCAGGAAGCCGATCTCCGGCTCGGTCGGCATCGGTACGTCGGGGACCGGGCCGTCGAGCGGCTCGTCGGTGAGCCCGACGTAGACCGTGCCGTCGGGCTGGGGGAGCACCATCACGAAGCGGCTGGTGGAGCCCGGGACCGGTGCGGTGACCGCGGTCCGCAGCCCGGGCAGGGTCTCGGCGCGCAGCACGAGATGGGTGCCGCGGCTGGGCCGGAGCGTGACCTCCTCGGCCAGGTCGCCGGCCCACACGCCGGTCGCGTTGACCACCGCGCGGGCCCCCACGTCCACCGTGGTCCCGGTGAGCTCGTCGTGGAGCGTGACGCCGGTGCCGGTCGCGTGCGTGACGCGGGAGCGGGTGCGGATCTCGGCCCCGAGGCCGGCCGCGGTCCGGGCGACCGTGGTGACCAGCCGGGCGTCGTCCTCGAGCTGGCCGTCCCAGTAGACCAGGCCCCCGCGCAGCCCGGCCGACCGCAGCCCGGGCGCCAGCACGAGAGCCTCGGTGGCGGAGATCCGGCGGGGGCGGGGCAGGAGCTCGCGGGGGGTGCCGGCGCCGCGTCGCAGCAGGTCGCCGGCGAACACCCCGCCGCGGGCCACGAGTGTCTGGGTCCGGGACATGCTCGAGCTGAGCGGCATCAGGAACTGCGTCGCGTGGGTGAGGTGCGGCGCGGTCGTCTCCATGAGGATGCCCCGCTCGACGGCGGACTCGTGCGCGACGCCCACCTGGCCGCTCGCGAGGTAGCGCAGGCCGCCGTGGACCAGCTTGCTCGACCAGCGCGACGTCCCGAAGGCGAGGTCGTGCGCGTCCACCGCCAGCACCGACAGCCCACGGCTCACGGCGTCGAGCGCGACCCCGGCGCCGGTGATGCCGAGGCCGATCACGACCACGTCGTACGACGGGGCGAGCCCGGCCGTGCCCGGGCGTGATCCTCATGGCGCGAGCGCCCGGGCGGCGAGGTGGCGCAGCTCGTCGTCGAGATCGGCCTCGGTGACCTCGTCGTCGACCATGGTCTGGGCGGAGACGACGAAGCCGTGCGCGGCCAGCAGCAGGGCGCGGGCGAGGGTGTCGGGGTGGCCGGCGCGGACCGTGCCGGCCTGCTGGCCCTCACGGATCCGGGCGGCGAGCAGGGCGGCGATCGCCTCCTGGGAGCGACCGCGCCGCGCGAGCAGGTAGGGGAGCAGCAGCTCGGGATCGAGCTCGACGATCCGCACGAAGAGCTCGTTGTCACGCAGCGCCCGGACCGTCGCGAGCAGCGCCTCGGCGACGTCCTCGGCGCGGCTGCCCGCGGTGGGCTGAGCTGCCACGACGTCGGTCCACTCGCGGGTCATCAGGTCGCCGAGCAGGGTCGGCATGTCGGCCCAGGCGCGATAGATGGTCATCCGGCTCACGCCGGCCCGGCGGGCGACCTCGGTGAGCGTGGTGCGGCGCCAGCCGACGTCGAGGATGCACTCGCGGGCGGCGTCGAGATAGCCGTCACGAGGCGATGGGTTGTGACGAAGTGACGTCATGTGTCACACTGTAACACATGGCCCCTGACTCCGAGCCCCGCGAGATGCACCCCCAGCGCTGGGGCGACCCGGCCTCCGCCGCCCCGTTGCCCGACGCCGCTCGCGGCCTGATCGAGCTCGCCTTCGGGCTCGACGAGAGCCCCGCGGTCGAGGCACGGAGCCTGCCCGCGCCCCGTCTCGACGACGACCTGCTCGCCGGTCTGCGCACCCTCGTCGGCGACGACCACGTCCTCGTCGACGACGAGACCCGGCGGCGGCGTACCCGCGGCAAGTCGACGCCCGACCTGCTCCGCGCCCGTGCCGGTGACCTGTCCGATGCCCCCGACGCCGTGGTCCGGCCCGGCGACCACGACGACGTGGTGGCGCTCCTCGCCTTCGCCGTCGAGCACCGGATCGCGGTCGTCCCGTTCGGTGGCGGCACCTGCGTGACCGGTGGCCTCGCCGCACGTCGTGACGGCTATGCCGGCCTGATCTCGCTCGACCTGATCCGGATGAAGCGGCTGCTCGCCGTCGACGACGTCTCGATGACCGCCACCCTCGAGCCCGGCCTGCGCGGCCCCGAGGCCGAGGCGCTGCTGGCCGAGCACGGGCTGACCCTCGGCCACTTCCCCCAGTCGTTCGAGTACGCATCCATCGGTGGCTTCGCCGCCACCCGTTCCAGCGGCCAGTCCAGCGCCGGCTTCGGCCGCTTCGACGCCATGGTCGTCGGCCTCACGGCCGTCACCCCCAGCGGCGAGCTGACCCTCGGGTCCTCGCCGGCCAACGCGGCCGGGCCCGACCTCCGCCAGCTGCTGCTCGGCTCCGAGGGGACCTTCGGCGTCATCACCTCCGTCACCGTCCGCGTCCGCCGGCTCGCCACCGTGAAGACGTACGACGGGTGGCGCTGGCCCTCCTTCGCCGAGGGTGCCGCGGCGATGCGGACCCTCGCCCAGGCCGGGTTGCTGCCGACGGTGATCCGGCTCTCCGACGAGTCCGAGACCGCGATCAACCTGGCCCGGCCGGAGGAGATCGGCAACGCGGAGACCGGCTGCCTGATGATCGTCGGCTACGAGGGCACCGCCGAGCAGGTCGCCGCGAAGCACGACGCCGTGACGGCGGTGCTCGCCGGGCTCGGTGGCACCGACCTCGGTGAGGAACCCGGCCGGGCGTGGGCACACGGCCGCTTCAACGCGCCGTACCTCCGCGACTCGCTGCTCGACGTCGGCGTCCTCGTCGAGACCCTCGAGACCGCGACGTTCTGGTCCAACCTCGACCGGCTCTACGCCGACGTGAAGGGCGCCCTCGAGGGCTCCCTCGACGGTGCGATGGTGCTCTGCCACATCAGCCACGTCTACGAGACCGGCGCCTCGCTCTACTTCACCGTGGCCGCCAAGGCCGGCGACGACCCGCTCGCGCAGTGGCAGGTCGCGAAGGCCGCCGCCTCCGACGCGATGGTCGAGGCCGGCGCCACGATCACCCACCACCACGCCGTCGGCATCGACCACAAGCCGTGGTTCGCCCGCGAGATCGGGCCGGTCGGGGTCCAGGTCCTGCGCGCGGTCAAGGACTCGCTCGACCCGACCGGAGTCCTCAACCCCGGAGTGCTGATCCCGTGATGAGCTTTCGCTTCCTGGTCAACCCGGCGTCCGGAGGCGGCGCCGCCCCCGAGGCCGTGGTGCCGGTCGCCAGGCTCCTCCGCGACGCCGGCGCCGACGTCGAGGTCACCTACTCGCCCGGGCCGCTCGCGATGCGCGCCCACGTCGACGCCGCCCTCGACCGCGGCGACGTCGTCGTCAGCGTCGGCGGCGACGGCATGCTGTCCTCGCTGGCCGGTCTGGTGGCCGAGGGCGGCGGTGTTCTCGCGGTGCTCCCTGCCGGCCGCGGCAACGACTTCGCCCGGATGCTCGACCTCCCCACCACCCCCGAGGCCCAGGCCGAGCTCTTCCTCGCCGGCCCGACCCGCCGGGTCGACCTGATCGCCTACCGGGACCCCACCGGCGCGGAACGCCTCGTCGCCGGTTCGGTCTACGCCGGGGTGGATGCCCGGGCCTCCGAGATCGTCGACCGCGCGCGACTGCTGCCGGGCGCCCTGCAGTACCCCTACGCCGCCCTCCGCTCGCTCGCGACCTACCAGCCGGGCCGCTACCGGCTGTCCGTGGACGGCGAGGAGCGGGAGTACTCCGCCGCGACCGTCGTGGTCGCGAACTCGGCGTACTACGGCAAGGGGATGCAGATCGCCCCGGCCGCCGCCCTCGCCGACGGGCTGCTCGACGTCGTCGTCATCGAGGCCGCCTCGCGGATCGCGCTGATGCGGGCGCTCCCCAGCGTCTACGACGGCAGCCACGTCGCGCGCGACGAGGTCCACGTGCTCACCGGCAAGCGGGTCGAGCTGCGCGGCCGCGCCCGTCACGCGATCCCCGTCGGAGGCGACGGGGAGCCACTCGGCGTCCTCCCGGGCCTCGACGACCCGCCCGCGGTGGCGGAGGTGCGTCCCGGGGCACTGACGGTGCTCGCGCCCTGATCCGAGCCAATTCCGGGGTTCCGCCCGGCTGCGGACCGCCGATGCACAAGGATGTACGGGTGTTCCCCCAGCTTCCAGACGGCTTCACCTTCGGCACCAGCACCGCGTCGTACCAGATCGAGGGTGCTGCATGCGAGGACGGCAAGGGACCCAGCATCTGGGACACCTTCACGGCCGAGCCCGGTCGGATCGCCGACGGCAGCAGTGGCGCCGTCGCCTGCGACCACTACCACCGGTGGCCGGAGGACGTCGCGCTGATGAAGCAGCTCGGAGCCGGCGGCTACCGGTTCTCGATCGCGTGGCCGCGCATCCAGCCGACCGGCTCGGGCAAGGTGAACCCCAAGGGCATCGCGTTCTACGACCGGCTCGTCGACGGTCTGCTCGAGGCCGGCGTCGAGCCGATGGCGACGCTCTACCACTGGGACCTGCCGCAGGGGCTCCAGGACGACGGCGGCTGGCTCAACCGGGACACGATCGAGCGGTTCGCCGACTACGCCGACATCGTCGGCAGCGCACTCGGTGACCGGGTCGCCCACTGGATCCCCATCAACGAGCCCAACGTGGTGACCATGCAGGGCTACGGACTCGGCGTGCACGCGCCGGGGCGGGCGATGCTCTTCGACGCCCTGCCGGTCGCCCACCACCTGCTGCTCGCCCACGGCCGCGCGGCGATCGCGCTCCGCCGGGCCGGCGCCACCAGCGTCGGGTGTGCCAACAACCACGCCCCGATCTGGCCGGCCAGCGACAGCGACGCCGACGTCGGCGCGGCGAAGCTGTTCGACACGCTGTGGAACGGCATGTACCTCGAGGGCATGCTGCTCGGTCGCTACCCCAACGACCTGCGGCCGCTGCTCGAGCACGTCGTCCGCCCCGGCGATTCCGCGACGATCCGGCAGCCGCTCGACTTCTACGGCGTCAACTACTACAACCCGATGAAGGTCGCCGCCTCGCCGGACGACGCGGAGCTGCCCTTCGAGATCCTCGAGCTGCTCGGCTACCCGACGACGGACTACGGCTGGCCGATCGTGCCCGACGCGCTCCGCGAGTGGCTGATCATGTTCCGCGCCCGCTACCGGGCCGCCCTGCCGCCCATCGTGATCACCGAGTCAGGATGCTCCTACGACGACGGACCGGACGAGAACGGCGTCGTCGACGACCAGCGGCGCATCGACTACCTCGACGCCCACCTCCGCGCGGTCGCGACCGCGATCCAGCGTGGCGTCGACATCCGCGGCTACTACACGTGGTCGCTCATGGACAACTTCGAGTGGGCCGAGGGCTACCGGCAGCGTTTCGGGCTGGTCCACGTCGACTACGAGACCCAGGTGCGGACCCCGAAGAGGTCGTTCGACTGGTACCGCGACCTGATCGCCGCCCAGCAACGCACGGCCTCGGAGTCAGCCGGCGAGTAGCGCTCGAAACCGAGGTCACCCAACGTCGGTCGAGCTTGTCGAGACCTCAGAGCGGGGGTCTCGACAAGCTCGACCGCCGTGTGGTCCGGTTTGAGTGAACGGCTAGCCGAGTGACACCGCGAGCCGGCGCACGATCTCGGTGAGCCGGTCGGGCGAGGTGGCCAGGTTGAGCCGGACGTGGCCGGTGAGGTCCGGCTGGTAGCGGTGCCCGGCCTCCAGCCGCACCCGCCCCTTCTCCAGCGCCACCTCGGCCGGGTCGTCGTGGCCATAGGCACGCAGGTCGAGCCACGCGAGGTAGGTCGCCATCAGCGGCCGCATCCGCGCCTCGGGCAGGTGCTCGGCCAGCAACGCGGCGAGCAACGTCCGCAGCTCGTCGAGTCGGCTGACCAGCGCCGCCAGCCACGCGTCACCGTCGGCGTACGACGCGATCGCCGCGACCTCGCCCAGCGTCGACCACGAGTCGTTGCGGGCCATCGGGACGTCGAGCAGCCGGTCGCGCGTGGCCGGGTCGTCGGTGACGATCTGGGCGCAGCGCAGCCCGGCGGTGTTGAAGGCCTTGCTCGCCGCGACGACCGCGACGGCGTGGTCAGCGGTGCCGGGCAGCGACAGGTACGGGACGTGCTCGGCACCGGGCAGCACCAGCGGCGCGTGGATCTCGTCGCTGATGATGCGGGCGCCGTGCCGGAGCGCGAGGTCGCGGATCCCCTCGAGCTCGGCGCGGCTGTAGACGTGGCCGAGCGGGTTGTGGGGCTGGGTCAGCAGCACCGTGCGGGCACCACGCGCGAAGAGGGCGTCGAGCCGGTCGAGGTCGAACATCCCCGACTCCGCCCCGGGCGGGACGGGCAGCTCCCAGAGCTCGCGGCCGCAGATCGGGATGACGCCGAACTGCGGGTGGTAGGCCGGGGTCGGCAGCACCACTGGAGCCCTTTGACTGAGCACGTCGAGAGCGACCCGGACCCCCGCGGTCACGTCGACCGTCGGGAGGACCTGCTCGGGGTCGACCGCCTGGCCGTAGTGGCGCTGTGCGAAGCCGGCGTACGCCTCGCCGACCGCGCCGCCACCGCCGTCGAACGGCGGATAGCCGAGCACGCCGTCGGCCACCGCGCGGGTGAGGGCCTCGGTCACCGCCGGCGCGGTCGCATAGTCCATCTCCGCCACCCATGCCGGCAGCACGTCGGGGTCGACCGCGCCCCACTTGAGGATCAGCGCGCGGCGCAGCTCGTCGTCGGTGAGGTCGCGGATCACCTGGCCCAACCTACAGAGCAGCGGCCACCCGGGTGCCCTGGTCGATCGCGCGCTTGGCGTCGAGCTCGGCGGCGACGTCGGCGCCGCCGATGAGGTGGGCGGAGACGCCCGCGTCGGCCAGCTCGTCGTAGAGCGACCGCACCGACTCCTGGCCGGCGCACACCACGACGTGGTCGCACTCCACCACCACCGGCCGGCCGTCGACGGTCAGGTGGAGACCGGCGTCGTCGATCCGCTCGTAGGTCGCGCCCGACACCTGCCGGACGCCCGACTGCTTCAGCACCGCGCGGTGGGCCCAGCCCGAGGTCTTGCCGAGGTCGATCCCGATCCGGGTCGTCTTGCGCTGCACGAGGGTCACCTCGCGGATCGGCGTGCGCGGCTTGGGCTCGGTGAGTCCGCCCGGGTGGACCGCCGGGTCGCCGACGCCCCAGTGGGCGAGCCAGTCCTCCAGGGTGTCGGCCGGGTCGTGGGCGAGCCAGTGCGCCACGTCGACGCCGATGCCGCCGGCGCCGATCACCGCCACCCGGTTGCCGGGTACGACGCTCCCGGCGAGGACGTCGGCGTACGACGCGACGCTCGGGTGGTCGATGCCCTCGATCGCCGGGATCCGCGGCTCGACGCCGGTCGCGACCACGACCTCGTCGTACGACGCGAGGTCGGCCGCGGCGGCTCGCGTCGAGAGCCGCACCTCCACGCCGAGCACCTCCAGCCGCCGGGTGTAGTAGCGCAGCGTGTCGGCGAAGTCCTCCTTGCCCGGGACGGCCATCGCGAGCCGGAACTGACCGCCGATCTCGGGAGCCGCCTCGAACAGGGTCACCGCGAAGCCGCGCTCGGCCGCCGACACTGCCGCGGCGAGGCCGGCTGGCCCAGCGCCGACGACCGCGACGGTCGCCGTCCGCCGGGTCGGGCCGAGCACGAGGGAGGTCTCGTGGCAGGCGCGTGGGTTGACCAGGCAGGAGGCGGTCCGGTTGCGGAACGTGTGGTCGAGGCAGGCCTGGTTGCAGCCGATGCAGGTGTTGATCTCGTCGGCCCGGCCCTGCGCGGCCTTCGTGACGAAGTCGGGGTCGGCGAGGAACGGGCGCGCCATCGAGACCAGGTCGGCGGTGCCGTCGGCCAGCAGCCGCTCGGCCAGCTCGGGGGTGTTGATCCGGTTGGAGGCGATGACCGGGACGTCGACGGACTCCCGCAGCCGCGCCGTCCAGGGCGTCCAGATCCCGCGCGGGACCTGGGTGATGATCGTCGGGACCCGCGCCTCGTGCCAGCCGATGCCGGTGTTGAACGCGGTGACGCCGGCCGCCTGCAACCGCTGGGCCAGCTCGACGGTCTCGTCCCAGGTCTGGCCGCCCTCGACCAGGTCGAGCAGCGAGATCCGGTAGATGACGGGGAAGTCGTCGCCGACGACCTCGCGGATCCGCTCCACGATCCGCTCCGGGAACCGCATCCGCGCGGACGCGTCGCCGCCCCACTCGTCGGTGCGGTCGTTGGTGCGCGCGGCGAGGAACTGGTTGATCAGGTAGCCCTCCGACCCCATCACCTCGACCGCGTCGTACCCCGCCTTGCGGGCGAGGGCGACCGAGCGCGCGAAGTCGTCGACGGTCCGGTGGACCGCCTTCGTCGACAGCGCCTTCGGCCGGAACGGGGTGATCGGCGACTTGGTCGTCGAGGCGCCGACGCTGAACGGGTGGTAGGCGTAGCGGCCGGCATGGAGCACCTGCAGCGCGATCGCGCCGCCGGCGTCGTGCACGGCATCGGTGACCTGCTGGTGCCGGGCGGCGTGGAGCCGGGTCGTCATCTCCCCGGCGAACGGCTTGAGCCAGGCACGCTTGTTGACGGCGTAGCCGCCGGTGATCATCAGCCCGACGCCGCCACGGGCGCGTTCGGCGAAGTACGCCGCCAGCTTCGGCACGTCCCACGGCTTGTCCTCGAGCCCGGTGTGCATCGACCCCATGACCACCCGGTTGGGACAGCTCGAGGCTGCCGAGCCGGATCGGGCTCAGCAGGTTCGGATAGCTCATCGGTGTCCTCCGGTGGTTCGAGGCTCGTCGCTGGCGCTCCTCGCACCTCAACCTCCGGAGCAGGAACCTCGTGGGTGCACACGATGGTGGCCGAGTGGACGCCGAGGCAAGCGTCGGTGACCAGGCTCACGTGACTTGAGGTTATACCCTAGGGGGGTATATGGTGCCGAGCATGAACACTTGGCGAACCGCGATCTCGGCCACCCTGCACTGCCTGACCGGCTGTGCGATCGGCGAGGTGCTGGGCATGGTGCTGGCGACCTGGTGGGGTTGGGGTGACGTGGCCAGCATCGCGCTGGCCGTCGGCCTGGCCTTCTTCTTCGGCTACCTGCTGACCTTCGTCAGCGTCCGCCGCGCCGGCCTCGACGTCCGGGGGGCGGTGCGCACCGCCCTGGCGGCCGACACCGTCTCGATCCTGGTCATGGAGATCGTCGACAACGCGATCCTGGTCGCCGTCCCTGGCGCCATGGCGGCTTCGCTGACCAGCAGCCTGTTCTGGGGAGCACTCGCGGTGGCGCTGGCCGTCGCGTTCGTGGTGACCGTCCCGGTCAACAAGTGGATGATCGGCCGCGGCCTCGGTCATGCCGTCGTGCATGAGATGCATGGCGCCCACCACTGAGCCGCCCTACGATCGCGGGATGACCTCGCGCGCGCTCCTTGCCGTTCCGCTGTTGCTGGCCGTCACCGGGATCGGCGCCGCGTGTGCGCCCGCCGATGAGGAGTCGCCGGAGACCGCAGACCCCACCCCGACCAGCGCCGACCAGTGCGCGACCGACCAGCTGCCGCTGCTCGAGTCCGGCACGCTGACCATCGGCACCGACTCGCCGGCCTTCCCGCCGTGGTTCAAGGGCGACGACCCGACCAACGGCAAGGGCTTCGAGTCCGCCGTGGCCTACGCCGTCGCCGAGGAGCTCGGGTTCTCCGAGGACCAGGTCACCTGGGTCACGGTGCCGTTCAACAGCTCCTACAAGCCGGGCGAGAAGGACTTCGACTTCGACATCAACCAGATCTCGATCACGCCCGCGCGGGCCGAGGTCGTGGACTTCTCCGACGGCTACTACCAGGCGTCGCAGGCCGTGATCGCGCTGGAGGACAACCCGGTCGCCGACGCGGCGAGCGTCGCCGACCTCGCCGACTACAACCTCGGCGCGCAGACCGGCACCACGTCGCTGACCGCGATCCGCGACGTGATCCAGCCGGCCAACGACCCGGCCGTCTTCGAGGACACCAACGCCGCCAAGCAGGCGCTCCTCAACGGCCAGGTCGACGGGATCCTCGCCGACCTGCCCACCGCGTTCTACATCACGGCGGTGGAGATCCCGCAGGCCACGATCATCGGTCAGTTCCAGCCCGACACCGGGCAGCAGGAGGAGTTCGGGATGCTGTTCGAGAAGGGCAGCGAGCTCGTGCCGTGCGTCAACGAGGCGCTCGCGACCCTGCGCGACGACGGCACCCTCGACCAGCTCGAGCAGGAGTGGCTCTCCGACGTCGTGGACGTCCCCGAGCTGCAGTAGCCGGTGGGACCCGACCGGAGCGCGAGCGGCTGGCAGCCGAGCGCTCGCGAGCTGGAGCGCCGCGCCGTACGCCGACGGCAACGGCTGCGTTCGACCGCCCTCGCCACCGGACTGGTCGTGCTGGTCCTCGTGCTCCTGGTGGTCGTCATCACCGGGTCGCCCGGGTGGGAGCGGGTGCGGGAGACGTTCTTCAGCTGGGAGGACGCGAAGGCGGTCTTCCCGGACATCCTCGACGGCTTCTGGATCAACGTGAAGCTGTTCATGATCTGCGAGGTCTTCATCCTGGTGCTCGGCCTCGCGGTCGCCCTGGCCCGCAGCGCCCGGTCGCCGTGGCTCGCGCCGGTGCGGGTGGCGGCAGTCGTCTACACCGACCTGTTCCGCGGCATCCCGACGATCCTGCTGATCCTGATGCTCGGCTTCGGCGTGCCCGCGCTGCAGCTCCGAGGGCTCCCGAACGACGAGCTGTTCTGGGCGGGCGTCGCGCTGGTGCTCTCCTACGGGGCCTACGTGGCGGAGGTGTTCCGCGCGGGCATCGACTCGATCCACCCCTCGCAGGTGGCGAGTGCCGAGGCACTGGGCCTGTCCCGACCCCAGGCGATGCGTCACGTGGTGGTTCCTCAGGGCGTCCGCAGGGTCGTGCCGCCGCTGCTCAACGACTTCGTCTCGCTGCAGAAGGACACCGCCCTGGTGTCGGCGGTCGCCGTGTTCGACGCGGTGTTCGCGGCCCGCGACTACACGGCCTACAACTTCAACTACACGCCGTACGTCGTGGTCGCCGGCTTCTTCATCGTGCTGACCGTCCCGCTGGCGCGCTTCACCGACTGGCTGACCCGCCGGTGGATGGAGCGCGAGAGGGCGGGCGCGCTGTGACCGGCCCGCTGCTGCGTGTCTCCAACCTCCGCAAGACCTACGGCGACCGCGTCGTCCTCGACGACATCGACCTCGAGGTCGAGGCGCACGACGTGATCTGCCTGATCGGCTCGTCCGGCTCGGGCAAGTCGACGCTGCTGCGCTGCCTCGACCTGCTCGAGGACATCGACGACGGCGTCATCGAGTTCGAGGGCCGTGAGGTGTCCGACCCCCTGGTCGACCAGCGAGCGGTCCGGCAGCGGATGGGAATGGTCTTCCAGGCCTACAACCTCTTCCCGCACCTCACCGTCCTCGACAACATCACGCTGGCGCCGCGACGGGTGCACGGCGTACCGCGGGCCGAAGCGGAGGAGCAGGCCCGCGAGCTGCTGGGCCGGTTCGGCCTCGCCGACCAGGCCACCAAGCACCCCGACCGGCTCTCCGGCGGCCAGCAGCAGCGGGCCGCCCTGGTCCGGGCGCTCGCCACGAAACCCGCGCTGCTGCTGCTCGACGAGATCACCGCCGCCCTCGACCCGGAGCTGGTCGGCGACGTCCTCACCATCGTGCGCGACCTCGCGCAGGCCGGGACCACGATGCTGCTCGCCACCCACGAGATGACCTTCGCCCGCGAGGTGGCCACCCGGGTCTGCTTCCTCGACGACGGCCGGATCCTCGAGTCCGGACCGCCCGACCAGCTCTTCACCTCCCCCCGCGAGGAGCGCACCCGCCAGTTCCTCCGCCGCGTCCTCCCCGAAGACCCCTTGGGACGGTGACAGTGGTTCTGTCATGATCGCGGGCATGACGTACCGACTCGGGCAGGGGACCGGGCCGCTGCGTGGGGTGAAGGTGGTCGAGATCGCGGGCATCGGCCCCGGACCCCACGCCTGCATGACGCTGGCCGACCTCGGCGCCGACGTGATCCGGATCGAGCGACCGGGCGGCGGGATGTTCGGCGGCGGCCGTCACGACGTGATGACCCGCGGCCGGCCGAGCGTCGCCATGGACCTCAAGCAGCCGGCTGGGGTTGCGACCGTGCTCGACCTCGTCGAGCAGGCCGACGTCCTGGTCGAGGGGATGCGTCCCGGCGCGACCGAGCGGCTCGGGCTCGGCCCCGACGACTGCTGGGCGCGCAACCCCCGCCTCGTCTACGGCCGGATGACCGGCTGGGGACAGGACGGGCCGTGGGCGCAGTCGGCCGGACACGACCTGAACTACATCGCGATCACGGGCACGCTCCACGGCCTCGGCCAGGACCCGGACCGGCCCCACTTCCCGACCAACCTGCTCGGCGACTTCGGCGGCGGCTCGACCTACCTCGTCATCGGCGTCCTCGCCGCGCTGTTCGAGGCGCGCACCAGCGGGAAGGGGCAGGTCGTCGATGCCGCGATCGTCGACGGCACCGCCCACCTCAACGCGATGGGTGCGACCTTCGCTGCGCTCGGCGTGCAGCCCGAACGCCGGCGGAGCGGGCTGCTCGACGGCGGTACGCCGTACTACGACCTCTACGAGACCGCGGACGGCAAGCACGTCACCGTCGGCGCGCTCGAACCGCAGTTCTACGCCGAGCTGATCCGGCTGCTCGACCTCGAGGACGTCGCCCCTGACCGCGACGACCCCGCCGAGCGCGAGAAGCTGCGCGCGCTGCTCACCGAGACGTTCCGGCAGCGCACGCAGGCCGAGTGGGCCGAGGTCTTCGACGCGACCGACGCCTGCGTCGCGCCGGTGCTGCCGATGAGTGAGGCGGTCGCCCACCCCCACCTCGCGGCACGCGAGACCTACCTGGAGATCGACGGCATCACCCAGCCGGCGCCCGCTCCCCGCTTCAGCCGTACGCCGAGCACGGTCGCCATGCCGCCCGGCGGGCCCGGCGCCCACACCCGCGACGCCCTGGCCGCCTGGGGCGTCGACGACGTCGACGCGCTGATCGAGTCCGGCGCGGCCGTGCAGGCATGAAGCCGTTCCTGTTCCTGGGCACCCGCGCCGAGGACGAGGCCGCGGAGAACGAGTTCGCCGCCGTGTGCCGCGTCGGCGGCCTCGCCGCGGCCGACGTCCGGCGGGTGCGGCTGGAGCGCGACCCGCTGGGCCCCGTGGACCTCGACGACTGGTCCGGGATCTTGCTGGGGGGCGGACCGTTCAACATCAGCGACCCCGCCGAGGAGAAGACCCCCACGCAGCTGAGGGTCGAGGAGGAGCTGGCCGGCCTCGCCGAGCAGGTGATGGCGGCCGACTTCCCGTTCTTCGGCGCCTGCTACGGGATCGGCGTCCTGGGCGGGGTACACGGCGGCCTCGTCGACCGCACCCACGGCGAGCCGATCGGGTGCGTCAGCGTCACCCTCACCGACGCCGGCCGCAGCGACCCGCTGTTCGAGGCGCTGCCGGAGTCCTTCGACGTCTTCCTCGGCCACAAGGAGGCCGTCTCCCGGCTGCCCGACGGGGCCGTGCTGCTCGCGTCGTCCGCCACCTGCCCGGTGCAGGCCTTCCGCATCGGCGAGCACGTCTACGCCACCCAGTTCCACCCCGAGCTCGACGTCGAGGGGCTCTGCCTCCGGATCGAGGTCTACCAGGACCACGGCTACTTCCCGGAGGGGCAGGCACAGAGCCTGCAGGACCTGGCCCGGCGGAGCATCGTCACTGAACCACCCCGGATCCTGGCCGCCTTCGTCGAGAGGTACGCACGAGCATGAGCGAGCACGTCGACGTCCTGATCCTCGGTGCCGGGCTCTCCGGCATCGGCGCCGCGGCGCGGCTCACCCAGGAGCACCCGGACAGGACCTACCTCCGTGCTGGAGGCGCGCGCGGCCAGCGGCGGGCACCTGGGACCTGTTCCGCTACCCGGGCATCCGGTCGGACTCCGACATGTTCACCCTGGGCTACCGGTTCCGGCCGTGGCGCGACGACCGCGGCGCTGGCCGACGGCCCGTCGATCCTGTCCTACGTCCGCGAGACCGCCCGCGAGTACGGCGTCGACCGCGCGCATCCGTCCGACACACCGTGCGGTCGCCGCCGACTGGGACTCCGCCACCGCCCGCTGGACGGTCACCGCGGAGACGCCGCACGGCACGACGACCTTCACGGCGAGCGTTCCTGTGGTCCTGCACCGGCTACTACGACTACGACCAGCCCTACCGGCCCGACTTCCCCGGCATCGAGGAGTACGCCGGCGACGCTGGTCCACCCGCAGCACTGGCCGACCGACCTCGACCCACGGGTCGCTCCGTCGTCGTGATCGGCAGCGGCGCCACCGCCATGACGCTGGTCCCCGCGCTCGCCGGACGCGGGGGCGGGTCAGGTGACGATGCTGCAGCGCTCGCCGACCTACGTGCTGGCGCTGCCGGCGGTCGACCCGGTCGCCCGGTTCCTGCGCCGGTGGCTGCCCGAGAAGGCGTCGTACGCGGCGACCCGGTGGAAGAACGTCGTGCGTCGCGACCGCGAGCTACCAGGTCAGTCGGCGGTGGCCGCGGCTTCGCGAAGCGCCTGATCCGAGCCGCGGCAACCAGGCAGCTGCCGGAGGGCTACCCCGTCGATGTCCACTTCAAGCCGCGTACGACCCGTGGGACCAGCGGCTGTGCCTGGTGCCCGACGGCGACCTGTTCCGCACCATCCGGGAGGGTCGGCGTCGAGGTGGTCACCGACACCATCGACACCTTCACCCAGAAGGGGATCCGGCTCTCCTCCGGCGACGAGCTGGTCGCCGACGTGGTCGTCACGGCGACCGGCCTCAACCTCAAGCTCGATGGGCGACGTCGCGTTGTCGTCGACGGCGAGCCGGTCGACCTC
This sequence comes from uncultured Actinomycetota bacterium, assembly GCA_963713305.1. GTDB lineage: Bacteria > Actinomycetota > Actinomycetes > Propionibacteriales > Nocardioidaceae > Nocardioides. Next base: position 67,744 of record CAVQLE010000006.1, on the reverse strand, counting down.
AGCACGGCGATGGCCTACCGGGCGCTGATGTTCAGCGGACCTGCCCAACTTCGCGTTCACGATCGGCTACACCAACGCGTCGTGGACGCTGAAGGCCGACCTGGTCGCCGACTACGTGTGCCGGCTGCTCGCCCACCTCGAGCACGGGCGCGCGACGTCGTGGTCCCGGTCCCCGACCCCGGCGTGCGGAGGCGCCCTTCATCGACTTCACGCCCGGCTACGTCCTGCGCGCGCTCGACGTGCTCCCGAAGCAGGGCGACCGCGGGAGCCGTGGAGGCTGCGCCAGAGCTACTTCCACGACCTCCGCACCATCCGGTCCGCGCCGATCGACGACGGCGCGCTCGCCTTCCGCTGATCTTCACCTGAGAAATAGTCCGGCCGCTCGTGGTCCGTTCGGGAGCCGCGCGGTGCGACAGTCCTTGTATGGCTGCCTGTGATCTCACAGACGCCGACCTGCTCCGCGCGATGGCCGGTAGGGACGAGGGTGCCCTCCGCGAGCTCTACGACCGGCACGCGCTCTGGATCTCGGCCCGGCTGGCCCGGCGGTGCGCCGATGCCGACGCCGTCTCCGACGTCCTCCAGGACACGTTCATCGCCGCCTGGGACGGCGCCGGCCCGGTTCCGCGGCGACGGCGAGGTCCCGGCCTGGCTGTGGGGGATCGCGATCCGCGGCTGATCAGCCGGCTCCGCAAGCGCGCCGACTTCCGGCTCGGGCCGGCCCTGGTCGAGAGCGACGGTCGAGGACATCTCCGCCGAGGAGCGGGTGCTGCTCCGGCTCGAGAACGTCGACGTCGGCAGCGCCGATGGCCCGGATCTCGCCGGAGCTGCGGGTCGTGCTGCAGCTGACCGTGCTGGACGGGCTGAACACCCGGGAGGCCGCGCAGCTGCTCGGCATTCCCCGCGGAACCGTGAAGTCGCGGCTTCAGCGGGCCCGCGTGATGATGAGGGAGGAGCTGGCATGAGCTGGCAGAGCACACCCACGTGGCACCTCGACGAGGCCACCCTGCGGGCGTACGTCGACGGACACCCGCTGCCGTCGTCGGCGCGTCCGTCGAGTCGCACCTCGTCGACGTGCCCGGACTGCCGGGCCCGGCTCGGGGAGCTGATGTCCGCACGAGACCGTCGACCTGGCCTGGACGGCGATCCGCGCCCACGTCGAGGCGCCGCGGCCCAGCGTCGCCGAGCGGGTGCTGCGGTGGCTCGCGGTCTCCGCGGAGTCGGCCCGCCTGCTGGTTGCCGTGCCGGCCTTCCGGGGCGCCTGGCTGCTCGGGCTGTTCACCGTCACGCTCTTCGCCGTCGTTGGCGGCCGCTCTTCGCCGGCGAGTACGGCCTGACGCTTGTTCCTCATCGTGGCCCCGCTGGCGCCGGTGGCCGGCGTCGCGGCCTCGCTTCGGCGGCGACGCCGACCCCTGCCACGAGCTCGTGACCGTCGCGCCGTACTCCGCCCTCCGGATGCTGCTGCTGCGCACCGCTGGCGTGCTCGCGACGTCGCTCCCGCTCACCCTGCTTCGCGGGCCTGGCCCTCCCGGGGCCCGCCTGGCTGGGCGTGGCCTGGCTGACCCCGGCCGCTGGCCGGCGTCGCGCTCACGCTGCTGCTCGCGCCGCTGTTCGGGACCACCGTCCCGCCGCCGCGCTCGGTGCCTGCTGGTCCGTCGGCGGTGGTCTCGGCCGCCCGGCTCAGCGACCCGCTCGAGGTCGTCGAGCCCGCCATGCAGCTGGTCTTCGACGGCCGTGACCCTGGTCGCCGTCGCCGCTCTCGTCCTCCGTCACCCGTCCTTCGAACACCTGGGAAGGCAGTCATGAACACCGTCACGCTCACCGGCCTGGGCAAGTCCTACGGCCGCACCACCGCTCTCGCCGACGTCGACCTCGCCCTCGCTCCCGGCATCACCGGGCTGCTCGGCCCCAACGGCGCCGGCAAGACCACGATGCTGCGCATCCTGGCCACCGCGCTCGCCGCCGACCGCGGGTCGGTCCGGATCCACGGCGAGGACCCCACGACGCCCGACGGCCGGGTCGCCGTACGACGCCGGCTCGGCTACGTCCCCCAGGAGACCGGCTTCCCGCGCGGCTTCACGGCCTTCGCCTTCGTCGACTACCTGGCCATCCTCAAGGAGTGGACCGACCTGCCGGCCCGCCACGACGAGGTACGCCGGGTCATCGACCTGGTCGGCCTGACCGACGTCGCCCCCAAGCGGGTCAGCTCGCTCTCCGGCGGACAGCGCCGCCGCGTCGTGCTCGCCCAGGCGATGCTCGGACGACCCGGACCTGCTGGTCCTCGACGAGCCGACCGCCGGCCTCGACCCGGCCCAGCGCGGCCGGCTGCGCGATGTGCTCGGGCGGGCCGGCGAGTCCGCGACCGTAGTCATCTCGACCCACCAGACCGAGGACGTCGCCGCGCTGTGCGAGCGGGTGGTGGTCCTCGACGGCGGACGGGTCCTCTTCGACGGGCCGGTCGCCGACATGGTCGGCCAGGCCGCCGGTCGGGTCTGGATGGCCGCCGAGCGAGACCCCGCGGCGCAGCTACTCCTGGCGCACCGGCACCGGCCGGGTCCGCAACGTCGGCGACCCGCCCCCGTCGGCGCGAGCTCATCGAGCCGGCCCTGGAGGACGCGTACCTGCTGCTGGTCGGGGACGCGGCCCGCGACACCGGTCTGGAGGCCGTGTCATGAGCGCCGGCGGACGGTGCTGACGGCATCGAGCATCCCCGCTGCCGACGGTGCCGGCGGCGGGCCGCGGTCCTGGCCCTGGCGCGCGCCGACGCCCGGCGCTACGCCCGGCACCCGCTGTTCCTGCTGCCCTGCGCGGTCGTGCTGGTGGCCATGGTCGCGCAGCTGGTGCAGCGCAGCGGCGGCGGCACCGACCGATGATCGCCACGATGACCACCGCCTTCCTGCTCGGCGTGTTCGGGTTCGTCGTGGCGCACCGGCTGACCACGTCGCTGCTGCGCACCCGCGAGCTCGCGGACACCGTGCCGGTCGGCCGGCAGCAGCGCACCCTGGCCCTGTGCCTGGCCTGCCTCGTCCCATTCGCGGTGGGGATGTTCTGCGCCGCCTTCATGATCGTCACCGCGATGATCTGGCCGCCGGACGGGGAGCCCGTCGAGCGCTGCCGGTGGCCTGGTTCGGCGACTACCCGGCCGGCGATGTCCTCGCGATCCTGCTGGCCATGGGACCCCTGGCCACGCTCGGGTGGACCGCTGCTCGGCGTGGCGGTCGCTCGCTGGGCGCCTTTCCGGGGCTCGGCCCTTCTCGGGGTGGTCGTCCTCGTGGTCGCCACGGCCATCCCCGCGAGCGACAGCGGGGGAGCGGCTGGCGGCTGGCCTCCGCCTGGCCGGTGCTCATCGACGAGCACGTGGTACGGACGGGAAGATCATCGGCACCACGCTCGTGCCCGGCATCGACCCGGTCTGGGCGCTGGGCTGGGTGCCCTGCCTGTGCGGGCTGGCCGTCGTGGCAGCGCTGCTCCGCGACCCGGAGCACCGTCGTCCGCTGCTCCTGGCCGGGCGGCGCCTCGCCGTGGCTGCGGTCGGCTGCTACTTCCTCCGCCCTGTCATGATCGCCGTGGCAGTGGCCGTCCCGCCACGAGCCGACCATCTCACCGCGGAGGCGTGGTGGTCTGGTGCTCGCCGCGGCCCTCGTCCCTCCGGTGCCGGCGTCCCGCCGTTCGTCACCCGGGTCGCGCAGCTCGCCCTCGCCGGCGGCGCGGCGTACCTCCTCGACGACGCCGCGGTCCAGCTGACCTCCGTCACGCCGCCCGGGTGTGGCGCCGCCGGGCCCCGGGCTGTCGGCGACTGCGGGCGACCTCGCTGTCGCGGCGGCGGGAGCGCTCGTCCTGCTCGGCTGGGCTCGTTGCCGGGTCTCGCCGCGCTCGTCAGCGAGCGTCCTGGTGCTTTCGCCTGTCGCCTGGCCGCGGCCGCGCTGATCCTGTCCCGGCGTGGCGACCCGCAGCCGGGGGTGCGGGTCGCCCCCGCGTGGTCGTCCTCGGTCCGGCGTCTGCGTGATCAGCCGAGTCGGTGCTGCGGACCACGATCCTGCTGCCGACGGAAGGGCCCACCACCTCTGGTCTCGTGCGTGGCTCGCCCTCGGTTCCGCGGCGGTCCTGGGCGTCTTGGCCTCGGGACCGTCCTGCTGTGGGCGACGAGCCACGCGACGAAGCAGGTGACCGCGAGCCCGTGGCGCTGCGCCAGAACTACTTCCACGACATCCGCGCCAGCCGGAGCGGCCCATGGCGGTGAGCGTTTCACCACGCCGAAGAAGCCACGATTCCGGGTTCGACCCGTGACTAGAATGCGTGTCCACCAGCCCGCCCAGTCTTGCCTCGGGCCGACGGCGCCGACGTCCACGGTCGGACGCGCCCCCCGACTCCGGTGGGGCACATGCCCCCGTCTCCCGCCCCCGCCGGCGGCGGACGGCTTGGTGAGACACACCAACGGATAGCGACCTCTTCCTTGTCTACGTCCGTTCGCCGACCTCTCTCGGCGTCCCCTCGAACCTTGCCCGCGTCCTCGCGACCAGGGCATCACCACCCCCACCCCGATCCAGGCGGCCACGCTGCCCGACTCCCTCGCCGGGCGCGACGTGCTCGGCCGCGGCCGCACCGGCTCCGGCAAGACCTACGCGTTCCTGCTCCCGCTGGTCGCGCGCCTCGACCGACGCCCGTCCAAGCCCCTCGCCCCGCACCCCGGGCGCTGATCCTGGCGCCGACCCGTGAGCTGGTCGGCCAGATCGACGCCGCCCTCGCGCCGCTGGCCAAGGCCGCCGGCCTCACCACCCAGACCGTCTTCGGCGGCGTCGGCCAGAACCCGCAGGTCCGCGGCCTCCGCAACGGCGTCGACATCGTGCTCGCCTGCCCCGGCCGGCTCGAGGACCTGATCCACCAGGGCCACTGCTCCTCGGCGCCGTCGAGGTCACCATCCTCGACGAGGCCGACCACATGGCCGACCTCGGCTTCCTCCCCGTCCGTACGCCGCCTGCTCGAGCACGACCCCGCAGCGCAGCCAGCGCCTGCTCTTCTCCGCGACGCTCGACAAGGCGTCGACGGGCTGGTCCGAAGTTCCTATCCAGCCGGTCACCCACGAGGCCGACTCGGCACAGTCGCCGATCTCCACCATGAGCCACCACGTGCTGCACGTGCAGCGCGACCAGCGGCTGCCGATCCTGGTCGCGCTGACCAGCGCCCCCGGCCGCACCGTCGTCTTCACCCGCACCAAGCACGGCGCCAAGGCGCTGGCCCGCCAGCTGAACAAGAACGGCGTCCCGTGCGTCGAGCTGCACGGCAACCTCGCCCAGAACGCCCGCACCCGCAACCTCGAGGCGTTCCACTCCGGCAAGGCCTCCACGCTGGTCGCGACCGACATCGCCGCCCGCGGCATCCACGTCGATGACGTCGCGCTCGTCGTCCACGCCGACCCGCCGGTCGAGCACAAGGCCTACCTCCACCGCTCCGGCCGTACGGCGCGGGCCGGCGCCGCGGGCACGGTGATCACGCTGATGACCGACGACCAGGTCCGCGACGTCCGGACGCTGACGCGGCAGGCCGGCATCAAGCCGACCACCACCAAGGTCCCCGGCCCGGGCCACCCGATCCTGGTCGAGCTCGCCCCGGGCGAGCGCACCCTGGTCCCGGGCGGCTACGCCCCGGCCGCGCCGCCCGCCGGGCGATCCGCAGGCGAGCAGGGCCAGGCCCGCTCCGGTGGCGGTGGCCGCAACCGTTCCCGTCGTGGCCGCGGCAAGGGCGCCGCGAAGGGCAACGGCGCGGCGTCCGGCCAGAGCCGGTCCCAGCACAAGACGTCCGGGCAGAAGTCCCAGTCGAGCCGCAACCGGTCACACCGGGGTGGCGGGAGCGGTGGCCACACCGCGGCGTCGTTCAGCAGCGGCCGCCGCTGATACGTGTGGCATCCGGGTCACGACGTGACCCAGATCGCACACGATTCGCCTGATGGGGTGTGCCTCCCGGTGCGGCGACGTGGTCGTCTGGAACGACACCGACGAGAGGACATCACCATGGGCATGGACGACAAGGCCAAGCACAAGGGCGAGGACCTGAAGGGCAAGGCCAAGGAGGGCACCGGCAAGGCGACCGGCAACGAGCGGCTCGAGGGCGAGGGCAAGGGCGACCAGGCCTCCGCCTCGGTCAAGAGTGCCGGCGACAAGGCCAAGGACGCCGCCCACGACGTCAAGGACGCCTTCAAGAAGTAGCACACCAACGTCGACCCACCCCTCGCCTAGAGTCATCGGCGAGGGGTGAGTCATGCAGACCTGGTTGCGGAACGCGCTGGTGGCGAAGGTCCCACGCGACCACCGCGACGCCCCCGAGGTGCTGCGCCGCCGGCAGTGGGTGACCGGGACCGTGGTCGTGATCGGCGGCATCGTGCTCGGGCTGAGCCTGCGTCTGGAGCCGGGCAGCCCCTGGTTCTACGCCGGGTCGCTCGCCCTCTCGGGCGTGTGGGCCGCGGGCGCCTTCGCCTCCGGTCCGATCCACCTGGGCCGGATCGCCCGCCGCGACGACTACGTCCGACCCGTCGCCACCCCGATCCTGCTGGGCCTCGGCCTGGCCGGGGTCTTCGTCGCCGGTGGGCTCGTCGTGCGCCAGGTCCCGTTCCTCGCCGGCCAGGTGGGCGACGTGGTCGCCTTCGCCGACGAGGGCACCATCCCGTTGCTGGTCGTGATCACTGCCGTCACCGGCGCCGCGGAGGAGCTGTTCTTCCGCGGGGCGGCGTACGCCGCCACGCCGCGCCACCCCGTCCTGGTCACGACCGTGCTCTACACGCTGGCGACCTTTGCGACCGGCAACGTGATGCTCACCTTCGCCGCGGTCCTGCTCGGCCTGGTCGTCGGTCTCGAGCGCCGCGCCTCCGGCGGGATCCTCGCGCCCGTCCTCACGCACCTGACCTGGTCGCTGGCGATGTTGTTCGCGCTGCCGGTGGTGTTCGGCTAGCGGCCGTCCTCTTCCAGAGCGCGGCGTACCGCCTCGTCGTACGCGATCGGCTCGCCCGGCACGAGGTCGCGGATGCTGGTGTCGGTGACCGTGACCTCGGTGCCCATGGAGTCGATCAGGTTGCGGCCGGTGGTGACGTCGACGTCGGTCACGAGCGCCAGCCAGTACGACGAGAGCCGGGGCGTCAGCACCGGTACCTTGACGATCGGGACCCGGTGTCCTGCGGAGACCTCCGAGGCGACCTGCAGCATCTCGAGGTAGGTCATCGGCTCAGGCCCGCCGATCTCGAAGACCCGGCCGTAGGCCTCCGGCACGCCGACCACTCCGGTGAGATAGCGGATCACGTCGTCCACGGCGATCGGCTGGGTCGGTGTCGCCACCCACCGCGGCACGACCATCGCCGGCAGGTTCTTCACCAGCTGCCGGGTGAGCTCCCAGGAGATGCCGCCGGCACCGACCACGATCGCGGCGCGCAGCACCGTCACCGGGACGCCCGTCCCGCCGAGCAGCTCCTCGACCTCGCGCCGCGAGCGGAGGTGGGGGGAGAGGTCGCCGTCCTCGTCGCCCAGCCCGCCCAGGTAGACGATCTGGCTGACCCCGGCCGCCTCCGCGGCCCGGGCGAAGGTGCGGGCGGCCTCGGCGTCCTTCTGCTCGAAGTCAGGATCGTCGAGGGAGTGGACGAGGTAGATCGCCACGTCGGCACCCTCGAGCGGCTCGGTCAGCGAGGCGCGGTCGAAGACGTCGCCGGCCACGGCCCGCCCGGGGCCGTCGTACCGATCCGGGTTGCGGGTCATCGCGCGGACGTCGTGACCGGCGTCCACCAGCGCTGGCACGAGCCGGCGACCGATGAAGCCGGTCGCTCCGGTCACCAGGACCGTCTGCGGCTCAGCCATGACTCGACCTTAGGTGGCGACCCCTCAGCGGGAGCGCTGCGCCACGGCTTCGCGGTTCTCCTCGTCCATCGCGGACTCGTACGCCGCGACCAACGACGCGATCGAGAGCGGCTTGAGCCGCTCCACGACCTCGCGCAGCTTCGCGGGCGAGGCGCCGGACTCCTTGTACACCGGCCACACCATGGTGCGGAACAGGTCGTTCAGCTCCTTCGCGATCTCCCGCCCGTGCTCGGCGTAGACGTCGCTCGCCGCGATCGCCGCCTCGGTGGGGAACCCCAGGTCGAGCAGCCCGAGGCCCACGGTGAGCTGTGACATCGCCACCTCGTAGCGGCCGCGCTTGGTGCGCAGCGCGATCCCCAGGGCGGCCAGCGTGGCCAGGTCGTCGTCGCTGAGCGTGCGGTTCGTACGCCGGTCCAGCTCGCTCCGGGTCATCTCCTCCGGCGCCTGCGACTGCCACGGCGCGAGCATCGTGCGGTGCAGCGCGATGTCCTCGGGTGCGGCGTCGGCAGGGATCCGGGAGAGGTAGCGCTCGATCGCAGAGAGCGTGAATCCGTGGGACTGCAGCTCCTGGACGAGCTCGAGGCGCGCGACGTGGCCGGGCGTGTAGTAGCCGGAACGGCCGCGCCGGATCGGCGGCGGCACCAGCCCCTTCGTGGTGTAGAAACGGACGGTGCGGACGCTGAGCCCGAGCCGGTTGGTCAGCTCGTCGAGGGTCAGCAGCTCCCGTAACGACTCCACGCTCTCGTCCACGCTCCACTCCTCCCGAGTCCGTGACCGGCAACACGTTGACGACATTGACAGTATCGGTGTCACAATCGAGGTGAGGCAAGTGCCCCGCAGGACGCCCCGTTGGACGAAACGCTAGGACGGTCATGGCTGAAGCATTCGTGTACGACCACATCCGCACTCCCCGCGGCAAGGGCAAGGCGGTGGGCTCGCTGCACGAGGTGAAGCCGGTCGACCTGGTCGTCGGGCTGCTCGACGAGATCAGGACCCGCAACCCCGCGCTCGACCCGCACCGGGTCGACGACGTCGTGCTCGGCGTCGTGACCCCGATCGGGGAGCAGGGCGGCGACATCGCCAAGACCGCGGCCCTCGCGGCCGGCTACCCCGAGACCGTGGCCGGCGTCCAGCTCAACCGCTTCTGCGCCTCCGGCCTCGAGGCCGTCAACCAGGCCGCGGGCCGCGTCGCGTCCGGCTTCGAGGACCTGATCCTCGCCGGCGGCGTCGAGTCGATGAGCCGGGTGCCGATGGGCTCCGACGGCGGCGCGTGGGCGGCGGACCCGGCCACCGCGCTGACCACCGGCTTCGTCCCGCAGGGCATCGGCGCCGACCTGATCGCCACGCTCGAGGGCTTCACCCGCTCCGACGTCGACGCGTACGCCGCGGAGAGCCACCACCGGGCCGCCAAGGCGTGGGCCAACGGCTACTTCGCCGACGCCGTCATCCCGGTCAAGGACCGCAACGGCGTGACGGTGCTCGACCACGACGAGTTCATCCGTCCCGACACCAGCCCCGAGGGCCTCGCCGGCCTCAAGCCGAGCTTCGCGCAGATGGGCGCCGACGCCGGCTTCGACGACGTCGCGCTCGAGAAGTACCACTGGGTGACGGAGATCGACCACGTCCACCACGCCGGCAACTCCTCGGGCATCGTCGACGGGGCCGCGCTGGTGGCGATCGGCAACGGCGAGGTCGGCCAGGAGCTGGGCCTGACCCCGCGGGCGCGGATCGTCTCGACCGCCGTCTCCGGCGCCGATCCGACGATCATGCTCACCGGACCGGCCCCGGCCGCCCGCAAGGCGCTGGCGAAGGCCGGCCTCGACGTCGCCGACATCGACCTCTTCGAGATCAACGAGGCGTTCGCCGCCGTCGCGATGCGCTTCATGCGCGACCTGGGCATCAGCCACGAGATCACCAACGTCAACGGCGGCGCGATCGCCATGGGCCACCCGCTCGGCGCCACCGGCGCGATGATCCTCGGCACCCTGGTCGACGAGCTCCAGCGGCGCGACCTGCGCCGCGGCCTCGCCACCCTCTGCGTCGGCGGCGGCATGGGCATCGCCACCATCGTCGAGCTCGTCTGAACTGACCAGCCCCGTTGAGTCGGGTGTGAGCGCCAGGAGCGTTGCGCAAGCCCAACTCGACCGGCGCGCACGCCCAACTCAACAAGTCGTTACATCCAGGAGAGGCACATGACTGCCAACCAGACCGACCAGCAGAGCGCCGTCCACTACGAGACGGACGCAGGACGGGATCGTCACGCTGACCCTCGACGACCCGAGCTCCAGCGCCAACACCATGAACGAGCTCTACCAGGAGTCGATGGCCGCGGCCGTGGACCGGCTGTACGACGAGCAGGAGCAGGTGACCGGGGTCGTCATCACCAGCGCCAAGAAGACCTTCTTCGCCGGCGGCGACCTCAAGCTGATGATCCGGGCGACGAAGGACGACGCGCCGCAGATCTTCGCGATGGCCGAGTCGGTGAAGGCCGGCCTGCGTCGGCTCGAGACGTTCCCGCGCCCGGTCGTGGCCGCGATCAACGGCGCCGCACTCGGCGGTGGCCTCGAGATCGCCCTCGCCTGCAACCACCGGATCTGCGTCGACGACCGCAGCGTCAAGCTCGGCCTCCCCGAGGCCAGCCTCGGCCTGCTGCCGGGTGGTGGCGGCGTCACCCGGACCGTGCGGATGCTCGGACTGCAGACGGCGCTGATGGACGTGCTGCTCCAGGGCACCCAGTTCGCCCCCCAGGCCGCGCAGGAGAAGGGCTTGATCGACGAGCTGGTCGCCACCCGCGAGGAGCTGGTCCCGGCCGCCAAGGCCTGGATCAGGGCCAACCCCGAGAGCTGCCCAGAACCCCTGGGACGCCCCCGGCTACAAGATGCCCGGCGGCAACCCGAAGTCGCCCGCGCTGGCGGCGTTCCTCCCGGCGTTCCCGGCGCTGCTCCGCAAGCAGCTCAAGGGCGCCGACTACCCCGCGCAGAAGGCGATCCTGTCCGCGGCGGTCGAGGGCGCGAGCTCCGACTTCGACACCGCCAGCCGGATCGAGTCGCGCTACCTGACGAGCCTGATCGTCAACCAGAACAGCAAGAACATGATCCAGGCGTTCTTCTTCGACCTGCAGGCGATCAACGCCGGGTCGTTGCGCCCGCAGGGCATCGAGCCGTGGCAGGCGACCAAGGTCGGCGTGCTCGGCGCCGGGATGATGGGCGCCGGCATCGCCTACTCGTGCGCCCGCGCCGGCATGCAGGTCGTGCTCAAGGACGTCGCGCAGGAGAACGCCGACAAGGGCAAGGCCTACTCCGCGAAGCTCAACGCCAAGGCGGTCGAGCGCGGCAAGCTCACCGAGGAGAAGTCGGAGGAGCTGCTGGGCAGGATCCACCCCACCGACGACTACGCCGATCTCGCCGGCTGCGACCTGGTGATCGAGGCGGTCTTCGAGGACCCCTCGCTCAAGCACCAGGTGTTCGCCGAGGCCGCGAAGCACGTGAACCCCGACGCGCTGCTGTGCACGCAACACCTCCACGCTGCCGATCACCGAGCTCGCCACAGGTGTCGACCGGCCGCAGGACTTCATCGGCCTCCACTTCTTCTCGCCCGGTCGACAAGATGCCGCTGGTCGAGATCATCCGCGGCGAGGAGACCTCCGACGTCGCGCTCGCCAAGGCGTACGACGTCGTGCAGCAGATCAAGAAGACGCCGATCGTGGTCAACGACAGCCGCGGCTTCTACACCTCCCGCGTCATCGGGTTCATGGTCAACGAGGGCCTCGCGATGCTGGCCGAGGGCGTCAACCCGGTCTCGCTCGAGCGGGCCGCGACCCAGGCCGGCTACCCGGTCGGAACCCTGCAGCTCTCCGACGAGCTCAACATGGAGCTGATGGCCAAGATCGGCAAGGCCACCAAGCGACGCCGCCGAGCGCGACGGCTCGACTACCAGGAGCACCCCGGCTCCGCGGTGGTGACGAAGATGATCGAGCTCGGTCGTCCCTCGCGGCTCAAGGGCGCCGGCTTCTTCGACTACGACGAGGCCGGCAAGCGGCAGGGCCTGTGGTCCGGCCTGGCCGAGGCGTTCCCGCTCGGCCGAGCAGCAGATCCCGCTGCCGCGACGTCAAGGACCGGATGCTGTTCGCCGAGGCGCTCGAGACCGCGAAGTGCTTCGACGAGGGCGTCATCACCTCGGCCGCCGCGGCCAACATCGGCTCGATCATGGGCATCGGCTTCCCGCCCAACACCGGCGGCGCGGCCCAGTTCATGACCGGCTACCAGGACCCGGAGGACACCGACGCCCCGATCGGGCTGGCCGCGTTCTGCGACCGTGCCGACGAGCTGGCCGACGCCTACGGCGAGCGGTTCCGCCCCTCGGCGTACCTGCGCGACCTGGTGGCGAAGGGCGAGTCCTTCCCCGCCTGACTCGCAGCATTTCCGATCCCGACGCGGGGGTTCTGGGAGAGGATGGACCCCATGACCCAGAGCCCCCCGGCGGTCGAGGTGCGCAGCCTCCATGTCCGCTTCGGCGACGTCGAGGCCGTCGCCGGTGTCGACCTCGAGGCGTACGCCGGCCAGGCGACCGCGCTGCTCGGCCGCAACGGCGCCGGCAAGTCGACCACGATGCGCGTCCTGGCCGGGCTGGTCCCGCCGACCGCCGGCGCCGCCACCGTCGCCGGTCACGACGTGCGCGCCGAACCGCTCGCGGTCGAAGCGGGCCACCGGCTACTGCCCCGACGTGGGCGGGCTGGTGACCCGGGCGACCGCCTGGGAGCACCTCCAGCTCGCCGCCCGGCTGCGCCGGCTGTCCGGGTGGGAGGACCGCGCCCGCGACCTGCTGGAGCGCTTCGAGCTCGGCGATGCCGCCCACCGGGTGACCGGCGGCTTCTCGCACGGCATGGGCCGCCGGCTCTCCGTCGCGCTCGCTGCCCTCCACGAGCCCGACGTGCTCCTCCTCGACGAACCGTTCGACGGCGTCGACCCGATCGGCGTCGAGGCGACCCTCGAGGTCATCGCCGACGCCCGCGCCCGCGGGGCCTGCGTGCTGGTGTCGACCCACCTGCGAGAGCTGGCCATCGAGGCCTGCGGCGAGGTGCTCGTCCTGCGCGGTGGCTCTCGGGTCGCGACCGTCACCTCCCAGGAGATGTCGGGTGAGGAGGGGGCGCGTGCCTACCGCGCTCTCCTCGACTGAGCGGTCGCCCCGCGCCGACGACCGAGCCCGCCTGGTGGCGGCCGGTCCGCGACGTGGGCCACCTGATGCGCTTCCGCACCGCCGCCGTACGCCGCCGCTCGACGTACTGGTGGGCGGTCCTGCTCATGGGCACGATCACCGTCTGCGCGGCCGTCATCCCGGCCTTCGCCGCCGCCGACGACGAGCGACGGCTCGAGCTGGGCGTGCTGCTGCCGACCGGCATGGCCGGCATCCTGCTGATCTCGGCCGTCTCGGCGATCGCCTCCGGCGGCGGCCGCGAGCTGGTCTCGCGCGAGCAGGGTGTCGCGTTCCCGATCAGCCCGACCAGCGACCACCTCGGTGCGCTGCTGCTGGCACCGCTCAACATCTCGTGGCTGATCCAGGCCTGGGTGCTGCTCGGGGTCACGTCGTACGTCGTCGGTCCCGCGCTCCTGCCCACCGCGCTGCCCGCGATGCTGCTGTGGATGGCGCTCGCCACCGCCGTGGCCCAGGTCATCGCCTGGAGCGTCGAGGCGGTCCGGCGGCGACGGCACGGCGTGGTGACCATGCGCGTGGTGCTCGGGGCGCTGGCCCTGGCGGCGGTGTGGGTGCAGGCTCTCGGGACGCCTGACCGACGTGCTCGACCAGCATCCCCACCCGCGACGTGCTGTTCGGTGCGGTCGGTGGCTGGGGCTGGCCGTGGGGACAGACCGTGCTCGCCGAGCTCGGTGTCCTCCTCGTCGCCGTCGTGGTCGGCGCGTTCCCGGCCCACCTTGCCTCCCGCCGGCTGCCCCACGACGAGCTGCGGGCCGAGACCGACACCCGGACGCCGCGACCGATGCCGTTCTCCGACCTCGCCGCACTGGTGCGGATCGACCGGGCGTCGGTCTGGCGCGCCGTGCCGATCCGGCGCGGCATGACGGTGCTCGCGGTCGGGCCCGGTCTCGTGGCCGTGCTCGGCAACCTGCCGTGGGAGTCCGTCACGATCCTGCCGGGCCTGGTGGTCTCCGGCGGGGCGCTGCTCTTCGGCGTCAACGCGTGGTGCCTCGACGGCCGCGGTGTGCTCTGGCGCGAGAACCTGCCCGTGGCGCCCGGCCTGGTGTTCAACGCCCGCGCGCTGGTGCTGGCCGAGTTCCTCGGCCTCGCCTCCCTCGTCACGATCCTGCTGGCGTCGCTGCGTGCCGGCATCCCGACCGGCTCCGAGCTGACCGCGATCACCTGCACGCTGGTCGTCGTGACCGTGCAGGTCGTCGGCGCCGCGATGCGCTGGTCGGACCAGCGCCCGTTCTCCGTCGACCTCCGCAGCGCACGGGCGACACCCGCACCGCCGATCGTGATGGTCGGCTACTCCGCGCGGCTCGCCGTCGTCACGACCCTGACCGGGCTGTTGTTCTCCGGGCTCGCCCGCCTCCCCGACCCCACCGTGTCGCTGCTGGTCGCCGTGCCGTGCGTGGCGTGGTCGACGGTCCGGCTGCTGCGCACCCGCCGCCGCTGGACGGACCCGGTCGTCCGGGCCCGCGTCATCACGACGGTGTCAGCCTGACGTCCTCGCCGACGAGAACCACGGGTGGTGCAGGTCGTAGAAGGTCGCGCCCTGCATCGCCGAGTCGAGGGTCTCGCGCACCTCGGCCGGCATGTCGGGGAAGTCCCCGCTCTCCCCTTCGCGGGCCGCGGCCTCGGTGGTGAACGCGATCGTCTCCGTGAAGGTGCCGTCGTCCTCGAACGCCAGCGTTGCGCCCAGGATGTCGGGCCGCATCTCGTGGAGCATCTCGGTGTCGGTCATGAGTGCCTTGAGCCGGTCCGGCTCGGCGACCCGGCCGCGGATGACCTGCACGAAGCCGGCGGAGTCCGAGCCGCCGTCCATCATCAAGGTCACGTCGTCACAGTCGTGGAACTCGACCGGACCGTCCATCAGCGCCATCATCTGCTCGGCCCACTCGCCCTGCTCGGGGCGGGCCGAGTTGGCCATCGCCGCCTCACGAGACTCGAACCGCACGACGCCGACGAACTGGTCGTCGTCGGTGAAGCCGTAGGTCCCTCCGAGCCAGCCCTGCGCCCCGGGCCCGAGCGTCTCCGCCCAGGTCTCGGCCATCGCTCGCATCTCGTCCTGGCGGGTGCATCGTCCCTGAATGATCTGGATGAACACTTGCGTCGCCTCCCTCGGTAGCCGGCCCCCTCGCCGTGAGGCGGTCGGGTGCAACCCATTGACGCTACTGCCGGCGCAGGCCCCGGTCCATGCCCTCGTTGGGGTAGTCCCCGGTCACCGGGCGGCGCAGGCCGTCTGGGCGTCGCTGAGGGTCACGAGAGCCGGGTCGTCCCACTCGCCCATGAGCGACGCGACGACGCTGGCGCGGATGGTGGCGGCATCGAGCTCGTCGGCCAGGCAGGCGGCGTACGCCTTGCGGTCGAGCCTGCCCTTCGTGACTCGACCTGCGCCGCCGTGGAGTCCGCGACGAAGTCGGTGCACGCGAGCTGGGCGTCGGCCACCGGGCCGGCGAGGTCGGCGTCCAGGACGGGGATCTCGCTGACGACGGCGTAGGACGCGTCGACCAGCCCGCCGGCGCGCAGCTCCTCGGGCGTGGTCGACGCCAGCAGGGCGTCCGCGAAGCAGTCGCCCTCGGTGACGTCGTCGGGGTCGGGGTTGTCGCCGGCGTAGACCGCGGCCAGTCCGTCGGCCAGTGCCGCCTCGTCGACGGTCGGCGCCGCGGCGGGCGGGTCTTCCTCCGCCGAGGTGCACGCGGTGAGGCCGACCAGCAGGCAGAACAGCAGCGCTCGCACGGCCGAAGTCTCCCATTAGGGTCGACGCATGGACTTCTCCCCGACACCGCGAGCCGCCGACCTCCGGGACCGGGTGTCGGCGTTCATGGCCGACCACGTCGACCCGATCGAGGAGGACTACCACCGCGACCTCGCCGAGGCACGGCTCGCCGGCACGCAGTGGACGCCGCTGCCGGTCATCGAGGAGCTCAAGGCGAAGGCTCGCGCGCAGGGGCTGTGGAACCTCTTCCTCCCGAAGGAGCACGCCGGGGAGTACGCCGCCCGCTACGGCACCGACGCCGGCGAGGGGCTGACGAACGTCGACTACGCGCCGCTGGCCGAGCTGATGGGCCGCTCCGCGATCGCGCCGATCGTGTTCAACTGCAACGCACCCGACACCGGCAACATGGAGGTGCTGCTGCGCTACGGCACCCAGGAGCAGCGCGACGCCTGGCTCGACCCGCTGCTCGACGGCCGGATCCGCTCGGCGTTCACCATGACCGAGCCGGACGTCGCCAGCTCGGATGCGACCAACATGGCCGCCACCGCCGTCGTCGACGGCGACGAGGTCGTCATCAACGGCCGCAAGTGGTGGTCGACCGGCGTCGGCCACCCGGACTGCAGGATCTTCGTCTTCATGGGGCTGACCGACCCTGACGCCGACCGCCACCACCGCCACACGATGGTGCTCGTCCCGCGCGACACCCCCGGCGTGAAGATCGAGCGGTTGCTCACCACGATGGGGTACGCCGACGAGCCGCTCGGCCACGGCGAGGTCTCGTTCACCGACGTCCGGGTGCCGGTCACCAACATCCTGTCCGGCCCGGGCGAGGCGTTCTCGATCGCCCAGGGCCGCCTGGGGCCGGGCCGGATCCACCACTGCATGCGGCTGATCGGAGCCGCCGAGGCCGCGCTCGAGCTGGCGTGCCGCCGCGGCCTGGAGCGACAGGCCTTCGGCAAGCCGCTGGTCGACCTCGGCGGCAACCGCGAGCGGATCGCCGACGCCCGCATCGCGATCGAGCAGGCGCGACTGCTGGTGCTCCACGCTGCGTGGAAGCTCGACGAGGGCGGCTCGATGAACGCGTTGTCGGAGGTCTCGCAGATCAAGGTCGTCGTCCCCAACACCGCGCTGGGCGTCATCGACTTCGCGATGCAGATCCACGGCGGCGGCGGCCTCTCCGACGACTTCCCGCTCGCGATGTCCTGGGTCAACTCGCGCGCCCTGCGGTTGGCGGACGGCCCCGACGAGGTCCACCGTGGCCTCGTCGCCCGGATCGAGCTGGGCAAGTACAAGTGAGAATTCTCGTCACTGGCGCCGCTCGTGGGCTGGGGGCGGCGCTGACGTCCGCGTTCCGGGCGCGCGGCGACGAGGTGCTCGCCACCGACCGCGATGGCCACGGGATCGACCTGACCCTCGACATCACCAGCGACGACGACTGGGCCGCCGCCCGCAGTCACGTCGAGGACACGTGGGGCGGTCTCGACATCCTGGTCAACAACGCCGGCGTGGCGGGAGGCGGCCGGCTCGACGTCGCCACCCTCGACGAGTGGCGGTGGATCACCGAGATCAACCTGTTCGGCGTGGTGCGCGGCACGGCCACCTTCGTACCGATGTTCAAGGCGCAGCGGTCCGGCCACGTCGTCAACGTCGCCTCGCTCGCCGGCCTCGTCCACCCCGCCGGCATGGGCAGCTACAACGCGGTGAAGGCCGCGGTGGTCGCGCTGACCGAGACGACCGGCCACGAGCTCGCGCCGTACGGCGTGCGCGCCAGCGCGGTCTGCCCGTCGTACTTCCGGACCGGGCTGATGGACGACCTGCGGGGCGAGGACCGCGCACTGGGCGACGTGGTGGCCCACCTCGTCGCGACCGCGCCGCTCGGGCCGGAGGAGATCGCGGCCGCCGTCATCGAGGGGATCGACCGCGGCGACGACCTGATCCTGCCCGACCCGGCCGCGCGAGCGGCCTACGAGCTGAAGCTCACCGACCGTGCGGCGTACGACGCCCAGATGCGGCACCAGGCTGCGGGTCTCGACAAGCTCGACCGCCGTGGGGATCCGTGATGGACGAGACCACGCCGGTCCGCGACGAGGACGCCTTCGACGTCGAGCGGGTCGCGGCCTGGCTGCGCGACCACGCCGCCGACGGCTGGCGCGACCGGCTCGCCGGGACGCCCGACGTACGCCAGTTCCCGGGCGGCGCCTCCAACCTGACCTACCTGCTGCGACTACGGCGGGACCGAGCTGATCCTGCGTCGACCGCCGAGCGGCGTGAAGGCGGCCGGGGCGCACGACATGGGGCGCGAGTTCCGGATCCAGTCGGCGCTCGCACCGGTCTTCTCGCTGGTCCCGGAGATGGTCGCCCACTGCGAGGACGAGTCGCTGATCGGGCTGCCGTTCTACGTGATGACCCGCGTCGAGGGCGTGATCCCGCGGCGCGAGCTCGGGCTCGACCTCACCGAGCAGGAGACCTCGACCCTCTGCGGCAACGTCTGGGACGTGCTGATCCAGCTCCACTCCGTCGACCCGCACGCCGCCGGGCTCGACGACCTCGGCAAGGGAGAGGGCTACGTCGGCCGGCAGGTCGGCGGCTGGACGAGGCGGCTCGACGCGGCGCGGACCGACGACATGGGCGACTGGTCCGACATCGTCGCCTGGATCGCACGAGCGGCAGCCTGCCGACGTCGGCTCCTGCCTGATCCACAACGACTTCCGCTTCGACAACCTGGTGCTCACGCCGACCGAGCCGCCGCGGGTCGCGGCGGTCCTCGACTGGGAGATGGCCACGCGTCGGCGACCCGCTCATGGATCTCGGCGGCTCGATGGCCTACTGGGTGCAGGACGACGACGACGAGTTCTTCCGCCAGTTCCGCCGGCAGCCGTCCAACGCGCCCGGCATGTGGAGCCGGCGAGCAGATCGTCGGCCACTACTGCGACCGGATGGGCTTCGACGTGTCGCCGCCGAGCAGTGGCGGTTCTACGAGGTGTTCGGGCTGTTCCGGCTCGCGGTCATCGCGCAGCAGATCTGGTACCGCTACTACCACCGGCAGACCACGAACGAGGCGTACGCCGTGTTCGGACCGGCCGTCGGCTACCTCGAGCAGCGCGCCCGCTCGCTGATCGGCGCCTGATGGGCCGGATCCTGCTGGTGAGGCACGGCCAGGCGTCGTGGGGCGCCGCCGACTACGACGTGTTGTCGTCCGCGTGGCGAGGAGCAGGCCGAGGCGACCGGCCGCGCGCTGGCCGACCTTGCTCCCGACGTGGTCGTCCACGGCAGCATGCTCCGGCAGCGCCGTACCGCGGAGATCGCGGCGGACGCGGCCGGGTGGGACTCCGCGCCCCGGCTCGACGAGCGCTGGAACGAGATGGACCACCTCGCGGTGCTCGCCGCCCAGCCGAAGGACTTCGACGGCGAGCCCGACCGGCAGCAGTTCCAGGCCTGGTTCGAGGCCGCCACCACCCGCTGGACCTCCGGCAGCCACGACGACGAGTACGACGAGTCCTTCCCCACCTTCCGGCAGCGCGTGGCCGACGCGCTGGCCGACCTCGCCGACGTCGGCACCGCCGTCGTGGTGACCTCCGGCGGGCCGATCTCCGCGGTGACCGCCGACCTCCTCGACGCCGGCCTGTCGACCTACGCCCGCCTCGCCCCGGTCGTCGTCAACGCCTCGCTCACCACCGTCACCTCCGGCCGCCGCGGCCTGACCCTGGTGTCCTTCAACGAGCACCGCCACCTCCCCGGCGACCTCCTCACCTACCGCTAGGGAGTTGGTCGAGCAGCGAGCCAGCGAGCGGCTGTCGAGACCTCCGACCCGGGCGGAAGGACGGGGGACGCGGGCAGCCGCGCTAGGGAGTTGGTCGAGCAGCGAGCGTCAGCGAGCGGTTGTCGAGACCTCCGACCCAGGGCGACCGGAGGTCTCGACTCGCCCTCGCCCAGGGGCTCGGGCGGCTCGACCAACTGCAAGACGGGGACGCAGGCCGGGAGGTGGTCGAGCAGCGAGCGCCAGCGAGCGGCTGTCGAGACCTCCGACTCAGAGCGACCGGAGGTCTCGACTCGCCCTCGCCCAGGGGCTCGGGCGGCTCGACCAACTCAGCGGACCCTCAGATCAGCCGGCGGAAGACGGCGGGAGCGGGGCGTGCTTCATCACGACCGACAGCGGGGCCCAGGGGAGGGCGGGACGCAGGCGGAGCCACGCTTCTTCTCGATCGCCGACGACCATCGCGGCCACCCCCTTCTCCGTGGAGACCATCATCTTGTTCTCGGCGGCGGCGACGCCGTCGTTCATCTCCGAGGGATGTAGCCGGGGTAGAGGACGGTGAAGTCGTAGCCGGGCTTGCCGTAGAACTCCGTGCGCAGCCCCTCGACGCAGGTGGGCGACGCCGGCCTTGGTGGCGGCGTAGCAGGTGATCGTCCTTGGGCAGCCCGCGCAGCGCCGACATCGACGACACCATCACCAGGTGGCCGCCCTGCTGGGCGCGGAAGACCTCCATCGCGGCCTCGGTCTGCGCGAGCGCGCCCACGAAGTTCGTCATCGCGGTCTCGCGGTTGGCGTCGAAGCGGCCGGTGCCGAGCGGCGCACCCTTGGCGAGGCCGGCGTTGACGACGACCCGGTCGAGCCGGCCGAAGGTGGCGGCGACCTCGCGGAAGACGCTGAACACCGCGTCGTGGTCGGTGACGTCGAGCGCGCGGACCTCGACCCGGCGGTCGGGGTGGGCGGCCACGATCTCGGCCTTGCAGCTCGTCGAGCCGGTCGGTACGCCGGGCGCAGAGCCCCAGGTCGTAGCCGAGGGCGGCGAACTGGCGGGCCATCTCGGCGCCGAGTCCGGAGGAGGCGCCGGTGATCAGGATCGTTGTCGTCATCTCGTCATCCTCGCGTAGGGTCGCGCCCCATGACCGCTGCGTCCGCCGGAGCCACGGCCTGCATCATCGGCGCCGGCGCCTCCGGCATCACCTCGGCGCAGGTCCTCGCCGCCCGCGGCATCGACTTCGACTGGTTCGAGATCGGCTCCGAGATCGGCGGCAACTGGCGCTACGACAACGACAACGGGGTCAGCTCGGCCTACCGGTCGCTCCACATCAACACCTCCCGGCAGGCGATGGAGTACGCCGCGTTCCCGATGCCGGAGTCGCTACCCGACTACCCCAGCCACTGGCAGATCGCCGACTACTTCGACTCGTTCGTCGACCACTTCGGACTGCGTGAGCGGGTGACGTTCCGCACCGAGGTGACGCGCGTCGTCCCCGAGCCGGGCGGCGGGTTCGAGGTGACCACGCGTTCGCGAGAGCACGGCCGCGAGCCCGAGATCCGCCACTACGACCACGTGGTCGTCGCGAACGGCCACCACTGGGACCCTCGCTGGCCAGAGCCCGGCTTCCCCGGCAGTGAGAACTTTCCCGGCAAGCAGCTGCACGCCCACTACTACCGGACGCCGGACCTGCTCGAGGGCCAGCGGGTCGTGGTGCTGGGCATCGGCAACTCCGCGGCGGACATCGCGGTCGAGTCGTCGCGGGTCGCGCGGGAGACCTACCTCGCGATGCGCCGCGGCGCGCACGTGGTCCCGAAGTACGTGTTCGGCCAGCCGACCGACCACCTCACCGACTCGCCGCTCGCGCGCGCACCCCACCGGGTGCAGCAGCTGAGCGATGCAGACGATGCTCCGCGTCGCGGTCGGCAAGATGACCGACTACGGCCTGCCCGAGCCCGACCACCGCGTCCTCGACGCCCACCCGACGGTCAGCGACGACCTGCTCACCCGGCTCGGCCACGGCGACATCACCGTCAAGCCGTCCATCGAGCGGTTCGAGGGGTCGACGGTGTGCTTCACCGACGGCAGCGCGGTCGAGGCCGATGTCGTCATCTACAGCACCGGCTACAAGATCAGCTTCCCGTTCCTCGACGAAGCCGTCGTCGCGCCGACCGACAACCGGGTCGCGCTCTACCGGCGGGTGGTCGACCCGGCCCACCCCGGCCTCTACTTCGTCGGGCTGATCCAGCCGCTCGGGCTCGGTGATGCCGCTCTCGGAGGCGCAGGCCCACTGGGTGGCCGACCTGGTCGACCGGCACCGTCACGCTGCCGTCGGTCGGCGAGATGCGGGCCCAGATCGCGGCGTACGACGAGGCGGTGCGCCGGCGCTACGTCGCCTCCAAGCGCCACACCATCCAGGTGGACGCGAAGGCGTACAAGATCGAGCTCGAACGGGAGCGCCGCGAGCGCCGGGTGCCCTAGCATTTCGGCCACCGGGCCTCGGGACCGCCGAGCCCCCGTGCAACGGGAGACATCCATGAGCTACGGCACCCCTCCGCCCAGCGACCCCTACGCCCAGCCCGCGCCGCCGCCGCCCGGCACCCCGCAGGGCAAGGGCTTCTTCGGGGCCCTGTTCGACTTCTCGTTCGAGCACTTCGTGACCCCGATGATCGTCAAGGTCGTCTACATCCTCTCGATCATCGCGCTGGGCGTCGGCTGGCTGGTGTTCCTGGCGGCGGGGTTCTCGCAGGGCGCGGGGTCGGGGCTCTTCGTGCTGCTCCTCGGGCCCGATCGCGATCATCCTCTACCTCTGCCTGATCCGGATGACGCTGGAGTTCTACCTCGCCATCACCCGGATGAGCCAGGACATCCACTACCGCCTGCCGCAGCGCTGACCGGCGCCTAGGTAGTCGGTCGAGCAGCGAGCGCCAGCGAGCGGCGGCGGCTCGACCACCACTGGCCCATGCATACGTGGTATACATACCCGGTATCCACGACCACGGGGGATTCGTGGATCGCACGGGATCGGAGACGGACGATGTCGGTGAGGCAGGCGCTGCTGGCGCTGCTGGAGCAGGGGCCGATGTACGGCTACCAGCTCCGGGCGGAGTTCGAGCAGCGGACCGGGGCCACCTGGCCGCTCAACGTCGGGCAGGTCTACACGACCCTGGCCCGGCTCGAGCGGGACGGGCTCGTCGAGCAGGTCGCCGGCGAGGCCGGCGGCGCGCCGACGCGCGACGGCCACGTCGTCTACCGCGTCACCGATCCCGGCCGGGCCGAGGTGTCGGAGTGGTTCACCACCCCGGTGCCTCGGACCCAGCCTCCGCGCGACGAGCTCGCGATCAAGCTCGCCCTGGCCGTGACCGTGCCCGGCGTCGACGTCGGCGACCGTCATCCAGCGGCAGCGCACCGCGACCATGACCGCGCTCCAGGACTACACCCGGCTCAAGCGCGCCGGCCGCGCCGCGGCCGAGGTCGACGACCCGACCGAGCTCGCCTGGAGCCTGGTGCTCGACTCGCTGGTCTTCGCCGCCGAGGCCGAGATCCGCTGGCTCGACCACTGCGAGGCCCGGCTGCGCCGCGCCGACCTGCAGAGCCCGACACCGTCGACCGCCGGTCGGCGAAGCCGGCCAGCGACAGCCAGGAGGTCGGGCCGATGACCGCCGTGCTCCGGATGACCGCCGTCTCCCGCACGCACGGCGAGGGCGCGACCCTGGTCCACGCCCTGCGCACCATCTCCTTCGCGGCGTACGCCGGCGAGCTGGTCGCCGTGATGGGCCCCTCGGGCTCCGGCAAGTCGACGCTGCTCACGCTGGCCGGCGGCCTCGACACCCCGACGGCAGGCACGGTCGAGGTCGAGGGCACCGACCTCGGCGCGCTCGGTCACAAGGAACGGGCCCGGCTGCGGCGGTCGTCCATCGGCTACGTCTTCCAGGACTTCAACCTGATCCCGGCGCTGACCGCCGCCGAGAACGTCGCGCTGCCGCGCGAGCTCGACGGCGTGGGCGCGCGGACCGCCGCCGCGCTGGCGCGGGAGGCGCTGGCCGAGGTCGGCATCGCCCGACCTCGCCGACCGCTACCCCGACGAGATGTCGGGCGGCCAGCAGCAGCGGGTCGCGATCGCGCGCGCCATCGTCGGCGAGCGGCGGCTGATCCTGGCCGACGAGCCGACCGGCGCCCTCGACACCGAGACCGGCGAGGAGATCCTCCGGCTGCTGCGCGCGCGCTGCGACGCCGGCGCGGCCGGGGTGCTGGTCACCCACGAGGCCCGGCACGCCGCCTGGGCCGACCGGGTCGTCTTCCTGCGCGACGGCATCGTCATCGACGAGTCGGGCTCGGCCCCGGTCGAGGCGCTGCTCGAGCCCGAGCTGAGCCGGTGAAGCTCCGTGGCGGCGCTGGGCCCCCGCGCTGCGGGTGGCCCGCCGAGAGGCGCTGCGCTCGCGAGGACG
The DNA here is from genome assembly GCA_963713305.1 of uncultured Actinomycetota bacterium. Taxonomy (GTDB): domain Bacteria; phylum Actinomycetota; class Actinomycetes; order Propionibacteriales; family Nocardioidaceae; genus Nocardioides. Next base: position 43,809 of record CAVQLE010000006.1, on the reverse strand, counting down.
CAGCGCGCTGGTGCTGGCGATGATCGCGCTGCCGGTCCTCGGAGTGACCGCGGCCGACGTGGTCATCCAGACCTCCGAGGTGAGTGGCACCGAGGCCATCGAACGGCGGCTCGGGACGGCGGACGCGAGGCTGGAGGTCGCAGCGCGGCATCACCCACGTGCGGCAGACGGCCGACCCCGACGAGGGCGGGTGGAGCGGTGGCGGCTCGCGTCGTCAGGAGCAGCCGGACCTCGCGGACTTCGAGGCCGCGCTGGGCCGCGACCTGAATGCAGTCGAGCTGGTGAACGGCGAGCAGCTCGGTCCTCACCGACGCGGGCTCGGCCGACGTCAGGGTGATCGAGACCGACCTCACCGACGACCTCACCGACGGCCTCTACCGGATCACCGAGGGGCGGGTGCCCGGCGGCGAAGGACGAGGTGGTCGTCAACGGCGCGCTGGCGTCCCGGGGCTTCGCGGTCGGTGACCCGCTCGAGGTCCGCTGGCGGCCCGACCCTGACCGTGGTCGGGATCGGCGAGAACACCAGCTACCGCGGCTACCCGATCGCGGTCGCCCCGCTCGGCGCCTTCGACCTGCGTGACAGCGGCAGCCGCACCTGGCTCGTCGACGCGGGCGGTGACGTCACGTGGGACGACGTCCTGGCCCTCAACGACATCGGCGCGCTGGTGCTGTCGCGCGCGGTGCTGCTCGACCCGCCGCCCGACTCCGCGGTCGAGGACGAGCTCGGGTACGACACCGGGACGGACGACGACGCTGGTCGCCGTGATCGCCCTGGTCGTGGTGATGGCCCTGCTCGAGGTCGTGCTGCTCGCAGGTCCTGCCTTCGCGGTGATCGCCCGCCGGATGCAGCGCTCGCTCGCGCTGATGGCCGCCACCGGCGCGACCCCGCCGCAGGCCCGCCGGGTCGTGCTCGCCAGCGGCGTCGTGCTCGGCGTGGCCGGCGCCGATCGCTCGGGGTCGGCCTCGGGCTGGTCCTGGCGTGGCTGAGCCTGCCCGTCGTGCAGCGCTTCACCGACGCCTTCCTCGGTCCGTACGACGTGCCGTGGCTCCACCTGGTCGGCATCGCCGGCTTCGGGCTGTTCTCCGCGCTGCTCGCCGCGGTCGTGCCCGCGCCTGGATCGCCTCGCGGCAGGACGTCGTCGCGGTGCTCGCCGGCCGGCGCGGCGACAGCCGGCCGTCGCTGCGCTCGCCGCTGCTCGGGGTGCTGCTGCTCGCCGGCGGCATCGGGCTGGCGGCGTACGGTGCGCGGCCGAGCGCGATGGGCGTGGGGGAGTACTTCATCGCGGTCTCCGCGATCGTCGCCGTGCTCGGCATGATCCTGCTGGTGCCGCTGGTCGTGGTCGGGCTCGCGAGGCTGGCGGGCGGTGCTGCCGCTGCCGCTGCGTTACGCCGTGCGCGACGCGGCCCGCCACCGCACCCGCACCGTGCCGGCGGTCGCCGCGGTCGCGGCGACCGTGGCCGGCGTGGTCGCGCTCGGCATCGCCAACGCGAGTGACGCGGCCGAGAGCGAGGCGACGTATGCGCAGGAGCTGCCGGGTGGGCCAGGCGTCGCTGTCGTCGCTACGGAGGCCGGCCCGACTGGGACGCCTACCGGGCGTGGCCGAGAAGTACCTCCCTGCGGCGGCCCGGGTGACACCGGTCGCTGGCGTGCCGGGCGACGGCCGGAACTGGACCGACGTGGTGTTCCGCGTCGACGGCGAGCGCAGCTGTCCTCTCGTCGTACGGCTCCCGGCTGGGGACCAGCGTGCCCGTCGCCGAGGCGGACGGCGCGCTGCCGCCGATCGTGAGCGGTCTCGACGAGGACGAGCGAGAGCGGGCAGAGGACGGCGCTCGCGGCGAGGTGGCGCGGTCGTCTTCGTGAACCGGGGCGTCAGCGCCGACGAGGCCACGGTCGTCGTCCGCGAGTCCTCCGGCCACGACCGCGGCGACGCGGTGCGCGTCACGGTGCCCGCCGCGCTGATCGCGGTGAGCATGCTCGACACCTCCTTCCAGGGCGTGCTGTCCGCCGAGGCCGCGGCAGCCGTCGGCGATCGAGCCCGAGACCGTGGGGCTGCTCGTCGACGGCGTCGAGATCTGCGAGGCCCAGGAGCAGGACGTCCAGGAGGCGCTGGCCGCGGTCTCGCCGTCGCTGTCCTTCTACGTCGAGCGCGGCTACCAGGCCGAGCGACGAGACGTTGATCGTGCTGCTCGTGCTGGGCGCGCTCGGCGGGCTGCTGATGCTCGGCGGCACGCTGACGGCGACGTTCCTCTCGCTCTCCGACGCCCGACCCGACCTGGCGACGCTCTCGGCGGTCGGGGCCTCGCCCGCGCACCCGCCGGGCGGTCGCCGCGTCGTACGCCGTGGTGATCGGGCTGGTCGGCGCCGTGCTGGGCGCCGGCGGTCGGCTTCATCCCCGGCATCGCGGTCGACCTACCCGCTCACCTCGACGGCGTACTGCGGCGAGACAACACCGTCGCTGCCGAGCCACTTCCTCGACGTGCCGTGGCTGCTGATCGCCTCGCTCGTCGTGGCGCTGCCGCTGCTGACCGCGCTCGTCGTCGGGCTGCTGCACCCGCTCCCGGCTCCCGATGGTCGCCCGTATCGACTGACCCGGTCAACTTGGCCGCCATGGCGAGGGAGACGCGACGACTGTGGGTGTGGCCGCTGCTGGTGGTCCTGGTGTGGCTGCTGGTCGGGGGGCCGCTCGGCTCGTTCGCCGGCCGGCTGGCCGAGGTGCAGGAGAACGACAACGCGGCGTTCCTGCCGCAGAGCGCGAGTCGACCGAGGCGCTGGACGACGCTGGTGGCGTTCCAGGACGAGGAGACCATCCCGGCCACGCGTGGTCTTCGAGCGCGCGGGCGGCCTGACGGCCGACGACCAGCAGGCGATCGAGGACTACCGCGCCGAGCTGGCCGGGGTCGACCTCGTCGGCGAGGGCGGCGTCGGCCAGCCGATCCCCTCGGAGGACGGTGAGGCGGCGCAGGTCGTGGTCCAGGTCGCCGGCACCGACGGCGAGGAGGTCACCGCGGCCGTCGAGGACATCCGCGACGTCGTGGCCGACCCGCCCGACGGGCTGACCGCGCTGGTCGGTGGACAGGGCGGCGTGCTCGGCGACTTCATCGTCGCGTTCGGCGCCATCGACGGCGTCCTGCTGCTGGTCGCGCTCGCCGTCGTGCTGCTGATCCTGGTCGTCGTCTACCGCACGCCCGATCCTGCCGCTTCGTGGTCCTGATCTCCGCGGTGCTCGCGCTCGGCCTCGCCTCGGCCGCGATCTACGGCATGGCCGCGGCCGACCTGCTGACCCTCAACGGCCAGTCGCAGGGCATCCTCTTCATCCTCGCCGTCGGCGCCGCCACCGACTACTCCCTGCTGGTCGTGGCGCGCTTCCGAGAGGAGCTGCGCGACCACGAGTCGAAGTACGACGCGATGCGGGTCGCCTACAAGGGCGCGTTCGAGCCGATCCTCGCGTCGGGGGCGACCGTCATCCTCGGCCTGCTGTGCCTGCTGCTCTCCGACCTCGCCTCCCTGCAGCGGGCTGGGCCCGGTGGGTGCGGTCGGCATCGCCGGCGCGGTGCTAGCCTCGCTCACGCTGCTGCCGGCGGCGCTGGTGCTGCTCGGCCGGCAGGGCCTTCTGGCCGCTGCATGCCGGCGTACGGCTCCGAGCACACCGACACCCAGGGGCCTCTGGGGACGGCTGGCCCGGCTGATCCGGGCGCGGGCGCGGGTCGTCTGGCTGGTGACCTTCGTGGTCCTGGCCGGCTCGGCGGCCATGATCACGCAGCTCAACGAGGAGCAGGTGCCGCAGACCGAGCTGTTCCTGACCGAGGTCGAGTCGGTGAGGCGCAGGAGGTGCTCGACGCCCACTTCGAGGCCGACAACGCCTCGCCGGCGCAGCTCGTCGTCCCCGAGGAGCACCTGGCGGCGACCATCGAGCTGGTCTCGGCACACGACGGGCATCGCCGCTCCGGACGGCCGGCCCCCAGCAGCAGCCCGCCGGTCTTCCCGGTGCCGTCCCCCGACGACCCGACCAGTCCCGCAGATCGTCGACGGGCAGGCCGTGGTGTTCGCGACCCTGGCCGACCCGGCCGACTCGCCAGGCGGCGACCGACACGGTGCGCGACCTGCGCACGGACCTCGACGAGGTCTCCGAGGACGTCCTCGTCGGCGGCTCCACCGCGATCAACCTCGACACCCGCGACGTCACCGACGCCGACCGGGCCAGAGGTCATCCCGGCGATCCTGCTCGTGATCTTCGTGGTCCTGGCGCTGCTGCTGCGCGCGATCGTCGCGCCGGTGCTGCTGATCATCGCCAACGTGCTGTCCTTCGGCGCGACGATGGGCATCTCGGCGCTGGTGTTCAAGTACGTCTTCGACTTCCCGGCCTCCGACCCGTCGACCTCGCTGATCGGGTTCGTGTTCCTGGTCGCGCTCGGCATCGACTACTCGATCTTCCTGATGACCCGGGTGCGCGAGGAGTCGCTGCGGCAGGGCACCCACCCGGGCATCCTCAAGGGACTCTCGGCGACCGGCGGCGTGATCACCTCGGCCGGCGTCGTGCTCGCCGCGACCTTCGCGGCGCTCGGCGTGATCCCGATCCTGTTCCTCGCGCAGATCGGCTTCATCGTCGCCTTCGGCGTACTCCTCGACGCGCTGGTCGTCCGGTCGCTGCTGGTCCCGGCGCTCTCCTACGACGTCGGTCGCCACATCTGGTGGCCGTCGCGGCTCTCCCGCGAGACCGACCACGCCGACGCCGAGACCGAGGCGATGCTCCGCGGCTGAGCGTCACGACCAGGGAGTGACCGGCCGCTCGAGGTCGACGCCGTCCACGCGCAGGTCGAGACGCTCGGTGAAGAAGCTGACGAGACCGGCGACAGGGCGGGCGTCGTGGAGCGGGGACTCGTAGGTCCACGCGAGGTCGGGCACCAGCTCGCCCCCGACCCGGGCCGACCAGTACGTCGCGTGGCCCTTGTAGGCGCAGACGCTCCGCGTCGCCGACGGCTCCAACAGCTCCATCCGGACGTCCTCACGTGGCAGGTAGTACCGGGCCGGCAGCGGGGTCTCGTAGAGCATCGTCGGCCGCCGCGACTCCGCGAGCACCTCGCCGTGCAGCGAGAGGACGACGTGCCGGCTGCTGCGCAGGCAGTCGATGCGGTCGAAGGGGTCGTGGGGGTGACCCAGGACGGGCTCGTCCTCCTCCCGCCAGTCGAAGGTGTCCCAGTCGAGCAGCACGTGGTCGGCGAGGTCCGGGTCGTCCGGTGCGAACGCGGCGCCGACCAGGTCGCCGTCGACCGTGCGAACGGTCAGCGGTACACCCGGACTGGTGTGGACGCCGAACGACGTGCCCGGGTCCAGGACGGGTGGCCCGTCGCTTCCGATGCGGACCGCCCGCTCCTGGTCCTCGCTCGGCGGAGCCGGGAGGAGGTCGGCGTGCACGTCGGCGACCGGGAACGGCGTAGAAGGGGACGATCCGGCGCGGCTCCCAGACCACGACCGCGGCCCGGGTGTCGGCGACCAGGGTGTCGCCGACCGAGGCCCGGATCCACTTGTGGATCGGATGGATCCGCAGCTCGGGGAGTGCGCCCATGAGGAGGTCCTGTACGCGGGTCGCCATGTCCCGAGTGTGCGCCGGGCGGCCGGTGCAGTCGAGCGCATTTCGCGGCCGTCCACTAACAGTCAGGCTTGACTGTTTGTTTCTGGGACACCACGATGGTCCCGTGTCCGCCACCGTCCGCACGCCCCAGGCCGACCGGAGCCGCGCGATGCGGCTGCGGCTGCTGGAGGCGACGGTCGAGCTGCTGGTCGAGCGCGGCTTCTCCGGTACGTCGACGACGCTGGTCTCCGAGCGGGCCGGCGTCTCGCGCGGCGCCCAGCTCCACCACTTCCCGACCAAGAACGACCTGGTCCTGGCCGCGGTCGAGCACGTCACCGAGCTGCGCGGCGCGGAGCTGGCCGAGACGCTCGGCGCAGTGCCGCGCGGGACCGGCCGGACCCGGGCGGTGCTGCGGGTGCTGGGCGACCACTTCAGCTCGCCGGTCTTCACCGCGGCGCTGGAGCTGTGGGTCGCGGCCCGGACCGACGCGGCCCTGCTCGCCGCCGTCGCGCCGCTCGAGCAGCGCGTCGGCCGCGAGACCCACCGGCTCACGGTCGAGGCGCTCGGCGTCGACGAGTCGACCGCCGGCGTACGCGAGCTGGTGCAGGCGACGCTCGACCTGGTGCGTGGGCTCGGGCTGGCCGCGACCATCACCGACGACACCCGGCGCCGGCGGCGGATCCTCGACCAGTGGGCGGCGACCCTCGACGCACGGTTGGAGGCATTGGGATGACCGACAAGCTCGACGAGGTGCTCGACCGACCTGGCGTCGCTGGGCGACCGGCTGGACGCGCTGGTCGCCGACCTGTCGGAGGACGAGCTGGCGTACGCCGACCCCCGCGGCCGGCTGGGACGTCGCGACCCAGGTCGCCCACCTGGCCTGGACCGACGAGGTCGCGGTCGCGGCCGCGACCGACAAGGCGGCCTGGGACGCGCTCGTGCTCACGGCTCTCCAGGACCCCGACCACTACGTCGACGACGCCGCCCTGAGCGGCGGCGCGGTGCCGCCGGCCGACCTGCTGACCCGGTGGCGCACCGCCCGCGGCGCACTGGCAGAGGCTCTCCGCGCCTACCCCCAGGGCGACAAGATGCCGTGGTTCGGGCCGCCGATGTCGGCGACGTCGATGGCGACCGCCCGCTTCATGGAGACCTGGGCCCACTCGCTCGACGTGCACGCCGCCCTCGACGCCGACCCGGTGATCGACGACGCCATCCGGCACGTCGCCCACATCGGCGTCCGGTCGCGCAACTTCGCGTTCTCCGTGCACGAGCTGGACGCGCCGGCCGAGGAGTTCCGGATCGAGCTCACCGCGCCCAGCGGTGACCTGTGGTCGTGGGGCCCCGAGGACGCGGACCAGTCCGTGCGCGGCTCGGCGTACGACTTCTGCCGGCTGGTCACCCAGCGCATCCACCGCGACGACACGTCGCTGGTCGCACAGGGGCGCGACGCGAACACCTGGCTGGGCATCGCCCAGTGCTTCGCCGGCCCGCCCGGTGAGGGGCGTGGTCGGCAGTGATCATCGGCAACTGCTCGGGCTTCTACGGCGACCGGCCAGTCCGCGATGCGCGAGATGCTCGAGGGCGGCCGGCTCGACGTGCTGACCGGCGACTACCTCGCCGAGCTCACCATGCTGATCCTCGGCAAGGACACGATGAAGGACCCGTCCCTGGGCTATGCCCGGACGTTCGTGCGGCAGGCCGAGGACTGCCTCGGCCTCGCACTCGAACGCGGCGTGCGGATCGTCAGCAACGCCGGCGGGCTCAACCCGGCCGGCCTCGCCGAGCGGCTGCGCGAGGTCGCGCGCGGCCTCGGCCTCGACCCCGCGATCGCCCACGTCGAGGGCGACGACGTCCGGTCACTCTCCTTCGACGGGGCGCTGACCGCCAACGCCTACCTCGGCGGCTTCGGGATCGCCGCGGCCCTCACCGCGGGCGCGGACGTCGTCGTGACCGGCCGGGTCACCGACGCCTCGCTGGTCGTCGGGCCGGCCGTCGCCCACCACGGCTGGACGCCCGAGCAGTACGACGAGCTGGCGGGGGCGGTCGTCGCCGGCCACGTCCTGGAGTGCGGCGCCCAGGCCACCGGCGGCAACTTCGCGGGTTTCGCCGGCGTCGACCGGTCGCGACCGCTCGGCTTCCCCGTCGCCGAGGTCGCCGCCGACGGCAGCAGCGTCATCACCAAGCACGACGGCACCGGCGGCGCGGTCACCCTCGACACGGTCACCGCCCAGCTGGTCTACGAGATCCAGTCGACCCGCTACCTCGGCCCCGACGTCACCGTCGACCTCACGTCGATCGCCGCTGGCGTCGGACGGGACGGACCGGGTCTCCATCAGCGGGGTGCGCGGCGAGGCGCCGCCGGAACAGCTCAAGGTCTGCGTCAACGAGCTCGGCGGCTTCCGCAACACCGTCGAGTTCGTGCTCACCGGGCTCGAGGTGGAGGCCAAGGCGGAGTGGGTGCGCAGGCAACTCGCCGAGGCGCTCGACCCGGCCCCGGCCGAGGTCGCCTGGTCGCCGGTCGCCCAGCCGCCCCTCGACGCCGCGACCGAGGAGGCCGCCTCGGTGCTGCTGCGCTGCACGGTCAAGGACCCGTCCGCCGACGTCGTCGGCCGCTCGTTCACCTCGGCCGCAGTCGGGCTCGCGCTCGCCTCCTACCCCGGCTTCACGTTGACCGCGCCACCCGGCCCGGCGTCGCCGTACGGCATCTACCGGCCGGAGTACGTCGACCGCTCGGCCGTGACCCACACCGTCGTCCACGCCGACGGCCGGAAGGAGATCGTGCCGGATCCGCCCACCGCGCCGCGCTCGGGCGAGGACGCCACCGGCACCCGACCCTCGCCGTACCCCCACCCGGCCGACACCCTCACCCGCCGGGTCCCGCTCGGCACGTTCGTCCACGCCCGCTCGGGCGACAAGGGTGGCGACGCCAACCTCGGCCTCTGGGTCGCCCACGACGGCCCCTCGGAGAAGTACGCCGCCCGCGTGGAGTGGCTGTCGAAGCTGATCACCCCGTCGCGGGTGCGCGAGCTCGTGCCCGAAGCGGCCGACCTCGACGTCGAGGTCTACCTGTTTCCCAACCTCGGTGGCGTCAACGTGCTGATCCGCGGCCTGCTCGGCGACGGCGTCGCCGGCGGCACCCGCTTCGACCCCCAGGCCAAGGGACTCGGCGAGTGGGTGCGGTCCCGGCTGGTCTCGATCGAGGAGGGCTTGCTGTGACCGCGTCGGAAGGTGGGTGGCTGTCGGGCCCGGGCGGCTCGACCACCTCTGCTGGCGCTGGGCCCGGCTGGGGAGTTGGTCGAGCAGCGAGCGTCAGCGAGCGGCTGTCGAGACCACCGAGCGCAGGGACCGGAGGTCTCGACTCGCCCTCGCCCAGGGGCTCGGGCGGCTCGACCAACTCTGCTGAGGCTGCGCCTGGCTGGGAGTTGGTCGAGCAGCGAGCGTCAGCGAGCGGCTGTCGAGACCATCCGCGCAGGGGCCGAGTCTCGACTCGCCCTCGCCCAGGGGCTCGGGCGGCTCGACCAACTCTGCTGAGGCGACGCTCGAGTGGGTGCTGTCGAGGCATTGGTGCAGGAGGAGGTCTCGCTGCTCGCCAGGCTCGGCCTCGGAAGTTGGTCGAGCAGCGAGCGTCAGCGAGCGGCTGTCGAGACCGACCGCAGAGGCAGGGACCGGAGGTATCGACTCGCCCTACTCGGCTGAGCGCGAGGCGCTCCGGGCGGCCGCCCGCGAGTTCGTACGCCGCGAGGTCGCGCCGCACCTCGACGCGTGGGAGGACGCCGGCGAGGTGCCGCGGGAGCTGCACGCCAAGGCCGCCGAGCAGGGCCTGCTCGGCGTCGCGTTCCCCGAGTCGGTCGGCGGCGAGGGCGGTGACCTCCTCGACAGCATCGCGCTGCAGGAGGGCTGCTTCGAGGCGGGCGCCTCGAGCGGGCTGATGGCCGCCCTCTTCACCGGCGGCATCGCCCTGCCGCACATCGCGGCCAGCGGCAACGCCGACCTGGTCGACCGGTTCGTCCGACCCACCCTGGCGGGCGAGCTGATCGGCAGCCTCGCGGTCACCGAGCCGGGCGGCGGGTCCGACGTCGCCGGCATCACGACGACCGCGAGGCGCGACGGCGACCACTACGTCGTCAACGGCGCCAAGACCTTCATCACCAGCGGCGTCCGCGCCGACTTCGTGACCACCGCGGTCCGCACCGGCGGCCCGGGACACGGCGGCATCAGCCTGCTGGTCGTCGAGAAGGGGACCCCGGGCTTCACCGTCGACCGCGCGCTGACCAAGCTGGGGTGGCACTGCTCGGACACCGCGGAGCTCGGCTTCGCCGACGCGCGGGTGCCGGTCGCCAACCTGGTCGGCGAGGAGAACACCGGCTTCTACCAGATCGCCGAGCAGTTCGTGCTCGAGCGGATCGGCCTCGCGGTCCATGCCTACGGGATCGCCGCACGCAGCCTGGAGCTCACCGCGGCTCACTGCCGGGCGCGCGAGACGTTCGGCAAGCCGCTGATCGCCAACCAGGTGGTGCGTCACGCGCTGGTCGAGATGCGTCGGCAGGTCGAGGTCGCCCGGACCTACACCCACGAGGTCGCGCGTCGACACGTGGCTGGGGAGGACGCTGATCGCGCGAGGCCTGCCTGGCGAAGCAGACCGCGGTCGACTGCTCGACGTACGTCTGTGACAAGGCGGTGCAGCTGCACGGCGGCACCGGATACCTGCGCGGGACCGAGGTGGAGCGGCACTACCGCGACGCCCGGATCCTGCCCATCGGAGGAGGATCGAGCGAAGTGTTGGCAGATCTGGCCGCGAGGCTGCTGGGGTACACCGCATGATCGGGTCGGTCATCAAGCGGGTGTTCCCGCCGATGCGGGGCGAGGTGTCGCTCTGGATGGACGCCCCGCCCGCGGAGGTGTGGGACCTCGTCAGCGACGTCACCCGGATCGGGGAGTTCTCGCCGGAGACGTTCGAGGCGCGGTGGCGTCGTGGGTACGACGGGCCGGCGGTCGGTGCGAAGTTCAAGGGTCACGTCAAGCGCAACGGGGTCGGGCCGGTGTACTGGAGCCCGTGCACGGTGACGGTCTGCGAACCGGAGCGGGTCTTCGAGTTCTCCGTCGGGACCGAGGACGTCGCCGTCAACAACTGGGGCTACCGGATGGAGCCACGCAACGGCGGCACCGAGGTCACCGAGTACTTCCGGCTGGAGCCGGCGCTGCCGATGCGCATCTACTGGACGACGCTCGGCTTCCTCCGCGGCCGCACCAACGAGAAGGGCATGCGCACGACTCTCGAGCGGATGAAGGCGGTGGTGGAGGCATGACCAATCGCGCGGCGATGCTCGACAAGCTCGCCGACCTCGAGGCCGAGCACGCGAAGGCGGTCGCCGGCGGCGGGGAGAAGTACGTCGAGCGCCACCATGCGCGCGGCAAGCTGCTGCCCCGCGAGCGGATCGAGCTCCTCGTCGACCCCGGCAGCGCCTTCCTCGAGCTCTCGCCGCTGGCCGGCTGGGGCAGCGACTTCACGGTCGGCGCCAGCGTCGTGACCGGGATCGGCGTCATCGAGGGCGTCGAGTGCATGATCACCGCGAACGACCCGACCGTGAAGGGCGGCGCCAGCAACCCGTGGACGGTCAAGAAGATCTTCCGCGCCAGCCAGATCGCCGAGGAGAACCGGCTGCCGACGGTCGCGCTGGTCGAGTCGGGCGGCGCGGACCTGCCGACGCAGAAGGAGATCTTCATCCCGGGCGGCAAGCTGTTCCGCGACATCACGCGCAGCTCCGCGGCCAAGCAGCCGACGATCGCGCTGGTCTTCGGCAACTCGACGGCCGGCGGCGCCTACGTCCCCGGCATGAGCGACTACACCGTGATGGTCAAGGAGCAGGCCAAGGTGTTCCTGGGCGGTCCGCCGCTGGTGAAGATGGCGACCGGCGAGGAGTCCGACGACGAGTCGCTCGGCGGCGCCGAGATGCACGCGCGCACCTCCGGGCTGGCCGACTACCTCGCCGAGGACGAGCACGACGCGATCCGGATCGGCCGCCGCATCGTGGCGCGGCTCAACTGGCGCAAGGCGCGGGCCGGGCGTTTCGAGGCTCGCTCCGCTCGCACCTCGACCACCGGCTATGCCGAACCCGACGCCGACCCGGACGAGTTGCTCGACCTGATCCCCGCCGACCTCAAGGAGCCCTTCGACCCACGCGAGGTCATCGCCCGCATCTGCGACGGAGTGTCCGAGAGCAACGGTCAGTCGTTCGACGAGTTCAAGCCGCTCTACGGCTCGTCGCTCGTCACCGGCTGGGCCCGCATCCACGGCCACCCCGTGGGGATCCTCGCCAACGCGCAGGGCGTGCTCTTCAGCGAGGAGGCGCAGAAGGCGACGCAGTTCATCCAGCTCGCCAACCAGGTCGACACCCCGCTGCTGTTCCTCCACAACACCACCGGCTACATGGTCGGCAAGGAGTACGAGCAGGGCGGCATCATCAAGCACGGCGCGATGATGATCAACGCCGTCTCCAACTCGACCGTCCCGCACCTCAGCGTGATCATGGGCGCGTCGTACGGCGCCGGGAACTACGGCATGAACGGCCGCGCCTACGACCCCCGCTTCCTCTTCACCTGGCCCAGCGCCAAGTCCGCGGTGATGGGCCCGCCCAGCTCGCCGGAGTGCTCTCGATCGTCGCCCGCGCCGCCGCCGAGGCCAAGGGCACGGAGTACGACGACGAGGCCGACCAGGGCATGCGGGAGTTCGTCGAGGCGTCCGTCGAGGAGCAGTCGCTGCCGTTCTTCCTCTCCGGGATGCTCTACGACGACGGCGTCATCGACCCCCGCGACACCCGCACCATCCTCGGCATCTGCCTGTCCGTGATCGACAACAAGCGCGTGACGTCGGCACCGACCGCTTCGGGGTGTTCCGACCATGATCCAGCGCCTGCTGGTCGCCAACCGCGCCGAGATCGCGTCGCGGGTGTTCCGCACCTGTCGACGGCTCGGGATCGAGACGGTCGCGGTCCACTCGGACGCCGACGCGGAGCTCCCTTTCGTCGCCGAGGCCGACACCGCCTGGCGGCTGCCGGGCGACGCGCCCGCTGACACCTACCTCGACATCGACGCGATCCTCCACGCCGCCAAGCGGACCGCCGACGCGATCCACCCCGGCTACGGCTTCCTCTCGGAGAACGCGGCGTTCGCGCGCGCCGTCATCGACGCCGGCCTCACCTGGGTCGGGCCCGACCCCGAGTCGATCGAGTCGATGGGCTCGAAGATCGAGGCGAAGCGGATCATGCGCAAGGCCGGCGTGCCTGTGCTGGAGGTGCCCGACCAGCCGACCGCGGCCGACCTGCCCTTAATCGTGAAGGCCTCCGCGGGTGGCGGTGGCCGCGGCATGCGGATCGTGCGCGACCTCGAAGATCTCCAGGCCGAGGTCGAGAAGGCGTCGGCCGAGGCGGCGTCGGCGTTCGGGGACGGCACCGTCTTCGTCGAGCCGTACGTCGAGCACGGGCGCCACGTCGAGGTGCAGGTGGTCGGCCACCGCGGCGGCGTCCTGGTGCTCGGCGAGCGCGACTGCTCGATCCAGCGCCGGCACCAGAAGGTCGTCGAGGAGTCGCCGGCCCCCGACATCGCGGCGGAGGTCGTCGCCGCCATGCACGACGCCGCCCGCGCCGCCGCCGAGGCGATCGGCTACGTCGGCGCCGGCACGGTCGAGTTCCTCTACGACCCCGAGCCGGAGCGGTTCTTCTTCCTCGAGATGAACACCCGGCTCCAGGTCGAGCACCCCGTCACCGAGGAGGTGTACGGCGTCGACCTGGTCGAGCTGCAGCTGCGCGTCGCCGAAGCCGGCCACACGCCGGTCGAGCTTGGCGAGACCCCGCCGCCGAGCGGCCACGCGATCGAGGTCCGGCTCTACGCCGAGGACCCGTCGCTCGACTTCCAGCCACAGAGCGGCAAGCTGACCCGGTTCGAGGTACCTGCCGGCGACGGCGTCCGGGTCGAGGCAGGGTTCGTCTCCGGCTCGACGGTGTCGACCCACTACGACGCGATGCTCGCCAAGGTGATCTGCCACGCGCCGACCCGGCCCGAGGCGGCGCGGCGGCTCGCCGCCACCCTGGAGCGGGCCCGGATCCACGGGGTCACCACCAACCGCGACCTCCTGGTCCGCATCCTGCGCGACCCGGACTTCCTGGCCGGCCGGGTCAGCACCGACTTCCTCGACCGCTCCGCGGTGGTCGCGGCGAGCGAGCAGGTCGCCCCTCACCGGCACCTGCTGGTTGCCGCGACGCTCGCGCTCGCCGAGGACCGGCGCCGCCGCCGTACCGTCCAGCAGGGGATCCCGGTCGGCTGGCGCAACGTCGTCTCCCAGCCGCACGTGACGACGTTCGAGCCCGGACTGGACGTGGAGTGGTACGGCGGCCGCGACGGCTACCGGGTCGCGGGGCTGGAGGTCCTCGCGATCACGCCGGAGACGGTCCGGCTCGAGCAGGACGGCATCGCGGTCACCTACGACGTGCGCGTGGACGGCCACGCCGTCGAGGTCGACGGCCCGGTCGGGCACGCCCGGCTGGTCGAGCAGTCACCGTTCACCGACCCCGCCGACGCGGTGGCGAGCGGCAGCCTGCTGGCGCCGATGCCCGGCACCGTCGTCAGCGTCGCGGTGGCGGCCGGCGACGAGGTGGTGGCCGGCCAGCCGGTGCTGGTGCTCGAGGCGATGAAGATGCAGCACACCGTGAGCGCGCCGCATGCCGGCACGGTCACCGAGATCGACGTACAGCCCGGCACGCAGGTCGCGTCCGGGGAGGTCCTGGCAGTGGTGGAGGAAGCATGAGTGACGTCGCGTTCAGCGAGACCGACGAGCGGCTGGAGCTGCGCAAGCAGGTGGCGAGGCTGGCCGGGAAGTACGGCCGCGACTACTTCACCGAGAAGGCGCGGTCGGGGGAGAAGACCACCGACCTGTGGCTCGAGATAGGCAAGAACGGCTATCTCGGGATCAACATCCCCGAGGAGTACGGCGGCGGTGGCGGCGGCATCGGCGACGTCGCCGCGGTCTGCGAGGAGCTGGCCGCGCAGGGCTGCCCGCTGCTGCTGATGGTCGTCAGCCCGGCGATCTGCGGCACGATCATCAGCCGCTACGGCAGCGATGAGCAGAAGCAGCGCTGGCTGCCCGGGATCTGCGACGGCACCGGGACGATGGCGTTCGCGATCACCGAGCCCGACGCCGGCACCAACACCCACAACATCACCACGACGGCCCGACGCGATGGAGACGAGTGGGTGCTCAACGGTCGCAAGATCTACATCTCGGGCGTCGACGAGGCCGACAACGTGCTGGTCGTGGCGCGAGCCGAGGACGCCAAGACCGGCAAGGTGAAGCCGGTGCTGTTCGTCGTACCGACCGATGCCGCGGGCTTCGAGGCGAAGTCGATCCCGATGGAGATCGTCAGCCCCGAGCTGCAGTTCACCGTCTTCCTGGACGACGTGCGGCTCTCCGACGACGCGCTCGTCGGCGACGAGGACGGCGGCCTCGTGCAGCTCTTCGCCGGCCTCAATCCGGAGCGGATCATGGCGGCGTCGTTCTCGACCGGGCTGGCGCGGTTCGCGCTGGACAAGGCCGTCCAGTACGCGAAGGAGCGCGAGGTCTTCCAGGGTCCGATCGGCGGCCACCAGGCGATCGCCCACCCGCTCGCGCAGACCCACATCGAGGTCGAGCTGGCCCGGCTGATGACGCAGAAGGCCGCCGCGCTCTACGACGCGGGCGACGACCTGGCGGCCGGCGAGGCGGCCAACATGGCGAAGTACGCCGCCGCCGAGGCCGCCTGCGACGCCGCCGACCGCGCCGTGCAGACCCACGGCGGCAACGGGATCACCCAGGAGTACGGCATGGCCGGCCTCCTGGTCGCCACCCGCGCCGGCCGGATCGCCCCCGTGAGCCGCGAGATGATCCTCAACTTCGTCTCGATGCACTCGCTGGGGCTGCCCAAGTCCTACTGACCGGGGCAGCCGCCAGCGGTGGCGCCCTGCTCAGGCTTGCGGCCTGTGCCACACCTCCACGGTCGTCTCCTCCAGGGTCGAGCTGCCCGGCTGAGCCGTCGGAGAGCGTGAACGTCTTGCTGTCGATGAAGTCCTCGGCCTGTTGGCCCGGGTCGGTGGCCCAGTGCTTGCCGATGTCGTCGTAGGCCCAGCTCCACCGGCTGTCGGTCGAGGTGGTGGTGCTCCCGTCACACGAGGTGTGCTGGTAGGTCTCCGTGGGTGCGGAGCCCCCCACGACGCTCACCGAGGCCATCACCGGCACCGGCGGGGGTGTCGGGGAGCCCTCGAACGCGTTGAGGCTGCCGAGCATCGGCGTCGCCACGGCTCCCAGCTGCCCCGGGGTGGTGCTGGTCCCGGTCTCGCTGAGGTGGCAGGTGTTGCCCGGGTCGGTGATCGTGTTCTGCATGGTGTAGCTGAAGTCGACCCACGTCAGCGGACCGGTCGAGTTCACCTGGAGCAGCTTGGTCACCACCGTCGCCCGGGTGTGCCACAGACCCTGGGAGCTGCCGTTCTGGAGGTTGCCGCTCCAGCTGTTGGAGGTGGTGACCCGGGAGTCGAACCTGATCTCGAACCGGCCACAGCCGAAGGCCTTGTCCTGGGCCTCCTCCGCCCAGGCGTAGCCCAGCAGCGCGGCCGAGCCGGGCGACGCGGAACAGGTCCAGGGTCGCGCTCAGGTCGTGGTCGAGGCAGTCCTCCCAGTTCTGCTCCATCACGTTGCGGAGGATCCGTTCGACGCGTTCCATGATCTCGCCGTGCCGGGGGTTGTCCTCGTCGCCGAGCAGCTGCATCTGCCGGGACCAGGCGAGTCCCTCGGCGATCGCCTCGGCAGCCAGCGTCTCGTCGGTCTCGGCGGCTTTCATCCGCGGGCGGATCACGTCGTCGTGGTACTGGTTCATGACTTCGGTGACCTGCTGGGTGACCTCCGGGTTCGGCTCGCCGCCACTCTGCTGGTGGGCACGCTCCTGCCGCAGAAACTCTGAGACGGCGGCCTCGACCTGTGCCTGGGTGCGGGCCGGCACGCGCTCGGCGACGTTCGCCCGATCCGCGGCCGTGCCCGACCCGAGCCCCGGCGTGGAGAAGTGGGTCAGGCTGAGTCGCACCGTGTCCACGTCGTCGGCCGGGGCCGGTGCATCCATCGGGTAGAGGTGGAAGTCGGCTCCGTCCTCGTGGAAGAGGAACGCCGTCTGCGCGGCCAGCGGACCCGCGTCCGGGCTCTCGATCGTGAGCTGCGCGGGTTGGCGCAGCAGCAGCC
This sequence comes from uncultured Actinomycetota bacterium, assembly GCA_963713305.1. Taxonomy (GTDB): domain Bacteria; phylum Actinomycetota; class Actinomycetes; order Propionibacteriales; family Nocardioidaceae; genus Nocardioides. Next base: position 26,985 of record CAVQLE010000006.1, on the reverse strand, counting down.
CGTGCGGCTCGAGCTGGACTCCGGCGACCAGGCCCCCGGACAGGGGGAGGTCCGGAACCGACGCCACCGGAGTCATCGTGATCTGCTCCGGACCGAGCAGCGCCCCGGCCGGGACGACCAGCGTGTACGTCGTCACCGTCCGCAGCCGTGGCCGTGATGGTGCTGTCCTCGTGGGCGTGAGCCGTCTGCGTCACCGCGCGCTCCTCCTGCAGCGAGGACTCCACGCTCAGTGGGTCCGGCGTCTGCGGGAAGGTCGTCGGCGGCGGCTGCGGCTCGGTGACCGACAGCCTGTCGGGCCGACAGTTGTTGCCCTCCCGCGTCTCCCGCACCTTGCGGGTGGCGTCGGCGCACGCGACGACGTAGTAGCTGCGCACGGCCGTGCCGACCGGGATCGCGACTTGGGTGCTGACCGTCTTGCTCTTCCCCGGCAAGAGCCTGCCGAGGTTGGTGGCCCCCAAGAGCCGGTCGCGGCCGTCGGGCTTCTGGTCGGTGGAGAGATAGAAGCGGGTGGTGGTTCTCGCGGCGGCGCGGCGTCCAGCGTTCTTGACCGTGGTCCTGACGGTGGCCTGCTCGCCGCGCACCACGGCGCTGGGCACCACGAGGGAGGTGACTTGGAGGTCCGCCTTCGCACGTCCGCCTGCCGCGGTCTGGGCGGCGCCGGAACCGGCCGCGGGCAGCACGGTGGTGAGGATCAGGAGCGCGAGCACGCCGACGCTGGTGAGCCGGGTGCGTGTCGTCGCGATCACCCGACCTTCAGGGCGTGGCCGTCGGCGGGTGGCGTCGACGGCGAGTGCGAGGCTGTCGGGTCGGTTCATGACGGTGTGCTCCCCCTGCGAAGTCGGTGATGGTGCCCGAGTCACTGATCAGGGTGGTCCGATCCGCTCAACAAACGCTCAATGTGCGGTCAGAATGTGCCCATGCAGGGGGATGGCGTGACCGTCCTGGCACTCGGGCCCCTCGAAGTACGGCGCTCGGGGCAACCGGTCGACCTCGGCCCGCCCAAGCAGCGGGCCACGTTCGGTGTGCTCGCCGACGCGGCCCCGGACCCGGTCTCGATCGACCGGCTCGTCGACCAGCTGTGGCCGGAGCGACCGCCACGGGACCCGTTGCGCAGCATCCAGGTGTACGTCTCGTCGCTGCGTCGGGCGGTCGGCTCCGACGCGCTGGTCACCGTCGGCAGGGCCTACCGGCTCGAGGTCGCCCCGGAGCGGATCGACACCGTCCGCTTCTGGACGGGCGCCACCGACGTACGCGCCCTTCTCGAGTCCGGCCGTGCCGAGGACGCCTGCGAGCTGGCAGCCGACCTGTTGGACCGGTGGCGTGGGGAGGCCTGGCAAGGAATGCGCGACGTGCCGGCGCTGGCTCTGGCCGCCGACCGACTGGCCGAGCGCCGGCTCGACGTCGTCGCCGACTCGATCGCCGCGCGGCTCGCTCTCGGCCGGCACAGCGAGCTGGTGCCGGAGCTGGAGGACCTGGTCCGCCGACACCCACTTCGGGAGGACCTGGTCGGCCACTTGGTGCTGGCGCTGCACCGGCGGGGGCGACAGGCCGACGCGCTGGCGGCGTACGCCGGGCTGCGGACCCGCAAGGTGGAGGAGACCGGACTGGAGCCCGGCGCGGAGCTGCGCGACCTGCAGGCGCGGGTGCTCGCCGACGATCCGACGCTGGTGGTCGAGGCCGCCGAGCTACGCGCCCGGCGACACCTCCCGGCCCAGCTGACGCGTCTGGTCGGGCGCCGGCGGGAGGTCGACCAGCTCGTCGGACTGCTCCGGGACGGCGACTGCCGGTTGGTCACCCTGACCGGGCCCGGCGGCATCGGCAAGACCCGGGTCGCCCTCCAGGTCGCCCACGAGCTGGCGGCATCGTTCCCGGACGGCGTGTGGTTCGTGGGCCTCGCGGACCTCACCGACCCGGCCCTGGTGTCACAGACGATCGCCTCGGCACTCGACGTGGACCCTGCCGGGGATGACTTCACCGGGCCGCTGCGCGAGTGGCTCAGGAGCCGGCGTGCGCTGCTGCTGGTCGACAACTTCGAGCAGGTCGACGAGGCAGCGCCGCTGCTGGCGGCCCTGCTCGGCGCCGGGCCTGACAGCGGGGTCCTCGTGACCAGCCGGACCCGCCTGCGGCTGTACGGCGAGCGGGTGTGGGCGCTGGAACCGCTCGAACCGCAGGACGCGGGCGCGCTGTTCGTGGAACGGGCCCTCGGCGCCGATCGGAGGTTCGACGCCAGTGACGAGGCCGCCATCGACCGGGTCTGCGAGGCGCTGGACCGGATCCCCTTGGCGGTCGAGCTGGTGGCGGCCCGCGTCGACGAGGTGCCGCTCGCCGACATGATCGGACAGCTGGAGACCCGGCTCGATCTCGCCACGGCCGGGCCTCGGGACCGGTCGGCGCGGCAGCAGACGCTGCGGCAGGCGATCGGGTGGAGTGTCGACCTGCTCGGCCCCGACGTGGCCGAGACGTTCGGCCGGCTCGGGGTGTTCGTGGGCGGGTTCGACCCCGACGCCGGGTATGCGGTGGCCGGTGCCGACCGGGCCCAGCTGGCGACGCTGGTCAACGCCAGTCTGGTGAAGGTCGAGGAGGGTGGTCGGCACCGCATGCTGGAGACCATCCGCGAGTACGCCCTGGAAGCGGGCGCACACCACCAGCCTCAGTGCCGCGAGGCCCACGCCCGCTGGTTCCTCGACGTGGCCGAGGCCGGCGTCGAGGGGATGCGGGGCGAGTCACGGTCGGAATGGATGGCCCGGCTGGAGCGGGAGCGCGGCAACATGCGTGCCGCCCTCCAACACCTCGACGACGGAAACGGGGAGGCGGCCGAGTCGATGCTCCGCCTCGCCGCCAGCCTCGGCGTGTTCTGGTACCGAACCTGCCCGGCCATCGAGGACGTCGACTGGATCGACCGCGCGCTCGCCCGTGCCCCGACGGCCGAGCCGCTGCTTCGCGGGCGGGCCTTGCACGCCCTGGCCATCTGCCGGGGCGAGCAGGGGTGGGCTGAAGAGGCCCTCGAGCACTGCCGGGAGAGCTACGGGCTGTTGCGGGACACCGAGGACGAGGCCGGCAAGGCCCGGGCCCTGAACTCCCTCGGCGGGCTGACCCGCGATCTCGGCCGGGCCGAGGAGGCGGTGCCGATCATGGACGAGAGCATCGCCGTACGCCGTCGGCTCCGGGACCCTTCCCTCCCGGTGACCATCGCCCTGGGGAACCGGTCGATGGTCGCCCTCGACCTCGGCGACCTGCCGACGGCCCGTCGGTGCCTCCTCGAGTGCCTGGAGCTGCCCGACGTCGACGAGGTCGAGCGGGCACAGGTGCGCGTGGGACTGGCCGACGTCGAGATCGAGGCAGGCGAGCTCACCGAGGCGACCGAGCTGCTGCGTCTCGCCGTGCCGGTACTGCGCCGGACCGAGCAGCGGTACCGGCTCGTGGAGTCGCTGGACACCTTCGCGGCGCTCGCGGCGCGCCGAGACATGCTGCGTGAGGCCGCGGTGCTGGTGGCGGCGGCTGACCAGATCCTCGCCGAGGACGGCGCGGTGCAGGTGCCGGCCGACGTACGCCTGCGGGAGCGCCGGGTCGGGGCGGCCCTGGCCGGGCTGCCACCCGACGTCCGGGACGAGGCGGCCCGGACCGGTCGCGTGCTGTCGCTCGACGAGGCGCTGGACCTGGCCGTCGACCGCTTCCTGTGACGGGGAGGCTTCGTCAGCGGAGCGGCTCACGTCATCGAGCCAATCACTCCCAAGATGGATGCGCGTCGACCTGCCGGCTCTTACCCTCGATGCATTCTGAGCGGCTCGTGGGAATGGGGAGACATGCGAAAAGTGGTTTCGGGTGTGGTGGGGCTGTTGCTGGTGGGGATGCTGGTGCTGCTGCCGGCGCCGGCCCACGCGGCGGGCACGGTGACCGTGTCGGTCACGGGCCAGGGGTCCGCGACCGGCGAGGGCATCGACTGCAACCAGTCCGGAGGGCCGGACTGCGCGGAGTTCTACGAGGACACCGAGGAGCAGGACTGTGACCCCGACCGCAAACCACCTTGCATCACCATCACCACCCCGCCGACCGTCCAGCTCGTCGCCGGCCCGGACAGCAACGGGTTCGTCTACGACGGCTGGACCGGCTGCGACACCGTGGCTGGCCGCACCTGCGAGCTGACGGTCACCACCGCTCAGGGCGTCCAGGCGCGCTTCCGTGACGCGCAAGCACCGAGTGCGTCGGGCATGTCGCCGGGGAGCGGCATCCACGCCGGAACGATCACGCTGGCTGCCAACGCCAGCGACAACGCCGGGGTGACCAAGGTGGAGTTCCGCGTCCGCGGCGCCTTGGTCGCCACCGACATGGCGGCCCCGTACTCGTCCTCGTTCAACACGACGACGGTGGCCGACGGGACCGCTTCGTTGCAGGCGACCGCATTCGATGCGGCGGGGAACATCACGGCGACGAGCAGCAGCATCACGATCGACAACAACGCGCCTGCCCTGAACGTCACCGGTGGTCCGAACGGACAGACCTTCGGACCCGGCACGACCCAGACGTGGACGTTCACCGCGTCCGACGTCACCCTGTCGTCGGTCCAGTGCAGCGTGGTCCCGGACGGCCAGTCACCGACGTACGGCGCCTGCAGCAGCAACGGCAGCCATGCGGTCACCAACAAGCCGGCGGGGAGCTACCGGTTCTTCGTGCGCGCCCGTGACGGACTGGCTCGCGACACCGTCGCGGAACGCACCTTCGTCATCGACGGGACCGGACCCGGGACCACTATCACCGGCGGACCCGCCCACGGTGCGAGCGTGGGCTCGAGCACGCTGACCTGGACGTTCACGAGCGACGAACCCGGGTCCACGACGGCGTGCCGGGTCTACGCCTCGGGCACCACACCTCCGGCGTACGGCGCGTGCAGCACGCCCGACTCCCACACCGCCTCGGGACTCGCGGACGGGACCTACGTGTTCGAGGTCCGGGGCACGGACTCCCTCGGCAACCTCGGATCCGCCGTCAGCCGGTCGGTCACCGTCGACACCGCGGCGCCGGACACGGTCCTGGACCGCAAGCCCGCGAAACGGATCGTCACCCACCAGCGACTGGTGAAGGTCAGGTTCGAGTTCCACGCGACCGAGGCCGGCGCGCGCTTCGAGTGCAAGCTCGACGCCCGGGCCTGGACGGCATGCGGCTCACCCCAGCGCTACCGCCTCGGCAAGGGGAGGCACGTCGTCAGCATCCGGGCCATCGACGCGGCGGGCAACGTCGACACATCTCCCGCCAAGCGGAGGTTCCGAGTCGTCCGACGCTGACAGCTCCCCCTCCGCTCGCGGGAGCGTGCCACCATCAGCGGGTGACCCTGGACGACCTGACCCGCAAGGAGGGCCGGCGCGCCCGGGACCGCGCGAGCCTGGACCAGCTGCTCGACGAGGTGCTGGTCGGGACGCTGGTGACGGTGACCACCGACGGTCGGCCGTGGGCGGTGCCGATGCTGTTCGCCCGCGACGGCGACCGGCTGCTGCTCCACGGCTCGACCGGGGCTGGCGCGCTGCGGCAGGTGGCGAACGGCACGGAGGGGGTGTTGTCGGTGCACGTCCTCGACGGCCTGGTGCTGGCGACCTCGATGTTCGAGCACTCCGCCCACTACCGCTCCGCCATGGTCCGCGGCGAGCTCGTGCGGCTGACCGGCGACGAAGCCGTCACGGCCCTCGACCTGATCTCCGACGGACTGCTGCCGGGCCGGCGGGCCGAGGTGCGGGGCATGCTCGGCAAGGAGGTCGCCGCCACCAGCGCGCTGGCCCTCGACATCACCGCTGACAACTGGATCCTCAAGGTCAACGATGGCGGCGCCGACGAGGAGCTCGCCGAGGAAGGCGTGTGGACCGGCGTCGTCCCGGTCCACACGTGGTACGGCGAGCCGGAGCGCTCACCGTGGCTCGACGACGACGTACCGGTGCCACCGTCCGTGGAGCGGCTGCGGCGCGATCAGCGGAGGGGCACGAACCGGTAGCCACCGTGCCGGGTGACCACGCGGCCGGGGTTCGTCACGCGCAGCATGGTCCCCGCGACCGGGATGACCATGACGCCGTCGTCGGCGAGCTGGTCCACCAGGTCGTCCGGCAGGGAGCGCGGCTCCGCCGAGACCAGGATCCGGTCCCAGGGCGCCTCGTCCGGCAACCCGAGCACGCCCGGTGACGCGGCCCGGATCGACGCCCACGGCTGACCCGTCGCGGCGAGGTTGGCGCCACCGAACGTCACCAGCTCCGGCTCGAGCTCGACGCCGGCGACCACCCCCGACGACCCGGTGAGGTGGGCCAGCAGCGCGGTCGTCCATCCCGACCCGGCGCCGACGTCGAGCACCCGCTGCCCAGCCCGGACGTCGAGCAGCCGCAACATCGCCGCGACCGTCCGCGGCTGGGAGTTGGTCTGGCCGCCACCGATCTCGAGCGGCCCGTCGTACGACGCACGCCGCCGCTGCCCGCGGGGCAGGAACCCCTCCCGCGGCCAGGCCTCGAACGCGGCGGTGACGGCGTCCATGCCCCCGACTCTGCCACCACTGCGCCGAAGTCCCGGACATCCGCGCGCGCTCGTGCGACCCTGAGAGCAGGTGTCCTGGGCGGAAGTGGGTCAGCATGGAACCGGCGGTGGGATCTTCCGCTGCCGCCTCGTGGCGGCCGTTCAGTGTGGCTGCGCCCGCGGCCGGCGTCGCCCTGCTCGTCGCGGCGGTGCTGATGATGGGTCCGTGGCCGGGCCCCGACCGCGTCTGGATCGTGACCGACATCGGAGCCGTGCTGGCCGATCTCCTCGCGCTGGCAGCCGTGGGCTATCGCGTCACGCAGTCGCCGCCCGGGCCGGCGCGCAGGGCCTGGCTGCTCATCGGCGCCGCCGTCGCGGCGTACCTGATCGCTGACGGGATCTGGGCCTGGACCGACCTCACCGGCCACGTGATGAGCTACCCGTCCGTGGCCGACGCGTTCTTCGTCGCCGGGGTGCTGCCGGCTCTGGCCGCGCTCCTGCTGTTCCCGGTGGCGGTGGTCGTCCCGCTGAGCCGCACCCGCCTGCTGCTCGACGCGCTGGTCCTGTCGAGCGCGGTCGCCCTCATCAGCTTCACGGTCGTGCTGCACGACGTCTTCGGCAGTCTCGGCACCGGGCTGGGCGCGGCGGTCAACGCGTTCTACCCCGTCACCGACCTGCTGCTGGTCTGCGTCGTGGGTCTCCTCCTGCTGCGGAGCGGGCGGTCCGCCCCGCGGGTCGACCTGCTCCTCCTCGGTGCCGGCTTCGTCTGCTACGCGTTCTCGGACTCGGCGTTCGCGGTGGTGACGCTGGACGGCGTCTACGAGTCGACCGTGGTCTCGGACCTGCCGTACCTGGCGGCACCGCTGCTGATCGGCCTGGCCGCGCTCGCTCCGCCCCCGGTCGAACCCGTGGCGCCGTCGGGCAGTGCCCGCCTCGTCAGTGCCGTCGTCCCCGACCTGGCGGTCATGGCCGCCGTCCTGACCAGCCTGGCTGCCGGGGACCAGGTCTGGCGGGACAACTGGCTGATCCTGCTCACCGTCGCGCTCGCCGTCCTCCGACAGATCTGGCTGGCGTCCGAGAACCACCGGCTTCGCAGCGGACTGGAGCAGCGGGTCGAGGAGCGTACGGCGGAGAACCGCGCCCTCGCCGCTCGCTACGAGCACATCCTGGAGTCCGTGGGCGAAGGCATCCTCGGCCTGGACACCGAGGGCCAGCAATACGTACTGGTCGCCGGCGGCGTAGGGCGGTGGCGTCGGTTGTGACGCGTACATCCGCGGCTGGGACGGCGGTGGCGGTGGCACGGGTCTGGTCGCGGCCTCGCTGCGCTGCAGAATCGTGGCGGCCTGATCCTGTTCCCGGTGGCTCAGCGCCTCGGTCGCGGCCGTCGCGAGGTCGCCGGCGCTGGCGAAGCGGTCCGCCGGGCTTCTTGGCCATGCCACGGGCGATCACCTGATCGAAGGCAGGGGGATTCCCGGTCGTTGTCCGCTCGGGCGCGGAGTCGGATGCATCAGGTGCGCGGTGATGATCGTGCCAACGCTGTCGCCGGTGAACGGCTGTGAGCCCGTCAGGCATTCGTGCAGGACGCACGCGAGCGCGTACACGTCGGCACGGTAGGTGACTTCGTCATTGGTGAACCGTTCCGGCGCCATGTACGCGTAGGTCCCGACCGCGGAGCCGAGCTGCGTCAGTTTCTCGTCGGTGACGGCGTTGGCGATGCCGAAATCGACCAGATAGGCGAAGTCCTCACGGTTGAGGATGATGTTCTCGGGTTTGACGTCGCGGTGCGTGATCCCGGCTTCGTGGGCGGCGTCGAGCGCCGAGCCGATCTGCTTCACGACGGCGACCGCTCGCGCGGGCGTCATCGGTCCGTAGCTCTTCAACACCTTGCGCAAATCGGTGCCCTCGATCATGCGCATATCGACGAACAGGAAGCCGTCGACCTCGCCGTAATCGTGAATCGGCACGACGTGCGGCTCCTGCAGCCGGCCCGCGGCATGCGCCTCACGCTTCAGTCGTTTGCGGAACACCGGATCGTTCGACGCCGACTCCGGCAACAGTTTCAGCGCGACGATGCGATCTTTGACGGTGTCCTCGGCCTCGTAGACCTCGCCCATGCCGCCCTTGCCCAGCAGCCGCCGCAATTTGTACGGGCCGATCTGGGAACCAACGCGTGACTCCTTTTCGGGGTCGCTCATCGGTCTTCTCCTCAGGGTGTGTTTGCGGGCAAATACACCCTAGTGCCGCGCTAGGCCGGGCGCGGCTCGATCTCGAACGTGAACTCGTGATCGCAGATGCGGATCGCGTCGCCGTCGCCCAGTGTCGCGGTGCCCCTGATCCGCTCTCCCCGCACGTCGATGCCGTTGGCCGAGCGCAGATCGGTGATCACGAAGCTGGTGCCGGTGTCGATGATCACCGCGTGGTGCCTGCTGACATTGTTGTCGTCGAGCACGATGTCGTTGTCGGACAGCCGCCCGATCCTGGTCGCGGTGGCCGTCAGGGGATAGCCGTGCCCCGCTGAGGAGCGCAGGGTCGCCAGCGCCGCCGTCGCATTGACCGCAGTCCGCATGTCGATGTCGTTGACCTGATGCACGGCCGTGGTCTTCGCGGCCTTCTTCACGTCCAACGACTCCTGCCGAAGGATCTTTTCGTGCAGCGCGCGCACCGTCGGACCCGGGTCGATGCCAAGGTCCTCGGCCAGCGTCGACTTCAGCCGCTGGTAGGCGTCCAGCGCCTCGGACTGACGTTCAGCGGAGTAATAGGCGGTGATCAACTGCGCCCACATCGGTTCGCGATACGGGTACTCGACCGTCAGGCTTTCCAGCTCTCCGATGACGGCATAGGCACGCCCACAAGCGATTTCGGCGCCCGCCCGGGCGGTGTGGGCGACCACCTTGTCCTCGGTGAGCGCCGTGGCGAACACATCGACGAACTGGAAGGTGCGCAGGTCGTCGAGGACGGGTCCGCGCCACTCGGCCAGTGCGTCGGTCAGGTGTCGCTGGCCTCTTCGAAGCGGCCGGCAGCGGCGGCGTGTACGCCGGCAGCCTTCTCGACCACGAATCGGCCGATATCGCAGTCGGTGTCGGCGGCGTTGAGCCGGTACCCCGGGGGCGCGTTGACCAACACCGACTTCGGGTCCGCGCCCGCGCCGCCGATCAGCTTGCGCAGGTTGGAGATGTAGGAGTGCAGGCTGGCCCTGGCCTCCGCGGGCGGGCCCTCCTCCCACGCCGCGGTGATCAGCGAATCGATGGATACCGGCCGGTTGCGGTTCATCACCAGCATCGCCAGCACGGCCCGCAGCTTCGGCGTGCCCAGCGTCACCGGCGCGCCGTCAACCGTCATCTCCAGCGGTCCCAGCACGCCAAAACCGATCTTGATCGAAGCCATTACAGAAGTTCTATCGTGAACCGCGCGGCGCGCGAACACATGACCCGAAATCGGCTCGCGCCTCCTCGAGCAGATCGCCGCGCACGAAGTCGCAGTCGTGTAGACCTAAGTAGAACGTGTTCTAGTTACGAGGAGGCGGTATGGCGCTGCAGGTCGTGCAGTGGGCGACGGGAGGCGTCGGAGTCGCCGCCATCAAGGGCGTGCTGGAGCACCCCGAACTCGAACTCGCGGGCTGCTGGGTGCACTCCGCGGACAAGGCGGGCAAGGACGTCGGCGAGCTCATCGGAGACGAGCCCATCGGCGTCACCGCGACCAACAACGTCGACGAGATCCTGGCGCTCGACGCCGACGCGGTCATCTACTCGCCGCTGCTGCCCAACCCCGACGAGGTCGCCGCGCTGCTGCGGTCCGGGAAGAACGTGGTGACCCCGGTCGGCTGGTTTTATCCCAGCGAGCGGCAGCGCGGCCCTGCGCGACGCCGCGATCGAGGGCAACGCGACGCTGCACGGCACCGGCATGGCGCCGGGCGGCATCAGCGAGAAATTCCCGCTGCTGTTCTCGGCCTTCTCGACTGGCGTGACATTCGTTCGGGCCGAGGAGTATTCGGACCTGCGCACCTATGAGGCGCCCGATGTCGTGCGTCACGTGATGGGGTTCGGCGAGGTGCCCGACAAGGCGCTGAGCGGACCGATGCAGAAGCTGCTCGACGGGGGCTTCATCCAAGCGGTGAGGATGATCGTCGACAAGGCGGGCTTCAACGCGGACCCGAAGGTGCGGTCGTCGCAGGAGATTGCGGTCGCCACCGCTCAAATCGAGTCGCCGATCGGTGTGATCGAGCCGGGTCAGGTCGCGGGCCGAAAGTTCCACTGGGAGGCGCTCGTCGGAGACGAGGTCGTCGTGCGCGTCACCGTGAACTGGTTGATGGGTGAGGAAAAGCTCGATCCTGCATGGACATTCGGCCCCGAGGGGCAACGCTACGAGATGGAGGTTCGCGGTAATCCCGACATCTCGATCGTCGGTCAAGGGGTTCCAGTCCGCGGTGGGCGGCGAGGGTCCGGAGTACGGCATCGTCGGCACCGCCGCGCACTGCGTGAACTCGGTGCCTGCGGTGTGCGCCGCCGAACCGGGCATCGCGACCTATCTCGACCTGCCGCTGATCAGCGGCAAAGCCGCGCCCCGATCTGAGCTAGTCGCGGGGCAGGATGCCGCCGTCGAGCGTGATGACCTTGTTGGTCAGATAGCCGTTGCGCAGCATGGCGATTGCCATATCGGCCACCTCGTCGGGCCGGCCGATGCGGCCGACAGGAATGGGGATCGGGGGAGTGCCGGTCTCCAGATCCGCGGGAAACATCTTCGTTTCGCCCACCAGTGCGGGGGCCAGGCTGTTGACAGTCACGCCGTCAGCCGCGACGCGCGGCGCGAGGTGATGCATGAGGCCGTGCAGGCCCGCCTTGCTCGCGGCGTAGTGGGCGCCGACCACGCCGCCGGTGAGGGCGGCGACCGACGAGATGAACAGGATGCGCCCGTACTTGCGCTCGATCATCGTGGGCAGAACCTGCTGCGCCAACAACCACGGAGCCGTCAGGTTGACTGCGAGAGTCGCGTCCCACGACGCCAGATCGATCTTTCGCCAGCCCTTGATGTCGGCGGTGCCCGCGTTGGGGATCAGCAGGTCGACCGGGCCCAATTCGTTGACCGCGTGCGCGACGAGCGCGGCCGGCGCCTGCGGGTCGGAAAGATCGGCGGCGACGACGGTGACCCGCCGGCCTTGTTCACGGGCGTACGCCGCGGTCTCTTCTGCGTCGTCGGCGTTGCGCCCGTAGGACAGGCACAGGTCCGCGCCCTCGTCGGCTAGGTGTGATGTCCAGGGAGGTTGGTCAGTCGGGTGACTGGTGGCTTGCCTCCGATGGAGGAGTGGGCTCGGTGGTGATTGTAGAAGTGCAACCAGTCCGGTAGCTCGGTGTTGCGTTCTTCGGTGGACTGGTAGAGACGCGCGTAGGCCCAACCATCGGCCAGGGTGCGGTGAAATCTCTCGATCTTTCCGTTGGTCTGCGGCCGGTACGGGCGGGTTCGCTTGGGAGTGACGCCCAGCTCGGTACAGGCGTCACTCCAGGCGTATGACCGGTAGGCCGCCCCGTTGTCTGACAGCACGCGTTCGACGGTGACGCCGCGTTCGGCGAACCACTCGACCGCACGTTGGAGCACGGCAATCGCGGTTGCTGCCTTCTCATCGGTGCAGATCTCGGCATAGGCCATTCGGGAATGATCGTCGATCACGGTGTGTACGAACGCGATTCCGATTTTCGGTCGGTAGCAATGGGCGCGATCTGCGCGTTCGCCGGTGCGATGGGCTGTGGCCCTTTGGTTGCGCTTACCCTGCTCTCGGCTGAGGAACTTGTGACCGCCGCCGTCGGGGATGTTGGCGAACTTGGTGACATCGACGTGGATCAACGCGCCGGGATGGGATGTTCGTAGCGGCGCAGCGGTTCCCCGGTGACACGGTCGATGTGAGAGAGCCGGTTGATGCGGCAGCGGGTCAGCACGGCGTGCACGGTGGAGGCCGGCACCCCCAGGCGCCCGCCTATCTGCACCGGCCCTAGCCGCTTGCGCCATCGCAGGTTCACGATCCGGCGCATCGTCACCGGTGCGGTCTTGGTGGGGCTGGCGTGCGGGCGTGAGCTGCGGTCGGCCATCCCGGCGGACCCTTCGGCGCGGAAGCGGTCGGCCCACTTCTTGGCAGTTCGTGGGGCGACCATGAACATCTTGGCCGCTGCGACGTAGGTCCAGCCGGACTCAACGACGAGCCGAGCCAGCCTCAATCGAGCGCGCGGGGTCAATGCAGCGTTAGCGTGGGACACGAAGGCCTCCTGGTTAGTGAAGCGGTTTCTTAGACAGCTCCACTTCACAACCGGAGGTCTTCCCTGTCACACAGGCTCACCAATAACGGGAGGAACAACCTCCCTGGACATCACACCTAGACCTGCGTCGAGATCGACGGTTTGCAGGCTTCTACGGAAACCTTCCTGCGAAACGTGCGTTTGGATGGGAGCTCCCGAGCGCCGAGCTAGGCCGGCGTCACCCAGCAGGTGATGTCCGCGTGCACCACTTCGGCGCCGGTGCGATCGACCACCTGCACTCCCACCACGATCTCGGTGCCTTCGGTGATCGACGCGAAGTCCGGCGGCTCCAGCCGGGCCTGCGCCCGCAGCGACGATGTCGCCTTCTCGAGGTACTGCACGCTCATCGCCTTGGGGATCCAACGATGGCTGGTCGGGACCGTGGCTTCCATCAACATGCCCATCGCCATCTCCGCGGCGTTGCACGACGCGATCGCGTGCACGGTCCGCAGGTGGTTGTAGACGAAAAACCATTTGGGCACGGTGACCTCGGCGTACCCCGGCTCCATCCGCACCACATGCGGCACTATCGAGGCGAAATAGGGCACTCGGACCATCGCCGCGGCCGAGAACAGCCGGCTGCCGCCCGGCTGCTCGGCGAGGCGCTTCCACATGCGATATGTCGTGGTCGGGGCTGCCATGCCGGGCTACCTTACTCCGGAGTAAGGTAGCGTCGGCGACAGACCACCCGACGACGCGGGTTTCGGGTGGCCAGGGATTTGGAGCAGGCCCAGATCTAGGGCATACTGTTCGGGTTGCCTTGAGCCGGGTTCGCGCCTGGCGGGGCATCCGACCTGCGCCCTCAGGGGCGCGTCCGGTCCCAACCTCGATCGCGACGGATTTCCGACGCGGGAGAGCGTGCGCGAGGGCGACACACCCGAGCGCGGGGGTCGGTGAACCACAGACAGGTAAACAGCGGCGGCATAGCAGCGCGACCGGGTTCTCCTCGGCGTGTGGCAGCAGACAGAGGTTTCCACGCAGCTGGAAGCCCGTTAGTAGTGAGGTAGGAGACGCGTGGCGGGACAGAAGATCCGCATCAGGCTCAAGGCCTACGACCACGAGGCGATCGACGCCTCGGCGCGCAAGATCGTCGAGACGGTCACCCGGACGGGCGCCAGCGTGGTCGGCCCAGTGCCGCTGCCGACCGAGAAGAACGTGTATTGCGTCATCCGGTCCCCGCACAAGTACAAGGACTCGCGGGAGCACTTCGAGATGCGTACTCACAAGCGGCTGATCGACATCCTCGACCCAACGCCGAAGACCGTTGACGCTCTGATGCGCATCGATCTGCCGGCCAGCGTCGACGTCAACATCCAGTAGGAGACCCAAGAGAAATGGCTAGAAAGAGCATTCTGGGCACCAAGCTGGGCATGACGCAGGTGTTCGACGAGAACAACAAGGTCGTGCCGGTGACGGTCGTCAAGGCCGGCCCCAATGTCGTCACGCTGATCCGCACGCCGGAACGCGACGGCTACAGCGCAGTGCAACTTGCGTACGGCGAAATCAGCCCGCGGAAGGTCAACAAGCCTTTGACGGGGCAGTACTCGGCCGCGGGTGTGAACCCGCGCCGTCACATCGCCGAGTTCCGACTCGACGACGAGGCCGCTGCCGCGGAGTACGAGCTCGGTCAGGAGCTGACCGCGGAGATCTTCGCCGACGGCGCCTACGTCGACGTGACGGGGACCTCGAAGGGCAAGGGCTTCGCCGGCACCATGAAGCGTCACGGCTTCAAGGGTCAGGGCGCCAGCCACGGTGCGCAGGCGGTGCACCGTCGCCCGGGTTCCATCGGTGGCTGCGCCACTCCCGGCCGCGTGTTCAAGGGCACCCGCATGTCGGGCCGCATGGGCAGCGACCGCATCACTACGCAGAACCTGGTGGTGCACAAGGTCGATGCCGAGAACGGCGTGCTGTTGATCAAGGGCGCCATCCCCGGTCGCAACGGCGGACTGGTGACGGTCCGCAGTGCAATCAAGCGAGGCGAGAAGTAATGGCCGACAAGACCGCAAAGAATCAGCAGATCGACGTTCACACCCCGGCGGGTAAGAAGGACGGCTCTGTGGAGCTGCCCGCCGCACTGTTCGACGCCGAGGCCAACATCGCGCTGATGCATCAGGTCGTCGAGGCGCAGTTGGCGGCCAAGCGTCAGGGCACGCATTCGACCAAGACCCGTGGCGAGGTGCGCGGAGGCGGCAAGAAGCCGTACCGGCAGAAGGGCACCGGCCGCGCGCGTCAGGGTTCGACGCGTGCACCGCAGTTCACCGGCGGTGGCGTCGTGCACGGCCCGCAGCCGCGCGACTACAGCCAGCGCACCCCGAAGAAGATGATCGCCGCCGCTCTGCGCGGGGCGCTTTCGGACCGGGCGCGCAACGGCCGTATCCACGCGGTGACCGAGCTCGTCGAGGGTCAGGCTCCGTCGACCAAGAACGCCAAGACGTTCCTGGCCACGCTGACCGAGAACAAGCACGTGCTGATCGTGATCGGCCGCACCGACGAGACAGGCGCCAAGAGTGTTCGCAATCTGCCCGGCGTGCATGTGCTTTCGCCGGACCAGTTGAACACCTACGACGTGCTGAAGGCCGACGACGTGGTGTTCAGCGTCGAGGCGCTGGATGCCTACATCTCAGCTCACACGAACAAGGACGAGGAGGTGTCGGCCTGATGGCGACCGTGACTGACCCCCGCGACATCATCTTGGCGCCGGTGATCTCCGAGAAGTCCTACGGGCTCATCGAGGAGAACGTGTACACGTTCGTCGTACACCCGGACTCGAACAAGACGCAGATCAAGATCGCGATCGAGAAGATCTTCAAAGTGAAGGTCGACTCGGTCAACACCCTCAACCGGCAGGGCAAGCGCAAGCGCACCCGCGCCGGCTACGGCAAGCGCAAGGACACCAAGCGCGCCATCGTCACGCTGGCCGCGGGCAGCAAGCCGATCGACCTCTTCGGAGCACCGGCCTGATCGGCCGAGGCTAAGGGAATTAGGAAGACTTACAAGTCATGGCAATTCGCAAGTACAAGCCGACGACCCCGGGTCGTCGCGGTGCCAGCGTCTCCGATTTCGCCGAGATCACTCGCGACCATCCGGAGAAGTCGCTGGTTCGCCCGCTGCACGGCAAGGGCGGCCGCAACGCACACGGTCGGATCACCACCCGGCACAAGGGCGGCGGGCACAAGCGCGCCTACCGCGTGATCGACTTCCGTCGCAACGACAAGGACGGCGTCAACGCCAAGGTCGCGCACATCGAGTACGACCCGAACCGCACCGCAAGCATCGCACTACTGCATTTCCTTGACGGCGAGAAGCGCTACATCATTGCGCCGCAGGGACTCTCGCAGGGCGACATCATGGAGTCCGGCGCCAACGCCGACATCAAGCCGGGCAACAACCTGCCGCTGCGCAACATCCCGGCGGGCACGCTCATCCACGCGGTGGAGCTGCGACCCGGCGGCGGTGCCAAGCTGGCGCGTTCGGCCGGCTCGAGCATCCAGCTGCTGGGCAAGGAAGGCGCCTACGCCTCGCTGCGTATGCCGTCCGGTGAGATCCGCCGCGTCGACGTGCGCTGCCGCGCCACCGTCGGCGAGGTCGGCAATGCCGAGCAGGCGAACATCAACTGGGGTAAGGCCGGCCGTATGCGGTGGAAGGGCAAGCGCCCGACCGTCCGTGGTGTCGTGATGAACCCGGTCGACCACCCGCACGGTGGCGGTGAGGGTAAGACCTCCGGCGGTCGTCACCCGGTCAGCCCGTGGGGTAAGCCCGAGGGCCGCACCCGCAAGTCCAACAAGCCGAGCGACAAGCTCATCGTCCGTCGCCGGCGCACCGGCAAGAAGCACCGGTAGGAGTAGCGAAGCGATGCCACGCAGCCTCAAGAAGGGTCCGTTCGTCGACGACCATCTGCTCAAGAAGGTCGACGTGCAGAACGAGAAGAACACCAAGCAGGTCATCAAGACCTGGTCGCGTCGATCGACCATCATCCCCGACTTCATCGGGCACACCTTCGCGGTGCACGACGGCCGCAAGCATGTCCCGGTGTTCGTCACCGAGTCGATGGTCGGGCACAAGCTCGGCGAGTTCGCACCGACCCGCACGTTCAAGGGTCACATCAAGGACGACCGGAAGGCGAAGCGGCGGTAATGACATACTGACGACTCGAATATCCGTCCGCCACCGCGGTGGCGCGCTTCGTGCGCATCTCGCCGACGAAGGCGCGCCGGGTCATCGACCTGGTGCGCGGCAAGTCGGTGACCGAGGCGCTCGACATCCTGCGGTGGGCGCCGCAGGATGCCAGCGAACCGGTCGCCAAGGTGATCGCCAGTGCCGCGGCCAACGCGCAGAACAACGAGGGACTGGATCCGTCCACCCTCGTGGTCGCCACCGTCTACGCCGATGGGGGCCCGACCGCCAAGCGCATCCGGCCGCGAGCCCAGGGCCGCGCGTTCCGAATTCGCAAGCGCACCAGCCACATCACCGTGATTGTCGAGAGCAGGCCCAGCCGTGAGGGTGGGCGTGGTGGCGCGTCCGCTTCGTCGGCCAGCGCAGCACGCTCGCGTCGCGCACAGGGCAGCAAGGCCGCTGCAGCGAAGAAGACGCCGGCCTCCAAGGCTTCGGAGCCACCCGGCGGCGACGTCGGACGTGGCCGAGACGACAACCACCGAGACAGTGACTGTCGAGACGGCGCCCGCCAAGAAGGCCGCCGCCAAGAAGGCTCCGGCCAAGAAGGCCGCCGCCAAGAAGACTGACGGCGATACGGCCGACACAAAAAAGACTGCAGAAGCTTCTGACGAAGCGAAGGAGGGCTCGGAGTAGTGGGCCAGAAAATCAATCCCCACGGCTTCCGCCTCGGTATCACCACCGACTGGAAGTCCCGGTGGTATGCCGACAAGCAGTACAAGGACTACGTCAAGGAAGACGTGGCGATCCGTCGTCTGCTTGCCACCGGTCTGGAGCGCGCCGGCATCGCCGACGTGGAGATCGAGCGCACCCGCGACCGGGTCCGCGTCGACATCCACACTGCGCGTCCTGGCATCGTCATCGGCCGCCGCGGCACCGAAGCCGACCGAATCCGGGCCGACCTGGAGAAGCTGACCGGCAAGCAGGTTCAGCTGAACATCCTCGAGGTCAAAAACCCTGAGTCGCAGGCTCAGTTGGTGGCCCAGGGCGTTGCCGAGCAGTTGAGCAACCGTGTCGCGTTCCGACGCGCCATGCGCAAGGCCATCCAGTCGGCGATGCGCCAGCCCAACGTCAAGGGCATCCGGGTGCAGTGCTCGGGCCGCCTCGGTGGCGCCGAGATGAGCCGCTCGGAGTTCTACCGCGAGGGTCGGGTGCCGCTGCACACGCTGCGCGCCGACATCGACTACGGCCTGTACGAGGCCAAGACGACCTTCGGCCGCATCGGCGTGAAGGTCTGGATCTACAAGGGCGACATCGTCGGTGGCAAGCGAGAGCTGACCGCCGCCGTTCCGGCAGGCGCGGACCGTCCGCGTCGCGAGCGTCCGTCGGGCACCCGTCCGCGCCGCAGCGGCGCGTCGGGCACCACCGCGACGAGCACCGAAGCCGGTCGTGCTGCCACTGAAGAGGCACCCGCGGCGCCTGCCGTCGCCGAGGCCACGACAGGTACCGAGGCCGCTGCCGGTGAAACTTCTCCCACTCAGACCCCTGAAGCTTCACTTCTGAGGAGAGCTAAACCATGTTGATTCCCCGCAAGGTCAAGCACCGCAAGCAACATCACCCGAGGCAGCGCGGCATTGCCAGCGGTGGCACGTCGGTGAGCTTCGGTGACTACGGCATCCAGGCACTGGAGCACGCGTACATCACCAACCGGCAGATCGAGTCCGCTCGTATCGCCATCAACCGGCACATCAAGCGTGGCGGCAAGGTCTGGATCAACATCTTCCCGGACCGTCCGCTGACGAAGAAGCCCGCCGAAACCCGCATGGGTTCCGGTAAGGGTTCGCCGGAGTGGTGGGTGGCCAACGTCAAGCCGGGTCGTGTGCTCTTCGAGCTCAGCTACCCGGACGAGAAGACTGCGCGCGAGGCGCTGACCCGCGCGATCCACAAGCTGCCGATCAAGGCACGCATCGTTACCCGAGAGGAGCACTTCTGATGGCTGTGGGAGTGACGCCGGGCGAGCTGCGCGAACTGACCGACGACGAGTTGAAGGAAAAGCTGCGCGAGTCGAAGGAAGAGCTGTTCAACCTGCGCTTCCAGATGGCGACCGGACAGCTGGCCAACAACCGTCGCCTTCGCACGGTGCGCCAGGAAATTGCACGCGTGTACACCGTGCTGCGTGAACGTGAATTGGGCCTGGCATCCGGGCCCGCAGGTGAGGAAGCGTAATGGCTGAGACAAAAGATCAGGCAAAGGGCACACCAAAACGGCTGGCCCCAAGCACACTCCTCGTGCCGAAGAGAATCGTGGCCGCCGCAAGACGGTCATCGGCTACGTGGTGAGTGACAAGATGCAGAAGACCATCGTGGTCGAACTGGAATCTCGCAAGAGCCATCCGCTCTACGGCAAGATCATCCGGACCACCACCAAGGTCAAGGCGCACGACGAGAAGGGCGACGCCGGCATCGGCGACCGCGTTTCACTGATGGAGACGCGCCCGCTGTCGGCCACCAAGCGCTGGCGGCTAGTCGAGGTCCTCGAAAAAGCGAAATAAGCCTGACCGCAAGAGGAAAGCCCCCGCACACACGGCGTGTCGGGGGTTTTTCGTATCGCGTCTCACACCGTTTTCTCGCGGGGATCGCCGAATCCAGTTTGTCGTTCGACGCGCATGGCTATACGTTCGGGCCATGGGGGCTACCCTTGCGCATGTTCTGAAAAGGGCGACACTCGTTACGGCGAGCGTGGCCGTATTCGCTATCCTCACCGCCACTTTCGGCTCACCACAGGTCAATGCGGCACCAGCGGACGCCGGGCAGGTTGCGGATGCACCGACGCTCAGTTTGACGTCTCTCGGCGCCGACACCGACATCTCGTTGTACGGCCTGCAGGGCACGCAGACCATCACCGTGCCCGTGCCGAAAGGATTGACGCCCGGCGCGTTGACCGCCGATGTCGAGTTGCCGCCATATGTCCGCGGCGGAACCCTCATCGTCACCCAGGACCGCCGCACACTGTCACGTATCGAGCTGCTGATGGCGGAGAACACTCCTCTGTCGATTCCGTTGACCGGTGCACGCGTCGTCGACGACACCGTCACGTTCACCGTGCGCAGCCGACTGCTGCCCGAAGAAGGCGACTGCCTGTACGACCCGACGGTTCCGCTTCAACTTTCCGACGCGGCGATCGATTACACCGGCAAGGAAGCGGCACCCACGATGGTCTCCGACTTCCTTCCGCCGGTGCTGCAGAGGATGACGATCTTCATCCCGCAGAAACCGTCGGCCGCGGAATCCGATGCGGCGGTGCAGGTGACGACTGCCGTCGTCAATCGATATGGCAGGCAGAACACCGATATCGACATCGCATCCCTAGGTGACGACAAGGCGGCGCCCCCGTCGGCCCCGCTGGAACGCCACGTCGTCATTCGTGAGGGACCGGATGCTGCGGTTTCGCTGCGGGGCGGTGACGGGGGTGTTCCCGCTCTGCAGATCACCGGGTCGGCCGACGAACTCGCCGACCAGGTGCGGCTGCTCAGCAGCGATCTTTCCCAACTCGCGCTGTCCTCCAAAGTGGTTACCGGGCCGATCAACTCGACCCCTTCGGCACCGGCCAACCCGACCACGCTGCGCGATCTGGGTCAGCCCGGGGCGACTGCAACGGCGTTCAAACCACAGGTGGTCATCGGAGTCGACCAAACCCGCCTCGGGAAACCCGTGCGCGACGTGCGCGTCCAGCTGAAGGGTTCCTACACGCCACTGCCGTCCACCGTGGGTGGACAGATCGTGGTGTCGGCCGACGGCGAGACGATCGACCACTGGACGGCTGACTCCAGCGGTACGATCGACCGCTCGGTGAGCATTCCTCAATCCGAACTCCAGCGGTATACAAACCTTTCGGTCGCCGTCGACATCGCAGGGGATGTCGGACAGTGTGGTGACTTCCAACCGGTGACACTGAAGATCGACGACTCCACCACCATCGACAGCAGCCCCGCGGATCCTCCCGATCCCGCGGGATTCCAATCGGTTCCTCAGGCGCTGATGCCCAAAGTGCAAGTCGGCATCGAACCGGAATCGTTCGACGACACCGCTCGCGCTGTGTCGATCATGGAAGGGCTGCAACGGATCAGCGGGCCGCGTATCGATACGGAGGTGGTACCTCTGGCGAGCGCGGTCGACAGCGGCTCCCCGGCCATTTTGATCTCGGCCGACGGCTGGGACAACGACAAACTGGTTCCGCCGGTGCGTAGTTCGGAGGACGGAAAACTCGAAGTCCAACGCACGGGTGGTGGAAGCCCGTCTACATTGACGCTCGATCGGGCGACGCCGTTCGCGTCTCTGCAAGTCGGCCGAAGCGGCAACCGGACGGTTCTGCTTCGCGACGTCGGAAGATGCTCCGGAGCAACTGGATTCACTGCTCGTCTGGCTTGACGGCGATGTGCGTCGGTGGGCGGCGCTGGACGGAACCGCGACGATCTCACTGCCGGACCGTGATCCGGTGAGTATCGACACCCAGGCGGTAGCGCCACCGGACGCTGCCGACGATAGCGGCGGCGCGAACCCGGTCTGGTGGATCGCCGCAGGCGTCGGTGTGGTCATCGGCGCAAGTGTCGCTGCGTTGGCCATCCACCGGCGGCGCCACGGCTAAGGAAGGCGACTGGCGCTTCAAGACTTCTTCAAACCGGATTCGTGATAGCCACGATCGGTGTTCACCTGCCAGGGATCCACATTTTCACCGAAGTACCGGTCGACACTGCGCATGGCGCTCAACATCGCATGATCTTGGTTGTCGTAGTGGTGCATGCCGTTTCGCCCGATCGGATGTAGAGAGGGATGAATCCGGCGCAGAAAGTCACGGATCGTCGCGACGCTCTGTTCCCGCGCCGGGTCATTGATCGGATAGGCGAACTGTGAGCGGACGATCATGCAATGTTCGATCTCGGAGCCGTCGACCCCGACGGCGCACGAGGTCCTGTTCCACGATGTCGCCGAGGCTCTCGTTGCTCGCCACCCACAGATCATCTTCCGGAAGTGTGAAGTACTCGAGGCCCAAGTAGGTGCCGTTCAAGTTCTCTGGAGCGAGTCCGCTCGACCACCGAGCGTAGTTCTGGATCCGACCCACCCGAAAGTTCCGACCGGGCGTGTACACCCAGTTGTACGGAATGTCGTAGCGCTCACGTAGTGCGATGGCAACCGTTATCAACGATCGATGTCTGAGATTGGCCGCGATCGCGCGAATATGCGGCGGCGGTGTCGGCTCCAACACGTCGATCAGCAGCCGTAGCGGCATGCTGGAGAACACGGCATCACCGGACGCGGTTTCGCCATTCTGCAGTTCTACGGTCCACCGGCCGCCCTGAAACCGGACCGCGACAACCCGTGAATTCAGCGACGGGACCACGCCGAACGCTTCGCCAAGGCCTGCGCCGCGGCTTCCCAGAGTTGGCCTGGTCCGTGCCGGGGATATCGAAACGCGCCCCCAGATTTGGGATCCCGCTCGCTTGGCGTGCGCCAACTGATCGGCTTTATTCGCTGATTCGCCCAGTCACTCGCCAAGTCCTCGGGGTCGGTGAGCCACGTCTTTCGGACATAGCCATCGAAAAACAGTCTGGTACCAATGCCGGCCGAATTGTTCTGTGCCCCATTCGCGGAAGCTCGCCGACTGGTCAGCTCGGACGCATCCGGCGCCGCAGTCTGGACCACAAGAAATCTCCAAGGCCTTGCATTCCGCTTCGAAACCCCATCTGCGACAGAAGATCGCGACCGACAAGCGGGTACCGCACATAATGACCGTTCACGAGCATTGCGGAGCGCCGATGCACCGAGATCCACTGGTCGGCAGGCAGTAGAGACCTCCACAGCTCGGAGACCTCCTTGCTTCTGGTGAAGAATCGGTGACCGCCGGGATCGACGCGCCAGTCGCCGTCGCGTCGGCGTGCGCGCCAGCCCG
Organism: uncultured Actinomycetota bacterium; assembly: GCA_963713305.1. Classification (GTDB taxonomy): domain Bacteria; phylum Actinomycetota; class Actinomycetes; order Propionibacteriales; family Nocardioidaceae; genus Nocardioides. Next base: position 4,165 of record CAVQLE010000006.1, on the reverse strand, counting down.
CCGACGTCCCCCGACGCCTCGTAGATCCGCGGTGTCATTCCCCGTTTCGCCAGTTGGAGCGCGGCGGTGAGCCCGGCGGGGCCGGCGCCGATGATCAACGGATTGTCTGCAGACTCCATAGCAGCTCTACAGGCCCCGAAGCTGCGGAAAGCGCCGATAGGCATTGATGAGTTCGTCGATGTCCTGCTCGGTCAGTTCGTTGAGGGGGGTCGGCAGAAAGATCAGCTGGGCGTATTGGCTCTGCAATGGCAGGAAGCCGCTGAGCAGTGGCTCAGGGGTGGTCCGGATGACCATGTCGACGTTTCCGATGTCGAGTGCGGCGATGATGTCACAGCCCTCGCGGTGAGCCCGTAGGTGCGCGGCCCGCAGCTCGTCGTATGCGTCGTATGCGGCCAGAATGTTGATCCGGAAATCGCTACCGGTCATTGTCAGCTTCTAGAGTCTTGCTGCCGCCGCGATGTATTTGTGCGGCAACAGCTCCGATCGCCGTGCAATCGCACGCTGCAGGCGGCGCGATCGAAGTGGTCGGGAATCAGGGTGGTGAGGAAATGAGTCGACGCCGCATACACCGGCTCCAGTTCGGAGTCGGGTCGCGCGAGATTCGCGCGGCTGAGGTTGTACACCGACACGGTCCGCACACCGTTACGCTGCAGCGTCAGGAGAATCTCGGCGACCTTCTCCGCGCCGCGGAGGTATGCGTCGGACAATGCGACGCCGTTGGTCTTCGCCCAACGCCGTAAGCCGTCGGGAATCAATCCCACATGAGCTGGACCGGGATGCACCAAAGAAACCCCCACCCCCATCAAAAGCGCTAGAAGGCAGAAACTAGTCCACCCTTATTCACATGCAATGGCAAATTGCAAATCGCCATTTATGCAGGAAATCTACCCAGATGCCGACGAAGTCAATCCTCGGTTGGTCGCAGCACCGCCAAGACGGTCAGGATCAGAATCTTGAAGTCCAGAAGCAGCGACCAGTTTTGGATGTAATAGTTATCCCATTCGGCCCGGTCTGCGATCGAGGTCTGGCCTCGAAGGCCGTGCACCTGAGCCCAGCCCGTCATTCCCGCCTTCACCCTGTGCCGCTCGCCGTAGCGCCGGATCGTGCATCTCGAACATCTCGACGAATTCCGGCCGCTCGGGCGCGGCCCGACCATGCTCATGTCACCCCGCAGCACGTTGATCAGTTGGGCAGCTGCATCCAGCGACGTCTTGCGCATGATCTTGCCGATCCATGTGCGCCGATCGTTGCCTTCCACCCCGCCGGGCGCCGCCCCCGCCTGCACCTCAAAGGTCGCACTGGCCGGGTCTGGCGGACGCATGCTGCGGAACTTCAAACAGCTGAACACCTTCCCATCGCGCCCGATCCGCTCCTGACTGAAGAGGATCGGACCGGGCGAGCTGAGCTTGACGCAGAGCGCGAGCACGATCAATAGAGGTGAGATGAGTAGCAGGCCCAGCAGATGCACCGTCCGGTCGAAGGCGTGCTTAATGGCAAACTGCCAACCCTTGGGGTCGACGCGGTTCAGCACCATCAGCGGTACGCCGCCCAGGTGCTCGATCCAGGTGCCGACACCGACGGCGTCCATCAGGCGGGGTACCACACGAACCCGCAGTCCGAGGTTCTGCGCCATATGCGCAGTCCGCGCCAACTGCTCGTCCGACACCGATGACGGGGCGATGACGAGCTCCTCAGCGCGAGTGGCGCGCACAGCGCTTTCGAGATTGCCCGTGGTGCCCAGGTATGGCACGTCGAACATCTCCGCGTCGTTTGGCCGCATATCATCCAAGACGCCTGCAGGCCAAAGACCGTAGTCCGGCACCTGACGCATCCGAGTGATGATCTGGTGGGCCACTGGGCCCGAGCCGACGATCAACGCCGGAACACCAACATTGAACTTGCGCCGCAGCAAGCGGTTCAGCACCGACCTGAGCAGGCGAAGAGCGGGTATGAGAATTGCGGCGCACACCCAGATCCGCAAGACCATTTCGCTGGGACGGACGTAGGGCACCACAATCTCGCCCGTCTCGAGCCGTGGCACGAGCAGCAGTATGACGGTCAGCGTCGCCAGTGCGGACACCGCGATGGACGTCTCCACAGGTTCGAACTCGTCGAGAAACCCTTGGCCCAGCCTCTGTCGGTACATCCCGCGACTGGCCAGTACGACGATCACGATCGGCACGAAGATCCACGAATACAAGGCGATGTTGCGCTCTTGCTCCAACGTGCCCGGAATCCACCAGTGGGCCAGTAATACCGCGAAGGTGGCATACAGGGCGTCGATCCCCAAGGTGATCACCGAATACCACGGGTCAACGCGAATTAGTTCGACGAATCGGGGCGGTGTCGGGGCGACATGAATAACCGGCGTGGACTTCAGTCGCGGTGTCGTTGGTCTACTGCTAGGCGTGTGGGTCGTCACCTTCGCACCTGGGTCAATCCCTCGGACGGCAGCATTAGCAACGGATCTCTACTTGCGCGGCATCCAGCCACGCAGGCAAATGAGCGGCGGTGCCGGAAAAGTGGTTAACGCGCGCGTCAAGAAGTCGGTCCCGAAATACCCGTGGGTCCCGGGTCTAAATGCTCGTCGCAGGGCCGGGACCAAAGATTCGCTCGACCGCGAGTTGCGCGAGATCACTGAGCACCTGCACGTGGCCTGTGCCCCACAGCCGAGGCTTGTCGTCGAATACACAAAGCGTGCCGATGGCGTTTCCGTCGGGATCGATCAGAGGTATGCCCAGGTAGGCGACGATTGCGCCGCTGCGAACCACCGGATGGTTCCTGAATATCGGATCGCTTCGTGCGTCTTCGAGAATCAACGGAGTTCTCGTCCGCCACCGCGTACTGACAAATCGATTCATCAAGTGGGGTTTGTCGGTTCTGCGGGTCGGACATATCGCCCATTCCGACGGCGCTTTTGAAGAATTGGCGGTCGGTATCTATCAGGGACACTGTTGCGAATGGGGCATCTAGCGCGTCGGCGGCTGCACGGGTGATCCGGTCGTAGACCGCCTCCGGAGGGGAATCGAGTAGCCCGGTGGCCCGGAGTGCGCGCAGCCGATCGGGGTCGGCCACCGAAGCCGACACATCCGGCATCGAGTCAGCGTCGAGCAGCCCGGATTCGGAAAGGTGGGCGAGCAGGTCCTTGGTCGAAATCTTCTCGGCGCGCATCTGGTCGGCAACCATTTGTGATGCCACAGCGCGCGCGATATAAGTTGCTACGTCCTCGCCCGCATTGCGCGCACACTCTTCGAGCGTGTGGTTTAGCCAGTCGTCGAACCCCGGCAACGAGCTAGTCACGAGGCGAACGGTATCCGAATGCGCAGGACTTCACACATTGCGTCTCTGCTGCGGCTCGGCCAGAGGTCCGTCGGCCCCTGCGGTGCGTCGCCTGCGGGACCAAAGGATCGCTGCGACAAGAGCGATCGCCACGACCAAAGCCAGCGCCCGACGCCGATAGGGATCCATTGAGTCAACGACTCTGGCAGGGCGGGCGCCGACGGCGGCTCGAATTTATTGCCACTGTCGCGAATCGCAACGTTCGTGGAACACGTGCCTCGCCTGCGGCAAGCACATCGCCGGTGAGTCCAGACCAGCCTCCGGCCAACCCGTCGATGTAATCGAAGAGAGGGTCGACCAGTGACCACGCATCGGTCGTCGTGACAAGCACAACTGACCGATTGCGCGGTCGATCGGCGAAGGCCTGGATAGAACCGAGCCCGTCGTTGATGTTGGCGCGGAGCTCGGTGGACAGCCCGAGGTCGACGGCAGTGCCCTCGCCACCCACAGGCGGGTTCAGATTCGTCTGCCCGATTGCCTTGGAATTGGCCACAATTAGAGCCCCGGTGTCGGCATCGGCGGCGGTGTTGAGATCGACAACCTGGGGTACCAGCTGGGTGCTGGTTAAACGCGCGATAGCGGCGACTGCGCGCGCGGCGTACGCGAGCTGATTCGGACTACTGCCATCCAGCGCGACCATGAAGCCGGGGCTGAACTCGACGGCACGGCCCCGAAACCTCGAGCGGGGGGCCACCACGCACGCATCGGTCAACGTCGATCGCGGATCGACCTGGAAGCTAATGGGTGCCATCAGTGGCCCACACGCCTCGCGTGGAGTGTAGGTAAGCGCGAACTCGAGGTTGATCCCTTGGCCGAAGGTCGGGCG
>CAVQLE010000005.1:0-480552 GCA_963713305.1 uncultured Actinomycetota bacterium | reverse complement strand
GCTGCACGTCGACCTCGGCCAGGTCACAGCGCATCTCGATGGCGGCGCGGAGGGCGGGGAGGGTGTTTTCCGGTGCGTAGGCGCTGGCACCACGGTGGGCGACGGTGAGGACCGGGGGGTTCGTCACGCTCCCGAGGGTGACGACCCCACGTGGCCGCGACGTGTCCTCCAGGTGGATGTCGCAACGCCGTACGGCGAACCTAGGTCGCGACCAGCCGTCGCAACGCCAGCCTGGCGACCGGGACGTAGGGCAGCACCAGGTAACGGTGCGCGTGGATCCGCACCCACGCCCGGCTACCGTCCTGGGCCTCGTCGACGCCGTGGTCCATGTCCACACCGAGCAGGCCGAAGCCCGCCCGCCACGACCAGCGTCGCGCGCGGTGGTCCACGCTGCGGATCCGGAACGGGACCCGCACGAGCAGCGGGCCGTGGACGGTGCCGCGGGTCCCGCGCTCGAGCACCGCTTCGGTCACGTCGACACCTCTGATCTGGGGAGCCCAGCCGGGCCAGGACGCGGGATCGGTGTAGCGGTGCCACACCTGGTCGTCCCGCTGGAGACCTACGTCTCGAAGTTCTCCAACCTGCGCTTCGAGCCCGCCGGCCTCACCGACGACCCGGACGTGCGGATGAGCCAGTCGATCATGGACTACATCTTCCGCCGCCTCGCCCTCGACTACCTCCCCTTCGACAAGCGCGCCGGTCTCGGCATCTACTCCGCCGACGAGCGCCAGCGTTACCTCGAGACCGGCTCCTACGACGCCGTGGAGGAGACGGGTCGCAGCCGAGCTCGTCGAAGCCGAGCCCGTCCGCGAGCGGTGGTCGAGCAGGTCACGAAGTTGGTCGAGCAGCGAGCGCAGCGAGCGACGTCGAGACCCAAGAGCCCGGCGCCAAGTCCGCCCCCAAGGAAGCCCACACCTCCGCCGAGCTCCTCGAACAGATCACCGGCACCGCCGTCGACTCCCCGCTCTGCATGACCTGCGGCACCAAGATGCGCCCCGCCGGCTCGTGCTACGTCTGCGAGGGCTGCGGCAGCACTTCCGGCTGCAGCTGACCCAATGTAGAACTGAAGGCCCGATGCCCGCGTGGTGTCGGGCCTTCAGTTCATCTGGCCCTCCGGAACACCCGGCAGATCCACGAGTCGTTCGGCCCGTTCGCGCCGACCGGGATGACCTCGCGCGGCGGGGACGGTGCGGAGGTCAGCTTCATTCCCGCCGCAGGTGACGCCGCCGGCGTCGTCGACGACGCCGTCGACATCCTGCTCGAGACCGGCTGGGCGTCGGGCAACATCGCGCTGCCTACGACCGGACACCGCCACAACGTGCAGTGGCTACCCGCCCCCAAGTCCGTACCTCGACGCGCGCTGCGACGGCGCGGTCGTGCGCACCTACGTGAGCTGACTACTCAAGCCTGACCTGTACAAACGGCCCCATTTGGCGCACGATGCTGCAAGGTCAGGGCCCGGGGCCAAGGGGTCCCACTCGGGGTGTTCCGAAACCGGGGGTGGGGCATGAGGATCAAGAACAGTCTGCTCGCAGTCGGGTCGGTCGCCGTACTGGTGGCCGCCGGCATGGCGGCACCGTCGAACGCGGCGGTGGGTACGGACACGAGCGAGCTTCGGGATGCCGTCACGGTGGCGGGCGTGCGAGCACACCAAGCGGCTCTGCAGGCGATCGCGGACGCGAACGGCGGTACTCGAGCGAGCGGGACGCCGGGGTACGACGCGTCGGCGGCGTACGTCGCGGACGTGCTCGAAGGCGCCGGCTACAGCGTCAGGAGCCAGGAGTTCGACTACGAGTTCTTCGTGGTGGACGGGCCGATCGTGCTCGACCCGGTGTCGCCGGACCTGCCGGCGTACGACTCGGGCACCGAGGTCGACGTCATGGAGTACTCGGGCGAGGGTGACGTGACCGCGACGGTGACGCCGATCGACCTGGTGCTGCCACCGGGTGCGCAGGACAACACGTCCAGCAGCGGCTGCGAGGCCAGTGACTTTGCAGGCTTCACGGCAGGCAACATCGCCCTGATCCAGCGCGGGACCTGCTTCTTCCGCGACAAGGTCGACAACGCGGTCGCCGCCGGTGCGGCTGCCGTCATCATCTTCAACGAGGGGCAGCCGGAGCGCACCGACCTGATCTCCGGCACCCTCGACCCGCCGCAGGCGTCCATCCCGGTCCTCGACGCGACGTTCGCTGTCGGGAACGAGCTGGCGGGCCTGGCCGCGACCGGCCTGGTGGCGCGGGTCGCGACCGACGTCCACGTCGAGCAGCGCACCACGACCAACGTGATCGCCGACTCCACCTCGGGCCGCACCGACCGCACGGTCGTGGTCGGCGCCCACCTCGACTCGGTCGTCGAGGGTCCGGGCATCAACGACAACGGCTCCGGCACGGCGGCGATCCTCGAGATCGCCGTGCAGATGGCCGAGCTGGGTATCAGCCCCGCAACGCAGTCCGGTTCACCTTCTGGGGTGCCGAGGAGTCCGGGCTGATCGGCTCGCAGCACTACGTCGACTCGCTCACCCGCAAGCAGCGCAACAAGATCGCGGTGTACCTGAACTTCGACATGGTCGGGTCCCCGAACTTCGTGCGCTTCGTCTACGACGGCGACGGGTCGGCGTTCGGCATCAAGGGTCCGAGTGGCAGCCGGCCACATCGAGCGGACGTTCGTGGAGTACTTCGGCTCGAGGGCCTGGCGTCTGAGCCGACCGCGTTCGACGGGCGGTCCGACTACGGCGCGTTCATCAACGCCGGGATCCCGGCCGGCGGCCTGTTCACCGGCGCCGAGGGCGTCAAGACCGCGGAGCAGGCCGTGGTCTACGGCGGGACCGCAGGCGTCGCCTACGACCCGTGCTACCACGCAGCGCGTGCGACACGTTCGCGCAACATGTCCTTGACGGCGCTCGACCAGATGTCCGACGCGACCGCGCACGCGACGCTGAAGTACGCGATGACCAGGTCGGACATCAACGGGACGGGTCAGGCCTCCTCGACCGCGGAAGGGGCGACCGAGTTCAGCGGCCACCTGCGGGTGCGCTGAGGACAGCTCCACGGTGCCCGCCGCCTGACAGCGTGTAGCGACTGGGCCACCGGAACCCGTGCGTGACGGGTTCCGGTGGCCCTGTCCTCCTCGCGTGAGGGACCCGCACAAGAAGGCGCGTGACGCGGATCGCGACGCCGCCGTCGAGGTGGTGGAGGCGGCGCTCGCGGACGGGCAGATCAGCCGCCCGGAACACGACCTCCGCGTCGATCGGCTGCTTCGCGCGACCACCGTCGGCGAGCTGCAGATGCTGGTGCATGACTTGCAGACCACGGAGGACGTCGCGGCTCCGGCGCGAGGCCCACGATCACCATGCCTCGCTTCAACACCTGCAATGCGAGATGACCGCACACATCGCCGCCTGCCGGACGCACGCATCAGCCGATGAGCGTGCCCTTCGATGGGGCCGAATCCGGCGATCCGATCAATGCTGTCGTGACGCAGACCTGCCGTCGGGGTCTCTGTCGAGAATCTCAACTGTCGAGAAGCGGTCAGGATTCGAGAAGTCTCCGCCCGCGAGACGGTTCTAGAGTCAGGCCATGGCTACCAAGACCACGACCAACACATCCGATTCCGGCTTCTCCGAGGACGAGCTGGCCGCCATGAAGCAGCGCGCCGCCGAGCTGCGCGCAGGAAGAAGGGCGGCGCGAAGAAGGCCGACGAGGCCGAGGCCTGTGTCGAGGCAATCACGGCACTGCCGCAGCCCGACCGCGGGCTCGCCGAGGCGATCCACCGGATCGTGCTCGATGTCGCCCCAGGGCTGGACCCGAAGACCTGGTACGGCTTCCCGTCCTACGCCCGCGACGGCAAGGTCGTCGTCTTCTTCAAAGCTGCGTCGAAGTTCAAGTCCCGCTACGCCACCCTCGGGTTCGAGGAGGCTCCCAGCTCGACGACGGCGCGATGTGGGTGACGTCGTACGCAGTGATCGAGATCGGCCAGGCCGAGGAGAAGCTGATCCGTAGCTTGTCAAGAAGGCAGCGGGCTAGGCCTACCCACACTCCTAGCCGCCGTGTCTGCCGATCTGTCGCGGTCCGCGCGGCCGAGAGAGTGCCTCTTGCCACCGCGTCACTGCGCCTAGTTTGAACGCAGATCAACGGCGCGCGGAGTCAATACGGATGTCGAAAGAGTCCCCGAGTCGATAGCGTTGCTTCACGGGCGACGCGGCGGACATTTTGAGCGATGGGCTCGTCGAGGTGTTCGGCGGGTGGCCAAACATCATGCAGGGAATTGGCGGTGCGCTCGTCGCCGTTCTCGGAGCGTTTTACGTCGCTCGGTGGACGGTTCACAACGAATTGAAGCGTCAGGACGAGCGTGCGCGCGACGCGATCGGCGCTGAGGCGGCGGGCCGGATCCTCACCGCGTTTGCAACCTTCCCTGAAGCATTGCGGCGACTGGAGGAGATCAAGCCCGACCAGTATGGAATCAGCTTTTCGCACCCGTCGCGCGTGCGCTGCACGTCGACCTCGGCGAGGTCACAGCGCATCTCGATGGCGGTGCGGAGGGCGGCGAGGGTGTTCTCCGGGGCGTAGGCGCTGGCGCCACGGTGGGCGACGGTGAGGACCGGGGGTTCGTCACGGCTCACGAGGGTGGCGGTCCCACGTGGCCGCGACGTGTCCTCCAGGTGGATGTCGCAACGCCGTACGGCGAACCTAGGTCGCGACCAGCCGTCGCAACGCCAGCCTGGCGACCGGGACGTAGGGCAGCACGAGGTAACGATGCGCGTGGATCCGCACCCACGCCCGGCTACCGTCCTGGGCCTCGTCGACGCCGTGGTCCATGTCCACACCGAGCAGGCCGAAGCCCGCCCGCCACGACCAGCGTCGCGCGCGGTGGTCCACGCTGCGGATCTGGAACGGGACCCGCACGAGCAGCGGGCCGTGGACGGTGCCGCGGGTCCCGCGCTCGAGCACCGCTTCGGTCACGTCGACACCTCTGATCTGGGGAGCCCAGCCGGGCCAGGACGCCGGATGGGTGTAGCGGTGCCACACCTGGTCGACGGGTGCCGGGCCGGTGATGGAGATCAGCACGTCAGTTCGAGTGCCACGATGCCGGCGTTGAGCGCGGTCGCGAAGGCGACCCAGCCGAGGTAGGGCACCAACAACCAGGCCGCCGTCGCCGACACCGGCCGGAACAGCTGGAACGTCACTGCGACGGCCACGAGCAGGACCACGATGTCGACGAGCGCGACGGCGTACCACCCGGCGGCGAAGAAGAGCGGCGTCCAGGCAAGGTTGAGCACCAGCTGCGCCGACCACAGCGTCAGGCCGCGGCTCCAGCCCGTCTCGCGCCAGACCAGCCACCCGGCGACCGCGATCATCAGGTAGAGCACCGACCACACCGGACCGAAGACCCACGACGGTGGCGCGAACGTCGGCAGGTCGAGGTTGAGGTAGGTCTGGCTCGCCGAGCCGGCGGCGAGGCCACCCACCGCGGCGACCGCCGTGACTGCGGCCAGGAACGGGACCAGGCCGAGCCACGACGGCGCACGCGATGCGTTCAGGGATGTGCTCATCTTCCGGGAGATCGTCCTCAGAGGTCGATCGGCCGCAGCACGGCCGGGATGCCGTGCGCGATCTGCCGGTTGCCCTTGTTGACGTTGTTCGCCGCCGGGAGGACGAACGCGTTCTTGGCGTCGTCGTCCTTGTCGATGAGGTAGACCAGGTCCGACTTCGGCCGGTAGTCGACCTTCAGCTTCTTGCCGTTGGCGGTCTCCAGCTTGGCGCCGTCGGCCTTCTTGGCGGCCTTGTACGTGATCGGCGCGCCCGGCACGACGTGGTAGAGCAGGATGCTCTCGATGGTGTCGACGCCGACGGTCGACAGCAGCTCGTACGTCGTCGCCTCGTCCTCCGGCTTGGTGCCGGCGACCTCGTTGACCAGCTTGCGGAACGCCCGGTCGGTCGGGGCGAAGGCGGTCAGCTTGACGGTGCCGTCGGCCAGCACGGCGACGGCGCTCTCGGGCTTGGCCCCGATCACGTCGTTGACGGCCTGGTCGAGGATGTCGAAGTCCTTCCAGTTGTCGTCGAACTCCAGCCCGTCGCCGGCGAGGACCTCGGCGAGGCTGGTGGTGCCCAGCGGAGCGGAGTCGGCCTGGGCGGGTGCGGTCGTGAGCGATGCGGTGGTGACGGCGGCCGTGGCGAGTGCGACGGCGGTCGCGAGGTGCTTGCGCATGGTTGGTCCCTCCTGGTGGTGGTGCGTGGTTGATTGCTCAACCATAACTAAACAAGAACCTAAACACAATATTGAGATATGATGGAGCCATGGAGACCCCCGGGCTGGCAGCATCTGCCGATGTGACCACGCCGTCCGACGACACCCTGCTCACGATCGGTGAGCTCTCCGAGCACACCGGCCTGTCGACGCAGCTGCTCCGCACCTGGGAGACCCGCTTCGGGTTCCCGGAGCCCACGCGGCTGCCGAGCGGCCACCGTCGCTACACCGGCGCCGACGCGCGCGTGGTCCGGCGGGTGCTGGAGGAGCGCGAGCGCGGGATGAAGCTGGAGCAGGCGATCGTGACGGCGCGACGGGCCGAGGACGTCGCCGCCACCGGCTCGGTGTACGCCGCGCTGAGCCTGCGCCACCCGGAGCTGTCGTCGTACACCCTGACCAAGCGCACCCTGCTCGCCCTGTCGTGGGCCATCGAGGACGAGGCGACGGCCCAGGCGGCCAGCGGTGTGATCGTGGGCATGTTCCAGCGCGGGACCTACTACGGGCAGTCGAAGAAGCGGTGGCAGGAGCTGGCCCGGACCGCGCGGGCCACCCTGGCCATGGCGGACTTCGCCGAGCACGACGACGAAGGCCGGCCGGCCACGGTGGCGATCCCGCCGGACTCGCCCCTGCTCCGGGAGTGGATCGTCGTGCACGACGCCCCGTCGTTCGCCGCCGCCCTGATCGCGTGGGAGCTGCCCGGACAGGAGGGCGTGCGCGAGGGCGACCGGCACTTCGAGGCGCTCTGGAGCGTCGACGGTCGGGTGGTCCGCGACACCGCCGTCATCTGCGCGGAGGCCGGCGCCGCCATGGGCTCCCGGGCCGCGCGCGACGTGGTGCGACTGCTCGAGGAGGCGGCGCCCACGCCGGTGACGTCGCTGCGCAGCGCCAACGCGGTCTTCAACCGGATGGTCGCCTACACCGACGGCACCACCCTCCGCTCGCGGCGGCCTACCAGATCGACTCGGCCCACTCCGGGTGGTCGATGAAGGGGTTGCGGTTGCCCTGCCAGGTGGAGTGGATGCGGTCGTTGCGGCGCATCTCGAAGGTGGAGACCGGGTCCTCGGCGTTCCACTGGAGCAGGACCGAGATCTTGCCGTGCCAGGGAGTCGAGCCGTTGATCGAGTTGTTGAGCTCGAGGTCGGGGAAGCCGTCGTCGCCCTCGTAGCGGATCGCCATGTAGAAGAGCATCCGGGCGACGTCGCCCTTGACGGCGTCGCGCGGCTCGAACGAGTCGGAGTCGGTCCAGCAGTCGCTGCACTGGGAGACGGCCGACCCGCCGAGGTCGAAGTCCTTGTTGCCGCGGGTGGAGTTGACGGTGACGTCCTCGGGGCGGAGGTGGTGGACGTCGGTGCCGGGGCCGGCGGAGGTGCCGAAGCCGCCGTGGGACTGCGCCCAGACGTGCTCGCGGTTCCAGTCGTCCGGGTCGCCGCCGTTGAGGGTCTTCGAGATCGACCGGCCGGAGTAGAGCTCGATGACGTTGGCCGAGTTGTTCGGGTCCTGGTCGGTGTCCCGCAGCGCGGTCCACACCTGGTCGTACGAGAGCCGGTGTGGTCGTCGATGATCTCGTGCAGCGTCGTCGCGCAGCGCGGTACCGGTCTTGCCGATCGCCGGGGCGTAGTAGGTGTCGTCCCAGGGGCTGTCGCCGTCCGGTGGCGGGTCCGTCGTGCCATCGGCGAGGGCGAAGGCGCTGCTGCCGGTGACGCCGGCGTGGGAGAAGTACGCCGACAGCTGGCCGGTGACGTCGATCTGCTTGCCCATCAGGCCCGGGTTGGTCTTCAGCCCCCACTGCGACGCGGAACGCGCTCGGGATCTGGACGTAGACCATCTGCGAGGTGTTGGTCTGGCCCGCGGTGTCGGCGAGGGCGAGGGCGTAGTCGTTGGGGAAGCCGCGACGTCACGACGGTGTTGGTCGCGGTCGGCTGGCCGACGACGTACCCGCGGACGGTCTGGGTCGAGCCGTTCTGCTGGCCGATCGCCTGCGCGACCGTGATCGGAGTCGCGGCGTGGGCGGTGGGGGTGGCCGGGCCGACGAGGAGGGCGACGAGCGCGCTGATGAGGGTGAGCGCGAGCGCTCGACCCGTCCCGAGATGAGAGGTCATGGGTAGGGACTCTGGCGCAAACGCGGCGCCGTGGGAAGAGCATGCTCGTTCGCCCTTGCCCGCGGTGTCAGACAGGAGCATCGTGGACGGCAGCGAGGTGGTGGAGATGCAGGCAGCAGTGGGCGACCGTCTGGTCGTCGAGAGCAACAAGGTCGGTTCGCCGCGCCGGGAGGGCGAGATCGTCGACGTGCAGGGCACCGATGGCGGGCCGCCGTACGTCGTGCGGTGGGACGACGGACACGAGGGGCTGACCTACCCCGGCCCGGACGCGCACATCACCCGGCCCTGACCGGTCCCCTCCGGCCGTCGTACCCACGGCCACGTCACCAGCGCCCAGACGGCGGTGATGATCGCGATCTCGGCCAGGACGTACCAGGGCCACGGCCCGAGCAGGTCGAGGATGGTGGTCGCGCCCGGCTTGCGGTTGAGGAAGCCGTAGTTGGTGCCGGCGATCAGGTTGAAGCAGTAGACGAGGACGGCCCAGACCGCCGTGGCGGCGACGGCGAACCGGTAGCTGCGCCAGGTCGGAGTGATGCCGCGGCCCCAGGTGAGGTAGGCGGCGGCCCACACCGTCCCGATGTGCATGCCCCAGTAGAGCCAGAAGATCGGGTCGGGGAACGGCGAGGTGAGGTTGGGCGTCGCGACCGCCTGCGTGGTCAGGGTCAGTCCCCAGAAGTAGGTCAGCCCGGCCGCCCACCAGCGGTGCGTCCAGAGCGCGTACGCCGACACCACCGACGCCAGGTCGCACAGCTGGATCGGCAGCGTGAAGTCCAGGCTCCAGTGCGCCGGCGTGAAGTAGAGGACCTGCAGCGGGATCACCATCAGCAGGATGGCGGCGGCCAGCACCTTGCCGAACCGGTCGGTCGGGTCGCTCTCCCGCCTTCGCCGGCCGGCGAAGGCGAGGCCGACCGCGCCGACGACCATGACCACGACCGCGGTCAGGTGGGAGACGCCGTACGGCGTGAACTCGGCGGCGTGGACCATCGCGTCACTCGAGCCGGTAGATGCTCTCGTCGACCTCGCCGCCGGCACCGTTGGCCCACCCACGGTCGGAGCCGACCCGTGTGAAACCGGCCTTGGCGGAGGACCTTGGCGGACCCGAGGTTGTAATCGGCGACCCGCCCGTAGAGCGGTCGCGTGCGCTCGATGTCGAGGAACGCGTCGAGCGCCTTGGTCGCGAGACCTTGCCCCCACCGGCTCGAGTCGATCCAGTAGGTCAGTTCCCGGTCGCCCTCGAGCGTGAAGCTCGCGATCGTGCCCACGAAGACCCCGTCCGCCTCGATCGCGCGCGTCGTGTTGTCCGGATTGCCGAGGACGCGCTCGTAGTGGACGTCGAAGGCATCTCGGTCCGACGGGTCGGGCCGGGTGAAGGCGGCCATCGCGATCCCTCGTGGGTCGCTCTCCCAGGCGAACATGTCGTTCAGGTCGGCGTCGATGATCGGCCTCAACCTGATGCTCATGGCCCCACCGTAGGGGCGGCCACCGTCAGGCCGACGCGGCCAGCAGCTCGTCCATCGGGATCGGGACCAGGTCGACGTCGCACGCTCGGTGCACCACCTCGACCGGCGTACCGGCGAGGCGACACGCCTCGTAGAGGGCGCGCGCCCAGGCGCGGTCGGCGTCGGTGATCCCGCCTGCGCCGGGGCGGGAGCGGAGGAACGCGAACCGCCCGCCCGGGACGATCTCGGCACGCAGCATCCGCAGCGTCTCGGCCATCCTCGACAGATCCTCCGCGGACGGCGGCCGCACCGCTTCCTCGAGCTCGGTCAGCTGCGGGACCGGGTGGTCGTCCGGGCCGATCAGCATCATCCAGACGCTGTGGCGCGAGAACCCGAGCGGCCCCATGAGTCTGGTCCACGTCTCCAGCAGGTCGGACTGGGAGCGAATGGTCGGTCGAAAGGTCATGCCTCGACCCTGCACCTGATGACGTCGCTCCGCGAACGGTCATCCACAGGTCTACCGGGACCTACCGGGAAGCGCTGTCCCAGCGCGACCAGCGGCTCGGCCCGACCTCGGACCTGGCGCGCACGCGACATTCGTAGGCCTTGCCGGCTGTGAGGCCCGTGACGCGCAGCGGTGAGCTGTTGCCCCGCAGCCTCCCGACCACCGTCGAACCGCGGCGGGGAACGCATTGGGCTTGGTAGCCGGTGACCTTGGCGCCACGCGATGAGGCGAGGTCGTAGCGGAGCTTCGCGGTCCTGTCACCGGTCCGGCTGGCTCGTAGGCCGCCGGGACGGGTGGGCGTGATGGTGCCTGTCCGCACCCGTAGCTCGCGGACCGAGAAGGTCATGTCGGTGACGTCGATCTCGACGGGCGATGACGGGGCGGCCTTGGTGACGGTGGTGGTCGACATCGGGCCGCCGCCCGCCACCACGAGGCTCCCCGGCGTCATGGTGCCCGGGTCGGGGATGAAGAAGTTCTCCCGTAGGAATGCGTTCGGCAGCACCGTCTCGAAGTGCCCTCGGTACTCCGTGGTGCCGTCGGTCTGGAAGTGCGGTGCGCCGAAGTCGAGCCGCATCGCGGCAATGCCGCTGGCGTCGTCGTACGTCACGCCCGGAGGAAAGCTCGTGACCTCGATGTTGGTCCAGAAGTCGACGCCGAAGAACGCAGCGCGCTGGACCGGGTCGTCCCAGAAGTGCCAGTCCAGCATCTGCGCGGACAGCCGGAGGGCCTGGTCTGTGGCGGTCGCCGGGCAGGGCCATGGGTACGGCGACGCGCTGCAGCCGGTGGCTACCAGTGTCGGCTCTGCGCTCGCCAGGACCGTCCACGTCCCGTCACCATCATCGGTTCGGGCGACCTCGCCGTGGCGCCCGGTGCCGTAGACCACACGGGGCACGGTGGTACCCATGTCGACGGTCACTTCCCACGTCCCAGCGGATGCAGGGGAAAGCTCGTAGGCGCCGGACTCCTTCAGGTTCCACTGTGCGTCGTGGCCGGCTTCGAAGCTCACCAGATCGACCTGCCACACGGGGTCGCTGGCGGCGACAGGGACGCCGTCGTGTTCCACGGAAACGATGCAGGGTGCCGCCGATGCCGTGCACCAGTCGGAGGGGTCCGCCGCAGCCGGACCTCCTGGCAAGGCGACGAGAGAGGTAGCGATGAGTCCGGCAAGGCTGGCCAGACGGGCAGTGCGAGACATGGGGTTCCCCCTAGACGACGGTGCTTGTCATTCTGCTCGATGCCTCGGTCAATGTTTCAGGTTTCGACATGTTCGCCGGCCACCGGCTAGCAGGTGTGGGGCCGATCGGACGGCTGATGTGGTCGCATACCCAGGTAGGCGAATTTGTGTCGACGGTGGGCGGGCCCGACTCGACTCCTGTCACCCGAGCAACTCCCAGATGTTCGCGGTGGTCGCGGCCGCGTCAGGGACTCCGATCTGCTGGAAGTTCCGGCCACCTCGGGAGAAGGCGTAACTGACCTGCTGCGGCACGAGGGCGGGGTCCACGGGCTCGGGAAGCCAGTCGCACCGCCGGACGTGGACCAGGTCCGCCGCGACAGCCGCCGGGTCCTGGTCATCCACGCAGGGGCCGGTGAGCCGGCCGAGATGGAAGCCGGTGTCGTCGCGGGTCCAGACGTAGCTGCCGTCCGGCACCGCGCAGAACCGATCCAGTCGCGCCCGGTCCCGGTCGGTCAACGGCGCGCCGATCCCGCACAGTCCTAGGTCAAGCGCGCGGCGTACGGCGAGGGCGGGGTCGACGTCGTCGCGGCGTGAACGCATGGGCGCGCGGTAGGCGGCATGGGGCACGTCGACACGATGGCACGGGGTCGGCACGATGTCGGGATGGATCGTGCTGAGTTCGATCGTTTCGTCGACGGCCTCGCGGCACCGATGCAGGTGGTGACGACGGCGTCGGGTGACGAGCGCGCTGGGTGCCTGGTGGGGTTCGCCAGCGAGGTGAGCGTCGAGCCACCGCTGTTCCTGGTCTGCATCTCCGACAAGAACCGCACCCATCGGCTCGCGATCGCGTCGGATCTCCTGGCGGTGCACCTGCTCGGCGCCGACCAGCGAGATCTCGCGGAGCTGTTCGGCGGCGAGACCGGGGACGACGTCGACAAGTTCGCGCGTTGCTCGTGGACGGCGGGGCCGGAGGGTGTCCCGCTGCTGGACGAGTGTCCTCGGGTGATGGTCGGGCGTGTGCTCGAACGGCATCGGTGGGGTGACCACGTGGCCCACCTGCTGGAGCCGGTGGTCGTGGATGATCGCGGCGGCGAACCGGGGCTTGACCTCACCGACGTCGAGGACGTCGAGCCGGGCCACGAGGCGTGATCTTTCGGGACCACTTCTTCTCCACAGAACCTAACCCTGCAAGGCTTTCCACAGGTGTTTCGATGCATCTCGATGGCGTCAGTGGTGAGGGATAGCGTCGTCGTATGAGTCAGGAAGTTGTCCCGATCGGGCACCCGCTGGAGCGGTGCGTGTCGGTGATCGACAGTGTCCTGGACGACGCGAGCGGGTCGGATCCGATCTACCTGACGACGGAAGCCAAGGGCTCGGTCCTGGTCGACCTGTCGCGCGTGATCTCGCGGCTGGAGGGTCTGCGGCTGCAGGTCCTCGCGGCCGCGGGTGACGTGGCCGACGAGGCGGGGGCCCGGTCGGCCGGGCAGTGGTTGTCGCGGCCTGCCGCGCTCGCTCCTGCGGAGGGGCGCAAGCTGCAACGGCTTGCCGACGCGACACAGCGCTGGGTGCGCGTCGGTACGGCGCTGTCGGCCGGCGGGATGTCGCGCACGCAGGCCGAGGTGGTCATGCGCGCGATGGACGACCTCCCGGCTGACGTCGAACCCGAACTGCGGGGTCGCGCTGAGTCACACCTGGTCGGAGCCGCTGCAGAGTTCACGCCTCGCGAGCTCACGGTGCTGGGACGGCGAATCCTGGACGTGGTGGCACCGGAGGTCGCGGAGGAGCATGAGCGTCGCGCTCTGGAGAACTCCGAGCGACGCGCCCGCCGACGGATGCGCGTCACCCGTCGCGACCTCGGCAACGGACTGACTCGTGTGACGGCCGACCTGCCGACGCTGCACGCCGACCTCCTGATGACGCAGCTGCATGCCTACGCCTCGCCACGTCGGGATCACCTCGAGGAGGCTGGGCTCGCGGAGGTGACGCGTCGCGATCCGGAGTCGGGGGAGCGTCTGCCCTACAGCCGGCTGCTGGCTGAGGGCATGTGCAGCCTGCTCGAGCGACTCCCCAAGCACGCCACCCCGAGGCACGGCGGGGACGCCGCCACCCTCGTCGTCACGATCGACCACGAACGCTTGTCCCGCGACCTCGGCGTCGCCCGGCTCTCCACCGGAAACGCGATCAGTGTGGGTGAGGCGCGACGACTGGCGTGCAACGCCGGGGTGGTGCCGATGGTGCTCTCGGGGGAGTCACAGCCCCTCGACGTCGGCCGCAAGAAGCGCTTCCACACGCCCGCCATGCGCAAGGCGCTCGCGGTCCGCGACCGCGAGTGTCGCGCCGACGGCTGCGACATCCCCGCGGCCTGGTGCGAGGCCCACCACTCCATCCCGTGGGCCGACGCCCGCGGACCGACCAACGTCGACGACGGTTTGCTGCTGTGCTCGTTCCACCACCACCGCGCCCACGACAAGCGCTACACCAGCGATCGAATGCCGAACGGGAACCTCAGGTTCCATCGGCGGACGTAGGCCGGCTCCTGATCTCACACAAACGTGGCGATGTCCTCCAACGCATCGTCGACCCGGCCGGACAGGTCAGGGTCGATCCGCTCAGCGAACCTGCCTGAACCGAAGCAGGGCCGCGAGCAGCACGAGGACGCCCGCCCCGACCAGCGCCGGGCCCTGCGGGAGCGGGGCCGGATCCGGCTGCGCACCGGCCGGGACGACGGTCGGCACCGGCGTGCTCCCGTCGTCGCCGGGAGAAGTGCCGCCGCCGGGCGGCTGCTCGCAGTCGATGCTGCAGCACGCGTTGCCCGAGCACCTCTCCGTTGGCGACGAGGGCGACCGTCACCGTCTGATCCTCGTACGCCGTCAGGTCGGCGACGATCGTGGTCTCGTCGCCGCCGTAGATCGGGGCGCTCTCCTGCACCAGCTCGCCGTCGACCCTGACCCCGTAGACCACCGTGGAGTCGGCGTCGCCGTCGTTGGCGAGCGTGACGGTCGCCAGCGGCGGCGGACACACCGACCCGCTGACACCAACCCGCGGCTGCGGCTGCGGAGCGATGCAGTCGGGCGTCACGGTGTACGTCGCGACCTCCGACCCGTCCACGGTGATGACGACGTCAATCGTCTGGTCCTCGAACTCGGACAGGTCGACCGCAACGGTCTCCGTCGCATCGGCCGCCACGGTGACCGGGCCGACGAGCGGCGCCCCGTCCGCCGTCGCGGCCACCGCCACGGGCGCCTGCCCGTTGTTGGTGATCGTTGCGCTGCCGACCGGCGTCTCGCCGTCGCACACGACCTGGGCCTCGAGGTCGACGTCCGGATCCGGGCCCCGGCAGTCCACCGTGACCACGTGGGCGGCGACGATCTCCCCCTCCGAGCGGACCTCGATCGCGAACGTCTCGTCCTCCTGCAGCGGGGACGCGACGCCACCTTCCAGCACGACGGTCTCGCTCTCCCCGGGCGGCACGGGACCCACCTGCTGCACGACGGCCCCGTCGACGAGGATGGCGAAGAACGCCGGCTGGGTGGCATCGGGATCGTTGCTGACGGTGACCTCGACGCTCGACGTCGTCCCGGTGCACTGCGCGTCACCGATGGTCGCTGTCGGGAGCGGGCCGACGTCCGGCTGCATCTCGCAGCCGTTGTCGAGGACGGAGCTGCCCTCGGGCCAGTTCCGGCCGTTCGGCAGGTCGGGCACGGGCGGGATGATGTCGCCCCACTCGTCGGCCCCGAGCTCGAAGATCGGGCCGACGTGGTCACCGTGCCCGCTGATGATGGACGACTCCGCCACCGCGATCTGGTTGTACGGGTTGGTCTCGCTGTTGGTCCGGTGGCAGATCACCACCTTCTCCTCCGGCGCACTCCACGCCGCGCCGGGCGTGAGAGTGGCGAGCAGCACCGCGGCCACCCCCACGAGCGGTGACCAGCCTGCGATCCGAGACGTCCTACCCATCACGCTGCCTCCCCGAGACCCACCTCGTCCCTGCAGTGTCGCATCGCGACCCGCGAAGCAGAACCCCCCGATCTGGGTCGTTGGGTGGATGGTGCCGAGCGGCGTCGACGTGGAGACTGGCGCCATGGCCGGCTGCTGCGATCCGAACGGCTGCGAGCAGATGTTCGGCGGCCGCTTCGCCCGGAAGGTGGCGAAGCGGTACCGGCAGCGCGGCCTCGACGCGGCGGCGACCCGGATGGTGGCCTTCCTCGGGGCCGAGGGGCTCGAGGAAGCCACGGTGCTGGAGATCGGTGGTGGTGTCGGCGAGATCGGGGTCGAGCTGCTGCGCCGGGGAGCGGCCCGGGCCACCTGCCTCGAGCTGTCCACGGCGTACGACGACGAGGCGGGCCGGCTCGCCCAGGAGGCCGGCGTCGCCGGGCGCGTGCAGCGGCAGGTCGTGGACATCGCGGCATCACCGGACGAGGTGGAGCCGGCCGACCTGGTCGTGCTGCACCGGGTGGTCTGCTGCTACCCGGACTTCGAGCGGCTGCTGGGTGCCGCCGCCGAGCACTGTCGCTCCCGGCTCGCCTTCAGCCACCCGCCACGCAACCTCGTCAGCCGGGCCGCGGTCGCGAGCCAGAACGGACTGTTCCGCCTGGCCCGCCGTGAGTTCCGGGCCTTCACCCACCCGCCGGCCGCGATGGTCGGCGTGGTGGCGTCGCACGGGTTCCGCCCGGTGCTGGCGCACCATGCCCCGATCTGGCAGGTGGAGGGACTGGCCCGCTGACGACGCGGCTCAGCTGTCCACGGGCCCGTTGAGCTTCTCCAGCCGCGCCTGGAGGGCGGGGACGCGGTGGGCGTTGCCGGAGAGGTCGACGTACTGCTGGCCGAAGATCGCGAGCAGCGCGTCGTCGAGACGGCGGACGGCGCCGGCGGGGTGGCGGTAGCCCATCTGGCGGATGAGGGCGTCGGGGTCGACGGAGGTGAGGAGGCCGGCGAGCTCGTCGAGCGACGCGATGCCGAGCTCGGTCAGGAGACCGGCGATCCAGCCGTAGTGGTCGGTGTGGGACCAGCCGGCGTCGGAGTACTGCCCGGCGAGGAAGGCGGCGAGCTCCTGGCCGGAGATCCGCGGGTCGGCGGGGTCGGCGTCGGGGGTGGCGGCGGGGGCGGTGCCCTGGAGCCGCGCCCGGATCGCGGAGAACTCCTGGTCGGCCAGCTCGAGCAGCCCGGCGGCGAGCGTGAAGCGCCGGTCGAGGTCGGGCGCGTGCTCCTCGGGGACGGTGCCCTTGTAGCGGATGTCGTGCTCGAACTCCGCCCACGCGTGCTGCAGCACGGTGCGGACCTGGATGCTGGCGCGGTGGCCGACCAGGTCGTCGTACGACGCCGGGGGTGTGTCGGTGACCGCGACCAGCAGGTGGCGACTGGCGTAGCCGAACCGGCCCTCGCTGGCGGTCTCCTCACCCATGTCGCGGTCGTCGATCAGGTCGAGCTGGTCGTCGAAGACCCCCGCGACCGCGGCGACGTCGGAGTGGACGTAGGTGATGACGCGGACGCCGATCTGGTCGGTGATCTGGGTCAGCGGGTCGGGGTAGAGCAGCCGCCCGTCGACCGTGCGCGCCGCCTTGGCCGCGAACGACGCCACGCTCTTGGCCCGCCCCTCGACGGTCAGGTAGTTGATGCCGGCTTCGTCAAGCAGCGTCGTGATCAGCTCGACGTAGCGGCTCGTCGGCTCGACCAGGTCCCGCTGGCGCTCGGCGTAGGCGCGCACCGCTTCGCGCACGGGAGCGTCGGCGTGGCTGGACATGGGTACACCCTGCCGCACAGGCCACCACGGCGACGCATCCCACGACGATCCAGAAGGTGCGGATGCCGGCGGGGAAGCCCTCGGGCGGGAACGGGATCGCGAAGTCCGAGGAAGCTGGCGACCACGACCGGAGCGATGACCGCCATCGCCATGAGGGCGGCGAGCACGGAGCCGGGCGTGGGGTCGGCAGGTCGCACGGCGAGCGACGCGAGGCCGGCGGAGAGCGCGATGGCGGCGGCGCCGATCAGCAGCCAGCCGGGTCGCGACAGCGGGAGGTCGCCGGGACGGATCGCGATCACCGCACCCACACGGCGAACGGGACGGCGGCGACGAGGAGGCGGCTGGTCGCGCGCCACGTCGCGCCTCGCGGCGTGACGGCGACGACCGAGATCGAGGGCTCGTCGAAGACGAACGCGGCGGCCGCGGCGCACGCGGCGAGCAGCGCCGGCAGCAGCAGTACGGCGCTGCTCGGCCAGCGGGCCAGCAGACCGGCGGCGACCACCGCGGCCGCGAGGCAGCCCAGGACGGGCTGCCACGCGACACCACGGCGGAGGTACCACCAGCGAGAGGCCACCCGTCAGTCGACCTGGTAGGGGATCGGGTCGGAGGACTGGTTCTCGGACGGGCCGGTGAAGACGGCCAGCGCGAGGCAGGCGAGACCGGCGACGACGACCGCGACGATCGCCGTACGCAACCGCGCGGTGCGGGCCGAGCGGTCGTGCCAGATGGCGACCAGGGCGGCGGCGGCGCACAGGCAGAGGACGTAGCCGAGGTAGGCCAGCGGGTTGCCGGCGAGCAGCGACTGGGTGCCGTCGGACTCGGTCCCGGAGTGGAACATCGCCCAGGGGACCCACAGCCGCAGCAACGGGTTGTCGTACATGAACGGCAGCTGGCCGACCATGGAGATCACGACCACGGCCACCACCACGACAGCAGCGGCGCCCGGGAACCGGATCCATCGGCCGGTCAGGACCCCGAGCAGGCCGCCGCCCAGGCAGGCGACCGGACAGAGCGCGACCAGGATGCTCCAGACCTGCCAGTCGGGCATGGTGGCGAACCACCACTCCTGGGGCGCAACCCCCTTGACCTGCGCTGCGATGACCATGGCGACCATGAACGCCAACCCGGCGACGAACGGGACCAGGCATGCCGCGACGAGAGCGACGGTGCGCCGCGCTTCGGTGCCGGGTGCCGTCGCGACCGCCTCGACGGCGACGTCGGTCGACCGGGTGAGCCGGGCGGTGGCGATCAGGCTGGTGAGGCCGATGAAGAAGGCCGGGATCACCGGGATCGAGAGCATGTCGCCCAGCGCGGGTGCGTCGTCGGTGATGAGCATCAGCGCGAAGACGCCGAAGGCGAGCACGACGCCGGCGATGAAGACGGGGTGCCGCGCGAGGCGCCTGGCCTCGATCGCGGCCATGGCCCGGTGACCGCCGGTGGTGGATGTCGGGCCGGATGCGGGCAGGGAGAGACTGTCCATCGTGCGCTCCTAGGGTTGAGGTCAGGCCGGTGAGTGGATGTGCGCATCAGCGCCGAGCATGAGGAGATAGGCGTCCTCGAGCGTGGGTTCTGCCGGTTCGGCGCCGGGTGGCGGCGTACCTCCGACGACGTGGTGGCGACCGGTGCCGGTGCGCCAGCTGACCCGGGCGTCGGTGCCCGGCTCGTCGGCGAGCCACACCTGGCCGGCCGCGGTGGCCACGAGCTCGGTGACCGGGCCGTCGAACCGGACGGTGCCGCCCGCGAGCACGACCACCCGCTCGCAGAGCGCGGCGACGTCCTCGGTCTGGTGGGTGGAGAGGAGTACGGCGGAGTGCGCGCCGATCACCGACAGGCTGCGGCGCAGGTCGGCGCGCTGGCTCGGGTCCAGGCCGGTGGTGGGCTCGTCGAGGGCGAGGATCCGCGGCTCGCCGATCAGCGCCTGCGCGAGCCCGACCCGCCGCCGCTGGCCGCCGGACAGCTTGCTCACCCGCTTGGTGGCGAGGTCGGCGAGACCGACCAGCTCGAGCACCCGGCGTACCTCACGCTTGCGCCGGCCGCGGTCGTTCCACTCCTTGAGGACCGCGACGTACTCGACGAACCCGAAGGTCGTCATGTCGCCGGGGTAGCCGAGCTCCTGCGGCAGGTAGCCGAGCTCGCGGCGGATCGCGGTGACCTCGCCGTGCGAGGCGTGCGGGTCGCGGCCGAGCAGCCGGACCTCGCCCGAGTCGGCGGCGATCGAGGTCGCCACGATGCGGAGCAGGGTCGTCTTGCCGGCGCCGTTGGGGCCGAGCAGCCCGGTGACGCCGCGGTCGAAGGTGAGGTCGACGCCGTCGAGGGCGTGGGTGCGGCCGTAGGACTTCGTGACCCCGCGGAGGTCGATGGCATTCACAGGACGGCTCCGATCTGGCGGTCGGTCCGGGTCCGGACGACGAGGACGGCGCAGGCGACGAGGGCCAGCGCGAGGTAGACCAGCTGCTGGCTCGCCTCGACCGGCCAGGTCGCCGGCAGCCCGCGGATCGAGAAGACGACGACCGCGCTCCAGCCGACGGCGACGACGGCCGCGCCGGTGCGCGGGCCGGCGAAGCTCGACACGGCCAGCATGATCGGCAGCAGCGCCAGCGCCGGGCCGAGCCAGGCCCCGGCCAGCCAGAGCGGGCCGGGCAGCATCAGCCCGAGCAGCGCGGTGAACGGCAGCACGGTCGCCAGCACGGCGAGGGTGCGGGTCAGGATCAGCCTGGTCCGGCCGTAGGGCGCGGTGACGACGAGCGCCTCGAGCGGGTCGTCCTGCGAGCCGTAGGCCGCGGCGACACCGATCACGGGGACCAGCGGCGCCACCAGCAGGAACGGCGCGAGCAGCATGCCGCTGGTCAGGGCCGTTGCGGCGGTGGCGAACGCGAGGGCGACGAAGGCGCTGACCAGCCAGGACGTGCGCAGCGACGCGGTCGCCGCCAGCAGCACCGAGGTCGGCTCCGACAGGCCGCACCGGCGGGCGAGCCGGATCAGCAGCGGCTGGTCCGGGGTCTCCACGGCGTCGCGGACCCCGGCCCAGGCCAGCTCGAGCGGCCGCACCTCGACGAGGGCGGCGATCGCGGTGCGGCAGTCGGCGCAGCGGGCGAGGTGCTGCTCCACGGAGGCCGCCGAGATCGCGTCGACGTCGCCGGCGACGTACGCCGTCAGCAGCTCGTGGTCCGCGTGCCAGGTGCGGGTGGAGTGGGTCATGGCCGTCCCTCCTGCGTTTCGGGCAGTGCAGATTCGGTCAGGGCGCCGCGCAGCTGCGCCTTGGCCCGGTGGAGCCGGGTCTTCACGGTGTTCTCGCGGACGCCGAGCATCCGGCCGGCCTCCTTGGTGGTGAGGCCGTCGAGGACCACCGCCTGCACCACCGAGCGGAACTCCGGCGAGAGCCGGCGCAGGGCACCGGCCAGGTCGCCGTACTCCACGCCGAGCAGCACCTCGTCCTCGGCGGACGGCCGGGCGCCGGCGGGAGTGGTGGTCTCCCAGTCGGGCAGCAGCACGACTTCCTTGCGCGACCGCAGCCGCGACACCATCCGGCGGAACGCGATGCCCCACAGCCATCCCGCGACCTCCCCCTCGCCGCGGAACTTGCGGGCGTCCTTCCAGAGCGCCACGAACGTGTCCTGCAGGACGTCGACGACGACCTCCGGGTCGTTGCACCGGCGCATGAGCCGGGCGTGGAGCCACGGCGCGTGCCGGTCGTAGAGCTCGCGGAGGGCCACGCTGTCACCGTCGGCGACGTCGGCGACGAGCGCCGCGTCCGAGGTGGTGGTTGCCTCCATGCCTTCACTGTCGCACCGGGTGGCCGGAATGGTTCCCGATCCTGCGTCCGTAATCTTGTGGAGATGGACCCTGTGGGCATGGACCTCGAGGCGCTGGTGCGACCGACCCGTGACCGCGGAGCGCGCTGGAGCGTGCGCGTGAGTGACGTCGACGGCGGTGACGTGCTGGCGTCGCACGAGCCCGACGCGCTGCTCCCGACCGCGAGCGTCGGGAAGGTCTTCCTGCTGATCGAGGTCGCGGCGCGGGTCGAGCGCGGCGAGCTGGAGCTCGCTCACCTGGTCGACCGTGACGCGGTGCCGCCGGTCGCGGACTCCGGGCTGTGGCAGCACCTCGCCACGGGCCGGCTGCCGCTGGCCGACGTCGTCCGGCTGGTGGGGACGGTCAGCGACAACTGGGCGACCAACGCGCTGCTCGACGTGGTGGGACTCGAGGCCGTGCAGGACTGTGCGGCGGTCTGGGCGCCGGGCGGGTCGATGCTGCACGACCAGGTCCGCGACGTACGCCGTGCCGGCGACCCAGCCACGCTCAGCGAAGGAAGCGCGTCGGACTGGACCCAGGTGTTCGGGGCCTTGGCGCGCGGCGAGGTGGTGAGTCCCTTCGCCAGCGAGCAGGTGCTCGACTGGCTCGCCACCGGCGTCGACCTGTCGATGGTCGGCTCCGCCTTCGGGCTCGACCCGCTGGCGCATGGTGAGCCGGACCGCGGGGTACGGCTGTGGAGCAAGACCGGCTCCTCGTCGGGCGTCCGCGCCGACGTCGGCCTGGTCGACGACGACGGCTCGCGCTTGGCGTACGCCGTACTGTCCACCTGGCCGGCCGAGGGGCCGGACCTGCGTGATGACGTGCTCGCCACCATGCGCCGGATCGGCGCCGAGATGAGGAACCTGTGAAGATCCAGCGCACCGTCGAGACGGCTGCGGCCCCTGGCCCGGTCTTCGCCTACCTGAGCGACTTCACCACCACGACGGAGTGGGACCCGGGCACGGTCACGACCGAGCGGGTCGAGGGTGACGGCGGCGTCGGCACCGTCTACCGCAACGTCTCGGAGTTCAACGGCAAGAAGAGCGAGCTGCGCTACGAGGTGGTCGAGCACGTCCCGGGGCGCCGGTTCGCCCTGCACGGCGAGGGCAAGGGTGCGACCGCCGACGACGTCATGGAGTTCTCACCCACGGCAGCCGGCGGCACGAGCGTCACCTACACCGCCGACATCCGGCTCAAGGGCCTGCTCAAGGTGGCCGAGCCGTTCCTGGGCGGGGCGTTCAAGAAGCTCGGCGACGAGGCCGAGGCCGGGATGCGCGAGGCGCTCGCCAAACTCTGAGCCCGTGGTTGTCGATTCCGGGGTCCCGCGTCCGTCAGGGTGGTGAGGTCGCACCCGCGGCCTGACGCATCCAGGAGGAGAGACACCCGATGAGCCGCTACCTGATCCTGCTGCCGGCGCCCGAGGCGGAATGGGCGAAGCTGCCCGCGTCCGAGCACGAGAAGGGCATGGCGTCGCACGGTCAGTTCCACGCGGACCTCCAGGCAGGGGGTCACGCGATCGTCGCGGTGAGCCCGCTCGAGCCGTCGGCGCAGGCGACGTCGATGCGCCCGGACGGGCTGGGCGGCACGCTGGTGACCGACGGACCGTTCACGGAGTCCGTCGAGCAGATCGTCGGCTTCTACCTCGTCGAGACCGACGACGACGCCGACCTGCGCGCCGCGTGCGAGCGTTTCGCGGCGCGGGGTGAGCACATCGAGCTCCGCCGCCTGGCAACCGAGTGAAGGAGACACGCATGACCGAGTACGTGGTGCTGATCGTGGGCGACGAGGACAACTGGTGGAGCGAGACTCTGAGCGCAGAGGAGCGTGCCCGCGCCTACGCGGAACACGGGAGATTCAGCGAGGAGCTCGTCGCACGCGGGCACAAGATCACCGGTGGCGCCGAGCTGCACCGCAGCTCGGAGGCACGCACCATCCCGGTCGGGGGCGGTGCGCCGACCGACGGTCCCTTCGTCGAGACCGCCGAGCAGGTCGGCGGCTTCTACCAGGTCGAGACCGACGACCTCGACGACCTGCTCGAGTGCTGCCAGATCATCGCCAAGCTCGGCGACGGGGTCGAGGTGCGACGCGTGGTCGAGGCCGAGGAGCGTCCGTCATGAAGTACCTCGTCTTGTTGATGGCCGACGGCGAGCTACCGGCCTGGGAGAGCCTCACACCGGAACAACAGGAGCCGATCATGGGGCAGTTCGGCGAGTTCAGCGCCGCGTGTGCTCGCCCGCGAGGGCGTCGAGATCCTCGCTGGGGAGGCCCTGGCCTCCGGCGACACCGCGACCGTGGTGAAGACCCGTGGCGGGGAGCGGATGATCACCGATGGGCCGTACGCGGAGGCGGTCGAGCAGCTGGGCGGGTTCTACCTGATCGAGGCCCCCGACCTCGACGTGCTGCTCGACCTGCTGCAGTCGCTTCCGGCGTACGACCTGCAGATCTCGCCGGCGGTCGACGTCGGCTGAGTCGGTGACCGGCGCAGGAGTGAGCCTCGAGCAGGTGGTGCGCGAGGAGTGGGGGCGGCTGACGTCCCTGCTCCTCGCGCAGTTCCGCCGGCTCGACCTGGTCGAGGACGCGCTCGCCGACGCCGTCGAGGCCGCGGCCCGCCGCTGGCCGGCCGACGGGACGCCGGACAACCCTGCGGCCTGGCTGCTGACCACTGCACGGCGCCGCGTGCTCGACCGGCTCCGGGCCGAGTCGATGGCTCGGCGCAAGCAGCCGCTGCTCGTGACCGACGCCGCACGCGGGGAAGGGGGGACGGCGATGGCGGACCCGGGCGACCTGGTCGAGGACGACCTGCTCCGGCTGGTGCTGATGTGCACCCACCCGGCGCTCGCACCTGCGTCGGCCTGCGCGCTGGCGCTACGGCTCGTGCTCGGCGTCAGCACCCACGACATCGCCCGGCTCTTCCTCGTCACCGAGCCGACCATGGCCGCCCGGCTGACCCGCGCGAAGAAGAAGGTGGTCGCCGCCGGCATCCCGTTCGCCGTCCCGAACGCCGACGTGCTGCCCGACCGCCTCGAGACGGTCGCCCAGACCGCCTACCTCGCCTTCACCGCCGGCTACGCGCCGGGCAGCGGGCCGGACCTGCTGCGCGCGGAGCTGGCGGGGGAGGCGATCCGGCTGGTGCGGGTCGTGCTCGATCTCCGGAGCGACGAGGCGGCGCTGGTCGCCCTGCTGGCGCTGATGCTCCTGCAGCACAGCCGCCGGGATGCGCGTGTCGCCGCCGACGGCACGCTCGTGCTGCTCGCCGACCAGGACCGCTCGCTGTGGCGCCGCGACGAGATCGAGGAGGCGCGCCGGCTGCTCGACGACCCGGTCCTGGCCCGGCCGCTGAGCCAGCTCGCCGCGTCGTACGCCGTGCAGGCCCGGATCGCGGTCGAGCACGCCACCGCGGGCGGGTCGGACGAGACGCGCTGGGACCGGATCGTGGCCCACTACGACCTGCTGCTCGAGCTGTCGCCGAGCCCGAGCGTCAGGCTGGCCCGGGCGGTCGCGGTCGCCGAGAGCGACGGGCCGGGTGCGGGGCTCGATGCGCTCGCCGGGATCGAGATACCGGGCAGCCATCGCGTCGACGCGGTCCGCGCCGAGCTGCTGTCGCGCACCGGGGACGTGGTGGCCGCGCGGGCGGCGTACGACCTCGCGATCGCCGGCTGCCGCAACGACGCCGAGCGAGCGCATCTGGTCTCGAGACGAGCTGCCCTGCCACCCTCTTGACCGGGGCGGCCCCCGGGAGGACCGTGGCCGGGGGAGGGGGTTCCACCATGGGAAGCACCCGTGACATCTTCGTGCGGCATCTCGCGGAGCTGTGGCCCTCGGTGGAGCCCTTCTGGCGAGCCGGTGACGCACCGCGACGTCGGAGGAGGTCAGGCGGCGGCTCGACGCGCATCTGGCCGACACTGCGATGGCGGGCGAGGCGATGCTGGTGGCCGATCGGCTGCACGCCCTGGTCGACCGGCACGAGGACCTGGACGCCGAGCAGCTCTCGGTGGTGTGCGCGGCGGTGAGGTACTTCCTCGAGGTCGACGACGCCTGGAAGGACACGGATGCGGGCGGCCTCTCGGACGACCGGCGGGTGGTGCTGGCGGCGGAGCTCGCCCTCAACGCGTGAAGGCCCGGGGTCGGGTGCTCGCCTCACTCGAGGGCGCCGGGGTCGGCCGGTACGTCGACCGAGTGCTCCTGCAGCAGCTCGATCGGGATGACCTCGAGGGCGCGGTAGTTGGTCGACGCCAGCACGACCGGCGCGGCCACGCCGGCCTCGAAGGACTGACGCCACCGACCGGCCACCACGCACCACCGGTCGCCGGGCTGCAGGCCGGGGAACTGCCACTCCGGCCGGGGCGTGGTGAGGTCGTTGCCGACCGAACGCTGGTGGTCGAGGAACTCCGGCGTCATCACCGCGCAGACAGCGTGCAGCCCGGGGTCGAGCGGGCCGCAGGTGCAGCTGCCGTCGCGGTAGAACCCGGTCAGCGGGTCGCTGCTGCACGGCTCCAGCTCGGTGCCGAGCACGTTGCGCTGGGTCACCCGCTCCTCGGTCATCGGAGCGCCCCGGTGTAGACGGCGTGGGTCAGCCCGGCGATCTCGTGCCACGAGAACGCGTCGATGGCGCGCTGACGACCGGCGCGGCCCATCGCGGCCGCCCGGTCGGGATCGGTCACGAGCGTCGTCATGGCGTCGGCGAACGCGTCGACGTACGCGTCATCCGGCTCGTCGAAGGGAACGAGCAGTCCCGTCTCGCCGGGCACGACGACCTCGGGGATGCCGCCGACGGCGGTCGCGACCACGGCCGTCTCACAGGCCATGGCCTCGAGGTTGACGATGCCGAGCGGCTCGTAGATCGACGGGCACGCGAAGACGGTGGCGGCGGTCAGCAGCGCCACCACGTCCGGCCGCGGCAGCATCTCGCGGATCCAGACGACGCCGGTCCGCGCCTCGGCGAGCCCCGCGGCCAGGCCCTCGACCTCGGCCTCGATCTCGGGGGTGTCGGGGGCGCCGGCGCACAGCACGATCTGCACCTCCGGTGGCAGCGCCGCGCACGCGCGGAGGAACAGCGGGAGCCCCTTCTGCCGGGTGATCCGGCCGACGAACACGACGCTGGGCCGGTCGGGATCGACGCCGAGCTCGCGCACCCGGTCGGGGGCGTGGAGCGGCGCCCAGTCGTCGGTGTCGATGCCGTTGTGGACCACGTGGATCCTCGCCGGGTCGAGGTCGGGGTAGCAGCTCAACACGTCGTCGCGCATCGCGGCCGACACCGCGATCACCGCGGCCGCCGCCTCGTAGGCGGTCTTCTCGACCCAGCTCGACACCGCGTAGCCGCCGCCCAGCTGCTCGGCCTTCCACGGTCGCAGCGGCTCGAGGGAGTGGGCCGAGACGACGTGGGGCACGTCGTGGAGCAGCGCCGCGAGGTGGCCGGCGAGGTTGGCGTACCAGGTGTGGGAGTGGACCAGGTCGGTCCCGGCACAACCGTCGGCGATCGCGAGGTCGACGCCGAGCGTGCGCAACGCCGGGTTGGCGCCGGAGAGCTCGGCCAGGTCGGCGTACGACGAGGTCAGGGGTTCGTCGCGCACCGCCCCGAAGGCGTGGACGTGGGTCTCGAGATCGGGTCGCGCGCGCAGGGCCCGGACCAGCTCGGCCACGTGGACCCCGGCCCCGCCGTAGACCTCGGGCGGGTACTCCTTGCTGAGCACGTCGACGCGCATGCGTCGACGCTACCGCCAGCACTGGCTAGGTTGGCTCCATGAGGGGCGATGCGAGACGGAACGTGCTGGCGATCGTCCTGGCGGGCGGCGAGGGCAAGCGGCTGATGCCGCTGACGGCTGACCGGGCCAAGCCCGCGGTCCCGTTCGCCGGGATCTACCGGCTGATCGACTTCGCGCTGTCGAACGTCGTCAACTCGGGGTACTTGAAGGTCGTGGTGCTGACGCAGTACAAGTCCCACAGCCTCGACCGTCACATCACCCAGACCTGGCGGATGTCGACCATGCTCGGCAACTACGTCGCCCCGGTGCCGGCGCAGCAGCGGGTCGGCAAGCGGTGGTACCTCGGCAGCGCCGACGCGATCTTCCAGAGCCTCAACCTGATCAAGGACGAGAAGCCCGACATCATCGTCGTGGTCGGTGCCGACCACGTGTACCGGATGGACTTCAGCGACATGGTCGAGCACCACGTGGAGTCCGGCGCCAGCTGCACCGTGGCGGCGATCCGGCAGCCGATCGGTCTGGCCGACCAGTTCGGTGTGATCGACGTCGAGCCGGACCACCCGTCGTCGATCCGCGACTTCCTGGAGAAGCCGAAGGACCCGGTCGGCCTGCCCGACAGCCCCCAGGAGGTGCTCGCGTCGATGGGCAACTACGTCTTCGACGCCGACGCCCTGGTCGAGGCGGTGACGAGGGATGCCGACCTCGACAACAGCGCCCACGACATGGGCGGTGACATCGTGCCGGCGTTCGTGCGGCGCAACCGGGCGGGGGTCTACGACTTCAAGAACAACACGGTGCCCGGCGCCACCGACCGTGACCGCGGCTACTGGCGCGACGTCGGGACCATGGGCTCCTACTACGCCGCGCACATGGACGTCGTCAGTCCGCTGCCGATCTTCAACCTCTACAACTTCGCCTGGCCGATCTACACCTCCTACGGGCCGCAGCCGCCGGTGAAGGTCGTCCACGGCGAGGGCGGCCAGACCGCCGAGATCGGCGACGCCCTGCTGTCGCCGGGCGTCGTGGTGACCGGTGGGCACGTCACCCGCTCCGTGCTCTCTCCCGAGGTGCGGGTCGAGGCCGGTGCCGAGGTCACCGACAGCGTGCTGCTCAACGGCGTCAGGATCGGCGCGGGTGCGGTCGTGCGCAACGCGATCCTCGACAAGCAGGTGGTGGTGCCGCCCGGTGCGGAGATCGGGGTCGACCCGCAGGCCGACCTCGACCGCGGCTTCATGGTCGAGGACGGGCTCACCGTGATGGGCAAGCAGCAACCGTTCCCCGCTGGGTGAGCCTTGACCGGTGGTTGAGGTGCGAGGAGCGCGGTTTCGACAAGCTCAACCGCCGTTCGCGAACCTCAACCACGGCGCTCGAGCTTGTCGAGACCTACAGGATCCCGGCGGCTCGGGCGGGGGCGGCGTAGGCCTCCGCCAGCGAGGCGACCGTCTCGTGGGCGTTGAGGCCGCTCGGGTTCGGCACCACCCACAGCTCGGCGCCGCCGAGGTCCTCGGGCTGACGACCGGGCACGGCTCGTCGTACGCCGAAGGCGGAGCGGTAGGCCGTGATGCCGGCCACCGCGACGACCCTCGGCCGGACCCGCTCGACGAGCTCGGCCAGCCGCTGGCCGCCCGCTCGGAGCTCGTCGGGTGTCAGCTCGTCGGCGCGGGCCGTCGCGCGGCGGACCAGGTTGGTGATGCCGATGCCGCGTGCGGTGACTGCGGCCCGGTCGGCGTCGGTCATGCCGGCCGCCGGGTCGATCGGCTCGAGCAGGATGCCGGCCGCGTGCAGGGCCGGGTAGAAGCGGTTGACCGGATGGGCGAAGTGGGTCTGTGTGGCGGCGGTCCAGAGCCCCGGGTTGATGCCGACGAACAGCAGCCGGACATCCGGTCCGATCAGGTCCGGGACCTCGGCGTCGCGGAACGACTCGAGCTCGGCGCGGGTGAAGCGGGGCACGCGCGCAAGGCTGTCATGCCGGGGGGCGCTGGTAGAGCACCGCGATGCCGTCGGCGACGGAGCGCTGGGCCCCGTCGGAGGGCTGGTTGAGCACCTTGAGCAGGTCCTTGCGGTTCAGTCCCGCGATCGTCGTCGAACCGCCGCCGTCGAGGTTCAACGCCGACTCGGCCCCGAGCTTCTTCATCAGCCGCGCCGTCTCGACCATCGTGTAGCCGCGGCTGTGGGTCTGCCGACCGTCGATGGCGAGCAGCAGCACCTCACCGGTGTCGCGGTCGATGCCGACGGCGGTGCGCGGGTGGAGGATCCGGTCGTCGGTGACCTTGATCGCCCCCCGCTGGAGCAGGATGCTCTCGCCCCCGATCGCGAAGGCCGGCCGCTTCGCGAGCCGCCACCTGAGGGTGGCCTTGGCGCCCACGCGCAGCTGGGACAGCTGCTCGGCACCGGGCCCGCGGCCGACCAGGATCGTCCCCTCGATCTGCTTGCCGGAGGACAGGTCGGTGGTGCTGGCGACGACCCGGCCGTTCTCGACCACGACCATCCGGACGCCGCTCTTCTGACCGTCGGTGATCGAGTAGCCGGACGTCGTACCCCACTTCGAGTTCCACACGCCGATCGCACCGGCGCGGGCGCGGGGGGAGTTCACGTTGGTGAGCTCCATCTGCGGGTACTCCAGGATCTGTGCGTCGAGCGCCATCGGGCCGATCGACGGCCGGCCGGAGCGGTCCATCCAGAACGCGTTGTTCCAGGTGTAGCGGGAGGCGTGCAGGAAACCGCGCTGCCGGTCCTCGCCGACGCCGAGCGGAGCGCCGGTGTCGTAGATGTCGAAGAAGCCGCCGTTGACGCCGACCACGGCGTCGTCGCGGCGGAGCAGCTCGGTGAGCGGGCCGCGGTCGGGGATGTGCCGGCCCGACGCGTAGTCGATCGTCACGCCGGGCTTCGACGTCTTGATCCGGACGAGGTAGGCACGGATCTGGCCGCGCGAGTCGGTCTGGTCCCAGCGCTCGAACCGGACGCCGGGCGCGATCCGCCACGAGCGCTCGTTGGCGATCCGCGGCTGGACCCGGAAGTACCAGGGGACCGCCTCGGCGATCTCGCCGGGCACGCCGTCAGAGGTCTGCCGCGGCTGCTTCTCCTCGGCGGTGGTGAGCGCGCCGCGGTCGGGCGGGACGGGTGGGTCGTCCTGCAGGAAGACCAGCGCGAACGCTGCCGCGAGCAGCGCAACGACCAGCAGTCCGACCCGGAGACGCATGGGCTCCAGAGTAGGTCGGTCAGCCGCCCACGACGGGGAGGTGGGCGACCGTGTCCTCGAGCAGCACGACACCCGGGGTACGGCCCTGCGCGCCGAGGAACGTGTCGCTGACGGCGCTCGCCATGACGTAGAGCGTCTCGCCCTCGGCGACGTCGACGGCGACGGCCGGCAGCTCGAGGCGGCGCTGCTCGCCGGTGACCGCACCCTCGACGTTCAGCGGGTACACGTTGTTCTGGACCAGCCGCGCGTCGGCCGGGCTCGTCCCCACGGCCAGGCCGTAGAACGCGCGGTTCGTCGCTCCGACCGTCGTCAGCGAACCCGTGAGGTACGACGAGCCCGCGATCCGGATCGGCCCCTCGGCGACCGGGTAGGCGAGCCACGGACCGCCGGCCGAGGGCGTCGCCACGGTGCCCACGTCGTGGGTCGAGTCCGGTGCCACCGACGACACCGTCGTACAGGTGTTGCCGAGGGTGGCCAGGTGGTATTCGCCGTAGCCGGTCAGGCCGCGGTCGCGTCCCTTGAGCTGCTCGTCCATGAAGCGGATCGTGAGGTCGGTGAAGTCGCCGCCCGCGAGCTGCTCGCTGCACGGATCGCCGGACGGCGAGTTGCCGGGCGGCACGGCGGTGGCCGCGCCGGGCAGCACGTGGCCGCCGTTGTAGCCGACGAAGATGCTCCGCTTCCGGGATCGCTTGGTCAGCGCGTGCTGCCAGTTGTCGAAGCCCTGCTGCAGGCTGAAGAGGGTGTCGGTCGCACCCTGGCCGAGCAGCACCGGGATGTTGAGCCGACGGCCCTGCGACGACGTGCCAGCTCGGCCCGTTGCGCTTGAAGTACCGGTACATGTCCACGCCGCTGGCCCCGGACCCGTCCGGCCAGCTGCCGGTCGCCGTACCCTCGGCGAGCGCCTCCACGACCTTGGGCTCGAGGGCGTTGGTCAGCGCGGCCGCAGCGCCCAGCAGCGCTGTCCACTGCGCACGCGGAACGCCCTGCGGTCCGAGGCTCTCGCTCAGGTCGTGCCAGGTGATCTGCGGGGCGAGCGCGTCGTAGATCGGCTTGCCATGGCGCCGCAGCTCCACGAAGGCGCCGAGGAACTGGAAGCCTCCGCCGTAGGAGCCGCCCATGGCGCCGAGTCGGGGATCGCCCGGCCCGTCCTTCTTGACCCAGGGCAGCCCGGCGACCATCCGGATCAGCTTGAGGTTGTCGCGGCCCTCGAAGCGCGGGTTCTCGACGTGGGCGAAGCCGCCGGACTCGCCGAAGCCACGCTGGTCGAACGACAGCACGCCGTAGCCCGCGTCGAGCCACGGCTCGAAGTCGGCGGGGTCGGTCGTGCGGGTTCCACCCCAGCCGTGGCTGTGCATCATGAACGGGACCCGGTGCTTCTTGGTGGCGCCGGCCGGCTTGAAGACCGTCCAGCAGATCTTCACCTTCTTCTTCGTGCCCGGCTCCGGGACGCTCTTGAGACAGCCGTCGGTCACCTTCACCCGGGCGGACGACGGAGCCGGTGCCGCCTGGGTCGCCGGTACGGCGCTCAGGGAGGCGGCCGCCAGGCCCAGGGCCAGGAGTCCGCTGAATCGGCGCGTCATGGCGGTTAGTCTGCCCGGCGTGGCAAGTGTCCCCTGGAACGTCTTCGTCGAGGGCGACAACCTCGCGGTGCTCCAGGGCCTCGACCCGGACAGCGTCGACCTGATCTACATCGACCCGCCCTACAACACGGGCAACGACTTCTCCTACCGCGACCGCTACGGCCGCCACGAGGCCTGGCTCGACATGATGCGGCCACGACTGGTCGCCGCCCGCGCCGTGCTCCGCGAGACGGGCGCGATCTTCGTCAGCATCGACGACAACGAGGTCGCCCACCTGCGGCTGCTGCTCGACGAGGTGTACGGCGAGGCCAACTTCCTCGCGCAGGTCGTGGTCAACCTCAACCCCAAGGGCCGCCAGCTCGGCGGCGGCTTCGCGACCAGTCACGAGTACCTGCTCGTCTTCGCCCGCGATGCCGCGCGGTGCGTGCTCGACGCGAGCAGCACCGAGACCGTCGACGCGCGCGACTTCCCCCTCTCCGAGACCGACGGCCGCCGGTTCCGGCACCTGCCGCTGCGCAACACCAACAAGAAGTTCAACCCCACGACCGCCCGCACCCTCCACTTCCCGGTCTGGGGCGACCCGGCGACCGGTGACGTCCGCACCGCGCCGTTCGACGGCGCCGTGGAGGTGCTGCCGGTCTTCGGCGACGGGACGCCGGCCGTCTGGCGCTGGTCGCGACCGCGGATCGACGAACGACCCGGCGACCTGGTGTGCCGGACGGTGGCCGGCCGGCTGGGTGAGCGGGTCGACGTGTTCCAGAAGGACTGGCTGGCGGTGCAGGACGGGTCTGGGGGACGCACCAAGAAGCTGCGCACGATCTGGCTGGCCTCGGAGATCGGGTCGACCGACACCGCGGTGGCCGAGCTCAAGGAGATCGTCGGCCACGTCTTCGAGTCGCCGAAGCCCACGGGCCTGCTGCGCCGGATCCTCCACACCATGCCCAGCGACGCGGTCGTCCTCGACTTCTTCGCCGGCAGTGGCACGACCGGCCACGCCGTCGCGCTCGCCAACGCCGAGGACGGCGGCGCCCGCACCTGCCTCTCGGTCAACTCGGCCGAGCCCACCCGACCCGGCTCGAACGCGCACGCCGCCGGCCTCCTCACCGTCGCCGACATCACCCGCGCCCGGCTCCGCGCCGTCGCCGAGACCGTGGGTGGGGGGTTCGAGCAGCGTCCGGCTCCCTAGCGACTCATGGTCTCGACAGGCTCGACCGGCGTTGGGTGGCGTTCTCGTGGGACCGGACCACACGGCGGTCGAGCTTGTCGAGACCCATCCGTAAGAATGACGGCATGACTACGCGAGTCGCCCTGGTCACGGGTGGGTCCAGCGGGATCGGTGAGCGGACCGCCCTCCGGCTGCGGGAGGCCGGCTTCGAGGTGTACGCCGTCGCCCGCCGGGTGGAGCGGATGAGCGCGCTGGCCGACGCCGGCGTGCACGTCTTCGCGATGGACGTCACCGACGACGAGTCGATGACCAGCGGCGTACGGCGCATCATCGACGAGCAGGGCCGGATCGACGTCCTGGTCAACAACGCCGGCTACGGCTCCTACGGCGCCGTCGAGGACGTGCCGCTCGACGAGGCCCGCCGCCAGTTCGAGGTCAACGTCTTCGGGCTCGCGCGGCTGACGCAGCTGGTGACGCCCCACATGCGGCGCGTCGCGACCGAGGAGCTCGCCCAGCGCTGCCGCATCGTCAACATCTCCAGCGTCGGCGGGAAGTTCTACGAGCCGCTGGGTGCCTGGTACCACGCGACCAAGTTCGCGGTGGAGGGCTTCAGCGACAGCCTGCGGATCGAGCTCGCGCCGTTCGGCATCGACGTCGTGATCATCGAGCCCGGCCCGATCCGCACCGAGTGGAACGAGATCTCCCGCGAGAGCCTCGTCGAGACCAGCCGCGGCGGCGCCTACGAGGAGCAGGCCGAGAAGGTACGGCGCGTGCTCGAGCGCTACGACGGGCCGGCCACCTC
Organism: uncultured Actinomycetota bacterium; assembly: GCA_963713305.1. Classification (GTDB taxonomy): domain Bacteria; phylum Actinomycetota; class Actinomycetes; order Propionibacteriales; family Nocardioidaceae; genus Nocardioides. The sequence continues at coordinate 447,112 of CAVQLE010000005.1, read as the reverse complement.
CAGCAAGCCCGACGTGGTCGCGAAGAAGATCGTCGCCGCCGTCCTCGCCAACACTCCGCGCGCCCGCTACCCGGTCGGCCGCGGCGCGGGCACCCTCGTGCGGGCCCGCCGGTTCCTCCCCGACGCCGCCTTCGACTACGTCGTCAAGGGCACCTACGGCATGCGCGGCCGGTCGGGCCACAGGAGCAGCGACCGCTAGACCCCGGCGGCCTTCTCCAGCGCCTTCACCTCGTTGTCCAGGAACGTCAGCAGGCGCTGCAGGTGGGGAACGGTGCGGCGGCAGCCGGTGAGGCCGAAGCACATCAGGCCGTCGTACGACGTGCAGGTGATGTTGAGCGCCATCCCGTTGATCGGGATCGACAGCGGGTAGGTCCCGAGCAGCTGCGCGCCGTTCCAGTAGTGGGTGGTGCGGGGACCGGGCACGTTGCTGATGATGACGTTGTAGGGCGGTCGCACGATCCCCTGCATCCGCAGCAGCGGCCCGAGGATCGCGGGCGCCTGGCCGATCGCGCTCATCGCCAGGATCTGGACCGGCGTCATCGACGACAGCCCCTCCTTGCCGTCCTGCATCGACTGGTGGATCGCGGCGAGACGGTCGGCGGGGTCGGCCAGCTCGGTGCCCATCTTGACCATGATCGAGCCGACCGCGTTGCCGCCGTCGGCGGACGCGATCTGCGACTGCTTCGCGTTGAGGCCGACCGGCACCATCGCGACCAGTCCCTGCTCGGGCAGCTCGTCGACCTCGAGCAGGTAGGTCCGCAGCGCGCCCGCGCACATCGCGATCACCACGTCGTTGATGGTGGTGCCGGTGGCCTTGCCGATCGCGCGCAGCCGCTCGATCGGCCAGTCCTGGGCGGCGAACCGGCGCGAGCCGGTGATGCTCTGGTTGAACATCGTGCGCGGCGCGTGCAGCGACAGCGCCGAGGTCTCGTTGCGGATGCTCTTGTTGAGCGTCTTGATGAGGGCGCCGGGCATGCCGGCGGCCTCGGCGGTGACTCCCATCGCCGTCCGCATCGCCTGCGCGGGCACCTCGGCCAGCGCGGTCTCCGCCTTGGCCCGGTCGGTCGAGGACTGCGACCGGTCCGGGGTCGCACCCCACGGCGCCGGCATGCCGCGCCGCTCGGGGTCCGTGGTCAGCACGCTCGCGAGCAGCCGCATCGCGCTCACGCCGTCGACCAGGGCGTGGTGGGTCTTGGTGTACATCGCGACCCGGCCGTCACGCATGCCCTCGATGACGTGGGCCTCCCAGAGCGGCCGCTCCCACGCGAGCCGCGTGGAGTGCAGCCGCGAGCAGAGCTCGAGCAGCTCGCGGACCCGGCCCGGCTTGGGCAGTGCGCTGTGGCGCACGTGGTGCTCGATGTCGAACTGCTCGTCGACCCGCCACACCAGCTGCCCCGCCGTCCGCGCCGAACGGTGGGGGTGCTTGAGGAAGAGCGGTGCGATCTCCTCGACGTCGCGCATCTCCTCGTACATCTCGCGGACGTAGTTGCGGCCGGCACCCTCGGGCTTCTTGAAGAGCTGCAGTCCGCCGACGTGCATCGGCATGCTGCGGTTCTCGGCGAGCAGGAACGCGGCGGACGAGGGATCGATCGGGGAGACCATGTCAGCCCTGTCGGAGCATCTCGGGCCCACCGGGCGAGGTGACGACCTCGTGAGCGACGTCGGTCAGCCGCCGACGGGAGCTGCGGGCGTGGCCGCGGAGCAGCTCGAAGGCCTCGTCGACGGTGATGTCGAAGGTGCGGGCCACCGCACCCTTGGCCTGCTCGACCACGATGCGGCTGTTGAGCGCGACCTGCAGCTGCTCGGTCAGGACCTCGGCGCGGGCGACGGCCTGCTCCTGGATCAGCGAGATGGTGGCCACGTCGGCGAGCGCCTGGACGACCTTCGCGTCCTCGGCACGTAGCTCCTGACGGCTCGTCTGGAAGACGTTGAGCCCGCCGATCACGCGCTCGCGCAGCCGCATGGGGAAGGCGTGGACCGACACGATGCCCGCGGTCACGGCGCGGGGGGCGAAGTCCGGCCAGCGCTCGGTGGCCAGGGCGAGATCGGGGACGACGACCGGCCGTCCGGTGGTGAAGCAGTCGAGGCACGGTCCCTCGCCGTTCTGGATCTGGAACAGCTCGAGCAGCCGGGCATCCTCGCTCGAGGCGCCGACGTGGTGGAGCGCGCCGTCCGGACCACTGAGCATGACCCCGGCGGCCGCGGCGCCGGTGATGTCGGCCGCGTGGCGGGCCACGGAGTGGAGGAACTCGATGAGGTCGAAGTCGGCGACGAGGGTGTCGGCCACCTCGATGAAGACGTCGGTCAATCTCTCGGTCTCAATGCCCACAGCTCAGCCTCCTCGCAGACGGACAGTCTATGTCCGGCCTCATGTGATGTCGTCCGGTGCCGCGGCCGGTAGCACGAACCCGGCGATGATCGCGCGTGCCAGGTCGATCACGGCGACGCCCTCGGTGAAGGCGTGTGCGCGCATGCGGACGAGCGCCTCGGCGAGGTCGATCCCGAGGTCCACCATCACCATGCCCTGCGCCTGATGCACCTCGGCACGGGGATCCACCAGCGGTTCCCACGTGCCGGTGTCGAGCCTGCCCTCCTCGCCGAGCAAGGTCCGGGTCGCCAGCTCGGAGTAGGCCAGCGCGAGCAGGGCCCCGTCCTCCTCGAGGGTCTGAGTCGCGGTCGCGTAGAGCTCGAGCAGGCCGAGCGTGACGCCTCCGACGAGGAGCGGGAAGCTGTGGACCGCTCGTACGTCCACCTCACCTGCCGCCTGGACGTATCCGGGCCACCGACGGCCGGCGGTCGCGAGGTCGGCGACGAGGACCGGACGGCGCCGGGCGAGCGCGTCGATGCTGGGACCCTCTCCCACCGTGAACGCGAGCTCGGCGACCTCGGCGCTCCAGGAGTCCGAGCTGGCGGCCAGCCGATCGGAGCCGGCGCTGCCGACGACGTGGACCACGGACCCGCGCATGGACAGCGCCTTCGCAGCGGCGCGGCAGACGCACTGCAGGGCCGCGGCAGTCCCGACCAGCCCCTCGTCGGCCACCTCGTGGGCGACAGCGCGACGGGCGGATTCCTCTGCCGGAGACGGGGGGCGTACGCCGTCGATCGACATGGCACCCCTCCCCAGGCGTGCCTGTTGGCAGTGGCCGCGATCTCCCCTAGAGTAACCGCAGTTCTGCGTCCCAGACCCCGACGCACATCTGAGTCGAGGTCGGTTGACGCGGTCAGCGGGCACCAGCCACGACAGCTTTCGGCTCTGACCGAAGGCGGCTCGAGGGGACTCGACGTCCAGGGCAGGTCATGGAGGGGGAACGTGCCACCCGCCCTGGACGCCGGGCCGACCCGATGGTCGACGAGCGAGTCTAGTCCCTTGTCAGGGCCCGGAACACCCGCGAGGGTGTCGGTGAAGGTCCCACCTCCACCTCTCGGGAGTGCCTCATGATCCGTCGTCTCACCCTGCTCGTCGCGGGCATCATCGCCGCCACCGGACTCGTCGCGAGCCCGGCGTACGCCGAGAGCTACTCGGCGCCGCTGATGACCGCCATCTCCGACCTGCCGACCGCGAGCGAGGTGCGCACCGGCTACGACCGCGACCTGTTCCCGCACTGGGTCGACGCGGACGGCGACGGGTGCCACAGCCGCAACGAGGTGCTGATCGCCGAGGCGGACGACCCGCCGACCGTGGGCAGTGGCTGCAGCCTCAGTGGCGGCCGGTGGTACTCGTACTATGACCGGGTGTCGTGGACCAACCCCTCCGACGTGGACATCGACCACATGGTGCCCCTGGCAGAGGCCTGGGACTCGGGGGCGCGCACCTGGTCGACCGCGACCCGGCAGTCGTTCGCCAACGACCTCGGTGACTACCGGACGCTGGTCGGTGTCACCGACAACGTCAACCAGAGCAAGGGTGACCAGGACATCGCCGAGTGGCTGCCGCAGTACGACCAGTGCCGCTACCTGCGCGAGTACGTCGCCGTCAAGCACCGCTGGGGCCTGAGCGTCGACTCGGCCGAGAAGTCCGCGATGAGCTCGCTCGGGTCGGGCTGCACCAACTCCACGATCACGGTCACTCTGGCCCGCTGACCATGATCAGTCGCCTCACGTTCCTCGCCCTCGTGGTCACCGCTCTGGCCTGGACTCCCACCGCCGCGAACGCCGAGGACTACTCCGCCCGGCTGCGGACGGCCATCGCGGACCTGCCCCTCAAGCGTGAGGTGCGGAAGGGCTACGAGCGGGAGAAGTTCCCGCACTGGTCCGACGCCGACGGCGACGGCTGCAGCACCCGGGAGGAGGTGCTGAAGCAGGAGTCGAAGGAACCGGTGACGGTCACCGGGACCTGCACCATCACGTCGGGACGCTGGTTCTCCTACTACGACCAGGAGACGTGGGAGAACCCCTCCGACGTCGACATCGACCACATGGTGCCGCTGGCCGAGGCGTGGGACTCCGGTGCGAGGACGTGGAAGAAGTCCGTCCGGGAGTCCTTCGCCAACGACCTCGGCGACCGACGCTCGCTGGTCGGCGTGACCGACAACGTCAACCAGTCCAAGGGCGACCGGGACCCCGCCGAGTGGCTCCCGGAGCACAGCCAGTGCCGCTACCTGCGCGGGTGGGTCGCGGTGAAGCACCGCTGGCGGCTGCGGGTCGACTCGACGGAGAAGGCCGCGCTCGAGACGGTGGCCGCCGACTGCCGGAACCGCAGGATCACCGTCACGCTCGCGCGCTGATCCTGGACCGCTCGTCGTCCACAGGTCGCGACCCTCGCGGGTTCTCCACAGCACAGCCCGTGCTCTCCCGATCCCGTCCCCCTCGCTCCCTAGCGTCGGCGTCGCGCCGGCCATGCGGGATTTCGGGCGCCGGCGCCCGACGAAGGGGGAACTGATGAGGAAGACCTGGCTCGTGGCTGCGGCAGGGATCGTGGCGTTGCTCGCGGGGATGGGGGTGGCGGTCGGTTCGATCTCGACCGATCCGGACACGATCGTGAAGGTGGAGGGCGACGCCGGCAACGGCTTCGGCATCCACTTCCACGACGGCAGCGCGATCTACCCGCCGACCGACTCCGAGGCGAGGGCGGAGTGCGGCGAGTACGACACGATGCGGGCCCGGGTGCGGTGCCGGAGCGAGGTCCGCACCTGGTACCGCGACCTGGCCGACCTGCAGCAGTCGCTGGAGTGGGCCCTGCGCCGATAGAGCTGCGCCGATAGAGGAGCGTCGGCCGGCGGTGCCATCATCGGCGGGTGACCGACCGCTGGGTGCTCCACGTCGACCTGGACATGTTCCTGGCCGCGGTCGAGGTGCTGCGGCGGCCGGAGCTGGCCGGCAAGCCGGTGGTCGTGGGCGGTCGCGGGGTGGTGACCGAGCGTGCAGTGGTCTCGACCGCGTCGTACGAGGCGCGGGAGTTCGGGATCCGGTCGGGGATGCCGCTGCGCACGGCACACAAGAAGTGCCCGGACGCGATCTTCCTGCCGGTCGACTTCCCGGTCTACGAGGCCGCCTCCGCCGAGGTCATGGCGGCGCTGCGGTCGGTGAGGTGGGGCGGGGTGCCGGTCGTGGTCGAGGTGCTCGGCTGGGACGAGGCGTTCGTCGGCGCCGGCGAGGGACACGGTGACCTGGGTGATCCGCGCGCGTTCGCCGACGAGGTGCGGGCCGCCGTGCTGGCCGCCACCCGGCTCCACTGCTCGGTGGGCGTCGGCAACAACAAGCTGCAGGCCAAGATCGCGACCGACTTCGGCAAGCCGCAGGGGGTCTACACGATCACCGACGACACCTGGTTCGAGGAGATGGGGGCGCGACCGGTGCGGGCGCTGTGGGGCGTCGGCGCCAAGATCGCGGGTCGGCTCAACGGACTCGGGATCGAGACGGTCCGCGACCTCGCGGCGAGCGAGACGACGGTGCTGGCGGGTGAGTTCGGCCCGACCATGGGGCCCTGGTTCCACCGGCTCGGTCGTGGTGTCGACTCGAGTCCGGTCGACGCGACGCCGTGGGTGCCGCGGGCGCACGGCCACGAGGAGACGTTCCAGCGTGACCTGGAGTGGCCCGAGGTGCCGGAGGCGGTGCGCGTGCTCACGGCGCGAGCGCTGGCGAGCATCGACGCCGAAGGTCGGCCCGCGATGCGGGTCCACCTGAAGGTCCGCTACCGCAACTTCTTCACGCTGACCCGGTCCCGCAAGCTGCCCGAGCCCTCGCGTGACCTCGCGGTGCTCGGGGATGCGGCCGTGGCCCTGCTCGAGCGCGTCGAGCAGGACAAGCCGGTCCGGCTGCTCGGCGTACGGCTGGAGATGGTCCCGCCCGAGGGCGGCTACTGAGCCAGGGTGCGCAGCTCGTCGAGCCAGCGCGCGGACGAGCCGTCGAAGGGTGGGCCGGCGTTGCGTACGGCGGTCTCGACCCATCCGCAGGAGCGCAGCGCACCGGCGACGAGGTCGTCCGGGTAGCGCCACCGGACGCGGTGGTCGGCGAACTCGTCCTCGTCGTCGACCCACACCCGCCCGCTCACCCCCTCGATGACGTCCAGGTCGAGGTCGACCGCCCGGAGGGTGGTGCCGTCCCAGACCGGCGGGGTGGCGATGTCGACGTAGAGCCGGAAACCTCCCCCGGGGCCGTGGAAGGTGGCCAGCCAGCCGCGCTCGGCCAGGTGGTCGGCGGGGACGAGTCCGACCTGGTCGTTGGGCATGACCACGTCGACCCCGGGTCGGGAGAAGCGTGACCCGGCCGGGAAGGCGATCCAGTCGCCCAGGTCGTCGGCACCGAGGTAGGTGCCGTCGTAGACCCAGTGGGGCTGGTCGGGCCACTTGCTCATCTCACAGCGCACGCGGGTGCCGGCCTCGAACCTCATGACAGGATCACACCATGGCCGTGGCTCCGCCTCTCGACCGACTGTGGTCACGCGGCCGGACCTCGCTGAGGGAGCGGTTGTTCCGGCTCCGCTCGAAGTCGTGGCAGATCGCGCAGTGCGCCCTCGCGGCCGGTGTCGCGTGGTGGATCGCCGCGGAGGTGCTGGGTCACCCCACCCCGTTCTTCGCGCCGATCGCGGCGGTGGTGAGCCTCGGGACGTCCTACGGCCAGCGGCTGCGCCGGGTGGCCGAGGTGACGCTCGGCGTCGCGATCGGTGTGCTGGTCGCGGACCTCCTCGTGCAGGGCATCGGCAGCGGCTGGTGGCAGCTGACGCTGATCGTCGCGCTGGCGATGACCGCCGCCTTCCTGCTCGACGGCGGCCAGCTCTTCGTGACGCAGGCGGCCGTCCAGTCCATCGTGGTGGCGACGCTGCTGCCCGACCCGGACCAGGGACTGATCCGCTGGACCGACGCCCTGGTCGGGGGAGCGGTGGCGCTGGTCGCCGCGACCGTCGTCCCGGCGGCGCCGCTCCGGCGACCGCGCGAGCAGGCCGCGCTCGTCCTCGACAAGGTCTCCGCGCTGCTGCGGGCAGCGGGGGAGGTCATGGTCGACGGCGAGGTCGATCGGGCGCTCGACCTGCTGGCCGACGCACGGCAGACCGACTACCTGATCCGCGAGCTGCAGGTCGCAGCCGACGAGGGGCTGGCGGTGGTCGCGAGCTCGCCGTTCCGGGTCCGTCACAAACCCGGCGTCCGACGGATGGCCGAGCTGGTCGACCCGCTGGACCGGGCGCTGCGTTCGACCCGGGTGCTGGTGCGCCACACGGCGGTGGCCGCCTACCACCGCCGACCGATCCCGCATGCCTACGCCCAGCTGGCCGACGAGCTGGCCGACGCCACGGATGCGGTGGCGGCCGAGCTGCGGCAGAACCGGATGGCGGTGGCGGCCCGGCCGCAGCTGCTCGCAGTCGGCCACGCCACCGGTCAGGTGGAGCGCTCGGCGGTCCTCTCGGCCGAGGTGGTGCTGGCGCAGCTGCGCGGCGTGGTCGCCGACCTGCTGCTGCTGACCGGCATGGACCCGCTGGAGGCCAGTGACGCGCTGCCGCCGCCCGCCGACTGAGCGTGGCTCAGGTGACGCGGGCCTGGGTTTCGAGACGGTCGGAGGCGAGTCCCTCGCTCCGCTCGTGCCTAGCCCGACCCCTCAACCCCTTCGCCCGACGCCGACGCCGCTGCGCGGCCGCGGCTGGGCTCAGCCAGGACCCGTCGGGCCGCCGCGGCGAGCAGGTCCTGGTAGCGGGACCCGGTCAGCTTGGCGAGGTGGTGGAGCGCGTGGGCGTCGATGCCCACCAGGCACCGGGCCTGGTTCTTCAGCACCGCGCCCACGATGATCTCGGCGGCCCGCTCGGCCGGCATCCGGGCCAGCTTCTCGTTGAAGAGCTGGACGGTGTCGCGCCGGCTGGCGTCGCCGGTGATGCGGGAGTTGTCGGCGATGTGGGTCTTGATGCCGCCGGGGTGGACGACGGTGACCCCCACGGGGTGGCCGGCCACGAGCATCTCCTCCCGGAGCGCCTCCGACATGCCGCGCACGGCGTACTTCGTGGCGTTGTAGAGGCTCTGGCTGGGCATCGAGATCAGGCCGAACAGCGACGAGATGTTGACGACGTGCCCGTCGCCGGAGGCGATCAGGTGGGGCAGGAACTCCTTGGTCCCGTGGACGACGCCCCAGAAGTTGACCCCGACGATCCAGTCGATGTCGTCGTAGCTCAGCTCGTCGAAGTCACCGGTCAGGGCGACGCCCGCGTTGTTCACGACGACGTTGACGCGACCGAAGTGCTCGGCGACCTGCGCGGCGTACGTCGCGAAGGCGGCCCGGTCGGCGACGTCGAGGTGGGACGAGTGCACCTCGCGTGCCCCGACGTTCTTGGCCAGGTCGACGGTCTCCGCCAGGCCGGCGGCGTCGACGTCGCTCAGCGCGAGCAGCGAGCCGCGGGCGGCGCAGTCGAGGGCCAGGGCCCGACCGATGCCGGAGCCGGCACCGGTGATCACGACGACCTTGTCGTCCAGCGTCTTCATGCGTTCACCTCGTAGGCGGGGGCGTCGAAGCGGGAGAGCTGCTCGCGGAACGAGAGCGTGGTGCGGGGCCAGAGCACGGTGTTGCGGCCGTGCTCGTCGAGGTACCAGCTCGAGCAGCCGCCGGTGGTCCACACCGTGCGGCGCATCCGGCGCTGGACGTCGGTGTTCCAGCGGTCCTGCGCGTCGCGGCGAGGCTCGACCGTGGCGTAGCGGTGCGTGCGCATGGTGCGCAGCGCGTCACGGATGTAGGCCACCTGCGACTCGATGATGAACACCATGCTGGAGTGTCCCAGCCCGGTGTTGGGGCCGACGATCTGGAAGAAGTTCGGGAAGCCGTGGACGGTCGTGCCCTTGTAGGCCGCCATCCCGGCCTCGGCCCAGATCTCGGCCGAGGGACCGGCCCTCGCGCCCGGTGATGTGGTGGGCGATCGGCTGGTCGGTGGTGTGGAAGCCGGTGGCCACGACCAGCACGTCGACGGGGCGCTCGGTGCCGTCGGCGGTGACGATCCCGTGACCGGTGACCTTGGCGATCGGGTCGGTGACCAGGTCGACGTTGTCGGACGCGATGGCGGGGTAGTAGTCGTTGGAGATCAGGATCCGCTTGCAGCCCACGTCGAAGGTCGGGGTGAGCCGCTCGCGCAGCTCCGGGTCCTTGACGCCGCGAGCCAGGTTGGCCAGCGCCAGCTTCCTGACCGGCCAGCCCAGCCGCCGGTCGAATATGAACGGGGGCACCGTGGCCTCCTTGCCGACGTAGACGCCGAGGCGGTAGGCCTTCTGCAGCAGGGGGCTGAGCCGGAACAACCGCCGTTCGAGGCGGGTGTAGGTCCGGTCGTTGCGGGGAATGACGTAGGGCGCGGTGCGCTGGTAGACGTCGAGGTGGTCGACCACCTGCTGCAGCTCCGGCACGATCTGGATCGCCGATGCGCCGGTGCCGATCACGGCGACCCGCTTGCCGGCCAGGTCGACGTCGTGGTCCCAGCGGGCGGAGTGGAAGATCTCGCCCTGGAAGCCCTCGATGCCCTCGATGTCGGGCAGCCGCGGCTCGGAGAGACCGCCGGCGCCGCTGATCAGCGTGCGGGAGACGATCTCACCGGCGGTCGTCGCGACGACCCACCGCCGGCGCCCGGCGTCCCACCGGGCGTCCTCGACGCTGGTGTCGAACACGAAGCGGTCCAGGACGCCGGCCTCGCCCGCCACGCGCTGGAGGTAGGCCTGGATCTCGGGCTGGGGCGAGTAGGAGCTCGACCAGTCGGGGTTGGGCGCGAAGGAGAACGAGTAGAGCTGGCTGGGGACGTCGCAGGCCGCACCCGGGTAGGTGTTGTCGCGCCAGGTGCCGCCGACGTCTGGCCCGCGCTCGATGACCAGGAAGTCGGTCTCGCCGTCCTCCTGCAGCTTGATCGCCATGCCGAGCCCGGCGAAGCCGGCTCCGATGACGAGATGGTCAACCTCGCGCCCCAGGTCCATGGGAGCGACCGTACTGGCGTTATTGAACAGACGTCAATAAGATGGGGTGCGTGAGCCAGCCCACAACCGCCGCCCGGGTTCGCCCCGCCCGCCATCGGCTCAGCCCCGACCAGCGCCGCACGCAGCTGCTCGACCTCGGCGTGAGCCTGCTCGCGACCCGGTCCCTCGACGACCTCACGATCGACCTGCTGGCCGAGGAGGCCGGCATCTCGCGCGGGCTGCTCTACCACTACTTCGGCAACAAGCACGGGTTCCGGGAGGCGGTGGTCCGGCGGGCGGTCGACGACCTCGTCGAGCAGACCGCCCCGCCCCCGGGCGGCGAGCCGCTCGACCGGCTGCTCGCCTCCGTCACGGCGTACGTCGACTACGTCGTGGACAACTACGAGGGCTACGCGTCCATCGTGAAGGCAGCCCAGGGCGGCAACGAGTCGCTCCGCGCGCTCTACGACGAGGCCCGCACCTCACTCACCGACCGGATCTTCACCGAGGACGCGCAGGGCGACATCATCGAGGACACCCCCGGCTCGCGGCTGATGGTGCGCGGCTGGGCGGCCCTGACCGAGGAGCTGGTGCTGACCTGGGCGGCCGACCCTGCGGGCGTCACCCGCGACGAGCTGCTCGCCGCCATCGCCGGCTCGCTGCCCGGCCTGGTCGACCTCGTCCGCTAGGCCCGGTGGGGGAGAATCGCTCCCGTTGTGGACATCTCCTACCCGCCCGAGCTGCCGGTCACCCAGCGGCGCGACGACATCGCCGCCGCCATCCGTGACCACCAGGTCGTCATCCTGGCCGGCGAGACCGGGTCGGGGAAGACCACGCAGCTGCCCAAGATCTGCCTCGAGCTGGGCCGCGGCCGGGACGGGCAGCTGATCGGCCACACCCAGCCGCGCCGGATCGCCGCCCGCTCGGTGGCCGAGCGGATCGCCAGCGAGCTGAAGACCGAGCTGGGTGATCTCGTGGGCTACCAGGTCCGGTTCACCGACAAGACGTCGAAGGCCGGCCGGGTCAAGCTGATGACCGACGGCATCCTGCTGGCCGAGCTGCAGCGCGACCGGCAGCTGCGGAAGTACGACACGATCATCATCGACGAGGCCCACGAGCGGAGCCTCAACATCGACTTCCTGCTCGGCTACCTGAAGCGGCTGCTGCCGCGCCGGCCGGACCTCAAGGTCATCATCACGTCGGCCACCATCGACGTCGACCGGTTCGCGCGCCACTTCGACGCGCCCGTCGTCGAGGTCTCCGGTCGCACCTACCCCGTCGAGATCCGCTACCGGCCCCTCATGGAGCTGCCGGAGGACGACGAGGAGGGCGAGCCGATCGTCCGCGACCAGACGGAGGCGATCCGCGACGCCGTCAAGGAGCTGGCGGCCGAGGGGCCCGGCGACGTGCTGGTCTTCCTGCCCGGTGAGCGCGAGATCCGCGACACCGCCGACGAGCTGGCGGGTCTCGACAGGCTCGACCGACTGGAGAAGCTCGAGATCGTGCCGCTCTACTCCCGGCTCTCGGCCGCCGAGCAGCATCGGGTCTTCTCCTCGCACCCGATGTCCGTACGCCGCGTCGTGCTCGCCACCAACGTGGCCGAGACCTCGCTGACCGTGCCCGGCATCCGCTACGTCGTCGACACCGGCGTCGCCCGGATCAGCCGCTACTCCGCGCGTACCAAGGTGCAGCGGCTGCCGATCGAGCCGATCAGCCAGGCCTCGGCCGCGCAGCGCTCCGGGCGCTGCGGCCGGGTCGAGGCTGGCATCGCGATCCGGCTCTACGCCGAGGAGGACTTCGAGGCCCGGCCGGAGTTCACCGACCCCGAGATCCTCCGCACCAACCTCGCCAGCGTGATCCTGCAGATGGCCTCGCTCGGGCTCGGTGACATCGCCCGCTTCCCCTTCGTGGAGTCCGCCCGACCGCCGGAACGTCACGGCCGGCGTCCAGCTGCTCGACGAGCTCGGCGCGTTGGTCTCGACAGGCTCGACGACTCGCGACGGCTGACCCGGATCGGCAAGCGGCTCGCGCGGCTGCCGATCGATCCCCGGCTGGGTCGGATGATCCTCGAGGCCGAGCGGCTCGGCTGCGTGCGGGAGGTGCTCGTCATCGTGGCGGCGCTGTCGCTGCAGGACCCCCGTGAGCGGCCGGCCGAGCACCAGGCGCAGGCCGACCAGCAGCACGCGCGCTTCAGGCACGAGACGAGCGACTTCCTCGCCTGGCTCAACCTCTGGCAGTACCTGCGCGAGCAGCAGCGCGAGCTGTCGTCGTCCGCGTTCCGCCGGATGTGCAAGCGGGAGTTCCTCAACTACCTCCGGGTCCGTGAGTGGCAGTCCTTCGAGTCACAGCTGCGCCAGGTGTGCAAGGAGATGCGCATCGCCGTCGGGAAGCCGAGCGACACGCCAGACGCCGACGGCATCCACCAGGCGCTGCTCTCCGGCCTGCTGTCGCACATCGGGCTGCTGGAGGAGAAGGACCGGAAGGACTCTGCTGGTCGAAAGGGGGGACCGCGTGAGTACCTCGGCGCCCGCGGCGCGCGGTTCGCGATCTTCCCCGGCAGCGGCCTGAAGCGGAAGAACCCGCAGTTCCTCATGGCCGGGGAGCTCGTCGAGACCGGCCGGCTCTGGGCGCGCCAGAACGCCGCGATCCAGCCGGAGTGGGCCGAGCGGATCGGCAGCCACCTGGTCAAGCGGACCTACTCCGAGCCCCACTGGTCGAAGAAGCGCGCCGCGGTGATGGCCCACGAGCGGGTGACCCTGTACGGCGTACCGCTGGTGGCCGACCGGACGATCAGCTACGGCAAGGTCGACCCGGTGGTGTCGCGCGAGCTGTTCATCCGGCACGCGCTCGTGCACGGCGAGTGGTCGACGCACCAGAAGTTCTTCGCCGAGAACCTGCGGCTGCTGGAGGAGGCCGAGGAGCTCGAGCACCGCGCCCGACGCCGCGACCTGGTCGTCGACGAGCACACCCTCTTCGACTTCTACGACGCCCGGATCCCCGAGGGCGTCGTGAGCGGCGCCCACTTCGACCAGTGGTGGAAGGAGACGCGACGCGACCGGCCCGACCTGCTCACCTTCGACCCGGCCATGCTGACCCACGACACCGCCGAGGAGGTCGTGGAGTCGGACTACCCGGAGGAGTGGCAGTCGGAGGGGCTGACCTTCCCGATCAGCTACCACTTCGAACCGGGTGCGGTCGACGACGGTCTCACCATCGACGTCCCGGTCGCCACGCTCAACCGGGTCTCGGCCGACGACTTCTCGTGGAACGTCCCGGGGCTGCGGGAGGAGCTGGTGACGAGCCTGATCCGCAGCCTGCCCAAGCAGCTGCGGGTGAGCTTCGTGCCCGCCCCCAACACCGCGCGCGAGTTCCTGTCCGCCGTACCACCGGGGGAGGAGCCCCTGCTCGATGCACTCGAGCGACACCTCCGGGCGACGACCGGCGTGGTCGTGCCACGCGAGGCGTGGGACTGGTCCAGGGTTGCCGAGCACCTCCGGCCGACCTACCGGGTGGTCGACGAGGGCGGCGGGGAGCAGGGCCGCGGCAAGGACCTGGAGGCGCTCAAGGAGCCGCTCCGGCCGCAGTTCGCCGCCGCAGTCGCCGAGGTCGCCGCCGACACGACCGCGTCGGGGGAGACGACCTGGACGTTCGGTGAGATCCCGGACGAGCAGACGTGGAAGCGGGCCGGTCACGAGGTGCGCGGCTTCCCGGCGCTCGTCGACGAGGGAGACACGGTCGGGCTGCAGGTGTGCGGGTCGACGGCCGAGGCCGAGGCGCGCCACCGGCTCGGCGTGGCCCGGCTCGCTGCTCCTCGCGCTGCCCCAGCCCGACCTGGTCGGCGGGCTCGACAACGCCGGCAAGCTCGCGCTCGCGGGCTCGCCTTACCCGACCGTCGCCGAGCTGGTCGAGGACTGCCGCCGTGCCGTCGTCCTCGAGACCGTCGACGCCCACCCGCCGGTCCGCGATGCCGCGGCGTACGACGCGTTGCTCGCCGACGCGGGTCGGGACCTGGTGCCGCGGATGCGCGAGGTGCTGGCGTCGGTCACCGCGGTGCTGGCCCACTGGCGCCGCGTCGACCGGGCGTTGTCCGGTCGTGCCGAGCTCGCGACCCTGCCGTCGATGACCGACATGCGGGACCAGCTCGCGCGCCTGGTCCACCGCGGCTTCGTCGCCGAGGCGGGCGTGGCCCAGCTGCGCCGCTACCCGGCCTACCTGACCGCTCTCGAGCAGCGGCGCGCCCGGCTCGACGAGCAACCCGCGCGCGACCGGCAGCAGCTCGACCGGATCGCCGACCTGCAGGCGGCGTACCTCCACCAGGTCGCCGCGCTTCCCGACGGACGACCACCGTCGGCGGCGCTGCACGAGGTGCGCTGGCTGCTGGAGGAGTTCCGGGTGTCGCTGTGGGCCCAGCAGCTCGGCACGCCTCGCCCGGTCAGCGACCAGAGAATCCGCAAGGCGCTGGCCTCCGCGTCGTAGCCTGAACGGGTGAGCGACCGACCGCACCACCGGCCGATGCTGCCGGGCGACCGGCAGATCGAGGCCGCGTCCGGGAGCGTGGATCCGGCGCAGCTCCAGGAGGCGGCCGACCGCGCCGCCACGCTGCTGGTGCGGGGCGCCCATGACAGCCGCGACGATGGGGTGGCCGAGCGGCTGCTTCACCTCGCCGACTCCGAGGGCATCGAGACCATCGCCGAGGTCTGGGCGAGCTCGCCGGGCGACTCGCTGGCCGGCTGCCTGTGGCGGCTCTTCCTGCTCCGCTCGTGGGTGTACGCCGACCCGAGCGGTGTCGCCCACGAGTTCGAGGCGGGACGGGCGCGGGCACCGGTCGCGCAGGTCGTCGCCGGGGTCGCCGACCCGCCGGGTCCCGACGAGCTGAAGTCGATGATCGACCAGGTGCTGCGTGGCATCGCGGACGGCGAGTTCGCCGACGTGCTCTTCCGCGCCGCGGCCTTCGCCCGGGTCGTCGCCACGGGGCGCGCCGGCCTCGCGACCGCGAGCCACCAGGAGGTCGCGCGGATGCTCGCGCTGGCCGAGCAGCTCGAGGCCGCCGGTCACACGGAGTTGAGCCACGGACTGGCCTGACGCCACTACACTGTCGGGGTGTGCCGGGCCGCGGCAGCCCCGGGTCCCAACATCAGCCGCTACGAGCGGCCACGCGCCGTGAGGCGCTCCCGGTCCGGCACACGATCTACCTTGGGTCCCATGACGCGATCCGACCTACGCGCCCGAGATCGACGGCGAGCCCGACCCGGGCGAGGTCGTCTGGGCGTGGGTGCCCTACGAGGACGACCCCGCCCAGGGCAAGGACCGGCCCGTGCTGTTGCTGGGCCAACGCGAGGGGCAGTGGCTCGGGCTGATGCTGAGCAGCCAGGACCACGACCTCGACGCCGAGGACGAGGCCCGCTACGGCCGCTACTGGATGGACGTCGGGACCGGGGGCTGGGACGACGGAGGCCGACCCAGCGAGGTGCGGCTCGACCGGCTGCTGGTGCTGGAGCGTGACGGCATCCGACGCGAGGGCGCCGCCCTGCCACGCCCGATGTTCGACGCGGTCGTCGCCGCCGCCCGCGACCACCACACGTTCGACTGAGTCAGAACGTCGCCTCGACCGCGGCGAGGGCGGAGCGGAGCCGCTGCCGCGGCGCGTCGACGCCGGAGATCTCCACCACCGAGACCCACGACCCCTGGCGTACGGCGCCGAGGGCGGCATCGCGCCCGCGCAGCTCGTCGGCGCAGTCGTCGGCCCAGGCCACGACCACCTTCTCGATGCGCCACGCGGACCTCGGGTCGACGAAGCGCGCCACCGCCTGCACCGCAGCCCCGGGTCCGGCGAAGTCGCGGAGCCGGGCCTGCTGCGCTCCGATGTCGCGCAGCGTTGCGCGGTGGCAGTCGCTCATCACGCGCCCGTTCTCGCCGCCGGTCGACGAGACCGACCACCCGGTGCCCAGGTCGTCCGCGCCGAGCAGGTGGCCGTCCGGGCCGGTCTGCCGGATGGTCAGCGCGTTGCCCCGGGTGGTCGGCGGCGGAGTCTCGGGGGAGGTGGTGCGCCGCTCGGCGGGTGGTGACGGCGGTGCCGGCTCGCGGGTGGGTGCGGGCTTGCCGGCGCGCGGACGCTGCCGCTCCTGGTCCGAGGCGTCCTGTGACTGCGGGTCGCCGCCGCAGCCGGCCGCGAGCAGGAGGGCGAGAGCGAGCGAGCCTGCGAGGGGGGTCCGAGCCATGGCCAGATCGTAGGGACGCAACCGCCCGCGATGCGGAACGACGCGCGCCGAGCCGCCGGCTACGCATCGGTAGGCTGTCTCGGCGTACGTCGAGCAAGGTCAGCGAGGGAGAAGGGGGAGCAGGTGCGCTCACGCCGGTCGAGGCCGCGTCGGTCAGGGCTGGCCTCGGTGATCGCCCTGTTCCTGGCGGCCACCCTCGGTGCGGCCTGCGAGTCCGACCTGGGGGCACTCCCGCCGGACGAGACCCCCTCCACCGCGGTCGACCGGAGCCTCACCTTCGGCGTGTTCGGGCCTCCGGACGAGGTGGCGGCGTACGAGTCCCTCGTCGCGGTCTACAACTCGCTCTACGACGGCGCGGAGATGTCGGTCCAGTCCTACTCGTCGCGCGAAGCCTTCATGGGCACCATCCGTGAGTCCGGGGAGGTGCCCGACGTCTTCTTGGCCTCGGGGCAGGATCTGGCCTGGCTCGAGGAGCAGCAGGTGCTCCAACCGGTCGACACGATGCTGATCGAGCGCGGCGTCGACTTCGGCGACCTCTACTCGCGCGACGCCGTCCTCGCCTTCAGCGCCGAGAGCCGGTTGCAGTGCATGCCGGTCGGGATCTCGCCCATGGTCATCTACTACAACACCGAGCTCGTCGACTTCGACCGGATGGAGGCGCGCGGTTTGCCGGTCCCCGACGAGGAGCGGCTGACCTGGAGCTTCGAGGAGTTCACGGCGGCGGCCGAGTTCGCGAGCCGCCCACGCCGCAACACGCGCGGCATCCACGTCGACCCGACCGTCGAGACCCTCGCCCCCTTCATCTACTCCGGGGGCGGCGAGGTCTACGACGACGCGACCACGCCGACGTCGCTGGCCTTCTCGGAGGAGGACACCCTCTCCGCACTCGACACCGTGCTCGCCGTCCTGCGTGACCCGCGGCTGACCCTGAGCGACGAGCAGCTCGAGGAGCGGTCACCGATGGAGTGGTTCGAGGCCGGCGAGCTCGCGATGATCGCGGGCTACCGCAGCGAGGTCCCGCGGCTGCGCGAGGCCGTCGGGCTGCAGTTCGACGTGATCCAGATGCCCGCCATCGAGCGCTCCGCCACGGTCGGTGACCTCAGCGGCATGTGCGTCTCCGCGGACACCGGGAACACCACGGCCGCCGCCGACTTCCTGTTCCACATGGCGTCCGGGGTCTCCGTACGCCGGGTCGCCTCCGAGGGGTACCTCGTGCCGGCCAACCTCGAGGTGGCCTTCGCGCCGGAGTTCGTCCAGGCCGGCCTCGCGCCCGACCACGCGGCTGTCTTCACCAACGCCATCCGCACCATCGTGCTGCCGCCGCTCATCGACGACCAGGCCGAGCTCGAGCTCGCCGTCGCGGAGAGTCTCGACGAGCTGCTGACCGCGCCGATCCTCACCGACCTCGAGGAGCTGACCGCCCAGATCGACCTGGAGTCGCGGTCGGTCCTCGACCCGGAGCGCTACGCCGAGGAGACGGCCGAGGAGACGGAGAGTCCCTAGGCCTCTGCCACGACCTCGGCCTCGGCCGGCGGCGGAGGCTGGTCGGCGGCCAGGATCGTCTCGGCCAGGAGCGGCGCGGTGAGTGCGCGCTGCCAGGGCCGGGCGCCGTACTCCTGCAGGCGCTGGTCGACCGCCTCGGCGAGCAGCTCGGGGTCGCGCGTGGCCGGCGGCGTCCAGAGCACCCGGCGGACGTAGTCGGGCGTCAGCAGGTTCTCGACGGGAAGGTGGTGCTCCTCGGCCAGCTCGATCAACGCGGGCCGGGCAGCGCTCAGCCGTCGGGCAGCGACCGGGTCCTTCTCCGCCCACGTGCGGGGCATCGGCGGGCCGTCGCCGCGCGGGACGCGCGTCGGGAGCTGGTCCTCGGGCAGCTCGGCGACCTCCTTCAGGGCCGCGGTCCAGCGCCCGGCGTAGCGCTCGGCGCCACGACCGTGGAACCCGTCGGTGCGCAGCAGCGCCCGCCGGTGGACCGGCATCGCGGACGCGGCCGCCACGATGGCGGAGTCGGGGATGATCCGGCCCGGCGTGACGTCGCGCTCCTGGGCGATGGAGTCTCGCAGCTCCCAGAGGGCACGCACCGCGCCGAGAGAGCGGCGACCGCGGACCCGGTGGAGACCCGACGTACGTCGCCACGCCTCGACCCGTGGCGAGGGGGTGAAGCTGCGGAGGGCGTCGAACTCCTCGGCCGCCCAGCCGTCCTTGCCGGTCTCGACCAGCTCCTCTCCCAGCAGGGTGCGGAGCTCGACCAGCACCTCGACGTCGAGTGCGGCGTAGAGCAGCCACGGCTCCGGCAGCGGCCGCGTCGACCAGTCGACCGCGGAGTGCTCCTTGGCCATCCGGAACCCGAGCCGCGACTCGACGAGGGCGGCCAGGCCCACCCGGGGATAGCCGAGCAGGCGACCGGCCAGCTCGGTGTCGAAGAGGGCGGCCGGCTGGAGCCCGACCTCGGCCAGGCAGGGGAGGTCCTGGGTCGCCGCGTGGAGGATCCACTCGGAGTCGCCGATCGCTTCCTGCAGGGGGGCCATGGAGTCGAAGGCGATCGGATCGACCAGGTGGCTGCCCGCGCCGTCGCGGCGCAGCTGGATCAGGTAGGCGCGGGAGGAGTAGCGGTAGCCGGAGGCGCGCTCGGCATCGATCGCGACCGGACCGGTGCCGCCGGCGATCGCCTCGCAGGTGCGGGCGAGCGCCTCGTCGGTGTCGACCAGTGCGGGGAGTGGATCGCGCAGCTCCAGCAGCGGCGCCTCCGGGATCTCGGTCGGGGTCTCGTCGTCCTCCGCCATCGCCCTCAGTGTCCCTGGCCCCGTTGACCACGCCGGCTCGGCATGGCCGTGACGCCGTCGGGGACAGGGGGGAGCCCGGCGGCGGTGCACATCAACTCACCCCAGGCCTCGACATGTGCGCCGAAGCCCCCGGGGTCGTCGGTCGGCGTCCAGGACGCCCGGATCTCGATCTGGGCGGCGCCGTCCTCGTCGGCCATGCCGCCGAAGCTCTCGGTCGCCACGCGGGTCACGGTGCCCGAGGCGGCGACGTACGACGCGCCGTGGGCCTCGAGCGCCTCGGTCAGCCACGACCAGCCGACCGCCGCCAGCAACGGGTCGGTGATCATGTCGACCTCGATCTCGGCGCGCGCGTAGCCCACGCAGCGGAACGTACCGTCCCAGGCGTCGTTGCCGTCGGGGTCGTGGAGCAAGATGATGCGGCCGGTGCCGATGTCGATGCCGTCGACGGTGACGTCGCCGCTCAGGGCGAAGGCGTGGGGCGCGATCCGCTGCGGTGCCGGCATCTCCTCGCAGAGCACCTCCGGGCGCAGCCGTGCCTCACGCATGCTCTTGACCGCCGCGCCGAACTCGGGCGGCGGTGCTGAGCCGGCACCCGATCCCGGGTGCGTCTCCTGCCGCACGACCATGTGCTCACAGTAGGTCCGGCCCGGCGGCCCCGATGCGGGAACACGCCGGTCGACCTGCGAGGCTCCACCCATGAACGGCACCCTCGACGCGCTGCCGGAGAGCCCCCTCCTGCGTGCGGCCCGCGGCGAAACCGTCTCCCACACCCCGGTCTGGTTCATGCGCCAGGCCGGCCGCTCGCTGCCGGAGTACCGCGCGATCCGGGAGGGCGTGGGGATGCTCGAGTCCTGCATGGACCCCGCCCTGGTCACCGAGATCACGCTCCAGCCGGTCCGGCGCTACGGCGTCGACGCGGCCATCTTCTTCTCCGACATCGTGCTGCCGCTCAAGGCGGTGGGCGTCGACCTCGACATCGTGCCCGGCGTCGGCCCGGTCGTCGCCACGCCGGTCCGCACCCTGGCCGACGTCGAGGCGATCCCCGACCTGGAGCCGGGCCACGTCCCGTTCGTCACCGAGGCGGTCGGCTCGCTGGTGGCCGAGCTCGGGGCCGTCCCGCTGATCGGCTTCGCCGGCGCGCCGTTCACCGTGGCGTCGTACCTCGTCGAGGGCGGCCCGTCGAAGGACCACGCGAAGACCAAGTCGATGATGTTCGGCGCTCCGGACGTCTGGGACGCCCTCCTGCGCAAGATCGCGGACATCTCGGCGTCCTACCTCGAGGTTCAGGTCGCGGCCGGCGCGTCCGCGGTGCAGCTGTTCGACTCCTGGGCGGGCGCGCTCACGCCGGCCGACTACGCCGCCCACGTGATGCCCCACTCCGCCGCGGTACTCGCCCGCGCCGGTGCGCTCGGTGTGCCCCGCATCCACTTCGGGGTCGGCACGACCAACCTGCTGCCGATGATGGGGGAGGCCGGAGCCGACGTCGTGGGCGTCGACTGGCGTACGCCGCTCGCGGACGCCCTCCCGCTGGTCGGGGACCGCGCCGTCCAGGGCAACCTCGACCCCGCGCTGGTCTTCGCGCCGACCGACGTGATGCTCGCCCGGGCGGCGGAGGTCGTCGACGCCGGCCGCGCTGCCCGCGGTCACATCTTCAACCTCGGCCACGGCGTCATCCCCTCCACCGACCCCGACCAGCTGAAGCGACTCACCGACTTCGTCCACGAGTACTCGTCCCGGGACTAACCCTTCTTGGCGGCCGCCTTCTTTGCGGTCTTCTTGGCGGTGCGCTTGGCCGCGGGCTTGCGGGTCTGCTTCAGCGCGACCTCGAGGTGGTTGCCGGCGGGTCGGGTCTCGAGGTAGGGCTGGTCGGCGACCAGCGAGCTGAGCTTGCTGTGGCCGAAGGTGCGCGGGTCCCACGACGGGAGGCTGCGGGCGAGGTGGTTGCCGATCGCGCCGAGGGTCGTCCAGCCGCCGTCGTCGGCGGTGGCGTTGACGGCCTTGGTCAGCACGCTCTGGAGGTTGAGCCGCTGGCCGGGCTCGTCGGTCGACCCCTCGTCCGCCGGGTCGTCGGGCTCGTCGGACGGCTCGGTGCCGAGGACCTCGAGCATGATGAACCGGTCGCAGGCGTTCTGCAGCGAGATCGCCGTGCGCTGGCGGCCCAGCCCGTAGACGGTCTTGCCCGACTCGCGCAGCCGGAGCGCCAAGCTGGTGAAGTCGCTGTCGCTGCTGACGATCGCGAACGCCTCGACGTTGCCGGCGTAGAGCAGATCCATCGCGTCGATGATCAGCGCCGAGTCGGTGGAGTTCTTGCCGGTCGTGAACGCGTTCTGGTGGATGGCCCGGATCGCGCGGGTGTTGAGCTCGCGGGTCCACCCGCCGAGCCGGGGAGTGCTGAAGTCGCCGTACGCCCGCTTGATGGTCGGCGTGCCGAACTTGGCGAGCTCGTCGAGGATGGCCTCGGCGTACTTCGGCGAGGTGTTGTCGGCGTCGATGAGGACGGCGATACGGACGGTGCTGTAGTCGGTCTCCACCCGGCCCACCCTAGGGTCAGGCGGGTTCTGCGGCCTCGGACTCCGGCCGGCGGACCGGGTGGCGGGCCAGCCAGCGGCGGGCCACGATCGCGGCGGGGACGCCGAGCAGGATGCCGACCGCGACGAACGGCAGCAGCGCGCCAGCCACGGTCGCCAGCCCGGAGCCCAGCTCGCTGAGGGCGTTCCAGCCGTCCTTGAGGCCGCCGACGAACGCGCTGTCGTCCTGCTCGGGCTCCGCGGCCGGCTTCTCCTCGGGCTCGGGCGCGAGCTCGAGGTAGACGGTGATCGTGGACAGCGAGGCCTGGTCGTTCAGGTAGGCCAGCTGGCCCTTGAGCGAGTCGAGCTCGGCCTGGCGCCGGCTGAGCTGCGCCTCGATCGCGACGATGTCGCGGATGTTCTGGGCCCGGGTGAAGAGCACCTCGACCCGCTCCAGGCTCTGCTCCTGGGCGCGGATCCGCGCCTCGGTGTCGATCACCTGCGCGGTCACGTCCTCGCGCCTTGCGGGTCGACGCGGTCACCTTGCCGAGCTCGGCGAGGTCGGTCATCGCCGCGTCGAAGTCCTTGCTCGGGATGCGGAGCACGACGCGGGAGAGACGCACCTCGCCGTCGGTGCTGGCGGTGGTCTTCTCGTCGGCGACCGAGCCGCCGTAGGAGTCGACCACCTTGTCGACGTCGAACCTCGCTGCCGCCACGTCCTCGCTCTGGAGGGTGATGGTGCCGACCGAGATGATCGCCGGCTCTCGGAAGTCGGGGGTCGCGGCGCTGGTCTCCGCCACCTGGGCGCCCGCGGCGGGTCGGACTGACAAGTCGGCCAATGCTTCCCCGTCGGCCTCGAACGCCATGCCGTTCCGCTGTTGTTCCGGCGCGTCCGCGCCCTCCGCGCGCCTCCGCGGACTCCGGGGCGCCGGCGTCGGTGCTCGCCGGCTCCTCGTCGTTGCCGCCGGCCGAGCAGCCGGCCACGCCGAGTCCGGCGGCGAGCAGGGCGGCGAGGATGAGTGATCGCAGGCGGTTCTTCGAGCTCGTCATGGTGGTGTGACGGTCCGTCACGCGGGACCGGTTCCCTAGGGTGATCGGGTGAGCAGCGGGTCGGGTCGCGTCGTGGTGGTCGGCGGCGGCATCGCGGGCCTGACTGCGGCGTACGACCTCGGCGAGCGGCACGACGTGCTGCTGCTCGAGGGGTCCCCTGAGATCGGGGGCAAGCTGCGGACCCGCGAGGTCGGCGGGGTCGACGTCGACGTCGGCGCCGAGGCGATGCTCAACCGCCGACCCGAGGGCGTCGAGCTGGCGCGGACGCTGGGCCTCGACGTCGTCCACCCCGCGACCTCGACCTCCGGGCTGTGGTCCCGCGGCGGGATGCACCGGCTCCCGCGCTCGTTGATGGGCGTACCGCTCGACCTCGACGACCTCGACCGCTCCGGCGTGCTGAGCGACGCGGGACTCGACCGGGTACGTCGTGAGCCCACGCTGCCGCCCTCCGACGTCACCGCCGACCGCGCCGTCGCCGACCTGGTCGCCGAGCGGCTGGGGCAGGAGGTGGTGGAACGACTCGTCGAACCCCTTCTCGGCGGGGTGTACGCCGGACATGCCGGTCTGCTCTCGGCCGCGGCGGCCACGCCGCAGCTGGTGGCGCTGGCTCGGCAGGGCTCGCTGGTCGAGGCCGCGGCGGCGCTCCCCGTGAGCGACCAGCCGGTCTTCGCGGGGCTGCCCGGCGGGCTCGGCACGTTGCCCGCGGCGCTGGTCGCCAGCGGCCGGTTCGAGTGCCGGGTCGAGGCTCCGGTCCGGGTGCTCAGGGTCTCGACAGGCTCGACCGCCGCGGGGAGGTTCGAGCTGACGGTCGGGTCGACCCACGACGCGCAGCGGATCACCGCCGACCTGGTGGTGCTCGCGTGCCCGGCAGCCCCCACCGCACGGCTGCTGGCCGACCTCGCCCCGACCGCGTCAGCGGAGCTGGCCGCGATCGAGTCGGCGTCGGTCGCCGTCGTCACCCACGCCTTCCCCGCCGCCGACCTGGGTGCGCTCGCGGACGGTGAGACCTCCGGGTTCCTGGTGCCGCCGGTCGAGGGGCGGGGGATCAAGGCCGCGACGTACTCCTTCGCCAAGTGGGGCTGGGTCCGCGAACGGGGCGACGACCTGTTGCTGGTCCGCACCTCGACCGGCCGCCACCGCGAGGAGGGCGCGCTGCAGCACTCGGACGACACCCTGGTCGCGACCTCGCTGGCCGAGCTCGCCGCGACGGCCGGCGTGACCGCGTCACCGGTCGCCAGCCACGTGCAGCGGTGGGGCGGCGCGCTGCCGCAGTACGCCGTCGGCCACCTCGACCGCGTCGCCCGGATCAGGGCCGACGTGGCGCGGGTCCCCGGGCTGGCGGTCTGCGGTGCGGCGTACGACGGCGTCGGCGTCCCTGCCGTGATCGGGTCGGCCCGGGCGGCGGTGGCCACGCTCACGCTCGCTGGATGAGGAAGGCACAATGACGGCATGGGGAAGACGGCCAAGGCGCGCGACATCAACTCGACCATCCGTTACACGGTGTGGTCGGTCTTCCGGTTGCGCGAGGTCCTCGCTGACGCCGAGCGGTCCGTCGAGGCGGCCGAGGTCACCGACCTGCTGGAGAAGCTCGCGGCCGACGACGTGGTGACCCGCGGCGTCTACGACATGTCCGCGTTCCGCGCCGACGCCGACGTCCTCGTGTGGTGGCACGCCGCCACGCCTGAGCAGCTGCAGGACGCCTACAACCGGTTCCGGCGTACGCGTTTCGGTCGCCGCCTCGACCCGGTGTGGAGCCAGTTCGCGATGCACCGGCCGGCCGAGTTCAACAAGGGTCACGTGCCGGCGTTCATGGCCGACGAGGACGCCCGCGGCTACATCTGCGTCTACCCGTTCGTCCGGTCCTACGAGTGGTACCTGCTGCCCGACGAGGAACGCCGCGCGATGCTCGCCGAGCACGGCCAGATGGGCCGCGAGTACGCCGACGTCCGGGCCAACACGGTCGCCTCGTTCGCCCTCGGAGACTACGAGTGGATCCTCGCCTTCGAGGCCGACGAGCTGCACCGCATCGTCGACCTGATGCGCCACCTGCGCGCCTCGACCGCGCGCCGCCACGTCCGCGAGGAGATCCCGTTCTTCACCGGCCCCCGCGTCGACCCCGCCGACCTGCTCACCCGGCTGCCCTGAGGGGACAGCCGAGACCCGGTCGGCAACCAGGTCAGGAGTTGTCGGCGGGCTCCAGGGTGAGGCTGATCGAGTTGATGCAGTAGCGGTCACCGGTGGGGGTGCCGTGGCCGTCGGGGAACACGTGCCCGAGGTGGGACCCGCAGTTGGCGCAGCGGACCTCGACCCGCTTCATGCCGAGGGTGTTGTCCTCGATGTACTCGACGGTGTCGGTGAGCGGCTGGTAGAAGCTCGGCCACCCGCAGCCGGAGTGGAACTTGGTGTCCGACTCGAACAGCTTGGACTGGCACGCCTTGCAGCGGTAGACGCCGGTGGTCTCGGTGTCGGTGTACTCGCCGGTGAAGGCGCGTTCGGTGCCGGCCTTGCGGAGGACGGCGTACTCGTCCGAGGACAGCTCCTCCCGCCACTCGGCGTCGGACTTCTCCACGTTGTAGGCCATGCCCCCACGGTAGTCGCGGCGGGCAAGGACCGAGACGCGGGTTTGACCCGTTCAGTAAACAAGTGTTCACTGAGCGGATGCTCTCGTGGACACGTGTGCGGGAGGCCGGCTCCACGCTGACCACCCCGCTTCACCCCGACGACTACCTCCGCCTCCTCAACCCGCTGTGGAGCGCGCGCGAGCTGCGCGGCCGCGTCGAGAAGGTGGTCCCCGAGACCGAGGACGCCGCCACGCTCGTGATCCGGCCCGGCTGGGGCTGGCACTACGACCACCGACCGGGCCAGTACGTCGGCATCGGCGTCCAGGTCGAGGGCAAGTTCCAGTGGCGCTCCTACTCCGTGAGCTCACCGCCGAAGCGCAACGGCCGCACCATCGCGATCACCGTCCGCGCGATGCCCGAGGGGCTGCTCTCGGCCCACCTCGTCAGCGGCCTCGAGCCCGGCACGGTGGTCAGGCTGGCGCTGCCCGAGGGCGACTTCGTGCTCCCCGACCCGCCGCCGGCGAAGATGCTGTTCCTGGTCGGCGGCAGCGGCATCACCCCGGTGATGGCGATGCTGCGCACCCTGGACCGCCGCGGCACGATGCCGGACGTCGTCCTGCACTACTCCTCGCCGACCGAGGACCGGATGATCTTCCGCGACGAGCTGGCCGCCCTGGAGGAGAAGCACGACGGGCTCACCGTCCACCGGCTCCACACCGACACCGACGGCATGCTCGAGCTCGCGGCACTCGACGAGATCTGCCCCGACTGGCGCGAGCGCGAGACGTTGGCGTGCGGGCCGGGCCCGATGCTCGACGCGATCACCGAGCACTTCGAGGAGGCGGGGCTCGAGAAGCAGCTCCACCTCGAACGGTTCTCCCTCGAGCTCGGTGGCGACGGGGGCGAGGGCGGCACGATCACCTTCCGCAACTCCAACAAGACCGTCGAGGTCGACGGCGCCACGACCGTCCTGGAGGCAGGCGAGGAGGCCGGGATCGGCATGCCCTTCGGCTGCCGGATGGGCATCTGCCACACCTGCACGCTCACGCTGGTCTCGGGGAAGATCCGCGACCTGCGCAGCGGCGACGAGTACGACCAGCCGAACGAGCAGGTGCAGACCTGCATCACTGCCGCCGTCGGCGACTGCACGCTCGACATCTGAGCTGAAAGGAACACAGCATGGCCATCAGCGACGTCAAGGAGTACGCCCACCTCACCGAGGAGGAGGTGGAGCAGCTCGGCCGCGAGCTCGACGCGATCCGCGCCGAGATCGAGGAGTCGCGCGGGGCCGCCGACGCGGCGTACATCAACCGCCTGATCAAGGTCCAGCGCGGACTGGCGACCGCCGGCCGGGTCGTGCTCGCCGCGACGCCCCACTCGCGGCGCACCCGAATCCCGGGCGCGGTCGCGGGGGCGGCGCTGCTCGGTGCGGCCAAGATCCTCGAGAACATGGAGATCGGCCACAACGTCATGCACGGCCAGTGGGACTGGATGAACGACCCCGAGATCCACTCCTCGAACTGGGAGTGGGACACCGCGCAGCCGGCCGAGCAGTGGAAGCACTCCCACAACTACGTGCACCACCAGTTCACCAACGTCCTCGGCCACGACAACGACATCGGCTACGGCATCCTGCGGATGGCGCGCGAGCAGAAGTGGTCGCCGTTCAACATCGGCCAGCCGGTCTACAACGCGCTGCTCGCGAGCCTCTTCCAGTGGGGCGTCGCACTCCACGACCTCGACATCGAGGCGATCCGCAAGGGCAAGAAGGACCCGAAGGAGATGAAGCGCCAGCTCAAGCAGATCTGGCGCAAGGGCCGCAACCAGGTGCTCAAGGACTACATCGTCTACCCGGCGCTCAGCGGCAAGCAGTGGAAGACGACCCTGACCGCCAACGCCGCCGCGAACTTCTCGCGCAACATCTGGTCCTACGTGATCATCTTCTGCGGCCACTTCCCGGACGGCGCACTCCACTTCACCGAGGAGGAGCTCGAGGACGAGACCCGGTCGGAGTGGTACCTCCGGCAGGTGCTGGGCGCCGCCAACTTCGAGGGCGGGCCGCTGCTGCACATCGCCTCGGGCAACCTCGGCTTCCAGATCGAGCACCACCTGTTCCCCGACCTGCCCAGCAACCGGTACGCCGAGATCGCGGTCAAGGTGCGCGCGCTGTGCGACAAGTACGACCTGCCGTACACGACCGGCCCGCTGCACCGTCAGTACGGCCAGGCGCTACGCACGATCATCAAGCTCTCGGTCCCCAACAGCTGGACGAGCACCGACCAGCCCGAGCCGCCGACCCCGTCGATCAGCCGCAGCCGGAAGACCGACGCCGAGCGGCAGACCCGGAGGTCCGAGCTCGGTGCCTGGTCGCGCGGGGCCGCGGAGGCTCGGGCATGACCGTGGCGACGCAGCTGTTCGCCTGGGGTGACTCGCTCGACGACCTCGTCGGCGCGCGGGTGACGCAGTGCGCGCTGAGCCGGATCTGCGGCGGCTGCGGGCGCCCGCTGGGCCGTCCCATCGCCTTCGTCGGTACGACGGCGGAAGTCGGTCGCAACGCGTTCCATGCCCCACCGCTCCACCTCTCCTGCGCGCAGGAGCTGGTCGCCGGGCGGCGCGAGTGGGAGCTGGTCACGACCGCCGGCTTCGAGTTCGTCCGGCCGGGCCGGGAGGACGTCGACAAGCGACCGACCTTCCAGCCGAACTCGCGCATCACCTGAGTCATCTAGGGTCGGGGCATGGCCAAGGCCCCTGCCGCGATGGTGGTCGCGGGTGACCGCGAGGTCCGCGTCTCGTCACCGGACCGGGTGATCTACGAGGCGACCGACCGGACGCCCGAGGTCACCAAGCTGATGGTCGCGGAGTACTTCGCGAGCGTCGAGGACGGCCTGATGCGGGCGCTGCGGCACCGGCCGACCGCGCTCGAGCGGTGGACGTCCGGCGTCCGCCCGGGCATGAAGCTCGCGACCGGGCCGATGGACAAGGACGCCGACGCGTTCTACCAGAAGCGCGTCCCGAAGGGAGCGCCCGACTATCTCGAGTCGGTCGGCATCACCTTCCCCTCCGGGCGTACGGCGGACGAGATCTGCCCCACCGAGATCGCGGTCCCGGTCTGGTGCGCCCACATGGGCACCCTGACCTTCCACCCCTGGCCCGTGCGCAGGGACGACGTGGATCGACCGGACGAGCTCCGGATCGACCTCGACCCGCAGCCGGGGACCGGGTTCACCGACGCGGTCCGGGTCGCGGGGGTCGCCCGTGAGCTGCTGACCGAGCTCGGCATCACCGGGTTCGTGAAGACCAGCGGCAACCGCGGCGTCCACATCTACGTGCGGATCCGTCCGGAGTGGGAGTTCGTCGACGTCCGGCACGCCGCGATCGGGTTCGGCCGCGAGCTGGAACGACGAGACGACCAGGTCACGACGGCGTGGTGGAAGGAGGAGCGAGGGGAGCGGATCTTCGTCGACTACAACCAGAACTGTCGCGACCGGACCATCGCCTCGGCCTACTCCCTGCGACCCATCCCCGGTGCCCCGGTCTCGACGCCGGTCAGCTGGGACGAGCTCGCGGGCCTCACCGACCCCAAGGACTTCCACCTGTTCTCGGTGCCCGAGCGACTGGCCGACGGCGACGCGTGGGTCGGGATCGACGACGTCGCCCACGACCTGACCCCGCTGCTGGACCTCTGGCGCGAGCAGGGGGAGGTGGAGCTGAACTACCCGCCCGACTACCCGAAGATGCCCGGCGAGCCGCCGCGGGTGCAGCCGAGCCGGAAGGTGGCCGAGCACTGGGACGAGGACGGCAACCGGATCGAGGACCAGGGCTGAGGCCCGGGAAATGAGAGCGACCCGCTCGGAAACCAAGCGGGTCAACCCTTCGGATCCGACATCTCATGGATAGTCGGAGCTGGCTTCTCGGGCCCCCCCCGGGCTCGAGACGCCTCTCGATTCATTTCTGGCGACCAGGACCCCCCCGGATCTGGGATCGCCGTGTGGTCAGCGACGGAGCTGCTGACAGACAAACGTTATGGCCCGGCTCCACAGCGGAGACCCACGACGGGCCCACAAGTAGGTAACAACACGAGTCAGACGCCGGAAATCCCTTCGCCGCCGCCGGCCTGCTCGTCGAACGTCTCGTGCTCGAGGAGGTGGAGCACGGGAACCCCGATCTTGCGACGGGCCCGCGAGGTCCAGTCGAGGTGGAAGAACTCGGCCACGACGTGGGGTCGCGTGAGGATGATCGCCTCACGACCGTCGACCTCCGCGACCGCGGCGCCGAGGGCGTCGATCGGGGGCGCGGAGACGACCTTCCCCTCGGCGGTCGCGCCGGCTCCGCGCAGCACCTGGAGCGTGGTCTCGAGGTCGTGGGACGAGCGCTCCTGGCAGTCACGGCGTACGGCGTCGAGGTCGACCTCGCTCATCGCCATGGCCGGCGAGGACATCACCTCTCCGGCGGCGAGCGAGCCCATCGCCGACTCGATCCGCGCCGCGGCGTCCTCGAGAGGCATCAGCACGTGGTAGACGACCGGGTCCTCGATGTCCTCGTGGAGGGATCGGAGCTGGGTCGCATCGGTGCGGGTCAACGCATGCTCGACGAGGACCACCACGTCATAGGTCCCGACGCCGTCGTGGATGCTCTCGGTCATGACGCACCTCCAGACAGAATTCTAGCCAGTTCGTAGCTCACCGGCTCCTCCAGCTGCTCATAGCCGCACGACTCCGGATCACGGTCGCTGCGCCACCGCTTGAAGTGGGCCGTGTGGCGGAACCGACGGCCCTCCATGTGGTCGTACTTCACCTCCAGGACGCGCTCGGGTCGCAGCGGGGTGAACGACAGGTCCTTGCCCTGGCTCCACCGGCTCCCCGTCCCCGGGACGCGACCCGGGTTGGCGATCAGGAACTCGCTCCACTCGCCCCAGGGGTGCTCCTCGATCGGGCACACCAGCGGCTGCAGCTCGTCGTAGAGCTCGGCGCGGCGCTTCTCGGTGAAGCTGGCACTGACGCCGATGTGCTGGAGCACTCTGCCCTTTCCTGAGGGGTCCCCGTCGTAGAGGCCGAGCAGCATGCTGCCGAGCAGCGGGCGCTCCGGCGTCGACGTCTTGTGCTCGCGGAAGCCGGCGAGGACGACGTCGGCGGTCCGCTCGTGCTTGATCTTGAGCATGGTGCGGGCGTTCTCGCGGTACGGCGCGTCGAGCGGCTTGGCGACCACGCCGTCGAGACCGGCCCCCTCGAACTGCTCGAACCACGACTGCGCCTCGGCCGGGTCGGTGGTGGTGCGGGTCAGGTGGCAGGGCCCGTCGAGGGACCCGAGGGCCTGCTCGAGGGCCGCGCGGCGCTCGGCGAACGGCCGCTCGACGTAGGACTCGTCGCCGAGCGCGAGCAGGTCGAAGGCGACGAAACCGGCGGGCGTCTCCTGCGCCAGCTTCTCGACCCGCGACGCGGCCGGGTGGATCCGCTCCTGCAGCGTCTCGAACTGCAGCTTGGGCCCGGTCGCCACGAACAGCTCGCCGTCGAGCACCACCCGCTCGGGCAGCTGTCGGCGGACTGCCTCGACGATCTCGGGGAAGTAGCGGGTCAGCGGTTTCGTGTTGCGGCTGGTGAGCTCGACCTCGTCGCCGTCGCGGAACACCAGGCACCGAAACCCGTCCCACTTCGGCTCGAAGCTGAAGCCGGGCGCCTCCGGGACACCCTGCGACGGACTTGGCGAGCATCGGCCGTACGGGCGGCATGACAGGAAGGTCCACGTGCCGAGGCTAGTCTGGCGCCGCGGGACGTCATACGGACCGAGCGCTATGGCGCGCGATTCGTATGACGTTGCGTTCGATCCCCGGTTGGTCTGCCGGCAGGGCCCGCCTGACTTTGAATCAGGACTAGCGACGTAGGTTCGACTCCTACCCGGGGAGCCGACAGACTGCAGCCATGGACGAGCTCACCGTGATCGTGCTGGCCGCCGGCGGCGGGACCCGCATGAAGTCCAAGACCATGAAGGTGCTCCACGAGGTCGGCGGACGGACCATGATCGGCCACGTCCTCGCCGCGGTCCAGGAGATGAGTCCGCAGCGGGTGGTCGCCGTGGTGGGCCACCAGCGCGAACAGGTCGCCCCCCACATCCAGGCCCTGCTGCCCGACGTCGTGCTGGCGGTGCAGGAGAAGCAGGACGGCACCGGTCACGCGGTCCACGTCGCCATGGAGGCGTGCGGGGTGACCGGCGGGACGGTGCTGGTGGCGACCGCCGACACCCCGCTGCTGCGCGGCGAGAGCCTGCGGGCGTTCGTCGCCGAGCACGAGGCCGCCGAGCGGGCGGTCAGCATCCTGAGCGGGGTCGTGCCGGACCCGCACGGCTACGGCCGGATCGTGCGCAACCACGAGGGCGACGTCGTCGGGATCGTCGAGGAGCGCGACGCCACCCCCGAGCAGCGGGAGATCGGCGAGATCAACAGCGGGATCCTCGCCTTCGACGCCGGGTTCCTCGTCGGCGCACTGCCGCGGATCGGCAACGACAACGCCAAGGGCGAGTACTACCTGACCGACGCGGTGCAGATCGCCCAGGACGACGGCCTCACCGTGGGCGCCTACCCGATCGACGACGTCAGCGAGACCGAGGGCGCCAACGACCGGGCCCAGCTGGCCGCCCTCGGCCGCCAGCTCAACCGCCGGATCGTGACGCTCTGGATGCAGGACGGCGTCACCGTCATGGACCCCGAGACGACCTGGATCGACGCCGACGTGGTGCTCGCCCCGGACGTGACGATCCTGCCCGGCACCCAGCTGCTCGGCGCGACCGTGGTCGCCGAGGACGCCGTGATCGGGCCCGACACCACGCTCAAGGACTGCGAGGTCGGCGCCGGCTCCCGCGTCGTACGCACGCACGGCGAGCTGGCGGTGGTCGCCGAGGGTGCGACCGTCGGGCCGTTCGCCTACCTGCGTCCCGGCACCTCGCTCGGGGCCGGCGGCAAGATCGGCACCTTCGTGGAGACCAAGAACGCCCAGATCGCCGCCGGGGCGAAGGTGCCCCACCTCTCCTACGTCGGCGACGCCGAGATCGGCGAGGGAACCAACATCGGGGCCGGCACGATCTTCGCCAACTACGACGGCGTCGCCAAGCACCAGACGACCGTGGGGAGCGGCGCCAGGACCGGTGCCAACAACACGTTCGTGGCGCCGGTCGAGATCGGCGACGGCGCGATGACCGGCGGCGGGACGGTGGTGCGTCGCGACGTGCCGCCGGGTGCGCTGGCCGTCAGCGGCGGCCCGCAGCGCAACCTCGACGGCCACGCCGACCGGCTCCGGAAGGCCCGGGAAACGCCGGTTGAACACCAGACGGACCCCGGAGTTGGGCAGCCGCCCGCTGGTGGGTCACAATCCTGACGTGACCGGAATGAAGCGCACGACCGAGAAGAACCTGATGGTCTTCAGCGGCCGGGCCCACCCGGCCCTGGCCGAGGAGGTCGCCGACCAGCTCGGCACCGGCCTCGTGCCCACGGCGGCGTACTCCTTCGCCAACACCGAGATCTACGTCCGCTACGAGGAGTCGGTGCGCGGTTGCGACGCGTTCGTGATCCAGAGCCACACCGCGCCCGTCAACGAGTGGATCATGGAGCACCTGATCATGGTCGACGCCCTCAAGCGGGCGTCCGCCAAGCGGATCACGGTGGTCATGCCGTTCTACGGCTATGCGCGGCAGGACAAGAAGCACCGCGGCCGCGAGCCGATCTCGGCGCGGCTGATGGCCGACCTGTTCAAGACCGCCGGCGCCGACCGGCTGATCACCGTCGACCTGCACGCCGACCAGATCCAGGGGTTCTTCGACGGCCCGGTCGACCACCTGATGGCGATGCCGATCCTGTCCGACTACGTCAAGCAGAAGTACGGCGACCAGCGGCTCGCCGTGGTCTCGCCGGACGCGGGCCGGATCAAGGTCGCCGAGCGCTGGTCGGCCCGGTTGGGCGGCGTCCCGCTGGCGTTCATCCACAAGTCCCGCAACATCGACCGGCCCGACGAAGTGGTGGCGAACCGCGTGGTCGGCGACGTCAAGGACCGGCTGTGCGTGATCACCGACGACATCATCGCCACCGGCGGCACGATCGTGCAGGCCACCGAGGCGCTGCTCGACGAGGGCGCCGGCGGCGTCGTGGTCGCCGCCACCCACGGAGTCCTGTCCGACCCCGCCGTCGACCGGCTCAAGAACTCCGGCGCCACCGAGATCGTGGTCACCAACACGCTGCCGATCGAGCCGGAGAAGCAGTTCGACAAGCTGACCGTGCTGTCGATCGCGCCGCTGCTCTCGCGCGCGATCCGCGAGGTCTTCGAGGACGGGTCCGTCACGTCCATGTTCGACGGCCACGCCTGAGCCAGCTCAGTCGGGTCGGTGGACCTGGCTCTGCCGTCGCATGATCTCGCGCATCGACGTACCGCGCGCGACGCCGTAGACGGTCCCCGGGAAGTCCAGGGTCTGCTGGAGCGCCCACAGCTCCTCGTGGCGGTCGGGTGAGAACAGCTCCGCCGGATCGCCGGCGGCGATCCATCCGATCGGGAGGACGGTGCCGGGCTCCAGTCGTGAGTTGACGTGGAGCACGCTGTTGATGCGGAGCTCCGATCCAGTTCCCGCCCGTGAGCCGGGGAACATCGAGACACCGGTCGCGACGAACACCTCGACCTCCACGGCGGTCCCGTTCAGGTGTGCGTGCGGTCCGACCAGCACCGCGTCACCGATCTCGAGCGGATGGTCGGCGCGGCCACGCAGCAGCGCGTTCTCCATCACCACCACGTCCTGCCCGATCCGGACAGGTCCCAAGTCGCCGTTGAGCACGACCCCGTGCAGGATCCGCGAGCCGGCTCCGACGCTCACGTCACCCGTGACCACCGCGGACGAGGCGACGATCGCGTCGGCGTGGATGTCAGCCATGGCCCGAACCTACGCCGCGGTTCGACGTCTGCCGTCCTCCCGGAGCGCCAGCGTTCGGCCTCCACCGGGGCCGTCAAGGGTTCCCTGCGGCGCTGCGCGCCCTTGACTGCCCCGTTTCCGGCCGAGTTTGGCGCCTATCGGGACGACGGCGGCTGTGGTCGACGTGGGGCCGGGTGTGGAGCTGAGAGGGGCGTCTATTGGGCAGAAACGGCACGTTTCCGACCAGAATCGTGTCGTTCGTGACCAATGGATCGATCCACAAATCCGGATCCCGAGGATCGGTCGACCACACTCCCGGCGGGCTCCGGATAGGCGCGTCGCTGTCCCGGGTGGTGGCGTCAAGAGCGCGAAGCGGCGAAGCGACTCTTGACCGCCGCCGGCCGGGACGGACCATCAAGCGCCGGAGCACGCGGGAACCCGCGGCACCTGCCCGACCGCGCACGAGGTCGTCGTAGGCGTCCTCCCAGCTGCGGCGCAGCACGGTCGGTACGTCGCCGCGCAGCGTCTCGGCGAGCACCTCGACCTGCGCGTCGGTGAACGGGACGGTCGGGAAGGCATTGCCGAGCTGCTCCTCGAAGCTGGGGCCGCGGCGGCGCGCGAGCTCGAGCCCCTCGGTGAGGTAGCGCTCGACGTACGGCGCGACCAGACCAGCCTGCTCGGGGTCCCAGAGTCCGGCGGCGGTGGCCTCGAACTCGCGGTTCGACAGCGGCGGCTCACCCAGCAGCCGAGCGAACGCGGCCGACTTGGCCTCGGCGTCCGGCAGCGCGGCGAGCGCCTGAGCAGCGCCCAGCACTCCTTGGATCGTGCCGTCGGCATCGCGCTCCTCGGCGATGGCCTCGGGTCCGAGCTCGCCCAGCGCGGCCAGCCGCACCAGCGCGAGCCAGCGCAGGTGCTGGTCGACCTCGACGCCGGTGTGGGTGACCCGGTCGACCAGCCAGCGCTGGAGGAGCATCGCGTCCGGCGTGGTGCGCGCCAGGGCCCGGGTCAGGCTCACGGCCAGCTTCTCGTCGGGCTCGGAGGCCAGGCCGGTCTCGCAGGCGGCCGCGATCTGGGCGACGGCGTCGACCACGGCGTCCGCCTCCAGGTGGAACACGAGGAGGGTGTCGGCGCACCAGGCCAGCACCGCCTCCGCGATCGACCCGTGCCTCTCGCGCGGCACGTGGCGGGTGACCAGGCCGAGGAAGTCGGCCGGCGTCATCTCCCCGCAGCGCACGAGGTCCATGGCCGTGCCCCACACGACGGCGCGGACGTCGTCCTCGGCGATCGCCGCGAGGTCGCGCGCCAGCAGCTCCCAGCTCTCAGGGTCGACCCGGAGCCGCGCAAACGTCTCGCCGCCGCTGTTGGGCACCACCACCGCAGCAGCGGGCAGCCGCACCGGCTCGTCGCCCAGGTCGACGAGCTCGGTGCCTGTCGCGACCAGGCTGTCGTCGTACGACGTGACCGCGAAGCGGTGGGCACGCGACCCCTCGCGGGTCAGCACGACGGAGTCGCCGTCGCGGGTGGCGCGGATGGTGTCGAAGCCGGACCTGCGCAGCCAGGCCTCGACCCACCCACGGACGTCGCGGTCGGTGGCGCCGTCGAGGGCCGCGACGAAGTCGGCGAGAGTCGCGTTGCCCCACTTGTGGCGCGCGAAGTAGGCGTTGACACCGCCCCGGAAGTCGTCGTCGCCCAGCCAGGTCACGAGCTGCCTGATCGCGGAGTTCCCCTTGGCGTAGGAGATCGAGTCGAAGTTGGTCGTGGCCTGGTCGACGTCACCGACCTCCTCGGCCAGGGGCGCGACCGGGTGGGTGGACCGGCGCTCGTCGGCGACGTACGCGCGCACCTTCTGCCGGATGGTGAAGTCGACGAAGGTGCCGGTGAAGCCGGCGCCGTCGGCGGCGACGCGGAAGCCCATGTAGTCGGCAAAGGACTCCTGCAGCCAGGTGTCCTCCCACCAGGTCATGGTCGCGAGGTTGCCGAACCACATGTGGGCCATCTCGTGGGCGATGACCATCGCGCGGCGCCGGCGCTCGCCCTCCGTGGGGTTGCCGACGGGGAGGATCTCGTCGCGGTAGGTGACGCAGCCGGGGTTCTCGAGCGCACCCCAGTTGAGCCCCGGGACGAAGGCCTGGTCGTAGGAGCCGAACGCGAAGGGCTCGTCGAACAGCAGCGCGTAGTGGTCGAAGCACGCCTCGGTCACCTGCCGCAGCTCCTCGGCGTCGCGGTCGAGCTGGGCGGCCAGCGAGGCGCGAGCGTGCCAGCCGAACGGAAGCCCGGCGTGCTCCCAGGTGACGGAGTGCCACGGCCCGGCGCAGACCGTGAACATCGGCAGCGGGATGGGGGGCGTGGTGGCGAACGTCCAGGTGCCGTCGGCGCCGTCGTTGGTCGCGCGTCCGTTCGCCAGGACCCGCCACGGGGCGGGGGCGGTCACCGCGAGGGTGACCGGCGCCTTCAGGTCGTTCTGGTCGAAGCACGGGAAGATCCGCTGCGCGAGGTCCATCCCGACGTACGCCGAGACGTAGGTGTGGCCGTCCGCGGGATCGGTGAACGTGTGCATACCGTCGCCGTCGGTCACGTAGGGAAGGCGCGCCTCCACCGTCACCTCGTTGTCGGCCGACAGCTCGTGCAGTGCGAGACGTCGGCCGTCGTACGTCGTCGCCGGCAGGCCGTCGAGCAGCACCTCCTGCCCGTTCAGCAGCTCCAGGAAGGTCGAGGCTCCCGGCGCGCTGCACGCGAATCGCACCGTGGCGCGGACGCCGAAGGTGTCGCGGTCGGTGAGGTCGAGGTGGAGGTCGTAGGAGACGTCGGACACGAGGGAGGCGCGGGTGCGAGCTTCGTCGAGAGTCAGAGACACGGCCCCCATGGTGTCATCCGCCCGACGCCGATTGGCCCCGGGAGCGCGAGCGGGACTACCCTGTGAGCGTTGCCTCGGCGAGGGACACCTGCCCAGCAGGGAGTCCGTGATCGACAGGGCCGGCCAGGACGCCGCGCTGTCGCGCGGCGTTTGTCGTTTCCGGGGCCTCGAGACTTCAGCACAGACACGAACCGCCACGAGGAGACAGTCAGATGGTCGAGAAGATCACCGCCGAGCAGCGCACCGAGTTCGGCAAGGGCGCGGCGCGCCGCATCCGCCGGGAGGACAAGATCCCCGCCGTCGTCTACGGCCACGGGGACGACCCGCTCCACGTCACCCTGCCGGGCCACGAGACCATGATGGCGCTCAAGCACGGCGGCGCGAACGCCCTGCTCGACCTCCAGATCTCGGGCGACAGCCAGCTTGCGCTGACCAAGCAGGTCCAGGTCGACCCGATCCGCCGCGTCATCGAGCACGTCGACTTCGTCGCGGTCAAGCGCGGCGAGAAGGTCACCGTGGACGTCCCGATCCACCTCGTCGGCACCGCCGTGTCCGAGACGCTCGTCGTCACCGAGAACTCCACCGTCCAGGTCGAGGCCGAAGCCACCCACATCCCCGAGTACATCGAGGTGTCGATCGAGGGTGCCGACGTCGGCACCCAGATCCACGCTTCCGAGCTCGCGCTGCCCAGCGGCACCACGCTGCTCTCGGACAGCGAGATGCTGATCGTCAACGTCACCCAGCAGATGTCCGAGGAGGCCCTGGAGGCCGAGCTCGCCGAGGCCGAGGCCGAGGCCGGCATCGAGCGCGAGGAGAGCGACGAGGACATCGCCGAGGCTGCTGCCGCCGAGGGCGAGTCCGGCGACGCCGGCGAGGGCGCCGAGGGCGAGGCCGCCGCGGAGGGCGACTCCGAGGAGTGACCCCGTCCGACGTCTGGCTCGTGGTCGGGCTGGGGAACCCCG
The DNA here is from genome assembly GCA_963713305.1 of uncultured Actinomycetota bacterium. GTDB lineage: Bacteria > Actinomycetota > Actinomycetes > Propionibacteriales > Nocardioidaceae > Nocardioides. The sequence continues at coordinate 408,957 of CAVQLE010000005.1, read as the reverse complement.
GCCCGGCCTATGCCGGTCACCGCCACAACGTCGGCTACCTCGTGACCGACGAGCTGGCCTCGCGGCTCGGCTCGCCGTTCCGGGCCCACAAGTCCGGCCGGGCCGACGTCGTGGAGGGGCGGCTGGGTACGCCGGGCGACGGCGGCGCTCGCGTCGTGCTCGCCCGGCCCCGGTGCTACATGAACGAGACCGGCGGGCCGGTCAAGGCCCTGGCCACCTTCTACAAGGTCCCGGCCGAGCGCATCGTGGCGGTCCACGACGAGCTCGACATCCCCTTCGGCACCCTGCGGGTCAAGCTCGGGGGCGGCGACAACGGCCACAACGGACTCCGCTCGCTGCGTTCGTCGCTCGGCACCGGTGACTTCTACCGGGTGCGGTCCGGCGTCGGCCGTCCTCCCGGTCGGCAGGAGGTGGCGGACTTCCTGCTCTCGAACTACTCAGCGACCGAGCGCAAGGAGCTGCCGTTCCAGGTCGACCGGGCAGCCGACGCCGTCGAGTCGCTGATCGTCGACGGCCTCGAGCGCACCCAGCAGACCTTCAACGGGTGATGCCCTCAGGCGCGCTGGGGCGGTCGCCACTCGAGCTCGTGCGCCAGCCCCACCGCGGCCAGCTGCGAGCTGACCTCCAGCTTGGCGAGGATCGACTTGACCTGCGTGCGGACGGTGCCCTCCGAGACGAACCCGGCCGTCGCGATGTCGCGGACGGCCTGTCCGGCCATCAGGTCGCCGAGGATGGCACGCTCCCGCTCGGACAGGAGCTCGAACCGGCTGCGCGCTCCAGCGTGACGGGACACGTGGCGCTGCCAGTGGTCGAGCAGGTTCTCACGCTCCTCGACGGCCATGACCTGCTGGTGCTCGTGCAGCCGGCGGACGACCCGCAGGGTGTCCCTGAGCGGGGCAGACTTCGAGACGACCTTGCGAGCACCGCGGTGCACGCAGTCTCCCCAGAGGCTGCGGTCGGTGGCCGCGGTGACGACGACGACGTTGATGTCGTCCCGTGCGAGGGGCTGGATGAGTGACGTCGACACACCCAGCCCGCCGAGCTGGAGGTCCAGGAGGACGGTCCGTGGTCGCAGCTTGAGCACCAAGGTCGTGAGCGCCGCGAGCGAGTTCACCTTGTCGAGCGTCACCCGGCGGACGTCGTACCCCTCGATGCTCAGGGCAAGCTCCAGCGACTCGGAGAACAGGGCGTGGTCGTCGACGAGGACCACGCGGTAGTCACGCCGAGCGGAGGGCATCCCAGTCCACCTCATCCAGGGAGAGCATCGGCTCGGCCGGGGTCGACGGAACGGTGAGGACGAACGTCGCTCCTCCGCTGCCGTCCACGAGATCCAGGTCGCCGGCGTTCTCCCGCGCGAGCTCGCGTGCGACCGCCAGCCCGATGCCCTGACCGGGGGACGTCGGCGCACTCACGCCCCACTCGAAGATGCGCGAGCGCAGCATGGCCGGCACGCCGCGCCCGGTGTCGCTGACGACCACGTAGACATGGTCCTCGTGCCCGGGCACGACCTCGACGACCGTCGTGGCACCCGGCGCGTGCCGGCGGGCGTTCTCCAGGAGAAGGCTGAAGATCTCGGCGAGCGAGTCCTCGTCGACCAGGGCGGTGTGTCCGCTGGGTTGCCAGTGAACGACCTGGCCACGCACGCGCTGTCGCAGGACGATCGGGTCGAGGACCCGGTCGAGATCGACGATCGCGGCTTCGCGGTGTTCGTCCGAGCCGTCGACCATCCGCTCGAGCCTCCCGAGCTCCGAGGCGATCATGTCGTGCAGCTGGTCACGGCGGGCGGTAGGCACATCGCTGCTCTGAGTCATCGGGAAGGCCTGGGCGATCCCGCTGAGAGTCGCGCGGACCTCGTGCAGCGTGGCCCGCTCGGCCCGGACCTGGGACTCCTGGCGCTCCAGTGAGCCCCGCGAGCTCTGCAGGGCACGTCGGAGGTCATGGATGCTCGAGTAGGCCACGACCAGTGCGCAGTCGAGCAGCATCAGCGCCGCCACCGACTCGGCAACCGCCGAGGCGACGATCACCGTCGAGCCGCCTGTGATAGCCCCGGCCTGGGCAGCACCAGCCAGGGTCACCGCGAGCGCCAGCCGGGTCCGCACCCACGTCGGCATGCCGAGGCGGGTCAGGATGGACCAGGTGACGAGGATGCCGGAGACGAGGATGGCCACGACGACCACGAGGCCGAAGGTGTCGTCCGGTGTCCCCGCGATGCCGCGGGCTCGCAGCAGGTCGACCACGACGGCCATGCCGCTGCCGCCCAGGATCCCGGCGAGGGCTGGATGGACCGACGATCCGGCCCGGATGCCTCCCGGCGCGACCACGGCGAGGACCAGCAGCAGCACCCCGAAGGCGACCGGCTCGGCCAGCTCACCCGCTCCGCTCGCCGGGGCGGCCGGGAACCGGGCCAGTGCCAGCACGTGCGTCAGCGCGAGGTAGGAGCCCAACGTGAGCGTCGCGAGCACCAACCAGCCGCAGCTGGACCACTTGGTCAGCAACCACTGGACGTAGAACAGGACCCCGCTCCCGATCAGGGCGGCCGCGAGCATCAAGCCGCTTGCCTGGCCCAAGGCCTGCCACGGGTCGACCCGGGCCAGTCCCACGGCCAAGGCGATCAGCGGCGCTGTCAGTACGGCACCGACGATGGTGCGAGTGCTCCAACTCCCCGTTTCGTGCGGAGTGCGTTGAAACGACATGTTCCCCCCCAGGAATGTCGTTGAGCCACTGAGCCACGGCGCCCCCCTGTTGATTGCGCCGCCAGCCCCCCGAACCGGCCTGTGCTCAAGTGGTAGGGAGAGGTTAGGGGAAGCCGACCGGTTCGCGCCACGGAACGACTAGACATTTTGCTTTGCCCACGCGTGCGTCATACCCCATCTGGGTATGACGTGCGGTAATGCGGCGAGCACACACGCAGCCCGACATCGGTCACGCCCGGTTCGACCGCCATCCCTAGCATCGACGTCACGGCGCCCACGGCGGAATCCCCAATTTGGGGTGATCTGGGGTCGAGCCAACGAGTTTCACGTGAGCAGGCATCACGTTGAGCCTCATGGGGGACCGACTGCGACGATCCAGCGCCGACGAGGCGCAGCCTGCCCGCGCCTCCGTGGTGGTCGCTGCCGAGCACCGGTTGGTGGCCGATTCCGTGAGGAGCGCGCTGCGCGGTCGCGGGGTCGAGGTCCAGACGGTGTCCTGGTCCGACCCGGGGGGCGTGCTCCCCCCGGCTGGCGCGGAGCGCGGCCTGCTCATCTCGGACCTCGACAGCGAGCCCGCCATCGTGCGAGCCCACTCGATCCTGACGGGGATCCGTCTGGAGTGGGTGGTGCTGACCGGCGCCCGGCGTGGCCCCATCTGGGGTGCGGTGCTCGAGGCGGGGGCCCGGACGGTCCTGTCGTCGTCGACTCCCCTGGACGAGGTCTGCCTGGCGCTCCGAACGCCGTGGTCGGGCCGAGAGGAGCCGAGCTTCGCCGGGCGCGACGAGCTGCTGGCGCAGTGGGAGGTGCTCTGGCGGGACCGTGCCGACAAGTCAGCTCGCCTCGCGCATCTCTCGCCTCGCGAGATGCAGGTGTTGCGGCTGCTCTACCGGGGCGAGCCCGTGGTTCAGATCGCGCGCTCGCTCGGGATCCGACCCGCCACCGTCCGAAGCCAGGTCAAGTCCCTGTTGCGGAAGCTCGACGTGAACTCACAGCTGGCCGCGGTCGCCGTGTATGGATACGCGAGCGGACGGCGTCGGATCGAGTCCGCGCAGCAGCACCCTGATCTGATGTCGGGCCCACTTGACCGGCCGCGAAACGAGCAGGACCTGTCTCGCCACCCCGTCGCCGAGCTGGCCTTGGTGGGTTCGATGCGTTCTCAAACCGTGCTCGCGGCGGCGCCTGTGGAAATCGCCGGTCTGCAGTCCGGGCTGGGAGGGCACTCGTGACCACGCTGGTTTCCCATCCGCGGTTCAGCTTGATCCGTCCTGCTCCGGAAGAGGTCGCACGTCCACCGCGGGTCCGCCAGCGCTGGCGGACACTCGGTATCGCCGAGCTCGGCGTCGCGGTCCTCGTGGTCGTGGGCGGCGCGCTGCTCCTGTCGGCGCCGCTGGCGCTGTTGCCGGTGATGCTGGTGGCGGCCGGCGTACCAGTCGTCCGCAGTATCGTCACAGGGTGCCGTCGTGGCACCAACGCCGCGGCGATCGTGCGGTTCGCCTGGCTGCCGATGCTCGCGAGCGTCGTCGCGTTGCGAGTCTTCGGTGCGCCGTGGTCGTACGTCGACAAGGCGCTGATCATCGAGTTCTGCGCGGTGTTCTCGGCCGTCCTCGCGGCCACCGCCGTCGGCCGGCGGCCGACGGTCCAGCGAGTCGTCGCGGTCGGTGACATCGCGCATCTGAGCAGCGCCGCCGCGCGGCTCAAGACGTCCCGGACGGCGTCGCTGGTCGGTGGCGTGTCCGTGACCGGCGAGTGGCCGGGCGACGAGACGCCTGACGGCTTCCCGCCCCTGACCGACCTCGGTCGCGCCGCCTGGCTGGCACGCGAGGTGGAGGCGACGCACGTCGTGATCCACCCCGGCCCGGCCGTGGGGATGGACGAGATCCGCCGCTTGACCTGGGAGCTCCAGGACCTGCCGGTCACGGTGGCCGTCGCCCACCAGCTTCCCGACGTGGCCGCGCACAGACTCGGTGTCGAGCTGCTGGACCACCAGCCGCTCCTCACCGTCGCCCGTCCGAGGCCGTCGCGGGTGGTGCATCATGCCAAGTCGTTGTTGGACCGTGCGGCAGCCGGTGCGCTGCTGCTCCTGATGCTGCCGTTGCTCGCCGCGCTCGCGGTCATGGTCCGCGTCGACTCGCCGGGCACGGCGCTGTTCACACAGATCCGGGTGGGACGCGGCGGGAAGCACTTCCGGATCTACAAGTTCCGGACGATGGTGGCCGACTCCGAGGCGCTCAAGGCTTCGCTGGACAACTCCGAGGGCAACGGCCTGCTGTTCAAGCAGCGCGACGACCCCCGCGTGACGCGGGTGGGCCACGTCCTCCGCCGGACCTCGCTCGACGAGATTCCGCAACTGATCAACGTGCTCAAGGGCGAGATGTCCTTGGTCGGACCACGTCCTGCTTTGCCGGAGGAGGTGGCCCAGTACAGCTGGCTGGAGCGGCGTCGGCTCGCCGTCACGCCCGGGATCACCGGCGCGTGGCAGGTGGGCGGCAGGTCCGAGCTCACCCGTGAGGCCGCCATGGACCTCGACGTCTCCTACACCGACAACTGGTCGCTCCGACGCGACTTCGCCATCCTCGGCCGGACGATACCGGCCGTCATCAAGGGAAGGGGGGCCATGTGATGGCCACCGCCAACAAGAAGAAGAAGATCATCCGCGCGGCGATCGTCACCGGTCTGGTTTCCACCCTCGGTGTGGGACTCCTGGCAGCCGACGCGTCGCCCTACGAACACGAGCAGGTGGTCAGCACCTCACCGGTGATGACCATGCCGATCCTGGCCCCCACTGCGGGTCAGCCGAAGCCGGCCGCCTACACCGTGGCGGAGGCCGGCAGCCAGATGGTCGTCGGCGGCAGGTTCCAGACGGTCGAGAACGGCAACCGGACGGTGCAGTACGCGCGCAGTAACGTGTTCGCCTTCAATGCTTCGACCGGCGCGGTCAACACCGACTTCGATCCGACCCTCGACGGCGAGGTGTGGGGCACCTGGTCCGACGGCACGTCGGCCTACGTCGGCGGCGCCTTCCAGCACGTCAACGGTGTCCTCCGGCCCGCACTGGCCAAGATCAGCCTGGCCACCGGTGAGCTGGACCCGACCTTCCAGCCGACATTCGTCGGTGGGCGGGTCTCTGACATCGCGATGGTCCACGGGCAGCTGATCGTCTCGGGGACGTTCTCGAAGCGGATCGTGTCCCTGAACCCGACCACGGGCAAGCCGACCACATACCTCAGGCACGCCGTCGCAGGGAAACTGCCCAACAGCAACGCGGGGCAGGTCTTCCACTTCGACGTCAGCCCCGACGGCGAGCACCTCGTGGCGGTGGGCAACTTCTTGACCGTCGACGGAGTGCCGTTGCCGCGGGCGTTCATGCTCGACCTCGGCCCGACCTCCTCGACGCTCTCGTCGTGGAATTACGAGCCGAACGGCCTCAGCTGCTCGTCGGGTCGCGTGAACGCGCAGGCCTACATCCTCGACGTCGACTTCGCGCCGGACAGCTCCTACTTCGCGTTCGCGGCGTTCGGGTTCATGTACCAGAACGGCCAGCGCGGGTTCCAGCTGTGCGACTCGGTGTCCCGGTTCGAGACCGACAACCTGAACCCGAGCCAGCCCACGTGGATCAACTACTCCGGTGGTGACTCGCTGAAGTCGGTCGGCGTGACCGGTGCCGCGGTCTACGTCCAGGGTCACAGCCGCTGGCTGGACAACCCGTTCGGTGTCGACCAAAAGGTAGGCACTGCCGTCGACCGTCTCGGCGGCGGGGCGGTCGATCCGGTGACGGGCATGGCTCTCCCGTGGAACCCGGTCATGCCGCAGGAGGCTGGCGGGCACCAGATCCTGCCGACCGCCACGGGTGTCTGGTTCGCCACCGACGGGACGCGGTTCGGGGGCAAGTACCGGCCAGGCATCCGGTTCGCGCCTCTCCCCTGAGGGAGGACTGACGCGACACGAGCTGCCGAGCTGGGTCCGGTCAGGCCGGACCCAGCTCGACCACGGTCACGCCGGGCTTGAGCGGGATCCTGACGCTGTCGGTCCGGCCGCGGTCGTTCGGCTCGCCGACGAACCGGGAGACGGTCACCGGCCGCGGCCGGTCCAGCCGCAGCCCCACGGTGCCCATGGTCGCGTCGAGGTGGCGGACCTTCAACCGCCTGCCGGGCGGGTCCCAGATCTCGCGTCCGAGCCACAGGGCCAGGAGGTGGGTCCCGTCGCGCTTCTGGAACACGGCGTGACGCAGGCCCCCGGGGGCGTTGCGGAACGCGACGTTCAGCGGGTCGGGCTCGAACGCGGGTCCGCGGTCACGGAACATGTGCAGCATCCGCCGCAAGGTGCGGTACTCCGGCTTGGGTCGCCAACGATCACCAGTACGGAGCAAGCCGAGGGAGGCTTCGCGGTCCCATGAAGTACCGCTGGGCTCGTCGAGAAGCTCGTAACGGAAGAAGCGGCGCACGCCGTGGTTCATGTGCTCGAAGAGCGACTGCGGGCCGTACGCGGCCGCGACCTCGGGCGAGACCGGAAACGAGCTGCCCTGATAGTCGAGAGCGGTGAAGTACCCGCCCTCGGTACAGATGATCGGCTTGCGGCCGGCGACGATGCGAGCCGGCCGCACGAACTGCTTGATCGCCCGGTGGGGCGGCAGAGCGCGCGAGTACACGTGCATGTTCCCGCGGTCCACCAGGTGATGGAGGTCGCCGAGGACCTTGGCCTGCCCCAACGTGTCGCCGCCCTCGACCCCGCCGGAGGTCACCTCGGCGAGGGAGGGGGCGAGGATCGGGACCTTGAACCCGAAGTGGTCGCGGGCTGCCTTGAGCTCGCGGGCCCGGCGCCGGGTCTCCTCGACCCAGGCACGCCCGTCGTTGTTCGGCTCGTTGACGTTCTCGAACGCCGAAAAGACCCGTTCCGGGTGCCTGAAATGGCGCTCGACGGTGCTCATGATGCTCATCGCGGTGTCGCTGTTGTCGCCCATCTCGCCGCAGACGCCGTTGACCTTGATGTTGCTGCGATGCAGCGCCGAGAAGATCTCCATCATCGAGTCACGGTCGCCGAGCCGGGTCCGGACGTGGCGCACGCCGAGGTCGTCGAGCCACCGGCGGACCCTGTCGTCATCGCCGTAGACCGAGTGCGCCCAGTGCGAGTGGATGACCACGCCGTAGGAGTTGACGACGTTGTCGGACGCGCGTGCCGCGAGGCGCATCGGGACGCCGTACGCGGGGGTGCCGCTCGCCATGAAGGGGAGTGCAACGCCCGCGGCTCCGGCTGCCTGGAGCACGGCCCGGCGGGATGGAAGGGTGTGGGTGGTCGGTGATGAGGGGTTGGTGGTACTGGCCTGGGGTCGCTGGCCCATGAATCAACTTTCTCTTCGCGGACGCCCCCCGCTGTTGTGTGGAGCTCAACCTCCGCGCGGCACGATAGCGCAAACCTCGGCGTACGTCTGTTCGAGGCGGACCAGGTCGGCAGCAGGCGAGTAGGTGTCGACGTAAGTGTCGCGGCACCGTTTGCGCAGGTCAGCGGCGAGTTCCGGCCGGCGCACCAGCTCCGTGAGACGGGTGCCCAGACTGCGGGCATTTCCCGTCTCAAAGGTCCAACCGCACCCGGCTGCCATGACGTCCGCGCAGATGTTCTCGAGGTCCGAGGTGAGCAGCGGCGTCCCGACCGCGAGGCTGCGGAGCATCACCAGCGGCTGGCCCTCGTACCACTCGGACGGCACGAGCACGGCCTCGGCGTCCCGCATCCGGCTGGTGACGGTGTCCTCGTCGACCCAGCCGAGGAACTCGATGGAGCTGTCCTGGGAGGCGGCCTCCTCAACGACCGGGCGCAGATCGCCGTCTCCGGCGATCACGAGCCGCATGCCTTCAGGGACGCTTTTCCAGGCCTCCAGCAGGGTCAGGACGCCCTTGATCGGGATGAGCCGGCCTCCGAAGAACAGCTCGCGGGGCCCGCCCTCCCGGCGGCCCTCGACCCCGGGGTCGGGAACGGAGTTCGGCTTCACGAAGATCCGGTCCGCGGGGTAGCCGTCGCGCACCATCAGCCGCCGCGCGAAATCGGTCAGCGTCAGGTAGCGGGTCACCGACTTGTGAAACGTGCCGGCGGCGCGATGGATGCCGAGGCCGAGGGTCAGTGCGGTGGTCGCCACGCGGCTGTCGTGATAGCAGGCATGGCGGATCCCGGGCAGCTTGAGCTTCGAGCCGACGCAGTCCTCGCAGATCTTGCCATCGCGGACGCAGGTCCCGACCACGCACGAGTAGCGGTAGGAGTGGAGGGTGGTCACCGCGGGCACGCCCGCCGCGTGGGCGGCACGGAACACCGAGGGTGAGAGAAGGGGAAACGGCGTGTGGACGTGCACGACATCGGGCTGGAACGCTGCGATCCGCGAGCTCACGTCGCGGGCGGCCTCCACGTTCCACACCGCCTTGCCACCCGCCCGCCAGGCAGGGAGGCCGAGCGTCTCCGCTGCCGGCAGCGTGTACTGCTCCACGTCGTGCCCGGCTGCCGCAAGAATCGTGCCTTCGTGTGCCAGCACCTCCATCGCGCCGCCGAGTGACGCGTGGTGGTTGTGCAGTTGCAGGACCCTCACGTCGTACCCCTTGCGGTCAGCCACTCCGGTCCGTCGTGGCCGAGCATCGCACGCAGCCGTGCCAGGTCGTCGGCGAACAGCGGTTCCAGCTGGTCACGCGCAGCCGAAGGCAATCCGTCCTGGCTGAGGAGGGTGCGCCGGATGCGCTCCCGGAAGCGGTACGACGTGTGCTCCTTGACGAACGTGCGAACCCGCTCGTTGCCGACCGCCCAGCCGAGGACGGTGTGCGCCGCAGCGAACCGCGGCCGGCCGGAGATGTTGACGCGTGGGATGTCCCGCCCGGCGCCAGCAGGGTCGGGGACGCCCAGGAACTCGAGCACCCGGCAGAGCGTGCCTTGGTAGTCGCTCTCGAGGTCGTCGAAGAAGAACACGCCGACCTGTTCGCGCGGGAACGCGTCGAGCAGGGCCGCGACCTGGTCGGCGTAGCGGCTCTGGGAGGTGTAGTGCCAGATGTGATGCCAGCCGGCCGCCTTGCGCTCTTCCTCGAGGGCCACAGCGTCGAGGAAGTCAGCCTCGGTCTCGAAGCCGCGAGCCCGCATGTACTGGTGGCTCGACCACGCGCGGGCCACCGGTTCGCGAAGCATGACGACGAGCTTCATGTCCGGGTTGATGGCCTTGATCTCTGGGATCGACTCCGCGGGGTAGTACATGGTCGATACCGACGCGTCGCCGAGGGCGGCGTAGTCGTGCTCGGTGGGGTAGAGGGCGAGATAGGCGTCGCGATCGGTGACCGCCACCCGGTTGATCGTGTGGGCATCACCCGGAGCCGTGAACTCGGCGCCCGTCCGGTGCAGGGCGAAGTAGTGGGGCTCCTTGGGGTCGGTGACGAACACGCGCGGGTGTGATCGCAGACCCTCCACGAGTCCAGTCGTACCGCAGCGTGCGGCTCCGACCACCAAGAAGGTGGGCATGGTCATCCCGCGTTTCCCCTTCGATCCGCAATCGCCGCCCGGTAGGCGGCTTCGAGTCGTCCGGCGACCAGCCCAGGGGCGAACCGGGTCTGGGCGCGCGCCTCGCCTGCCGCCCCATGGGCGCGAGCCAGCTGCGGCTCTCGGCGCAACCGGTCGACGGCCTCGACGAGCAGCTCCGGCCGTCCGAGCGGGATCACGGTACCGGCTGGGGGCTCGTCCCCCTCGAGCAGCACCTCCGACGGGCCGTCGACATCGGTGGCGACGACGGGTAGTCGGCACGCCATCGCCTCGGCGATGACGAGGGCGACCGTCTCGTAGCGCGAGCTCAGCAGCAGCGCGTCGACGGCCCACAGCCACGGCCGGACGTCGTCGGTGCCGCCCATGAAGCGGATCGACCGACCCCACGTCGAGGGTGCGGCCGCCGCGAGGTCGGCCACATCGCCCGGCCCCACGAGGTAGAGGACCATGCCGTCGGGCCGCAGCGCTTCCCACGCCGGGACCAGCACGTCCTGCCCTTTCTGGAACGCGATCCGGCCGAGCACCAGCACCGCGAACTCGTCGCCGAGCCCCAACCTGGTCCGGGCATCGCGCCGCTCGTCGTCGGTCGGCGGCCGGAGGTGGTCGAGGTCCACGGCCACGCTGAGCACGCCGCCGGGGACACGCACGCCGATCTCGTGACCGCGGTCGAGCTCGGCCTGGCAGTTCGTCACCAGCCGGTCGGTACGTCGAGCCGCGGCGCGCTCGCCAGCCGGACCCCCCTGGCCGCTGCCGCGCTGGCGAACAGCCGGTCGGACCAGGCGTGCGGCTGGTAGACGACCGGGACATCCAGCCCGCGGAGCGCGAGCGGTGCGCGACCGAGCTGGCCGGCGACGAAGGAGTGCAGGTGGATGACGTCGGGGCGGACCTCGCGGACCGCGCGCCGCAGCTCACGGATCGCGACCGGATAGCCGCCCGGCCGGCCGCGACGGACCCGCCACGGGTGACGAACCACGCCAGGCACGTCATGGGCGTAGGTTACCGGTGCGAGCAGGTGCGCCCGATGACCGGCCCGCACCTGCTCGGCGGTGAAGTGGTCGACCAGTGTCACCACGCCGCCCCACGTCACCTCGCTGACGTGGAGGACGGTCAGCGGAGCGCCGGCTCACGACCCCGCCCCGGCGAGCCGCTCGACCAGCGGACGGGCCCAGCCCTGGCGGTCAGCCGGGCCGGCCGGGTCGTCCACCCGTTCGCCGGCGAACCGGAGGTTGACAGCGATGAGGTAGGCGGTGACGGTCACGTAGGTCTGCTCCGGGGTGAGACCCCAGTCGGCAGCCAGCGCCTCGCGGGCTTCCGCCAGCCAGGCGTCCTCGGCGGAGGAGTCGGTGCCGTCGCGCAGCCGCCGGGTCTGCGCGAGGTAGTGGACATGGTCGAAGCCGGCCAGCACGTCGTCCTCGTAGTGCTCCCAGTCCCAGAGGAGGACCTGATCGCCGTCGCGGACCATGTTCCACGGCACCCAGTCGCCGTGCCAGGAGGCGGTGGACACAGGCTGGGTACCGTGCGTGGCCACCAGTCGGCGGAGGTGGTCGACGATCCAGTGCGCACCGGGCGTGGTGGCCGCGAGTCCGGCCGCCTCGACCGTGAGGCGGCGCACCATCGGTGTCTCGGCGAGGGGTGTCGCGGGGCCCGCTCCGCTCCGAGTCGCCAACGCGTGCATGGCGTTCAGCGGAACCCCCTCGGAGGCGGGCGCCGTGCCCGGCGTAGAGCGCCGATGCACAGGACGGCAGCGTCGTCATCGATGACCCAGCCGAGCACCGGCGGCGGCGTGATGCCGGGCACCGGTCGGTCGGCCAGCTCGTGCAGCCGGTCGCGCTCGGCCCGCGAGCCGCCGGACGCCCGGACCACGGGCACACTTGGCGAACGCGAGCGAGCGGCCCTCGGCGTCGAGCGTCTGGAGCACGACCGCCCGGCCGTGCCGGCGGCGGCCCAGTCGGACGACGACGGCGTCGCCTCCGGGACCAGTCGGTGCACGATCGGCACCAGTCCCTCGGCGCACGGCACCGCGACGCGCGTCACGCCGGGCGTGTGCTTCAGCAGACCGAGCCGGTGGGAGGCCGCGAGCGCGCGGGCGAGCACCGGTGCCCGCTGGCCGTCGTCGGATCGGACGAGAGCGCCGGCGGCACCGGCGCTGTCGGCGGGGACCAGGAACACCGGGCGCCCCCTCGTGGGCAGCACGAGGTACTCCTCAGACCTGCTCGTGTGCCGGCGGGGCACCCGGCTCACGCCGATCGGGATCGGGGCGGGCCACACACTGCGGAGCCGGTCGATGAGCTGGTCCCGGGTCGAGCGGCCGCTCATGCAGGGACCCCGGCAGCCGGACCTCGGGGCACTCCTCGTCCCACGCGACCGCCCACTGCAGTCCGCGGCGCCGGTCCTGCTCGGCCAAGGCACGGTGCACTGCATTTCGGGTGTCGTCGTACAACCGCTGGAGCCGCTCGAGCTGCTCGATGTCGCAGCTGGCCAGCGCGTCGTCGAGCCGCTCGGCCGGAACCGGGCGGGTCAGCAGCGAACGCACCTTGCGGATCCGCTCGCTCCCCGCGGTCCGACGCAGCCACGGATAGGGCCGCTCCGGCGCACTGAGCGGCGGGCGACCCGGACCAGCGGGTGTCGGTAGGCCACCACGGCGTTGCGGTGGGCTGCTGCGTCGTCAGGCTCCCCGAGCAGGTCGGGGTCGAGTCCGGCGGCGGCGCACACCAGGCCGGCGACCAGTCGCGTTTCCGCCTTGAGGACGGGGAACGGCACGAGCAGCAGCCGCTCGGCCGGCAGGTGCTCGGTCAGGGCCTGCCACCAGCGGCCGTAGTCGCTGGCGCCGCTGTAGACGTCCGAGAACGTGAGCGCCTCGCCGAGCGTCGCGGCGGGCTCGTTGGTGAAGTAGTCGCGGTGCAGCTGGTAGTGGGAGACCAGGCGGGTGACCGGGTGCCGTACGGCGTACACGACCACCGGGCGGGCGTCAGCAGCCAGTCGAGGGATCGCCTCGGGGAAGTGCGCGAAGGTGTACGACATGCTCCCGTCGAGCCGTAGCAGGCCCTCGCTGCGGGCGTCGTAGAGGCCGTCGTACCACGCGGGGCCGCGGTCGTACTCGCGGCTGAAGTAGTTGGACTCCTTGACCGCGCCGGGGTCGATGCCGGGGTGTGTCGCCAAGAGAGCAGACAGGAACGACGTACCGGACCTGGCCGCGCCGGCGACCACCACGTCCGGGCCAATCGACGCCGGTCCGGTCACTTCTCCCCCTGAGTGCGCAACCGTGCGAGATGATGCCTCGCACGGACAGTCTAGACTCGAGCCGCTGGGTCAGGCTCGGCGTGTCCGCCGAAAGCGCGCAGCACGCACGCCGACCGACTGGCGGAGCGTAACGGGAAGAGGCACATGGATCAGCCGATCGGCGGAATGAGGCGGTCGCGACTCAGCAATTTCGATGCGCCAGCGGCTGCCGGGCCCGGTGGCGAACGCCGGCAAGGGCGCGGCCCGGCTGCTCGGGACGGCGACCGCGTCACGGCGACCGCTGCCCGACTTCCTGATCATCGGCACCAAGAAGGGCGGCACCACGTCGTGTCGCCAACTGGCTGGTCCAGCACCCGCAGGTGGTGCCGATGTTCCCGCGGTTCCAGCGCCACAAGAGCCCGCACTACTTCGACATCAACTACCAGCGCGGCGAGTCCTGGTACCGCTCGCACTTCCCGACCGAGGGAGCACGGGCGCGGCACGCCCGCACGGTCGGCCCGGTCCGCGTCGGCGAGGCGTCGCCCGTACTACATGTTCCACCCGTCGGCGGCCCAGCGGATCGCCGAGACGGCGCCGGGCGTCCGTCTGATCGCGGTGTTGCGCGAACCGGTGTCGCGCGCCCACTCCAACTACTACGACCGGGTCGTGGCCGGAACCGAGACGCTGCCGACGTTCGAAGCGGCGCTCGAGGCCGAGGAGTCGCGGCTGGCCGGAGTCACCGACGAGTGGTTGGCGAAGCCCGGGCGCTACAGCTTCTCGCACGACCATCACACCTACCGCGCCCGAGGCCGGTACGCCGAGCAGCTGCGCCGGTACTTCGATCGTCTCGGGCGTGACGCGCTGCTGGTGCTGCCGCTGGAGGCGCTCAAGCGCGAGCCCGGCAAGACCTTCCGGCAGATCGAGGAGCACCTCGGCCTCGACCATCACGAGGTGGTGCTCGAGGAGCGCAACGTCCGGCAGGGCAACCCGAAGATCGACCCGGCCACCCGGGAGCGTCTGTCCGCCTACTACGAGCCCTTCAACCGAGAACTCGCGGAACTCCTGGGTGAGGACTACGGATGGTAACCAGCGTCCACGTCGTCTGCCGGGCCAACCAGGGACGGAGTCCGGTGTTTGCGGAGCTGCTCCGAGAACAGGCGGCCATGCGTGGGGTCGAGGCTCAGGTCAGCAGCAGTGGCCTGGAGGCCAGGCCGAACAGGATGCTGTTGAGCGCGATGTCGCACGCGTGGGAGAGCCGTGGCCACCCGGTGCTGGACCACTCGTCGCGGATCTACGACCCGGCGGAGATGAGGAAGGCCGAGGTGACCCTGGTGTTCGAGACGAGGCAGCGGTCGCGGCTCGTCAGCGAGCTGCCGGAGATGGTCGACCGTGTGTACACGGTCCGGGAGGCGACCCGGCTGATCTGTAGCCCACGCTGGGAGCCCGACTGGTCCGGCAGCTCCTTCATCGTCACGCGCCTCCACCGGATGCGGGCGTACGTCGAACCCGGGGACGACGACACCCCCGACCCCGCTCGGATGCGGCGGGCGGCGTGCCGGCGCCTGCTGGCGGAGCTGGAGGAGGCGGCCGACCTGCTGGGTGCGGCGCTCTTCGGCCCGGTTCGAGCCGGGGGCGCCTAGTTCCGATCCTCGTCCTCGTGATGCTGCTCGCCGTACCCGTAGTAGGACTGCTCGTCCCCGGTCAGACCTGACCACACGACACCGGTGATCGGGGAGCCGACCCGGTGCAGCCGCTCCAACGCGCCGAGCAGCTGATGCTCACGGCTCTGGCGGTTGCGGACGGTCAGCAGCACCCAGTCGGCATAGTGGGTGATCTCGAGCGCATCCGCCACGCTCAGGACGGGAGGCGTGTCGACCACTACCAGATCGGCCTGCTGCCGCAGCTGCTGCCACATCGGCGCGGCCCTCGACGAGGCGAGCAGCTCGGCCGGGTTGGGCGGGACGGTCCCCGCGCCGATGATCCGGAGGTTGGGCTCGGCCGTGTCGACGCGTGCCTTGACCTTCTCGCCGGCCAGCAGGTGGGCGAGACCGCGGGGGGTCTCGACGCCGAACAGCTTGCTGATGGAAGGCTTGCGAAGGTCGGCGTCGACCAGCAGCACGCGCAGCCCGGTCCGGGCTGCGGTCACCGCGAGATTGCCGGCGACGGTCGTCTTGCCCTCCCCCGTCAGCGCCGAGGTGACGACGAGGATCTCGCCCACCTCGCTGGTCCGGCCCTGCGACCGCGCCGCCGCAAGGAACCGGAGATTGGTGTTGAGGGCGCGGAAGGCCTCGCTGACGGGGGACCTCGGCTCGACCAACGCCGCCGGCCGGGCGGGTTGCTTGCGTACATCGAACGGGATCCGCCCGAGCACGGGGACGTCGCCGATGAGCGACTTGAGTCGGCTCTCGTCGCGGATCCGGTCGTCGAGGCGGTCGCGGCCGTAACCCAGCACGACGCCCAGGAGCAGCCCGATCACGCCGCCGAGCATCGCCGCGCGCACCGGCTGGGGCTCCGCAGGTTGCGCGGGCACCTCGGCGTTCTCGAGGACCACACCCCCGGCTGGGCCGTCGACGTCGCTCTCCCCGGTCAGCGAGATCTCCGTCGTCAGCTCCGCGGACCGGACTCGCAGGCTCTGTGCGCGGGCCTGGAGCTCGAGCCGCTCCGTGTCGCTGGCCCCGGGGAGCTGGGCCAGGACCTCGGCGAGCTCCTCCTCGATCAGGGCCCGTTCCTCGATCAGCTTCGCGCTGGTCGCCGCGAAGACATTGGCCGCCGCGTCGACCTGGTAATCGATGTACTGGGTGGCGAAGCTGTCGGCGACTGCAGCGGCCTCCTCGGCGTTCGGCCGCAAGGCACTGATCACGACGACCCGGGTCGGCTCGACGGCGGTGACGTCGACCGACTCGAGCAGCTCCGCCGTCTCGATATCGAGGTCGAGCTCCTCGATCACGCGGTCGGCGATCGCCGCGGAGTCGACGAGCTGCGCCAGGGTCGACACCTCGGTCGGGTCCATCCGACCGTCGGTGGACTCGCTCGTGGTCGGCTCGATGAGGAGCCGGGTCTCGGCGGCGTACACCGTCTCGGTGCGCAGGCTGAGGCCGTATCCCAAGGCCGCCCCGAGGACCATCAGGACCACGGGGATCCGCCACTGGCGTCGCAGGATCGCGACGTGGTCACTCAGGCGCGTGACATCGGTGTCAGCCAGCTGGCTCATCGTCGAGGCGATCCCCTCTTGTGTTCTCGTTGCCGTCCGGCAGGCCCACGTGCGTGTCAGAATGTGCCGGGTCGGCCCCATGGTAGGTGACCCGTCAGGTGCGGCGCGGCCGAAAGGGCCAACCGTTCGGCAGGAGAGGTGTTGCGATGCGGTGGCTGTTCCTCCTGCTCGTGGCCCTGCTCCCGCTGCAGTGGTTCGTGGTCGGTGCCGGGGTACGGCTCCACATGGCCGCCATCTTCCTGTTCGGCGCCGTCGTCCTCGCTACGCACGGCAGCCACCTGGCGGTGCGGGTGATCCGGTTGGCGGAGCCTTTCATCCTCGCGAACTTCGCGCTGACGGTCATCTGGGTGTTCGCGAACCGCTACCACGGTCTCGGGGTGCGCCAGCCGGTCGAGCAGATGCTGCTTCTGGGAGCATTCGTGGCGGTGGGCGTCGCGACGCTCGCGGTGCTGCGTGAACCTGGCGGCCGCGGCGTGGCCGCGCTGCGCTGGTCGACCTGGGTCTGCATGGTCTCGTTGGTCACGGCCATGACGTGGTCGATGACGGTCAACGGCGTCAACGCCGCCGACGTGTTCGTCCGTACCATCACGTCGGCCGACCCGGAGATTCTCCAGAAGGAGCTGTTCAGGTCGTCATTCGGCGGGTTCGGGCTCGCCGAGGAGTCGGTGGTGGGCAGCATCCGGCACGAGGTCTTCGGGGCACTGCTGCTGGCGCTCCTGGTGTCGTCAGCATGCCGGCTGCTGCAGCCTTTCCGGACCAGTGGCGCGACGGCGGTCTACCAGATCGGCCAGGCGCTCGCGGTCCTCCTGCTGCTGCTGTCGATGAGCCGCTCGGTGATCATCGCCGCTCGCCGTCTGGCCGCTGCTCGGGCTGCTGCGCCAGGTGCTGGCAGGTCGCGTGACCCCGCGCGGCGCCGGTGTCGGGCTGCTGCTGGCCGGCACAGCCGGGCTGCTCGCCGCGACCGGCGTGCTCCAGGTGCTGTGGATCCGCTTCACCCAGGACACCACCTCCTACGAAGCCCGGGACGACCCTGTTGCAGGCGGCGTACGACAGCCTCGGTCGCAGCTTCGCCACGGGAGGGGTCTCGACCAGATTGGCGAGCTCCCACAACTTCGTCATCGACACCTGGCTCCGGGCCGGGATCGCCGCCTCGCTCGCGGCTCTCGCAGTGGCTGTGCTGGTCTGCGGTCTGTTCATCGCGCTCGCCTTCACGCTGCCCCACGAACCGCCCTGGATGCTCCCGGTCGTAGCGATGCTCGCCCTACCCGTGATCCGCTTCTTCACCGCGGGCGGCGGCCTCATCCCACCCGTGCAGTGGGTCGCCCTCGGGGTGGTCGCAGGGTTCCTGTCCTATCGCGCCTACCTGCGTGAGACGCCAGCGCCCGTCCCCGACTCCGTGCCGGCCGCGGGCCGCACCGCATGAGACGTCCCGACGCCGTGTCCGTGGCCCGGGCACTTGTCTGGTTCGCCGCGGCCTACGGCTTGGCCCTGGTCGGCTACCTGGTCATCAACGCGATATCCAGCCGGTGGTTGGGTACGGCGGAGTACGGCTACTTCGTGATCGCGGTGACCACATCGCTGGTCATCGGACAGCTGGGGCTGCTGGGCGCGCACCGCGGTGGGCTGCGCGAAGCGGCGATCATGGGCGACACCGACGACCCCGAGCGGCTGGCCCAGCTCCGTGCCGACGTCCGCGTGGCGCTGGTGCTGACCCTCCCACTGGCGGCGGCCGTGTCCGGGCTCGTGGTCAGCCTGATCACTGGCGACACCATCGCCACCCGGATCGTCGCGGGTGCCGGGTTCGCCGCGCTGGTGTGGCTCGGCGGCGTGCAGAAGCTCTGGGCGAACCTGCTGCGTGGGCTCGGCGCGATCCGGTTCGCCAGCCTGCTCGAGGGGCGCTCGGGGGGCGGGCTGGTCAGCCTGGGCCAGGCAGTCGACGCTCCTGCTCGTGTGGCGCTTGCTCCCCGACACCGGACTCACCGGCGCGCTGGCGGCGATGGCGATCGGGTTCGCCGGCCCGGTCGTGGCGGCCGGACTGATGGTGCGGCGACGCTGGGCGCACGTGCCGGGACGGACTCCGCTGTGGCGGGCCACCCGCAGCTCGGTCTCCCGCAACTGGCGGTTCGCCGTCAACCAGTTCGCGGTGTACGCCGCGCTGACGGTCGAGCTGTGGGTGGCGGGTCTGGTGTTCGATGCGGTGGACGCATCGCACTACGCCGCGGCCCAGCGGATGTCGCTGCTGCTCATGATCCCGATGACAGCGATCCAGGTCGTCTTTGCGCCAGTCGCTGCTCGGATGCTCGACCAGGGCCGGACCTCCGACCTGCAGGCGGTACTGCGCACCGGGGCGACTGCCGCCGGGGTTGTCACCATCATTCGTGTGGATCCCCATGCTGGTGGCTCCCGAGCTCGTGCTGACCGTCGTGCTCGGCGAACCGTTCCGCGCGGCTGCCGCTCCGCTCGTGGTCCTCACGCTGGGCGGCATGGCCAACGTGGTGGTCGGCCTCGCGGGCACGGCCCTGACGATGTCTCACCGCGAGGGCGTGGTCGCCGCAGTTCAGACCGTCTCGGTCCTTGCCCGCGTCGCGCTCGGCTTCGGCGCCGCGATCCTCTGGGGCCCGTGGGACTGGCAGCGAGCGCTGCGCTGGTCTCGGCCATCACGTACGGCGTGATGTGGTGGCAGGCCTGGCGGTTGCTCGGTGTACGAACCGACGTGACCCTGCGTCCACGGCTTGGCCTCTTCAAGCGGACGAACGCCTGAGGGCGTCTCGTTCGGTCCTCTAGGGTGGCGCGCGTGACCAGCACCGACATGGACGACCACCAGTTCGCCGTCTTCGCCGCCGAGGCCGCGGGCGCCCGGCTGCTCGAGGTGCGGGAGCAGGGCTGGGAGGGCAGGGCGCTCAAGGACGCCGGCGACGCGGCCGCCCAGGACGTGCTGGCCCGGCTGCTGGCCGAGCATCGCCCCGATGACGCCGTCCTCAGCGAGGAGGCGGGCGACGACAAGTCCCGCTTGCACGCCGAGCGGGTGTGGATCATCGACCCCCTCGACGGCACCCGTGAGTTCTCGGAGCCGCCGCGCGACGACTGGGCCGTCCACGTCGCACTCTGGCAGCGCGGCGCGCCCGGTGACGGGCTGGTGGCGGGGGCCGTCGCGCAGCCCGCACTCGGGGAGACCTTCCACACCGGCGCCCCGGCTGAGGTCCCACCGCGCAGTGGCGGCCGGCCTCGGATCTCGGTCTCGCGCACCCGCCCGCCGGCGTTCGTGCAGGCGCTCGCCGACGAGATCGACGCCGAGCTGGTGCCGATGGGGTCGGCCGGCGTGAAGGTCATCAGCGTCGTCCGTGACGTCGCCGATGCCTACGTCCACGCAGGTGGCCAGTACCAGTGGGACAACGCGGCCCCCGTCGCCGTGGCCCGGGCCGCCGGCCTCCACTGCTCACGTGTCGCGGGTGCGCCGCTGCGTTACAACGAGTCGGACGCCTCGCTGCCCGACCTGCTGGTATGCCGTCCGGAGCTGGCCGAGCAGATCCTGGAGTTCGTCCGGCGGCACGGCACGGGGTGACCTACCTCCCACCTGAGCAACGCCGGACTTACCCACATTGAGAGATGTCGGACCGCATGGCCACGGCTACGGTGGGGTGATGGCGTGGACCCGTCGGATCGGCACTGCCGTCACGTCCGTGTGCCTGCTGACGGCCGCCGCTCTGGTCGGTGGCCCGCACGCTGCAAGCGCCGACCCCGGCACGGTCATGTTGGTCGTCAAGAGCCCCAACAGCCTGACCGCTGGCGACGCTGCCGTTCAAGCGCGTCTCGTGGCGGCGGGCCACACCGTGTCCCGTGCGGACGACAACACGGTGACCGCGGCTCAGGCCGCCGCCGTGGACCTGGTGATCGTCAGCAGTTCCGTCGTCGACACCGTTCTCGAGTCGCGACTGGTCGGCGTCCCCACGCCGACCCTGATCGCCAAGCCCTACCTCCTCGACAACTACGGTCTGACCGGACCCGTGGCCGGGACCGACTACGGCAGTCGCATGGCGAGTGCCCTCGCGGTGGTCGACCCGGCACATCCCATGGCCGCGGGTCGTAACGGCACCGTGTCCTTCCAGGCGGGCGACGAGCGCATCGCGTGGGGCCGACCCGTCGCGTCGGCGCGCGTCGCTGCGCGGCTGGGAACCAATTCCGCCGTCTTCTCGGTGGTGGGCGGCGACCCGATCGCGAACGGCCAGACGGCGGCTGGATGCCGTCTGGTCTTTCCGTTGATGGCCGATGCCCCCACGTCGTTCACGGCGGACGCGTGGGCGATGTTCGAGGCATCCGTTGCCTGGGGCGTGGGCGACTGCCAGAGCGATCCGCCACCGCCTGATCCGGAACCGTACGTCGCCTACGTCGCAGGCAACGCGGCCTCCCTCACGACGGCCGAGCACTTGGTCGTCGATCGCCTGGACGCCACCGGCTACGTCGTCTCGGTCAAGGACGACACCACCGTCACCCCGGCCGACGTCGCCAGCGCGGAGTTCGTGATCGTCGGCTACACAGTGAGCCCGAGCACTCTCGGCAGCCGCCTGGCCGGACTGTCCGTTCCGGTCTGGGTCGCCAAGCCCCTGTCGTTCCCCAAGTTCCAGATGACCGGCCCGACGGCGGGCTCCGACTTCGGGGACAAGGCCGGTCGGGTCTGGGCGATCGCCGCTCCCGGTCACCCCCTGGCGGCCGGCCGAGCCGGATCGTTCGCGGCGTACACCGGTTCGTACCGGGTCTCCTGGGGGGCGCCGGTCCCCGCCGCCACCGTCGTGGCGACCGCAACGGGTTCGGGCACGGTGTTCACGGTGCCTGCGGGTGCGGTCCTCGCCAACGGATCGACGAGCCCGGGGTGCCGCTTCACCTTCCCCTTGTTCGGCCTGGCACCGCTGGCCATGAGCGCCGACGGGCTGGCGATGTTCGACGCCGCCGCGGCGTGGGGTGCCAACGGATGCGATGCGAGCCCACCGCCGCCGGGAGACGGAGTGGAGCACGTCGTGATCGTCTCCGTCGACGGTCTGAATCCGCAGGCGATCGGCACGCTGGGTGAGGCAGGAGCGCCCGGTCTTCACCGGCTGATGACCGAGGGAGCATCGACGCTGAACGCCCGCACCACGTTTGAGCGGACCGAGACCCTCCCCAATCACTCCTCGATGGTGACCGGACGACGGGTTGACCTGCCGGGTGGTCATGGCGTGAGCTTCAACGAGGACAATGCATCCACCATCCACACGAGCGCGAGTCAGTATGTGACGTCGGTGTTCGACGTCGTCCACGACCGGGACGGCTCCACGGCGATGTACGCCGGGAAGCCCAAGTTCGACTTCCTCGACCGCAGCTGGAACGGGACGTTCGGCGGCCCCGACCTGGTCGGCGCCGACACGGGCCGCGACAAGATCGACGTGTACCAGCGGGTGGTTCCGGGGTCGACCGGCTCGGCAGCGGTCGTGTCCGCCGTCAACGCCGACACGCTGCGCGACCTGACCTTCGTGCACATCCGCGAGCCCGACCAGGCCGGGCACGCGAGCGGCTACCTCTCGGCGGAGTACCTCGCCGCCGTCCAGCAGGCGGACGGCTGGATCGACGACATCATGGACGCGCTCGCCGAAAACTCGGACCCGGGCGACCGGACGGTGCTGCTCGTCACGACCGACCACGGCGGCGCCGGCACTCAACACGGTGACGCCACCGCGGCGGTCAACTACACGATCCCGCTGTTCGCGTGGGGGGAGGGCGTCGACGCCGGAGCTGATCTCTACGACCTCAACGCCTCGCGTGTCGACCCCGGCACGGGCCGTCCCGACGACGACGGGCTGGGTCAGCCGCTGCGCAACGGTGACGTCGCCAACCTCGCGCTCGACCTGCTCGGGCTGCCGCCCGTCCCGGGCTCGCTGTACAACGCCGACCAGGCCCTGCGCCTCACTGCCACGCCCTGAGCCTCAGCCCTGATCGGCCAGCCACTCGCGGACCGGCACCGGCTCCGTCTCGTGATAGCCCTCCGGCAGCCAGACGCTCCCGGCCCGCGTGAGGTAGTAGACCGGCCACTGGTGGTAGCCGAGGTAGGTCGCGGGCCGTCGCTGCATCACCCGGGCGTACAACGTGACGCCGCGGACGTACGCCGTGGAGTTGTTGTAGCGGTAGAGGGCACCGGCCCGATCCGTGGCGAAGCCGTTGGCACGCAGCAACCGACCGGCGGCGAGGATCGCGTCGCGCGGGTCGTGGATGTCGCCGCCCGCGCCGTAGATGTCCCAGGTGGTGGGGATGAACTGCATCGGGCCCTGGGCGCCCGCGACGGAGGTGCCCTTGATCCGTCCGAACCCGGTCTCCACCAGGTTGATCGCGGCGAGGTACTCCCAGGGCACGCCGTAGCGGCGCTGCGCCTCCCGGTAGTAGCGGCGCAGCTCGGCCGCCGGACGCGGCGCGACGATGCGCCAGGCCGGGAGCTCGGTGGCGAGCTCGCTCGGATCGGTGCCGTGCATCGACCGGAACGCCCGCCGCGCGGCCACGCTGTCGGCTGTCGCCCTGCGCACGCCGGCCGGAAGCAGCCGGGCGACCCGCTCGTCCCAGCGGGGGCGGTCGGCCAGTGTGCGGAGCGCCACCTGCTGGGTGTGTCCGGCAGCCCCCATCAGAGCGGGTGACGTGTCCCGGTCCCGGATCGCCCGGTCGGCGGCCAGGAGCTGGCGGGCGGCCTGCCGGGGCGTGGCCGGCGGCCGTGGCTCGTCCGCCACCGCCGCACCGAGGGGGCCCGGGTCGGGTCGCTGGGCAGGTGGCGCCGGTCCGTCATGAACGCCGCGGGCAGGCTGTCTCGGCTGCCGCTCCTCGTCGCCGGAGCACCCGGCCACGAGCACGAGCATGCTCGCCGCAACTGCCTGCCGGGCCCTCATCTCGCCACCGTAGACTCGGGCCGCAACCCCCTGTCGGCCCGATCGGGGGCTGTCGTGCTGTGCGAAAGGGATGGGTGTGAGTCTCTCCGGCCTGACCGCCGCCGTCCTGGCCGAGCCGGTGCTCGCCCAGGCGATGACCGACGCGAAAGGCGGCGTCCTCCCGACGCTCGACCTCACCGGTCCGGCGGGGCTGCGGCCCTTCGTCGTCGCCGGACTCGTCGAGCAGGACCGGACGGTGCTCGCGGTGACGCCGACCTCGCGCGACGCCGAGGACCTGGTGGCGGCCCTGGGCGACCTGGTCGACCCTTCCCTGATCGGCTACTACCCGAGCTGGGAGACATTGCCGCACGAGCGGCTGAGCCCGCGCAGCGACACCGTCGGCCGTCGGCTCGCGGTGCTGCGGCGGCTGTGTCACCCCGGCGACGACGTGACCAACGGGCCGCTGCGCGTCGTGGTCGCACCGGTCCGGTCCCTGCTCCAGCCGCAGGTGCCCGGGCTCGGCGACCTGGTGCCGGTCGAGCTCACGCCCGGCGCGAGCGCGCCGCTCGACGACGTGGTCCAGTCGCTGGCGGACGCGGCGTACTCCCGGGTCGACCTGGTCGAGAAGCGCGGCGAGTTCGCGGTCCGCGGCGGCATCGTCGACGTCTTCCCACCCACCGAGGAGCACCCGCTGCGCGTGGAGTTCTGGGGCGACGAGGTCGAGGAGATCCGCAGCTTCTCGGTCGCCGACCAGCGCACCCTCGAGGCGGTGCCGCGGCTCTGGGCGCCGCCGTGCCGCGAGCTGCTCCTCACCGAGGAGGTACGCCGCCGGGCCGCCGCCCTGGGGGAAGCACACCCGCAGCTGCTGGAGCTCACCGACAAGATCGCCGCCGGCATCGCGGTCGAGGGGATGGAGTCGCTCGCGCCCGTGCTCGTCGACGAGATGGAGCTGCTGGTCGACCTCCTCCCGACCGACACCCATGTGGTCGTCCTCGACCCGGAGCGGGTCCGGTCCCGCGCGCACGACCTGGTGGCGACCAGCGACGAGTTCCTCGGCGCGAGCTGGGCCGCCGCCGCGTCGGGCGGCCGGTCGCCGATCGACCTGGGCGCGGCCTCCTACCGCGAGCTCGGCGACGTGCGCCAGCACGTGCTGGCGGCCGGACAGGCGTGGTGGAGCGTCAGCCCGTTCGGCATCGAGGCACGGCCGAGGTGCCGGTCGACGACGGCGGCGTCGAGACCCGGCTGCTGCCGGCGCGGGTGGCCGAGAGCTACCGCGGCGACCTCGAGCGGGCGATCGCCGACATCCGCGGCTGGCTCGCCGACGACCACCGCGTCGTCGTCCTCCACCCCGGCCACGGTCCTGCCCAGCGCATGGTCGAGGTGCTCGCCGACCACGACGTCCCGGCTGCGCTGGTCGAGGCCGACGTCCTCGACCCCCGGCCCGGCGTGGTCACCGTGTCGTGCGCCGCGCTCGACCACGGCTTCGTCGACCCGGCGACGCGGCTCGCCGTCCTGACCGGGGACGACCTCTCGGGCCAGAAGTCCTCCACGCGCGACATGCGGCGGATGCCCGCGCGGCGCAAGAAGCAGATCGACCCGCTCGAGCTCACCGCCGGCGACTACGTCGTCCACGAGCAGCACGGGGTGGGCCGGTTCGTCGAGATGAAGCAGCGCGAGGTCGGCGGCGCGGTTCGTGAGTACCTCGTGCTCGAGTACGGCGCAAGCAAGCGGGGCGGGCCGCCGGACCGGCTCTTCGTCCCGGCCGATGCGCTCGACCAGGTCACCCGCTACGTCGGCGGTGAGCAGCCGAACCTCGACCGGCTCGGCGGCTCGGACTGGACCAAGCGCAAGAACCGTGCCCGCAAGGCGGTCCGCGAGATCGCGGCGGAGCTGATCAAGCTGTACGCCGCACGGCAGGCCACGCAGGGGTTCGTCTTCGGCCCCGACACCCCGTGGCAGCGCGAGCTGGAGGACGCGTTCCCCTTCCACGAGACGCCCGACCAGCTGAGCACGGTCGACGAGGTCAAGGGCGACATGATGCGCAGCGTCCCGATGGATCGGCTGGTCTGCGGCGACGTCGGCTACGGCAAGACCGAGATCGCGGTCCGCGCCGCGTTCAAGGCCGTCCAGGACGGCAAGCAGGTCGCGGTCCTCGTGCCGACCACGCTGCTGGTCACCCAGCACCTCTCGACGTTCTCCGAGCGGATGAGCGGCTTCCCGGTCACGATCAAGCCGCTGTCGCGGTTCCAGACCGACGCCGAGGCGCGCGCGGTGATGACGGGGCTGGCCGAGGGCTCGGTCGACGTCGTCATCGGCACCCACCGGCTGCTCAACCCCGACGTCCGGGTCAAGGACCTCGGCCTGATCGTCGTCGACGAGGAGCAGCGGTTCGGCGTCGAGCACAAGGAGCAGATGAAGCGGCTGCGCACCAGCGTCGACGTGCTGTCGATGAGCGCGACGCCGATCCCGCGGACGCTCGAGATGGCGGTCACCGGCATCCGGGAGATGTCCACGATCACCACGCCCCCGGAGGAGCGGCACCCGGTCCTCACCTACGTCGGCTCCTACGAGGACCGCCAGGTCACCGCCGCCCTACGACGCGAGCTCCTGCGCGAGGGCCAGGTCTTCTACATCCACAACCGGGTCAGCTCGATCGAGAAGGCCGCCTCGAGGCTGCGCGAGCTGGTGCCGGAGGCGCGGGTCGCGACCGCACATGGCCAGATGGGCGAGCACCAGCTCGAGCAGGTCATGCTCGACTTCTGGGAGAAGCGCTTCGACGTGCTGGTCTGCACGACGATCGTCGAGTCCGGGCTCGACGTCTCCAACGCCAACACCATGATCATCGAGCGGGCCGACACGCTCGGCCTCTCCCAGCTCCACCAGCTGCGGGGCCGTGTCGGCCGCAGCCGCGAGCGTGCCTACGCCTACTTCCTCTACCCGCCCGAGAAGCCGCTGACCGAGACCGCCCACGAACGGCTGGCGACGCTGGCCCAGCACTCCGACCTCGGCGGCGGCATGGCGATCGCGATGAAGGACCTCGAGATCCGCGGCGCCGGCAACCTGCTGGGCGGCGAGCAGTCCGGTCACATCGCCGACGTCGGGTTCGACCTCTACGTCCGGCTGGTCGGCGAGGCGGTGCAGGAGTTCAAGGGGGAGAGCGAGCCGGAGCTGCGCGAGGTCCGCATCGAGCTGCCCGTCGACGCCCACCTGCCCCACGACTACATCCCCAGCGAGCGCCTGCGGCTGGAGATGTACAAACGGCTGGCCGAGGTGCGCGAGGACCTCGACGTGGACCGGATCCTCGAGGAGATGATCGACCGGTACGGCGAGCCGCCGGAGCCGGTCGCCGCGCTGCTGCTGGTCGCGCGCTTCCGCGCCCGGGCCCGGCAGGCCGGCGTGGGCGAGGTGACGATCGCCGGCCGCAACGTCCGGTTCGCGCCGGTGAGCCTCCCGGAGTCGCGCGTGATCCGGCTGCAGCGGCTCTACCCGAAGAGCATCGTGAAGACCCAGCTCGACACCGTGCTCGTGCCCCGGCCGGGGACGCCCGGTATGACGGGCCGTCCGCTCGAGGGAGTCGCCCTGCTTGAATGGGCGCGCACCGTCATCGACTCCGTGATCGATCCCCCAGTGGCGGCACAGCAGTCGGAGAAGCCGAAGGAGCAGCAGTGAGCAAGTCCCCTGTCCCGTTGGGCGTCGTGACCGCCCTGGCAGCCCTCATCCTCAGCGGCTGCGGAGCTCTCCAGCCGGGGGCCGCCGTCGAGGTCGGCGACGAGACGATCAGCCACGACCGGGTCGACGAGGTGGCGGGCGACTTCTGCTCCGCGATCGAGCCCCAGCTGGAGGCCCAGGCCGAGACCATCCCCAACAGCTTCCTGCGCGGCGGCATCGCCGGCACCCTCGGGCTGCGTTCGGCCGCCGACCAGATCGCCGACGACTACGGCGTCGACCCCGAGAGCGACCAGTACCTCGAGGCGCTGGCCGGCATCCGGGACGGCGTGGCCGAAGTGCCCGAGGAGCTCCAGGAGAGCGTGATCGAGGTCGAGTCGGCGCCGGCGTACGTCGAGGCCGTCCAGGCCGCCGTCGGCGAGGTCATCCTCGACGGCGACGGCGAGTACGAGGACTTCGTGGCCGCCGGCACCGACGAGTACGAGACCTGGCTCGCCGAGAACGGCATCGAGTTCGACCCGGCCCTCAACACCGTGGTCAAGGACGGTGTCATCGAGACCGAGGACGGTGGGGTCTCCTTCGCCGTCAGCGAGCTCGCGAAGAACGGCCTGGCGGAGCAGCCGAACTCGGTCATCGCCCGCCAGATGCCGGCCACCCACCGCTGTGGCCGCTGACGAGGAGGTCCTCGAGTTCCTGGGCGTGATGCGCCGGCTGCGGGCCGAGTGTCCGTGGAAGGCCGCGCAGACCCACCGCTCGCTGGCGCGCTACCTGCTCGAGGAGACCTACGAGACCCTCGAGGCGCTCGACACCGGAGACCCGGTCCACCTGCGTGAGGAGCTCGGCGACCTGCTGCTCCAGGTGTTCCTCCACGCGGCGATCGCCGAGCAGGCGGGCGAGTTCACGATGGCCGAGGTGGCCCGCGACGTGACCGCCAAGATGGTGCGCCGCAACCCGCACGTGTTCGACCCTGACGGGTCCACCGATCTCGACCCTGCGGGCGTCAACGAGGCCTGGGAGGCCGCCAAGGCGCTGGAGAAGCGGCGGACCTCCGTCACCGACGGACTGCCGCCCGCCCTCCCCGCGCTGCTCTACGCCGACAAGGTGCTCGACCGGCTCGCCCGGGCCGGGTCAGCGCCGCGCCGTACCGCGACGACCCCGACCAGCTCGGCGACCGGCTGCTCGCGCTCGTCGCCGAGGCGCGAGAGTCCGGCACCGACCCGGAACAGGCGCTCCGCGACGCCGTCCGCCGGCTGCTCTGAGGCGCCTGCTCAGAAGCCGAACAGCTCTCCAGCCCGGTCCCAGAGCAGGATCGCGGAGAAGACGCCGTAGAACAGGACCGCCCAGATGATGGCCCCGAACCGCACGCCGGTCAGCCCGATCTCGCGGGGGAGGACCCCCCGGTTCAGCTTCAGCAGCAGGCACGAGTAGATGAACATCACCACGCCGTTGAGCGCCGCCGCGATCACCAGCAGCACCAGCGGCTGGTCGACACCCGAGAGCAGGATGGCCGAGCCGACGACGATCATGCCCCACACGGTGACGAAGTAGAGCTTGCTCTCGCTCCACCGGGCGCTGTCACGCAGGGCGCCGGTCTTGAGGACGTCGGCAGTCAGCCGCCCCACCATGTCGAGCACGGTCAGGTTGGTGGAGAAGAGGACGACGCTCCCGATCAGCCAGAAGGCGGTGCTGAGCCATTCGCCGTAGTCGGCGGTCAGCGCGTCGCCCTGGACCTTGATGAACTCCAGGTCCTCCGCGGTGCCGCCGGTCCCGACCGTGACATAGGTCAGGGTCATGAACACCAGCAGTGCCACGCCGCCGATCAGCAGGAACGTCAGCTGCTGCTCCCGGTCGGCCACGCGCCACCAGCCCTGCCACCGGCGCAGGTTCTCGGGGGTGCGCTTGAAGAAGTAGCCGGTGGTGGGGGCGGCGACCTCCTCACCGGTGAACGGGGAGACGACCCGGGGCATCCGGGCGCCCATCCCCAGGCCCTTGTCGCGCACCCAGTTGGACTGCACGAGGTTCATGACCCCACCCGCACCGGCGAAGGCAATGGCACCCATGAGAACCGCGATCGGGATGCTGTCGATGGCGTCGGGGATCTTGTCCACCTCGACGAAGCCCTTGCCGAGCGCGGTGTAGCCGTCGCTGCCGAGCAGCGCCACGGCCGTGTAGATGACGAACAGCACGATCAGGGCCACCATGAAGAACTGGATCTTCTCGACCGTGCGGTAGACGATCGGTGACACGGTCAGCACCGCGCCGATGAGGACGAGCACGCCGATGGTGACGTAGGGGATGGCGTCCGCTGAGAACCCGAGCGCGTACGACAACGTCGTGGTGCCGCCGGTGGCCCAGCCCGGCCACATCCAGGCGCCGACGGCCATCACGATGAACAGCACGCCCCACGGCTTCCAGAGCCTCGTGAACCCGGTGACCGCGGTCTCGCCCGTCGCGAGGGTGTAGCGCTCGATCTCCATGTTCAGGAAGTACTGGGTGGTGACGCCGATGACGACCAGCCACACCAGCGCGAGCCCGACCTGGGTGGTGATGTAGGGCCAGAGCACGAACTCGCCGGACCCGATGGCGCCGGCGAGCAGCAGCACGCTGGGACCGACGACCTTCTTCAGCGGAGCCGGCTCCGGCAGGTCGGCGTACTGCACCGGTGGGACGTGTTGGTGGGGGATCTCCGTTGCGATGTCGGTGGTTTCGGTCGACTCGCTCATCACTCTCTCCTAGGTCTCCCTGCTTCCACGATGTGGAAGTAGACTTCTATCAACCTAGGACGATCGGGAACGGCGGGTCAACCAACGGGGGAGGAGGAACGGGTGGCGGCAGAGTCCGGCGTGCAGTCGATCTCGCGCGCCTTCGAGATCCTCGAGGTGCTCGCCGAGCACGCCCCGACGACGCTCTCCGCACTCGCTCGCGAGACCGGTCTGCCCCTGAGCACGCTCCACCGACTGGCCGGGACGCTGGTAGCGCTCGGCTACGTCCGGGTGGACGCCGACAAGCGCTACTCCCTGTCACCGCGGCTGATCCACCTCGGCGAGCGCTCCGGCCGGATGCTGGCGCGGTGGGCGATCCCCCACCTCTCCCGGCTGGTGGACGAGCTGGGCGAGACCGCCAACCTGGCGCTGCTCGAGGGCGACCGGATCGTCTACGTCGGACAGGTCCCGTCACGACACTCGATGCGGATGTTCACCGAGGTCGGTCGCCGGGTGCTGCCCCACTCCACAGCCGTCGGCAAGGCGCTGCTCGCCCGGCTGCCGGACGCCGAGCTGACGGCACTGGTCGGACGGACCGGGCTGCCCGCGCACACACCCCACACCCTCACCAGTCTGGCGAGCCTCCGGACCGAGCTCGCGAAGGTGAGGGCCGACGGATTCGCGATCGACAACGAGGAGCAGGAGATCGGCGTGCGGTGCGTGGCGGTGGCGCTCGAGGACGGTCCGCTGGCGCTGGCGCTCTCCATCTCCGGTCCGGTCCAACGCATGACCGGCGACCTGGTCGACCGCGCCGTCCCCGCCCTCGGGGCGGCGGCAGCTGGTTTCGCCGCAGACCTCGGCGGCGAATAGGCTGCTGAAGGAACTCCGTCCCCACAGCGTCAGGAGCACCCAGTGGCTGTCATCACCGCCGTCGGCGCCCGCGAGATCCTCGACTCGCGCGGCAACCCCACCGTCGAGGTCGAGGTGCTCCTCGACGACGGATCCTTCGCCCGGGCGGCCGTGCCCAGCGGCGCGTCCACGGGTGCGTTCGAGGCGGTGGAGCTGCGCGACGGCGGCAAGCGCTACGGCGGCAAGGGCGTCGGCAAGGCGGTCGACGCCGTCATCGCCCAGATCGGCCCCGCGGTCGAGGGCCTCGACGCCGACGACCAGCGTCTGGTCGACCAGGCGATGCTCGGCGTCGACGGGACCCCCAACAAGGCGTCGCTCGGTGCGAACGCCATCCTCGGCGTCTCGCTCGCCGTGGCCCGCGCGGCCGCCAACTCGGCCCAGCTCCCGCTCTACCGCTACGTCGGCGGACCCAACGCCCACCTGCTGCCGGTGCCGATGCTGAACATCCTGAACGGCGGTTCCCACGCCGACTCCAACGTCGACGTGCAGGAGTTCATGATCGCGCCGATCGGCGCGCCGACCTTCCGGGAGGCGCTCCAGCACGGCGCCGAGGTCTACCACGCCCTCAAGGCGGTGCTGAAGAAGAAGGGCCTGGCGACCGGTCTCGGCGACGAGGGCGGATTCGCGCCCGACCTGCCCTCCAACCGCGCGGCGCTCGACCTGATCGCCGAGGCGGTCAAGTCGGCCGGCTTCAAGCTGGGCTCGGACATCGTGCTCGCGCTCGACGTCGCGGCGAGCGAGTTCCACGAGAAGAAGAAGTACGCCTTCGAGGGGAAGAAGAAGACCTCCGACGAGATGATCGCCTACTACGCCGATCTCGCCGCGGCGTACCCGATCGTCTCCATCGAAGACCCCCTCGACGAGGACGACTGGGCGGGCTGGAAGGCGATGACCGACCAGCTCGGGGACCAGGTCCAGCTCGTCGGCGACGACCTGTTCGTGACCAACGTCGAGCGCCTGGGCCGCGGCATCCGCGAGGGCCAGGCCAACGCGCTGCTGGTGAAGGTCAACCAGATCGGCACGCTGACCGAGACCCTCGACTCCGTCGACCTCGCGCACCGCAACGGGTTCCGCTGCATGATGAGCCACCGCTCCGGCGAGACCGAGGACACCACGATCGCCGACCTCGCGGTCGCCACCAACTGCGGCCAGCTCAAGACCGGAGCCCCGGCGCGCTCCGAGCGGGTCGCGAAGTACAACCAGCTGCTGCGGATCGAGGAGGAGCTCGGCGACGCGGCGCGTTACGCCGGCGCGGGCGCGTTCCCGCGCTTCGGCTCCTGAGCCCACTACCGTGGTGCCGGTGAGCGAACGACGCGCCGGCCGGGGGTCGCAGGCCCCCCGTCGATCCGGAGGCGGATCCCGTCGCCCCGGCCAGCGGGGTGCGGTCAGCTCGCGTTCGCGCACGTCGTCGGCGGCCGCCACCGACGCACCCCGTCGGCCCCGGTTCACCGGCCGTGCCGCCGTGCTGGTGCTGGTGCTGGCAGTGCTCGCCGTGTCCTACGCGTCCTCGCTCAAGGCCTACCTCCAGCAGCGCGCGCACATCGCGGAGCTCAAGGCGGAGATCGCCCGGACGTCGGCGGACATCGACGACCTCGAGCGTGAGAAGCGGCGCTGGAGCGACGAGGCGTACGTGCGCGCACAGGCGCGCGAGCGGTTCGGCTTCGTCATGCCCGGCGAGACGTCGTACGTCGTCCTCGACGAGCACGGAGATCCGGTCGGGACCCGCGCTCGTCTCCACGACCCGCGCGAGGTGCTCGCCGAGGAGCCCACGGCGTGGTGGGACGACGCGTGGGCGTCGGTCGAGCTGGCCGGAGACCCGCCGCCGGACCAGGCGCCTCCGGCCACCGGCCTGGACGCGCCCGAGCAGGAGCCGTTGGGCTAGTGGCCCCCGTCGACCCCGCCGACGAGTCGGCGATCGAGCGACAGCTGGGCCGGACCCCGCGCGGCATCGCCGCAGTCGGCCACCGCTGCCCGTGCGGCCAGCCCGATGTCGCGACCACCGAACCTCGGCTGCCGAACGGCACGCCCTTCCCGACGACGTACTACCTGACCTGTCCGCGCGCGGCCTCGCGGATCGGCACCCTCGAGGGCAGCGGGCTGATGAAGGAGATGGAGGACCGGCTCGGGACAGACGCCGAGCTGGCGGCCGCCTATCGCGCCGCTCACGAGGCCTACCTCGCCGACCGCGCGGAGCTGGCCCGTTCCGCCGGGCAGAGCGTCCCCGAGATCGACGGCATCTCCGCCGGCGGCATGCCCGACCGCGTCAAGTGCCTCCACGTCCTGGCCGGTCACGCCCTGGCCGCCGGACCGGGCGTGAACCCGCTCGGCGACGAGGTGCTGGCCCTGCTCGGCGACTGGTGGGCGGCCGGCCCGTGCGCTCGTGAGTGAGCGTGTCGCCGCGATCGACTGCGGCACCAACACCCTCAAGCTCTTCATCGGCACCCCGCCGGACGCGGAGGTCCGCGAGACCCGGATGGTCCGGCTCGGCCAGGGGGTCGACGCGACCGGTCGGTTGGCCGACGAGGCGCTGGAGCGCGCCTTCGCCGCGCTCGACGAGTACGCCGCGCTGGTGCGCGACCACGAGGTGCCGGTCGAGCGGATCCGCTTCTGCGCGACCTCCGCCACCCGCGACGCCGCCAACGCCGCCGTCTTCCGCGACGGCGTACGGTCCCGGCTCGGCCTCGAGCCGGAGGTGCTCAGCGGCGACGAGGAGGCGGCCCTCGGCTTCGCCGGTGCGATGAGCGGGCTGCCCGCCGACCTCGCCACCCCCGTGCTGGTCGTCGACGTCGGCGGGGGGTCGACCGAGGTGATCCTGGGCGACCGGGACGGTGTCGTCGCGGCCAGCTCGATGGACGTCGGCTCGGTGCGCCTCCACGAGCGGCACGTCCGCCACGACCCGCCCACCGATGACGAGCTCGCCGCGGTGGCGCGCGACGTCGACGCGGCGCTCGACGCGTGCGGCGTACCACTCGACCAGGCGGTCTCGGTCGTCGGCATCGCCGGCACCTGCACCACCCTCGGCGCCGCCGTGCTCGACCTGCCGGCCTACCTCCCGCACGAGATCCACGGCACCGTCCACGACCTCGGTGACGTCCGGGACGCCATCCACATGGTCGTGAGCATGACGGTCGAGAGGCGTCGGGCGCTGCCCTACATGCACCCCGGCCGCGCTGACGTGATCGATGCCGGCTTCGTCATCGTCGAGCGGGTGCTGGCCCGCACCCGCGTCCAGTCCCTGACCGTCTGCGAGACCGACATCCTCGAGGGCATCGCGTGGTCGCTGGTCCAGGGGGAGGGCGGATGACCCAGCTGCCGCACCCGCTGACGGGGGCACCCTTTCCCTCGCCCGTGCCGCCCGGCACCGGGTGGCCCGACGACCCGGCAGGCCCCCAGACGCCGGTCGCCCGGACGGCCGCCCAGGTACGCCGATTGGTCACGAACGGCACCGTTTCGGCCGACATTTCTGCCGTTGGGGACCAATCGGCGGCTCTCGCCGAGCTCGATGCACGGGTCAGCGTCTGCCGCGCCTGCCCCCGGCTCGTGCGGTGGCGCGAGGACGTGGCGCGCGACAAGCGGGCGTCGTTCGCCGACCAGCCCTACTGGGGACGGCCGATCCCCGGGTGGGGGTCGGCCACGCCGCGCCTGCTCATCGTCGGGCTTGCCCCGGCCGCCCAGGGCGGCAACCGCACCGGCCGCGTCTTCACCGGCGACTCCAGCGGCGACTGGCTCTTCGCGAGCCTCCACCGCACCGGTATCGCCACCCAGCCGACCTCCGTCCACGCCGGTGACGGCCAGCGGCTGGTCGACGCCCGGATGGTCGCGACCGTCCGCTGCGCGCCGCCGCAGAACAAGCCGACGCCCCGCGAGCGCGACACGTGCGAGCCGTGGCTCGCTCGCGAGGTGCAGCTGGTGCGCCCCCACCTGCGGGTCGTCGTCGCGCTGGGTGCCTACGGCTGGGCCGGGTCGCTGCGCGGTCTGGCCGCCGCCGGGATCGGCGTACCCTCACCCCGGCCGCGGTTCGGCCACGGCGCCGAGGTGGAGCTGGACGGAATCACGCTGCTCGGCTGCTACCACCCGAGCCAGCACAACACGTTCACGGGTCGGCTGACACCGGACATGCTGGACGAGGTCTTCGCCCGCGCGCGCACGCTGACCGACTCCCCCTGAGAGGATGGCGAGCGTGACCCTCCATGCGATCACCGTCCTCGGCCACGACCGCCCCGGCATCATCGCCGAGACGACCGACAAGCTCGCCGGGCTGGGCCTCAACCTCGAGGACTCCACCATGACGTTGCTGCGCGGTCACTTCGCCATGACGCTGATCTGCGCGGGTGAGGCGCACGACGCCGACATCGAGGCGGCGCTGGCGCCGCTGACGGCCGACGGCTCGCTGACGGCCACCGTGCGCGAGGTTCCTGTGGGGCATGCCCAGGAGATCGCCGGTACGTCGTGGGTGCTGACCGTCCACGGCGGCGACCGTCCCGGCATCGTCTCCTCCGTCGTCGGCGAGGTCGCGCGGGTCGGCGGCAACATCACCGACCTGACCACCCGGCTCGCAGGTGAGCTCTACCTGCTGGTCGCCGAGCTCGACCTGCCCGGCGACACCGACGTGGACGCGCTCCGGTCCGCGGTCGACGCGGCGGCACGTGCCCTGGGCGTCGGTGCCACGCTGCGTGAGGCCGAGGCCGACGAACTGTGATGAGCGAGCAGCGGGACGCGCCGGAGGCGCGGAGCGCGTCGCGAGACCAGGAGGACCTGACGATCGTGTCGAACTCGATCAACCCGACCGTGCTGGCGTGGACCGAGGCCGACCTCGACGTCGACGGCGACGTCCTCCCCGTGGTCACCGCCCCCGACCTGGTCCTCTCGACGGTCGGCGCGCGCGTCGACCCGACCAGCGACGACGCGGTGCAGCTCGCCGCCGACCTGGTCGCCACCATGCGCGTCTCGCCGGGGTGTGTGGGGCTGGCCGCGCCGCAGATCGGCGTGGGGGCGCACATGTTCTGCGTCGACGTCTCCGGCCACCCCAAGACGCGCGACCACCACGGCACCTTCGTGCTGTGCAACGCCGAGGTCCTCGAGGCGAGCCGCAACGAGAAGGCCCGCGAGGGCTGCATGAGCGTCCCCGACCTCACCGGCGACGTGAAGCGGGCGACCCGGCTCGTGGTCCGAGGCCAGCTGGCGGGCAGTGGCGACGAGGTCACGATGGAGGCCAACGCGTTCGAGGCCCGGGCGCTGCAGCACGAGATCGACCACTGCCAGGGGCTGTTGTTCCTCGACCGGGTCGCCGGCGCGCACGCCGTACACCAGCGCAAGACGTACTTA
Source organism: uncultured Actinomycetota bacterium (assembly GCA_963713305.1). GTDB lineage: Bacteria > Actinomycetota > Actinomycetes > Propionibacteriales > Nocardioidaceae > Nocardioides. Next base: position 372,860 of record CAVQLE010000005.1, on the reverse strand, counting down.
TGACGAGATGATCCCCTTGCCCCCGTATCCCAATCGGCAGAGGAGACCGGCTTAAAACCGGTTCAGTGTGGGTTCGACCCCCACCGGGGGCACCTGAGAGAACGCCAAATTCGAGGCCCCGCGCGGAACAGCCCGGCCCGCCCTCTCGTTGTGCAGGTGTCGGCGAACTAGACTTGCCGACACGGAGACCATCAGATCGATGGCCGCCAGGCCTCCAAGGAGGAGACCATGCAGAGCAACAACCCCGTGTTCCGCCGTTCCGAAGCGTTCAACGGCACGTCCACCGGGCAGGGGACCAACGCCTACGGCAACCAGACCTACCCGGCCAACGGCGCCGGCTACGAGGGCTACGGCCAGAACCCCACCGGTTACGCCGACCCGCAGGCCCCCGTGCGCTCCGGCGAGCGGATGACCATCGACTCCGTCGTGCAGAAGACCGGCATCTCGGTGGGAATCGTCATCGTCGCCGCCGCGATCACGTGGTACATGACGGGCGACATCAGCACCAGCGAGGACAACCTCGGTGGCCTCTACCTCGCGCTGATGGTGGGCTCGCTCGGCGCCTTCGGGCTGTCGATGGTCAACTCGTTCAAGCGCGTGATCAGCCCGCCGCTGGTGTTGGCGTTCGCCGCCCTCGAGGGCGTCGCGCTCGGCGCGTTCAGCAAGCTCATCGACGCGATGTTCGTCAACGAGCAGGGCCTGGGCAACAACATCGTGGTGCAGGCGGTGGTCGGCACCTTCGCCGCGTTCGCGGGCACGCTCGCCGCCTACAAGATCCTCGACATCAAGGTCGGTCAGAAGTTCCGGACCTTCGTGGTCGCCGCCATGTTCGGCATGGTGGGCCTGGCTCTGCTCGAGGTGGTGCTCCAGATGTTCGGCACCGGCACCGGCGTCCTCGGCTTCGGTGGCGCTGGCCTGCTGTTCTCCATCGGCGGCCTCGTGCTCGGTGTCTTCATGCTGATCCTCGACTTCGACTTCGTCGAGCAGGGCATCGCCGCCGGCATCGACGAGCGGGAGTCGTGGCGCGCCGCGTTCGCGATGACCGTCAGCCTGGTCTGGATCTACACCAACCTGCTGCGCATCCTGGCGATCTTCAGCTCGGACTGATCAGAGCCACGCGCGTCGGGGACCATCAGCTCTCCGTGGCCCCGGTCCCGGCTTCGGCCGGGGCCGGGGCTTCTGCATCGGTGGCCGGGTGCCGACGGCGGTGCCGCAGCTCGACCCAGAGACCTCGTACGCCGCGCCGCGAGCCACCGACCTCGGTGCCGTCGAGCTCGGTGCCGGGTGTGTTCGCCGCCTCGATCGCGGCAGCCGCGACCGGGCGCAGCCCCTCACCGCGGCCGACCTCGGGCCGCTCCGCCGCGTCCGGGCCGTAGCCGAGCGCGGCCAGGGCCGAGGGGAGCAGCACGTCGGCCAGCGCGCGGTAGCCCGCGGCGGACGGGTGGAACCGGTCCGGCCCGAACAGCACCGCTGGCGCGGCGTCGAACTCCGGGCCGAGGATGGTGCCGAGCGAGACGGTGCGGCCGCCCTGCTCGACGACCGCGATCGACTGGGCGGCGGCGAGCCGCCGCGACCAGGCCCGGCCGACCTGCTTGAGCGGCGGCGGGATCGGCCGGACGGTGCCGAGGTCGGGGCAGGTGCCCACCAGGACCTCGACGTCGGCCTCCCGCAACCGCTGGACGGCTTCGGCGAGGTTGCGCACCGACGTCGCCGGCAGCACCGAGTGGGTGATGTCGTTGACCCCGATCAGGACGACGGCGAGGTGGGGGTCGGTCTTCAGGGCGCGGTCGACCTGCCCCGCCAGGTCGCGCGACTGAGCACCGACCGCGGCGAACTCACGCAGGTGGACCCGGCGGTCGGCCAGCGACGCGAGGCCGCTGCCGAGGTGGGCACCGGGCGTCTCCTCCACCCGGTCGACGCCGTAGCCGGCCGCACCCGAGTCGCCGAGCAGCGCGACCTTGATCGCGGGCCCGGGCCGACCGCGCCCGTACCACCCGGTGGCGTCGGGCGGCGGGGTCTGGCGGGGCTCGCCGATCGCCCGGCGCGCGAGGGCCGCCTCGAGCCGCAGCACGCCGTAGAGCGACGCACCCAGCACGGACACGCCGCCCCCGCCGTACGCAGCGGCAGCGGCCAGCTTGCGAGCGGCAGCAGCTTTCCCCACACCTCAACCCTACGGGCGCCGGCGTTTGCTCCGTGGCGGGTTCCGGGCCCTAGATTGGCTGGATGCAGTACGTCGACTCGCTCCTGGACCTCATCGGCAACACGCCCCTGCTGCGGCTCAAGCGCGCGCTCGACCCTCCGCTGGATGGAGAGGGCGACGCGCCGCTGGTGCTGGCGAAGCTCGAGTACCTCAACCCGGGCGGCTCGGTGAAGGACCGGATCGCCACCCGGATGATCGAGGCCGCGGAGGCATCCGGCGAGCTGCAGCCCGGCGGCACGATCGTGGAGCCGACCTCCGGCAACACCGGCGTGGGGCTGGCCATGGTGGCGCAGGAGAAGGGCTACCACTGCGTGTTCGTCTGCCCCGACAAGGTCAGCGAGGACAAGCGCAACGTGCTCAAGGCCTACGGTGCGGAGGTGGTCGTCTGCCCGACCGCGGTGGCCCCCGAGCACCCCGACTCCTACTACAACGTGAGCGACCGGCTCGCGTCGGAGCCGGGGGCCTGGAAGCCCGACCAGTACTCCAACCCCCAGAACCCGCGCTCCCACTACGAGACGACCGGCCCCGAGATCTGGGAGCAGACGGACGGGAAGATCACCCACTTCGTGGCGGGCGTCGGCACCGGCGGCACCATCAGCGGCATCGGTCGCTACCTCAAGGAGAAGGACTCCGACGTCCAGATCATCGGCGCCGACCCGGCCGGCTCGGTCTACTCCGGCGGGACCGGCCGGCCCTACCTGGTGGAGGGCGTGGGCGAGGACTTCTGGCCCGAGACCTACGACCGTGACATCGCCGACCGGATCATCGAGGTCTCCGACGCCGACTCGTTCGCCTTCACCCGGCGGCTGGCCCGCGAGCAGGCGCTGCTCGTCGGCGGCTCGTCGGGCATGGCGGCGTACGCCGCGAAGCAGCTCGCCGAGGAGCTCGCCGCCGAGGGACGCACCGACGCCGTGATCGTCGTGCTGCTCCCCGACTCCGGCCGCGGCTACCTCACCAAGGTGTTCAACGACGACTGGCTGGGTCAGTACGGCTTCCCCACCGGCGACGGCGACGGCCAGCAGCACCAGACCGTCGGCGAGGTGCTGCGCGGCAAGGACGGCCGGCTGCCCGACCTCGTCCACACCCACCCCGGCGAGACCATCGCGGAGGCGGTCCACATCCTCCAGGAGTACGGCGTCTCGCAGATGCCCGTGGTCCGCGCGGAGCCCCCGATCGTGGCCGCCGAGGTCGCCGGATCAGTGTCCGAGCGGACCCTGCTGGACGCGCTGTTCGCGGGTGACGCCCGGCTGACAGACCAGGTCGAGGACCACATGTCGGCGGCACTGCCGACCATCGGCTCGACCGAGCCGGCGCGGGCGGCCGTGTCGCTGCTGGAGGCCGCGGACGCGGTGCTGGTCCAGGAGGACGGCAAGCCGATCGGCGTGCTCACCCGGCAGGACCTGCTGGCCTTCCTGGCCCGCGGCTGACCGTTCGTCGGCGCCGGGTGGCCTAGTCGAACTCAACAGACATGGCCCGCCGTCTGCGTGGATTTCAGCCGTTCGGAGGATGCCGTTTGTTACCCGGGCGGGTGAATCCGTTACCTAGGTAACACCGCGTTGACACTCCCGCCACTTCTGGGCCACGGGTCCACCAAGCCGGGGAACACGAGGGGGACCCGACCCTACGTTTCATGCCATCCAGCGGCTCCCACCAAGGGAGTCGCGGCCCCCCGAAAAGGATCCGGCAATGAACAACAAGATGATCAAGGGCTCGATCGCAGGCGCCACCGGCGTCGCGCTTCTCATGGGTGGCTTCGGCACCTACGCCCTCTGGAGTGACAGCGAGAACCTGGCCGCCAACGGCGTTGAGTCGGGCGAGCTCGACATCGCCACCTCGGCCGGCGTCTACGACGACGCCAACTCCGCGGCGGCCGACGACTGGACCGCCAGCGACAAGATGGTCCCGGGCGACACCGTGACCTACACCCAGACCTTCACGGTCAAGGGCACCGGCAAGAACCTCAAGGGCACCATCGCCTACGTGAAGCCGTCGCTGACCAGCACGTTCAGCAACGCGCTCGTCAACACCGTGGCCGTCACGTCCGACGACGGCACCATCGTCCCGACCGGCCCGGGAGCGACCAGCTTCACGTTCGCCGCGCCGTTCGACACCGCCACGCTGACCGCCGTCGTGACCTACACGCTGCCGGCCGGCACCACCGGTCAGGTCGACCAGAACGACACCGCCACCCTCCCGGCGGCCGCGTTCACCATCACCCAGACCAGCTGATCCCGCCGAAGCTCACCTGGTCATGAAGCATCGGATCCCGCTCATCGTCGCCGTGGTCGGCGCCCTCCTCATCGGGGGCGCCACCACGGGGTCGACGCGCGCATCCTGGGTCGACCAGGTCTCGCTCACCCAGCACGCAGTTTCCTCGGGACACATGAGCTACACCGCGACCACTCCCGCAGGAGTCACGGTCACCCGGGCGGCGGGCTCGACCGCCGACACCACGATCGTCATCGACGACACGTCGCTCGGCAAGACGCTCACCCAGCGGACCACGGCAACGGTCGCCGGCACTCCCGCGGGCATCACCGCCACCGTCCGCACGACGTGTGGCGGCATCACCAGCCACGTCGACACCACGCCGACCAGTGCGGACCAGAGCTTCTGCGTCCGGGTCACCTCCTCCACGACAGCCGTCAGCGGGACTGTGACGATCAACCTGACCAGCGTCCAGCGGCCCACGGGTGGTTGGTCGACGTCGACCATCAGCCGGTCCGTCGCCGTGACCGTCAACTCGCCGGTGGCCCCTCCCCTAACCCCGACGATCACCTGCCAGTCGCGCAGTGGAAGCACCATCTCGTTCACCTGGTCCACCGTCGCCGGCGTCACCTACACGGTGCACCAGGCCACGACCAACGCGGACGCGAGCTACTCCAGCGGATCGGCTCCGTCGGGCACCGGGTCGCACACCCTGTCGCCCGCATCCGACTCCACGACGTACTACCGCTTGAAGGCCAGCAACGCCGACGGCACGTCGGGGTTCAGCAACACCGTCCAGGTTTCGCGGGCGAACGGCGCGAGCACCATCACCTGCACCCCGGTGACCCCATGACCCGCCGCGAGCTCGCCAACCGAGTGTTCAGCTGGTTCCTTGTGGCAGCCGTCGTTGCCGGTGCGCTCGCCCTGATCGTGGTGCCCAAGGCCACCGACGCGCGGCCGCTCACCGTCCTCAGCGGGTCGATGGAGCCGACGTACGACCCCGGTGACGTCGTGATCGTGCGCGAGGTCGACCCGGACGAGCTGAAGGTCGGCGACGTCATCACCTTCCAGCCGGTCTCGGACGACCCCCAGCTGACCACCCACCGCATCATCGAGATCGCCTACGGCAGCGAAGGCCAGTCGTTCGTCACCCAGGGTGACAACAACGGCGCCCCCGATCTCGAGCCGGTGACGGCCGAGCAGGTCAAGGGCGAGGTCTGGTACTCCGTCCCGGTCGTCGGCTACGTCTCGGTGTGGCTGGCCGGGTCCTGGGTGCGCGATCTCCTCGACCTCTTCGCGATCGGGCTGCTGCTCTACGGCGGCTACCACCTCGTCGCCGGTTTCGCGGGACAGGGCAGGCGCAGCCGCGCGCCCGAGACCCACGAGAGCGAGGTCGCGGCATGAGCCTGCACCGCATCCCCCTCGCCCTCGCCGCGGTGCTGCTCGCTGTCGCCGCCGTGGTGGTGCTCCTCGGCTCGCCCTCGCAGGCCGAGTCGAAGAACCTGCTCGTGAGCAGCAGCCCCGACGGGCCGTTCCGCGACCACCTGTCCAAGCCGCTGTTCAAGGGTGAGGGGCCGTTCGTCCCGCGCGACCGCGCCGACAGCATCTTCTACGTGAAGAACAACTCGACCGACACCGCCCGGGCGACCCTCGCGGTGGTCAACCACGGCGCGTCGAGCGCCTTCGAGAGTGCGCTGACGTTCGACGTCGACATCGAGGGAACGAAGTCGTCCGGCGCTCTTCCCGGTAACGGCAGCGACGGCTGCAGCCTCGTCACGACCGGCCCGAGCATCGCCCCGGGCGACGTCCAGGCCGTGGACCTCTCCCTCGCCGTCGCCGACCTCGCGAGCAACGAGGGCATGGCGCAGGCCGCGTCGCTCGACTTCGTGCTCACCTTGTCGCAGGTCGGCGAGAACGGTCAGGTCGACGTGTGCGGCGAGCAGGGTGAGGAAGGCGAGGCGGGCGAGGAAGGTGAGCCGGGCAGCGACGACCAGTGCCGACGCGATGTCGTCGTCACCGTCGCAGGTGAGCCGTCCTGCGTCCCGACCGTGGTCGACGCGGGTGCGACCTACGGGATGGGCGAGCCCCGCAGCCCCGGCACCGTGGCATTCCTCGCCGCCGTGCTGGTCTCGATCGGCGGCGGCATCCTCCTCCTGGCGGGTCGCCGGCGCCGTACCGCTGACCACTGACCCAGCACTTGGGCACGGGACTACCGTGAACGGGTGACCAGCGCTCCCACGATCGAGAACCTCGGCGAGCTGCGTGCCAGCGGCCATCTGTACCGGACCCTGCGCGAGGAGATCCGCGACAACCTGCTGGCCTGTCTTGCCACCGGCGAAGACCCGTGGCCCGGCCTGCACGGCTTCGACGACACCGTCATCCCGCAGGTCGAGCGCGCGCTGCTGGCGGGCCACGACATCGTGCTGCTCGGCGAGCGCGGCCAGGGCAAGACCCGACTGCTGCGGTCGCTGGTCGGGCTGCTCGACGAGTGGACCCCGGTGATCGCGGGCTCGGAGCTCGGTGAGCACCCCTACGACCCGATCACCACCGGCTCACGTCGTCGGGCCCTCGAGCTGGGCGACGCCCTGCCGATCTCGTGGCGTCATCGCGACGACCGGTACGCCGAGAAGCTGGCCACCCCGGACACGTCCGTGGCCGACCTGATCGGTGACGTCGACCCGATGAAGGTTGCCGAGGGTCGCCACCTCGGCGACCCGGAGACGATCCACTTCGGGCTGATCCCGCGCAGCCACCGCGGCATCGTCGCGATCAACGAGCTGCCCGACCTCGCCGAGCGGATCCAGGTCGCGATGCTCAACGTGATGGAGGAGCGCGACATCCAGATCCGTGGCTACGTGATGCGGCTGCCTCTCGACGTCCTCGTCGTCGCGAGTGCCAACCCCGAGGACTACACCAACCGCGGCCGGATCATCACCCCGCTCAAGGACCGGTTCGGCGCGGAGATCCGGACCCACTACCCGACCCAGCTCGACGACGAGGTCGCGGTGGTCCGGCAGGAGGCCCACCTGGTCGCCGACGTCCCCGACCACCTCGTCGAGACGCTCGCCCGATTCACCCGCAACCTGCGCCAGTCCTCCAGCGTCGACCAGCGTTCCGGTGTCTCCGCCCGGTTCGCGATCGCCGGCGCGGAGACGATCGCGGCCGCCGCGCTCCACCGCGCGACCCGCCAGGGCGAGGAGCACCCCGTGGCCCGCGTCGTCGACCTCGAGACCGCCGTCGACGTCCTCGGCGGGAAGATCGAGTTCGAGTCCGGCGAGGAGGGGCGCGAGCACGAGGTGCTGACCCACCTGCTCCGTACCGCCACCGCCGAGACGGTCCGCGCCCGGCTGCGGGGCATCGACTTCGCGATCCTCGTCGAGGCCATGGAGGAGGGACGGATGGTCACCACGGGCGCCCAGGTCACCGCCCGTGACTTCCTCGCGGGACTACCGGTGCTGGGCGAGTCCGAGCTCTACGACGAGATCTGCGGCCGCCTCGAGGCCCACGACGACGGCACCCGCGCGTCCGCGATCGAGCTGGCCTTCGAGGGCCTCTACCTCGCCCGCAAGATCGGCAAGGACTCCGACGGGACCGAGACCGTCTATGGCTGACACCCTCTCCTCCGCGGTGCTTCGCCCGGGTGTCCACGGTGACGCGGCCGGGCTCGTCGCGCTCGGCCGGGCCGTCGTCCCGCCGACCTACGGCCCGGTGGACGCCGACTATCCGGCGTTCATGCTGGAGCACTGGTGGCAGCACGACCGCCTCGCCGCATCCCTCGATGCGATCCCGCACGTCGTGGCCGACGTCGACGGCCAGGTCGTGGGGGTCGCCAACCTCGGCCGACGCGATGACCGCGAGGTGATGTGGAAGCTCTACGTGCACCCCGACCACCAGGGCCGCGGCCTCGGCGGCAGGCTGCTCGCTGCCGTCGAGACGCTGGTCGACGGTGACGTGCTGTGGCTGGAGCACGTCGACGGCAACGAGCCGGCCGGGGCGTTCTACCGCACCCGTGGCTTCACGGAGGTCGAGCGGGTCCCGCAACCACCGTTCCCCGACGACATCTGGATGCGGAAGATCCTGCGATGACCGACTTCCGGGTCACCGTGTCAGCGGGCTCGCTGCGAGGCGAGGGCACGACCATGCCGCACGCGTGGACCGACGAGGGCGTGGCGGTCGAGGCCGACTTCACCGGCGCCCACCTGCTCCACCTCGCGGTCGCCGGGTGCGTCCTCAACGACACCTACCGGGAGGCTCGCGAGCTGGGAATCGTGGTCCGCGGCGTGCGGGTCGCGGCCACGGGTGGCTTCGACACCGACGCGTGGACCTCCACCGGCATCGGCTACGACGTCGAGGTCGACGGTCCCTCGGCTGCTGAGCGCGACCGACTGCTCGCGCGGGTCGACGCGGTCGCGGAGATCCCACGCGTGATCCGCGCCGGCGGGGAGGTGCGGCGGCGATGAGCCGCTACCGCCAGTACGACGGCGGCGACCCGCTCGCCCCGCCGGTCGACCTCGCCGAGGCGCTCGACGCGATCGGCCAGGACGTCATGGCCGGCTACAGCCCCGAGCGGGCGATGCGTGAGTACCTCCGCCGAGGTGACCGCGACCGCGCGGGAGTCGACGAGCTGGCCCGGCGCGTCGCCGAGCGGCGGCGCGACCTGCTGCGTCGGCACAACCTCGACGGCACGCTCCAGGAGGTGCGCGAGCTGCTCGACCGGGCGGTGCTGGAGGAGCGGAAGCAGCTCGCCCGCGACGTGGAGATGGACGACGCCGACCGCGCCTTCCGCGAGATGCAGCTGGACACTGCTTGGCCGAGCCAGGGGTCACCGAACACCGCAGCAGCGGTGACCGAGCTGGCGTCGTACGACTGGCAGAGCCGCGAGGCGCGTGAGGCCTACGAGCAGATCAAGGACCTGCTCGGTCGGGAGCTGCTCGACCAGCGCTTCGCGGGCATGAAGCAAGCGCTCGAGAACGCTACCGACGAGGATCGCGCGGCCGTCAACGAGATGCTCGAGGATCTCAACGACCTGCTCGAGAAGCGCCGCCAGGGCATCGACACGCAGCAGGACTTCGCCGAGTTCATGGCGAAGCACGGGGAGTTCTTCCCCGAGAACCCACAGAACCTCGACGAGCTGCTCGACGTCCTCGCCCAGCGATCAGCGGCCGCTCAACGGATGTTCAACTCGATGTCGCCCGAGCAGCGCGAGCAGCTCATGCAGCTGTCGCAGCAGGCGTTCGGGTCGCCGGCGCTGATGGAGCAGCTGGCCCGGATGGACGGCAACCTGCAGGCGCTGCGGCCCGGCGAGGACTGGGAGGGCTCCGAGAGGTTCGAGGGCGGGGAGGGGCTCGGACTCGGCGACGGCACCGGAGCGCTGCAGGACCTCGCCGAGCTCGACCAGCTCTCCGAGCAGCTGTCCCAGTCCTACGACGGAGCCCGGCTCGACGACGTCGACCTCGACCAGCTCGCCCGCCAGCTCGGCGACCAGGCGGCGGTCGACGCCCGCGCGCTCCAGCGGCTCGAGCAGGCGTTGCGCGACAGCAACTACCTCAAGCGCGGCTCCGACGGGCAGTACCGGCTCAGCCCGCAGGCGATGCGGCTGCTCGGCAAGTCCCTGCTGCGCGACGTCGCCCAGCGGATGTCGGGACGCCAGGGCCAGCGCGACCTGCGCGCGGCCGGCGCCCTCGGCGAGCAGTCCGGCGCGACCCGCGAGTGGCAGTTCGGCGACACCGAGCCGTGGGACCTGCCGCGCACGGTGCTCAACGGCGTACGACGGCGCGCAACCGACCCCGGCGCGCGGTTGATCGAGATCGGTGACGTCGAGGTGCACGAGACCGAGGCCCGCACGCAGGCGGCCGTGGCGCTGCTGGTCGACACGTCGTTCTCGATGGCGATGGACGGGCGCTGGGTGCCGATGAAGCGGACCGCGCTGGCGCTCCACACCCTGATCAGCACCCGGTTCCGCGGCGACCACCTCCAGCTGATCTCCTTCGGCCGGGCCGCGCAGGTGATGGAGATCGAGCAGCTGACGGCGCTCGACGCGCTCTGGGACAAGGGCACCAACCTCCACCACGGTCTCTTGCTCGCCAACCGCCACTTCCGCAAGCACGCCAACGCGCAACCGGTGCTGCTGGTGGTGACCGACGGCGAGCCGACGTCCCACCTCGAGCCGGACGGCGAGGTCTACTTCGCCTACCCGCCCCACCCGCTGACGATCGCCCACGCCGTGCGCGAGCTCGACGCCGCGGCGCGACTGGGCGCGCAGACCACGTTCTTCCGGCTGGGCGAGGACCCGGGTCTGGAGCGCTTCATCGAGTCGATGGCCCGGCGGGTGGACGGCCGGGTCGTGTCACCCGAGCTCGACGACCTGGGCGCGGCCGTGGTCGGCTCCTACCTCGGCGACCGGTCACCCGCGTCGTCGTACCGCGACCACTTCGGCAGCTGGGGTGGCGGTCGCGGCTTCTGGGTCGGCTGACCCGTGGAGGAGCTCGGCGAGCTCCTCGATCCCGTCGACCAGTCGCGTGCCGGGCCGGGCCCACGACGCGTTCGCGTCGACCGCGTGCACGGGGACGCCGGCAGGAAGCCGGCCCGAGGTGACGAGCGCGTCGGCCAGGGACTGTGAACCCGCCCGGTCGTAGCCGCACGGTGCGACGACCACGACCTCCGGAGATGCCGCGTGGACGGCGTCCCACGTGACGCGTTCGGACTTCGTGCCGGCCCGGCCCAACAGCGGGTCGCCGCCGGCGGCCTCGATCATCTCGGGGACCCAGTGGCCGGGAGCGAACGGTGGGTCGGTCCACTCCAGCAGCATCACCCGCGGCCGGGGGCGGCCGGCGACCCGATCCCGGACCGCCGCGAGTCGCCCGCGCTGTGACGCCACCAGCTCGTCGGCCTCCTGCTCGTGGCCGGTCGCCCGGCCCAGGGTCTCGATCGAGGCGAAGACCTCGTCGAGGGTGTGGGGGTCGATGGTCAGCACCTCCGCCGTGCAGCCCAGGTGTGCCAGTGCGTCGTCGACGACCGACACGTCGACCGCGCACACCGCGCACAGGTCCTGGGTGACGACGAGGTCGGCGTCGAGGTCGGCCAGCGCGTCCTCGGACAGGTGGTAGAGGTCCTCGCCGGACCGCATCGCGGCGGCCACGAAGGCATCGATCTCGGCCGGCGCCAGCCCCTCCGGCATCGCGGACGTCGACACGATGGTGCGGGTCCGCGCCTCCACGGGGTAGTCGCACTCGAAGGTCACACCGACCACGTCGTCGCCGGCCCCGATCGCAAACAGGATCTCGGTGGTGGAGGGGAGCAGCGAGACGATGCGCACGGGGTCGACTCTACGATCGACGGGTGTCCGACCCCTCCCTGACCGTGCTGCTCCTGCTCGCCCTGGCGGGGCTGTCGGCGGGGTTCGTGGACGCGGTCGTCGGCGGCGGCGGGCTGATCCAGCTGCCGGCACTGCTGCTCGGCCTGCCGAACGCCAGCCCGGTGCAGATCCTGGCCACCAACAAGCTCTCCTCGATCTGCGGTACAAGCGTCAGCAGCGCGACGTACTACCGGCGGGTCCGACCCGACCCGCGCACCTTCCTGCCCCTGATGGCCTTCGCCTTCATCGGGTCCATGGGCGGCGCGCTGGTCGCGACGCAGATCCCCCGGGAGGCGTTCGAGCCGATCGTGCTGGTGGCGCTCATCGTGGTCGGCGGCTACGTCGTGCTCAAGCCGAGGCTCGGCGAGGCGACGGTGCTGCGCTTCTCCGGCCACCAGCACCTCGCCGCCGCCATGGCGACCGGGCTGGTGATCGGCTTCTACGACGGTGCACTCGGACCCGGCACGGGCAGCTTCTTCGTCTTCACGCTCGTCGGTCTGCTCGGCTACTCGTTCCTCGAGGCCAGCGCCAAGGCGCGGCTGGCGAACTGGACGACCAACCTCGCGGCACTGGTGATCTTCATCCCGGCCGGCGCTGTCCTCTGGAAGGTCGGTCTGGTCCTCGGCGCCTGCAACCTCATCGGCGGCTACCTCGGCGCCCGGGTCGCGATCTCCCGTGGCTCCGGCTTCGTCCGGATCTTCTTCATCGTCGTCGTCTCCGCCTTCATCATCCGGATCGGCGGCGACCTGCTCGGCGTGTGGTGACCACGCAACTCAACGGGAGGGACGCCCAACTCAACCGGGAGGGACGCCCAACTCAACCGATGGTGTGGTTGCATCGCTGCCATGCATCAGGTGAAGGCCGTCGTGGCCCGTCGCAAGGGTGACCCGGTCACCATCGAGACCATCAACGTGCCGGACCCCGGGCCGGGGGAGGCGCTGGTGAAGGTGCAGGCCTGCGGGGTCTGCCACACCGACCTCCACTACCGCGAGGGCGGGATCAACGACGAGTTCCCGTTCCTGCTCGGCCACGAGGCCGCGGGCGTCGTCGAGGCGGTGGGGGACGACGTCACCAGCGTGGCGCCGGGCGACTTCGTGATCCTCAACTGGCGCGCGGTGTGCGGCGACTGCCGGGCGTGCAACCGCGGCGAGCCGTGGTACTGCTTCGCGACCCACAACGCCACCCAGAAGATGACGCTCGAGGACGGGACCGAGCTGTCGCCGGCGCTGGGCATCGGCGCGTTCGCCGAGAAGACGCTGGTCGCCGCGGGCCAGTGCACGAAGGTCGACCCGGACGCGCGTGCCGCTGCCGTCGGACTGCTCGGCTGCGGCGTCATGGCCGGACTCGGCGCGGCCATGAACACCGGCGGCGTACGGCGCGGCCAGTCGGTCGCCGTCATCGGCTGCGGCGGCGTCGGCTCGGCGGCCATCGCCGGTGCGGCCCTGGCCGGGGCCGGCATCATCATCGGCGTCGACCTCGACGACCGGAAGCTCGAGATGGCGACGAAGCTGGGCGCCACCCACACCGTGAACAGCAACGACGCCGACCCGGTCGAGGCGATCAGGCGCATCACCGAGCCTGACGACGGCACCGGTCACGAGGGCGGCGCCGACGTCGTGATCGACGCGGTCGGCCGGCCCGAGACCTGGAAGCAGGCGTTCTACGCCCGCGACCTCGCGGGCACGGTCGTCCTGGTCGGCGTACCGACTCCCGACATGAAGGTCCCCGACCTGCCACTGATCGACGTCTTCGGCCGGGGCGGCGCCCTCAAGTCCAGCTGGTACGGCGACTGCCTGCCGAGCCGCGACTTCCCGATGCTGGTCGACCTCTACCGGCAGGGCCGGCTCGACCTCGACGCGTTCGTCTCCGAGGAGATCGGGCTCGACGACGTGGAGGCCGCTTTCGACCGGATGCACTCGGGCGACGTGCTGCGGTCGGTGGTGGTCCTGTGACCGTGCGCGTCGACCATGCCGTCGTCAGCGGCACGTTCTCCCTCGACGGCGAGACGTTCGACGTCGACAACAACATCTGGGTCGTCGGCGACGACGAGGAGTGCGTCGTCATCGACGCACCCCACGACGTCGAGGCCATCCTCGAGGTGGTGGGGGGCCGCACGGTCAAGGCCATCATCTGCACCCACGCCCACGACGACCACGTCCGGGTCGCGCCGGAGCTGCGCGAGCGCACCAGCGCCCCGATCCTGCTCCACCCCGACGACCGGCCGCTGTGGGAGCTGACCCACAGCGACCACCTGTGGGACGCGGACCTCGAGGACGGACAGACGGTCAAGGTGGGCGGCGCCGCCCTCAAGGTGCTCCACACCCCGGGTCATGCGCCCGGGGCGATCTGCCTCTACGTCCACGACCTCGGCTGCGTCTTCACCGGCGACACGCTCTTCCAGGGTGGGCCCGGCGCCACCGGTCGCTCCTTCAGCGACGCCGACCTCATCGTGGAGTCGATCAGGGCACAGCTGTTCGACCTGCCCGACGACACCGTCGTCCACACCGGGCACGGCGACGACACCACCATCGGCGAGGAGCGCGAGGCGCTCTCCTGATGAGTCGCGGCCAGCAGGTGGCGTCAGCTGGCATCTCCGTCAGCGACGGAGGGCTTGTCCGGCCAGTACGGCCACTCCTCGAAGAGGCTCACCCGGCCGTCGTCTGCGAACTCGAGCACCCAGAGGTCGGTGTACTCCTGGCGCACCGGGTCGCCGTACCTGACCAGCACCCGCACCACGGCCCAGTTGCCCTCGACGGCGACCGGCTCAGCGGCCGCGGTGAACGTCTGGCCCTCGTCGTCGAGCCAGGACGCGCGCACGGCATCGAGGCCCACGAGCGGCTCCGCGTAGGGCGACGTCAGGTAGCGGACGTCCTCGCTGAAGAGGGAGGCCACGCCGTCCAGGTCACCCTCCCGCCACACCTGCTCGTACGCCGCCACCCACGCCATCACCCCGGCACGTTCCATGCCACCCATGCTGCCGCAGATCAGAACGGCTCGACCAGGAGCGCGGCACCGTGTCCGTCCACCCGGGTCATCACCAGGGTGGCGGTCCGCTCGCCCCGCAGGCCGAGCCGCTGCCGGAGCTCGTCGGGGCTGACGGAGACGCCGCGCTTCTTGATGGTCAACGTGCCGATGCCGCGCTCGCGCAGGGCGGCCTTGAGCGGCTTCTCGCGGTAGGGGAGACGCTCGAGGACGCGGTAGCCGCGGGCGAACGGCGTCCGGAACGACTCGTCGCCGGTCACGTAGGCGATCTTCGGGTCCAGCAGGCCGCCGTCCACCCCGGCCGCGACGGCGGTGACCAGACCGGCGCGGATCACGGCGCCGTCCGGCTCGTAGAGGAAGGCGCCGACCGGGCGTACGCCGGCGCCCGGGTCGTCGTCGTCGGTCAGGGTCGCCAGGCCGCCGCGGCCGATCACCGTGGCCCGGCGCCGGGCGGAGGCGAGCCGGCCCGACCAGAGCGCGGCCTCCTTGACCTCGCCGTGGTCGCTGACCCACTCGGCCTCGACGCCGTCCGGGACCAGGTCGTGCGGGATGCCCGGGGCGACCTTCACGCAGGCGTCGCGGCGCAACAGGTCCTCGACGAACGACCAGGGTGGCTCCCACCCGTCGGGGTCGAAGGTGCGGCCGCGTCCCGAGCGGCGTGCGGGATCGGCGTACGCCACGTCGAAGGGTGTCGTGTCGACGGTGGTCGCGTCGGCGACCTTCACGGCGCCGGCGAGCCCCAGTGCCGCGAGGTTGGCCTCCGCGATCGCAACCCGGACGGGGTCGAGGTCGACGCCGGCGCTGATGATCCCGGCAGCCGACGCGGCCACGAGGTCGCCGCCGATCCCGCAGCCCAGGTCGATCAGGGTGGCGGCCGAGGCGGCCTGCAGCCGCCCGGCCCGGTGACGGGCGACGGGGAGCCGCGTGGCCTGCTCCAGGCCGTCGGGCGTGAAGTACATCCGGGCCGCGAGCTCGCCGAACTTGGTCTCGGCCCGCTGCCGCAGCTCGACCTGGGTGAGGGCCACGGCGACGTGGTCGGCGGCGGCGAGGCGACGGAGCCTGGACTGCACCGCGAGCTCGTCGCCCCCGTCCGAGGCCGCCTCGGTCGCGGCCGCGAGGAGTTCCTGGCCGTCGTCGGTCAGCAGCCAACGGAACGCGTCGAGGTGCACCCGTCGATCCTGTCAGTGGCCCGGGCTGGCACTCGATTGGGCCGAGTGCTAGCGTCGACGTTGGCACTCTCGCCCTGAGGGTGCCAGCGCTTGCGAAGACGCACGACCCCCGCGACGGCGTACGTCTCCCGCAGGCACCAACGTCCCGGAGCCCTGGGCTCCACCACTGGTTCTGATACGAAAGTAGAGGTTGATCTGACGTGTCGGTCAACATCAAGCCGCTCGAGGACCGGATCGTCGTGCAGCCGCTCGACGCCGAGCAGACCACCGCTTCCGGGCTGGTCATTCCGGACACCGCCAAGGAGAAGCCCCAGGAGGGCGAGGTCCTGGCCATCGGTCCGGGCCGGATCGACGACAACGGCAACCGCGTCCCTCTCGACGTGGCCGTCGGCGACAAGGTCATCTACAGCAAGTACGGCGGCACCGAGGTCAAGTACGCCGGCGAGGAGTACCTCATCCTCTCGGCACGCGACGTCCTCGCAGTCGTTTCCTAATCACCCGATAGTCCCCGAACCGTTTGGTTGCGGACCACGCGTCCTGACAGCCGACGATTCGGGGACTATCTCCCTTTCGGAGGACACCACATGCCCAAGATCCTGGAGTTCGACGAGAACGCCCGCCGCGCGCTCGAGCGCGGCGTCGACGCGCTCGCCAACACCGTGAAGGTCACCCTCGGCCCCAAGGGCCGCTACGTCGTCCTCGACAAGAAGTGGGGAGCCCCCACGATCACCAACGACGGCGTGACCGTCGCGCGTGAGATCGAGCTCGACGACCCGTTCGAGAACCTCGGCGCCCAGCTCACCAAGGAAGTCGCCACCAAGACCAACGACGTCGCCGGCGACGGTACGACGACCGCGACGGTCCTCGCCCAGGCGATGGTCCACGAAGGGCTCCGCGCGGTCGCCGCCGGCGCCAACCCGATGGGCCTCAAGCGCGGCATGGACGCCGCCGCCGAGGCCGTCGGCGACGCGCTCAAGGAGGCCGCCCGCGAGGTCGAGACCAAGGAGGACATGGCGTCGGTCGCCACGATCTCCAGCCGCGACGCCCTCATCGGCGACCTGCTCGCCCAGTCCTTCGACAAGGTCGGCAAGGACGGCGTGATCACGGTCGAGGAGTCCAACACCATGGGCACCGAGCTCGAGTTCACCGAGGGGATGCAGTTCGACAAGGGCTACATCTCGGCCTACTTCGTCAGCGACCCCGAGCGGATGGAGGCCGTCCTCGACGACCCCTACATCCTGCTCCACCAGGGGAAGATCGGCGCCGTCGCCGACCTGCTGCCGCTGCTCGAGAAGGTCATCGCCGCCGGCAAGCCGCTGTTCATCCTCGCCGAGGACGTCGAGGGCGAGGCGCTCTCGACCCTGGTCGTGAACAAGATCCGCGGCACCTTCAACGCGGTGGCGGTCAAGAGCCCCGCGTTCGGCGACCGCCGCAAGGCGATGATGCAGGACATCGCGACCCTGACCGGTGGTCAGATCGTCGCGCCCGAGGTCGGGCTCAAGCTCGACCAGGTCGGCCTCGAGGTGCTGGGACAGGCCCGCCGCGTCGTGGTCACCAAGGACAACACCACGATCGTCGACGGCGCCGGTGACGCGGCCGAGGTCGAGGGTCGCGTCAACCAGATCAAGGCCGAGATCGAGAACACCGACTCCGACTGGGACCGCGAGAAGCTCCAGGAGCGGCTCGCCAAGCTGGCCGGCGGCGTGTGCGTCGTCAAGGTCGGCGCGGCCACCGAGGTCGAGCTCAAGGAGAAGAAGCACCGCATCGAGGACGCCGTCTCGGCGACGCGCGCGGCCATCGAGGAGGGCATCGTCCCCGGCGGTGGCTCGTCGCTGGTCCACGCCGTGTCCGTGCTCGACGACGACCTCGGCCTCACCGGCGACGAGGCGGTCGGCGTGCGCATCGTGCGCCGCGCCGCTGACCAGCCGCTGCGCTGGATCGCCGAGAACGGCGGCGTCAACGGCTTCGTCGTGGTCGCCAAGGTCCGCGAGGGCGGCGCCGGCACCGGCTACAACGCGGCCACCGAGGAGTACGGCGACCTGGTCGCCCAGGGCGTGCTCGACCCGGTCAAGGTGACCCGCTCCGCGCTGGTCAACGCGACCTCGATCGCCGGGATGCTGCTCACGACCGAGACGCTGATCGTCGACAAGCCGGAAGAGGACGAGGAGACCGGGGCCGGACACGGCCACGGGCACGGCCACGGCCACTGACGACACCTCAGGTCTGACACCTGGGACGACCCGCTCCGACTCCGGTCGGGGCGGGTCGTTCGTGTTCCTGGTCCCCCTGATCCTGGCCGGGCTCTCGATGCTCGGCCCGTTCAGCATCGACACCCCGTTCCCCGCGTTCGCGGAGATGGCGTCGGACTTCGACGTCACCAGCGACGAGATGCAGCTCGTGGTCTCGGCGTACCTCATCGCCTTCGGGTTGATGAGCCCCTTCCACGGCCCGCTCTCCGACGCCATCGGCCGGCGCAAGGTGATCCTCGCCGGCGTCGCGATCTACGTCGTCGCCTCGATCGGCTGCGCGCTCGCGCCCAACCTCGAGACGCTGCTGGTGTTCCGGGTCCTGCAGGGCCTCAGCGCGGGAGGCGGCGTCATCGTCAGCCGCACCGTGATCCGCGACGTCTACTCCGGGCCCGAGGCGCAGCGGCTGATGAGCCGGGTGATGATGATCTTCGCGCTGGCGCCGGCGGTCGCGCCCATCATCGGTGGCCTGCTGCTGCAGGTCGGCCCGTGGCCGATCACGTTCTGGTTCATGGCGGCCATCGGGCTGCTGCTCGTCGCCGTGGTCGCCGTCGCCCTTCCCGAGACCCACCCCGTCGAGCTCCGGATCCCGCTGAACGTGGGCTCGCTGGTGCGGAGCCTGACGGAGGTGACGCGCAACGCCACCTTCCACCGCGTCGCCTGGGCCGCCGCGCTGTCGTTCGCCGGCCAGTTCATCTACATCGGGGCTGCCTCGATCTTCGTCGTCGACCTCCTCGGGCGGGGTGAGCTCGACTTCTGGATCTTCTTCGTGCCGATGATCGGCGGCGTCCTGATCGGCGCCCAGATCAGCAGCTGGGCGGCGGGCCGGATCGTCGGCAACGGCCTGGTCACCGGCGCCCTGCTCTTCGGCACGTTCGGGTGCGTGGTCAACGTCGTGCTCGCCGTGGTCGCTGGCCCGACCCTGCCGTGGGCGGTCGTCGGTCCGGCGCTGATCGGCATCGCCACCGCGGCGGCCTACCCCTCGATGCAGCTCGCGCTGCTCGACATGTTCCCGGTCGGTCGGGGCGCAGCGGTCTCGATGTTCACGTTCTTCACGCTGTTGCTCAACGGCCTCATCGCCGGGCTGCTGGCGCCGCTGGTCACCGGTTCGGTGGTGGAGCTGGCGCTGGCCTCGACCGCCCTGGTCGTCGCGGGCCTGCTCTCGTGGCTGTGGCACCTCTCGGTCACGCGCAGTCGGCCTCCAGTGGCGGCCGGCTGACGTCGTTGCGGAGCCACACGTAGCGCCCTTCGCAGACCGTGCCGTGCACGGCGTACCGCTCCTCCAGG
Organism: uncultured Actinomycetota bacterium; assembly: GCA_963713305.1. Classification (GTDB taxonomy): domain Bacteria; phylum Actinomycetota; class Actinomycetes; order Propionibacteriales; family Nocardioidaceae; genus Nocardioides. Next base: position 353,414 of record CAVQLE010000005.1, on the reverse strand, counting down.
ACCGGTCGGATCGGGTCGCCGAGGTGGTCCCAGGCCCATCCTGGCGCCCGCATCACGACCCAGGTGGGGGCGTCCGGCCCCTCGAGCAGCCCGCGCAGCCGCGCCAGGTCGGGGTCGAGCGTGCGCATGGGCAGGCTCCACAGGTGCCGGTACGGCGCGTCGAGGCCGCTCGCGAGCACGACGTCCGGACCGCCGCCGTAGACGAGGATCGAATCGCCGGGCTCTGCCGCCCGGGCGATGGCCTCGCCGCTGTGCTTCTCCGCCGTGGGAGCGAGGTCGGTGTAGTAGCTCGAGCCCCAGGCCACCGACGAGATCACCGACGTGACGGCGGCGAGCACGATCAGCGCCCGGGCCCGGCGGGCGACGTGGATGCGTACGGCGAGCAGCAACGCCGTGCAGAGCACCAGGCCGGGGATCAGGACGAACAGGTACGACCGCCAGAAGCTTCCCCCGAGCCAGACGCCGACCAGGTCGACCGCCACGACGGCGACCGTGGCCAGCAGCAGGGTCCGGTCGAGCGCCGCGATCCGGGCCCGGTGCCACACGACGCCCGCCACCACGAATCCCATCCCCGTCAGCACGAAGCTGCCGAGCAGGACCAGCCCGCGAGTGGCCGGCCCGTCTGTGCTGCCCTCGACAATCGTCGCGAAGGCGTCGGAGCGGAAGCCGTAGATCGTGTACCAGAGCGTCTCCAGCCGGACGCCGGCGACGAGGGCCCACCCCACGGTCGCGAGGACTGGGACCGCCGCCCCCGCTGCGGCCGCTGCGGCCAGCCGCGTCAGGGCCCCCGTGGTGATGCGCCCCGAGAGCCGCGCTCCGACGAGCAGCACGGCGCCGAAGACCAGCCCGCCGACCAGGTTCTGCTTCATGGTGAGAGCGGTCGTGGCGGCGAACCCTGCCGCGGCAGCCAGGGCCAGGGCAGTCGCATCGACGCGAGGCCGGCACAACGCGAGCAGCGCCGCCCAGAAGCTTGCGAGCACCCAGGGGATCCCGAGCAGCTCACCGGCGACCTTCACCGGGTCGATGAGCCCGCTGGCCACGAAGGCCGCGGTGAGGACGGCGGTCCAGGCGCCGGTGCGGACGACGAGCCGCTCGTCGGTGACGCCGGCGTACCTCAGCGCGGCGCGGGCGGTCGCCGCTGCGAGGACGACGACGACGGCGCAGGCGACCATGCCGAGGACCCGCACGAAGCCGGGTCCACCCACCAGGTCGGAGAGCTTCACCAGGGCGATCAGGCTGGGTGGCCGGTCGACGAAGTAGCTGCCGTAGACGCTGTCGGGCATCGGTTTCCAGTGCCGGGCGACCAGGGTGTAGCCGCTCTCGTCGGATCCGATCGGATAGAGCAGGCCCGGGAAGCGGAGCAGGGCGGCGCCGAGGGCGGCGATGCCGACCACGATCCGAGGGTGAGAGCCAGGGCGCCACACGTCCCCAGCCTCTCAGGCCGGTGGGGGCTGCCGTCTAGGATGGGCCGATGGAGGTACCCGAGAAGTTCGCCGCCCTCGGCCTGACGTACGACGACGTGCTGCTGCTGCCCGGTCACTCCGACCTGGCGCCCGCCGACATCGACACCACGACGCGGCTGACCCGCGAGCTCTCGCTCAAGACGCCCCTGATCAGCGCGGCCATGGACACCGTCACCGAGTCGCGGATGGCGATCGCGATGGCCCGGGAGGGTGGCCTCGGCGTGCTCCACCGCAACCTGTCGATCGAGGACCAGGCCTACCAGGTCGACCTGGTGAAGCGGACCCAGACCGGGATCATCTCCAACCCGATCACCATCGGACCGGACGCGACCCTCGAGCAGCTCGACCAGCGGTGCGGCGAGTACCGCGTCTCCGGTCTCCCCGTCGTCGACACCGACAACCGGCTGCTCGGCATCATCACCAACCGCGACCTGCGGTTCACCCCGGTCGCGGAGTGGGCCTCGACCAAGGTCGACGAGGTGATGACGCCGATGCCGCTCATCACCGGGCAGGTGGGCATCTCCCGCGAGGAGGCGACGCTGCTGCTGCGCAAGCACAAGCGCGAGCGGCTGCCGCTGGTCGACGGCGAGGGCCGGCTCGGTGGGCTGATCACGGTCAAGGACTTCGTGAAGTCCGAGCAGTTCCCGCACGCGTCCAAGGACGGCGCGGGCCGGCTGATGGTCGGCGCGGCGATCGGCTACTTCGGCGACGCCTGGCAGCGGGCCACGACGCTCGTCGACGCCGGGGTGGACGTCCTGGTCGCCGACACCGCGCACGGCAACGTACGGATGCTGCTCGACATGGTCCAGCGGCTCAAGACCGACCCGGCCACCGCGCACGTGCAGCTGATCGGCGGCAACGTCGGCACCCGCGAGGGGGCGCAGGCCTTCGTCGACGCCGGTGCGGACGCGGTCAAGGTGGGCGTCGGTCCCGGCGCCATCTGTACGACGCGGGTCGTCACGGGCGTCGGTGTACCGCAGATCACCGCGGTCTACGAGGCGGCCCTGGCCTGCAAGCCCGCGGGTGTGCCGGTGATCGCGGACGGCGGCGTCAAGTACTCCGGCGAGATCGCCAAGGCCCTGGTGGCCGGGGCCGACACGGTCATGGTCGGCGCGCTGCTGGCCGGCTGCGAGGAGGCCCCTGGCGAGCTGGTCTTCGTCAACGGCAAGCAGTACAAGGCCTTCCGCGGGATGGGCTCCCTCGGCGCGATGAGCAGCCGTGGCAAGAAGTCGTACTCGAAAGACCGCTACTTCCAGGCCGAGGTCACCAGCGACGACGAGATCGTGCCCGAGGGCATCGAGGGCCAGGTCGCCTACCGCGGCCCGCTCTCCGCCGTCGCCCACCAGCTGATCGGCGGCCTCAACCAGTCGATGTTCTACGTCGGCGCCCGCACGGTCCCTGAGCTGCAGGAGAAGGGCCGGTTCGTCCGGATCACCTCGGCCTCCCTCAAGGAGAGTCACCCCCACGACGTCCAGATGACCGTCGAGGCCCCCAACTACTCCGGCAGCTGATCGACGCTGGACCGCCTCAGTCCGTGTCCAGGTAGAGGCAGAACGGGTGGCCGGCCGGGTCGAGCATGACCCGGACGTCGTCCTGGGGCTGGAAGTCGGCCAGCCGCGCGCCGAGCGCCTCGGCGTCCTCGACCGCCTCCGGCCAGCGAGGCCACCCCGACGTCGAGGTGCACCTGCATCTGCTGCTCACCGGTACCGGGGGTCGGCCACACCGGCGGGACGTGGCCGGGCTCCAGCTGGAAGGCGAGGTTGGTCGTGTCGGTCGGCCGGACCAGCAGCGTCACGAAGGTGGGGTCGCCCTCGTCGAGCTGTCCGCCGAGCAGGCCGGCGTAGAACCGCCCCAGGCCGAGCGGGTCGGGCGTCCCCAGGATGGTGCCGATCCAGCCGGTGAATCCGCGCACGGGTGCCATGGCCACACATCCTGCCCGATAGCCTGACGCGGTGACAGAGATCGAGATCGGCCGCGCCAAGCGCGGCCGCCGCGCCTACGGCTTCGACGACATCGCCATCGTGCCGTCGCGGCGGACCCGTGACACCGAGGAGGTCAGCGTCGCCTGGCAGATCGACGCCTACCGGTTCGAGATCCCGGTCCTGGCGGCGCCGATGGACTCCGTGATGTCACCCTCGACGGCAATCGCCCTGGGCCAGATGGGCGGACTCGGCGTCCTCAACCTCGAGGGCCTCTGGACCCGGTTCGAGGACCCGACCGAGCTGCTCCAGGAGGTCGCCAGCCTGCAGGGCGCCGACGCGACCCGCCGGATGCAGGAGATCTACTCCGAGCCGATCAAGGCCGACCTCATCACCACCCGGCTCAAGGAGGTGCGCGCGGCCGGCGTGACCGTGGCCGGCTCGCTCTCCCCCCAGCGCACCAAGGAGTTCGCGAAGACCGTCGTCGACGCGGGGGTCGACATGTTCGTCATCCGCGGTACGACGGTGAGTGCCGAGCACGTCTCGAGCCAGTCCGAGCCGCTCAACCTCAAGGAGTTCATCTACGAGCTCGACGTCCCGGTCATCGTCGGCGGGTGCGCGACCTACCAGGCCGCACTCCACCTGATGCGCACGGGCGCCGCCGGCGTCCTGGTCGGCTTCGGAGGCGGCGCTGCCCACACCACGCGCACCGTGCTCGGCGTCGCCGTCCCCATGGCCAGCGCCGTCGCCGACGTCGCGGCCGCGCGCCGCGACTACCTCGACGAGTCGGGTGGCCGCTACGTCCACGTCATCGCCGACGGCTCGATCGGCCGCTCCGGCGACATCGCCAAGGCCATCGCCTGCGGGGCCGACGCGGTCATGGTGGGCTCGCCGTTCGCGCGGGCGACCGACGCGCCGGGCCACGGGTTCCACTGGGGCGGCGAGGCCCACCACCGTCAGCTGCCGCGCGGCGAGCGGGTCGAGTTCGCGCCGGTCGGCACCCTCGAGGAGATCCTCTTCGGCCCGTCCCGGGTCGCCGACGGCACCATGAACCTGATCGGCGCGCTGCGCCGCTCGCTGGCCACCACCGGCTACACCGAGCTCAAGGAGTTCCAGCGCGTCGAGGTCGTCGTCGAGTAGCCGGTCACCACTCCCGCAGGCCCTGCGTGCCGCCGAGGGCGTGCACGGCCCCGCGGATCCGCCGCAGGGGGTCGGCCGGGACGTCGCGCGTGATCCGGATCGGGTGCCCGGCGGCGTACGCGTTCCAGGCGGTCGGCACGTAGGCCGCGTCGACCACCTCGAACCCGCCCCGCGCGCGCTCCCGGAACCGGAACCGCACGCTGATGCCCTCGTAGGTGTAGGGCCGGGAGGTCTCCTGCTGGGCGATCATGTTGCCGAGCCCGTAGACCACCCACTTCCCGTTGACCCGGGTGATCGGCTGGACGACGTGGGCGTGCTCGCCGTACACCAGGTCGACCGCCGGTGATCGGGTCAGCCGCCGGGCCAGCGCCACCTGCTGGGGGTTGGGCAGGGTGGTGTACTCCCACCCCCAGTGCAGGGCGACCAGGACGACATCGGCTCCCGCGGCGCGGGCGCGACGGGCCTGGGCGAGCAGGTCGCCGGCGTCCAGCATCGAGACCGACCACGGGCGGCCCTCGGGCAACGGGAAGCCGTTGAGGCCGTAGGTGCCGGCGACGATCGCGACCCGGACCCCGTTCGCCTCGAGCAGCACCGGCCGGCGCCGCTCGGCCTCGGTGCGGAACGTGCCCACGTGGCGCACGCCCGCGTCCTCCAGGAGCGTGGCCGTACGTCGGAGTCCCTCGAAGCCCTGGTCGACGGCGTGGTTGGAGGCGGTGGTGCAGGCGTCCCAGCCGAAGTCGCCCAGCCAGCCGGCGATCGACGGAGGTGCCGCGAACACCGGGTAGCTCGCATAGGGACCGCCGGGTTCCGCGAAGGGCACCTCCTCGTGGCAGATCGCCAGGTCCGCCCCGCGCACGAGCCCGCGCAGCGCACCGAACATCGGGCCGAAGTCGAGGCCACCCCGACCCTCTCCCGTGCGGGCGTGGTCGGCGGCGGCGCTCCGCCAGACCGTGTTGTGCCAGAGCAGGTCACCGCCCATCGTCACGGTCACCTGGCGGGGCGGCTCCGGAGCGGGGCGGGTGTGCCGCGGCTCGGGGCGCGGCGGTGCGGCGCGGCCGGTCTCGCCGGCCGTCAGCACGATCGACGGAGGCGGATCTGCGGCGGGCCGGTCGGGGGTCGGAACCCCGAGCGCCGCAGCAGCAGCGACGCAGCATCCGGCCACGCCGAGCACCGTGCGCCGCCGCCGTGCCGCCCGCGTCATACGTGGAGGACGCTCTCGCGCCCGGATCGGTTGCCGAGGTCCCGTCCCACGACTGAGAGACTAGGCCCATGACCGGTGCCCTCAGCCCCGCCGCGCGCGAGGCGGCGCTGGCATCGCTGGCGGCGACCACCGCCGACCAGCCCCTCGACGTCCTCGTGGTCGGCGGCGGGATCACCGGCGTCGGCATCGCCAACGACGCCGCGACCCGCGGCCTGTCGACCGGGGTGATCGAGCAGCGTGACCTCGCCTCGGGCACGAGCAGCCGCAGCTCCAAGCTGATCCACGGCGGCCTGCGCTACCTCGAGATGCTCGACTTCGGACTGGTCCGCGAGGCGCTCCAGGAGCGCGGCCTGCAGCTCACCCGGCTGGCTCCCCACCTGGTGCGACCGGTGCCGTTCCTCTACCCGCTCCACCGCACCCTCGAGCGGCCGTACGTCGGCGCCGGGCTCGCGCTCTATGACGCGATGGCGATGTTCGGCCGGTACGAGATGGGTGTCCCCAAGCACCGTCACCTCTTCCGCAAGCAGGTCGCGCGGATGGCACCCGACCTGCGCACCGAGGAGCTCTCCGGGGCGATCCGCTACTACGACTGCCAGGTCGACGACGCCCGGCTGGTGCTCGCGATCGCCCGCACTGCCGCGTCGTACGGCGCGCGCGTCGCCACCCGGACCCGGGTCACCGGGTTCCTGCGCGAGGGGGGCCGTGTCGTCGGCGTACGGGCGACCGACCTCGAGTCGGGCCGCGAGCTCGAGGTCCGCGCCCGCGTGGTCATCAACGCCGCCGGTGTCTGGACCGACGACATCCAGGACATGGCCGCCGCCGGCCAGCTCCACGTCCGGGCGTCCAAGGGCGTCCACCTCGTGGTGCCGCGCGACCGGATCCGGTCGGAGTGCGGCCTGATCACCCGCACGGAGACGTCGGTGCTGTTCGTCATCCCCTGGGGCGAGCACTGGATCATCGGCACCACTGACACCCCGTGGGACCTCGACAAGGCCCACCCCGCCGCGAGCCGCGCCGACATCGACTACCTCCTCGAGCACGTGAACAAGATCCTGCGCGACCCGCTCGACCATGCCGACGTCGAGGGCGTGTACGCCGGGCTGCGGCCGCTGCTCTCCGGCGAGACGGAGCCGTCCTCGCGGATCTCGCGCGAGCACACCGTCAGCGTCCCCGCGCCCGGTCTCGTGCTCGTCGCCGGCGGCAAGCTCACGACCTGGCGGGTGATGGCCAAGGACGCCATCGACGCCGTCGTCGACCTGCTGGAGGAGACGCAGGCCCCGGTCCGCACCTGCATCACCGACCGGGTGCCGCTCTCCGGGGCGGCCGGCTTCGAGGCCCGGCAGAACCAGCGGGTGATGCTGTCCCGCACCAGCGGCCTGACCCTCGCGCGGATCGACCACCTGCTCGGCCGCCACGGCGGCCTCGTCGACGAGATCCTCGCCCTGGTCGCCGAGCGGCCCGCCCTCGCCGAGCCGCTTCCGGGTGCGGAGATCTACCTCTCGGCCGAGGTCGTCCACGCCGTGACCCACGAGGGGGCGCGCCACCTCGACGACGTGCTGACCCGGCGTACCCGGATCTCGATCGAGACCTTCGACCGCGGCACCCTCGCCGCGCGGCCGGCCGCCGAGCTGATGGCCGCGGCGCTGGGTTGGGACGGGGCGCGGGTCGACGAGGAGGTCGACCACTACCTTCGGCGGGTGGAGGCGGAGCGGCAGTCGCAGCGCATGCCCACCGACCAGGAGGCCGACGAGGCCCGCGTCAGCGCCCCGGACATCGTGTGAGGACGCGATGAGCTCGTCGAGGCCGCGGGTCCTGCTCGGTAGCGCGCCGGGACCGGTCCTGGAGGTGGTGGCGCTCGGCGCCGCGGTGCAGCGGCTCGAGATCACGTGCGGCGACGGCGTGCGCCGCAACGTCGTGCTGGGTGCTTCCGACGAGGAACGGCTGCGGGATCGCACCTATCGCGGCGCGACCGTGGGCCGCTACGCGAACCGGATCGCCCACGGGCACCTCGAGCTCGACGGCATCACCCACCGGTTGAGCACGCACGATCGCGGCCACCTGCTCCACGGCGGCAGCGACGGCTTCGACCGCCGCGAGTGGGACGTCGTCGCGAGCGACCCCACCTCGGTACGCCTGCGCCTGGTCAGTCCCGACGGTGATCAGGGCTTTCCGGGCCGGCTCGTGGCGGAGACGGCGTACGACCTCCTGCCCGACGGGTTCCGGACGACGCTCACCGCGACCACCGACGCACCGTCGGTGGTGAACCTGACCCACCACGGCTACGCCAACCTGGCGGGGGAGGGGAGCGGACGGATCGATGACCACCGGCTGACCGTGCCCGCCGATCTGTGGACACCGGTGGACGACGGCGGCATCCCGCTCGGCCACCACGAGCCGGTCGACGCGACGAGGTTCGACCTGCGTGACGGCCCGGTCCTGGGCGCGCGGGAGATCGACCACAACTTGGTGGTGGCAGGGAAGGGCATGCGGGCCCTGGCGCTGCTCGAGTCACCGACGACCCGCACCCGGCTCGAGATCCGCTCCGACCAGCCGGGACTCCAGGTCTTCACCGGCGACACGCTCGACCCGGCGCGCGGAGGGATCGCCCTCGAGCCGCAGCTGTTCCCCGACTCGCCCCACCACCCGGACTGGCCGTCGGCAGTGCTGCGTCCCGGGGAGACCTACCGGCACGTCCTGGAGTGGCGGTTTGCTACCGGAGGGTAGATAGCCGGTCGCGCGTCACATACCCTCAGTAGGCATGAACCACCCCACGAAATCGCGTGCTTCCTCCGCTGCGCTCCCCCAGCCCACGATTCCGCGGGGACCCCGATGAGCGCCCAGACCCCCAGCGGCGGCCCGCTGGTCGACGGACCGGCCGACCCCGAGCACGACCCGCGGGCGACGTACGCCCTCGAGCCCGGCTACGTCCGCACCCTCACCGACCGGATCCTCGCGACCAGTGGCGAGACCGTCCCCGTCGAGTCGCCGCTCAACGGCCAGCCGGTGGCGCAGATGCCGCAGTCCTCCGAGGCCGACGTGCACGAGGCCTGTGCGCGAGCCCGCCGCGCGCAGGAAGCGTGGGCCCGCAGGCCTCTCGCCGAGCGCGCCGCGATGTTGATGCGGCTGCACGACCTCGTCCTCGACCGGCAGACGGAGATCTGTGACCTGATCGGCGTGGAGTCCGGCAAGGCCCGCAAGGATGCCTTCCTCGAGCTCGCTCACGTGGCGCTCACTGCCCGCTACTACGGCCGCACCGCTTCCCAACACCTCGCCACCCGGCGGGTGCCCGGCATGTTCCCCGGCCTCACCCGGGTCGAGGTCAACCGGATCCCCAAGGGCGTCGTGGGCATCATCTCCCCGTGGAACTACCCGTTCACGATGGCTTTGTGCGACGGGCTGCCCGCACTCCTGGCCGGCAACGCGGTGGTGATCAAGCCGGACGCGCAGACCATGCTGACCGCGCTGCTGGGCGCGGAGCTGCTGGAGCAGGCCGGCGTCCCGCGTGACCTCTGGCAGGTCGTCGCAGGTCCGGGCAGGGACATCGGCGGGCCGCTGATCCAGGGTGTCGACTACATCTGCTTCACGGGCTCGACCGCCACCGGCAAGCTGATCGCGGCCCAGTGCGCACAGCGGCTGATCGGCTGCTCGCTGGAGCTCGGCGGCAAGAACCCGCTGCTCGTGCTGCGCGACGCCGACCTCGAGAAGGCTGCCGAGGGCGCCGTCCGCGCCTCGTTCTCCAACGCCGGCCAGCTCTGTGTGTCGACCGAGAGGCTCTTCGTGGCCGACCAGGTCTACGACCGCTTCGTCGAGCGGTTCGTCGCCCGCACCCAGGCGATGACGCTGGGTGCCAGCCTCGACTGGGACGTCGAGATGGGGACCCTGATCTCGCAGGCCCAGCTCGACACCGCCGCGGCGCACGTCGAGGACGCGGTCGCGCACGGCGCTCGGGTGCTCACCGGCGGCACCGCCCGCCCCGACCTCGGCCCCTACTTCTTCGAGCCCACCATCCTCGAGGGCGTCACACCGGAGATGACCTGCTTCGCGCACGAGACGTTCGGCCCGGTCATCTCGCTCTACCGCTTCCACGACGAGGCGGACGCCGTCGCCCGCGCCAACGCCGGTGAGTACGGCCTCAATGCGGCGATCTACAGCCAGGACGGCCGTCGGGCACGCGCCGTGGCGAGCGAGATCAGGTGCGGCACGGTCAACATCAACGAGGGCTTCGGCGCCACCTTCGGGTCGCTCGCAGCCCCGATGGGCGGGATGCGCGAGTCCGGGACCGGCCGTCGTCAGGGGGCGGAGGGCATCCTCCGCTACACCGAGACCCAGTCGGTGGGCACCCAGCGGGGAGTCCGGATCGGACCGTCGTTCGGCCTGTCACAGGAGCAGTACGCCAAGACCATGACGGTGGGCCTCCGCGTGCTTAACAGGCTCGGGAGGGCCTGAGCCGTGACCCACTACGACGTCCTCATCGTCGGCTCGGGGTTCGGCGGGTCGGTCGCGGCCCTGCGGCTGACCGAGAAGGGATACCGGGTCGGCGTGATCGAGGCCGGCGCCCGGTTCGAGGACGACGACTTCTCCTCGGGCACCTTCGACCTCAAGCGCTACCTCTGGGCGCCGGCGATCGGCTGCTACGGCATCCAGCGGATCGACGCGGTGCGCGACACCATGATCGTCGCCGGGGCCGGTGTGGGTGGCGGGTCCCTCGTCTACGCGAACACGCTCTACGAACCGCTGCCGGCGTTCTACAACGATCCCCAGTGGGCCCACATCACCGACTGGAAGTCCGAGCTGGCGCCGTACTACGACCAGGCGAAGCGGATGCTGGGCGTCAACGACTACCCCTACCGGACGCCGGCCGACGAGGTCATGGAGAAGGTCGCGACCGACATGGGGGTGGGCGACTCGTTCCACCCGACCCCGGTGGGGGTCTTCTTCGGCGGTCCCGGCCAAGGGCGCGGCGAGGAGGTCGCGGACCCCTACTTCGGCGGAGCGGGTCCCGATCGCCGTACCTGCCTCAACTGCGGTGAGTGCATGTCCGGCTGCCGCCACAACGCCAAGAACACGCTGGTCAAGAACTACCTCTACCTCGCCGAGAGCCGCGGGGCACGGGTGATGCCGCTGACCACGGTCACCAGGATCGCGCCGCGCTCCGGGTGGTGGCTACGAGGTCGCGGTGCGCTTCACCAAGGCCAAGCGGGCCACCCCGCGCACCACCCGGACGCTCACCGCCGACCACGTGATCCTGGCCGCCGCCTCGCTGGGCACGCAGAAGCTGCTGCACCGGATGAAGGACGAGGGGCACCTGCCCGAGCTCTCCGACCGGCTCGGCTACCTCTCGCGCACCAACTCCGAGTCGATCCTGGGCGCGATCGCGCCCAAGTCGGACACCACCGACTACACCGAGGGCGTGGCGATCACCTCGAGCTTCCACCCCGACGAGCACACCCACGTCGAGCCGGTGCGCTACGGCCGGGGCCACAACACCATGGCCTTCATGCAGACCGTGATCACCGACGGCGACGGGCCGGCTCCGCGGTGGCGGACCTGGCTCCGGGAGATGTGGGTCCAGCGCGCGAACGTGCGGGACCTGTTCGACTTCGCACACTGGTCGGAGCGCACCATGATCGCGCTGGTGATGCAGAGCCTCGACAACTCGATCACGACCTTCGGCACGCGCAACCGGCTCACCGGCCGCTGGCACATGACGTCGCGCCAGGGGCACGGCGCCCCGAACCCGACCTGGATCCCCGTCGGCAACGACGTCGTACGCCGGATGGCGCAGACCATCGGCGGCACGCCCGGGGGCAACATCGGCGAGCCGTTCAACATGCCGCTCACGGCCCACTTCATCGGAGGCTGCACCATCGGCGACTCGCCGGAGTCCGGCGTGATCGACCCCTACCAGCGGGTCTTCAACTACCCCGGCCTCCACGTCGCCGACGGCTCTGCGATCTCGGCCAACCTCGGTGTGAACCCGTCCCTCACGATCACCGCGCAGGCGGAGCGGGCGATGGCCTTCTGGCCCAACAAGGGCGAGGCCGACCCGCGGCCGGAGCTGGGCCAGGACTACGCGCCCGTGAGCCCGGTGCCCCCCGTCCGGCCGGTCGTCCCCGAGTCGGCTCCGGGCGCGCTGCGGCTGCCGATCGTCGGCGTCTCGTGACCAGCATCTCGGGCTGAAAAAACTCTTCATCGGGGAGCGTAACCAGCCGTCTGAGGCCTCGTTGGGCAGATCAGACCCGGACGTTGGCTCCCTCCAGTGCCGGGTCGCATGATCCACTCATCGTCAACCGGTGCGTGGACGATCAGGGCCCGGCCAACCTCCCTCCCCGGCCGGGCCCTGACGTACGTCTACCCCCTCGCACCCGACATTTCGGTCGCGAGACAGGCTGAAGGACGACCGAGAGGTCGGGTACGACGGAGGGGCGTGGGCCTGGCTCGCCGAACCTGTGGATGAGCAGGTGCCGATCGGACCGATCCGGCGGATGCTCTGCCCATGTCGAGCATCGGTGTGACCCGCGCGGGGGCGGTCGCCCCGCAGCGGGTGGATCCCGAGGGGATCTCCGGTCCGACGCCTGGTCAGGCACGCGGCCCACACTGGCGGCGGGTCTCACCCGGGTTCTACGTCCCGGTTGAGACCGATTCCACAGTCCTCGACCAGCGGATCGTCGAGGCGATGGCGGGCACCCCCGACGACGCGGCGGTGACGGGGTGGGCCTCGTTCGGGTGGCGCGGAGCTCGGTGGTTCAACGGTCTGGCGGGCGACGGAAATACCCCGCTGCACGTGCCCGTCGCGCTCCACCAGCTGCGCGGAGTACGACGGCGAGCGGGTGTGGAGCTCTCCGAGGACTGGCTGTTCTCCGACGACGTCGAGCTCGTCGACGGCCTCCGGGTCACGGTTCCCGCGCGGTCGGTCAGCTACGAGGTGTGTCGTTCACGTTCCCTCGTCGCAGCAGTTCGCACCATCGACCTGGCGGCGGCGGCTGACCTCGTCGACGTCGCGTCGATGACGGACTACGCCGCACGGCTCGGCTCGCGGCCGGGGATCAGGAAGCTGCGCCGTGCCCTGACCTGGGCAGACGAGAACGTCTGGTCGCCGCAGGAGGTGACGATGCGCCTCGCCTGGCGCGGCGACATCGACTGCGAGCTGCTGACCAATCGTCCGATCTTCGACCTGCACGGCCGTCACATCGCGACTCCCGACCTGCTCGACCCGGTCGCCGGTGTTGTCGGCGAGTACGACGGTGCCATCCACCTCGAGGACCGCTCACGCCGTCGGGACCTCGACCGCGAGGCCCTCTACCGTGACCACCACCTCGAGCTGGTCACCATGATGTCGGGGCGAAGACCTGACGCCGCCAGCTTCCTGGTCCGGCTCAGAGCGGCCTACTCGCGGGCCGCCGAGCGGCAGAGTGCGACCCGCAGCTGGACGACCGAGCAGCCCGCGTGGTGGGTCGACACCTCCACCGTGGCCCGTAGGGCGCAGCTCACGGCCGACCAGCGTCTGGTGTGGCTGCAGCGGTTGGCCTGACCTCGTCGTACCCGACATCAAGGCTGTCTGGACGGCGTTTTCACGACTCGAATGTCGGGTGTGACGGGTGCCCGGCGAGGCGCGCGCTGCCGATAGGCTCGGGGCATGACGGAGACGCCCGACCACGACCTGGTCCTCGTCGTCGACTTCGGCGCCCAGTACGCGCAGCTGATCGCGCGGCGGGTGCGGGAGGCGAAGGTCTACTCCGAGATCGTGCCCCACTCGATGCCGGTCGACGAGATGCTCGCCCGGAAGCCGCAGGCGATCGTGCTGTCCGGCGGGCCGTCCAGCGTCTACGCCGAGGGGGCGCCGGGGATCGACCCGAGCATCTTCACGGCCGGCGTACCCGTCTTCGGCATGTGCTACGGCTTCCAGCTGATGGCCCGCGGGCTCGGGGGAGAGGTCGCCCACACCGGCGCGCGTGAGTACGGCCGGACGCGGGTGAGCGTGTCGGCGCCCGGCACGCTGCTCGCCGAGCTCCCGGCAGAACACACCGTCTGGATGTCCCACGGCGACTCGGTGACCGCCGCACCGGCGGGCTTCGACGTGCTCGCCGCGACCGCGGCGACGCCGGTGGCCGCGTTCGAGGACGTCGGCCGCGGCCTGGCGGGCGTGCAGTGGCACCCGGAGGTCCTCCACACCGAGCACGGCCAGCGGATCCTCGAGCACTTCCTGCTCGAGATCGCGGGCTGCCGCCCCACCTGGACGATGCTCAACATCATCGACGAGCAGGTCGAGCTGATCCGCGAGCAGGTCGGCGACGGCCGCGCCCTGTGCGCCCTCTCGGGTGGCGTCGACTCCGCCGTCGCGGCCGCCATCGTCGAGCGGGCGATCGGCGACCGGCTCACGTGCGTCTACGTCGACCACGGGATGATGCGGCTCGGCGAGACCGAGCAGGTCAAGCGGGACTTCGAGGCCGTGTTCAGCGACCTCGACGTGGTCGACGCGACCGACCAGTTCCTCGACGCGCTCGACGGCGTGCACGATCCCGAGGAGAAGCGGAAGATCATCGGCCGCGAGTTCATCCGGACCTTCGAGGCGGCCGAGGTGCGGGTCTTCGGCGACCTCGCCTCGGGCGCCGCCGAGACGGCGTACCTCGTCCAGGGGACGCTCTACCCCGACGTGGTGGAGTCCGGCGGTGGCCACGGCACCTCCAACATCAAGTCCCACCACAACGTCGGCGGCCTGCCGGACGACCTCCAGTTCGAGCTGATCGAGCCGCTGCGCACGCTCTTCAAGGACGAGGTACGCGCGGTCGGCGAGCAGCTGGGGCTGCCGCCGTCCATGGTGTGGCGCCACCCGTTCCCCGGCCCCGGCCTCGGCATCCGGATCATCGGCGAGGTCACCCGGGAGCGGCTCGACATCCTGCGCCGTGCCGACGCCATCGCCCGCGAGGAGCTGACGAGGTCGGGCCTCGACCGAGACATCTGGCAGTTCCCCGTCGTCCTGCTCGCCGACGTCCGCTCGGTCGGCGTCCAGGGCGACGGCCGCACCTACGGCCACCCGGTCGTGCTGCGCCCGGTCACCTCCGAGGACGCGATGACCGCCGACTGGGCCCGCATCCCCTACGACGTCCTCGAGACCATCTCCACCCGCATCACCAACGAGGTCGCCGAGGTCAACCGGGTCGCCCTCGACATCACCTCCAAGCCGCCCGGCACCATCGAATGGGAGTGAGCCGGAGACCACCAGGCGCTCGGCGGCTTAGTCAAGTCTTCTGGTTGACTTAGCGGGTGACGCCCGACGACACCCAGGACGTGCTGCCGCTGCGTGCGGCGACCAAGGTGTGGTTCCTGATCTCCCTGCAGACGTTCGGCGGACCCGCAGGTCAGATCGCGGTCATGGAGCGGATCCTCGTGGAGGAGAAGCGCTGGATCGGGCACCAGCGGTTCCTCTTCGCGCTGTCCTACTGCACGCTCCTGCCGGGCCCGGAGGCCCAGCAGCTGGCGACCTACATCGGCTGGCTGCTCAACGGGGTGAAAGGTGCCCTGGTGGCAGGGATCCTGTTCGTGCTGCCGGGTGCGGTGGCCCTGCTCGTCCTGTCCGTCATCTACGTCGAGTACGGCGACACCGCCTGGGTGGAGGCGGTGTTCCTGGGGGTCGGCCCGGCGGTCATGGCGATCGTCGTCAGCGCCCTCGCGCGGCTGGCGAGCAAGGCGCTCGGACACCGCTCGTTGTGGCTGCTCGCCGTGGCGGCGTTCGTCGCCCTGGGGGTGTTCGGTACACCGTTCCCGGTGGTCATCGGAGTCGCGGCGGGAATCGGGTGGTGGCTCGGGCGGCGCGGCATCGACCTCGTCGCCCGGCGCGCGGACGCCCACGATGACGGGCCGCCGCCCCTCATCGCCGACGACGCCCTCCACGCCGAACCGCCGTCGCGACGCCGATCCACGCTGGTGCTCGTGGTGGGACTCGTGCTCTGGTTCGCACCGGTCGTGGCCGCCGCGCTGGCCTTCGGCCGGGACAGCGTCTTCGTCGACCAGGGCCTGTTCTTCTCGGGGGCTGCCCTCGTCACCTTCGGCGGTGCGTACGCCGTGCTCGCCTACGTCGCACAGCAGGCGGTGGAGGTCTACGGCTGGCTCGCTCCTGGTGAGATGGTGCGCGGTCTCGCCCTCGCGGAGAGCACGCCGGGCCCGCTCATCATGGTCGTCCAGTTCGTGGCGTTCCTCGGCGCCTACCGCGACCCCGGTGACCTGGATCCGTGGCTGGCCGCCTTCATCGGCGCCATGGTCGTCACGTGGGTGACGTTCGTGCCGTGCTTCCTGTTCATCCTGCTCGGTGCGCCGTACGTCGAACGCCTGCGCCACAACCGCGGCCTGGCCGCCGCGCTCAGCGGGATCACCGCTGCTGTCGTCGGCGTGATCGCCAACCTCGCCGTCTACTTCGCGCTCCACACGCTCTTCGCCGAGACCAGGGAGGTCGCTGGGGGTCCGCTGCAGCTCGAGATCCCCGTCCTGGCTTCGCTCGACGGCCGTGCCGTCGCCCTCACGGCGGTGGCTTTCCTGCTGATCTTCCGGCTTCGCTGGTCGGCACTCCGCACCCTCGGGACGTGCGCCGCGCTCGGACTCGCGGTCACGGTGGTGCTGCCCTGAGCGTGCGCGCGACTAGGCTCCCACGCATGGATCTGGACGGGCTGACCGCTGAGGTCGACGCACTGCTCGCCGATGCCGACGAGGCATGTGCGCGGCAGTTCCCCGGTGCCGGATCGGACCGGGGGCCGATCCAGACGCTGTACGTCGCGGCCGGGGAGTTTCACGAGGGCTACGTGCGCGACGCCGGACGTGAGGCCGAGCAGCTGCTGCTGGAGCATGCCGAGCAGTTCCTCGGGGTGCTCGGGGGCAACGACGCACTGATGGGCCGGGTGCTGGACCAGCTGGCCACCGAGCCGGTCGAGGACCTCCGCATCGACTTCGTCGAGTCCGCCGGTGACGCCGACGCCGACGACCGGCGCACGGACGACTGCGCGTCGGCATGGTCCAGCGCGGCCGAGGCCGGTGACCTGAGCCGGTTCGGTGGGATCCGGGTGCCCGGGCTGGCGGCCGCCGACCGGACCCGCTCGGTGCGGACACTCGCGCGGTTCCTCGACCGCATCGGCGAGATCCCGGAGGGATTCGTGGTCACGGTGCCGGACGTGGTGTCGCTGGCGCAGGTCGAGGCGCTGCTCCACCTCGCGGAGCGGCTGGAGAAGGACCTGCCCGGCCGGCTGAGATACGAGCTCCAGATCGAGAAACCGCAGGCGGTGCTCGGCCCCAAGGGCTCCATCGTGGTCGCGAAGATGATCCACGCGGCCGACGGGCGCGTGGCAGGCATCCACCTGCTGCCGGACGGATTCGGCTCAGGTCGGCTGGCCGACCACGCGCTGACGCTGGTCCGGGCGGCCACGCACGACACCGGTGTCCGGGTCGCCGACGGGTCGATGCTCGTCGTACCACCCGACCAGCCGGTCACCGACGGCTGGCAGCGCCACCTCGACCTGGTCCAGCGCGCCCTGGCGCGCGGCTTCGTGCAGGGCCGCGACTCCCACAGCTCCCAGCTCCCCACGCGCTACGCCGCGACGTTCGCGTCCCAGAGTGCCGAGAGCTGACGGTCGCGCGGGGTCAGTGGAAGACGTGGAACTCGCCGGTCACACCGGCGACGTCGAGGATGACCTGACCCTCGTCGCGGGAGATCTTCCAGTCGTGGGCCAGATAGCCGCGACCGTCGGCGTCGACCTCGATCCGGTCGTAGTCGCACTCCTCGCACCACGGCAGCCCGTCGACCCGTCGCACGTTCACCAACGGTGAGCTGTTGCTCTCGAACCCCGTCACCGCGACGTCGTACCAGGTGCACGGACCTCCGATGGAGTTGACGCACGGGTCGTCGCTGCGGATGAACTGCACCGTCGGTGCCGCAGCGGTGCCGCACCGACGGACCGTGCGGCTCACGGATCGGCCATCCGACCGGTCGGGGCCGAGACTTCGGAACCGGACGCACCGCTCGGCGCCGCCCACCGCGGTCTCGATCGTCACCGTGGGTCCGGCGGGCTGCCAGCCGTCACCCGTGTCGTACTCGACCGCGAGTGCGGCCCGGTCGCCGTCCCGGGCTGGAGTCACGGCGAAGGTCACCGCCCGGTAGTCGCTCCGTGCCGAGACCCGCGGTGGCCTGGGGTTCGGCGGGCGCCTCGCGTCCCCCTCGGCGGTGGCCTCGGCGCCGAGGACGGTGGCGTCGGGCACGCTCGGCGTCGGCTCGGGGTCGTCGCGGGAGAGGCCCACCGCTGCTGCGATCCCGCCGGCGAGGACCAGGACGACCACCGGGGCGAACAGCCACACGCCACGTCGCCGGCGCTCGTCCGGGGCGTCGACCAAGCGGTGCGACGGCGCCGGCGCCGACCGGGGCGTCGTGTCGCGGATCGTGACCGCCTCGATCATCGGCGCCGCACCCGGGGCCTGGGCGTCGACCTCCCCGACCAGAGCGAGGAGCCGTTGCCGCACCTCCCGGGCGCTGGCCGGCCGGCGCTCCGGGTCCTTGGCCATGAGGTCGGCGAGGAGCTCGTCGATCATGGTGTCGAGCGGGAGCCCGGTCCCGAGCTGGGGGGCGGGCTCGTTGATGTGGGAGTTCATCATCTGGAAGTCGGTGCCGGAGTACGGCGCGCTGCCGGTGAGCACGGCCCAGAGCAGGCAGCCCACGGAGTAGATGTCGCCGCGCTCGTCGGCGGCGTGGCCGAAGTGTCGCTCGGGTGCCATGTACGCCGGGCTGCCGGCCAGGGCTCCGGTGCCGGTGAGTCCCTTGCGGTCGTCCACGACGACGCCGAAGTCGCCGAGATGGGGGACCAGACCCTCGGGGCGGTTCCGGAGCAGGACGTTTCCCGGCTTGACGTCTCGGTGGATCACTCCCGTGGCGTGGGCGTCGGCGAGCGCCTCGCACACCTGCGCCACCAGCACCAGCGCCGACCGGCGGTCGAGCGGGCCCTGGTCAGCCAACCAGCTCTGCAGGTCTCCGTCGGGGAAGAGCTCGGTGACGACGTAGACGGTGTCGTCGTGCGCGCCGTGCTGCTCGATGCCCACGACGTGGCGCGACCGGATCGTGCTGAGCACGGCGGCCTCGCGGGCGAAGCGCGTCTCGTGCTCCCCGCGGTCGGAGAGTGACGGCAGCACGATCTTGAGCGCCACCGGACGGTTCAGGACGTTGTCGACCGCCTCGTAGACGATTCCCGACGCGCCGTGCCCGAGCTCGCGCACGACGAGGTAGCGGCTGGCGTACTCGTCACCCGCCCTCGGAAAACCAGCCATGCGCGTCCTCGATACAAGTGGTCCTGTATTCCCTCCCACTTTGTACGTCGGGACTTTACTGCGTGGAGTCCCGCTCGACCTCGCAACTCGTCAGACGGGATGCTTCTCGAGCTCCTCGATCGGCTCGGGCGGCACGACCACGTGGTCGCCTCGATCCAGCGAGCTCGGCCACCAGATCCGGCCGCCCAGGTCGATGTTGAGTGCCGTGACCAGCACCGACCGGACGATCATGGTGTCGAGGATGACCCCCAGCGCGACGGCCGTCCCGAGCTCGGCGAGGAACACCAGGGGGATGGAGCCGAGCACCAGGAACGTCGCGGCCAGCACCAGCCCCGCGGACGTGATCACGCCACCCGTCGAGGTGAGGGCGACCAGCGAGCCCTGGCGCGTCCCCTTCGTCGCCGTCTCCTCGCGCACCCGGGTCATCAGGAAGATGTTGTAGTCGATGCCGAGGGCCACCAGGAAGACGAAGGCGAACAAGGGGAACGAGGGATCGGTCGTCTCGAAGCCGAGCACGTACTGGAACAGCAGGGCCGACAGACCCATCGCCGCGCCGAACGAGAGCACGACCGTCGCGACCAGGATCAGCGGCGAGGCCAGGGCACGGAGCAGCACGACCAGGATCAGCAGCACGACGATGAGGATCGCCGGGATGACCACCCGGTTGTCGCGGCTGGAGGCGATCTTGGTGTCGAGGTAGACCGCGGACCAGCCACCGACCAGGGCGTCGGCGCCCTCGACGTCGTGCACGACGTCGCGGACCCGCTCCACGGTGTCGAAGGCCTCCTGCGACGCCGCATCGCCGACGATGGGCGCCTGGACGAATCCGGTGTCCCCCTCGATGACGGCCTCGCTGGGTTCACCGGTGCCCTCGATGCCGGTCATCGCGTCGCGCACCGCCTCGATCTCGCCGGCGTTGGCGACGACCTGAGCAGTGTTGGACTGGTCGAAGAGGCCGTGGTCGGCCAGCACCTGCTGTCCTTCGATGGACTCGAACTCCTGGGTGTAGCTGTCCTCGACGGCGATGCCCTCCGGGTCGAGCTGGACCATGCCGAGGCAGGCCAGGCCGAGCAGGGCGGCGGTCACGACCCAGACGGCGCGGGGACGAGCATCGATGCGCTTGCCGATCCGGGCCCAGATCCCGCGGCTGGTGGGTTCGGGCGAGCCGAAGCTCGGTCGCTTGGGCCAGAAGATCCAGCGCCCGACGATCACCAGCATGGCCGGAAGCAGGGTCACCATGACCAGGAACGTCACCGCGATGCCGATCGCGGCGACCGGGCCCAGGCCCGCGGTCGAGTTCATCTCGGCCAGCAGCAGGCAGAGCATCCCGAGCACGACCGTGGCCGCACTGGCCAGGATGGCAGGGGCGGCCCGGTGGAGCGCGAACGCCATCGCCTCGTGCCGGTCCTCGTGGCGGCGGAGCTCTTCCCGGTAGCGCGCCACGAGCAGCAGCGCGTAGTCGGTGCCGGCCCCGATCACCAGGATGGTGAGGATGGCCTGGCTCTGCCCGTTGACGGTGAGGTCGGCGTACTTGGCGAGGAAGTAGATCAGCGCCTGCGACACCGTGAGCGAGAAGCCCGCGGCGAGGATCGGCAGGATCCACAGGATCGGGCTGCGGTAGGTGAACAGCAGGATCAGGATCACCACTCCGAGGGTCGCGAAGAGCAGGGTCGAGTCGATCCCCTCGAAGACCTCCGAGGAGTCGGCCGCCTGTCCGCCCGCACCTGCGATGTAGGTCTCGACGCCGTCGATCTCCGTGATCTCGCGCAGCTCGTCAGCGGCCGCGGGCATCTCCATCCAGCCGTTCTCGCCGAAGTTGAAGTTGACGAGGGTCTGCATGGCCTGTCCGTCGTCGGACGGGACCGGGCCGATGACCTCGCCGTCGACCCCGTCGAGCTCCTGGATCTCGGCGACGTGGTCGGCCGCGGCCTGCTGGTCCTCCGGCGTCAGTCCGTCCTCACGCTCGTAGACGACGACGGTCGGGATCAGGTTGGGGTCCTGGAACGGCTCGAGTGCCTCGAGCACCTGCGTCGACTCGGCGCTCTCGGGCAGCCAGGACGACGTCTCGTTGTTCTGGACGTCGATGAGCTTCTGGGCATAGACGCTGGACACGCCCATGACCAGGACCCAGAAGAGCAGGACGATCCACTTCGTGACTCGACCGGTCAGCGAGCCGGCGATCTGACGATGCATGGCAGCACTCTTTCAGGGAGCGGGGACAGAAGGCATCCGGGTTTCCCCCGGGTAGACCCCCATGACGTTGCTCCCTCATCGGAGCCCCGGCCAGGTGGTCTGGACCACTGGCCGGTGCGCGACTAGAGACCGAGGCTGCGCCCGATGATCTCCTTCTGGATCTCCGTCGTGCCGCCGTAGATCGTGGAGATCCTGCTGTCGAGGTAGGCCTTCGCGATCGGGAACTCGGTCATGTAGCCGTAGCCGCCGTGGAGCTGCACGCCCTGGTTGACGATCTTGTTCTGCAGCTCGGTCGTCCACCACTTGATCATCGCCGCGTCGACGGCGGTCAGCTGGCCGTCGAGGTGGCGACGCACGCAGTCGTCGAGGAAGGCGCGGGCGACGCGTGCCTCGGTGGCCATCTCGGCGACGAGGAACCGGTTGTGCTGGAACTTGCCGATCGGCTTGCCGAACGCCTCGCGGGTCTTGGCGTAGTCGAGGCACATCTCGACCATCGCCTCGATGGCCGCCACCGCCTGGGCGCCGATGATCAGCCGCTCCTGCGGCAGGTTCTGCATCAGGTAGAGGAATCCCTGCCCCTCTTCGCCGAGCAGGTTCTCCTTCGGCACCCGTACGTCGGTGAACGAGAGCTCGGCGGTGTCCTGGGCGTGCAGGCCGATCTTGTCGAGGTTGCGGCCGCGCTCGAAGCCCGCCATGTCACGCTCGACGACCAGCAGGCTGATGCCCTGGTGGCCGGCGTCGGGGTCGGTGCGGGCGACCACGATGACGAGGTCGGCGAGGATGCCGTTGCTGATGAACGTCTTGGAGCCGTTGACGACGTAGTGGTCGCCGGCGTCGACCGCGGTGGTGCGGACGCCCTGCAGGTCGGAGCCGGCGCCGGGCTCGGTCATCGCGATCGCGGTGATCGTCTCGCCGCTGACACAGCCGGGGAGCCAGCGCCGCTTCTGCTCGTCGGTCCCGAGGCTGGTGAGATAGGGGACGATGATGTCGCTGTGGACCGAGAAGCCCGGCCCCGAGGCGCCGGCGCGGGTCTGCTCCTCCGAGAGCACGACGTTGTAGCGGAAGTCGGTGACGCCCGGCGCCGCCGTACTCCTCGGGGACGTCGAAGCAGAGCAGGCCGGCCTCGCCGGCCGCGAGCCACAGCTCGCGCGGCACGATGCCGTCGCGCTCCCACTGGTCGTGGTGGGGGACGACCTCGCGCTCGAAGAAGGTCCGAGCGGTCTTGCGGAAGTCCTCGTGCTCGGCCTCGTAGAGCGGGGCTCTGCTCATGCCACCCACTCCTTCACCTGGGCCACGGTCGCGGCGGGGTCGTCGCTGGCGGGCATCACGGTGAGGTGGGTGACCCCGGCCTCCCGGAAGGCCGCGATGCGTTCCTTGACGTACGACGCGGGCCCGACGAGGTTGCAGGCCTCGAGCCACTCGGTGGGGACCAGCGCCTCGGCCTCCTTCTTCTTGCCCGACAGGTAGAGGTCCTGGATCTCCTCGGCCTCCTGCTCGTAGCCGTAGGCCTTGGCGACGTCGTTGTAGAAGTTCTTGCCCTTGGCGCCCATGCCGCCGACGTAGAGGGCGAACAGCGGCCGGACGAAGTCCAGGAGCGCCTTGGTCTCCGGGCCCCTCGCCGATCGCGACCATGCCGCCCGCGGCGATCTGGAGCGGGCCGAGGTCCGGCTCGCGCTGGGCCCGACCCTTCTCGAGCGCCTCGCCCCAGACCAGGTGGGACTTCTCGGGGTGGAACAGGTGGGGGAGCCAGCCGTCGGCGATGGTCGCAGCCTGCTCGACCGACTTGGGGCCGAGCGCCGCGATCCAGATCGGGATCGAGTCGCGCTCGGGGTGGGTGAGCATCTTCAGCGGCTTGCCGAGCCCGGTCACCGCGCCGTCCTCCTTGGACAGCGGCAGCTTGAAGACGCCGTCGGAGGTGAGCTTCTCGCGCTTGAGTCCGCGGCGGACGAGGTCGATGATCTCGGCGGTGCGGCCCAGCGGCTTGGAGTAGGGCACGCCGTGCCAGCCCTCGATGACCTGCGGCCCGGACGCGCCGAGCCCCAGCACCGCGCGGCCGCCCGAGACGTTGTCGAGACCGGCCGCGGTCTGCAGCAGCGTGCCGGGGGTGCGGGAGTAGATGTTGAGGATCGCCGAGCCGATCTCGACCGTCTCGGTCTTCGCGGCCAGGTAGCCCATCAGCGTGGGGGAGTCGAAGCCGTAGGCCTCGGCGACCCACACGAGGTCGATCCCGGCCTTCTCGAGGTCGGCCACCTGGTCGGCGGCGGCGCGCGGGTCGCCGTCGTACATCAGCGTGTAGGAGAGCTTCACCGGCTCATCGTGACAGTAACGCTGTCACAATCGCAGGCAGAGGTGCGCTGGTCGGTCAGTGGCGCCCGTTCCAGGAGTCCCAGAGCGCGGCGTAGGACCCGCCCGCCTCGACCAGCTCGTCGTGGGAGCCGAGCTCGGAGATCCGTCCGTCCTCGACGACGGCGACCCGGTCGGCGTCGTGGGCGGAGAACAGCCGGTGGGCGATCGCGATCACGGTCCGTCCCTCGAGGACGGCGGCGAGCGAGCGCTCCAGGTGGCGGGCGGCGCGCGGGTCGATGAGCGAGGTCGCCTCGTCCAGCACCAGCGTGTGGGGGTCGGCCAGCACGAGCCGGGCCAGGGCGATCTGCTGGGCCTGCGCGTCGGTCAGCGCCCGGCCACCGGACCCGACGACCAGGTCGAGCCCCTCGGGCTCCGCGTCGACCCACTCCAGTGCGTCGACGGCGCCCAGCGCGGTCCGGATGTCGTCGTCGGTCGCACCCGGAGGAGCCGCGAGCGCGAGGTTGTCGCGCAGCGTGCCGACGAAGACGTGGTGCTCCTGCGTCACCAGCGCGACATGGCCGCGCAGGTCCGCGAGCGGCAGCTCGACCAGGCCGACCCCGCCGACCGTGACCGCGCCGGTGCGCGGCGGGTGGATGCCGGCCAGCAGCCGACCCAGGGTCGACTTGCCCGCGCCCGACGGGCCGACCATCGCGATCCGCTCGCCCACCCCGACGTCGAGGTCGACGCCGTGCAGGACGTCGCGCCCGTCGACGTACGAGAAGCGCACGTCGTCGGCCTCGATCTGTTCGCCCGTCCGGCTCGGCGCCGCTGACCTCGCGGTCGTCGGGCACCTGGGCGACGCCGAGCAGCCGCGCCAGCGACGCGGCACCGACCTGGAGCTCGTCGAGGATGCTGACGATCCGGTCGACCGGGTCGATCAGCATCTGCACGTAGAGCGTGGCCGCCGTGACCTCGCCGAGCGTGGCCATGCCCTGGGTGTGGAGGTAGCCACCGAAGAGCAGCGTGGTCACCGTGGGGATCAGGTAGGCGATCTCCATGTTGGGGAAGAACACCGTGCGCAGGTAGAGCGTGTAGCGCTCGGCGTTGTAGGAGTCCTTGATGTCGGCGTCGATCCGCCCGATCCGCTCCCCTCCGAGGTCGAGGGCCTCGACGGTGCGGGCACCCTCGACGGTCTCGGTGAGGGTCGCGTTGATCTGGGAGTACGTCGCGGACTCGCGCAGGTAGCCGTCCTTGGCGCGCCTGAGGTACCACCGCAGTCCGATCACGAGCGGTGGGACGCCCAGCAGGCAGGGGAGGGCGACCCACCACCCGACCGGGAGCGCGGCGCCGAAGGTGAGGACGGCCGTGACCACGGCGATCGTCCACTCGGGGAGGGCGTGGCGGACCGACCAGCCGAGCTGGTCGACGTCGCGGCTGGTGCGCGTCAACAGGTCGCCCGCGCCGGCGGACTCGACGACGCCGACCGGCAGCGCGAGCGCGTTGCCGACGAAGTCCTCGCGCAGCTCGGCCAGCACCTGTTCGCCCAGCACCTGGCTGAGGAACCGGGCGTAGCGGGTGAGCACCGTCTGGAGCAGCAGGAAGCCGGCCAGCAGGAGAGCGATCCGGTCGACGACCGCGATGGTCGTGCCTTGCTCGACCGACTCCACGAGGTCGCCGAGCAGCCGTGGCGCGGCCAGCGCCGCCAGTGCCGCGCCGGCGTGGAGGAGCAGTGATCCCCAGAGCAGCCGCGGGTGACGGCGCGCGATCGCGACGGCGTAGCGACGGACGTCCGGCCCCTCGGCAACGGGCAGCGTCTGGCTCATGACGTCACCGCCTCGGGCTCGACGGCGGACTCGCGCGTCACGAGGCGGCGGTACGCCGGGTCGCTGTCGAGCAGCTCGGCATGGGTCCCGGTCGCGGCGACCCGGCCAGCGCGCAGGAACGCGACGACGTCGACCGCGTCGAGCACCAGCGGGCTGCTCGACGTCACGACGGTGGTCCGGCCGGCGCGGTGGTCGCGCAGCCGCGAGGCGATCCGGGCCTCGGTGTGGGCGTCGACCGCGGAGGTCGGCTCGACCAGGACCAGGATCTCGGGGTCGGCCAGGAGCGCGCGGGCGAGCACGAGCCGCTGTCGCTGGCCGCCGGAGAAGCTGCGGCCGCGCTCGGTGACGAGGGAGTCGAGGCCGTCGGGCAACGCCTCCAGGATGTCGTCGGCGCTCGCGGTGTCGAGCGCGCGGGCGACGTCGCCGTCGCCACGGACGTCGAGTCGCTGCCCGAGCGGACCGGCGAACAGCATGGCCGCGGTGTCGGAGACGACCACGCGGCGGCGTACCTCCGCGCGCGGCAGGCGCCGGCAGCGGCACCCCGCCGAGCGTCACGTCGTCGTCGATCTCGGCGGCGCACATGCCGAGCCGGTCGGCGAGGCCGGTGGCCTCGTCGGGTCGCTCGGAGACGATCGCGGTCACCCGCCCCGGCTCGATCCGCAGCCCGGTGCGGGCGTCGGCGAGGACGGAGCCCTCGGGCGGGGACGGCGCCGGGTCCGCCGGTTCGACGTAGTCGGGCTGGACCGCGAGCACGGTGCAGATGCGGCGCGACGACACCAGGCCGCGGATCAGCTTGTCGGCGTACTCCGTGGCGGTGCGGAGCGGGATCAGCAGGAACGCCGAGTAGCCGTAGAACGCGACCAGCTCGCCCGGCGTGATCGAACCGCTCGCGGCCGCCCGCCCGCCGAGCCACACCACGATCACCACGAAGAGGCCCGGCAGGAATACCTGCAGCGCGTCCAGGACCGACTGGAGCCGCCCCACCTCCACGCCCGCGCGCCGTACGGTCTGGGACTCGCGGCGGTAGCGGTCGTGGAAGACCTGCTCGCCGCCGATGCCACGCAGCACCCGCAGGCCGCTGACGATGTCGGTCGCGGTGTTGGCGAGCGCACCCATGAGCGCTCGCTGGTGGGCCGAACGGCGCTGCAGCGGGCTGAGGATGGGGCCGATGAACAGCATCAGCAGGGGTACGCCGAGCAGCACGACCAGGCCGAGGGTCACCGACGTCTGCAGCAGGATCACCGACACCAGCACGAACGACACGATGGCGCCGGAGAACCGCGCCGTGACGTCCATGACCATGCCGACGTGGGCCAGGTCGCTGGAGCCGATCGCGACGACCTCGCCGGTCGACACGCGGCGCGGCAGGGTGCCGCCCAGGTGGATGGCATGGCGACCGACCAGCTGCACGACGCGGTAGGCGGCGATCAACCAGTTGGTGACCGCGAACCGGTGCCGCATGATGCCGCTGCCCGCCTGCACCAGGCCGATGAGGAACATCAGCCCGGCGAACTTCACCAGCGCGCCGAGATCCTGGCCCGCGACGCCCTCGTCGATCGCGAGACCGAGCACGGCCGGCATCACGGCCTGGCTGCTCATCCAGATGATCCCGAAGAACATCCCGCCCAGCAGCGTGGGAATCTGCGCCCGCGCCACCCACCACAGGAACCGTCCCGGAGAACGGTGGTCCGCCGTACCGGGGTGGTCGAGGGGGAGGAGGCGCACCGGCCAAGCCTACGGAGGCCGGCCACCGTCCTCGACCGGATTACTGGGGCGTGCCGGCCCAGCTGGTGAGCGTCATCATGAGCGGGAAGGCGAGCAGGAACCCGAGCCCGATGTAGACGTCGGTGCGCGTCAGCTTCATGCCCCCAGCGTGGGTCCCTTCGTCAACGTCGCAGTGTTGCCCACGCGACATCCGCATGAACGCCGGCCAAAGGGTTGAGCTGCGCCTCAGGCGGCGAGGTCGGGGACGATCTCGGCGTGGGGGAGGTGGGTGAAGAGGTGGCCCGGGAGGAGCAGCTTGGAGCGACGTACGCCGGAGCCGATCAGGGCCAGGTCGAGCTCGGTGACCCGCTGGTCGACCAGGAGCCGCCAGTGCGTCGGGCAGGCCGACCGGCGTGATCCCGCCGTACTCCATGCCCGACTCCTCGACGGCGCGGTCCATGCTCATGAACGAGCACTTCCGCACGTCGAGCATCCGCTTCACGCGGTTGTTGACGTCGGCGCGGGTGTCGGCCCGTACGACGCAGGCGGCGACCCGCTCCTGCCCGTCGCGCTTGCCGGCGACGACCACGCAGTTGGCGCCGGCCTCGAGCGGCACCTGGTAGGCCTCCGAGCAGGCCGCGGTGTCGGCGAGGTCGGGGTTGATCGCGGCCACCCCCACCTCCGCTGCGTGGGGCCACCCGGACAGCGCCGCACGGACCGGCTCGGCGAGCAGGTCCGTGCGGGCGTCGACCGGGTCGACGTGGAGGTCTCCGAGGGTCGGCAGGCTCACGCCCGCCAGCCTAGAGGGGTGGCTGCGACCGCCGCTCCGAGCGACGCCGGGCGGTGAGGGCCATGGCGACCAGGCCGGCGGCCCCGGCAGCCACCCAGGGGATCGGCATCAGCCAGCGGATCTCGTCGTTGGCGACGGCGTCCCCGGCGATCAGGGCCCACACGAGCACCATGCCGGCGAAGGCGACGCCCATCACGAGGTGACCGACGTTGACGGGGTGGCGCCAGGTGTCGTGCTCCTCGGGCTCGAGGACCTGGGTGTCGGGGCTGTCGAACTCGCTCATGGTCATCACTCCGTGTCGATGGTGATCTCGCCGGCGTCGAGCGCGGCGTTGATGGTGAGGGCGGGTGCGTCGGTGCCGCCGTCGTAGGACTCGGTGACGCGGTAGCCGAAGCCGCCGCCCTCGCGGCGGTCGAAGAGGTCGTAGCCGCCGGGGCCGTCGACATCGGCGGTGACCCGGGCGTCGACGCCGTCGGGAAGGATGACCTCGATCCGGCCGATGTCGCCGGTCATCTCGAGCGTGCGGCCGTCGAGCTCCTCGACGTCCTCGACCCCGGTGAGGTCGACGATCATCTCGCCGCCGCCCATGGTGTAGGAGTCGGCGACGTCGGCGGCCGACGTGGGCTCGTACGCGGATCGTCTCGCCGTCCCAGCGGTCGGCCGCGGTCGCCCCGGCCAGGAAGAGGCTGGCGAGCAGGCCGAGCGCGATCAGTCCGCCGGCGCGACCCACCACCGAGCCGACGAGCAGCATGGTGGCGATCACGCGCGACCGGCGCGGCGGCGTACGCCGAGTCGGCGATCGATCCGCCCGGCCCCGTCGATGATGCCGAGGACGCCCTCGGTGACCGCGATCAGCAGCAGCGTGAACCAGAACAGGATCGGGCCGCGCTTGCGGGGGTCCCGCGGCCGCGGGGCGACATAGCGCGTCGGTGCCGGGCGCCGAGGGTGCGGCACCGCCCGGTTCCGCCGGGCTGTCGGCGGTCTCCCAGCGTGCCGGGGTGCCCGGCGGGGCGGCCCGCTGCTCGGCCCGGTCGCGGCTGCGGCTGAGCCACACGAAGGCGATCAGGCCGATGATGGCCAGCGGCCACGGGAACCAGTAGGCGCCCCACGAGTCGCCGACCAGGGCGAGTGCCGCGATCACGCCGAGCGCGATGAGCGCGACGGTGCGGCTGCGCTCGTCGAGGTGGACCGGAGCTCGCTCGCGGTCCTCCTCGGGCACGAGCGCCCAGCCGGCGGCGTACAGGATCAGGCCGGCGCCGCCGAAGAAGGCCAGGACGACGAAGCCGACGCGCAGGATGAGCGGGTCGATGTCGAGGTGGCGGGCCAGCCCGCCGGCGACGCCGGCGACCTTGCGGTCGTCGATGGTGCGGCGCAGCCGGCCCAGGTCGCGGACCTCGTCGCGGGTGACGCGCGGGCCTCCGTCTGAGGAGCCGGACTCGGTCGACTCGACGGCGGAGTCTCGGCCGGTGAGCGGCGGTGGTGTGGTGGTCATGGCTCCAGCGTGCGGCGAGACGGGCTTCGGGACCATCGGGGACGACCCTGATCATGCCCGGTCCTGCGCCGCCACGCCTCAGGGTCGGGTCGGGGGTTCGCCTCATGGTCGGCCCCCCGCGCTGTGTGACGATGGCCCGAATGGACAAGAGCACGATGAGCACCACTGCCTTCCCGCGACGTACGCCGCGCCACCCGCGACACCCAGGAGCCGATCATCGGCGGGGTCGCGGCGGGCCTGGCGCGCCACCTGGCGTGCCGGTGCTCTGGGTGCGGGCGTCCTTCGTCCTCGCTCACCACGCTCGGCGGCCTCGGCGTCTTCCTGTACGCCGGGCTCTGGATGGTGCTGCCGGCCGACGCGGCCTTCGAGCCGGCCGCCCCGGGCATCGAGGGCGCGACCCGCGACGGTCGGCGCCCCGGCCGGATCCGGCGACTGATCGACGTCGGACCCGCGGTGCGCGCTCGCGGCGCTCGGCGTCGGTGCGGTGCTGCTCGCTCGACGCCGTCTTCGGCCAGGGCGCGCTGTTCTGGGCAGCCCTGCTCGGTCGTCGGTCGGCGTCGCGCTGCTGTGGCGCCAGGCCGACGAGGCCCAGCGCGAGCGCTGGCTCGACCGCACCGGCCGGGTCGACCCGGTCCGGGTCGTGCTCGGCAACGGCGGCTGGGCGGCGTACGCCCGGCTCGCTCGCGGGCGTGCCGCTCATCGTCGGTGCGCTGGTCCTGCTCTCGCGTGCGCGACGGCGGCTCCTACGGGCTGGCCGGCGACGTGGCGCTGGTGTCGCTCCTGGCCGTCGCTCGGCCTCGGCGTCGTCGTCGGCCCCTGGATCTACCGGCTCGCCGCCGACCTGACCGCCGAGCGGGCCGAGCGGGTGCGCACCCAGGACCGCGCCGACGTCGCCGCCCACCTCCACGACTCGGTGCTGCAGACCCTGGCGCTGATCCAGAAGAACTCCCACGACGGGCCGCTCGTCGCGCGGCTCGCCCGCTCCCAGGAGCGCGACCTGCGCGCCTGGCTCTACTCCGGCGAGTCGACCGACGAGAGCACCGTCGCCGGCGCGCTGCGCCGGGTCGCCGCCACCGTCGAGGACGCCCACGGCATCCCCGTCGAGCTGGTCGTCGTCGGCGACCTGCCCTACGTCGAGCCGCTGACCCCGGTCGTGAGGGCGACCGGCGAGGCGGTCACCAACGCCGCCAAGCACGCCGGCGTCGACCGGGTGGACGTCTACGCCGAGGTCACCGACGAGGCCGTCGTCGTGTTCGTCCGCGACCGCGGGGTGGGCTTCGACCCGGACGACATCCCCGCCGACCGCTACGGCGTCCGGCAGAGCATCCACGACCGCATGGCCCGCCACGGCGGGCAGGCGGAGATCCGATCCACCCCCGGCGAGGGCACCGAGGTGCGGCTGCACCTCCCCGACCAGGAGGCACCCGATGACCAGTGAGACCACCGAGAAGCAGCGCCGAGCGGCGGTCCGGTCCGCGTCGTCCTCGTCGACGACCACGCGATGTTCCGCTCCGGGGTGCGCGGCGAGCTCGCGACGCGCGGCCGGCGTGGTCGAGATCGTCGGCGAGGCCGGCGACGTCGACCAGGCGGTCGCGGTCATCGACGCGCAGCAGCCCGACGTCGTCCTGCTCGACGTACACCTCCCCGGCGGTGGCGGCGTCCAGGTGGTCAAGCGCGCGAAGAGCGCGGGCACCGCTACCTCGCGCTGTCGGTGAGCGACGCCGCCGAGGACGTCATCGGCACCATCCGCGGCGGCGCCCGCGGCTACGTCACCAAGACCATCACCGGCCCCGAGCTGGTCGACGCGATCCGGCGGGTCGCCGACGGTGACGCCGTGTTCTCGCCCCGGCTCGCCGGCTTCGTGCTCGACGCGTTCGCCGGCTCCATCGAGGTCGCGGCCGTCGACGAGGACCTCGACCGGCTCACCGAGCGGGAGCGGGAGGTGATGCGGCTGATCGCCCGCGGCTACGCCTACAAGGAGGTCGCGAAGGAGCTGTTCATCTCGATCAAGACCGTCGAGACCCACATGTCCTCGGTGCTGCGCAAGCTCCAGCTGTCCTCGCGCCACGAGCTGTCACGCTGGGCCTCGGACCGCCACCTGCTCTGACCCGAGCCCTCTCGGGTGGTTGACAGACGGCTGCCGGAGCGGTTCGGTGGATCGGACGTGCTCCCGCTCCGGAAGGAGTGCCCCCGTGGCCGATTCCAGCTCGACCCTGATCGACGACGACTCCGACGAGGGTGGCCTGCGGCGATCCATCACCGGCAAACAGCTGTTCTTCTACACCCTCGGCGACGTCCTCGGCTCGGGCATCTACGTCCTGATCGGGCTGGTCGCCGCCGCCGTCGGTGGCGCCTTCTGGATCGCGTTCGCCGTCGGCGTCACCATCGCCGCGATCACCGGCACGGCGTACGCCGAGCTGGTCACGAAGTACCCCCAGGCTGCCGGCGCCGCGCTCTACGTCAACAAGGCGTTCCGCAACAAGGTGCTGACGTTCCTGATCACCATCTGCTTCCTGTCCGCCAGCTTCGCGGCCGCCGGCGCGCTCGCGGACGGCTTCTCGGCCTACTTCGCCACGGTCTGGGAAGGTCCGCCGGCACTCCTGGTCACCCTGGTGTTCATCGCTGGTCCTGACCGTCATCAACTTCATCGGCATCACCGAGTCCGTCGTGATCAACATGATCATGGCCTTCATCGAGATCGCCGGACTGGTGATCGTGCTCTTCATCGCCATCTGGTTCATCGCCGAAGGCAATGCAGACTTCAGTGTGCTGGTCGACTTCGAGACCGAGGGCGACGGCATCGGCGACAAGGGCCTCGCCATCCTGGCCGGCGTGGCGCTGTCGTTCTTCGCGATGACCGGCTTCGAGAACACCGCGAACGTCGCCGAGGAGACGATCGAGCCGCACAAGCAACTTCCCGCCGCGCCCTGATCGGCGGCATGATCACCGCCGGCGTCATCTACGTGCTGGTCTCGATGGCTGCCGCGCTGACGGTTCCCACCGACACGCTGGCTGAATCCGAGGCGGCGCTGCTGGAGGTGGTCGAGAGGGGAATCCTGCCGATCGTGGACACCGGGACCATGAGCACCCTGTTCTCGGTCATCGCGATGATCGCGATCACCAACACCACGCTGGTGGCCGTGGTCACCCAGCCGCGGATCCTCTACGGCATGGCCAACGAGGACATCGTGCCCGGCATGTTCGCCAAGATCCACCCGACCCGGCGCAGCCCGTGGGTCGGCCTGCTGTTCAGTGCCGGTGTCGTCGCCGCCCTGCTCGTGGTGGGGACCTACGCACCCAAGGTCGAGGGGTCGACCCTGATCGAGCGGCTGTCACTCGTCACGGTGCTGTTCCTGCTGTTCATCTACTCGCTGGTGATCATCTCCTGCCTCAAGCTGCGCGGGCAGGACGAGGACGAGCGGACCTACCACGCCAACACGCCGCTGCTCTTCGTCGGTCTCGTGGGCAACGTCGCGATCTTCGCCTGGTCTGTGTACGACGACCCCACGTCGCTGATCTGGTGTGCCGGACTCATCGGCGTCGGCGTCGTGCTGTTCCTCGTCGAGTACTTCTTCGGCACGCGATCGCGCCCGCCCGGTGTCGAGCGCGGCGACCCCGCCGCCGCGGACGAGAAGGGAGCCTGACCATGCACGTCGTCGTCGCCACGGACGGCAGCCAGCAGTCGCTGCGCGCCGCCAAGCAGCTGAAGTCCTTCGCCGATCCCGACCAAGATCACCGACATCTCGGTGATCGCGGTGATCCGGCCGCTCGCGGCGGTCGCCTTCGCCGACGACCTGCTCGCCGCGTCGACCGCCGCAGGGCCGACCTGGAGGCCGGCGGCTTCCGCAAGGCCGCCGAGTCGTCGGTCGACGGCGGTCGCGGCGGTCTTCGACGGCTGGGGCCCCAAGGTGCACAAGAAGATCCGCTCCGGGTCGCCGGCCAACGAGATCATCAAGGCCGCCGGCCAGCTGCACGCCGGGCTGGTCGTCGTGGCCGCCGGTGGCCGCGGGATCAGCGACACGTGCTGGTCGGCAGCACCGCGCAGCGGGTCCAGCACTACGCGCCGTGCCCCGTGCTCGTCGTACGCCCGGCGCCGCGCAAGAAGAAGTGAGTCCGGCCGGCACCCTCAGTGCCGGTACTCGAGGTTGATCGCCTCGCGCAGCTTGCGGGTCGCGTCGCGGAGCTCCTCGTCGTCGCTCGGAGTGTGAGCTCCATCAAGGCGGCCAGCGCCTCGGCGAGGACGTTGCAGCTTCTCCTGGGCGGCCTCCGCGTCGCGCCGACCCGCGTTCTCGAGCAGCACCAGCAGCAGCAGGGTCATCACGCTCGCGACGGTGTGGATCGCGACCTGCCACTCCTTGAGGTCGACCCACAGCGGCACCGAGGCGAACCAGACCACGACGATCGCGACACTGATGAAGAACATGGCCGGCCCGCTCACGCGCAGGTACGTCGCCTCCACGAAGCTGCTCGAACCACGATCGGTCGTCGCTGTTGCCCTCGCGCGCGTCCTTGGCCGTGCCGTCGTCGCCCTGGTTCATGGGCTGACCCTACAGGCCCACCCCGTCCGGGTGGTGACGGGCCCGATCCGGCGGTGGTGGGATGAGTGCGGTGCCCGTCGACTTCTCCGCCTCGCCGCGTCCCACGGTCGGGCGTGGAGTGGGAGTTCGCGCTGGTCGACCGGGAGACCCGCGACCTGTCCAACACCGCGGCCGACCTGTTCGCCGCGGTCCACGAGCAGGCAGCGTCGGTCATCG
Organism: uncultured Actinomycetota bacterium; assembly: GCA_963713305.1. Classification (GTDB taxonomy): domain Bacteria; phylum Actinomycetota; class Actinomycetes; order Propionibacteriales; family Nocardioidaceae; genus Nocardioides. The sequence goes on along the minus strand of CAVQLE010000005.1, from coordinate 319,353 downwards.
ACGAGTCCAAGCTCCACCAGGAGCTGCTCCGCAACACCGTCGAGGTCGTCACCGGCGTCTGCGAGAGCGTGCCCGGAGGCGGTCGCCGACCTCGCCGGCACGGTGCGCGTCGTCCGGCGTACGGCGGCAGGGCTCGGCGTCGACCTCTACTCGGCGGGCACCCACCCGTTCGCGCAGTGGTCGGTCCAGCAGCTGACGCCCGGCCACCGTTACGAGGAGCTGATCTCGCGCACGCAGTGGTGGGGGCGGCAGATGCTGATCTGGGGCCTCCACGTCCACGTCGGGGTCCAGCGCCGCGAGCACGTGCTGCCGATCGTGAGCAGCCTGCTCAACCAGTTCCCCCACCTGCAGGCGCTGAGCGCGTCGTCGCCGGTGTGGAGCGGCACCGACACCGGCTACGCCAGCAACCGGGCGATGATGTTCCAGCAGCTGCCCACCGCCGGGCTGCCGTTCCAGTTCCAGACCTGGGAGGAGTACGAGGGGTACGTCCACGACGCGATGCTCACCGGTGTCATCGAGCACATCAACGACATCCGCTGGGACATCCGCCCCTCACCCCAGCTCGGCACCGTCGAGGTCCGGGTCTGCGACGGCGTCTCGAACCTGCGCGAGCTGTCGGCGCTGACCGCGCTCACCCACTGCCTGGTCGTCGACCTCGAGCGCCGCCTGGAGTCGGGGGAGACGCTGCCGGTGATGCCGCCGTGGCACGCGCAGGAGAACAAGTGGCGGTCGGCCCGCTACGGCCTCGACGCCGAGATCATCCTGGACGCCGCCGGCCGTGAGCGGCTGGTCACCGACGACCTCGCCGACCTCCTCGAACGGCTCGAGCCGCTGGCCGCCGAGCTCGACTGCGCCGACGAGCTGCGGCTGGTCGCGGAGATCCCCGGGCCGGGGCGTCCTACCAGCGGCAGCGCCGGGTGCTCGAGGAGACCGGGGGCGACCTGGTCGCCGTGGTGGAGTCCGTGGTGGCCGAACTCGAGGGCTGAGCTGTCGGCCCGGGACCGTAGGCTGGACGTGTCGGACACCGGTGACCGTCAGGCTTCAGCGACGACCCGGGGACCCCGATGAGCACCCCCATCCCGATCCCCGGCCTCGACGCCCTCGAGACCCCGCCGACCCGCCGCGGGCCCGACCGGGAGGAGCTGCTGGCCGGCCTCAACGAGCAGCAGCGCGCGGCCGTCGTCCACGCCGGCGCTCCGCTGCTGGTGGTGGCCGGGGCCGGGTCCGGCAAGACGCGGGTGCTGACCCGACGGATCGCCTGGCTGATCAGCGAACGCGGCGCCCACCCGGGGTCGATCCTGGCGATCACCTTCACCAACAAGGCCGCCGCCGAGATGAAGGAGCGGGTCGAGGACCTCGTCGGCCGCCGGGCGCGGATCATGTGGGTGAGCACCTTCCACTCCGCCTGCGTCCGGATCCTCCGCAAGGAGATCGACAAGCTGGGCTTCAAGTCGTCGTTCTCGATCTACGACGCCGCCGACTCCAAGCGGCTGATGACGCTGGTGGCCAAGGACCTCGAGCTCGACCTCAAGCGCTACCCGCCCAACGTGCTGCTCAACTGGATGTCCAACCACAAGAACGAGCTGCGCGACGCCGAGGAGGCCACCCGCGAGGCGCGCAACCACTTCGAGGAGACCTGCGCGTCGGCCTACACGACCTACCAGCGGCGGCTGCGCGAGGCCAACGCGCTCGACTTCGACGACCTGATCATGACCACGGTCCACCTCTTCCAGGCGTTTCCCGACGTACGGGAGAACTACCGGCGCCGGTTCCGCCACGTCCTCGTCGACGAGTACCAGGACACCAACCACGCCCAGTACGCCCTGATCCACCAGTTGTGCGCCGACGAACCCCGAAGGACCTCGACCCCGACGCCGAGCGGGTCGAGCCCCGAGCGAGCTGATGGTGGTCGGCGACGCCGACCAGTCGATCTACGCCTTCCGGGGCGCCAACATCCGCAACATCCTCGACTTCGAGCAGGACTTCCCCGACGCCAGCTCGATCCTGCTCGAGCAGAACTACCGCTCGACCCAGACGATCCTCAACGCCGCCAACGCGGTGATCGGCCACAACAAGGGCCGCAAGGCCAAGCAGCTCTGGTCCGACGCCGGCACCGGCGAGCGGATCGTGGGCTACGTCGCCGACGACGAGCACGACGAGGCCCGCTTCGTGTCGGAGGAGATCGACACGCTCACCGACAAGTCCGGGGTGCGGCCGGCCGACGTCGCGGTCTTCTACCGCACCAACGCCCAGTCCCGCGTGTTCGAGGAGGTGTTCATCCGGACCGGCCAGCCCTACAAGGTCGTCGGCGGGGTGCGCTTCTACGAGCGCCGCGAGGTGCGCGACGCGGTCGCCTACCTGCGGATGCTGGTCAACCCGGCCGACGAGATCTCGCTGCGCCGGGTCCTCAACACCCCCAAGCGGGGGATCGGCGACCGGGCCGTGGCGTGCGTGACGGTGCTGGCCGAGCGCGAGCGGCATCACGTTCTGGGACGCGCTGCGGCGGGCCGACGAGGCGCCCGGCCTGGCCTCCCGGTCGCTCAACGCGATCACCGGCGTTCGTGGGGATGGTCGAGGAGCTGCAGTCGATGGTCGACGCGGGGGAGCGGCCCGACGTCGTCCTCGAGTCGGTGCTCGACCGTTCCGGCTACCTCACCGAGCTCGAGGCCTCCGACGACCCGCAGGACGAGACCCGGCTCGAGAACCTCGCCGAGCTGGTCGCCGTGGCCCGCGAGTTCTCCGACGACCCCGTCGCCGGACCCAGTGCCGACCCCACCGACGTCGACGCCGGCACCGTCGCCCCCGGGCTTCCCGACTTCCTGGAGCGGGTGGCGCTGGTCGCCGACACCGACCAGATCCCCGACGCCCCCGACGGCGACGACTCCGGGGTGGTCACGCTGATGACCCTCCACACCGCCAAGGGGCTGGAGTTCCCGGTCGTGTTCCTGACCGGCCTCGAGGACGGCGTCTTCCCCCACGCGCGGTCGCTCGGCGACCAGCCGGAGCTCGAGGAGGAGCGCCGGCTGGCGTACGTCGGCGTCACCCGCGCCGAGCAGCGGCTCTACCTCTCCCGGGCCGTCGTGCGCTCAGCCTGGGGCGCGCCCTCCCACAACCCCGCCTCACGCTTCCTCGACGAGATGCCGGTCGACCTGGTCGACTGGCGCCGTACCGAGGCCGCCCAGACCCAGTGGGACCGACCCGACCTCTCGGAGGGCGGTCGGTCGGGCTGGGGGGCCCCGACCGCCGCGGGCCGCCGCAACTTCTCTGCCGCCGCGGCGCGCGCCGACGCCGCGTCGAAGGCGAAGGCCACCCGCGAGGTCCCGTCGCTGGCTCCGGGCGACCGGGTCCAGCACGACACGTTCGGCCTCGGCACGGTGGTCGCGGTCGAGGGCGTCGCCGACAAGGCGGTCGCCTCGATCGACTTCGGCAGCGAGGGCGTCAAGCGGCTGCTGCTGCGCTACGCGCCGGTGGAGAAGCTCTAGTCAGTCGACCCGGATGCGGCGGCGGAGCACCACCACGGCCAGGGCCGCTGCCGCGACGCCTGCGGCGAGGCCACCGAGCAGCCAGGCTCGTTCCGGTGAGTTGTCGAGCGACGTCAGCGCCCGGTAGCGGCGCCGCAGCATCGGAGCGAGTCGTCGTCACCCGACGATGCGGTGAAGTCGGTGGCCGGGCGGCCGACCGTGGCGAAGTCGGTGGCGAAGCTGAAGGTGCTGTCGGTGCCCTCGTCGTCGAAGGGTGCGGCCAGGTTCGTCTCGACCTCCGCGTCGGAGAGGTCGAACACGATGAGGTTCTGCTCGGATCCCTGCCGGACCTGGGCCATGGCGTGGTCGCGGCCGATCCAGCCGAGGAGGTCGACGTGCACCGACGTGAGGGGAAGCTCCAACCGCTCGCGCGCACCGGTGCGGAGGTCGACGGCGAGCAGGTGGCTGCTGGGCGCCCGGGTTTCGACGATGACCCTGCCGCGATCGTCGAAGAGACCGACGCTGTGGTCGTCGTCGCCGGCCCCGCCGGGCAGTCCAGCGACGGTGGCGACGCGTGCACCCAGCGGCGCGATGTCGAGCTGGTTGTTGACCGAGACCTTGGCGACGGTGCCATCGTCACCGACCGCCTGTGGCCAGCCGACATGGGCCCACAGGCCACTCAGCCAGAACTGTGACGGGTCGAACCGGTTCTCCCGGACGTCGAACCGACGACCCGTCTCGGTGTCGTAGACCGAGGTGCCGGCTGCGAAGGCCTTGTGCTGGTAGGCCTCGTGGAGGCCCTCGCCCCATTGCAGCCGAGCTCCCTCGGGTGGTGCGACTGCCCAGACGAGCTCGAAGGAGAGGTAGCGGCCGCTCGGTGACCAGCGCATCCCATAGGGCACCCGGCCCCAGGGAAAGCCCTGGGTCGACGACGCCATGGGCGAACTCGCCTGGGGCTTGCCGGTCCTCGGGCACGTCCTCGACCTCTCCTGTGCTGAGGTCGAGGACGCGGAGGCCGCTGCGCACGAACCCGTGTTCCTGCCCGGTCTCGGTGGGCAACGGCGCGTGCCAGCCGTAGGCCAGCCGGGTCCCGTCCGGGGACAGGCTCAGGCCGACCATGCCGGTGCGCCGCACCTCGGGGTCGTCGTACACACCGGCGTCGAAGCCGGGCAGGTCGAGCCGGTGGTAGACGCCGTCGTCCGCGGTGACCACGAACGCCCCGGATGGGTTGGCGATCGCGACCGAGGCGGCGCCGACGGCGAGGTCGGTCTCGAGCGTCGAGGTCACCGTCGCTCGAAGACCCCGTGCACGAGGTTCGGGATGCCCGGTCGCTGCGTGGGCGACGGCTCCGGACGCGCCGGGTCTGGCTGCACGACGACGCCGATGGTGGCGGCCAGCGCGAACACGGCGGCCCCCACGGCGGAGGCGGTCACGATCGCACCGCGGCGGCGGGCCGTCTGCGCCCGGGTCCACAGGGTCGGATCGGGGGCCGACGGCTCGGCCCGCTCCGCCATCCGGGTCATCACGTCGCGCAGCTGGTCACTCATCGTTCTGCTCCGATCAGCTCGCCGAGATCCGGCGCGACGGTGCGCAGCCGGCGGAGAGCCTGGCGGTGGGTGGACTTCACCGTGCCGAGCCCGATCCCCAGCACCCGGGCGGTCTCGGCCTCGGTCAGGTCCTCGTAGTAGCGCAGCACCAGCACCGTCCGCTGCCGCAGCGTCAGCTCCGCGAGCGCACGCTCCAGCGCCACGTGGACGTCAGGGTCGTCGACCGGGACCGCCGGGCCGTCGTACGCGGGCTGGAAGGCCTCGACGACGTGCCGGCGTCGCCGCCAGCGCGAGATGTTCTCGGTGTAGAGGATCCGCCGGACGTAGGGCTCGGGCTCGCCCTCGATCCGGTCCCAGGCCTTCGCGGTCTTGAACAACGCGGTCTGGACGAGGTCCTCGGCGAGTTGGTGGTCGTGGGTGAGGAGGTACGCCGTGCGGGTCAGCGCCGGGGTGCGCGCGATGACGAAGTCGTTGAACGCCGCTTCGTCGGCCATGGGTGCCATGGGTGGTCCTCCCGCCCCTCACCCATGATGACGCCGCCGGAGGCCCGCGTGGAGGGTCACGCCCTCAGAGCTTTGTCGGCCGGGTCAGGACCAGCGAGCTGCTTCCCGAGGTCACTCACCAGGTCTCGACACGCCGGTTCGCCCGCTTCGCAGGCTCAGCGGACGACGGCTCGCTCGACCACCATCGTTCGCCGTCATGGCACGACGCCGTCGAGGCTCGGCTACGGCGTCACACCATGAACAACGAACGCCGCGTAAGGATCCACCGGGTCGCCGCCACCGGGGCGCACCTCGAGGTGGAGGTGGGAGCCGGTCACGTTGCCGGTCGAGCCGACGGTGCCGATGACCTCGCCGGCGCGGACCTCGTCGCCCTCGCTGACGCCGAAGCTGCTCTGGTGGCAGTACCAGATCTCGGTGCCGTCATCGAGGGTGACCACGGTCTTGTTGCCGTAGGAGCCGTCGTAGCCGGCCGAGGTGACCACGCCGTTGGCGATCGCCATGATCGACTGGCCCTCGTAGCCGTTGAAGTCGAGGCCGGTGTGGTAGCTGGCCCAGAGGCCGTACTCGCCGAACTCGGCGGTGATGCTCGACGGGCTGACGGGGAGCACCCACAGGTTGAGCGCGATCTTCTTCGACTGCTGCTCGACGGCCTGGGCGAACTCGGCCAGCGCTGCGTTGCGCTGACGGGTCATCGCCTCGGCCTCGGCGACCAGGTCCTCGTCGGCGGCGTCAGCGAGCGCGTCGCGACGCGAGTCGCGAGAGACGGTGGAGCGATCCTCCAGGAGGTCGCTGCTGGACTGGCCGCTCGCGCCGCCGAGCGCGTTGGCCGCGAGGAGCCGGCGGTCGGAGGTCTGCGCCAGGTCGGCATCGGCCATGGTCACGGCGCCGCCGGCGGACACCGACAGCGCGGCAACGCCGAGCAGCAGGGGGATCGACGGGAGGCCGCGGAACAGCGGCCCGCGGGAGCCGGTGTGCTTGCTGGCCTTGCGCCGGCCAGGACCCGAGGAGGTGGCGACCGGAGCCGGGGGCGCCGGCGTCGTCGAGGAGGCGGCGCGGCGCAGGCCGCGACGATCTGCTCGGTGGTGACCCATAGAGGCGGGGTTCTCTTCCAGGCTGGGGTGGTCTGGTCCGGGGAGGACGAGGAACGACTGTAACGGATTGGTCACGCCCGTGGTAATCCCGGGCCAACGCACTGTGGACGGAACGCGGCGGGACGGCGCCCGGGGTGTGGAGGATCACGCCTCGGATACTCTGCGGCCATGACTTCCCCGAGCGCCGGACGAATCCGGATCGTGGTCGGCAAGCCCGGCCTCGACGGGCACGACCGCGGCGCCAAGATCGTGGCGCGCGCACTGCGCGACGCCGGCCACGAGGTCATCTACACCGGCCTCCACCAGACGCCCGAGCAGATCGTCGAGACCGCGATCCAGGAGGACGCCGACCTGATCGGCCTCTCCGTCCTCTCCGGCGCCCACATGACGCTCTTCAAGCGGCTCGTCGAGCTGCTCGCCGAGCGCGACGCGAGCGACATCGTGGTGTTCGGCGGCGGGATCATCCCCGAGGAGGACATCCCAGCGCTGCAGGAGATCGGGGTTGCCCGCGTCTTCACACCGGGGGCCCCGACCTACGAGATCACCGGCTGGGTCGCCGACCACTTCGGCGTGCGGCAGGTCTAGGGTTCAAGACGCGATCCAGCGACTCGTCGAACTGAGCAAAGGACTGGGCGAACAGTGGACTTGATGGAGTACCAGGCGAAGGAGCTCTTCGCCAAGCACGGAGTGGCCGGCGCGCTCGGCAAGACCGTCCAGACCCCCGAGGACGCCCGCGCGGCAGCCGAGGAGATCGGTGGCGTCGTCGTCGTCAAGGCGCAGGTGAAGGCCGGAGGTCGCGGCAAGGCGGGTGGCGTCAAGGTCGCGAAGACGCCCGAGGAGGCCGAGGAGGCCGCCCGCGCGATCCTCGACCTCGAGATCAAGGGGCTGCCGGTCAACCGGGTGCTCGTCGTACCCGGCGCGTCGATCGAGGAGGAGTACTACTTCTCCTTCCTGCTCGACCGCTCCAACCGCTCCTACCTCTGCATCGCCAGCGTCGAGGGTGGTGTGGAGATCGAGGAGGTCGCCAAGACCAACCCGGACGCCGTCAAGAAGATCCCCATCGACGCCGGCACCGGCGTCGACGCCGACAAGGCGGCGGCCATTGTCGACGAGGCGGGCTTCCCTGCGGAGCTGCGCGACCAGGCGATCGAGATGGTCCAGCAGCTGTGGACCGTCTTCGTCGAGGAGGACGCCACGCTGGTCGAGGTCAACCCGCTCGCCCGGCTGAGCGGCGACAAGCTCGAGGCACTCGACGGCAAGGTCTCCCTCGACGAGAACGCCGACTTCCGACACGAGGACCACGCGCGCTTCGTGATCCGCGAGGAGTCCGACCCCCTCGAGGCGAAGGCCAAGGACAAGAACCTCAACTACGTCAAGCTCGACGGCGACGTCGGGATCATCGGCAACGGCGCGGGCCTGGTGATGTCGACCCTCGACGTCGTCGCCTACGCCGGCGAGAAGCACGGCGGCGTCAAGCCGGCGAACTTCCTCGACATCGGCGGTGGCGCCAACGCCCAGGTGATGGCCGACGGTCTCGACGTGATCATCCACGACGAGCAGGTCAAGTCGGTGTTCGTGAACGTCTTCGGCGGCATCACCGCGTGCGACGAGGTCGCCAACGGCATCAAGGGCGCGCTCGAGATCCTCGGTGACGAGGCCACCAAGCCGCTCGTCGTACGCCTCGACGGCAACAACGTCGACAAGGGCCGCGCCATCCTCGCCGAGCTGGACCACCCGCTGGTGACGATGGTCGACACGATGGACGGCGCGGCCGACAAGGCCGCCGAACTGGCGAGCAAGGCCTGAGGGGCGGAACAGCATGTCGATCTACCTGAACCAGGACTCGAAGATCATCGTCCAGGGCATGACCGGCGGGATGGGCTCCAAGCACACCACCCTCATGCTCGAGGCCGGCTCCACCATCGTCGGCGGCGTCAACGCGCGCAAGGCCGGCACCACCGTCGAGCTCGCCGGCCAGGAGCTGCCCGTCTACGGCAGCGTCAAGGAGGCGATGGCCGAGACCGGAGCCGACGTGTCGGTCGTGTTCGTGCCGCCCGCCTTCACCAAGGACGCGTGCATCGAGGCCATCGACGCCGGCATCGGCCTGCTGGTCGTCATCACCGAGGGCGTGCCGGTGCAGGACTCGGCCGAGGTGTTCGCCTACCTCGAGGGCAAGGGCACGCGCATGATCGGCCCGAACTGTCCCGGCATCATCACTCCCGGGGAGTCGCTGGCCGGGATCACGCCCCACACCATCTGTGGCACCGGTCCGATCGGGCTGGTGTCGAAGTCGGGGACCCTGACCTACCAGATGATGTTCGAGCTGCGGGACCACGGGATGTCCACCGCCATCGGCATCGGCGGCGACCCGATCATCGGCACCACCCACATCGACGCGCTCGAGGCGTTCGAGAACGACCCGGACACCCAGGCCATCGTGATGATCGGCGAGATCGGCGGCGACGCGGAGGAGCGCGCAGCGGCCTACATCAAGGACCACGTCACCAAGCCGGTCGTCGGCTACGTCGCTGGCTTCACCGCCCCCGAGGGCAAGACCATGGGACACGCCGGCGCCATCGTCTCCGGCTCGTCGGGCACCGCCCAGGCGAAGAAGGAGGCGTTGGAAGCCGTCGGCGTCAAGGTCGGCAAGACGCCGTCCGAGACCGCCGACCTGATGCGGGAGATCGTCAAGAACCTCTGACCCGAGCGGTGGCGGACCAGGAGCGGGAGGGCCCATGCTGACGCAGGTCGCCGAGGGCGTGCACGTGCACCAGAGCGAGCTGCTCGCCAACAACACCGCTGTCGTGCAGGGCACCGGAGGCGTGCTGCTGGTCGACGCCGGGATCACGGACGCGGAGATGGCCTGCCTGGCGAACGACCTCGGCGAGCTTGGCCAGTCCGTGGTGGCGGGTTTCTCGACGCATCCTGACTGGGATCACGTGCTGTGGCACGCCGAGCTCGGCGAAGCGCCGCGCTACGGCACCGCCCGCTGCGCGGCCTTCATGCGAGATCTGCTGTCGAACCCGGACTGGAAGGCCCGCGCCGCCGAGGGGTTGCCGCCGGAGATCGCCGACGAGACACCGCTGGACCTGTTCGGCCTCATCACCGCTCTGCCCGCCGGCACCTCGCAGCTTCCCTGGGACGGACCCGATGTGCGGGTGATCGAGCATCCGGCGCATGCGCCGGGCCATGCGGCACTGTTGGTCGAAGAGCGCGGGGTTCTCGTCGCCGGTGACATGCTCTCGGACGTCTTCGTCCCGATGCTGGACGACCCGAACGGCACCAACGACCCGATCGAGGACTACCTGGTCGGGCTGCGACTGCTCGAGGACGTGGCGGACGACGTCGATGTCGTGATCCCGGGCCACGGGTCCGTCGCCACAGGTGACCAGGTGCGCGCAAGGATCGAGCAGGACCGCGCGTACGTACGGGCGCTGCGTGACGGCGGTGGCTTCGACGACCCGCGGATCGGCTCGTCGGCCAAGCCCGGCTGGGAATGGGTCAGCGACATCCACGCCGGGCAACTGCAGCAGTTCGCGCAGCGAAGCGAGTGACGCACTGGATGGTGCTGCCCAGCCCCTTCCTGGGCCCGGCGGCGTACGCACCACTGGTGTCCGCGCTGGCCGTCGGCACGGACTCGGCATCCGTCGCCACCGTCCCTGAGCCGCTGACCGCTGTCGGCCTGATGGAGAGCTGGGCAGCGACTGCCGCCAGCCTCGAGGACGTCGTGCTGGTGCCCCACAGCAATGCCGGCCACCTCGCGCCGGGTGTGAGCGAGACCTGCGGCCGGCCGCCGGTCGTGTTCATGGACGCCGCCCTGCCAGCGTCGTCGGGTCGTTCACCGCTGGTGCCGCCAGGACTACTGTCGCTGCTGGCCGCGCTCGCCGTGGACGGGCAGCTCCCGCGGTGGACCCACTGGTGGCCGCGCGAGCAGGTGGAGCACGTGCTGCCGGGGGACTGGTTCGACCGCATCGACGCCGTCGTTCCGCGGGTCCCGCTGGCGTACGCCGAGGACTCGGTCGTCGTCGCGGACGACTGGGAGCGCGGCCGCTGCGCCTACCTCGCCTTCGGCGCCGAGACCTACGCCGACGAGCTGACCCGGGCTGAGGAGGCGGGCTGGCCGGTGCGGATCCTCGAGGGAGCCCGTCACCTGCACTGCGTGGTCGATCCTGATGACACGGCCCGGGCCGTGCGATCGCTGGGCGCCCTCGTCGGGTGATCGGGTCCCGTCAACAACCAGTCGCGGAGAACACGCACATCGAGTCCACGATCGGGGCGATCAGCTCGTCGTGGTCGCGGATGCCCTGGCCGAGGGTCTCGCCGGGAAGGTACTCGCCGCCCGTGGCCGAGAGCAGGACCGCGTTTCCGACGCGGGTCACGTCCCACCAGGTGGCGCCGACGTTGGCCGCGCCGTCGGTCTCGTAGGTCTGCAGGATCTGCGCGGACTCCTCGCCGACGTCACCGGGCGATACGGAGTGGATCCAGCGGGTGGTGCCGTGCTTCTCCTCCGGGCAGGCCTCGGCCACGGCCACGGAGCGGGTCACGAACGCATGCGCAGCACGGTCGTCGCGGAAGAGCCGCAGGTCGCGGCGGTCGGCGTACTCGGGCCCGGTCGCACCGTCGCGCTCGGTATCCAGCGCCTCGCCGACGGCGAACGCCTCGGTGTCGCAGAACGACCACGTGACCGCCTCCTGGACCCGCTCGAAGTCGCCGCCGTCGGCGGGCAGCCCCGCCGCGACGGAGAGGTCGCCGGGGATGGTGGTCGTCCAGTGGTGCTTCGGGGCCGGCGTGAAGGGAGCGGCGGTCGGCGGCGACGACGGCGACTGGCTCGGTGTCGAGGTGTCGGTCGGCGCTGACGCGGTCGGCTCCGGCGTCGACGTCTCCGTCGGTTGGTCGGGGCCGGCCCACACCGCCACCGTGACCGCCGTGGCAGCGACCGCGGCGGCCGCAGTCAGGACGATCACGGTGCGCTTCACGGCATGGAGACGCGCAGTCGTGCTGAGAAGTTGCCGCGTCAGCCCTTCGGGCGGGGCTGGTAGGCGAGCCGGGCCAGTGCGCGCCGCACGACCGTGTCGAACGCACCCGGCGCCATCGTGAGCGCCCGGGTGGGGATGAAACCGACCTGGCCGACCGCCGTGCCGTCGCGGATGATGCCCATCAGGTAGGTCACCGTCTCGTTGTCGTTGAGCTCGGACGTCACCCGCCACACCGACAGGTCCTGGTCCTGGTTCGAGGAAGACGCCAGCGAGACGACATCGCTGCCGGGAGCGCGGTCGGAGCACGACGCCATCCGGTCGCGGACGGTCTTGACGAACGCCTTCGCGCGCTCCTCGGGCATGCTCCCCACGGTCTCGGTGACGCCGAAGACCGCCGGGATCGTCCGGTCCGGCACCAGGAAGGTGCGGGTCACCGCACTGCTGATGCCCTTCTGGGAGAAGTCGGTGCGGTCGCAGCCTGTCGCCGCGACGTTGTCACGCGCCTCGCGGGGCCGGATGCCGACCCACGGCCTCGACACCCCGTTCACCGGCGGCAGGTCGGCCTCGATCAGCAGGCTCGGCACCTCGCCGACGCGCACCGGAGGGATCGCCTTCGCGACCGGATCGGTGGCGCAGCTGGCGCCGGGGATCGTGGTGCAGAGGCCGTTGATGGCGCCGCCCAGGAAGCGGGCCTCGCCGTGCAGGTCGGTGGCGGCCTCGGCCGTGGTCCGGGTCAACGTCGTCGTCACGATCGGGCCGGTGCGGGCGACCCCGACGACGTACGTGGTGGCCGGGCTGCGCCAGCTGCGGAGGTGGAACAACCGGGCCGCGTCGCCGACGCCGGAGACGGCGTAGGTGGAGATCAGCTGCACCCGGGGGGTCACGCACCCGCCGTACCAGCGCACCATCCGGTGCCAGGCGCGGCGCGACGAGCGCACGTCGGAGGAGAGCTCGGCGTACTGCACGGCCGACTTCTCCGGTTGGCCCTTGCGAGTGGTGGTCTCGAAGGTGCGGACCAGTGTCGAGACCCCGTCGGGATCGGCGTAGCGCTCCTGCTGGCAGGGCGCCACCCGCCCGCTGCCGCGGCTGTTGTCAAAGGTCTTGGCGGTGCGCCACGGGCCGTCGAGGTACAGGCCCAGCTCGTCGGCCTCCAGCAGCCGGTCGCCGGTGAAGTAGGTCTCCGCAGCGGGGGGCTCGCCGCTCGACGCGGCCTGCCCCTGGCCGCTCGCCTCGGGTTGGCCCTCCAGCGTCGAGCCGCTCACGACGGTGCCGGTGACGACGACCGCAGCGACCGCGGCGGCGGCACCGATGATCGTGTGGGTACGGCGGCGCGCCGCCCCGGCGCGCCGCAGGATCGAGGCGCGCGGCCACTGGGCGTCCTCGACCAGCGCACCGAGCTGGCCGAAGAGCTCGGGCAGGCGGTCGGCCGCCACGTCGCGCTGCTCGATGAACTTCTCCGTCGCGGCGGTCGTCGTCCGCTCGGCCTCCGCCATCGGAACCCCGAGCTCACGGGCGCGCTCGCTGAGCGGCATCGTGGTGAACCGGTCGAGCACCAGCGCCTTGCGCTGGGGGAGCGAGAGCTTCCCGAGCGCGTCGAAGGTCGCCTTCGCCTCGGGGTCGAGGCTCTTGTCGCGGTGCCAGATCCGGGCGGTGTGGCGTCGCTGCGCCTGCGACCACGCGTGCGGGCGCACCCACGCCTCGGGGTCGGGCAGCCGCTGCACCTTGCGCCAGTGGTGCCAGGTGACGATGAACGAGTCGCGGACCGCGGACCGGGCGGCGGGCAGGTCGCCGGTCAACGCGTAGGTCTGGGCCAGCAGCCTGGTCCGGGCATCCTTGTAGAACGCGTCGAACGCCTCGGGCTGGATCATGACCGCTCCACTGTACGAGCCCTCACCTGAACGGGCGAAACGGCGTGGGAACCCGGAAGCCGCGCCCAGCAGCGCCATGATGGCGGGGCCATGACGTCGCTGCTCTCGGCTCCCGCCCGCACCGCCGCCCCCGCCGTCGACCCCCGTCACCGGAGGCCGTTGCTGCTGGTGGCGTGTCTCGGCGGGGTGGCCGCCGCGGGGGCCCTCCTGACCGTCTGCCTCGGCGCCGCGGTCACCGGCTGGTTCCTCAGCGACGCGGCCAGCCACGGCGCACCACGCGACGCGCTGCGCGTCGGCGCGCTGGGCTGGCTGATGGCCCACGGGTCCGGTATCCGGGTGCAGGGCACCGCCGTCACCGCCGTCCCCCTGCTGCTCACGCTGCTCGCCGTCTGGTCGACGTGGCGGATCGGCCACCGGGTCGGCAGCTCGGTGTCGGGCCACGGGCCGGACGCCGACCAGATCTCCGACGGCGAGCGTGACTGGACCGTGCCCGTGGCCGCCGCGTGCTTCGCCGCCGGGTACGTCGCGGTCACCATCGTGACCGCCTCGCTGGCCGCGACCCCGGAGACCGCGCCGTCGACGAGCCGGGCGATCGGCTGGTCCCTGCATGATCGCGCTCGCGGTCGGCGGCGCCCGCCATCGCGGTCGGCAGCGGCCGCGCGGCGATCTGGGCCGCGATGCTGCCCGGCAACCTCCGGGCCACCGCCGCGTCGTGCCGTGCTGTCCTCCGCTCGGTCCTGGTGGTGTCGTTCGTCGCGCTGCTGGCCGCGTTCGCGGTCGACCTCGCCACGGCCGCCAACGTGCTCTCCGAGCTCCGGCTCTCCACCGGCGAGATGGTCGTCTTCGTGGTGATCTCGCTGCTCGTCCTCCCCAACGCGACCCTGTTCTCCGCGTCCTACCTGCTCGGGCCGGGCTTCATGGTCGGCGCGGACACGCTGGTGTCGCCGAGCCTCGTCGTCACCGGCGCCCTCCCGGCCTTCCCGCTGCTCGCGGCCCTGCCCGACAGCGGCCCGGTCCCGGGCTGGACCGTCTGGCTGATCGCCGTCCCCCCGCTGGCGGCCGCGGTCGGTGCCGCGCTGGCCCAGCGCCGGCGTCCGACGGTCCGGTGGGAGGAGGGAGCGCTGCGCGGCTGCGCCGGAGGCGTGGTCGCCGGGCTGCTGCTCGGGTGGCTGGCCATGCTGGCCGGTGGTGCGGTCGGGCCTGGCCGGATGCGCTTCGTCGACCCGCTCACCTTCGACGTCCTGGTCCACGCCATCACCGCGCTCGGCATCGGCGGCCTCGTCGGTGGGCTGGTCATGACGTGGTGGCAGCGGCGGACGCTGCACACGTCCCCCTAGCGGCAGACCCTAGGCTGCGGGCGTGCGACTCGTCGTCCTGGTCTCCGGCTCCGGCACCAACCTCCAGGCCCTGCTCGACGCCTGTGCCGACCCGGCGTACGGCGCCGAGGTGGTCGCCGTGGGCGCTGACCGCGACGGCATCGAGGGGTTGGCCCGCGCCGAGCGGGCCGGCGTCCCGACGTTCGTCCGCCGGGTGGGCGACTACCCGTCCCGCGAGGACTGGGACCGCGCCCTGACCGAGGCGGTCGGCGAGCACCGGCCCGATCTGGTGGTGTCCGCGGGGTTCATGAAGCTGGTCAGCGAGGACTTCCTCGGACAGGTCCGGATGGTCAACACCCACCCTGCGCTGTGTCCCGCCTTCCCGGGGATGCACGGCGCGGCCGACGCGCTCGCCTACGGCGTGAAGGTCACCGGAGCGACGCTCTTCGTGGTCGACGGCGGCGTCGACACCGGCCCGATCGTGGCCCAGGTCGCCGTACCGGTCGAGGACGGCGACACCGTCGACTCGCTCCACGAGCGGATCAAGGTCGCCGAACGGCAGATGCTGGTCGCGTCGGTGGGCCGGATGGCGCGCGAGGGCTGGTCGGTCGACGGACGCCGCGTCCGGATAGGCTGACCGCCCGTGACCGACACCACTCGCATCCCGATCCGTCGGGCCCTGGTCTCCGTCTACGACAAGTCCGGTCTGGAGGACCTCGCTCGTGCCCTGCACGAGGCCGGCGTCGAGCTGGTCTCCACCGGCGGTTCGGCGGCCCTCATCGAGCGGCTCGACCTGCCGGTCACCAAGGTCGAGGACCTCACCGGCTTCCCCGAGTGCCTCGACGGCCGGGTCAAGACGCTCCACCCGCGCGTCCACGCCGGGATCCTGGCCGACCGCCGCCTCGAGAGCCACGTCGAGCAGCTCCGCGAGCTCGAGATCGAGCCGTTCGACCTGGTCGTCTCCAACCTCTACCCCTTCACGCAGACCGTCGCGTCCGGGGCCACGCCGGACGAGTGCGTCGAGCAGATCGACATCGGTGGCCCGTCGATGGTTCGCGCCGCCGCCAAGAACCACCCCTCGGTGGCCATCGTGACCTCGCCCGACCGCTACGACGACGTGCTCCGTGCCGTCGCCGACGGTGGCTTCACGCTCGAGGAGCGCACAGAAGCTGGCGGCCGAGGCGTTCGCCCACACGGCGGCGTACGACGTGGCGGTGGCGGAGTGGATGGCGCAGGAGCTGGCCGGTGACCCGGACGTGTGGTGGCCGGAGTTCGCCGGGCAGGCGCTCGCCCGTACCGCGGTGCTGCGCTACGGCGAGAACCCCCACCAGTCGGCGGCGCTCTACAGCGACGGCAGCGGAACCGGCCTGGCGAACGCCGAGCAGCTGCACGGCAAGGAGATGTCCTACAACAACTACGTCGACACCGACGCCGCCCGCCGCGCGGCCAACAGCTTCGACGCTCCGGCCGTCGCGATCATCAAGCACGCCAACCCGTGCGGGATCGCGGTCGGCGCGGTCGTCGCCGAGGCCCACCGACGCGCCCACGAGTGCGACCCGGTCTCGGCCTTCGGCGGTGTGATCGCGGCCAACCGGCCGGTCACGGTCGAGATGGCCGAGCAGGTGGCCGAAGTGTTCACCGAGGTGATCGTCGCACCGGCGTACGACGACGGCGCGCTCGAGGTGCTCACGCGCAAGAAGAACATCCGGATCCTGGTCTGCCCGGCCGACGAGCCGGCCCGCACCGAGTGGCGGCAGGTCAGTGGCGGCGTTCTCGTGCAGCAGGTCGACCACGTCGACGCCGTGGCGGACGGCGGCGGTGACTATCCAGCGGCCTGGACCCTCGCCACCGGGCAGCCGGCCTCCGAGCAGACGCTCGCCGACCTCGCCTTCGCCTGGCGAGCCTGCCGCGCCGTGAAGTCCAACGCGATCCTGCTCGCCAAGGACGGCGCCGCGGTCGGCATCGGCATGGGGCAGGTCAACCGCGTCGACTCGTGCCGGCTCGCCGTCGAGCGCGCGGGGGAGCGGGCGGCCGGCTCGGTCGCCGCCTCCGACGCCTTCTTCCCCTTCGAGGACGGTCCCCAGGTCCTGCTCGACGCCGGGGTCGTCGCGATCGTGCAGCCCGGCGGATCGGTGCGCGACGAGCTCACCATCAAGGCCTGCGAGGCGGCCGGCGTGACCATGTACTTCACCGGCACCCGACACTTTGCTCACTGACAGGCGGCTGCGCCGCCGTCAGGGAGCAGGTCGAGCTGCGACCGCGACCGAGGAACGAGGGCGCGACGGAGCTGTCGAGACCAGGTGACGTGCCCGCCCAACGCAACTGACAGGATCCTCATCGTGACCGCACAGCGACTCGACGGCAACGCCACGCTCAAGGTGATCAAGGCCGAGCTCACCGAGCGGGTGGCGCTGCTCCGGGAGCGCGGCGTCGTCCCCGGTCTCGGCACGGTGCTCGTCGGCGACGACCCCGGAAGCCACTGGTACGTCGGCGCCAAGCACAAGGACTGCGCCCAGATCGGCATCGCCTCCTTCCGGCACGACCTGCCCGCCACGGCGACCCAGGCCGAGGTCGAGGCTGTCATCGACGAGCTCAACGCCGACCCGGCGTGCACCGGCTTCCTCGTCCAGCAGCCGACCGGCCTCGACGAGTTCGCGCTGCTGTCGCGGGTCGACCCCGACAAGGACGTCGACGGGCTCCACCCGACCAACCTCGGCAAGCTCGTGCTCGGCGAGACCGGGCCGCTGCCGTGCACCCCGGTCGGGGTGATCGAGCTGCTGCGCCGCCACGACGTGACCATCGCCGGCGCCGAGGTCGTGGTCGTCGGCCGCGGTCTCACCGTCGGGCGCCCGCTCGGGCTGCTGCTCACCCGCCGCACCGAGAACGCGACGGTGACCCTCTGCCACACCGGCACCCGCGACCTCGCCGCCCACGTGCGCAACGCCGACATCGTCGTCGCAGCGGCCGGGGTCCCCGGCATCATCAGCGGCGACATGGTCAAGCCCGGTGCCGCCGTGCTCGACGTGGGCGTCTCACGCGTGGACGGTCAGATCGCGGGGGACGTCGCCGATTCGGTCTGGGAGGTCGCCGACTGGGTGTCGCCCAATCCCGGCGGGGTCGGGCCGATGACCCGGGCGATGTTGCTGAGCAACATCGTCACTGCGGCAGAACTGGGCGCCGAACGGGCCGCTGACCGGCCGTGACCGAGTCCGACCTGCCGGTCCCGCCCGAGTCCGCGCCGCGGCGCTATCCGTCCACCCTGGGCGGTGCGCTCTACGTGCTCGCGCTCGCCGGTGTGTTCGCCGGGCTCGGGTGGGCGGTGCTGGAGGACTGGCGGGACGGGGTGCGCGTGATCGCAGGTGCGCTGCTCTTCGCGGCCGGCTGCCGGCTGGTCCTCCCCACCCGCCAGGCCGGCATGCTCGCCGTACGCCATCGCGTCATGGACGTGACGCTGCTGGTGGTCGTCGGCGGCGCGCTGATCTTCCTGGCCGGCTCGATCCCCAACCAGCCGCTGTAGCGGCCCGCCCGCACCGTACAACCCGGCGTTACATGTGGCAGGTCAGATCAGGCCGAGGTCCTTCACCGCGTTGCGCTCGTCCTCGAGCTCGGCGGCGGTGGCGTCCATCTTGCCGCGCGAGAAGTCGTTGACGTCGAGCCCCTGGACGATCTCCCAGTTCCCGTCACGCGTGGTGACCGGGAAGGAGTAGACAAGCCCCTCGGGGACGTCGTAGGAGCCGTCGGAGCGGACCGCCATCGAGACCCAGTCGCCCTCGGCGGAGCCGGTCAGCCAGTCACGGGCGGCGTCGATGGTGGCGGAGGCGGCCGACGCGGCCGAGGAGGAGCCGCGCGCCTCGATGATGGCGGCACCGCGCTTGGCGACGGTCGGGATGAAGTCGTTCTCGAGCCACGCCTGGTCGTCGACGGCCTCGGCGGCGTTGCGGCCGGCCACCTCGGCGTTGAAGAGGTCGGGGTACTGGGTGGCGGAGTGGTTGCCCCAGATCGTCATCTTCTTGATGTCGGTGACCGGCGCACCGGTCTTGGCCGCCAGCTGCGAGATGGCCCGGTTGTGGTCGAGCCGGGTCAGCGCGGAGAACCGCTCCGCCGGGATGTCGGGGGCGTTGGTCATCGCGATCAGCGCGTTGGTGTTGGCCGGGTTGCCGGTCACGCCGACCCGGACGTCGTCGGCTGCGACGCTGTTGAGCGCCTTGCCCTGGGCGGTGAAGATCGCACCGTTCGCCTCGAGGAGGTCGCCGCGCTCCATGCCGGGCCCGCGTGGGCGGGCACCGACGAGCAGCGCCAGGTTGACGCCGTCGAAGATCTTCTCCGGGTCGGCCCCGATCTCGACGCCGGCCAGGGTCGGGAACGCGCAGTCGTCGAGCTCCATCACGACGCCCTCGAGCGACTTGAGCGCCGGCTCGATCTCGAGCAGCCGCAGCTCGACGGGCCGGTCCGCCCCCAGCAGCGACCCGCTCGCGAGTCGGAACAGCAGGCTGTAGCCGATCTGGCCGGCGGCGCCGGTCACGGCGATCTTGAGAGGAGAGGTCATGGATCCGACGCTAGCAGCGGTGCGCCATGCTGTCCGCATGCCCCTGATGCGACGGCTCGCACCAGTCCTGGCCTCCGTGGTGGTCCTGTCGGGCGGCTGCGCCGCAGGCCCCGCGACGATCGAGGAGTCGGGGGTCGACGGGCTGGAGATCCCCACCCCCACCCCGGATCCCGACGACTTCGTGGACCGGATCGACAACCCCTACCTCCCGCTCGAGCCGGGCAACGAGTGGGTCTACGAGGCCACCGGCGAGGACCCCGAGACGATCACGGTGACCGTCACCGACGAGACCCGCGAGGTCGCGGGCGTGACGACGACCGTCGTCCACGACGTGGTCACCGACGCCGACGGCGAGGTGGTCGAGGAGACGTCGGACTGGTTCGCCCAGGACCGCGACGGGAACGTCTGGTACTTCGGCGAGGACACCACGGAGTACGACGAGCGCGGCCGTCCGGACACGGCCGGGTCGTGGGAAGCCGGCGTCGACGGTGCCCAGGCAGGCCTGGTCATGCCGGACACGCCGCGGGTCGGAGACGGTTACCGGCAGGAGTTCTACCCCGGCGAGGCCGAGGACCAGGCGCAGGTGCTGTCGCTGACGGAGTCGCTCCAGCTCGAGGTCGGAGACTTCGAGGACCTGCTCGTCACCGAGGACACCACCCCACTCGAGCCGGACCTCGTCGAGCAGAAGTACTACGCCCGCGGCACCGGCCTGGTCTACGAGGAGACGGTCAGCGGTGGCGTCGACGAGGTGGAGCTCGTCTCCTTCACCTCAGGCTGACCGTCAGCGGGGAGGCCGGATCTGGGTGCGCTCGCCGTCGTCGGGCCACCCGCCCTGCTGCTGACCGGGATCCGGCGGCTGCTGGGCCTGCTGAGCCTGCTGTGCCTCCCAGGCAGCGATCTGCTCGGGCGTCCACTGTTGCTGGGCGGGCTGGGCCTGTGCCTGCTGGGCCTGTTGTGCCTCCCAGGCGGCGATCTGCTCGGGCGTCCACTGGGGCTCACCCCAGCCCGCGGCCGGTGCGGCCTCCTGCTGCCACTGCTGCTGGTACTGGTCGGGCGCGCCGTAGCCGGGGACGGCACCGGCAGGACGGCCGAACCGCAGGCCGGATCCCACGACCGGGTCGCTGCCCTGGCCGAACATGAGGAAGTACGTGAAGCCGGCGATGGCACCGCCGAGCAGCGGGCCGACGATGAAGAGCCACACCTGGGCGATCGCGTCGGTGCCGGCGAACAGGGCCGGGCCGATCGAGCGCGCGGGGTTGACCGACGTACCGGTCGCGGGGATGGCCACGAAGTGGATCGCGACCAGCGTGAAGCCGATCGCCAGCGGAGCCAGCGCGGGGTGCTCGTTGCGGGCGTCGGTCACCGCGAGGATCACCCAGACGAACACCATGGTCAGGACCAGCTCGAGCAGCAGCGCCGCCCACATGGCGTAGTTGCCCGCCGACTCGGCGCCATAGGCGTTCTGGCCCATGTTGCCCTCGGCGTCGAAGCCCTCGAAGCCGTGGAGCAGGCCGAACAGCACGGCGGCGCCGAGGATCGCGCCGGCCAGCTGTGCGGCGATGTAGATCGGGACCTGGTTCCAGGCCAGCCTTCCGCCGATCGCGGCACCGACCGACACTGCCGGGTTGAAGTGGGCCCCCGAGACCCGCCCGACGGCATAGATCATCACCATCAGGGCCAGGCCGAACGTCAGACCGATCGTGGTCAGGGTCGAGAAGAAGCCGCCGCTCTCGAGGGTCTCGGTGGCCATGACCGCCGATCCGCACCCGAACAGCACGAGGACGAAGGTGCCGAGAACCTCAGCCGCGACCAACTGGTGAGTGGGTGTTTCGTTCATGTCCGAGGTCCCTCCGCGCAGGCGGTCCGGAGGGTCCGGAGCCGCGGTTCGCGTGCTCCCCGCACTCTAGTAGCGTCCGAGGCGTGAACGACACCGTTGGCTCCACGATCATCTACACGCTCACCGACGAGGCGCCGCTGCTCGCGACGTACTCCTTCCTGCCGATCATCGAGGCCTACGCCGCGCAGGCGGGTGTGGCCGTGGAGACGCGGGACATCTCGCTCGCGGGCCGGATCATCGCCCAGTTCCCCGACCGCCTCACCGACGAGCAGCGCCTCGACGACGCGTTGGCCGAGCTGGGAGCGTTGGCGAGGACGCCCGAGGCGAACATCATCAAGCTGCCCAACATCTCTGCGTCGGTCCCGCAGCTGAAGGCGGCGGTCAAGGAGCTCCAGGAGCAGGGCTACGACCTGCCGAGCTATCCGGAGACCGCCCAGACCGACGAGGAGAAGGCGGTACGCGCGGCCTACGACAAGGTCAAGGGATCCGCGGTCAACCCGGTGCTGCGCGAGGGCAACTCCGACCGCCGCGCCCCGGCGTCGGTGAAGAAGTACGCCCAGACCCACCCCCACCGGATGGGTGCCTGGTCGCCTGATTCGAGGACCAACGTCGCGACCATGGGCAAGGACGACTTCCGCTCCAACGAGAAGTCGGTCGTCATCGCCGCCGACGACACCCTCACCATCCAGCACGTCGCCGCGGACGGCACCGAGACGGTTCTCAAGGACGGCGTGAAGGTCCTGGCCGGCGAGGTCGTGGACGGCACGTTCATGAACGTCGCAGCGCTGCGCCGCTTCCTCACCGAGCAGATCGCGCGCGCCAAGGCCGACGACGTGCTGTTCTCGGTCCACCTCAAGGCGACCATGATGAAGGTCTCCGACCCGATCATCTTCGGCCACGCCGTGCAGGCGTTCTTCCCGACGCTGTTCGAGCAGTACGGCGAGCAGCTGGCCGAGGCCGGCATCTCACCCAACGACGGGCTCGGCGCGCTGCTCTCGGCGGTGGCCGACCTGCCCGACGGCGAGGCGATCAAGGCTGCGGTCGACGCCGGGCTGGCGGACGGTCCCGCGATGGCCATGGTCGACTCCGACAAGGGCCTCACCAACCTCCACGTCCCGTCCGACGTGATCATCGACGCGTCGATGCCGGCGATGATCCGCACCTCGGGCCACATGTGGGGACCCGACGGGGAGGAGGCCGACACGCTCGCCGTCATCCCCGACTCCTCCTATGCCGGCGTCTACCAGACCGTGATCGACGACTGCCGGGCGAACGGCGCCTTCGACCCGTCCACGATGGGGTCGGTCCCCAACGTCGGCCTGATGGCCAAGGCTGCTGAGGAGTACGGGTCGCACGACAAGACGTTCGAGGTCCCGGCTGCCGGACAGGTGCGTGTCGTCGCGTCGAACGGCGACGTGCTGATCGAGCACGACGTGGAGCCGGGCGACATCTGGCGCGCCTGCCAGACCAAGGACGAGCCGATCCGCGACTGGGTCAAGCTCGCCGTCACCCGCGCCCGCGCCACCGGCTCGCCGGCGGTGTTCTGGCTCGACGAGTCGCGCGCCCACGACGCCAACCTGATCGCCAAGGTCAACGAGTACCTGCCGGAGCACACTGAGTCGATCGAGGGGGGCGACGGGCTGACGATCGAGATCATGGCGCCGGCCGAGGCCACGGCGTACTCGCTGGAGCGGATCCGCAAGGGCGAGGACACCATCTCGGTGACCGGCAACGTGCTGCGCGACTACAACACCGACCTGTTCCCGATCCTCGAGCTCGGTACGTCGGCCAAGATGCTCTCGGTCGTGCCGCTGATGAACGGTGGTGGGCTCTTCGAGACCGGCGCCGGTGGCTCGGCGCCCAAGCACGTCCAGCAGCTGGTGAAGGAGAACTACCTGCGCTGGGACAGCCTGGGCGAGTTCTTCGCCCTCGCGGCGTCGTTCGAGCACCTCGCCGAGCGCGAGGACAACCAGCGGGCGCAGGTGCTCGCCGACACCCTCGACCGCGCGACCGGCACCTTCCTCAACGAGGACAAGTCGCCGACCCGCAAGATCGGCGGCATCGACAACCGCGGCTCCCACTTCTACCTCGCGCTCTACTGGGCGCAGGAGCTGGCCGGTCAGTCCGACGACGCCGATCTCGCCGCGGCCTTCAAGCCGTTTGCCGAGTCGCTGGCCTCCCAGGAGGACACGATCGTCGGCGAGCTCAACGGCGTTCAGGGCGACGCGGTCGACATCGGTGGCTACTACCGTCCGGACGCCGAGAAGGCGGCCGCTGTGATGCGCCCCTCGAAGACGTTCAACGAGGCGCTGGCATCGCTGGCTGATCGCTGACCGAGGAACGCGAACGCCGTAGCCCCGGCACGAGGGCCAGGCTGACCACGATCGAGGTGGCGGCCATGATCGTCATGGCGCGTCCGGCGGCCTCCGGGCCGACGCCGAGCAGGTCGGCGGTGGCGCCGGCCAGCAGCGCTCCGAAGGCCTGGCCGGCCCGCAGCCCGGCGGCGCGGAGCCCGAGCATCTGGCCGAGCGAGTCGTCCGACGTGTGCGCGACCATCCGCTCCTGCAGCGGCAGGCTGTCGGCGTACCCGATCGCGGCGACCAGCCCGAGCGCCATCGCGACCCCGATCGACGGCTGGAACCAGAACGCCAGGAACGGTACGGCGAGCAGGAACCGCAGCGGGTTCACCAGCCGGTCGCGGACGTGGTGGGGGAGGAAGCGCCCGACGACGACGTCGCCGGTGAGCATGCCGGCGGCGGTGGCCGCCAGCAGGTAGCCGGCCTGCTGGCCGGCGAACGGGATGTAGAGCGCCTCGCACCCGACGATGAGCCCGTTCGGCACCCACGAGGAGAGGTAGAGCGGGCGCAGCACCCGCGAGCCGAGCAACCGCCGGTTGACCTCCCGGGTGCGCCGGACGACCGGGCCGCTCGCCCGGGCGGGGCGGTCGGACAGCCGGGTGCGGAGCAGCAGTGCGGCGACCCCCGAGCAGCCGGCGGCCACCAGGAAGAGTCGCTCCGGAGGCATCACGATCAGCAGCAGCCCGCCCACGCCGTAGGCCACGATCTGCATCGAGCCCACCGCGATGTTGAGCGTCGACCGGCCGAGCACGAAGGCGTCGCTCGGCAGCAGGTCCGCCATCAGCGCCACGCCGGCACCGGCCGACGTGGAGAGCACCAGCCAGACCACGGCGATGAGCGCGAAGCGGGCCGACCACGGCAGGCCCGGGATCGCCTGCAGCAGGTCGGCCACGCCGACCGTGACCGCCACGATCACCAGCGCCCGGCGGGGACGCACGGTGTCGGACGCCGCGAGCACGAAAGCAGACGCCAGCATCGCGATCAGTGGTCCACCGAACATGCTGAGACCGGTCAGCACCGCCGATCCGGTCTCGGCGTGCACGATCGTGCCCAGCGCGAGGCTGCCGGTCGCGCCGGCGACCATGGTCAGGCACTGCGTGACGAAGAGCGTGCGGAACTCTGCGACGCCGAACAGCTCCCGGTAGGTCCTCACCCGGCAGATCGTGGAGGACCGGGGACGCGGGACGCTAATCTTTCGCGTGGAGGCGAAACATGGGCACCTGGCGGATGTCGGCCGACCTGCTGGCGCGGGCCAGGTTCGTGGTGTCGCCGTACGCCGACGTGGTGGCAGCGCTCGCGGGCATCACCGAACCGCGCACCCCGACCGAGCGGGCGCTCGCCGCGCTGCACGGCGACGCCTTCCGGGCCATGCTGGAGCGTCACCCGGGGCGGGCGGCGGTGCTCGCCCACTCGTTCCGGCCGGGCTGGACCGCTGACTACCTGTGCCTGCCGCCGCGGGGCGGCCCGATGTCGTTCCCCGACCACCTGGCACTCCTGGAGGAGCGCGGCGACCGGCAGGTCCGAGCCGACCTGCTCGAGACGTCCGGCGGTCCGCTGCCCCGGGTCCTGCGCGGTGCCGGCGTGGCGGCCCAGGCCATGGGGCTGCTGGACTGGGTCTGGGTGCACGTCGTGTCCACCGACTGGCCGCGCCGCGAGCGGGTGCTGCGGGCCGACATCGTGGCCCGCACCTCCCGGCTGGCCGCCCACGGCTGGGAGGCGGTGCTCGCCGACCTCGGCCGCGACCGTGCCTGGCTCGGTCACGGCGAGCTGCAGATCAACGTCCACGACCACCCGACCCGTGACCTCGGCGAGGCCAGCGAGCTGTGGTTCGTGCCGGTGCACGGCCCCGCCAGCTCGGTCGGCTGGCACCTGCCGAGCCGCTACGCCGTCTACTACCCGGTCGCCGGGGTGCTGGCGGGCCTGGAGTCGGGTCGGCCGGGTGCTGCCGAGCGGCTGCTCGGCCCCAACCGCGCCCGGCTGCTCGTGGTCCTGGGCACGCCGGCCAGCACCACCGGACTGGCGGCACTGACCGGACTGCCGCTCGGCTCCGTCGGCGGTCACCTCAAGGTGCTGCGCGAGAGCGGCCTCGCCGAGCGCCGCCGGTCCGGGCGCGAGGTCCTCTACTGGCGGACCGCGCTCGGTGACGCCCTCGTCGCAGCCGCCGGCTGAGCTACTCCTTCACCCGGTGCCCATGGAATGGCTGACTGGTCGGGCCTGTTGCCGACTGACGTGACCCTCACCCCCACCCAGCCCGAGATCGCTCCCGACGCACGACCGCGCAACCTCGCGGTCGCGTTGCTGGCGCTGGCGATGGGTGGGTTCGCCATCGGTACGACGGAGTTCGTGTCCATGGGGCTGCTGCCGCAGCTGGCCCGCGGGGTGGACGTGTCGATCCCGGCGGCCGGCCACGCGATCTCGGCGTACGCGCTGGGCGTGGTCGTGGGGGCGCCGACCATCGCGTTCCTCGCGGCGCGCCTGCCGAGGCGCTCGCTGCTCGTCGGGCTGATGGTCGCCTTCGCGGTCGGCAACGCTGCCTCCGCGCTCGCCACCTCGTACGACGCGCTGCTGGTCGCCCGGTTCGCGTCCGGTCTGCCCCACGGCGCCTACTTCGGCATCGCCTCCCTCGTCGCGGCCAGCCTGGTCGCGGCCGACCGGAAGGGCCGGGCCGTCGCCACGGTCATGCTCGGGCTGTCGGTGGCCAACGTTCTCGGCGTACCGGCGGCCACCTGGCTCGGGCAGAACCTGGGCTGGCGTGCGGCCTACTGGCTGGTCGCCCTGCTGGGGATGGTGACCGTGGCGCTGGTGCTCGCGTTCGTACCGGCCTCGGACGGCGACCGCTCGGCGACGTGGCGCAGCGAGCTGGCCGCGCTGCGACGGCCGCAGGTCGTGCTGACGCTCCTCGCGGGCGCCATCGGCTTCGGCGGCATGTTCGCGGTCTACACCTACATCGTGCCGACGCTGACCGAGGTCGGTGGGCTGCCGGAGTCGGCCGCGCCGGTCTTCCTGCTCGCCTTCGGCCTCGGCATGGTCGCCGGGACGTGGGTCGCCGGGCGGTTGGCGGACTGGTCGGTGATGCGCTCGATGTTCATCGGCGGCGCCGGACAGGGCCTCCTCCTGCTGCTGTTCTTCGTGCTCGCGCCCGCCGGGTGGTGGAGCCTGCCCGTGGTCTTCGGCATCACCCTGGCCGGCTCGGTCCTGGTCGTCGCGCTCCAGCTGCGGCTGATGACGGTCGCCGCCGAGGCGCAGACGATGGGCGCGGCGATGAACCACGCCAGCCTCAACATCGCCAACGCCCTCGGTGCGTGGCTCGGAGGACTCGTCATCGCGGCCGGGCTCGGCTACCGCGCGCCGGCGCTGGTCGGCGCCGGCCTGGCCGCGCTCGGGCTGGCGGTGCTCGCGATCTCAGCGGTGGGGGAGCGCCGGTCGGCCTGAGCGGGCCCTTTGACACAATCGCCCGCATGTCCGCACCGACCCCCGCGCCGGAGGCAGCCGCCCGGCCCCGGGTCCTCTCCGGGATCCAGCCCACGTCCGACTCGTTCCACTTCGGCAACTACCTCGGTGCGCTGCGGCAGTGGGTGGACCTCCAGCAGGAGCACCAGCCGTTCTTCTTCATCGCCGACCAGCACGCCATCACCGTCGAGCACGACCCGAAGCTGCTGCACGACCGGACGCTGCGTGCGGCCGCGCAGCTGCTCGCCATGGGCGTCGACCCGGAGCGCTCGGCGATCTTCGTGCAGAGCCAGATCCCGGCCCACGCCCAGCTCAGCTGGGTGCTCCAGTGCCTGACCGGCTTCGGCGAGGCCCGCCGGATGACGCAGTTCAAGGACAAGTCGTCCAAGGGCGGTGAGGGCGCCGCGAGCGTCGGCCTGTTCACCTACCCGATCCTCCAGGCGGCCGACATCCTGCTCTACCGGCCCCACTACGTCCCGGTCGGCGAGGACCAGCGCCAGCACCTCGAGCTCACCCGCGACCTCGCCCAGCGGTTCAACCACCGCTACAAGAAGACCTTCCGGCTGCCCGAGCCCTACATCCTGAAGGCGACCGCGAAGATCACCGACCTCCAGGACCCGACCGCGAAGATGTCGAAGTCCTCGTCCTCGCCGGCCGGCATCATCGAGCTGCTCGACGACCCCCAGGTGAGTGCCAAGAAGATCCGCTCGGCGGTCACCGACTCCGGCAACGAGATCCGCTTCGACCCCGAGGCCAAGCCCGGGGTCAGCAACCTGCTCACGATCTTCTCCGCGCTGACGGGGAGGCCGGTCGAGGATCTCGAGGCGTCGTACGCCGGGCAGGGCTACGGCGCGCTCAAGGGCGACCTGGCCGATGCCGTGGTCGAGATGGTGACCCCTTTCCGCGACCGGACCCTGGAGCTGCTCGAGGGACGGGAGCAGCTCGAGGACGTGCTGCGGCGGGGCAACGAACAGGCCGGTGCCGTGGCCGAGGCGACGCTGCGCGACGTCTACGAGCGCGTCGGGTTCGTCGCGCCGGGCCGCTAGGGTCGAGGGATGCCCACGATCGGAGTCGCCCTCGCTCTGCCCGAGCCCTGGGCGACCGAGCTCCAGGACTACCGCACCGGGCTCGGCGACGAGACCGCGACGCTGATCCCGACCCACATCACCCTGGTGCCCCCGGTCGAGCTCTCCGACGACGAGATCGCCACGGCCGAGGCCCACCTCGCCGCGGTGGCGGAGTGGGGCGACCAGTTCAGCATCCACCTGCGCGGCACCGGCACGTTCCGGCCGGTGTCGCCGGTCGTCTTCGTGTCGCTGGTCGAGGGGATCTCGCAGTGCGAAAAGCTGGCCCAGGCAGTGCGCCACGGTCCGCTCGACGTCCCCCTCCACTTCCCGTACCACCCGCACGTGACCGTGGCCCACCACCTGCCGGAGGCCGTGCTGGACCGCGCCTTCAAGGAGCTGGCCGGCTTCGACTGCACCTTCGACGCCGAGGAGTTCCTGCTCTACCGGCACGACGACCACAACGGCTGGCGCCCGGCCCGGGCGTTCCCGTTGACCAAGGTGTGATGACGTCTCCACGCGCACGACTCGACGAGATCCGCCGTCGACGTCCGTTCGTCGATCACGTCCTGCGGATGGTGGACCACTACAGCCACGTCAAGGGGAGCCTCCAGGCGGGCGCGATCACCTACTTCGGCTTCCTCTCGTTCTTCCCGATCCTGGCGCTCGCGTTCTTCGTCGTCGGCTACATCTCCCAGGTCTTCCCGGAGGCCCAGGACGTCCTGACCGCCGCACTCGAAGGACTCTTCAAGGGGCTCGACATCGACCTCACCGCGTTCGAGGAGGGTGCCGCCGTCGCGGGCATCATCGGCGTCGTCGGCCTGCTCTACGCCGGCCTGGGCTGGCTGTCCGCGATGCGTCAGGCGCTGGTGGTGGTGTTCGAGCTGCCCGAGCGGGAGCAGCCGAACTTCGTGGTCGGCAAGCTGCGCGACCTGGTCACGCTGACGCTGATCGGCGCGACGCTGCTGGTGAGCGTCGCGGTCACCGGGCTGGTCAGCGGGTTCGCCACCGACCTGCTCACCTGGCTCACCCTCGACGAGGAGCTCGAGCCGGTCGTCGAGGTGCTGACGATCGCGCTCGGCCTCGCCGCCAACGTGCTGCTGTTCTTCACCATGTTCACGCTCCTGGCGAAGCCGCACGCGCCACGGCGCTCGCTGTGGTCGGGCGCCGTGCTCGGCGCCATCGGGTTCGAGCTGCTGAAGCGGTTGTCGTTCCTGCTGCTCGCTGCCACCAAGAGCTCCGAGGCCTTCCAGATGTTCGGCATCGCGCTGATCCTGCTGGTCTGGATCAACTACTTCTCACGGGTCGTGATGTACGCCGCAGCCTGGGCCCACACCTCGCGTGAGGCGCGTGCGCTTCACGACCGCGAGCAGCTCGATGCTGACCGCACGGAGTATGCGATGAAGGAGCTCACCACCGTCGAGCTCCGCGAGACCCCGCCGTCCTCCTCCCGCCTCAGTCCCAAGGCGGCCTTCGCCGCCGGCGGCGCCACCATGCTCGGCCTCGTCGCCCTCCTCCGCCGCCGCAGCGGCGACTCCAGCTGAGGCCGCCGGGCGACTGGCGGGTCGATGGGGGCTTGCCGATTGGTCCCCAACGGCAGGTTTCCGGGCCGATCAGCTGCCGTTCGTGACCACCGAGGGGGGTCACCACGGCTCTGGGCCGAGAAGTAGGCGAGCGGAGCCCGAGCCTCAGGCGGGGTTGCGCCACGACACCAGGTCGTCGCGCAGCACGAGCAGCTCCGGCTCCGGCGCCGCGGTCTCGATCATGAACCCGAGGGCCAGCAGCGCCACCGCCTGGTCGTCCTCGGCGAGGCGGCCCGTGAGCCGGAGGAGCGTGAAGGCGGCACCGATGACGAACTGCGCCGTCTCGATCCCGTCGACCCCTTCCATCGGGCCGGCGACGTTCAGCACGTCGTCGTTGCCCAGCACCGTCGCCAGGGTGCTGTCAGGGCCGAGCTCGTCGCGCCGCTCGCCCCACTCCATCACGAGGTCCCAGCCCTCGTCGTTCCCGAACGGCCCGGAATCGGCCCCTTCGTCGTCATACACGGGGTCCGTGAAATGGGCGCGGAAGGCGGGGTGTGCGTCGGGCAGTGCCATGTCGTCCTCCTTCAGCGGCCGTGGCGCATGGCGGCGTGGAGGTCCCAGTTGAGGCGGGAGATCACGTCGAGGGGGATCTCCTTGGGGCAGGCGGCGGTGCACTCGCCGATGTTGGTGCAGCCGCCGAAGCCCTCCGCGTCGTGCTGGGCGACCATGTTGACCACGCGCGAGTCGCGTTCGGCCTGCCCCTGCGGCAGCTCGCCGAGGTGGGTGACCTTGGCGCCCACGAACAGGGAGGCCGAGCCGTTGGGGCAGGCAGCGACGCAGGCACCGCAGCCGATGCAGGTGGCGACGTCGAAGGCCCGGTCGGCCTTGTCCTTGGGGACCGGGGTGGCGTGGGCGTCCGGCGCGGCGCCGGTGTTGACCGAGATGTAGCCGCCCTGCTGGATGATCCGGTCGAAGGCCGAGCGGTCCACGACCAGGTCCTTGATGACCGGGAACGCGTCGGCCCGCCACGGCTCGACGGTGATCGTGTCGCCGTCGGCGAACGAGCGCATGTGGAGCTGGCAGGAGGTGGTGACCTCGGGGCCGTGGGGTTCGCCGTTGATCATCAGCGAGCACGCCCCGCAGATGCCCTCGCGGCAGTCGGAGTCGAAGGCGATCGGCTCCTCGCCCTCCTCGTTGAGCCGCTCGTTGAGGACGTCGAGCACCTCGAGGAACGACATGTCGGCGGAGATGTCGTCCACGTCGTAGGTGTGGATGCCGCCTCGGTCGGCGCGGTCGGCCTGGCGCCAGATCTTCAGCGTCACCTTCACTTGTAGGACCTCTGCTTCATCTCGACGAACTCGTAGGTCAGGTGCTCGCGGTGCAGCACCGGCTTCTCGCCCTCGCCGGCCCACTCCCATGCCGCGACGTAGGAGTACTGGTCGTCGTGGCGGAGTGCCTCGCCTTCCTCGGTCTGCGACTCGCCCCGGAAGTGGCCGCCGCAGGACTCGCGCCGGTTGAGGGCGTCGATGCACATCAGCTCGCCGAGCTCGAGGAAGTCGGCGACCCGGCCGGCCTTCTCCAGCGACTGGTTCATGGAGTCGGCGGAACCGAGCACCTTCACGTTGCGCCAGAAGTCGTCGCGGAGGGTGCGGATCAGGTCGATCGCCTTCTTCAGGCCGTCCTCGGTCCGCTCCATGCCGCAGAACTCCCACATGATGTTGCCGAGCTCGCGGTGGTAGGAGTCGACGCTGCGGGTGCCCTTGTTGGTCATGAAGTGGTCGATCCGCTGCTGGACCGACTGCTGCGCCTCGACCACTGACGGGTGGTCCTCCGGTACCCGGTCGAACGGGCCGTCGGCGAGGTAGTCGCGGATCGTGTTCGACAGCACGAAGTAGCCGTCGGCCAGGCCCTGCATCAGCGCCGAGGCACCGAGCCGGTTGGCGCCGTGGTCGGAGAAGTTGGCCTCGCCGGTGACGAACAGGCCGGGGATCGAGGACTGCAGGTCGTAGTCGACCCAGAGCCCGCCCATGACGTAGTGGACGGCGGGGTAGATCCGCATCGGGACCGAGTAGGGGTCCTCGCCCGTGATCCGGGCGTACATGTCGAAGAGGTTGCCGTACTTCGACTCGATGGAATCGCGCCCCAGCCGGTCGATCGCCTCGGCGAAGTCGAGGTAGACCCCGCGACGTACGCCCTCGACCTCCGGGCCGACACCGCGACCTTCGTCGCACATGTTCTTGGCCTGTCGGGAGGCGATGTCGCGGGGGACCAGGTTGCCGAACGACGGGTAGATCCGCTCGAGGTAGTAGTCGCGATCGTCCTCGGGGATCTCGCGCGGGTCCTTCTCGCAGTCGGCCTTGTTCTTCGGGACCCAGATCCGGCCGTCGTTGCGGAGCGACTCGCTCATCAGCGTGAGCTTGGACTGGTGGGCGCCCGAGACCGGGATGCAGGTGGGGTGGATCTGGGTGTAGCAGGGGTTGGCCATGTAGGCGCCCTTGCGGTGCGCCCGCCAGGTCGCGGTCACGTTGCAGCCCATGGCGTTGGTCGAGAGGAAGAAGACGTTGCCGTAGCCGCCGGAGGCGAGGACGACGACGTCCGCGAAGTAGGTCTCCAGCTCGCCGGTGACCATGTCGCGCACGATGATGCCGCGGGCCCGGCCGTCGACCACGATCAGCTCGACCATCTCGTGGCGGGTGTAGCAGCGCACGGTGCCGGCGGCGACCTGTCGCTCGAGCGCCTGGTAGGCGCCGATCAGCAGCTGCTGCCCGGTCTGGCCGCGGGCGTAGAACGTGCGCGAGACCTGCACGCCGCCGAAGGAACGGTTGTCGAGCAGCCCGCCGTACTCACGCGCGAACGGGACGCCCTGCGCGACGCACTGGTCGATGATGTTGGCGCTCACCTCGGCCAGCCGATAGACGTTCGACTCGCGGCTGCGGTAGTCACCGCCCTTGATGGTGTCGTAGAAGAGCCGGTAGGTGGAGTCGCCGTCGCCCTTGTAGTTCTTGGCCGCGTTGATGCCGCCCTGGGCCGCGATCGAGTGGGCGCGGCGCGGCGAGTCCTGGTAGCAGAACGACTTCACGACGTAGCCGGCCTCGCCGAGGGTCGCGGCGGCCGAGGCGCCCGCCAGACCGGTGCCGACGACGATGATCGAGAGCCTGCGGCGGTTGGCCGGGTTGGCGATCCGGGCCTCGAACTTGCGGGTCTGCCAGCGGTCCTCGAGCGGACCGGAGGGGGCCTTCGTGTCCTGGATCGGCTCGCCGGGCGTGTAGAAGTCGGCGGCGTCGTCGTACTGCTCGTGACCCTCGACGGTGTGGGAGGAGTCGAAGATGTTCGTGGTGTCGGGCATGTCGGGCGTGTGGGTCATGGCAGCTCCTCAGTCGATGACGCCGGCGAGGACGAAGATCGGGACCAGCGAGAACCCGATCGTGATGATCAGCGCGAGCGAGAAGCCCAGCACCTTGGCGTTGCGGCGGGCACTGGCGTTGTTGGTGAGGCCGAGCGTCTGCGCCGCACTCCAGATCCCGTGGTGCAGATGGGCGCCGAGCATGGCCATGGCCGCGAGGTAGATCAGCGTCATCCACCACACGTCGAAGGTGTCGACCAGGAGGTTGTAGGGGTCGTCCGTCGGACCACCCTGCGGGTTGACCTTGCCGATGGTGAAGTTCAGCAGGTGCCACACGAGGAACACCAGGATCGTGACTCCGCCCCAGCGCATCATCCGGCTGGCGAACGTGGCGCCGGTGTGCTGCTTGACGACGTACTTCACGGTGCGGGCCCGGTGGGCGCGGCGCCACAGGACGACGGCGGAGTAGACGTGTACGGCGAGCGCGAGGATCAGCCCGACCCGGGTGATCCACAGCAGGCCGCCGTGGGGGAGGAGCGGTTCTCCGATCTCGCGGAGGTGCTCGGCGTACTCGTTGAAGGCGTCGTGACCCGCGAAGGCCTTGAGGTTGCCGTACATGTGGAGCAGCACGAAGCCGATGAAGGCGATGCCGCTCACCGCCATCAGCATCTTGAGGGCGATGGTCGAACGGGTCGAGCGTGCTCCCTTGACCAAGGTAGGAGTTGCCACGAACAGAAACGCTACCGCCCGGGCGCGCCGACAGGGCGGTCGGGGACTGTGAGATTTGCCCGGACAATTCGCTTGTGGGTCACACGGCGTACTCCTTGAATGAGAGCGTGTCCGATCTCGCGTTCGACCGTGCCGGCCCCACCGGCGACCTCCCGCTGCTCCTGGTGCACGCCGGGGTGGCCGACCGCCGCATGTGGGATCCGGTCTGGGACCGGCTCACCGAAGGGCGCGACGTGCTGCGGGTCGACCTGCGCGGCTTCGGCGAGTCCACCGACCGGCCGGCGCGGCTGGCGCCGCACGAGGACGTCCTGGACGTCCTCGCCGCGCAAGGCATCGAACGCGCGCACGTCGTCGGCGCCTCCTTCGGCGCCGGCGTCGCGGTGGAGGCCACGCTGACCGGTCCGGATCGGGTCGCCTCGCTGCTGCTGGTGACGCCCGGCGGGGCGTTGATCCCCGAGATGACCGCGCAGCTGCGGTCCTTCGCCGATGCCGAGAACAGCGCCATGGACGCCGGCGACCTCGATGCCGCGGTCGAGGCGAACCTGCGGACCTGGGTGGACGGGCCGGACCAGCCGGCGGACCGGGTCGACCCCGCCGTACGTGGCCTGGTGGCCGCGATGCAGCGCCGGGCCTTCGAGCTGACCGACGACTGGGACGACGTCGAGGAGGTCGAGCTCGACCCTCCGGCGCTGGAGCGGCTGGAAGAGATCGACGTCCCGACCCTGGTGCTGAGCGGCACCCTCGACGTCGACGCGATCGACCAGGCCGCGACCGCGGTGCTGACCGGCGTCACCGGCGCCCGTCAGGTCGTGTGGCCCGACGTCGCCCACCTGCCCTCGATGGAGCGACCCGACGACTTCGTGACGCTGCTGCTCGACTGGGTCGCAGAAGCCGAGTCGTCCTAGCGCGTGGTGAGGGGCAACCAGACCCGCACGGTGGTGCCCGTGGCCGACGAGTCGATCGTGATCTCGCCCCCGTGCCGTTCCGCGACCACGCGCCGGGAGATGTCGAGCCCCAGCCCGGTCCCCTTCCCGACGTCCTTGGTCGTGTAGAACGCGTCGAACGCCCGTGCCGCCACCTCCGGCGGCATCCCGGGGCCGGAGTCGGTGACGTCCACCTCGAGCGCCTCGTCGCGCCTGTGCACGCCGATCGTGAGCGTGCCACCGTCCGGCATCGCGTCGAGGGCGTTGTCGAGCAGATTCGTCCAGACCTGGTTGAGCTCGCCGGCGTATCCCTCGACGCGCGGCAGGTCGGCGTCGTACTCGCGCACGACGGTCACCGAGGTCTCGCGGACCTTGTGGCCGAGCATCACCAGGGTGTTGTCGAGCCCGCCGGTCACGTCCACCGGTTGCAGCGCCGCGCGGTCGAGCTGCGTGTAGGACCGCACCGCGGTCACCAGGTCGGAGACGCGGCCGGTGGCCTCCCGCACCTCCCCGAGCAGCCGCTGCGCGGTCCGCGCGCTCGCCACCCAGGTGAGAGCCGCGACGAGGGCGGGCGGCGGCACCAGCTCCGCCACCTGCTCGCACCAGGCCACGTCCGCGCCGACGTCGGCCAGCTGGCCGGCCAGCCCCCACGGGTCGTCGACGCCGTTGCGGCCCAGCCATCCGGCCAGCGCCTCCTCCGCCTCGGCCGCGGCCAGCGGGTCGGCGCGCTCGGAGGACCACGTCGTCGTACGCCGCAGCTCGTCGAGTGCCGTGAACTGGTGGGGCTCCAGGTGGCCCTGGGCCAGCCCGCCCAAGGAGTCGAGCAGCGAGTCACACGTGGCGTCGAGGGCGTCGACGGAGCGCGCCGCGGCGGCGACCGGGTTGTTCAGCTCGTGGGCCAGGCCGGCGGCCAGCGTGCCGAGCGTGATCAGGGCATCACGCTGGCGCGCGGTCGACTCGATCGACCTGGCCGTTCCGTAGAGGCCGCCGATCAGGTGCACCGCGAGGGGGAACCACGCCTGCATCCGCTCGCGCAGCAGCTCGGACGGCACCCGCAGCATCCGGCCGGGCTGTGAGGCGCGTCCGGTCGCGAGGTAGGCGCCGTGCGGGTCCCACGCCCGCAGCCCACCGGCCCACCGGCCCGGCACGTCCATGTGGCCGACGACGGTCTCCTCGCGGCCCGACAGTCGGGAGAGCTCGACCGCACCTTCGACGAGCACCCACCAGTAGTCGGCCAGGTCGCCCTCACGGAAGAGCATCGTGCCCGGGGTCAGCTCCACCACCTCCGCGCCCGCTGCGAGCTCGGCCAGCTGCTCGTCGGTGAGCCCCTCGAGCAGGGGGATCGAGCGCAGCTCCTCGGGGCGCATCAGGAGCTCTCCAGGTAGCGGTGCACGAGGTGGACCGCCATCGCGCCCTCGCCGACGGCGGAGGCGACCCGCTTCATCGAGTCCTGCCGCACGTCGCCGGCGGCGAAGACCCCGGGCATGCTCGACTCCAGGCCGTACGGCGCCCGGTCGAGCGGCCAGCGGGTCGGCGTCACCGCCCCCAGCGCGGGTCCGGTCACCACGAAGCCGTGCTCGTTGCGCACCACGTCGTCCCCGAGCCAGCCGGTGTGCGGCGAGGCGCCGATGAAGACGAAGAGCCAGCCCGCCGCCACGGTCTCGCGCTCGCCGCTGCTCCGGTCGGAGAGCGTCAGCGTCTGCAGGTGACCCTCACCGGCCGCCGCGGCCACCTCCGTGAGGCAGCGGACCTCGATGTTCGTGGTCGCCTCGATCCGCTCCACGAGATAGCTGGACATGCTGGCGACCAGGGACGGTCCCCGCACGAGCATCACCACGCGCGAGGCGTGGCGCGCGAAGTTCAGCACCGCCTGGCCCGCGGAGTTGGCAGCGCCGACGACGTGGACGACCTCGTCGTCGAGCTGGGCGGCGTCGCTCGCACTGGCGCCGTAGTAGATGCCCCGCCCGGTCAGGTCGTCGACCCCGTCCGCGACGAGCCGGCGGTAGGAGACGCCCGACGCGACCACGACCGAACGCGCCTCGACCTCGGCCCCGCCTCCGAGCAGCACCGCCCGCACCGGGCCACGCGACTCGAACCCGACGGCCTCCTGGGCGAGCACCATCTCGGCGCCGAACCGCGAGACCTGCGCGATCGCGCGCTGCGCGAGGTCGGAACCGCTGAGCCCACGCGGAAACCCGAGGTAGTTCTCGATCGCCGCACTCTGGCCGGCCTGGCCGCCCGGGGCCTCGCGCTCGATCACCACGGTGCGCAGTCCCTCGGACGCGGCGTAGACCGCGGCGGCCAGTCCGGCGGGGCCGCCGCCGACGATCGTGACGTCGTAGAGCGGCTGCTCGGCGCGGGTCCGCAGGCCCAGGCCCTCGGCCACCCGCAACGTGGTGGGCGCCCGGAGCGGTTCGGCATCGGGCACCATCACCAGCGGCAGGTCTGCGACGCCGGCCGCGGCGAGCTCGGCGAGCCGGGCGCCGTCCGGCTCCTCCACGTCGAGCCACTGGTAGGGGACGTGGTTGCGGGCGAGGAAGGTCTTGACCTCGTGGCTGCGGTCGGACCACCGGTGGCCGACCACCCGGACCACGGAGGTGTGCTCGGGGTGGTCGCGGCCCCAGTCGTCGAGCAGGTCCTGCACCACGGGGTAGAGGCGTTCCTCGGGCGGGTCCCACGGCTTGAGCAGGTAGTAGTCCAGGCCGATGTCGTTGATCGCGGTGATCGCCGCATCGGTGTCGGCGTACGCCGTGAGCAGCAGCATCTTCGCGTCCGGCGCCTGGAGCCTCGCCTGCGCGAGCATCTCGACGCCGGTCATCTGCGGCATCCGCTGGTCGGTGACCAGGAGTGCCACCGGCTCGTCGCGCAGCGCGAGCCGGCCGATCACGTCGAGGGCCTCGGCGCCCGACGTGGTGCGAACGATGCGGTAGTCCGCGCTGAACCGCTGGCGCAGGTCGCGTGAGATCGCGTCCGCGACCAGCGGGTCGTCGTCGGTGACGACGATGCTCGGTCTGCTCATGCCCTGCCCTCCCCGGCAGTCGGCCCGAGCCGCCAGCGTGACTGGCGCGACCCTACTCCGCTAGGCGGCTTGACTGGCGTCGAGCAGGGGAAGGTAGTGGTCGGTGACGAGCTCATCGACGGCGTCGGCCCAGGTCCGCCACTCGGCGAGCATCCGGCCGTGCTCCCCGAGCAGGGCACGGTGCCGATCGGCGACGACGGCATCCAGGGCCCGGACCAGCCCGCGGGGGTCGCGCGGGTCGTGGAGCAGCCCGGACTCCATCGGCCGCACCACGTCGATGGCGCCGCCGGACGCGGGTGCCACGACGGGTACGGCGCTGGCGGCTGCCTCGCGCAGGGCGTGGCAGCAGGTCTCGGTGAGCCCGGGGTGGACCAGGACGTCGAGGTTGGCGAGCGTCGATGCGAGTGGCCCGGTCTCGAGCGCACCGAGGAAGCGCGCGTTCGGGAGCTGGGCTTCGAGCCAGCGCCGTTGCGGGCCGTCGCCGACCACCACGAGCCGGCTTCCGCGCACCCGACCGACCTCGGCCAGGCGGCGTACGTCGTGACGGTTGCGGAGGCTGCCGACGTATCCGACCAGGACCTCGCCGTTCCGCGCCCAGTTGTCCCGCACGGCGGGATCGCGCAGCGTCGGGGTGAAGGTTCGGATGTCCACGCCCGGCGACCAGACCGAGGCGGTGACGTCGAGGTCGGCCAGGCGGCCACGCATCCAGCGCGCCGTGACCAGCACCCGGTCCGCTCGTCGGGCCAGACTCGTGCGCCAGTAGTCGGTGCCGAGCTCCGGGACGGGCGTCTGCTGCACCAGCAGCGTCGGCACCTTCAGGGCGCGCGCGTGCTTGAGAGCGCGGCGACCGACGGCACCGGGCGAGGCGACGTGGACCAGGTCGGCACCGAAGTCGGCCAGGGCGGTCAGGACCTGCTCGCTCCGCCCTGGTTTCGCGATCCGCGCCACCGGACATCCCCGGTAGGACGAGACACCGGGGCCGGGCGCGATCACGAGCACCCGGTGGCCGGTGTCGACGAGCCGGTCGGCCACTGCCCGCACCGTCGTCGTGGTGCCGTCGACGGCGGGATAGAAGGACTCGGAGACCAGCGCGATCCTCATGCTCCCAGCGTCGATGGGCGGTGAGAACAGGTGCCGGCTCCGACGCGATCACGGTGCGTCTGCCAGGTGAACTCTCGCGGAGTGACCCCCTTCACATCGGCGGCCGCACGACTCTGGCAGGCTGCACTCCGTTGCGCCGCGGTACGGATCGAGAGGGACACATGCGAACAGGGGTGACCGGCCCGACCCGGGCGAGCATCGACGAACGCACGCTCAGGCAGGACCGGTGGTGGCTCGCCCCCCTGACCACGTTCGTCGTCTTCAGCTCGTTCGTGGTCTACGCGACCTGGCGGGCGTTCTCCGGCTCGTACTACTACTCGTCGCCGTACCTCTCGCCGTTCTACTCACCCTGCCTCGGTGACTGTGTGGAGGGCGCCTCCGACTTCGGCCAGCCCTTCGCGTGGTTCCCGTTCTCGGCGGCGCTGATCATCCTGATCTTCCCGCTCGGGTTCCGGATGACCTGCTACTACTACCGCAAGGCCTACTACCGCAGCTTCTGGTTGAGCCCGCCGGCGTGCGGGGTCGCCGAGCCCCACACCGGCTACTCGGGAGAGTCCCGGTTGCCGTTGATCCTCAACAACGTGCACCGCTACTTCTGGTACGCCGCGGTGCTGGTCGCCCTGGTCCTCTCCTTCGACGTCGTGCTCGCCTTCCGCAACGCCGACAAGGAATGGGGCCACGCCGGTCTCGGCACGCTGCTGATGCTCATCAACGTGGTCTACATCTGGCTCTACACGCTGTCGTGCCACTCGTGCCGCCACGTGCTCGGCGGTCGGTTGCGCCACTTCAGCAAGCACCCCGTCCGCTACCGGGCGTGGACCCTTGTCTCGAAGCTCAACGTCAAGCACGCCCGCTACGCCTGGGTCTCGCTGTTCTCGGTGGCCCTGGTGGACCTGTACATCTACCTGCTCGCCTCCGGCCGGAT
The DNA here is from genome assembly GCA_963713305.1 of uncultured Actinomycetota bacterium. Classification (GTDB taxonomy): domain Bacteria; phylum Actinomycetota; class Actinomycetes; order Propionibacteriales; family Nocardioidaceae; genus Nocardioides. The sequence continues at coordinate 279,774 of CAVQLE010000005.1, read as the reverse complement.
CGAAGACGTGAGGTTCTTTTGATGGCGCGCCACGAGATGACGGGCAACGAGATGTCCTACTACTCCGAGGGCGGGGCGGAGCGGCACGCCTACGACGTGGTCGTGGTCGGCGCCGGCGGGGCCGGGCTCCGCGCGGCGATCGCCGCGCACGAGGCCGGCGCGGAGACTGCGATCGTCTGCAAGTCGCTGCTCGGCAAGGCCCACACCGTGATGGCAGAGGGCGGCATCGCGGCCGCCATGGGCAACCGGTGGCCGGAGGACAACTGGGAGGTCCACTTCCGCGACACCATGCGCGGCGGGAAGATGCTCAACAACTGGCGGATGGCCCAGCTCCACGCCCAGGAGGCGCCGGAGCGGGTGATGGAGCTCGAGGACTGGGGCGCACTCTTCGACCGGACCGAGGACGGGCTGATCAGCCAGCGCGACTTCGGCGGCCACCGGTACGCGCGACTCGCCCACGTCGGCGACCGCACCGGGCTGGAGATGATCCGCACCCTGCAGCAGCGCGCGGTCCAGATCGGCATCGACGTCTTCATGGAGTGCACCGTCACCGAGCTGCTCCGGGACGAGTCGGACGGGGAGCCCAGGATCTCGGGCGTCTTCGGCTACTGGCGCGAGACCGGCCGGTTCGTCACCATCGAGGCGCCGTCGGTCATCCTCGCCACGGGCGGGATCGGGAAGTCCTTCAAGGTCACGTCGAACTCGTGGGAGTACACCGGCGACGGCCATGCGCTGGCGCTGCGGGCCGGCGCGTCCCTCATCAACATGGAGTTCGTGCAGTTCCACCCGACCGGCATGGTGTGGCCGCCGTCGGTGAAGGGACTGCTGGTCACCGAGTCGGTGCGCGGTGACGGCGGCGTGCTGAAGAACTCCGAGGGCAAGCGGTTCATGTTCGACTACATCCCGGAGTTCTTCAAGGCCGAGACCGCCGACACCGAGGAGGAGGCGGACCGGTGGTACGACGACAAGAAGAACAACCGCCGGCCACCCGAGCTGCTGCCGCGTGACGAGGTGGCGCGCGCGATCAACTCCGAGATCAAGGCGGACCGCGGCTCACCGCACGGCGGCATCTACCTCGACATCGCCTCGCGGCGCGACGCCGAGTTCATCCGCAAGCGGCTGCCGTCGATGTACCACCAGTTCAAGGAGCTCGCGGACGTCGACATCACGGCCGAGCCGATGGAGATCGGTCCCACCTGCCACTACGTCATGGGCGGGGTCGAGGTCGATCCCGACACCGAGCTCACCTCGGTCACGGGCCTCTACGCCGTGGGCGAGTGCTCGGGCGGGATGCACGGGTCGAACCGGCTCGGGGGCAACAGCCTCTCCGACCTGCTCGTCTTCGGCCGCCGCGCCGGCGAGGCGGCCGCGGCGTACGCCACCGGGCTCGCGTCCAGGCCGACCGTCCACGACGACGACGTCCAGGCCGCGGAGTGGAGCGCCGTGTCGCCGTTCAACGTCGAGGGCGGGGACAACCCCTACACGATCCAGTCCGACCTGCAGGAGTCGATGAACGACCTGGTCGGCATCATCCGGACGGCCTCCGAGCTCGAGGACGCGCTGACCGCGATCGAGGCCCTCAAGGAGCGCGCCAAGACGATGACCGTCGGCGGTCACCGGCAGTACAACCCCGGCTGGCACCTCGCCCTCGACCTGCGCAACATGCTGGTGGTCTCGGAGGCGATCGCGAAGGCGGCGCTGGCGCGCGAGGAGTCCCGGGGTGGTCACACCCGCGACGACTTCCCCAAGCCGAGCCCGGACTGGGGCACCAAGAACCTCGTCGTGCGCCTCGACGAGTCCGGCACCGGGGTCACGCTCGCGGAACAGCCGCTTCCTGTCATGCCCGACGAGCTCAAGACGTACTTCGAGGAGTGACCGATGGGATATGACCTGAAGCTGCGGGTGTGGCGCGGCAACGAGGACGGCGGCGAGCTGCAGGACTACACCGTCGAGGTGTCCGAGGGCGAGGTCGTCCTCGACGCCCTCCACCGGTTGCAGGCCACCCAGGCCGGCGACATGGCGATCCGCTGGAACTGCAAGGCCGGCAAGTGCGGCTCGTGCAGCGCCGAGATCAACGGCCGGCCGCGGCTGCTCTGCATGACCCGGCTCTCGGACTTCGAGGAGTCCGAGGTCATCACCGTGACGCCGATGCGCGCCTTCCCGGTGGTCCGCGACCTGGTCACCGACGTGTCCTTCAACTACAAGAAGGCCCGGCAGCTGCCAGGCGTCGAGCTGGGGCCGCGTGACGACGACGGCAAGCGGCGGATGATGCAGGAGGACGTCGAGCGCGGGCAGGAGTTCCGCAAGTGCATCGAGTGCTTCCTCTGCCAGGACGTCTGCCACGTCGTCCGCGACCACGAGGCCAACAAGACGGCGTTCGCCGGCCCCCGCTTCTTCCTTCGGTACGCCGAGCTCGACATGCACCCGCTCGACACCAACGACCGGCGCAAGCTCGCCCAGGAGCAGGCCGGCCTCGGGATGTGCAACATCACCAAGTGCTGCACCGAGGTCTGTCCCGAGGGCATCAAGATCACCGACAACGCGATCATCCCGATGAAGGAGCGCGTGGTCGACCGCCAGTACGACCCGCTGGTCTGGCTCGGCAACAAGATCGGCCTCCGCAACAAGGACACCGAGAGTCGCCGCGAAGTCTGATTGCGGTCAGGAACTGACCGGAAGGCTCCCTAGGCTGTCCACATGGACATGAAACTGGAGCTGGTGATGGTGCCCGTGACCGACGTCGACCGGGCCAAGGACTTCTACGTCAGGGCGGGGTTCGTCTGCGACCACGACCAGACGGTCAGCGAAGAGGTCCGGTTCGTGCAGCTGACCCCGCCGGGGTCTGCCTGCTCGATCGCGATCGGCCGCGGTCTGACCGAGATGGAGCCCGGGTCGCTCGACAACCTGCAGATGGTGATCGCCGACGCCGACGCGACGTACGCCGACCTCAAGGACCGCGGCATCGAGGTCTCCCCGGTCGACGAGCAGGCCTGGGGTCGGTTCGTCGGCTTCGCCGACCCCGACGGCAACCGGTGGGCGCTGCAGCAGCTGCCCGACTGGTCGGCCAACGCGGGCTGACGCGCACAGCGGATCGCCCGGCACCTGAGTGCCGGGACTCATCGCCCCGGCCGCTCGCCGGCGCGACACTGAGGCCATGAGCGAAACAGATCTCGACACCGCGCCCGTCCGCCGCCTCGTCGTCTTCCTGACGATCGGATCGTTCAGCATCGCCGCCCTGATGGGGGTGATCGCCCTGCTCGGCGGCGGCTCGTTCGGGGAGCGCGAGGCTCAGGTGCTGACGACGACCCTCATCGTCGGTACGACGAGCGTCGCGATGCTGTGCTATCTCGCGACCTCCGGCACCAGGTTCCAGGTCGTCGGCGCGGCCGGCGGTGTCGTGGCGCTGGTGCCCTTCGCCACCTCCCTGCTGATGGTGTGGGCTGACGACTGGAGCGACAACCTCGTCGAGGCGTTCGGGGTCGGACTGACCCTCGCCGCGACCCTCGCGCAGGTGTCGCTGCTGCTGGCGCTGGCCGGTTCGCGTCGCCGGGTCCGGTTCGTCCTGTGGGCCACCGTCGTCCTCGCCGCCGTGGTCGCTGTAGGGATCTGCGTGATCATCCTCGCCCACGACGTCGACGACGACGTGCTCCGGCTGCTGGGCGTCGTGGGCATCCTCGACGTCCTCGGCACCGTCGTCACCCTCGCCCTGGCCCTCTTCGGCAACCGCTCGGCCGACGACCCCGGCAGCGCCGTCCGGATCCCGGCGCGACTCGAGAAGGAGGTCGCCGCAGCCGCCGCACGCGCCGGCACCAGCCGTGACCAGGTCGTCGCCGAGGCGCTTGACCGGTACTTCGCCACGACGCCCTGACCCACCGAATTCGGTTGCGTCCCTCCCGATCGTGGGAGGACGTTGGGAGGGCCGGGCGCGGTCGGGCCGGGGAGTGGTCGAGCTGCCCGGCGTGGCCGCGTCCGCGCTGCCAGCTAGTCGCGTTCGGCGTGGCCGGGGGGTTCTGCCGAACGACGCTCGGGGCCTCCGGCCCAGGCCGGAGGACCGTGGCTGCCATGCTTCCCCTGGCCCACCTTGCCGGCGTGCTTGTCCGCGAAGTCGTGGGGGTGGGGCTTGGGGCCGCACGCTTGTTCCGGGTCGAACCGACCGTCCTCGACGTCGTGAGCCGGGGCCGCCTCTCCGACGCACGCCGTCCACTTCTGCTTCGCAGTCACGAACTCGCGCGCGGCCGGGTTGCTCTCGGGTGACGCCTGGTCGTCGACGACCCGGAGCTCGGCGACCGCCGCGGGGGAGTCCTCGCCGTTCGCGGTGAGCCCGCCACCGGTGAGTGTGCCCGTGAGGATGCCCGTGAGTACCGCCACCAGAACCGCGGTGACCACCAGCCCCACCTTCCCGACTGCTGACTTCATGAGCTCAGCGTGAGGCCGCAGGCCCGCTCCCGCAGCGAAACGACACAACCGGTCGATTCACTCCGTGGCGGCCATAGTGGCATCGTCAGCTGGGCGGCGTGATCGTGCCGTGGATGCACACGTCGTGGCGGCGGACCGTGCCGTCGGGCTCGCGCAGCGGCAGGTAGCCGCGCCGCACCCCCTCGCGCTCGAAGCCGGCGGCGAGCGCGACCCGGCAGGAGGCGGGGTTCTCGGTGCTGTGGTCGAGCTGGACGCGGTCGAGGCCGCGGCCGTCGGGAGCCAGCAGCCAGCGCGTCAGCGCCACGATCGCCCGCCGTCCGACGCCTCGGCCGCGAGCATCGGGGTGGATCGAGTAGCCGAGGTCGGCAGCGGCGAACTTCTCGTGGAGCGACCAGCGCCACCCGATGTCGCCGAGGAACCTCTCGGGCGCCTCGGCGGCGGCGACGACGAAGGTCCCCGGGCTTCCCTCGGCCCAGGCGGTGCGGGAGGCCTCGATCCGGTCGGCCAGTCCGGCGATGTCGCGGGGTACGTCCACGAACGCCGGCGAGCCGTACTTCTGGCACTCCGGGTCCCGGATCGTCTCGAGCCAGCGCTCCGCATCACCGGGGTCCGCGGGGCGCAGCAGGACGCCGCTTCCGTCGTCGATCCCCGCTCCCGTGGCCACGGGCAGAACCTACGTCGTCCGCGCAATAGGTCACACTCGGTGGCCCGCGCCGTGGCGGCCCTCCTATCGTTCGACGTATGACGTCAGAGGAGTCCGTCGAGGGCGGGTTGGCCGAGCCCACCGAGCTCGAGCCCGAGCAGGGTTCGCTCGCACTCGCCGACCCCTCCGACGACCACGACCGTGCCGCGTGGGAGGCCGCGGCCGCCGCGGTCCTCCGCAAGGCCGGTCGGCTGGGTGACGACGATCCCGACGACCTGGTCTGGCGCACGCTCGCGCGGACGACGCTCGACGGACTGTCGGTCACCCCGCTCGGCACGCCGGACCTCCTGGACGAACTCGCCACTGCCGGTCGGCCCACCCGGGTCGGCGGTTGGGACGTCCGCACCCGTCCCGCCGACCGCGAGCAGGCGCTCGCCGACCTCGACACCGGCGCGACCTCGCTGTGGGTCGACGCCGCCGCCGACCTGCCCCAGATGCTCGACGGCGTGCTCCTCGACCTGGCCCCGGTGGTGCTCGACGGCACCACCCCCGACACCGCCCGTGCTTTCCTCGACCTGCTGACGTACGTCGATCCCGCGGACGGCACCAACCTCGGCGCCGACGCTTCCGGAGAACACGTCGTCGAGATCGCCGGCCTGGCCCGCGACGCCGGCGTGCTCGCGGCCGTCGTCGACGGGACCGTGGTGCACGACCGGGGCGCGTCCGACGTGCAGGAGCTCGGTCACGTCCTCGCCACGGCCGCGTCGTACCTCCGGACGCTGACCGGGGCGGGGTTCACGGTGGAGGAGGCCGCCGGGCTGCTGGAGTTCCGGCTGGCCGCGACCGACGAGCAGTTCCCGACGATCGCGAAGTTCCGGGCCGCGCGGCGGTTGTGGGCGCGGATGCTGGAGCTGAGCGGCGCCACGGGCTCGACCGACGGGACGGTCCAGATGCGGCTCCACGCCGTCACCAGCCGACCGATGATGAGCAAGTACGACCCGTGGGTGAACATGCTCCGCACCACGGTCGCGGCGTTCGGCGCCGGCATCGGCGGGGCTGACGCAGTCACCGTGGTCCCGTTCGACAGCCCGCTCGGTGAGCCCGACGCGTTCGGACGCCGGATCGCCCGCAACACCTCTCCGCTGCTGCTCTCGGAGTCCCACCTCGGCCGGGTCGCCGACCCGGCCGGCGGGTCGTATGCCGTGGAGAAGCTCACCGACGACCTCGCCCTGGCGGCGTGGGAGGAGCTCGGCCGGATCGAGTCCGAGGGTGCCGAGGCGTTCGAGCGACGCGTCGCCGAGACCGTGGCGGCCCGCGACGCGGCTGTGGCGCATCGGAGGCGCCCGCTCACCGGACTCACCGAGTTTCCCCACCTGGCCGAGTCGCTGCCCGAGCGCACCGGCGCGGGCGACGACGTACGCCGCTGGGGTGCCGCCTTCGAGGAGCTGCGCGACCAGCCGGCCACCTCGCCGGTCTTCCTCGCCACCATGGGGTCGGTCTCCGCCCACAACGCGCGGGCGGGGTTCGCGGCCAACCTGCTCGCCGCGGGTGGGGTCTCGGTCACGGTGGCCGGACCGACCGACGGGGTCGAGTCGGTGCTCGCCACCTACGACGACCAGCCGGTCGTGTGTCTCGCCGGCCCCGACGCGGCCTACGCCGAGTGGGGGGCCGACCTGGTCGCGGCGCTGCGCGATGCGGGCGCGCGCCACGTCGTCGTCGCCGGCCAGGGGGACAGCCTGGGTGAGGACGACCGGTGCTACGCCGGGATGGATGCGCTGGACTTCCTGCGCCGGACCCGGGAGGTGCTCGCATGAGTGTGCCGGAGAGCTTCGCCGGGCTGGACCTCGCCGGGGGCGATGGTCTCCGTCGCAGGCTCAACCACCGGCGTCGGGGAGCCTTGGCATTCTCCGGAGGGCATCGACATCCACCCGGCGTACGGCCCCGAGCACCTCGAGGGCCTCGACGCGCTCGACACCTGGCCCGGGCTGTCGCCGTTCCTGCGCGGCCCGTACCCGACGATGTACACGACCCAGCCGTGGACGATCCGGCAGTACGCCGGGTTCTCGACGGCCGAGGAGTCCAACGCGTTCTACCGCCGCAACCTCGCGGCCGGCCAGAAGGGCCTCAGCGTCGCCTTCGACCTCGCGACCCACCGCGGCTACGACTCCGACCACCCGCGGGTGCGTGGCGACGTCGGCATGGCGGGCGTGGCCATCGACTCCATCTACGACGCGCGCACGCTCTTCGACGGGATCCCGCTCGACGAGATGTCGGTGTCGATGACGATGAACGGCGCCGTGCTCCCGGTCCTGGCGCTCTACATCGCGGCGGCGGAGGAGCAGGGGGTGAAGCCGGAGCAGCTCGCGGGGACGATCCAGAACGACATCCTCAAGGAGTTCATGGTCCGCAACACCTACATCTACCCGCCGGCACCGAGCATGCGGATCATCTCGGACATCTTTTCGTTCACCGCCGAGCGGATGCCGCGCTTCAACTCGATCTCGATCTCCGGCTACCACATGCAGGAGGCGGGGGCGACCGCCGATCTCGAGCTCGCGTACACGCTCGCCGACGGCGTCGAGTACCTCCGGGCGGGACTCGCTGCCGGGCTCGACATCGACCGGTTCGCGCCGCGGCTCAGCTTCTTCTGGGCGATCGGCATGAACTTCTTCATGGAGGTCGCGAAGATGCGCGCGGCCCGGGCGATCTGGAGCCGGCTGGTGCGCGACTTCGAGCCCCAGAACCCCAAGTCGCTCAGCCTGCGCACCCACTGCCAGACCAGCGGGTGGTCGTTGACCGCGCAGGACGTCTTCAACAACGTCGGCCGCACCTGCATCGAGGCGATGGCCGCCACCCAGGGCCACACCCAGTCGCTCCACACCAACGCGCTCGACGAGGCGATCGCGCTCCCGACCGACTTCTCGGCCCGGATCGCCCGCAACACCCAGCTGCTGCTGCAGCAGGAGAGCGGGTACGACGCACACCATCGATCCGTGGGCCGGCTCGTACTACGTCGAGCGCCTCACCCACGACCTCGCCGAGCGCGCCTGGGGCCACATCCAGGAGGCGGAGAAGGCCGGCGGCATGGCGGCGGCGATCGAGCAGGGCATCCCCAAGATGCGGATCGAGGAGGCGGCGGCGCGCACGCAGGCGCGCATCGACTCCGGGAACCAGCAGGTCATCGGCGTCAACACCTTCCGGCTCGCGGCCGAGGACCCCCTCGACGTCCTCCGCGTCGACAACGACGACGTCTACCGGCAGCAGGTGGCCAAGCTCGAGCGGCTGCGCGCCGAGCGGGACGACGGCGAGGTGGAGCGCGCCCTCGAGGCGCTGACCCGCAGCGCGGAGAGCGAGGAGGGCAACCTGCTCGCGCTGGCCGTCGACGCCGCCCGAGCGAAGGCGACGGTCGGCGAGATCTCGGGAGCGATGGAGAAGGTCTACGGCCGCCACCAGGCCGTGATCCGTACCATCAGCGGCGTGTATCGCGACGAGGCGGGCGGCGACGGACCCGTCCAGCGGGTGGTGGCCGCCGCCGACGAGTTCGAGGAGCACGAAGGCCGGCGGCCCCGGATCCTGGTCGCGAAGATGGGTCAGGACGGTCACGACCGCGGCCAGAAGGTGGTCGTCAGCGCCTTCGCCGACATGGGCTTCGACGTCGACGTCGGGCCGCTGTTCTCCACGCCGGAGGAGGTCGCCCAGCAGGCGGTGGACGCCGACGTGCACATCGTCGGGGTGTCCTCGCTGGCCGCGGGTCACCTCGCGCTCGTGCCGCAGCTGCGCCACGCCCTGGCCGACCTCGGCCGCGAGGACATCATGGTCGTCGTCGGAGGCGTGATCCCGCCGGACGACGTCGCGACGCTGCACGAGATGGGCGCGGCCGCGGTGTTCCTGCCGGGCACGGTGATCGCCGAGTCGGCCCTCGACCTGCTGACGAAGCTCGCCGAGCAGCTCGGGCACTGATGGTCGACCTGGACGCGCTGGTCGCCGGGATCGGGGAGCGGCAGCGAGCGGCGGTCTCGCGGGCGATCACGCTGATGGAGTCGTCCAAGCCGGCCCACCGGGCTGCCGCGCGCGAGCTGCTCGACCGCCTCGGCGAGGGCGACGCGGTCCGGGTCGGCATCTCCGGCGTACCCGGGGTGGGCAAGTCGACGTTCATCGAGCAGCTCGGCACCCGGCTCACCGCGGCCGGGCACCGGGTCGGCGTGCTGGCCGTCGACCCCTCCAGCGTGCGGACCGGCGGTTCCGTGCTCGGCGACAAGACCCGGATGGCGACCCTGGCCCACGACCCCGATGCCTACATCCGTCCCTCGCCCGCCGCCGGCACCCTCGGGGGCGTCGCCCGCGCGACGACCCAGGCGATGGCGGTGCTCGAGGCGGCGGGGTACGACGTGGTGCTGGTCGAGACCGTCGGCGTGGGCCAGTCCGAGATCACCGTCGCCGGGATGGTCGACACCTTCCTCTTCCTCACCCTGGCCCGCACCGGTGACCAGCTCCAGGGCATCAAGAAGGGCATCCTGGAGATCGCCGACGTGATCGCCGTCAACAAGGCGGACGGCAGACCGGGAGGCCGAGGCCCGCTCCGCGGCGCGCGAGCTGGCAGGCGCACTCCGGATGGTCCGCGGACGCGGCGAGTGGGCGCCGCCGGTCGTCACCTGCTCCGGCCTCACCGGGGACGGTGTCGACGACGTCTGGCAGCGGGTCCTGGCCCACCGCGACCATCTCGGCGAGGAGGGCCTCGCTGCCAAGCGGGCCGAGCAGCAGCTGGACTTCACGTGGGCCCTGGTGCGCGACGAGCTGGCCGACCGGCTCCGCCGTTCACCGGGTGTGAAGCAGATCCGTGACGACGTACGACGGCAGCTGCTCGCCGGTGACCTCAACGCCTCGGTGGCCGCCGACCTCATCCTCGAGGCGTACGACGGTCATCCGGAAGGGTGACACCGGCGCCGAATAAATGCCCCCTCTGGGGTATGCGGGACGCCGAGATCCGGTCCAGACTGTCGAGCGTCTGAACATTCAACGTTCACCTGGGGGGATCCATGCGTCGTACTGTCATCACACTTTCCACCGTTGCGGCCCTGACAGCCGCCACCATCACGCCCGCGAGTGCCGCGCCCATCGCCACCGACCTGGTCTCGCCCCTGAGCGCGGCCGTGGCCGAGGACGGGACGGCCTACGTGGCCCAGAACTTCGCCGGACTCCTCATGGAGGTACCGCCCGGCGGCGACCCGGAGGTCGCCTACTCCGCACCCAAGCAGGGCACCGAGGTCGGTGCGGTCTCCGTCTCCGGGGCCGTGGTCTCCTTCGCGACCACGCGCGGCAGGAGGACGCATCTCCTCAGGATGACGCCCGGCGGTGACGCCGAGCGGGTCGCCAACATCGGCGCCTACGAGCGCAGCGCCAACCCCGACGCCGACACGACGTACGGCTTCAAGGGGCTGGGAGCGAGGTGCAAGAAGAAGCTGCCTCCGTTCCTGCTGCCCTACCAGGGCATCGTCGAGAGCCACCCTTATGCGACGCTCCCCGGCGCCGGCACGACCTACATCGCCGACGCTGCGGCCAACGCCATCCTGGCCGCAGCTCCCGACGGCACGGTCAGCACGGTGGCCGTGATGCCGAACGTCCCGGTCAGGATCGGTCCGAAGGAAGCCAAGGTGAACGGCCTGCCGCGCTGCGTGGCCGGTCACAAGTTCCGGCTCGAGTTCGTCCCCACCGACGTGGAGATGGGACCTGACGGGATGCTCTACGTGTCCTCGCTTCCCGGCGGTCCCGAGGACGGCAGTCTCGGCGCCAACGGGTCGGTGTGGCGGGTCGACCCCGCCACCGGCGACAGCGAGAAGGTCGTCGGCAAGCTCGTGAGCCCGGTCGGGGTCGCGGTGGCCGACAACGGTGACCTGTACGTCTCGCAGCTGTTCGCGGGTCAGATCGTGCGGGTCCCGGCCGGCACCAGGGCCAAGGAGCCCTACAAGACGGTCAGGCTCCCCGGAGATGTCGAGTGGACGCCGGAGGCGATCTACGCGACCACCCGGGTCCTCTCCAACGGCAAGGGCAGGCTCGTGCGCTGGGGCCTCCCGCCCGCCTGACAGCAGTGACGCGACGGGGCCCCGGCCATGCCGGGGCCCCGTCCCGTCCGTCCCTGATTCCGCGCGCGGGGTCGGCGTGAACTAACCTCTACGGGCGATGCCCACCCCACTTCCTGAGATCTCCAGCACCCTTGACTCCGTCGTCGAGAAGTACGCCGACGACCTGATCGAGCTCCGGCGCGACCTCCACGCCCACCCCGAGCTGTCGTGGGCCGAGACCCGCACCACCGACGTGGTGGCCGAGCGACTCGAGGCGGCGGGGATCGCGCTCACCCGCATCGACGGCACCGGCCTGATCGCCGACATCGGCGACACCGGGGCCGCTGATCGCGCTGCGGGCCGACCTCGACGCGCTGCCGGTCGACGACACCACCGGCCTGCCCTGGGCGAGCACCACGCCGGGCGTCGCCCACGCCTGCGGCCACGACGTCCACACCGCCGGCCTGGTCGGCGCCGGCCTCGCACTCGCGGAGGCCCACCACCGCGGCCAGCTGCCCGGCCGGGTCCGGCTGCTGTTCCAGCCCGCCGAGGAGGTCATGCCCGGCGGTGCGCTGCGGCTGATGGACCACGGTGCGCTCGACGGGGTCGACCGGATCTTCATGCTCCACTGCGACCCGACCCTCGACGTGGGGCTGGTGGGCGTGCGCGACGGCGCGCTCACCGGCGCCGCCGACGCCCTGTCGGTCCGGCTGACCGGCCGCGGCGGCCACACCTCACGTCCCCACCTCACCGAGGACCTCACCTTCGCGCTCGGCAAGCTGGTCGTCGAGCTGCCGGCGATCCTGTCGCGCCGGCTCGACCCGCGCGCCGGCGCCAGCGTGGTGTGGGGCCTGGTGCGGGCCGGCTCCGCCCACAACGTCATCCCCGGCGGCGGCTACGCCGCCGGCACGATCCGGATGCTCGACGCGGTCGCCTGGGCCGACGCCGAGGCGCTGGTCCGGATCCTGATCGACGAGATCGTCGCGCCCTACGGCGTCACCGCCGAGGTCGACTACAAGCGGGGCGTCCCGCCGGTGGTCAACGAGCACGCCTCGACCGAGCTGCTCAGCGCCGCCGTCCGCCGCGTGCTCGGCGACGACGGCCAGGTCTCCACCACCCAGAGCCTGGGCGGCGAGGACTTCGGCTGGTACGTCGAGCGGGTGCCGGGTGCGATGGGCCGGCTCGGGACGCGCACCCCCGGCGGTCCGACCTACGACCTCCACCAGGGCAACCTGACCGTCGACGAGCGCGTCGACGGCGATCGGCGCCCGGGTGCTCGCCGAGGCCGCCGTCACCGGCCTGCTGCCGCCCGCTGACCGCTGAGCTCGCTGACCGCGCGCAGCGACCTCCGGCCGGCTAGGTCTTGATGTAGGGCAGTCCCGTCGGCGGCCGGTGGCCGCGACCGGCCCACCAGGCCGGCCACGGCGAAGATCGTCACGACGTAGGGCAGCATCAGCATGAACTGGCTGGGCACCGGCGAGCCGAGGACCGACAGCACGCCCTGCAGGTTGGAGGCGAAGCCGAACAGCAGCGCCGCCAGCGTGGCGCGGATCGGGTCCCACTTGCCGAAGATCACGGCCGCCAGCGCGATGTAGCCGGCGCCGCCGGTCATCTCCCGGTTGAACTGCGTGACCGAGACCAGCGTGTAGAAGGCGCCGCCCATGCCCGCGATCGCGCCGGCGAGCAGCACGGTGCGGTAGCGGGTGCGGTTGACCTTGATGCCGACGGTGTCGGCGGCCTTCGGGTGCTCGCCGACCGCCCGGACCCGCAGGCCCCACCGGGTGCGGTAGAGCGCCCAGGTGACGAGCGCGACCGCGACGTAGAGCAGGTAGACGATCGGCGGTCTGCCGGAAGAAGATCGGGCCGATCAGCGGGATGTCGCCGAGCACGGGGATCGCGCAGCGGCTCGAACCGCGGCGGGCGAGTTGAGCGTCGGCGGTGTTGGGGGCCAGCACCTGGCTGAACATGAAGCTGGTGATGCCGATGACCAGCACGTTGAGCACCACGCCGACGATGACCTGGTCGACGTAGTAGGTGATCGCGAACAGGCCGAGCACCAGCGCCACCAGCAGCCCGGCGACCATCGCCGCCGACGCAGGCCGGCCCAGGGCGAGCCGGTGATCGAGCCGACCATCGCCGCGGCGAAGGCGCCGGCCAGCAGCTGGCCGTCGATGGCGATGTTGACCACGCCGGCGCGCTCGCCGAGCACGCCGCCCAGCGCGCCGAAGACCAGCGGCACGGCCAGGGCGAGCGACCCGGCGAGCAGGCCGACCACCGGCATCGTGCCGCCGGCGGCGGCCCAGGACAGGAAGCCGACATGCCGAGCGACGCGCGAAGACGCACGACCAGCCACAGCGGGTGTCGCGCCGCCGGGTGAGCGTAGCGGCGCACGACTGGCGGTGCACAGCGCGCAGCAGCGCCACCATCGAGCCCACGCCGTCGCCGTCGGAGGGCACCGTGATGTCGGGCAGCTGGACGAAGTCGCGTCGGGCGGCCAGCCGGAAGGTGGTGTCGCCCGACTGGGGCGCGAGCAGCACGACCAGCGCCAGGCCGAGCGGTGAGCACGCCGAACATGATCGGGGCCTTGCGGCTCGACCACGGTGAGTCGCGGCGGCGGATCTCGTCGGGTCGGCGTGCTCGGCCGGGCGTCTGCGTGGCGCCGTGCTCACTGCGGCCTCCTTGGCGGGCAGTCGGAAGATCGCTCGGACCAGCGGCGGCGCGGCGATGAACAGCACGATCAGCGACTGGACGACGAGCACGATGTCGACCGGGATGCCCTCGGAGGCCTGCATCGAGAAGCCGCCGGCCTTGAACGCGCCGAACAGCAGCCCGGCGGCCAGGATGCCGAGCGGCCGCGAGCGGCCGAGCAGCGCGACCGTGATGGCGTCGAAGCCGATGCCGGCGTCGAGGTCGACGGTGACGCCGCTGGTCACCGTGCCGAGCACCTGGTTGGCGCCGGCGAGGCCGACGCAGGGCGCCGGAGATCAGCATCACGATCGTGTAGGTGCGGCCGACGTCGATGCCGGCGGTCGCGGGCGGCGTGCGGGTTCTCGCCCACGGCGCGGAACCGGAAGCCGAGCGCCGAGCGGTTGAGCAGCCACCAGACGACGGCCACCGCGACCAGCGCGAGCAGGAAGCCGAGGTGGAGGTTGTAACTGCTCGCCGAGGAGCTTGCGGCATGGTCGCCGACTCCTGCATCGGCAGCGACTTGGGGTTCGACCGAGCCGGGCGCCTGCAGCAGGCTCTGCTCGGCAGCGCGTAGAACACCAGGTAGAAGCCGACGTAGTTGAGCATGATCGTGACGATCACCTCGTGGGCGCCGGTGCGGGCCTTGAGGAGCCCGGCGATGCCGGCCCACAGGGCGCCGGCGACCATGCCGGCGACGATGGCGACGGCCAGGTGGATCGGCCAGGGCAGGTCGAGCTGATAGCCGACCCAGCCGGCGGCGGCGCCGGCGAGCAGCATCTGGCCGCGACCGCCGATGTTGAACAGCCCGGCGCGGAACGCCAGGCCGACGCCGAGGCCGGCGGCGATCAGCGGGGCGGCGAACTTGAGCGTCTCGGTGAGCGGCCGGATCCCGGTCTCGAAGTCCTCGGCGCGGGTGTTGTAGATCGAGCCCCGGAACAGCGCGCTGTAGGCGCCCGGATCGCGTCGCCCGCGGCGCTGAGAAGAAGTCGCCGGGCCGGGCGAAGATGTAGCCGAGCGTGTCGCGGACCTCCTCGTCGGTGAGCGATGATCATCAGCGAGCCGACGACCACCGCGAGCAGCACGCGCGAGCACGCGCGACGAGGGCGTTGCCGCTGGTGATCTCGCGCAGCGACGTCGCGCCAGCGGTCGTCCGGCTCCTCGGGATGCTGCGTCGGCGCGGGGCCGGTCGATCCTCCGGCTCCGGCGGGCCGTCGGCCGGCCTGCGTCGGGCTCTGTCGGTCGGGCGTCGCTCATGCCACCGCCCCTTCCGGTCGCTCGCCGGTCATCATCAGGCCGAGCACCTCACGGGGGGTGTCGGCGGGGACGATGCCGACGATGCTGGCCGCGGTAGAGCACCATGATCCGGTCGGCCAGCGCGACGACCTCGTCGAGCTCGGTGGAGACCACGAGCACGGGCACGCCGGTGTCGCGGGCGGCGACGATCTGCTTGTGGATGAACTCGATCGAGCCGACGTCGACGCCGCGGGTCGGCTGGGCGGCGACCAGCAGCCGCAGGTCGCGGGAGAGCTCGCGGGCGACGACGACCTTCTGCTGGTTGCCGCCGGAGAGCTTGCCGGCGTGGTGGTGATGCCCGGTGCGCGGACGTCGTACTCCTTGAGCTTCTCCTTGGCGAACGTCGTCGAGCTTGTCGAGCTGCAGGGAGCCGCGCTCGACGAACGGCGCGTCGAAGCTGCGGTTGAGCATGAGGTTCTCGGCGATCGTGAAGCTCGCCGACCAGGCCGTCGACCTGGCGGTCCTCGGGGATGAACCCGACGCCCGGCGTCGAGGATCTGGCGCACCGACGCGGCCGACCAGCTCCTTGCCGTCGAGGCGGATCGAGCCGCGTGACGTGGTCCTGCAGGCCCGAGCAGCGCCTCGGTCAGCTCGGTCTGGCCGTTGCCCTGGACGCCGGCGACGGCGAGGACCTCGCCGCGCCGGATGGTGAAGCTGACGTCGTCGACGTGGACGTGGCCGGTGGCGTCGACGACCGTGAGGCCCTCGACGACCAGGGCGTCCTCGCCGAGCTTCGGCGGGTCCTTGTGCACGGTCAGCTCGACCGGGCGGCCGACCATCAGCGCGGCCAGCTCGGCGTTGCTCGCGGTGGGCTCGGCCTCGCCGACGACCTTGCCGAGCCGGATCACGGTGATCCGGTCGGCGACCTCGCGGACCTCGCGCAGCTTGTGGGTGATGAAGACGATCGCCTTCGCCGGCCTCCTTGAGCTGGCGCATGATCTCCATCAGCTCGTCGGTCTCCTGGGGGGTCAGCACCGCGGTCGGCTCGTCGAAGACCAGGACCTCGGCGTCGCGCGAGAGCGCCTTGATGATCTCGACCCGCTGCTGCACGCCGACCGGCAGGTCCTCGACGACGGCGTCGGGGTTGACGTGGAAGCCGAACCGGTCGGAGATCTCCTCGACCCGCTTCCGGGCGGCGTCGAGGTCGAGCGACCCGGCGAAGCCGGTCGCCTCGTTGCCGAGCATGACGTTCTCGGCGACGGTGAAGACCGGGACCAGCATGAAGTGCTGGTGGACCATGCCGATGCCGGCCGCGATCGCGTCGCCGGGGCCGGCGAAGTGCTGGACCTCGTCGTCGAGGACGATCTCGCCCTCGTCGGCCTGGTAGAGGCCGTAGAGCACGTTCATCAGCGTCGACTTGCCGGCGCCGTTCTCGCCGAGCAGGCAGTGGATCTCGCCGGGCTCGACGGTCAGGGAGATCCGGTCGTTGGCGACGAGCGTCCCGAAGCGCTTGGTGATGTCGCGCAGGGCGAGCTTCATGGCGGGATCCTAGTGTGATCGGCGGGTGGGCGACGTGGCCCCGACGCGGAGGTACGCAAACGGGGGAGGCCGCACCGTGGCCGACCTCCCCCTGGCATCGTCGCTCACGCTGGTCACTCGGGCGAGGTACGACGTCCACCTTGATCGAGCCGTCGATGATGCCCGGCCTTCGATCTCCTCGAGCTCGCCCGGCAGCGTGTCGGACACCTTGTCCTCGAAGTTGTGGAACGGGGCGATGCCGACGCCGTCGTTCTCGAGGGTGCCGACGTAGGCGTGAAGTCGAACTCGTCGTTGCCCGCGGCCATGATCGCCTCGTAGGTCGAGACCTTCATGTTCTTCAGGATCGAGGTGAGGACGTCGTCCTGGGTGCTTCGGGTCGGTCTCGAAGAAGTCGGCGTCCACACCGATGATGCGCGACGTCCTCGCCGGAGTCCTCGATGGCCGTCAGCGCGCCCTGGTAGATCGGGCCACCGACCGGCAGCAGCACGTCGCGTCCTGGTCGAGCAGCTGGCGCGGCGGTGTTGGTCGCGGTCTCGTTGGCCTCGAAGCCACCGGTGAAGCTGCCGTCCTTGCCGTCCCAGCCGACGACCTTGACGTTCGCGCCCTTCTGCTCGTTGTAGTACTCGACGCCCTGCTTGAAGCCGTCCATGAAGATCGTGACGGTCGGGAACGGCATGCCGCCGTAGGTGCCGACCACGCCGGTCTTGCTGTAGTCCGCAGACGCGTAGCCGGCCAGGAACGCCGCCTCCGCGGTGTTGTAGAGCAGCGGCTTGATGTTCGGCTCGTCGGCTGGCCGTCGAAGGTCTGCCGTCGTCGCCGCCGTCGGCAGCGTCGTCGATCAGGACGTACTCGATCTCGGGGTTGGCCGCGGCCGACTCCTTGGTCGCCGCGGCGAGGGCGAAGCCGACGGTCGACGATCGCGTCGCAGCCCTCGGCGACCAGGCTCTCGAGGTTGGGGGCGTAGTCGTTCTCGCTGTTGGACTCGACGGCCTTGAACTCCGAGCCGAGCTCGTCGGCGGCCTGCTCGACGCCCTCGTAGCCGAGCTGGTTGAACGACTTGTCGTCGAAACCGCCGGCGTCGGAGACGATGCACGGCAGGAAGTCGGTGGCGCTGCGGTCGTCTCGACTGCCGGTGTCGTCTGTCTCCTCCGGGCGCGTCGCCGCACGCGGCCAGCACGGTGGCCGCCGCCAGGGCGGCAATGCCTCCGACGACGGCCTTCCTCTTCTGCTTCACAACTGCCCTCCAGTCTCCGCCCCGCTCGACTGGGGGCAACGGCCGTCACGGTAGCCGAAATCGAGCCTCCCGAAAGCCCCGTGGAGGCTCACCGGTAGATGGTTACCGTGTTGCGATCTTGGCACCTTTTGCCGGGGACTGGGACCCGGATTGCTGCCGCACCCGCCGGTGGGCGAGGCTGTTCCCGGCGAGAGGAGGACCCGGTGGCCGAGACAACGGTGGAATGGAGCACGCTACGGGCGGCAGCTGTGGAGGTGGCGGCACGTGCCTACGCGCCGTACTGCAGCTTCCCTGTCGGTGCGGCCGCGCTGGTCGACGACGGCCGCCTGGTCGTCGGGCTGCAACGTCGAGAACGCGGCCTACGGCGTCACGCTGTGCGCCGAGTGCGGACTGGTGTCGTCCGCTGCACGCCACCGGCGGTGGCCGGCTGACCCACTTCGTGTGCGTGAACGGCGCCGGCGACGTGATCATGCCGTGCGGCCGGTGCCGGCAGCTGCTCTGGGAGAACGGCGGCGCCGGGCTGCAGCTGCTGACGGCGTCCGGGGCCAGGTCGATGGCCGAGGTGCTGCCCGATGCGTTCGGTCCCGACGACCTCGAGGCCGTCCGATGATTCACCCCATTCGAATGCTCGCTGCGCTCCGCTTCGAACGGGGACCCCGAATGAGCGGGGCGCACGACGCCGTCGAGGTGATCATCGCCAAGCGGGACGGCGCCGAGCTGTCCGACAGCCAGATCGACTGGGTGATCGACGCCTACACGCGCGGCGAGGTCGCCGACGAGCAGATGTCGTCGCTCGCGATGGCGATCCTGCTCAACGGCATGAACCGCCGCGAGATCGCTCGCTGGACCGGCGCGATGATCGCGTCGGGGGAGCGGATGGACTTCTCGTCGCTGTCGCGGCCGACCGCCGACAAGCACTCCACCGGCGGCGTGGGCGACAAGATCACGCTGCCGCTGGCCCCGCTGGTCGCGGCCTGCGGCGTCGCCGTACCCCAGCTGTCCGGCCGCGGGCCTCGGCCACACCGGCGGCACGCTCGACAAGCTCGAGTCGATCCCCGGCTGGCGGGCGGCGCTCTCCAACGAGGAGATGTTCGCCCAGCTCGAGTAGGTCGGCGCCGTCGATCTGCGCGGCCGGTGACGGGCTGGCGCCGGCCGACAAGAAGCTCTACGCGCTGCGCGACGTCACCGGCACCGTCGAGGCGATCCCGCTGATCGCCTCGTCGATCATGTCCAAGAAGATCGCCGAGGGCACCGGCGCGCTGGTGCTCGACGTCAAGGTCGGCACCGGCGCCTTCATGAAGGACGTCGACCAGGCCCGCGAGCTCGCCGAGACCATGGTCGCGCTCGGCACCGACGCCGGCGTCCACACCGTCGCGCTGCTCACCGACATGAGCACGCCGCTCGGACGCACCGCCGGCAACGCGATCGAGGTGGCCGAGTCGGTCGAGGTGCTCGCCGGCGGCGGGCCGGCCGACGTGGTCGAGCTGACCCTGGCGCTGGCCCGCGAGATGCTCGCGGGGGCCGGCCGCGACGACGTCGACCCGGCCGACCGTGCTCGCCGTCGGGTCAGGCGATGGACGCCTGGAAGCGCGATGATCCGCGCGCAGGGCGGCGACCCCGACGCCGCGCTGCCCACCGCCCGTCACTCCCACGACGTCGTCGCGCCCGCAGTCCGGCGTCGCTGACCCGGCTCGACGCGATGGCCGTCGGGCTCGCCGCCTGGCGGCTCGGCGCCGGCCGGGCCCGCAAGGAGGACCCGGTGCAGGCCGGTGCCGGCGTCGTCTGGCACGCCCGACCCGGTGACGAGGTCACCGAGGGCGCAGCCGCTGTTCACGCTGCTCACCGACGACGAGGCCCGCTTCGACCGGGCCCTGGCCTCGCTCGAGGGCGGCTACGACATCGGCGACGCGCTCGTCGTACGAGGCCGCGCCGCTGGTCCTCGACCGCGTCGCGCCCTGACATGGACGAAGCAGACTGCTCTGGATCCGGTCGCCGTCCGGGCCGCGGCCGCGCGGTGGATCTGGGTCCCGGTCGACGCGACCGAGGTGACGACCGACGACTACCGGCTCACCCACTACACCGACTACACCAGCGTGCAGTGGTCGGCGCACCGACCGGCCGCTGGCCGAGGTCCTGCGCCGAGGTGCGTCGACCACGCCCGCGCCGCCGGCCGGCCGACGCTGCGGTGGTGGGTCGACGAGCGCACGCGCCCCGCCGACACCGAGGCGCAGCTGCGCGCGCTCGGCCTGCGGCCTGGCCGAGCGGCTGGAGGTGCTGGCCCTGTCCGGTCGACACCGACCTGCCCGTGCCCGACGACGTCGACCGTCGTCGCAGGTGACCGACCGCGCCGGTGTCGAGCTCGCCGGCCGGATCCAGGCGGAGGTGTTCGACATGTCCCCGCCGACCGAGGCGCAGGTCGTCGACCATGACCAGGTCGGTGGGCCTGCCCGAGGACGAGCGGCTGATCCGGGCGTACGTCGCCTACGTCGACGGCGAGCCCGCCGCCGCGGCGGGGAGCACCGTCGACGGCGACGCGCTGCGCTTCTGGGACGGCTCGGTCCTGCCCGGCCTACCGCGGCCGCGGCGCCTACCGCGCCCTCGTCGCCCAGCGGCTCCGCGACGCCCGCGGCACCACGGCCCGCTTCGCCCTCGTCAAGGCGGTCGACGACACCTCGGCCCCGATCCTCAAGCGCCTCGGCTTCACGCCCGTACGGCGAGCAGCGCTGCTACTCCCTCACCCTCGAACGTTGAGTTGGGCACGCGTCCGGGTTGAGTTGGGCATGGCTCCTGAGCGAAGCCCAACTCAACGATGAGCGAAGCCCAACTCAACGGCTTACGGGAGGAGGAGGACGACGGTCTCGGCGACGCAGGCGGGCTTGTCCAGGACCTCCGTCGCCCTCGATCTCGATGACGTGGCCGAGCACGAGCTGCTTGCCGGAGGGGAGGTCGGTGACCTCCTTGACCGAGACCGTGTCGCGGACCCGGAGCCGACCCGCACCGGGGCTGGGGAAGCGCACCTTGTTGACGCCGTAGTTGAGCTTGGCGCCGGGGGTGTCGAGGGTGAAGACCTGGACGCCGAGCAGCGGGACCAGCGACAGCGTGAGGTAGCCGTGGGCGATGGTGCCGCCGAACGGGCCCTCGGCGGCGCGCTCGACGTCGACGTGGATCCACTGGTGGTCGCCGGTCGCCTCGGCGAACTGGTCGACGCGCTCCTGCTCGATGGTCAGCCAGTCGCTGGTGCCGAGGTCCTGGCCGACGGCCGCGGCTGAGCTCGTCGAAGCTGGTGAAGGTGCGCATGGCTGGAAGGATAGCCGTGAGCGGTGACCACCCCGACGACGTGACCAGGTACGCCGCGCACCCAAGGTGCTCCTCCACGACCACCTCGACGGCGGGCTGCGCCCGCAGACCGTCCTCGAGCTGGCCGCCGAGTGCGGCCACGAGCTGCCCGAGGGCACCAGCGACGCGGACGCGCTGGGCCGCTGGTTCGCCGAGTCGGCCGACTCCGGCTCGCTGGTGCGCTACCTCGAGACCTTCGACCACACCGTCGGCGTGATGCAGACCGAGCGCCGCGCTGACCCGGGTCGCCCGCGAGTGCGTCGAGGACCTCGCCGCCGACGGCGTCGTCTACGCCGAGGTGCGCTACGCGCCCGAGCAGCACGTCGAGGCCGGGCTGTCCCTCGACGAGGTCGTCGCCGCCGTGCAGGCCGGCTTCGACGAGGGCGTCGCCGGTGCCGGGCGGCCGGATCGTGGTCCGGCAGCTGCTGACCGCGATGCGCCACCAGGCCCGGTCCAACGAGATCGCCGAGCTCGCCGTCGCCTGGCGCGACCGCGGCGTCGCCGGGTTCGACATCGCCGGCGCGGAGGCCGGCTACCCGCCGACCCGCCACCTCGACGCGTTCGAGTACCTCCAGCGCGAGAACGCCCACTTCACCATCCACGCCGGCGAGGCGTTCGGGCTGCCGTCGATCTGGCAGGCGATCCAGTGGTGCGGCGCCGACCGGCTCGGCCACGGCGTCCGGATCATCGACGACATCACCGTCGACGAGGCGGGCACGGCGACGCTGGGCCGGCTCGCGGCGTACGTCCGGGACAAGCGGATCCCGCTCGAGATGTGCCCGGCGTCCAACGTGCAGACCGGCGCCGCCGACACCATCGCCGACCACCCGATCGGGCTGCTCACGCAGCTGCGGTTCCGGGTCACGGTCAACACCGACAACCGGCTGATGAGCCAGACCTCGATGACCGACGAGATGTGGTCGCTCGTCGAGGCGTTCGGCTACACGCTCGGCCGACCTGCGCTGGTTCACGATCAACGCGATGAAGTCGGCGTTCCTGCCGTTCGACGAGCGGCTCGCGATCATCGACGACGTCGTCAAGCCGGGGTACGCCGCGCTGCTGGGCGAGTGACGGTCACGCCGGCGGACTCCCGGAGCCGCTCGGCGGCCTCCTCGTTGACCTGCGCGTAGCCAGGGCCGTAGGCGGCGGCCAGCGCCTCCAGCGCCTCGATCGCGCCGGCACGGCCGGCCTGCCCCTCGGCGGGCGCGTAGAGGGTGAACCGATCGAACTGTTCGACCACGTCCCAGCCGGGGATCTCGGCGACCGGGTGGTCGGGGGAGTCGCAGGCGACGGAGTCGACGCACGGCGCGTCGAGCACGACGAGGTGGATCGGGCCGGCGGAGTCGCCCGACGTCGGCGCGTCCGGCGGCGATCTTGGCCGGTGTCACGATCCGGGCGTGGTCACCGTCGAACCACCGCGGGCCGCCGAAGAACGGCTGCCGCCAGTGCCCGTCGGGAGAAGGACCGTCGTAGAGCACCACCGCGTCGGCCGGTAGCCGGTCCTCGGCGATGGCCGCCACCAGCCGGACGTCGACCGCGTCGTTCTCGGTCACCACGGCGTACGTCATCGGGAGCTGGCTGACCAGCAGCAGACCCGCCAGGGCGGGGCCTGCCCACGCGGCCGCCTTGTGCGCGTGACGGCTCGACCGCTTCGCTGGTCACGGCCACCACCACGACCAGCGGCGGTATCCAGAAGTAGGCGAACCGGATCCGGTAGTGACGCTCGTCCAGCGGGAACGGCGTTCACCGAGTGGTAGGCCAGCAGGAAGACCAGCGGCGCCAGCACCAGCGGCAGCCACCACCACAGCGTCACGCAGCCGTCGACGCGACGAGGGGAGCGCGAGGGCGAGCACCAGGACGACGAGCGTGATCGGCCACCAGGGGAACCACTCGGCGTACAGCGGGGCGACGAAGTCGCGCAGGTCGCGCACCCCGGTCGGGATCCGATCGAGGGCGCGGCCGAGGTTCAGGTCGATCAAGGAGCTGCCGGTGCTCGCCGTGGTCTGGCTGCCGAGATCGAGGACGGTCAGTGCACCGACCGTGGCCAGCGCCGCGAGGAAACCACCGCCGAGCCACCACGCGCGGTCCCGGGTGAGCCAGCGTCGCCAGCCGGCCAGCAGCAGGATGGCGCCGACGAGCCGAGGAACACGACCGGCTCAGGCACGCGCGCGGTCGGCAGCAGCAGGGCCCCGAGGACGGCCACGACGAGCCAGCGCCGCTGTCCGTCGTCGAGCCACCTGCTCCCGGCGTACACACACAGGCAGCATCAGCGTCAGCGGCAGCGCGTACGGGCGGGCGTAGGCGCTGTAGCGCAGGAAGATCGGTGCCGTGGCCATGAAGCCACAGCGCGACGACCCCGTGGAGGGCAGCCGGCAGCGCCGCAGCAGCAGCGCCATCAGCGACCAGCGACAGGATCCCGCAGACCACGGGCACGACCCGCTGCTGGAGCTGGCCGACGCCGACCACGTGCTGCACCAGGGCCCCGAGCAGCGGGTCGAGCGGCGGCTGCCGGGTGCCGCCGGTGACGCACGGCGGGGTCCCACGAGTCGTAGGGCTGGATCTGGGCCCACTCGTTCTGGTTGTAGGGCTGGTTGAGCGCGGTCAGCACCGCCAGCGCTCCGCCGAGCGCGATGCCCGCGACGTAGAGGAGCTTCTCGAGCCGGTCGCTCCACCAGCCCGGTGTGGTCGCGGGGTCAGCCATGCGGGGCGGGCTCCAGCGAGCGGATCGCGGCGTACGCCTCGTCGGGGGAGACCCGTCGGCAGCCGAGCGCGACGGCGTGGCGGACCACGTCGCGCTGCGCGCGCATCAGCGCCCAGCCGCGCCGCAGCAGCACCAGCGGCGGCTTGCGGTGCTCGCGCAGGTCGCGGGTCAGCCGCCGCCAGAAGGTGACCAGGGGGTGTTGGGTGACGCAGTACGCCGCCGCGAGCAGCCCCTCGCGCGCGCAGCCGGGGACGATCTCCTGGGCGAAGATCCCCTCGGCGATGAAGTGCGGGCGACCGGCGAGGTCGAGCTCCTGCTCGCCGCAGCGGCCGTCGTGGGCGATGTCGTAGACCGGCACCGTGGCCCGGCCCTCGCCGCAGAGCTGCCGCAGGGCGACCATCGCGTCGTCGGGCAGCCAGGAGTCGGGATGGTCCCAGTCGGTGATGCCGGTGTTGGCGCCCTCGAGTCGATCACCGGCAGCGTCGGGTCGGACCCGGACTTGTAGAAGTCGTCCAGCCGGAGCACCGGCAGCCCGAGCCGGGCGGCGAGCTGTGACTTGCCGGCGCCGGAGGGGCCGGCCAGCACGATCACGCGCGCGGGGTGGGGGCACCCGGAGATTGTGCCGTCAGGGATCCCGAGGACAGGTCGCGGGGCTGAACGTGCCGAGGGCGACCACGTCGTAACCGTCGGGGTAGCCGCGGATGTTGCCGACGTCGCGCGCGTGCTGGGGGGTCAGCCGTGGCGGCTGGCGGCGCAGCCACGCGTTGCGGGCGCCGAGCGCGGCGCGGGCAAGCCGACGCTCGGCGCGCGTCGGGCGGGGGTAGTGGAACGCGTCGAGCAGCGGCTCGTCCATGTAGGCGCGGGAGAACCGGATGACCGCCCGGGCGGGCGCGGGTGGTTCGGCGGGAAGGTCGCCATCAGCGCGAGCGTGGCGTCGGCCACCGCGCGGGAGCGGGGGTCGAACGCGAAGTGCTCGGCCTCGTAGGCGTCCATCACCGTCGCGAAGTCCTGCCACGTCTCCGGGATGTCCGTGATGCCCATGTGGCGCCCGAGCTCGCGGTAGTAGTGGGCGGAGGCGACCTTCTCGGCCTCGGTCATCGGCCGCCAGCCGTAGTCGTCGAGCCACCGGATCGGCACCACGACGAACGTGACGAGCACGTAGCGCATGTCGTCGTTGCTGATGTCGTACATCGCGTGCATCTGGTTCATCCGCCGCAGCGCCGCCCGGCCCTCGTCGGACGCGAGCCCGTGCTCGCCGATGTGGTCGAGGATCAGCGCGGTGTCGTCGTACCGCTTCTGGGTGCGTCCGGTGAACTCGCCGGTGTCGTGGAGCAGCACGCCGATGCTCGGGCACGGCGTAGGTGCGGAACAGGGCGAACGACAGCGCCTGGCTCATGTCCCAGGGGAACTCGTGGCGGGCGGTGATGCCGTAGACCTGCGCGTGGTCGGCGACCGGGTCGAGCTGCTCGATCCGGCGCTGCCAGTGGTCGCGCGGGAGCCGGCTACCGGGTCAGGAGCCATCGTGACAGTATCGCTGTCACGGTACGGCGCGGCAAGGTCAGTCGGCGACCGGCTGGGACTCGGTCACGACCACGACCGGTGCGCCGGCGACCCAGATCCGCCGACCGCGGGACCGGTGCCGAGACACGGCGGGTCGTCGAGCACCGGCACCTCGGCGACCCAGGCCGGCGCCGGGCGCCTCCGGGATCGGCAGCGTCACCGTCACGTCGGTGCGGCGGCCCGGCAGCGCCGAGAGCCGGGCGACCGCCACGCCGTCGTCGGTCACCAGCCGCGGTGGCCTCGGTCAGCCCGGCCGCGACCGCAGGCGACCCAGGTGAGGTCCCAGCCGGCCATCTCACCGACGGCCTCCTCAGCGAGCGGTGCGGGAGCGTCGCGCTCGCTGGACCGGTCGGCGCCCGTCGACGGCGTCGTCGGCGGCCAGCTCGGCCGCCGACGACGAGGTCGTAGGCCGCTGCACCCAGGGATCGGCGTTGACCGCGTCGACGCAGCGCCTGCTCGCTCGTCGGTCCGTCGCTGCGTCGCCGCTGCCAGTCGGTGCTCCGGCTCCGGCCGGGTCCTCGGCACCGTCGAGGGGCGGTCCGAGCTGGACGTCCTCGACGACGATCCTCGCACCCCGCCCGGCGGCCGCGTCACCGCAGGACGTGGCGTCGACCGCCTCCGGAGGTCGGGCCAGTCCGGTCGAGGTGGTGCGGGCACGTACGCCGGTCACGGTCGACCTCCGACGTCCGGGCCGTGCCGCCGCGCCGCCACGGTCGCCGCCATGCCGTCCTCCAGGCCCTCGCCCGCGGGCGAGGGTCGCCGTGGGCTCCTCGCCGCACGCGGCGCCGGTGACCCGCCAGCCGCCCGCGCGGCGCGTCCACCTCGCGCGCAGCGCCTGCTTCGGCGTGCCGGAGGAGTACGCCGTGGTGCGGATCCCGGCCTCGCGGCGGACGTAGCCGTCGGGGGAGCCCCACGCCGGCCTCCGGAACCGACGCGTCGGCCGGCGCCAGCCACGGGTCGGACCAGGCCTGCTCGGCGCGCGAGAAGTCGGCCGCGTCGGCAGCCCCGCCGGGTCCTGGCCGCAGCTCGACGAGGAGCAGCAGCCCGGCCGCGACGAGCGCGGCCGTCAGCGAGGCGTGACCGCGAACCACGGCTCGTCCCAGCCGGCGACCCCGAGGTCGCCGTTCACGAAGTCGTCGCGGGAGACGGTGACAGTCTCCCCGCTGGCCGGCTCGTAGAGGGTGAGGGTGCCGTCCTCGCTGCTCGGTGACCAGCACCACGTGGCGCGGGATGGTGGCGTCGCCGATGTAGAGCGGGACGGTGTGCCCGTCCTCGCTGGCGGCGGCGACCTCGTCGTAGTTGTGGCCCCGGTCGTCCGGGTCGGTCATCGCGCACGTCGTACTCCGTGCCGGGTGCGCCGGAGCCGCCCTCGGCCGACATCTCGGTGGCCAGCGCCCACGGCTGGGTGCCGATCGCCTCCGGCCACGGGAACTGGAGGTCGCCGTCGCGGTCGGTCGGCGCGTTGGTGCGGTCGTGCATCGCGAGCGACTCGTCCTCGAACCGGTCCGTGGCGGTCTCGCCGGCAGGAGCGGTCTCGCCGGTCTCCGGGTTGTAGCCGGTCAGGACCCACATCGCGTAGGCCGGGTCGTTGTGCATCCGCGACATCACCAGCGTCGACGAGCCGCAGGTCGTCGGTCGGGCTGGGTGAGGTGCCGTCGTGAGCCGAGCGGGTGGCGTCGAGGTGCGCGGAGCTCGCCGGGGTCAGCGTGCCGAGCCGGGCCGAGGTAGCGGGTCAGCGCGGCACCGCCTAGTCCCGACGCGACCCCGGCCATGATCCAGGCGCGTTCCTCGTCGCTGCCGGCGGCGGCCAGCGCGTCACGGACCGCCTGCTGCTCGGCGGGCGAGAGGTTGTCATAGGCGCCGTCGTACCGCCGAGCGCGCCGCCCTCGAGCGGGCCCCGGTCGTCGTCCCAGCCGTTGACGACCGAGACGGCGCTGACGCCGGGCGCCGTGGGGAGGTGGTCGGGCAGGTCGATCTCGTCCATCGCCGCGACGATCGTCGCGCTCGGCGGCGCGGACCGCGGACGACGCGTCGGAGTAGGCGCCGATCGCCTCCTCCACCGCGTGGATCGACGCCCTCGCACCACGCCCTTCAGCCAGTCGACGAGCTCCCACGGCCACAGGTCGCCCCAGCTCAGCTCGAGGTTGTCGCGCAGCAGGTCGTCGGCCTGCGGTGACGGGTGCGGGCGTCGGTCATCGCGCCGGCGAGGGTCGTCAGCGCCTGCTCGACGCCACGGGCAGCCGGGCCGACGGTGTCGGTGCGCTCGGTCGAGCCGGCCGACGGACGTCCGCATCGCGTTGCCGGTCCCTCCGCTCCCAGACCGCGTCGGCCGATCGCCGTGCCGGCACCCGCTCCAGGTCGCCGACCGCCGCGTCGGCGTCGCTGCCGATCATCCGCCAGGCGGCGGCGGCGTCACGGAGGTTCTCCGGGTCGGGGTCGGGCGGCTCGGTCGCGATCTGCACCGCCCGGGCGACCAGGTCGACGAGGGTCTGCGCGGCGTCCCACGGGGGCCAGAAGTCGAGGTCCTGCAGGTCGGCGAGCACGCCGCGCAGGTCGCTCACCCGGTCATCGAGCCAACCCATGGAACTCTCCTGCGCTCTGGCCGTCGGTCGCCTGGAAGTCGGCGATGCACGCCTCGACGTTGGTGCCGTGCTCGGCGATCACGGCGGAGACGACCTCGAGCACGCCGCGCATGTCGGAGGCCGCGTCGCTGACAGCGTGTCGGCGAGGTCGGCCATGCCGCGCCCGGCCGCGTCCGCGATCCGGCCGAGGGCGTCGACGGACCTCGGCGTCCGCGTTCGTGGCGTGCTGCCAGCCGCTGCGGACGGCTGCCGGGGTCGAGGTGCATGCGTGCAGCATGCCCTCGCCGGCCCCGCCGGAAACCCGGCGACCGCTCGCCTGTGGACCAGGGGTCTCACACGGGCTCGCTGGCGCTCGCCCGGCTCGACCAACTGGACTGCTGCCCAGCTCAGTTGGTCGAGCTGTCGTCAGTTGGTCGAGCCGCGAGCGCAGCGAGCGTGTCGAGACCACCCCCAGGCCGCAGAGCTCAGTTGGTCGAGCCGCGAGCGCAGCGAGCGTGTCGAGACCACCCACAGGCCGCGGAGCAGGTGTCAGACGCCGATCGGGTGCCAGACGGTCTTGATCTCCAGGAAGGAGGTCATCGGGTCGAGGCCGGGGTCGGCGGACCAGTCCGGCTCGGCGGCCGGGGCCCGGCGTACCCGCTTGAGGTTGTCGGCCGCGGCCACCTCGAGGGAGGTGGCGAGTCTCGGCGTCCCCGGCGATGCCGGTGAGGTCGATCGCGTTGACGTCCATGTGGGCGGCCAGCCACGGCGCGGTGTCGGCCGGGTTGCCGGTCAGGATGTTGACCACGCCGCCGGGCACGTCGCTGGTGGCGAGCACCTCGGAGAAGGTGATCGCCGGCAGCGGCCGGGAGTACGACGACATCACGACGGCGGTGTTGCCGGTGACGATGACCGGCGCGACGACGCTGACCAGCCCGAGCAGGCTGGACTCCTCGGGGGCGACGACGGCCACGACACCGGTCGGCTCGGGCGTCGAGAGGTTGAAGAACGGGCCGGCGACCGGGTTGGCGTTGCCGACCACCTGGGTGATCTTGTCGGCCCAGCCGGCGTACCAGACCAGCCGGTCGATCGACTCGTCGAGCGCCTTGCTGGCGCGGGCGGCCGTGAGGCCCTCCGACTGGCGCAGCGCCTCGACGAACTGCGGACGCCGGTCCTCCATGACCTCCGCGACCCGGTAGAGGATCTGCGCGCGGTTGTAGGCCGTCTTGCCGGACCAGCCCTTGAACGCGGAGCGGGCGGCCTGACGACCGCGTCGCGGGCGTCCTTGCGCGAGGCCTTGGCGGCGTTGGCCACGAAGCGTCCCTTCGAGTCGTTCACGACGTAGGAGTGGCCCGACTCCGAGCGGGGGAACGCCCCGCCGATGTAGAGCTTGTAGGTCTTGCGGACGTCGACGCGGCCATCATGTCGTCGGCCGCCCTTCAGGTAGCCGGCGAGGCCGTGGCGGCCGCCCTCGCGGCCGTAGCCGGACTCCTTGTAGCCGCCGAACGGCGAGGTCGGGTCGAACTTGTTGAACGTGTTGGCCCAGACCACGCCGGCGCGCAGCTCGTTGGCCATCTTGAGGATCCGCGAGCCCTTGTCGGTCCAGACGCCGGCCGAGAGGCCGTACGGCGTGTTGTTGGCCTTCTCGACCGCCTCGCTGGGCGTGCGGAAGGTCAGCACCGACAGCACCGGGCCGAAGATCTCCTCGCGGGCGATCCGGTGGGCCTGGGAGACGCCGGTGAAGATCGTCGGCGGGAACCAGAAGCCCTGGCTGGGCAGGTCGCACGGCGGGCGACCAGCGGCCCGGCGCCCTCGGCCTCGCCGATGTCGGAGAGCTCCTTGATCCGGTCGAGCTGCTCGGCGGAGTTGATCGCGCCGATGTCGGTGTTCTTGTCGAGCGGGTCGCCGACGCGCAGCGTCGAGACCCGGCGCTTGAGCCGCTCGATGCACCTCGTCGGCGACCGACTCCTGCACCAGCAGCCGCGAGCCGGCGCAGCAGACGTGGCCCTGGTTGAAGAAGATGCCGTTGACGATGCCCTCGACCGCCTGGTCGATGGGGGCGTCGTCGAAGACGATGTTGGCGGCCTTGCCGCCGAGCTCGAGGGTGACCTTCTTGTCCGAGCCGGCGACGCTGCGGGCGATGGCCTTGCCGACGCCCGGTGGAGCCGGTGAAGGCGACCTTGTCGACGTCCGGGTGCTCGACGAGCGCGGCGCCGGTGTCGCCGGCGCCGGTGACGATGTTGACGACGCCCGGCGGCAGGTCGGCCTGCTGGCAGATCTCGGCGAACAGCAGCGCGGTCAGCGGCGTGGTCTCGGCCGGCTTGAGCACGACCGTGTTGCCGCAGGCCAGCGCCGGCGCGATCTTCCACGCGAGCATCAGCAGCGGGAAGTTCCACGGGATGATCTGGCCGGCGACGCCGAGCGGCGTGCTGCCGTAGCCGGAGTACTCGAGCTTGTCGGCCCAGCCGGCGTAGTAGAAGAAGTGGGCCGCCGCGATCGGGACGTCGACGTCGCGGGTCTCCTTGATCGGCTTGCCGTTGTCGATCGACTCCAGCACGGCCAGCTCGCGGCCGCGCTCCTGGATGATCCGGGCGATCCGGTAGAGGTACTTGGCGCGCTCGGAGCCCGACATCTTCGACCAGGTGCGGGTGTAGGCGCGCCGGGCGGCCTTGACGGCGAGGTCGACGTCGGCGGCGTCCGCCTCGGCGACCTCGGCCAGCACCTCCTCGGTGGCCGGGCTGATGGTCTTGAAGCTCTTGCCGTGGCCGTCGACGAACTCGCCGTCGACGAACAGGCCGTAGGACGGCTTGATGTCGACGATGCTGCGCGACTCGGGGGCGGGTGCGTACTCGAACGGTGGTCATGTCGGCATCAGTCCAGCGTGAAGTAGTCGGGGCCGGAGTAGCGACCGGTGGTCATCTTGGTCCGCTGCATCAGCAGGTCGTTGAGCAGCGTGGAGGCGCCGAACCGGAACCAGTCGGGGTCGAGCCAGTCGGGGCCGGCGACCTCGTTGACCATGACCAGGTACTTGATGGCGTCCTTGGCGGTGCGGATCCCGCCGGCGGGCTTGACGCCGATCATCTGGCCGGTGGCCTCGCGCCAGTCGCGGACCGCCTCGAGCATGATCAGCGTGACCGGCAGGGTCGCGGCGGGCTGCACCTTGCCGGTGGAGGTCTTGATGAAGTGGGCGCCGGCCATCATGGCGAGCCAGCTGATGCGGCGTACGTTGTCGTAGGTCTGCAGCTCGCCGGTCTCGAAGATGACCTTGAGGTGCGCGTGCTCGCACGCCTCGCGGACCGGCGACGATCTCCTCGAAGACCTGCAGGTAGCGGCCGGCGAGGAACGCGCCCCGGTCGATGACCATGTCGATCTCGTCGGCGCCGGCCTCGACGGCGTCCTGGGTGTCGGCCAGCTTGATGTCCATCGCGCGCGGCCGCTGGGGAAGGCGGTGGCGACGGCCGCGACGTTGACGCCGGAGTCGCCGAGGGTCTCCTTCGCGATGCCGACCATGTCGGGGTAGACGCAGACCGCCGCGGCGGCCGGGCAGGTCGGGTCGGCCGGGTCGGGGCGCATCGCCTTGGCCGACCAGCGCGCGGACCTTGCCGGGGGTGTCCTGGCCCTCGAGGGTGGTCAGGTCGACCATCCGGATCGCCAGGTCGAGCGCGTAGGCCTTCGACGTCGTCTTGATGGAGCGGGTGCCGAGACCGGCGGCCCGAGCCTCGGCACCGACCTGGTCGACGCCCGGGAGACCGTGCAGGAAGCGGCGCAGCGAGGCGTCGTTCCGGGTGATCTCCGCGACGTCCCCGGTGTCGAGCGTGTCGGGGGAGAGCGAGGTGGCTGCCACCTAGCCAGCATAGGACCGCGCCGGGTGGGCGGGACAATCACGGGCGAGGCATTGACCGGTCTTGACTAATATAAGTATACACTTGTATTGTGCGGTCATGGATCTCACCGACGCACTCGACCAGATCGGCGCCGTACGCCGCGGCCTGAGCGACCTCGACCACCACGGCAAGCCGGCCCGCGCACTCACCGCCGAGCAGACCTATCCGGGACCCGCCGAGGACGTCTGGGACGCCCTCACCAACCCCGAGCGGCTGCCGCGCTGGTTCCTGCCGGTGGAGGGGGACCTCCGCGAGGGCGGTCGCTACCAGCTGGTCGGCAACGCCGGCGGCACCATCGAACGGTGCGAGCCGCCGCAGTCGCTCGCGGTCACGTGGGAGTACGGCGGGGCCGTCAGCTGGGTCGAGGTCGACCTGACCGAGGGCGACGGCGCCACCACGCTGGTGCTGCGCCACATCGCCCGCCCGGATCCCGCACTGGGACGAGTACGGACCCGGCGCGGTCGGCATCGGCTGGGACCTCACGATGCTCGGCCTGGCCCGGCACCTGGCCACCGGCGAGGCCGCCGACCCGGCCGCCATCGCCGCGTGGTCGGCGGGCGAGGAGGCGCGTGCGTTCATGCGGCGCAGCGGCGAGGGGTGGTACGACGCCGACGTCGCCAGCGGCGCCGACCCGGCGGAGGCGCGGCCGCGAGCGGACCGCACGCTGGCGGCGTACCTCGGCGAGGAGGAGCCGGGCTGATGCACGCCTTCGACGTCCTCGGCGACCCGGTGCGGCGGCGGATCCTCGAGCTGCTGACCGGCGGCGAGCTGGCGTCGGGGCAGGTGGTCGAGAAGATCGGCGCCGAGTTCGGCATCACCCAACCCGCCGTGTCCCAGCACCTGCGGGTGCTGCGCGAGAGCGGGTTCGCCACCGTCCGGCCGCAGGGCACCCGCCGCCTCTACTCCGTCGACCCCACCGGGATGCGCGAGGTCGACACCTGGCTGGAGCAGTTCCGCGGCTTCTGGACGCAACGCCTCGACGCGCTCGGCACCGAGCTCGCCCGCGGCCGTCGTTAGCCCGCACATCCGGGCCGGGCCGCTCAGATGCCGGCGGCGGCCTTGATGTCGTTGCGGAGGGCGTCGAGGCGGCCGGCGGCGGAGATCCGGGCGGCCTCGACCCCGTCCTCCTCGGGACCGACCGGGACGACGACCTCGAGGTAGGCCTTGAGCTTGGGCTCGGTGCCGCTCGGCCGGACGATGACCCGGGCGCCGTCGGCGAGCCGGTAGCGCAGCCCGTCGGTCGGGGGGAGGTCGGCACTGCCCTCGTTGAGGTCCTCGACCTGCTCCACGGCGAGGCCGCCGAGCGAGGTGGGCGGCGTACGGCGCAGCGTCTCCATCGCGCGGGCGATCTCGGCCAGGTCGCTGACGCGTACCGACAGCTGGTCGGTCGCGTGGAGGCCGTGCTCGCGGGCGATGTCGTCGAGGAGGTCGACCAGGCCGCGGCCCTCCGCCTTGGCGGCCGCGGCGACCTCGCAGAGCAGCAGCAGCGCCGAGACGCCGTCCTTGTCGCGGACGTGCTCGGCGTCGACGCAGTAGCCGAGCGCCTCCTCGTAGCCGAACGCGAGGTCGGGGACGCGCGCGATCCACTTGAAGCCGGTCAGCGTCTCGACGTACGGCTGGCCGTGGGCGGCGGCGAGCTTGCCCAGCAGCGACGAGGAGACGATCGAGCAGGCGTAGATCCCCTGCTTGCCGGACTTCAGCAGGTGGTGGCCGAGCAGCGCGCCGACCTCGTCGCCGCGCAGCATCCGCCAGCCGTGGGGGCCGGGGACGGCCGCGGCGCAGCGGTCGGCGTCGGGGTCGTTGGCCACGACCAGGTCGGCGCCGGTGCGGTCCGCGAGCGCCATGGCGAGGTCCATCGCGCCCGGCTCCTCGGGGTTGGGGAACGCGACCGTCGGGAAGAGCGGGTCGGGCTGCTCCTGCTGCTCGACGACCTGCGGCGCGTCGAAGCCGGCGGTCTCGAGCACCTGCAGCACCGACGTGCCGCCGACGCCGTGGAGCGGGGTGTAGACGGTGCGCAGGTCGCGCGGCCCGTCGGCGGCCAGCTCGGCGACGGTGTCGAGGTAGCGGTCGACGATCTCGTCGCTGAGCACCCGGCCGGCGTCGCCGCGGGGGATCTCGCCGACCGCGCCGACCGCGTCGATCCGGGCCGCGATCAGGCGGTCCGCCGGCGGCACGATCTGGCTGCCGTCGCCGAGGTAGACCTTGTAGCCGTTGTCCTGCGGCGGGTTGTGGCTCGCGGTCACCATCACACCCGCGACGCACCCGAGCTCGCGGATCGCGAACGCCAGCAGCGGCGTCGGCAGCGGCCGCGGCAGCACCAGCGGCCGGAACCCGGCGCCGCTCATCACCTCCGCCGTGTCGCGGGCGAAGACGTCGGAGTTGAAGCGCGCGTCGTACCCGATCACGACCGGGCTGCCGCTCCGCGCACCCTCGGCGCTGAGGTACGCCGCCAGCCCGGCCGCCGCGCGCAGCACGACGACCCGGTTCATCCGGTTGGGCCCGGCGCCGAGGGCTCCGCGCAGCCCCGCGGTGCCGAACTCGAGCGTGCCGTCGAACCGGTCCGCCAGGTCGGCCGGGTCCCCGCCGGCCTCGACCTCGGCGACGACCTGCTCCAGCTCGGCCCGGGTCTCCGGGTCGGGGTCGTCGGCGGCCCAGGCGCGCGCCCGGGCGAGGAGGTCGGCCGTGCCCATGGTCGGGTGAGTCATGGGAGGCACGCTAGACCCCCGTCGAATGTGGCAGGGGCCATGATGGCGCCATGGGGGAGCGACCTGTGGCCCAGCTGATCGTCGAGCTGGCCGACCGGATCGGGCGGGAGGAGTTCACCGCCGTGTGCGTCGACCTGATGCGTGGCGCGCCGCGGGAGGACCACCTCGACGCGCTGCCCTGGCTGACCGGCCACGACTGGTCCGAGGGCGAGCCGGTCCGCGACCCCACGAGCTGGCACGACTACTGGCTGCGCACGTGGGGCGCCCGCGGGCTGCTGCACGTCTGGGACGACCCAGACGGAACCGCCACGAGTGCCGTGGTGGCCGGGCTCGACGACGAGCACTGGCGGCCGGCCGAGATGTGCCTCAAGGTCGTCGCCGCCCACGACGTCGCGGGCGCCGGGGACGGCGCGGCCCGCTCGCCGACCACGAGCTGCCGCGGGTCCGCGCCGCGGCGATGCGGGCGCTGGCGGTCGCCGGAGACACCGAGCACGTCGGGCCGTACGGGACCACCTCGACGACCCCGACGAGGCAGTACGCCGGGCGGCCGCGCGCGCCGCGAGCAGCTCACCCGACGGCTGGACCTGGCATGAGCCGGTCATGAGTAGCAAGGGCTTCGAGTTCCGGGAGAGCTGGACCGTGGCCGCCCCCCGGGACCGCGTGCACGCGCTGCTGGTCGACCTCGAGCACTACCCGGACTGGTGGCCGCAGGTGCGCGCGGTCGCCAAGCTCGACGACGACCACGCCTGGGTGCGGTGCCGCTCGACGCTGCCCTACACGCTCGACCTGCTGCTGACCGCGATCCACCGCGAGCCCGGCCTGCTCGAGACCACGATCGCCGGCGACCTGGTCGGCTCGGTCCGGTGGCGGCTGACGGAGGACGGGTCGGGCACCCGCCTCGACTACGAGCAGGACGTCCTGGTCCGCCGCCGCATCCTCAACGCGGCCGCCCCGCTCCGGCCGCTGCTCGTGTGGAACCACGCGCGGATGATGACCGGGTGCGTCGAGGGCCTGCGCCGGGCCGTGACCTAGCTGTCGCTCCCTGTGAGCGTCTCGCGCAGCCGGGCGGCGAACGCCTCCGGCTCGCCGGCCTGACCGAACTCGCCGCCGAGGAAGCCGCCGTGGTGGCTGGGGAACTCCGTGAGCGGTACGCCGAGCGCGGCCGCGGCCGCCTCGGTCGTGCGCCAGGTGATGGTGCCGCGCGACTCGACCCCCGCCGCCATGACCACGCGGGTGGGCGCCGCGGACACACCCGCGACGTCGAGCACGTGGGCCGTGACGCCGTTGGAGATGCCCGACAGGAGCGGGTCGTCGCGGGTGCCGTCGTCGTCGGTGGGCATGCCGAACGCGCTCGCGTCGGGCGGCGTCGCGGCGAGGAACTCGTCGGTGAACTCGCCCTGCCACGACGTCATGGCGATGAAGGCGGCCATCCCCGCGCCCCAGCCCCGCTGGTGGTAGATCGTCTGGTTGGCCGCCTCCGCGGCGTACGCGTGCTCGGCGTCCGGCAGTCCGGCGAGCAGCGGCGGCTCGTGCGCGACCAGGACCGAGACGTCGTCAGGGTGGGCGGCGACCAGCGCGAGCGCGTTCACCGCGCCGCCGCTGCTGGCGAACATGTCGACCGGCCCGCGGCCGAGCGCCGTCAGGAGGGAGTGCAGGTCGGCCGCGCTGGTGGCCGGCGTCTGCTCGACCGACTCGTCGCTGCGGGTGCTCCGGCCGAGTCCGCGCGGGTCGTACGTCACGACCGTCCGGTCGGTGAAGTACGACGCGAGCGTGTCGAAGCCTCCCGCGGTCATCGGCGCACCGATCATCACCAGCGGCGGTCGGTCGTCAGGCGTCGCGGGCTCGCGGACGTCGTAGGTGATCACGGCGTCGCCGACGTCGTGGGTGTGGGTCGTGGTCGTCGTCATGGTCAGGTGGACCGGCCGCCCGGACCGGAGTCATCGCTCAGGGTCACGCTCATAGGGCGGGCCGCCAGAACTCCTCGGTGATGAACGGCCCGCCCGACGGCGGATCCCTCGACCTCGTCCTCGGCCCGGGCGGGGATCCGGTCGGCCCACTCCTCGGCGTCGTCCTCGGGTTCGTAGCCCAGCGCCCGGCCGGGCTCGAGGTCCCACCAGGCGCGGGTGTTGGCGCTGATGCCGTAGAGGACGGCGTAGCCGGGGGCCGGCGTGGTCAGCCCGGCCTCCACCATCCGCACGCAGTCGTCGTGGGACAGCCAGGTCGACAGGTTGCGCAGGGTCGTCGGCTCGTCGCGGAACGACCCGATCCGGCAGCTGACGGCGTCGATGCCGTAGCGGTCGGCGTAGAGCGAGAGCACCGCCTCCGCCGCGACCTTGCCGACGCCGTAGAAGGTGTCGGGTCGCGGGCGGACGTCGGTGCCGAGCGAGTCGGTGCGCGGCGTACGGCCGACGGCGTGGTTGGACGACGCGTAGACGATCCGCGAGACGTCGTGGGCGACCATCGCGTCGAGCAGCGCCGCGGTGGTGACGGCGTGGGAGACGAGCGACTCCTGCAGCCCGCGCTCGTCCGGGATGCCGGCGAGGTGGACGATCCCGTCGGGCCGCTCGGCCGCCACGACCGCGTCGACCGCGACTCCGTCAGCGCAGTCGAGCGCGTGCCACGGTCCGTCCCAACCGTCGGGCGTCGGCACCAGGTCGACCCCGATGACGTCGTGCCCGCGGTCGGTCAGGCCCGGGCAGAGGACGCGGCCGATGCTGCCGGCGGCGCCGGTGACGAGGACGCGCATCCGCGGTCAGGCCTCGTCCTCGGCCGAGTAGGGACGGTCGCTCTCGGAGTGGTCGGGGTTGTCGGTGAACAGGCCCGCCTCGGGGTCGAAGTCGCGCTCGGTGTTGTCGACCTCGGTGCCGTCGGGCCGGTTGTCGGGGTCCAGCCGCTCCTGCCGCTCCTGCTCGAGCTCGTCCTTCTCCTCGTCGCTGACCTCGTCGGCGTCCGGAAGGCCGGCCGGCTCGTGCTCCTGCTCCTGCTCGTCCTGTGTCTCGCTCATGCCGACCACTCAAACACGACCGGGCTGCTCCGGGCGAGGGGCAGTTCGCCTCGTGAGGTGTAGCCCTGCTCAGATCCTGCCGACGATCTCCGCGAGCAGCCCGCCCATCCGGGCGGCGGCGGTGCGGCCCGCCTCGAGGACCTCCTCGTGGTTGAGCGGCTCGCCGGAGATGCCGGCGGCGAGGTTGGTGACCAGGCTGATGCCCAGCACCTCCAGCCCCGCCTCACGCGCGGCGATCGCCTCGAGCGTCGTGCTCATGCCCACCAGGTGGCCGCCGATGGCGCGCACCATCGCGATCTCGGCCGGGGTCTCGTAGTGGGGGCCGGGGAACTGGACGTAGATCCCCTCGTCGAGGCTCGGGTCGACCTCGCGGCACATCGCGCGCAGCCGCGGCGAGTAGAGGTCGGTGAGGTCGACGAAGGTGGCGCCCTCGAGGGGCGACGTCGCGGTCAGGTTGATGTGGTCCGAGATGAGGACCGGCGTGCCGGGTGACCAGGTCTCCTTCAGCCCGCCGCAGCCGTTGGTCAGCACGATCGCGCGGCAGCCGGCCGCGGCCGCCGTCCGGATCGGGTGGACGACCGCCCGTACTCCCTTGCCCTCGTAGAAGTGGGTGCGGGACAGGAAGACCAGCAGGTTCTTGTCGCCGGCCCTGATGCTGCGGATCTTGCCGCTGTGGCCCGCGACCGCGGCGGCGCTGAAGCCCGGCAGGTCGGTCGTCGCGATCTCGGCCGTCGCCTCACCCAAGGCATCGACGGCCGGCAGCCAGCCGGAGCCGAGCACCAGCGCGAGGTCGTGGGTGGGGACGCCGGTCAGCCGGGCGAGCGTGTCGGCCGCCTCCTGGGCGAGCTCCTGGGTCTCGGTCACCGGGCGAACATTAGTCCCCGAACCGGGGGCTACAGCCCGGTGGACCGGCACGGCCGGCGGCGGAGCGCGGCGACGTAGTCGGCCGGGGCGTCGGCGGCCTCGGCGGCGTCGGCCAGCACCCCGAGGTACGACGCGGACGGCAGCCCGCCCTCGTAGGCGTCGATCACGTAGGTCCACACGACCAGCTCGCCGGTCATGGTCGAGACCCGCACCTTGGTCTTCCGGTAGAGCCCGAGGTCGGCACCCTCCCAGCCGTCGAGCTGCAGCTCGTCCTCGCGGGTGATGTCGTAGACGGCGACGAAGACCTGCTCGATCGGGTCCTCGACGATCGTGGAGAGCGCACCGTCCCAGCCGTGCTCCTCGCCGCCGAACGTCAGCCGCCACCCGGTCAGCCACCCCGTCGTGTGCAGGGGCGAGTGCGGGCACCGCTCGCCCATGCGTGCGGGGTCGAGGTTCGTCCCGTAGGCGGCGTACAGCGTCACGGAGAGCAGGCTAGCGGCGCTCACGCCGGGTTCGCCGCACGCGGCACCGAGCCCTAGGCTGACCTCGTGAGCGACAACCATTTCGATGTCCTGGTCCTCGGCGCCGGCCCCGGTGGCTACGTCGCCGCCATCCGCGCCTCCCAGCTCGGCAAGCGGGTCGCCGTCGTGGAGGAGAAGTACTGGGGCGGGGTCTGCCTCAACGTCGGCTGCATCCCCTCGAAGGCGTTGCTGCGCAACGCGGAGCTCGCCCACACGCTCGCGCACGAGAAGGACCTCTACGGCATCGAGGGCGACGCCACGATGTCCTACGGCGCCACGCACGCCCGCTCCCGCAAGGTGAGCGACGGCATCGTCAAGGGCGTCCACTACCTGATGAAGAAGAACAAGATCACCGAGATCAACGGCTGGGGGACGCTCAAGTCGCCTACCGAGATCGACGTCGACGGCACGACCTACACCTGCACCGACCTGATCCTCGCCACCGGCGCGACGGTCCGGATGCTGCCGGGGATGAAGACCAGCGACAACGTCGTCACCTACGAGGAGCAGATCCTCGACGCCGAGCTGCCCTCGAGCATCATCATCGGCGGCTCCGGCGCGATCGGCGTCGAGTTCGCCTACGTCATGAAGAACTTCGGCGTCGACGTCACCATCGTGGAGTTCCTCGACCGGATGGTCCCGACCGAGGACGCCGACGTCTCCAAGGAGCTGCTCAAGCACTACAAGAAGCTCGGCGTGAAGGTCCTGCTGTCGACCAAGGTCGAGAACGTCGAGGACACCGGATCCGGCGTCAAGGTCACCGTCAGCCCCGCCGACGGAGGCGACTCCGAGGTGCTCGAGGCCGACAAGATGCTCGCCGCGTTCGGCTTCGCGCCGCGGCTCGAGGGCTACGGCCTCGACGCGACCGGCGTGAAGACGACCGACCGCGGCGCGATCGAGACCGACGAGTACGGCCGCACCAACGTCGACCACGTCTACGCCATCGGCGACGTCACCGGGAAGATGATGCTCGCCCACGTCGCCGAGGCGCAGGGCATCGTCGTCGCCGAGCTGATCGCCGGCGAGGAGACGATGCCGGTCGACATCGACATGATCCCGCGGGCGACGTACTGCCAGCCCCAGGTCGCCTCCTTCGGCTACAGCGAGGAGCAGGCCAAGGAGAAGGGGTACGACGTGAAGACCGCGTCGTTCCCGTTCACCGCCAACGGCAAGGCGATGGGCCTGGGCCACGCGGTCGGCTTCGTGAAGGTCGTCGCGGACGCGGAGTACAACGAGATCCTCGGCGCGCACATGATCGGCCCCGACGTGACCGAGCTGCTGCCGGTGCTGACGCTCGCCCAGAAGTGGGACCTCACCGCCGACGAGGTCTCGCGCAACGTCTTCGCCCACCCGACGCTGACCGAGGCCGTCAAGGAAGCCGTCGAGGGCATCGCCGGCCACATGATCAACCTCTGACTCGATGGCTGACCGCGTCGTCATCATCGGCGGTGGCCCGGGCGGCTACGAGGCAGCCCACGTCGCGGCCCAGCTCGGCGCCGAGGTCACCGTCGTCGACAGCGACGGCCTCGGCGGCTCGGCGGTGCTCACCGACTGCGTGCCGAGCAAGACGCTGATCGCCACGGCCGAGCTGATGACCGAGATGGGCGATGCCGGAGAGCTCGGCGTCGACGTCCGCGACCACGAGGGCGATCTCGCGACGTCGATCTCCGTCGCCCTCGGCAAGGTGAACACGCGGGTGCTCGACCTGGCGGCCGACCAGTCCGCCGACATCGCCCGCCGGCTCGAGCGCGACGGCGTCTCGGTCGTCGCGGGACGCGCCGGCTCGCCGGCCACCGACCGGGTCAGCGTGACCCTGAACGACGGCGGCGAGCAGACCCTCGAGGCCGACGCGGTCCTGATCGCGACCGGTGCCGCTCCGCGCACGCTGCCGGGCGCGCAGCCCGACGGCGAGCGGATCCTGACGTGGGAGCAGGTCTACGACCTGACCGAGGCGCCCGAGCACCTGATCGTGGTCGGGTCGGGCGTCACCGGGGCCGAGTTCGCCTCGGCGTACCTCGCCCTCGGCATCGAGGTCACCCTGGTCTCCTCGCGCGACCGGGTGCTGCCCGGCGAGGACGCCGACGCCGCGCTGGTGCTCGAGGAGGTGCTGACCCGGCGCGGCATGAACGTGCTGTCGAAGTCGCGGATGGAGTCGGTGACCCGCAACGGCGACTCCGTCACCGTGACGCTCACCGACGGCCGCACCGTCGACGGCTCCCACTGCATCCTCGCCCTCGGCTCGGTCCCGAAGACCGACGACCTGGGGCTGGCGGAGGCCGGGGTCGCGACCGACGACGGCGGCTTCATCACCGTCGACCGGGTCTCGCGCACCAGCGCCCGCGGTGTCTACGCCGCCGGCGACTGCACCGGCGTCCTGATGCTCGCCTCGGTGGCGGCGATGCAGGGTCGGATCGCGATGTGGCACTTCCTCGGCGACGCGGTCACGCCGCTCGACCTCAAGCAGGTCTCGTCCAACGTGTTCACGGCGCCCGAGATCGCCACCGTCGGCTGGTCGCAGAAGGCGGTCGACGACGGCGAGATCGCGGCCGAGGCCGTGACGCTGCCGCTGAGCGGCAACGCCCGCGCCAAGATGCAGGGCGTCCACGACGGCTTCGTGAAGCTGTTCTGCCGCCCCGGCACCGGCATCGTCGTGGGCGGCGTGATCGTCGGGCCGCGCGCCAGCGAGCTGATCCACCCGGTCTCGATCGCGGTCAACTGCTCGCTCACCGCCGACCAGCTCGCCCAGGCGTTCACGGTCTACCCGTCGATGAGCGGCTCGGTCGCCGAGGCGGCGCGGCGTTTGCACCACGTGTGAGGATGTCTCCCATGTCTCGGGGGATCTCGTCTTGCTCGCACTACGCTGTCTGCCGCCCTGCTCGTCGTGACCGCCTTGGCCCGCCCGCGGCG
Source organism: uncultured Actinomycetota bacterium (assembly GCA_963713305.1). Lineage (GTDB taxonomy): Bacteria > Actinomycetota > Actinomycetes > Propionibacteriales > Nocardioidaceae > Nocardioides. The sequence goes on along the minus strand of CAVQLE010000005.1, from coordinate 237,919 downwards.
GCCGACCGCGGCTACGACGTGCCCGACGACGCCGTCATCACCATCGAGGGCGACGGCAGCGGCCACGGCCGCGGGATGTCGCAGTACGGCGCCTACTGCGCGGCCCGCGAGGGCGTCAGCCACCGCGAGATCCTCGGCACCTACTACCCGAAGACCCGCTGGGCCAAGGCCCGCGGCTCGATCGAGGTGCTGGTCACCGCGGACGACGACAACGACCTCGTCGTCGCGCGACGTCGACGGGGCTCAAGGTCCGCAAGGTCGGCGGCCGGCGCAGCTGGGCGGCCGACGAGCCCGGCGCCACGCGCTGGCGGATCCAGCCCACCGCAGCGTGGCGACAACGAGGTCTCCTTCTTCGACGGCTCCTGGACCACGCTGGCGCACGATCTGCCGGGGAGGTCGAGTTCCGGTCGCAGGCAAGCTGTCGCTGAGTCACGCCCGGACGGCACGGTCGCCTACCGCGGCGCGCTGCGGTCCTCCGACGACGACTTCGGCGACCGGGTGACGGTCAACGTGCTGCCGCTGGAGCAGTACGTCCGCGGCGTCGTCCCCTCGGAGATGCCGGCGCGGCTGGCCGCAGCAGGCGCTGCGCGCCCAGGCCGTCGCCGTCCCGCACGCTACGCCGCCTGGCGCCGCGACTCACCCGATCGACGTCGCCTACGACCTCTGCGACACCGCGCTTGCCAGGTCTACGGCGGCGCGTCCGCCGAGCACGCCGCCTCCGACCAAGGCCGCGCGCGGCGACCGCGCAGCAGGTGCTGACCTTCCGGCGGCAAGCCGATCTTCGCGGAGTTCTCCGCGGCAACGGCGGCTACACCGTCGCCGGCGGCAAGCGCCTACCTGCCTGCGCAAGCGCGACCCCTACGAGGGGACGTCGTCCGACTACTACGGCTGGACGCGCCGCGTCACCTCCGCGCAGATGGAGGAGGAGTACGACTACGACGACCTCGACCTGATCCGGCATCGAGGAGCGCGACGGCTCGGGGCCGCGCGGTGGCCGGGTCGAGCAGGTGCGGGTCACCGCCGACGTCGCGGCGTTCACCGACACCGTCACCGGCGACGACTTCCGGCGTGGACTGGAACCTGCCGTCCACGCTGTTCACGATCACGCCAGGTCGAGCTAGCACCTACCATCGACCGGGTGCGCCGCTCCCTCACGCTCCGCTGCTCGCCTGCCTCCTGGCCGGCGCGCTGGCGCTGACCGCCGCACCGGCGTACGCCGCCGACTGCTGGGACGTGCCCGAGCAAGGCGACCATCACGATCAAGGGCCACGGCTACGGCCACGGCCACGGGATGTCGCAGTACGGCGCCGAGGGCGCGGCCCGCGAGGGGCTGGCCTACGAGGAGATCGCGGAGTTCTACTACCCCGGCAAGACCAGTGGGGGAGGGCCAAGGGCCGGATCCGGGTCCAGCTCACCGCCGACACCACCGACGACCTGGTCGTGCTGCCCCGCAAGCGGCTCACCGTGCGCGACCTCGGCTCCGGCGAGTCGTTCGTGCTGCCGGACAAGGACGCGACGCGCTGGCGGGTCGCCCGCATCGCCGACGGCAGCAACCGGGTCAGCTTCTACACGCGAGCCGCTGGCGCGCCGTGGCGCACGCTGGACGGGGCTGGGGGCGTTCAGCGCCGGCGGCGACCCGGTCACGCTGGTCACCCCGTCCGGCACCGCGCCTACCGCGGCCGGCTCGCCGCGCTCGCACCCGCCGACGCACCCGCCGCGCGGGTCACGGTCAACACGCTGCGGCTCGAGCAGTACCTCCGCGGCGTCGTGCCCGCTGGAGATCCCCGCGCTGTGGTCGGCCGCCGCCGTCCGCGCCCAGGCCGTCGCGGCGCGCACCTACGCGGCGTACGAGCGGGCCCACCCGCGGGCCTCGATCTTCGACCTCTGCGACACCTGGTCGTGCCAGGTCTACGGCGGCGTCGACGCCGAGCACTCCGCCTCCGACGACGCGATCGCCGCCACCCGTCGCCGGATCCTGCGGTACGACGGCGAGCCGGCCTTCACGCAGTTCGGGTCGTCGCAGCGGCGGCTGGACCGCCGCCGGCTCCGTGCCCTACCTCCCCGCCAAGGAGGACCCGTACGACGGCTGGTCCGGCAACCCCAACCACGACTGGTCGGTCAAGGTCACCGACGCCCGCTTCGAGTCCGCCTGGCCGGCCCTCGGCAACCTGCAGCGGATCGTCGTCCCCTCCCGCGACGGCAACGGCGACTGGGGCGGCCGCGTCGCGCACCCTCCGGCTGGTCGGCTCCGAACTCCACCGTCACCGTCTCCGGCGACACCCTGCGCTCCACCCTCGGCCTCAAGTCGACCTGGGTCACCTTCCGCGTCCGCTGAGACGGTCCGGACTCACGGCCGGTAGGCGGGGCGACGCCCCAACCCGAGCGCGGCAGGGGTGCGTGCTCGACGATCTCGTTGCCGTCGTGGGAGTTGTTGACGGCCAGTCGGGTACCCCACTCGACGTATCCGACGAAGGCTGCCCTGAACTCGGGATCGTCAGGCAGCTCGGCGTCGTCGGCGGCCAGGCTCATCAGCGAGGCGAACCGGAACCGCTGCTCCCGCGAGATCTGCAGCCCGCGGTGGTGGGCGAGCATCCTCTCGTAGCCACCGAGCCTGTCGGTGTAGGTGGCTGGGCCACCGAAGACCTCGACCCACCAAGCCGTGACGTGGCGCGGCGATCTGCACCGACGCCGCCCGGAAAGAGCGGCGAGAGGAGATCGTCGCGCTCGACCCGGTCGTAGAACGCATCGATCAGTCGGCGGAAGGCGTCCTCACCGCCCGCCCACTCGAAGAGCGTCGGTACCTCCTCGGCCATGTCGCCAGCGTAGGCGTCGTCACGCCGCGGATCAGGCAGAACGGGTGGCCGGCGGGGTCGAGGAAGACCCGGAAGCCGTCGTCTGTCGACGGCTGGTGGTCGTGCTTGCGGGCACCGGCGGCGAGCACGGCTGCCTCGGTCGCGTCCATGTCGGGGGTGGCGAGGTCGAGGTGGAACTGCTGGGGGTGGGCGCCGCCGGGCCAGGTCGGCTCGACCCAGTCGTCGATCCGCTGGAAGGCGAGCGTCGTGCGCCCGTCGGGGTTGTCGGGGGTGATGCCGCCGCCGGGCGGCTCGAGGGTGCACCAGCGCGCGTCGGCGCCGTCCTCGACGCTTCCAGCCGAGCACGTCGGCGTAGAACGGTGCCGAGGACGAGCGCGTCGGGGCAGTCGAGGATGACCAGGTCGAGCTTCGGCGTGACGTCCATGCCGTCACGTACGACGGGTTCCGGACGATCGCGTCCGACAACACGAACGAAGAATCGATCAGATTCGATTGACAATCGATAGATAAGACTCGATAGTCGACGCATGCTGACGACCGAACGCGTGGTGACCGCGCTGCGCGCGCTGCTGGTGCTCGCGTTCCTCGCCATGCTGGCTGCTGCAGGTGATGAGCGTGCCCGGGACGCTCGCCTACCAGGCCGAGCAGAGCCCGGACTTCGCCACCGAGCGCTGGTTCTGCTCGTCGTGCTCGAGGTCGATGCTGCTGTGCGTGCCAGGTGGTGATCGTCTGCGACCTGGCAGCTGCTCGGGATGGTCGCGGACCGACCGGATCTTCACCGACGCCGCCTTCCGCTGGGTCGACCTGATCATCGGCGCCATCGCGCGTGGCGTGGCTGGTGTGGCTGGGCTCGGTCTTGTCTTGGCGACCGTCCGACGACCCCGGCACCCCGCTGGCGGTCGGCATCATGCGGCCTGGCGGTCACGGTCGTCGGGCTGCTGATGCTCGTGATGCGCGCGCTGCTGCGGCAGGCCACCACGCTGCACACCGACATGGACGCGCGTGATCTGATGCCCATCGTCGTCCGGATCGACGTCGAGCTCGCGCGGCGCAAGATGAGCGTGGGGGACTTCGCCGAGCAGGTCGGGCTGACCCCGGCCAACGTCGCCGTCCTGAAGAACGGCCGCGCGAAGGCGGTCCGGTTCAGCACGCTGGAGGCGATGTGCCGGGTGCTGGAGTGCCAGCCCGGCGACCTGCTCGAGTGGGTGGACGAATGATCACGGACCGAACGGACCTGACCAAGCGGTTCGGCGCGGTGACCGCGCTCGAGCCGCTGACGCATCGACGTGGAGCCCGGCGTCACCGGGCTGGTCGGCGCCAACGGCGCCGGCAAGTCGACGCTGCTCAAGATCCTGCTCGGGCTGCTGCCGGCGACGCGAGGGTACGGCGCGGCGTGCTCGGCCTCGACGTCGCGCACCGACGGCCCGGCGATCCGGGAGCGGGTCGGCTACATGCCCGAGCACGACTGCCTGCCGCCCGACGTGTCGGCCACCGAGTTCGTGCGTCCACATGGGCCGGATGTCGGGGCTGCCGACGACCGCCGCCCGCGAGCGGACCGCCGACACGCTGCGCCACGTCGGGCTCTACGAGGAGCGCTACCGGCCGATGGGCGGCTACTCCACCGGCATGAGGCAGCGGGTCAAGCTCGCCCAGGCGCTGGTGCACGACCCGAGCCTGGTGCTGCTCGACGAGCCGACCAACGGCCTCGACCCGGCCGGCCGCGACGACATGCTCGGCGCTGATCCGGCGGATCGGCCGCGAGTTCGGCATCTCGGTGATCGTCACCTCCCACCTGCTCGGCGAGCTCGAGCGGGTCTGCGACGGCATCGTCGTGATCGACGGCGGCCGGCTGCTGCGGCACTCCACGACCGCGTCGGTCACCGCGCGAGACCGCCGTGGTCGCGGTCGAGGTCGACGGCGACCACGCCGCGCTGCTCGCACGGCTCGACCGCCGCCGGGCTGGCCGTCCGGGTCGACGGTCGGCTGCTGCAGGTCGACGTCGCCGACGAGCGCGGCGTACGACGTGGTCCGGGACGCGGTCGCCGAGCTCGGCCTCGGGCTGGTGCGCATGGAGCGGCAGCGGCACCGGATGACGGAGATCTTCACGGCGGAGCCCACGCATGCCTGAGCCGACCGGCGCGATCCACGACATCGGCTACCGCCACTACGACGGGCCGCGGCTCGGGGCGGCGTACATCCGGCGCTCGCTGTACGTCGACACCCTGCGCGGCGCGTTCGGCCTCGGCCGCTCGGCGCGGTCGAAGGTGATGCCGTTCCTGCTGCTGGCGGTGATGGTGCTGCCGGCGATCACGATGGGCATCGTGACCGGCTACTTCGGGCTGCCGGCGCTGCCGCTCGGCTACACCGAGTACTTCTTCGCCTTCCAGGTCGTGGTCACGATCTTCGTCGGCTCGCAGGCGCCGGCGGCGATGTCGCGCGACCTGCGGTTCCGGGTCGCGCCGCTCTACTTCTCGCGGCCGCTCAGCCGCGCAGCAGTACGTCCAGGCCAAGTACGCCGGGATGGCGACCGCGCTGTTCATCCTGATGGCGCTGCCGATCACGCTGCTGTTCGCCGGCGCGCTGCTCGCGGAGCTGCCGCTCGACGACCAGGTGCCCGACTTCCTGCGCGGCTCGATCGGCGCGGCGGTGCTGCGCCGTGCTGCTGGCCGGGATCGGGCTGCTGATCGCCGCGATGACGCCGCGCCGCGGGCTCGGGGTCGCCGCGATGGTCGGCGTACTGCTGGTGCTCTCCGGGATCCAGGTGACCGTGCGGGCGCTGGCCGAGGAGTTCGGCAACGACACGTTCGCCGGCTACGCCGGGCTGATCTCGCCGTTCACGATGGTCGACGGGGTCATGGCCGGACCGCTTCGGCGCCGAGTCCGATCATGGCCACCGCGCCCGACGGCGCGGTGGCGTCCGCGGTGTTCTGCCTGGTCGTCGTGCTGCTCGTCGTCGGCTGCTACGCCGCGCCTGCTGGCCCGCTACCGGAAGGCGGCTGGCGGTTGGCATGAGCATCATCGAGCTCGAGCAGGTCTCGCGCTGGTACGGCAACGTGGTCGCGGTCAACGACGTCACGATGCGGCTCGGCCCCGGCGTCACCGGGCTGCTCGGGCCCAACGGCGCCGGCAAGTCGACGCTGATCAACATGATGGCCGGCTTCCTGGCGCCGTCGGCGGGCACCGTGACGCTCGACGGCCGGCCGCTGTCACCGCGACCCCGAGATCTACCGCGAGATCGGCCTCGTGCCCGAGCGCGAGGAGATGTACGACGCCGTCACCGGCTGGAGCTTCGTGCTCGCCAACGCGCGGCTGCACAAGCTCGCCGACCCGGAGGCGGCGGCGAAGCGGGCGATCGCGACCGTCGAGATGGCCGACGCGCAGGAGCGCGACATCCGCAGCTACTCCAAGGGCATGAAGCAGCGGATCAAGATGGCGACCGCGCTCGTCCACGACCCCGACCGTGCTGCTGCTCGACGAGCCGTTCAACGGCATGGACCCGCGGCAGCGGCTGCACCTGATGGACCTGCTCCACCGGCTCGGCGACGAGGGCCGGACGATCCTCTTCAGCTCCCACATCCTCGAGGAGGTCGAGCAGATCGCCGGCCGGATCGAGGTCATGGTCGCCGGCCGGCACGCGGCGTCCGGCGACTTCCGCGAGATCCGGCGGCTGATGACGCAGCGGCCGCACCAGTACACGATCCGCTCCTACGACGACCGCGCGCTCGCGTCGGCGGTGATCGCGGACGGCGAGCACGTCGGGGGTCGAGCTGGTCGCCGGGTCCGACGGCACCACCGCCGTCCACGTGCAGGCGACCGACTTCTCGGCGTTCACCCACGCCCTGCCGCAGCTCGCCTCCCGCCACGGCATCCGGCTGCTCGAGGTCCGCCCGGCCGACGAGTCGCTCGAGTCGCGTCTTCTCCTACCTGGTGGCCCGATGAGTGACCTGCTGATGAACGCCACCGTCGCCCAGCTCACCGCCCGCAGCCTGCTCGGCCGCCGGCGCACGGTGCTCCTGATGCTGCTGCCGCTGGCCCTGCTCGCGCTCTGCGCCCTGGCGCGGGTCCTCGCCGGCTTCGACGACGGGCTCAACGAGGCGCTCGACAGCGGCCTCGCCACCAGCCTGCTCGGCGCGTTCGGCATCGCGGTGATGATGCCGCTGCTCGGCCTGATCGCCGGCACCGGCTCGATCGGCCCCGAGATCGACGAGGGCTCGATCGTCTACCTGCTCGCCAAGCCCCTCAACCGCTACTCGATCATCGTCACCAAGCTCGCCGTCGCGATCGGCGTCCTGCTCGCCTTCGGCGTGATCCCGGTCTTCGTCGCCGGCCTGATCCTCACCGGCTCGCTCGGCGGCGTGACGGTGGCCTACGCCGTCGGCGCGTTCGCGGCCGGCCTCGCCTACGCCGCCCTCTTCCTCTGCCTGGCCGTCATCACCCGCAACGCCGTCGTCGTCGGCCTGATCTACGCCCTGATCTGGGAGACGCTGATCGGCGGCCTCGCCCCCGGCGCGCAGACGCTGTCGCGTCCAGCAGTGGGCGTCGTCGGTCGTCGTCCAGATCCTCGGCGACCGCGCCGTCGCTCCTCGGCGTCGAGGCGGCCGTCTCCTTCACCACCGGCCTGGTGCTGCTCGCTCATCGTGACCGTGGGCGCCACGGCGTACGCCGGCCGCCGGCTGCAGACGCTGCGGCTGAACGACGAGACCTGACGTCGCGCGCAGTGGTTGCCGGAGGGCGATCCGGCGGTCCGGTGGCGGGCGCAGGAGGACCCGGCGGAGCGGGCGCGGGTCACGAGGCGCGACGGGTGGGGCGCCCCGCCTGCTCGGCGTTCGAGGACTGACGAGGCAACTGGGGCGACGGCATCTACTCCCCGAAGTGGACGTCGACGACCTACACCCTGCTGCACCTGATGTGGCTCGGTCTCGGCCGGTCACCCGGCGGCGCTGCGGGGCTGCGAGCGGCTCTGGGAGTGGCAGTCGCGGTGGCGGGTGCCCGAGACCTGCATCGAGAGCATGCTGGTGCGGCTGACCTGCTACTTCGGGTACGACGCGCCGCGGCTCGAGGACGCCGTCGCCCACCTGTCGACCAGCAGCTGGCGGACGGCGGGTGGAACTGCGCACACGAGGACGGAGAAGGACAAGCACAGCTCGTTCCACACCAGCATCCAGGCGCTGGAGGCGCTCGCACGAGTACGCCGCAGCGCGGGCGGCACGCCAGGACACGGACGCCCGCAGCGCCGCGGCCGCGAGTTCTTCCTCCGCCACCGGCTCTACCAGTCCCACCGACCGGGAGGTCGCCGTCCGCGGCAGCACCCGGTTCCCGCCTTCCCCGAGTGGCACTTCGACGTGCTCCGCGGGCTGGAGCACTTCGCCGCGGTCGGCGCGCCGCGCGACGAAGAGCTCAGCGACGCGGTCGACGTGCGTCGTCGGTGCGCGGCCGAAGGACGGCCGCTGGCCGACCTACGCGCAGTACCCCGGCCGGCAGTGGTTCCAGCTCGAGCCCTCCGGCGCCAGCCGCTGGAACACCTGCCGCGCGCGCGGGTGCTGGAGTGGTGGGACGTCGGGCTTCGAGGACTGACCCGCGACCAAGGTCCGACAGATGGGACGAGGTGGCCCCTACGATCGCGCCGTGGCAGTCAGGAACACCCGCCGGGCACGCGTCGCTCGCCGACGCAGACGCCGGGTCGCGCGCGTCGTCAACGACTTGGCGCCCTCGGAGTGGGAAGCCCTGACCCTGGCGTGGGGTGGGTGCGCCTACTGCCGGGCGACGGAGGTGCCCCTTCAGCGGGACTGCGTGCTGCCCATTGCGCGGGGTGGCCGGTACACGCTCGCCAACGTCGTGCCCGCGTGCGGGTCATGCAACGCGAGCAAGGGACACCACGAGGTGACTACCTGGCTCCGGCAGCGCCGGCTCGACGAGCGGGCCTTCCTGAACCTTCATGTCGAGATCCAGGCGGCGCTTGCGGCACGGTTCCCCCTCACGTCCGCCGGCTGAAGCTGACCTTCCCGTTGGGACCGGCTTTGAGCTGGTAGCGGCGGTCGTGGGCGAGGGTGTGGTGGCGTTGGCAGAGCAGGCGGCCGGTCTTGACGTCGGTGTTGCCGTCCCGGCTCCAGGGTTCGTCGTGATGGGCGTGGCACATCGACGGGGGCCGGTCGCAGCCGTCGGCGGTGCAGCCGCCGTCGCGGACGCCCATCGCGATCCGCTGGGCCTTGGTGTGGAAGCGGCGCTTGCGGCCGACGTCGAGGGGTTCGGACTTCCCGCCGAGCACGACCGGGATGACCCCGGCCAGGCAGGCCATCCGCCGCGCCTCGCCGGCGCTGATGCGGGTGCCGTCACACAAGCCGGCGGCCTTCAGCCCACCCATCAGGGTCTCGAGGTCCATGGTCACCACCACCGTGGCGGCACACCCTCCGGCGGTCGGCACGGTGACTTCGGGGCGGGTCTCGATGTACTCCATGAACGCGAGCCCGAGCTTGTGCTTGGTCAGCAGGTCGGCGGGGCGGTCGGGGTGACGGGCCGGGGCCGCGATCGCCAGGAGCGCCTTGCGGAGCATCGACCCGTGCAGCGAGGAGATGGTGAACCGGCCGTGGCACTTGCCGTGGCCGTCGTCGGACATGGTGAACGAGGCCGCCGCCCGGGCGGCGGCTTCCTCGTCCTCGAGCCGACGGGCCTCCTCGGCATCAGCCTTCTCGGGGGCGGCCACCTCGAGCAGCCGGCGTCCCATGATCCGCAGCGCCTTCGCATCGTGGTCACGGGCCTCGCGGAGCAGGAACGCCTCCGCCTTCTCGACCGTGTCGGCGTCGACCAGGTCGGCGGGCAGGGCGTCGACGGCGTCGACGATCACGTGCGCCTGCTCGAGGTTGATCTCCGCCGCGGCCAGCGCCTCGTCGACGGCCGCGTGCGCGGCCTCCAGCCGAGTAGCCAGCCGAGCCGCACGATGGACCGCCGGCCGCGTCGTACGCGTGGTGTGGGCCAGCCAGTTCGCCGCCGACGTCGCCCCCACCGACGTACCCACCTCGACCCGCTCCGCATGGCGACAGCAGCTTCAGCTGCAGCTGCGCGACCTGCGAGGCGAGCCGGGTGACGTCGACCAGCGCCCTCTCGGTCTCGGCCGTGCTCATCGACCACACCGGCGTCTGAGAGACCGCAGCCAACTCCCCGCGCACCACGTCGACGGCGGCCGCCACCGGGTGCATCGAGTCGTCGTACTGCGCTGTCATGGCCTCACTCAACCACCCACCACTGACACCGATCCGGGTCCTGTGGACAGGGTCAGAGTGGGCGAACTGTGGACGACAAGTGGCGCGCGTACGCCGCAGGCAGGTCACATGTGACCAGGCCTGGTGTCATCCGGAAACGGCCGCGCGGACCTGGTCCAGCATGGCCTCCTCGCGGTCGCTGACCTGCTGTGCGCCGAACCCCATGAAGCCGCCCTCCTTGGCGGCGTCGGCAGCTGCCTGAGCAGCGGTGACCAGCCACCGCCCGAACGCAGCTGCTTCCTCGGGTTCGGCCTTGGCGGCAACCAACGCATACGCCGCACGCAGTTCCTCGAGGACCTGCTCTCCCGCGGGAGGCCCGTCCGCCGAAGGTCTGTACCCGCTCAGCGGGCTCCGCTTCTGCTGCGTCATTGCCTGGATCTCGAGAGCCACCTCGGCCAGGAGTTGCTCGCGGCTCGGTGGGTTCGTGGCGCTCTTGAGCGTCGCGATGGTTTCCTTCGTGGCCTCGATCGGACCGCCGGGATCGGCGAGCGAGATCGCCATCCCGGCCACGAACGGCGCTCGCGTGATCCGGGACCACTCGTCCTCGGTGAAGTCACTCTTCGTCGTCACAGCTTGCTCCCCTCCAGTTGCGGGCTTGTCGTTGGAGCGATGCTTCCGCAGGTCTCAGGACCTGTCACATTTCGCCGCCCGCCGGTGTCTTCATGGACACCAACACAAGGAGGAGAGATGGCAGAGATCGCACGCATCCCCGCGACCGAGATCACCGGCGTCTACGGGGGAGTGCTGAAGTTCGCGATGCGCAAGATGCTCGGCAAGGTGCCCAACTCGGCCGGGCGTCATGTGGCACCACCCGCAGGTCTTCAAGGACATGATGAAGATCGGCCGCAAGACGGAGAAGTGGGACAAGGTCGAGCCGAACCTCGCGGCGTACACCGTCATGGCCACCGCCGCCTACATCGGCTGCAGCGCCTGCCTGGACCTCAACTACTTCATGACCCACCACCGGGGTCTCGACGAGCGCAAGGCGCGCGAGGTCCCGCGCTGGCGGGAGTCGGAGGTCTTCACGGCGGTGGAGCGGCGGGCGATGGAGTACGCCGAGGCGGTCAGCCAGACGCCGCCGGCCGCGACCGACGAGATGGTGGCGGCGCTGCTCGACGACCTGGGTGCGCCGGCGGTGCTGGAGCTGACCGCGCGGATCGGCTTCATGAACCTGGCCGCCCGCACCAACATCGCGCTCGGCATCCGGTCGGAGGAGTTCGCCGAGGCCTGTGGGCTCGAGCCGCTCGCCCGGCCGGCCGTGGTGTCCTAGAGCCGTGGACGACGACCCGTTCGTGGCGCACCGCAGCCTGCTGTTCACGATCGCCTACGAGATGACCGGCTCCGCGGCCGACGCGGAGGACGTCGTCCAGGACGCGTGGCTGCGGTGGGACGGCATCGGCGAGGCGGCGCGGGCCGAGGTGCGCGACCCGCGCGCCTACCTGGTCCGCGTCGTCACCCGGCAGGCGCTGAACCGGATGCGGACGTTGGCGCGGCAGCGGGAGGAGTACGTCGGGGAGTGGCTGCCCGAGCCGCTGCTGACCAGCCCCGACGTGGCCGACGACGTCGAGCTCGCCGAGAGCCTGTCGATCGCGATGCTCGCCGTGCTGGAGACGTTGCTGCCGACCGAGCGGGCGGTCTTCGTGCTGCGCGAGGTCTTCGACGTACCCCACGACGAGATCGCGATCGCCCTCGACAAGTCACCGGCCGCCGTACGCCAGATCGCCCGCCGGGCGCGTCAGCACGTCGCCGCGCGACGGCCGCGTACGACGGTGAGCCGGGCCGAGCAGGAGCAGGTCGTCGAACGGTTCCTCGCCGCCCTCCTCACCGGCGACCTGCCCGGCCTCCTCGACGTCCTCGCCCCCGACGTCGTCGTGGTCGGGGACGGCGGCGGACTGGCCCCGGCCCTCCCGCGGCCGATCAGCGGTGCCCACCGCGTCGCCAACGCCCTCTCCCGCCTCGCCGAGGCCGCCCCCGACATCCAGGTCGTCACCCTCCTGCTCAACGGCTCCCTCGCCGCCCGCCTCGACCCCGCCGGCGAGCTCGAGACCGCCATGACCTTCACCGTCGAGGACGGCCGCATCACCCGCATCCTCGCCATCCGCAACCCGCTCAAGCTGGGTCGGCTCGATGAGGTGGCGGAGGTACGGCGCTGAGGACTAGTCCCGCCAACCGTGAAGGCGCGTCCTCTCCGCCCATCGAGACGGCCCGATCTGCGAGCGGGCAGTCGCAAAAGGTGGTTCGCAACAACCAAAAGGATGCACCGCCGGCAGGTTGGTCCGATGGCCATGACATAAGAGGATCGATCACGTGCCTTCAAGGCACCAATCGCAGCGCGGGGCGCGTGTCCACGACTTGGCCGAGCAGTTCGCGTACTCGACGCGGCTTCCACCGCAACTGCTCCGCCAAAGAGGCGACAGTAACGCCGCGGTCGGCGGCCAGGTCGAACGCAGCACTCAGCATCGAGGGCACCTCTCCGTCGTACTGACGAACTGAACGCCGCTCTTGGGGTTGTTGAGCAAGGCGGATGTAGGCACGTCGTGCCGTGCTCTCGGAAATCAACCCGAGCTCTTGGCTGCGGTAGATGAGGCTGCGCACCTCCACACCCCAGCGTTCGCTGATGCGGTACAGCTTGGCGAAGTCCAGTCGACCCGGCAGCTCTTCAAGCAGGACAGCACGCGGTGTCAGGAACTCCGCGGCAAACGCGTCTGCCTCCCGCTCCAGCCACGTCTCTCCAGACGCCGCGCCCTTGTGCAGTACCAGATGCCCCAACTCGTGTGCTGCGCTGAAGCGATGACGCAGCACGTCGTCAGCCCGATCAGCGGTCAGGACAACGAGTGGGCGCCGGAACGTCAGCGTCGAGTAAGCATCGATGCGTGCCTTCGCCTCTTTGGCAGATGGCGGAGCCATGCAGCAGATGATGCCGTGCGTTTCCATCTGCGCGACGACGTGCCCAATCGGTTCACTTCCCAGCTTCCAGAGCTTCCGCACTTCCTGAGCTGCTTGCTGTGGCGTGTACTGCCGTTCGTCCTCGGAGCGGAGATCGGGCAGGTTTATGGGTGGGAACCGAACGTGCTTCTCAAGTGCGAACGAAAGTTCCCAGACCTGCTCAGCGAACGATGTGGCACGTTGACGCTGTTTGCCAGTAGTCGCGCGGAGGCTCTCGAAGTGAGTCTCACTGGTGTCGAGGCGTTGCAGCGGCCGGCCAGGAGCGAAGAAGGCCACCGGAACGTCTAGCGTCTCTGCCAGCTTCGCGACCGTGGCTTCCCGCGGGGTAGTTATGCCGGCCTCGTACTGCCCGACAGCGGCGGCAGAGATACCGGTCGACTCCGCGACCTCGGTCTTGGTCAACAGCGCGAGTTGACGGGCCTGCCGCAGCCGGTCTGGTTCAAACGACCTGCTTGATTCCATCTACTACACCGAGCCTGGTGCGCCGTCGTACGGATCGGTCTCGTCCGTGCCGGTCGCCTCCACGTCATCCCGGACGACTTCGAGGAACGGCTCCGGCTTTGCAGTGTTGGTCCAGGTTTCGCCGGCAGCTTCAGTCAGGTTGGCGCCCTCGACCGGCGGAGCGATAATCGAGAGTCGCTCGCTGTCAGTGAAGTCGATGTATCCGTCCTCGTCGAGGGTTGCGATACCGACCTCGACCAGCTGCAGGCCGGCTTTCGGAGTGCAGCCGTACGCCGCGAGGATGACTGACGACGCAAGGTTGTCGATCGATGCCATCGCTTGGATGACGACCTCGAGCATGGCCTCCTCGAACGCCTCGAGGGTGTCGCTCTCGTCGTCGAACAGCGTCGGGGCAGGGGCCTCGGGCAGGTTCACACTCGTCAGGTTCGACCGAAGCCGCGAAGTCCGGATGCGCGGGCGACCGCCGCGCTTACCGACGTCGATGAGCTTGACCGGCAGAATGATGCGGCCCTCCCAGACGACTAGCTGGAACTGCGCACCCTTGGGCGGGAACACGTGCGAACCAGGCAAGATCGCGAGAAGACGGCCAACAACCTCCTCGTGCAGCGCAAGCCAGTAGGTGCTGCCGTACGGCTGGTTCGAGAGGAGCTCTGAGGCGTCCTGCGCAGCTTGCGCGCGCTCGTGCGAGCGGAGTCCGCCCGCGACGAACGCGGCAGATATCTCATTGGCCACGTCGCCGAACGTGCGCTCCAGAAAAGACTTATGGTCTGATGCCTCGGTCACGCTGGTCCCCTCATCGAAATACTTGAACGAGGAGAACGTTAGCCGAAACTTTAGTTCGAACTCGGATTTCCGTCACCTAGCGTGTCGTTCGCTACCTGTCGCGCCCAGTTCACTGGCAACCGGGCCGGCCTCACCGGTCATCCCTGCCCAGAAGTTCGGGCCACTGGGTCACGATCGCAACCATGGGAAGTGGGATAACGCTTAGTCGTCGCCACCGAAGCCGAGCTCGTCCTCGTGCGCCAAGCTGCCGCAGAAGTACTTGGCCCGGGTCAGCGCCACGTAGACCACGCAATGCTCTTCCTGCGCGTTCGTCAGCCCTGTGACGAGTGCCGACTCATGAGCGGCGGTCAGAGCCACCCCCACCCGGGGCCACTCACACCCCTTGGCCTGGTGCACGGTGAGCCCAGGAATGAGATCGGCGCGTGTGAGCCTCAGCCGCAAGCGCTCGACCTCTTGTATTCGTTGCGCCTCAGCGCTGGCCTGAAGTCTGTTCGGACGGGACTTCGGGCTCACGGCCTCTGCGGCATCTCGCACCAGCTCAAGTGCATCGACAGCGGGCAGGCCCGCGACGAGCCTGGTGAGTATGGGACGGAAGTGCTCGAGCAAGACCTCCTCGATGCCTTCCTCCGGCAGCCCAAGATGCACAAGTGCGGACTGCCTACCGAAAGACTTTCGACCGACCTTCGTGCGAGTTACCTCGTCAAGGAGCAGGTTCAGGGCCGCGTCGATGCGGTTGCCCACGGCGCGGAAGGCCAGTGGGAGCACGTTGTCGCCAACCGTCCACAACGTTGTCCAGTTCCTCCCCAGCGCGACGTCGATCGCCATGCTGGCCACCGGCGGCAGCTCGACGCCCTCTCCCGCTCGCAGAGCTCGCGCGAGCTCGATAGTCTGATCGGTGGCGAACCGGAAGGACTGCGACTGTTCGTATGGGGTGAACGGGTAGTTGTCTAGCAGGTACTTCCCCACCTTCTCCGGACTTGCGCCGCGCCAGTCGTACAGCGCCTGCCACGGGTCGCCGACCAAGGTGAGGGTTGCGGTAGAGGTGTCGGAAACGCACATGCACATGAAGATGTCGAGCTCGTCGGCGTCGTAGATCTCGTCGACCACCACATGCCGGAAGTTGGCGGCGAGCCAGGCGACGACCCCGTCCCGGGCATCGGGCACGTTCTTCAACACCGTCCGGAGGGCGCGGCGTACGTCTTCGTGGCTGGAGATCCCGTCGCTGAGGACGGTGAGGTGGGGGTCCTTTCTGCCGAATCCGAACTTCGGCTTGGAAAGGCGTTCAGATTGGCTAGTGATGGCGCCGTCAGCCCCGCAGCCGGCGTACCGCCTGTAGCTGCCTGTAATGAGCCATCTGTAGTCGCTGTGGATCCCCCTAAAGTCGTCGATAACCTCGAGCCGCCGGTGGCCGCCTGGCCAGGTGGCGAGCCCCAGGTCGATCAGGTGATGCAGAACCCGAACATGAAAGTCATCGAAGGTCGTCACGAGGTTGGGCAACTCCGCCGCGTGGTGTCCCCAACGAGCGGTGATGCGAGATCGCAGCTCGCCCACGGCCGAGCGAGTGAAGCTGAGGCCAAGAATCCCGCGGCGACCGTCGGGGTCTCGATGATGCAGGTATCCGAACCGCGCCGCTGACACAGTTGTCTTTCCGGACCCGGGTCCCGAGATGATGTTGACCAGCCTCGCGTCCGAAGCTGCCGCGAGCGCTTGCTCGTCAGTGAGCCGAACCGCCATCAGCTCTCGCCGCCACCGGCGTCTCCGCGGTCAACCTTGGGCTGGTCGGCTGCGTCGTCGGCCACGATCGGCTCGGCGACCGGCGCCGCTGGGTCCACCGGTGGCGTCTCCGGCACCGGGGCGTGCCCTTCCCACAGCCAGTCGAACAGCTCACGCAGCTGGTCTGGAACGACGAGGTCGGCCAGGTTCTCGTCCGCCAAGGCGGCCAGCTCGAAGGCGAACTCTCCCTTGAACTTTCGATTCGACTTGTTCGCGAAGAATGCGTCGACGTTCTCCAGCGACGGGGTTTCCTCGAGGTCCTTGCCGATACGCTTCAAGGCCTCGGTCACGAGCGTCTCGTTGCCGGCGACCAGGGTCGGTTCCAAAGTCGGCTTGGACCAGAACCACTCCACATGTTCAGAGGCGTCGAAGGTTTGCTGCCATGCCGGCGGCGTTGGTCCGGGCATCGGGTCACCCGGGTTCTCGGGCCGGTGGTCCGTGTCTGATAAGACCGCCACTTGTGCAACCAGCTCGAACCCGGGCTCAGCCAGCAGATGAACAGGCCACTCGCCGATCCGGTTCCCGATAGGCACTACCGCCAAGGCGTCGATGAACGCCAGCTTTGCGCGGTCCCCCGTGGCCCATGCCCGCCCGAACGCCCGGAGCAACGCGGCTTCAGTGATGCCCTCCACCAGTACCAGCCGCTCAGCAAACAGCGCTCCTGACCGGCTCGCGTCCATGTGCAGCTCCGCCATCCGGCGAACCTTCTTGCCGAGGTCGACGTCCCAAGGGATGTTCGCGATGAGTCGAGCGACAACACCGTCCGTGGCATCGCGTCGCACGACGACCATCTCGTTTGGCTTGGCAGCCGCGACAATGTCACCGGCGTGGGTCGACACGATGACCTGCAGATCCGGACGTTCGGCGACGGTCGATCGAAGGTAACGAGTGAGGCCGTGCTGAAGCTGCGGATGAAGATGCGCCTCCGGCTCCTCGATGAGAACAGTGGCGTGGAACAGGGAGGGGTAAAAGGAGTCCTGTTCCTCGGCCGCCGCCGCTTCGGCCTCGTCGAGCCGCGCCTGCGCCTCCTCCGGACTGTCTGGCACGAGGTCGGGCTGCGGAACTTGGCCAAGCGGAGGGGGCCCGGTCCCTGGTGTTGCAGGTGCCGCGGGTACGGGTGGCGTGGGCGCCGGAGCCAGGGCAGGGTCTGGGACCCCGGCGAGCGTGACCGCGATGTGCAGCAGATTCACGTAGCCCAGGCTCGATGCTTCCAGTCGCCGAGCGTCAGTCATGCTGGCGGTGGTTGCGAGCAGGAGCTCGAGGACCCGGGCGAGGTACTGGTCATCGACACGCTGGGTCCCGATGAACGCATGATGTTCCTGCACGCCGGCAGTCAGTGTCCTGAGATTGTCTGCGATGCGCCCCTGAACCTCCTTGACCAGGTTCACCGCGGTCAAGGTGCCCAGCAGGTCCTGGGCCATTGCCCGGACGCCCTGCAGGGTTCCTGCCGAGGGGTTGCGTTTCTGCTCGGCGCGGAGCAGTTCCACGAGGACGTTCGCTTCCCGGCGTGACAGCTCATCCACCGGATTGCGTAGTGCCGGCAAGAACACCAACCTGGTCAGCTCGTGGCCCTCGACCATCGAGTCGATCTCCGTCGCGCGGACCCTGCCGAGCGAGCGCTCAAGCGTGCGTGTCCACACGGGGGCACCGCCGCCGATCGACGTCAGGAAGGTACCGAGAGCACCCTCGTGAGCCATATCGGTCTCCAGCTGGTACTCGATGAAGACCCTGCGCGGCGCCGGACCCAGCACTGCAGCATCCGGTGGTTGCAGACGCGGAAAACGCTCGCGATGTGCCCAGTAGATCGCGTCGTTGATGGTTGTCTTGCCAGCGCCATTCGCCCCCACCAAGAGGCTGAACCGCCCTGGGAACTCGACGGTCAGCGGAGCGTTAGCCGCGGCCCGGAATCCGTCGACAGTGACCCTCCGCAGGTGCACGGTAGCCTCGATTCGGATTGAGAACGTGGTTCGGGAGCTAATACGTGCACCTCGTCGCGCCGGCACCCATGACGGCTCGACGATGAGCGTTGGCGCACGCGAAACCCGCCGACGGCAACGGACAGCGCCTAGGCGCGCGCAGTCGAAGCTACCCATCCGAAGCCGACACACGTCGCAAGCACTGACCCGCCCGATTGCGTGCACCCTTTCGCCGCGACTGCTCGATTCAGCGATTGCCTCCGTCCGCCGATCGAGGAGACGCGGAGCCCGACGCGCTGAGAGGTGTCAGGTCTCAGATCTCGCCGCCGGCATTCCATCTACATCGCTTACAGCGAGCACCGGCGTACGTGTCGTCCCGCTCGTAGTCGACCTGGGACCAGCCCTCGATTTGGTCGAAGCCTGCACCGCAACGGGGGCAGCCGACGATAGGTCCGTAGCCAGGTATGTACTCGACCTCGATCCCGCTTTCCTCCAAGAACCCTTGGATGGCCTTAACCCGCTCCGCCGGTCCCTTCAGGCCCATGATGCCATCCACCGCAGCGCCGACGTCCTGATCGCTGAAGTCCAAGTACTTGAGGTCTGAGACCAAGTCAGGGACAGGTGTCTCATCCAGCTTCAGGAGAATGAAGCGGCGATCAGGATCTTCAATGACCTTCTTGATAGCACTGCGGTACTCGCGACGCGTCCACAATGACATCTCGGCGTCTGCCGACCAGACAAGGACAAAGACATCGAAGGTCCCGATCGCGGCCTCGATGGCACCTGTGATCGACTCACCAAAGTTGATGCTCCACTCGTCGAAGAAGAGATCTGCGCCTACCAACTGTAGTTGGACGCCAAGGTTCCGGACGGTCGGCTTGTCCGCGCCCGCATGCGATAGGAAGTATTCGCCCATTGCCGCATCCTGCCCTCCACATTGCTGGCAGGGGGACCTTCGGTGCGCTTGTTTCGAAGTTGGGACAGATCGGATCGCCGGGAATCAGTGAGCAACGGGCGCCGCGGCCACAAGCTGTCAGCGATTACCCATTCAACGCGGCCGGCGTCATATCGCCGCTAAGGCTTCCAGCCGAAACCTCGCCTTGCGGGTCTGGCTTCTCGCTTGCCCGGAGCGCCATGGCACCGCTTGTACTTCATAGAGCTGCCGCACGGGCAGGGCTCGTTTCGGCCGGGTTCGTTGCCCGATTGGAGGACCACGAACTCGTACCTCCCTTGGCGCACCAGGTCATCCGCGTCCCTAGTGTCCGCTTCATCCCGAACCAGCCAAGCGATGAGCGCCAACGACTCGTACCCAACTGCCAAGGCCTCGTGGATCAGCGCGGTCGAGGGTCGACGACTTGTCTGACGTCCAAGGAAGGGCCGCCCTCCATCAACCGGCACCAGCCTGGTTGCCATCGAAAGCGGACTGTTATGTGTCATCAGGTTGGCTATCAGGAGCGGCTTTCCGATGAGCGCGGTGAGGGTCTCCTGCTCGAGAGGTCGCATGTTCTCAGCGACAGAAGCTGCCATCTTGTGCACTGTCTTGCGCGTCCAATGGCGCATACCAAGTACGGGATCTACGGCAAGATGTGAGCGAGTTGCTTCAACGTCTTCAGTGCTCATTGGCGCGAGATCGCGGAGCAGCGGCAAGTACGAGACGCTGGGCGTGTCAGGGCCTTGCAACATAAGCGAGTAGCTCTGCTCGTGCGACTGCAGCAGCTCGATAGTCCGATCCCTCGGAAGCGTGCGCAGCCACCATGCGGCGACGGCTTCTTCGACCAAAGTGCGTGCCACGGCAAGGGCGGGGGCGCCATATCCGGCGTCTGCCAGACACAAAAGGGCATCGAACGCGTGGAGTGCGCGGGACACAACAAGCTTGACGATCGCGTTCTCCGAGTTGTTGTACGAGCCCGCAGGGTCGCTGATCGACCGCATCACGAGTTCTTCGAGCTGGTCGCACGCCTCAAACTGAGTTCGAAAGGCGGGATGACCACTCGCCGAAAGCCAAGGTTCGGGAGGCTTGGCCCGACGTCTCGCGAACCAAGCGGCCGGCTCGTTCATGCAGTCCCCCTCCGCTTGCTGGAGATTGAGTCTGATGGGGCCATGCTTTCAGTCCTGTGTCAAACCGCCGCGTACAAGCTCACGCGCCGTGGTCGAGACAACAGCGGAACTGCCTTACGGAAGAGCCCATGGATGAGTTGCAGTCTCACCTTCGTGAGGCAAACTCACATGCGCTATGTCAGCGGCATCTCTAGGGTCTTACACATGGCAACCCAGCCCCCGGCCAGCACCAAATTGACGTTGCCGACGTGGCTTTGGGGCGGCGCAGCGCACGCCTTCATCGACGCAGCAGAGCTCGAGGCCTTGGCTGATCCGGCGCTCGGAGCGAGTGAGTTCCGGGTGAAGACGAAGGAACGAGGTTCTAAGGAGCGACCCAAGCTGGTGACGATGCGCCAGCTGGCTGGCCTGCCGCTGAGTGAGGCGAACTACGCTCCGCTCCACCAGACCGAGATGACGCAACCGGTGCGAGAAATCGATCCAGCCGACGTCGTTGCACATAACCTCAGGTTGGAACGTGTACACCATTCTGCGATAAAGCGAACGGCGGCCGGGCTACCTCGCTCCTGGGCTCGCCTTGCACCAACTCCAGACCATGATCGCGGACGCAGCCCTAGCCGCCGAGACGGTCGAGGTGGTAGTCGATGATCTCGCCGAGTGTCGCGTTCAAGGACACCGACGAGCGTCTGTATCCGAACGTCGCGGCCTATCTCATCTGCCGCGCCCCGGCTCTGCTGCATCGGTCGAAGATCCCCGCAGTTCTCTTGCGCGTCGAGCGTGACGGTAAGCTCCAACGCGCCGATCTCGCAGACATCAAGGCGGCCAGCGCGAAGGGTGAGGTCGTATTTTCGGCTTCTGACCGCCTTGGTGACGGATTCGCCGTCATTGATGCCTACCTTTCTCCGCTGCTAGGCGCCCTCACCCCCTACGTGTGGGCGTTCTCCGCACCACGGGCATACGGGGGCGTTGTTTACACGCTGGGAACCGCGATTCCGGGTGTGGCGGGTGAGGCGCTGGAGCCGCTACATCTGCTGCCTTCAACTGGTTCGCTGAGGGCCGTCGAGCGACCGAACCTTTCTCCCGAGGCTCCGACGGAAGCAATCACGTGGTGGGTGCGACGCCTCGACAGAGCAATGAGCGTGGTGTCAGATCCCGCAGTTTTCTCGGACTCGAACGGCGCTTACGCCCCGAACTATCACCTGCATGCGATCCTCACCTTCGAACAGGTCTTTAGGCGTGTGGGTGTCATCCAGCAGTCAGACCGGGATGGCGATGCTCGTCGCGTTCTCCTGTTCACGGTCCTCGACACTCTTGAACGGCTCACCAACCGGAAACTCGTGGAACTTTGCACTCACGGGGTGGCGGTGGAGACACTGGAACGCCTACGCAAGGACATGAGCATCGGCGCGCAGGAGGTGCTCCTACCGGCCGCAGAGCGCGCCGTCGAGGCATTGGAACGCCTCCAGGACGGCTTCTACCTCCGGCGACAGACCGGGGCAGCGACGATCGACTTCACTCTGACGGATGGCACTCCTGCGAGTTATACGCCCGAACACGCAGCCGCTGAGTACGTCCGAGTACTACGCAACGCGACTCACGGTCACGGATCGAACCAGGACGAGGCTGTACCGAGAACCGACGCGCTCCTAGTTCATCACGATGGCACGATCCCCCACGATTTAGCCGCACCTGGGATTCCTGTATCTCCTCGACCTGTTGACCAAGCCGGATCAGCTCCGCCGCCTCCTGTACGCGTCGGTCCGAACCTGATGGCGGGTCGCGGGCCTTTAGGCTGAGACTGAGATCTCGCGACTGTCTCGCGTCACACGGAGGTAGTCACCTGGAACCCGATAGGTGAACGGCGATCCGGTCGCGGTCTGGAAGGTCTGGCCCGCGCATCGTCGGATCCGGTCCCAGACGGCGTCGAAGTCGGCCATCAGCACATTCTGGCCATCAGCGCACGAATCCGCGAGGGCGCGTGGCGCGAGCCAACGAACCGACGGTGCGCGCGGAGTCCCGCACCCTCTCACCGACCAACGGGTGAGGCGACGCGAAGGCAAATGTGGATACGGTGCTGGGACGGGGACTACCGACTCGGAGGCGATATGTCCACGACAGGAACCAGCGACCGGCCGGCACCCAAGGGGGGCAGCCAGCGCGTCGACGTCGAGCAGGCGCTGCTCGGGGGGACGACGTACAAGGGGGTGGCGGAGCAGCAGCTGTCGGAGCGCGAGGAGCGGTTCGAGCTGAGGCGCAGGACCCTGGGGTTCGTCCTGGCGCCGCTGACGACGATCGTCATCTTCCTGCTGCCGCTCGACATCCCGCAGGAGCAGCACACCGTGGCGGCGGTGCTGGGCGGGGTGATCATCGCGTGGATCACCGAGCCGATCCCGATCCCGGTCTCCGGCATGCTCGGCGCCGCGGTGCTGATCCTGCTCGGCGTGGGTGGGGAGGACGGGGCGGACGCCGTACTCGCCCCGTTCGGCTCCGGCACGATCTTCACCTTCATCGGCGCCTTCATCCTGGCGCAGTCGATGCTCAAGCACGGGCTCGCGGAGCGGTTCGCGTTCCGGATCCTCGCGCTCCCCGGGGTCGGCAAGAGCACGATGCGCGTGATCATCGCGTTCGGCGCGATCACCTGCCTGCTGTCGGCGTTCGTCTCCAACACCGCGACCGTCGCGATGCTGCTGCCGACCGCGCTCGGCATCCTCACCGTCATCGCCAAGCTGATCCAGGAGCAGCGCATCGAGAGCGGCGAGGGCACCGACGGGTTCGACCCGACCCGGCTGCGGGTCGGCTTCGCGCTGATGCTGATGCTGGCGTACGGCGCCAGCGTCGGCGGCCTGCTGACGCCGGTCGGCAGCCCGCCCAACCTGATCGGCCGTGAGCTGATCGAGCAGTCGACCGGTCAGGCGATCCCGTTCGCCCAGTGGATGGGGCTGGCGTTCCCGGTCTGCGCGCTGATGTTCGTCGCGCTCTGCATCATCCTGCTGACGCTCAACAAGCCCGAGATCCGGCGGCTGAATGGCGTCGAGGAGTACGTGAAGACCGAGCGGGAGCGGATGGGCGCGCTCTCCCGCGCCGAGAAGAACACGCTGGTCGCCTTCTGCGTCACCGTCAGCCTCTGGATCTTCCCCGGCATCGTGGCCCTGGTCGCCGGCGCCGACTCCGAGATCTACGCGACCATCTCGACCCGGCTCGACGAGGGCGTGGTCGCCATCCTCGGCGCCAGCCTGCTCTTCCTGCTCCCCACCAACTGGGGGAAGCGCGAGTTCACGCTGACCTGGGGCGACGCGGCCAAGATCGACTGGGGCACCATCGTGCTCTTCGGCACCGGCGTCATCTTCGGCGCGCTGCTGCAGGACTCCGGCCTGGCCGAGACCATCGGCAAGGGCAGCTACAACGCGCTCGGCATCACCAGCGGCGTCGCCATCACCATCTTCGCGGTGGTGCTCGCGATCGCGGTGTCGGAGACGACGTCCAACACGGCCTCGGCCGCGGTCGTCGTACCGATCATCCTGCCGCTGGCCAACGCCGCCGGGGTCGATCCACTGACACCTGCGCTGGCGGCGACGTTCGCCGCGTCGTTCGGCTTCATGCTGCCGGTCTCGACGCCGCAGAACGCGATCGTCTACGGCTCCGGCACGGTGCCGATCACCAAGATGATCAAGTCCGGGATCAGCTTCGACATCATCGGCGCGATCCTGATCCTGCTGCTCCTGCCCGTGCTCATCCCGATCATCCTCTGATGGCGGGCGCCCAACGGGTCGCGGTCATCCCCGGCGACGGGATCGGCCACGACGTGATCACGGTCGCCCGGTCGGTCCTCGACGCCGCGGCGTCGGCGTACGACCTCTCCCTGGAGTACGACGACTTCGACTGGTCGTGCCAGAGGTACGCCGAGACCGGCGCGATGATGCCGGACGACGCGATCGACACGCTGCGGTCGTACGACGCGGTGCTGCTCGGCGCGGTCGGCTGGCCGGGCGTGCCCGACCACGTGTCGCTCTGGGGGCTGCTGATCCCGATCCGGCGGGCGTTCCGCCAGTTCGCCAACGTGCGGCCGGCGCGGGCGCTGCCGGGGGTGTCCTCGCCGGTGCGGGGGGCGGACCAGATGGACCTGGTCGTCGTACGGGAGAACGTGGAGGGCGAGTACAGCGAGATCGGCGGCCGCCTCAACCGCGGCTTCGACGACGAGATGGCCGTGCAGGAGGCGGTGTTCACGAAGGCCGGCGTGAGCCGGATCGTGCGCTACGCCTTCGAGCTCGCCCGCGAGCGGAACGGCCACCTCACCTCGGCGACCAAGTCGAACGGGATCGTGCACACCATGCCGTTCTGGGACGAGGTGGTGCGCGAGGTCGCCGAGGACTACTCCGACGTCGAGTGGGACCAGCAGCACATCGACGCGCTCGCCGCCCGTTGCGTCTCCGACCCGGGCAGCCTCGACGTGATCGTGGCGCAGCAACCTGTTCGGCGACATCCTCTCCGACCTCACCGCCGCCGTCTCCGGGTCACTGGGCGTCGCGCCGTCGGCCAACCTCGACCCGACCCGCGAGAGCCCGTCGATGTTCGAACCGGTCCACGGCTCGGCCCCCGACATCGCGGGCCAGGGCGTCGCCAACCCGGTCGCCGCGGTCTGGTCGGCGGCGATGATGCTCGACCACCTCGGGCACGAGGCGGCAGCCGCGGCCGTCATCGAGGCGATGGAGCAGTCGCTCCGCGAGCCCGCCACCCGCACCCGCGACCTCGGCGGGACTGCCTCGACCGAGGCGGCCGGCGAGGCGATCGCCTCCCTGGTGGCCCGCTAGCGTCCTGTCCGTGGACTACGTGAGCCGTCGCCTGTTCGAGCTGCTCGAGCCGATCTGCCTGGTCACCTTCTTCGCCGACGAGCCGACGGAGGAGCTGATGGGGCTGGGGTGCCGCAACTACTGGGACGGCTACTTCGCCGGGCGGGCGGCGCCGCTGGGGCAGGTGCCGGCGGAAGTCGTGCACGCGCTCTTCTACAACTTCGCCGACGGCGAGGTCGCGCGGCACATCCCCAAGGTCTGGGGGTTCACGACGCCGGAGGCCGCGCTGGCAGCGAGGCTGCGGGGGAGCGCGGCCGCCGTACGCCGGATCCTCGGCGACCTCGCCGACAGCCCTGGGGTGGGCCGGGCGGCGGACCTGCTGACCAAGGCCGCGGGGAGCGCGCCGACGGAGGGACGGCCGATGTACGCCGCGCTCCGCACCGTCGACCTGCCCGACGAGCCGGTCGCCCGGCTGTGGCACACCGCGAACATGCTGCGCGAGCACCGCGGCGACGGGCACGTCGCGGCGCTGCTCTCCGAGGGGATCGGCGGGCTGGAGGCGCACGCGATGCTGGCGCTCTACGACGGCATGCCGGCCGAGAAGTTCGGTCGCATCCACCACCTGCCGAAGTCCACCCTGCAGGCGATCGCCGACGGGATGCGCGCCCGCGGCCTGATCGACGACGAAGGCTGGCTCACCGACGAGGGGCGGGCGGCCAAGGAACGCGTCGAGGCGCTCACCGACCGGCTCGCGATGCCGCCGTACGACGCCCTGAGCGCGAGCGAGCTCGACGAGCTGGTGCGGACGCTGGAGCCGCTCTCCGCCCGGCTGAGCGAGGCCGGCTCGCGGTGAGCACGCCGTGCTTCGCTCATGAACCCTGCGAAGACTCCTGACGCGACAGCTTGTCCAGGTCGCGTTGGCAGAACCCGTGGTGTGCCCATTCCTCGTTGAGCACGGTGCCGAGGCACTGCCGCACTGTCCGTCCCTTGGCGTACGGGGGCCATCGGTCGTCGTCGGGCGCCGGCGCGGTCTGCGCGAGCTGATCAGGCGTGACCGCGGCCAGCCACGTCTCGATCCCCGACGCCTGCCGGTCGCGCACGGCGAGCACCTCGTCGAGGCTCGGTCGGGCGGACGGGTCGAGCCCGTTCTCCTGGTCCATGACGAACGGTGGACCCAGTCCCATGGCCGTGAACGGCTCGGTGAGCCCGAGCACACAGCGTCGGAACCAGGAGTCGTGCACGAAGACAAGGTGACGCAGCGTTTCGACCATCGACCACTCGCCGTCGACGCCGCGATGCTCGCTGTTCTCGGGCATGGACCGGACTCGCTCGGTGGTCGTCGCCCAGTCGTCCCGCAGTTGCCGCCAGGCCTCTCGCAGGTCGGCCGGCTCATCGGAGCGGATCAGCAACCGCACCGGGTGGCGGCGGTCGAGCTCCGCCTCGACGTACGCCATCACCTCGACCCCGTTGACCACGAGATTGGTGACCAGGCCGTCGATCTCAGCGTCCTGCATGACCACGCCGACCATCCGAGCTCTACTCAGGTCGCACTCGCGGAACTCTGCGCCGGTGAGGTCCTCGTCTTCGAAGCATCGCATGCGGACAGGCTAGGCCGCACCACCGACAGAGGCTGCCCGGCACCGATCGTCGGAGGCCCGGGGGTTTCGAGGCTCAGGCGTTGCACGCCTTCGCACCTCAACCACCGGGGGTGAGGCTTTCGACCAGCTCAACCGTCGTGTGCGTCGGGAGGGGAGGGCGGTCGAGCTTGTCGAGACCCTGGGTCCTCCGGGGGGTGGCGTAGGTCGGACTCGATCTGTCGGGCGCGCTTGCGCTCGAACAGCAGGATGAAGACGGCGATCCCGACCATCACCACGATGGTGACCACGAGGCCGAGCGTCCCGGTCATGCGACCCGGTCGCCCTCCGTCAGCGCCTCGGTGAGGATGGCGACGAGGGTCTCGGCCTGGACGTCGATCGAGGAGGTGTCCTCGTCGGCGCCGTCGAGGGCGCGGGCGGCGAGGCCGGCCTTGGCGTCGATCAGCTCGGCGATCTTGGCGTCGATGGTCTGGGCGGCGATGATGCGCCACGCGGTGACCGGCATCTGCTGGCCGATCCGGTGGACGCGGTCGATGGCCTGGGTCTGCTCGGCGTTGGTCCAGGAGAGCTCGGCGAGGACGACGTTGGAAGAGACCTGGAGGTTGATGCCGACGCCGGCCGCGGTCAGCGAGCAGACGATGATCGACACGTCGGGGTCGTTGACGAACGAGTCGATGGCGGCCTGCCGCACCTTGGTCGACTGACCGCCGCGGATCTCCGTGTGCTGGATGCCGCGCTTGGTGAAGACCTCCTGGGCGGCGTCCATCACGTCGAGGTGCTTGGCGAAGAAGACGACCTTGCCGGCGCTGCGTGCGAGCTGGGCGGCGTAGTCGGCAGCGAGCTCCGTCTTGGCCCGGCCGATCTTGCGCACCATCGCGAAGACGTTGTCGCCGGTGGTGTTGTCGTCGGAGCTCTCGGCGACCTCGCGCTCGGCGACGCGGCGTACGAGCTCGTGGTCGATGCCGTCCTCGTCGACGGTGGAGGCGCCGGCACGGCGGTGCTCGAGCGCGGCCCGGTAGCGACCGACCAGCCGCTGGGCGAGCTGGCGCTCGGCCTCGGCGATGGAGCGGCCGACGGCGCCCTCGAGCTCGACCGGGAGGTCGGCGACGCGGCGGGCCGGGATGTCGGCGGCGACGTCGACCTTGCGGCGGCGGACGATGCCGAGGTCGATGACGGCCTGGCGCGCCTTGGGGTAGAACGCGTGGTCGGCCGGGGTGAGGTCGGTCTCCTCGAGCGCGGCCATGAGGGTGTTGCCGGGCCGGCGCTCCTCGATCCAGCCGAGGAACTCCCAGATCGCCCGGAAGTCCTCGATGTCGTTGATCAGCGGCGTCCCGGTCAGCGCCATCAGCAGCGGCCGCGCCATCCGGCGCCGTACCCGCTGGGAGACCTCGATGACCTGCTGGGAGCGCTGCGACTTCTTGTTCTTGATGTAGTGGGCCTCGTCGACGACCACGCCGCGGAAGCCGTGCTCGCCGATCCAGTCGACGTGGCGGTCGAGGACCTCGTAGTTGACGACGTGGATGTCGGCGAAGCCGTCGATCGTGTCGCCGTCGCCGTGGATGACCGACACCGACTTGCCGGGGGTCCACAGCTCCGCCTCGCGCGCCCAGTTGGTCTTGACGACGTTGGGGACGACGGCGAGCAGCGGGTAGGCGTTGGCGGCCTGCGCGGCCAGCAGCGCCTGCGCGGTCTTGCCCAGGCCGGGCTCGTCGGCGAGCAGGAAGGTGCGGTGGCCGCCCTCGACGGCGGTGACCACGCGCGCCTGGTGGGGCATCAGCTCGGTGCCCTTCGGCACCTGCGTCGGCCGCGGCTCGGGGAGCTCCATGCAGGCCGGGGCGCCCGGCGTGGGGTGCTCGAAGGCGTTGAGCAGCGGGCCGATCAGCTCCCAGCCGACCAGCCGCCCCTGGGTCCGGGGTGCGGCCTGGCTGAAGTCGGGCGCGAGGAACGGGTTGGCGAGCTGGGCCGCGACGACGGACTTCGGGGCCGCCTTGCGCTCGGTGCGTACGGCGGTGGCGACCGGGGCCGGCCTCCTCCTCGGCCTCGAGCCCGGCGGCCGCCTGCATCTCGCGCTGCAGCTCGCGGGTGGCGTCGCCGATCTCGGCGTCCTCCTGGAGCAGCGAGAACAGGGACGGCTGGCGGGCGGCGAGCCGCGCCAGGTTGGTCGCCACGCCTTCGAGGCGGCGCAGGAAGTTGTCGCGCTGCGCCTCGGTGATCGTGTCGTCGGCCTGGATCCGGGCGCGCTCGGTGCGGGCGAGCAGTGCGACGGCCTGGTAGCGGGCGTGCTGGCGCGACGTCATCTGGCCGCGGTCGATCGCGGTCCCGATGTCGCGCACCGCCCGTGCCAGGACCGGGATCAGGCCCTCGTTGTCCCGCCTGCGGGCAGGCGAACGCCGATCGCGGCGGCTGTTTCCGCTGGTGCGACGGTCACGCTGTGTAGCCAAGCAACAGCTCCCTTACTGCTCTGACCTGCCTCGTGCGACCACGCCGCGGGTGAAAGTCAGTCACCCCCCGGCGCCGGCCCTGGTGTCAGGACCCGTGTGGCGCGTCTCGGGGGATCGTCGAGGCCGGGATCCGGACTCGGTACCGCCCGGCACGCGCCGGAACTAGGTCCAGTGTACGCAGAATGTGGTCGGCCGCAGGTATTCGGGGCGACCCGGGGTTCACAGCGGTCGGCGTACGGGTTAGCGTGACCGGACCGCCGGGCAGCCCCAACCCTCGTGCTGCCCGCAGTCTCGGAGGGTGGGCAAACATGAACGTGCGTCTGGTGGTCTCGGTCGTGGTGGCAGCGCTGGTCGCCGCTGTCGGCATCGGAGCGTCGTACGGCGGTGATCCCGAGCGCAACAACGTGCACAACGCGACCGGGTCGGAGCAGGCGAAGCAGTTTGCCGCGATCGTCGGCGAGGACACCGCACCGGTCGCTCGGGTGGCCAAGACCTACGCGAAGTGCAAGCGCGGCATGGCCGGCAACTTCCCGTGCGACGGCATCGACATGCTCAGCCGCGTCTCGCGCGCCCAGCTCGGGCTCAGCTTCGTCAACGACATCTGGGGCTGGACCGACCCGCGCAGCGGCAAGCACTACGCGCTCATCGGTGGTGCCGAGGGCACCGTGTTCGTCAACATCTCCAAGCCCAGGAAGCCCAACATCATCGGCACGCTGAAGACGCACTCGAAGCGGGGCGGCGACTTCTGGCGCGACATCAAGGTCTACGACAACCACGCCTTCATCGTGTCCGAGCAGACGAACCACCAGATGCAGGTCTTCGACCTCCGCAAGCTGCGTGGCGTGAGGGGTGCCCCCAAGACGTTCCGGGAGACCGCGCTCTACGACGTGGGCGGTGACGGCAACACGCACAACCTGAACATCAACACCGACACCGGCTACGCCTACCTCGTCGGCACCAGCACGTGCCAGGGCGGCCTGCACATGGTCGACATCAAGGACCCCGCGTCTCCGACGTACGCCGGTTGCTTCGACGACCACGGCTACATCCACGACACGCAGTGCGTGATCTACGAGGGCCCGGACGCGACGTACGCCGGCCGCGAGATCTGCTTCAACGCCAACGCGGAGTACGTCGGGCCGACGATCGAGGACATCGAGAACACGCTCTCGATCGTCGACGTCACCGACAAGGACAACCCGGTCGCGCTGTCGCGGGTGTTCTACGGCAAGGACGGCTACAGCCACCAGGGCTGGCTCGACGGCTCGCAGTCGTACTACATCCACGGCGACGAGCTCGACGAAGACATCACCGGCACCAAGACCAAGACCCGGGTGTGGGACGTGCGCGACCTCGACGACCCGGACGTGCAGGGCGTCTTCACCAACAAGACGACGTCGATCGACCACAACCTCTACACCAAGCGCGACGGTCCTACCACTCCAACTACACCTCCGGCCTGCGCGTCTACGACCTCTCTCGCCTCAGCCGGGGCAAGCTGTCGGAGGTCGGCTACTTCGACCTCTACCCGGAGAACGACGCCGCGACGTTTGAGGGCGGCACCTGGAGCAACTACCCGTACTACAAGGGCAGGTCGTTCGTGGCAGTCAGCTCGATCGACCGTGGTCTGTTCGTCCTCAAGCCGCGCCCGAAGGTGCGCCGGTAAGCGTTGACGGCTCCGTCGATGCCCACGGCATCGGCGGAGCAGCGGATCTCCCGATCCCGCTGTCGTTCGTCGTCGTCGGTGCGGGTGTCGCGCTGGCGGCGTCGTTCGCCGTCCTCATCTTCGCGTGGCGGACACCACGGCTGACGGGCGCCGAGGCCGGTCGCCCGCTGCCCCTCTGGGTCGCCGCGTTCGTCGACTCCCCGTGGCTGCGCAACGCGGTCCGCCTCGTCGGGCTGGTGGTCACGGCGTACGCCGGCTGGGCCGCCCTGGCCGGCCTGGACGCGCCGGCCAACCCGGCGCTGGGCGTCTTCTACATCTACCTGTGGGTCGGGCTGGTCCCGCTCTCGCTGCTGCTGGGCAACATCTGGCCGCTGCTGTCGCCGATGCGGACGCTGCACCTCGCCCTCTCGCGGCTGACGCGGAGTCCACCGGACCAGGGCGTCGCCACCTACCCGTCGTGGCTGGGCTACTGGCCGGCTGCCGCCGGGCTCTTCGCGTTCGTCTGGACCGAGCTGGTCAACCCGG
Organism: uncultured Actinomycetota bacterium; assembly: GCA_963713305.1. GTDB lineage: Bacteria > Actinomycetota > Actinomycetes > Propionibacteriales > Nocardioidaceae > Nocardioides. The sequence continues at coordinate 206,901 of CAVQLE010000005.1, read as the reverse complement.
CCGCGGAGTACGTCTCGACCGTCGTCACCTGGTCGCTCCTGTACGTCGCGGTGATGCTGGTCGGGTCGACGGTGTTCGGCGACAAGTTCCTCGCTCGCGCCGACCCGTTCGAGGCCTGGTTCGGGCTGGTGGCCAAGCTGTCGCCGTGGGGTCGGCGGGAGGACGACGACGGACGCAACCGGGTGGTGCTCCGCAACCCGCTGGCGAACCTCGACACGGTGGTCCCCGAGCGCGGGCTGGTCGCCCTGGTGGCCGTGCTGCTCGGCTCGACGGCGTACGACAGCTTCAGCCGGTCGTTCTTCTGGATCCAGCAGACCGGTGCCGAGGGCGTGCTGCCCCCGACGCTGCGCGAGACCCTCGTGCTGCTCGGGTTCGTGCTCTTCGTGGCGCTCACCTTCTCGCTGGCCTCGGTCGTGGGCACCGGCCTGCCGCGGGAGCGACGGCGGGAGATGCCGCGCCTCATGGCGCACTCGCTCGTCCCGATCGGCGTCGGCTACGTCCTCGCGCACTACCTCAGCCTGCTGCTGGAGTCGGGGCAGGCCTACCTGATCTTCCTCTCCGACCCGATGGTGACCGGTGAGGCCGACTACCTCGGCACCATCGACTGGACGGTCACCTACTTCCTGTCCACGCGCCCGACCCTGCTCGCCACGCTCAAGGTCGGCTTCGTCCTCGGCGGGCACGTCCTCGCCGTGATCGCCGCTCATGACCGGGCGGTCCGGCTGCTCCCTCCCCGCCACACCGTCTCCGGCCAGCTCGCGATGCTGGCGCTGATGGTGGTCTACACCGTGGGCGGGCTGCTGCTGCTGTTCAGCGTCTGAGCGGCCTCACCCGGGGACCGGGGATGCATATCGCCGACTCAGCTCCTTGCGATATCCCTTGAGCCGCCTCACGACATCGGCAGCCGCATCCTTGTCCACGGGCTCCCCATCGAGGTCGCGCAACCACGACACGAACTGGCGGCCGCCAACGAACGCGATGCCGTCGGACTGCGCGCCCGAGGGGAGCTCATGCTGCGAAGCACCCCACACCACCACGACGGGGGTGACCTTCAACGCGCTGACTTTGGCGCGATGACTTCCGTTCTCTGCCTTGAGCACGCTCCGGACGAGGCCTTCTGCGCGGAGGCGCACTTTGGAGGCGTCTCGGACGATGGCGTCGCGGTCGGCGATGTCGATGTGGTGGCGCCACTTGGAATCAACCGCGACGATCCCTCCGCGGCGCGTGATGACCACGTGGTCGATGTCGCCCCTCTGGAGAGGCACGTTGTCCACCCACGCCCAGATGACTCGCTTTCGCCTTGCTCGGCTGAGCTCAGAGCTGGTGTTTTCCTCACCCCAAGCTCCCCGGACGTGCCAGATCGCCTCGCGATCGTGTGCGAGGAACGCTGAGTACACCAGGAACGCCATGGCACCGATGACGAACGTGTGAACCGCACCGAGGATGTAGGAGCGCGCGTCGGACTGCGGGAAGAACGCGAGCAGCAGCATCGTCTCGATCGCAAGGAGCAAGGCAGCGCCAACGAAGACGGCAGCCAGCAGTATGCGGTTGGTCTTCGACCATGCTCGGAAGCGGCGCCCGAGAACTTGGCGTGGGTACGGCCTGACTTTCGCCATCCCAGAATTGTGTACGCGGTTACTCACGTGCGTCTGCTGAACGCAACTTTCCCGTTGGGGCCGGCTTTGAGCTGGTAGCGGCGGTCGTGGGCCAGGGTGTGGTGCCTTGCGCAGAGGAGGCGGCCGGTCTTGACGTCGGTGTTGCCGTCCCGGCTCCAGGGTTCGTCGTGGTGGGCGTGGCACATCGACGGGGGACGGTCACAGCCCTCGGCGGTGCAGCCACCGTCCCGCACGCCCATCGCGATCCGCTGCGCTTTGCTGTGAAAGCGACGCTTCCGGCCGACGTCGACGGGTTCGGACTTCCCGCCGAGCACGACCGGGATGACTCCGGCCAGACAGGCCATCCGCCGCGCCTCACCTGCGCTGATGCGGGTGCCGTCGCACAGTCCGGCGGCCTTGAGGCCACCCATCAGGGAGTCCAGCTCGATGGTGACTACCACGGTGGCGGCACAGCCGCCGGCGGTGGGGACCGTGGCTTCGGGGCGGGTCTCGATGTACTCCATGAACGCGAGCCCGAGCTTGTGCTTGGTCAGCAGGTCCGCGGACCGGTCGGGGTGACGGGCCGGAGCCGCGATCGCGAGCAGTGCCTTGCGGAGCATCGACCCGTGCAGCGAGGAGATCGTGAACCGGCCGTGGCACTTGCCGTGCCCGTCGTCGGACATGGTGAACGACGCCGCAGCTCGGGCGGCGGCTTCCTCGTCCTCCAGGCGGCGGGCTTCCTCGGCGTCAGCCTTCTCGGGGGCGGCCACCTCGAGCAGCCGTCGTCCCATGATCCGCAGCGCCTTCGCATCGTGGTCACGCGCCTCACGGAGCAAGAACGCCTCCGCCTCCTCGCGCGTCTCGGCGTCGACGAGGTCGGCAGGGAGCGCGTCGACGGCTTCCACGATCACGTGCGCCTGCTCGAGGTTGATCTCCGCGCATGCCAGCGCCTCGTCGACGGCCGGGTGCGCGGAGTCCAGCCGGTCTGCCAACCGAGCCGCACGGTGGACCGCCGGCCGCGTCGTACGCGTGGTGTGGGCCAGCCAGTTCGCCGCCGACGTCGCCCCCACCGACACCCCGACCTCGAGCCGCTCTGCATGGGTCAGCAGCTTCAGCTGCAGCTGCGCGACCTGCGAGGCGAGCCGGGTGACGTCGACCAGGGCCCTCTCGGTCTCGGCCGTGCTCATCGACCACACAGGCGTCTGAGAGACCGCAGCCAACTCCCCGCGCACCACGTCGACGGCGGCCGCCACCGGGTGCATCGAGTCGAAGTGATCTGTTGTCATGGGTCACTCAAGCAGGGACCACTGACAGGAATCCCCCTCAACCATCAGCTTTCCACAGGTGCTGCGTCATCGAAATTTCGCAATCAATTCGGTGACTCGAGCTAGCCCTCGGGAGGCCGCCACGGCATGAGAACGGCTCAGCTCGGCACCCACCGAGTCGCCGTGAGGGACGTCGTTTCGAAGAGGTCTGTGGCCTACACGTGGCTTCGCTGACGCCACGAATGAGTCGGCGGCGTCAGCCCGAGACCACCAGGATCAGGTCACCACCGTCGACCTGCTGGGTGCCGGCGATGGCGAGGCGCTCGACCGTCCCCGCGATGGGTGAGGTGATGGCGGCCTCCATCTTCATGGCCTCGATGGTGGCGACGGTGTCGCCGGCGGAGACGGCGTCGCCCTCGTCGACGACGAGCGTGACGGCGCCCTGGAAGGGGGCGGCGACCTGGCCCGGCTGCGACGTGTCCGCCTTCTCGGCGGCGGCGACCTCGGCGGAGACGGAGGTGTCGCGGATGGACACCGGGCGCATGTGGCCGTTGATGGTGGCCAGGACGGTGCGGAAGCCGCGCTCGTCGGGCTCGCTGATCGCCTCCAGAGCCGAACAGCACGGTCTTGCCCTCGCCGATGGTGACGGAGTGCTCGTCGCCGGGCCGCAGCCCGTAGAGGTAGTCGAGGGTGGGGAGGACGGAGACGTCGCCGTACGTCTCGCGAGACTCCTCGAAGTCCTTTGTGGGGCCCGGGAACAGCAGCCGGTTGAGGGTACGGCGCCGCGAGGTCGGCCCGCCCTCGAGCCCGGCGCGCGCGTCGTCGTCGAGCGACTCGGCCGGCGCCTTCCAGGTGCGCCCCTCCAGGGCCTTGGTCCGGAACGGCTCGGGCCAGCCGCCGGGCGGGTCGCCGAGCTCGCCGTTGAGGAAGCCGATGACCGAGTCGGGGATGTCGAACTTCGACGGTTCGTCGGCGAACGCCGTCGGATCGGCGCCGACCGCGACCAGGTGGAGGGCGAGGTCGCCGACGACCTTGGACGACGGGGTCACCTTGACCACGTTGCCGAGGATCCGGTTGGCGGCGGCGTACATGTCCTCGATCTGCTCGAACTTCTCGCCCAGCCCCAGCGCGATCGCCTGCTGGCGCAGGTTGGAGAGCTGCCCGCCGGGGATCTCGTGGGTGTAGACGCGGCCGGTCGGCGACGGCAGGCCGGACTCGAAGGGTGCGTAGACGCGGCGGGTCGCCTCCCAGTAGGGCTCCAGCTCGAACAGCGCGTCCAGCGACAGCCCGGTCTCGCGCGGCGAGTGGTCGGTCGCGGCGACCAGCGCCGAGAGCGACGGCTGCGACGTCGTACCGGCCATCGGCGCGCTGGCGGCGTCGACGGCGTCCACGCCCGCCTCGATCGCGGCGACCAGGGTCGCGAGCTGGCCGCCGGGGGTGTCGTGGGTGTGGAGGTGGACCGGCAGGTCGAAGCGGTCGCGCAGCGCCGTGACCAGGGTCCGCGCGGCGGGCGCCCGCAGCAGGCCGGCCATGTCCTTGATCGCCAGCACGTGGGCGCCGGCGTCGACGATCCGCTCGGCCAGGGCGAGGTAGTAGTCGAGCGTGTAGAGCTGCTCGCCCGGGTCGGAGAGGTCGCCGGTGTAGCAGAGCGCGACCTCGGCGACGGTGGTCCCGGTCTCGCGCACGGCCTCGATCGCCGGCCGCATCTGCTCCACGTCGTTGAGCGCGTCGAAGATCCGGAACACGTCGATCCCGGTCTCGGCCGCCTCCTGCACGAACGCCCGCGTGACCTCGGTCGGGTACGGCGTGTAGCCGACCGTGTTGCGGCCGCGCAGCAGCATCTGCAGGCAGATGTTGGGGGTCGCCTGGCGCAGCGCGGCCAGCCGCTCCCACGGGTCCTCGGCCAGGAAGCGCAGCGCCACGTCGTACGTCGCCCCGCCCCAGGCCTCGAGCGACCACAGCTCGGGCGTCATCCGCGCGGAGTGGCCGGCGACGGCGACGAGGTCGCGGGTGCGGACCCGGGTGGCCAGCAGCGACTGGTGGGCGTCGCGGAACGTGGTCTCGGTGACCGCGACCCGGTCCTGCGCCCGGAGCCGCCGGGCGAACTCCTCGGGCCCGACCTCGAGCAGCAGCTGGCGGGTGCCGTCGGGGGCGGGCACCTGCAGGTCGACGTCCGGCAGCTTGGTCGCCGGGTCGAGGTCGACCGGCGCCGCACCGTGCGGCTGGTTGACGGTCACGTCCGCGAGGTAGGTGAGGAGCTTGGTGCCGCGGTCGCCGACGCCGCGGGCGGTCAGCAGCTGCGGGTGGGTCTCGATGAACGACGTCGTGACGCCGCCGGCCGCGAAGTCGGGGTCGTCGAGCACCGCCTGCAGGAACGGGATGTTGGTGGAGACGCCGCGGATCCGGAACTCCGCGACCGCCCGGCGCGCCCGGTCGACGGCCTTGTCGAAGGTCCGGCCGCGGCAGGTGAGCTTGGCCAGCATCGAGTCGAAGTGGGCGGACACCTCCGCACCCGTGTACGTCGTACCGCCGTCGAGGCGGACGCCGGCGCCGCCGGGGGAGCGGTAGGTCGTGATCCGGCCGGTGTCGGGGCGGAAGTTGTTGGCCGGGTCCTCGGTCGTGATCCGGCACTGCAGCGCGGCACCGCGCAGCTGCACGGACTCCTGGCTGAGGCCGAGGTCGGCGAGCGTCTCGCCCGACGCGATCCGCAGCTGGGACTGGACGAGGTCGACGTCGGTGACCTCCTCGGTCACGGTGTGCTCGACCTGGATCCGCGGGTTCATCTCGATGAAGACGTAGTGGCCGTCGGGGTCGAGCAGGAACTCCACCGTGCCGGCGTTGCGGTAGCCGATCTCCTGGGCGAAGCGCACCGCGTCGGCACACATCCGGTCCCGCAGGTCCGGGTCGAGGTTGGGCGCGGGCGCGATCTCGATGACCTTCTGGTGGCGCCGCTGCACCGAGCAGTCGCGCTCGAAGAGGTGGATCACGTTGCCCTCGCCGTCGGCCAGGACCTGCACCTCGATGTGGCGCGGGTCGACCACGGCCTGCTCGATGAAGACGGTCGGGTCGCCGAACGCGCCCTCCGCCTCGCGCATGCAGGTCTCGACGGCCTCGCGGAGACCGGCCGGCTGGTCGACCCGGCGCATGCCGCGTCCGCCGCCGCCGGCGACGGCCTTCACGAACAGCGGGTACGTCAGCTCCTCGGCGGCCTCGATCAGCGCGTCGGCGTCCGTCGACGGCTCGATGCTGGCCAGCGTGGGTACGCCGGCGGCCTCGGCCGCGGCGATGGCGCGGGCCTTGTTGCCGGTGAGGGTGAGCACGTCCGAGGTCGGGCCGATGAAGGTGATGCCGGCGTTGGCGCACGCCTCCGCGAGCGCGGGGTTCTCCGACAGGAATCCGTAGCCGGGGTAGACCGCGTCGGCGCCGGAGCGGACCGCGACGTCGACGATCGCCTCGGGGTCGAGGTAGGCGCGGACCGGGTGGCCGCGCTCGCCGATCTGGTAGGCCTCGTCGGCCTTGAGCCGGTGCTCGGACCCGCGATCCTCGTGGGGGAACACCGCGACCGTCTTCGCGCCGACCTCGTAGGCGGCGCGGAACGCGCGGATCGCGATCTCGCCGCGGTTGGCGACGAGCACCTTGGAGAACATGCGCCGAGGCTATCGAGGCCGGCCGGGCGACTCGCCGGGTCGGCTCAGTGGCCGGGATGGGCGGCCCTTGGCGGGTGATCATGGAGGCGGTCTTCCCCACCCGTCTGGAGTCTCTGATGCGCGCCCTCCGCAGGGTCATCCCCCTCCTGCTCACCGTCCCCCTCGTCAGCATCGTGCCCGGCACCGTCGCCGCCGGGCTGCCCCGCTGCGACGGCCGCGCGGCCACGGTCGTCGGCACCCACGGCGCCGACAAGCTCAGCGGGACCATGCGGGCCGACGTCATCGTGGGCCTCGGCGGCGACGACACGATCGACGGGCTCGGCGGCGACGACGTGATCTGTGGCGGGCCGGGCGCCGACCGGCTGGTCGGCGGTGGCGGCGACGACCGGCTCTTCGGCGGCCTCGACAAGGAAGTCGACGGTCCGGGCGGCACCTACCTGGTCGGCGACGTGCTGGCCGGTGGGGCCGGCGACGACCGGCTCGACGGCGGCAGGGACACCCGGCGCGTGGATCACCGCCGGCGGCCCGACACCTACTCCTGGGCCGGGGCGCCCCGGCGTGTCGTCATCGACCTCTCGGGCAGGAAGCAGGCCGGCTTCGGCAGCGCCAGAGGCGAGGGCTCCGACACGATCGTCCTCGGCGCGGCACACGGAGTCATCGGCACGCCGTACGCCGACAAGATCACGGGCTCACCCCGCACCGACCGGGTCTACGCCGGCGCCGGGTCCGACACGATCTCGACCGGCGACGGCGTCGACCTGGTCTACCCGGACGGGTTGGGGGGCTCGGAGGGGCGCGACGTCGTCGAGACCGGGCCCGGCAGCGACCTGGTCTCCAGCCTGGCCGGTCGCGACCAGATCAGCACCGGCCGTGGGGCCGACTTCGTCGAGGCGTTCAGCAGCAGTCCGTCCACGGTCGACCTCGGTCCCGGTGACGACTACCTCGGGCAGAACGTCACTCCCGGCAAGGGCGCCGCCGCGCGGGGCGGGCCGGGCCACGACGCGATCGCGTTCTACGGGTCGCTGCTGGCGGGGCAGTCGCCGCGGGCGCGGTTCGCCATCGACTACCGGACCGGCGTCACCAGGGCTTCTGGAGACCGCACCGCCACCGGCACCATCGACGGCTTCGAGCGGCACCGTCTCATCGGGTCGCTGCGCTGGGCGTTCGTGGGTGGACCGGCGGCCGAGCGCGTGTGGGCGATCCAGGGCGGGCCGTTGCGCGCGCACATGGGTGGCGGCGCCGACCAGATCACCGGCACCACCCGCGACGACCTGCTCGACGGCGGCGCCGGCACCGACGTCGGCTACGGCCAGGGTGGGAAGGACGACTGTCGCAGCGTGGAGCGCGGCGACTGCTGAGTCATGTGGTCGAGCAGCGGGCGGCTGTCGAGACCTCTGACCCAGTTGGTCGAGCAGCGAGCGCAGCGAGCGGCTGTCGAGACCAATGCCGCACCACGTACGGGTGGTCTCGACTCGCCCTCGCCTAGCGGCTCGGTCGGCTCGACCAACTTGCTCAGCGGGCGGCTGTCGAGACCTCTGACCCAGTTGGTCGAGCAGCGAGCGCAGCGAGCGGCTGTCGAGACCAATGCCGCACCACGTACGGGTGGTCTCGACTCGCCCTCGCCTAGCGGCTCGGTCGGCTCGACCAACTTGCTCAGCGGTCGGCTGTCGAGACCTCTGACCCAGTTGGTCGAGCAGCGAGCGCAGCGAGCGGCTGTCGAGACCAATGCCGCACCTACGTACGGGTGGTCTCGACTCGCCCTCGCCTAGCGGCTCGGTCGGCTCGACCAACGTGCTCAGCGGTCGGCCGTCGAGACCACTGACTGACTGCGCTCGGTGAACTGATCGAGCAGGCCGGGGACGGCGGCGCGGGCGAGGTCCACGGCGGCGGGGGAGGGTACGTCGAGGACGGTGACCGACTGGTTTCCGCCGGCGGTGGTGGCGACGAGGGTGACCAGGCCGGCGCGGCGCTGGAACCAGCTGCTCCGCACGTTCCAGCCGATGATCGCGTCGGTCGCGAGCAGCTCGCGCTTGCGGGTCAGGCTGCCGGAGCGGGCCACCAGCCACTCGCCCACCAGGGCGTGACCGAGGGAGCTGGCGCGGTCGACTCCCAGTCCGAGGGCGAGCAGCAGGGGGATCACGGCGAGGACGGCGAGGACGCCGAGGTCGGTGGCGACCGCGAGCACGACCGGCACCACGGCGACGACGGCGGCAGGCACGAGCGCCCGGGTGTAGCGACGGGTCCGGGCGCGGGGCCCGTGGTCGGCGAGCGGCGCGACCACCGGCTCCGCCGTACCGACCACCTCGCCGGCGACCCGTTCGACCAGTCCGCGCGGGGTCGGCGGCAGGAGCGCCGAGCTCCCGGACTCGCTGCGGTCGAGCCCGGTCACGATCGCGCTGAGCCGGCCGCCCCTCACGACCCGCAGCCCCCACGGCTCGCCGAGCGCGACCCCCCGCAGCCGGTCGTCGTCGAGGCTCGTCTCCCGCGTGGTGAGCAGCCCGCGGCGTACGTGCCAGGAGCCGTCGGGGGTGGTGTGGCTGAGCGCGAAGTTGCCGTTGCTGACGAGGTAGCCGAGGACCGAGAAGGCCGCGGCCAGGACGGCGACCGCGATCAGGAGGCCGGGGAGGACGACGAACGCGCCGAGACCGGTCACCGTGTCGTCGATCGCCTCGCCGTCGAGGTTGTCGTAGAAGCCGAGCCCCTCGAGGACTTGGCTGCCGACGCCGATGACACCGGCGACCAGGACGAGGCCGGCCGAGGTGAACGGCGCGTAGCGCAGCCAGCCCGGCTCGAACCGCGCCACGAGTCGCTCCCCGCCGACGGCCGGCGCCGGAGGTACGCCGTCCTCGGCCGGCGGGGCGGGTGTCGCGATCGAGGTCAGCAGCTGGCCGCGCAGCGCGCGGGCGCGTGCGGAGGGCAGGCCGTCGAGGTCCAGGCCCTCCTCGCCGAGCTTGGCGGCGGTGCCGGTGCCGATCCGGACCGTGGCGAGCCCGAGGACCCGGTGGACCGGCGACGCCGACAGGTCGACCGTACGAACCCGGTCGAGCGGCGTCGAGAGGATGTGGGTGCTGAGCAGGCCACGCTTGAGCTCCACGCGGTCGGCGCGGATGCGGTAGCGCGTCGTGAAGTAGCGGGCCAGGCCGAGGGCGATCGGGAGGATCACGGCCGCCAGCTGGAACCACCACCCGCCGCGATCGGTCGCGGCGCCGGCCAGGAAGATGCCGATCAGGGCCGGCAGGAAGCGGATCAGCTCCCGGATCGGGTGGACCAGCAGCATCCGCCGGTCGAGCCGCTGCCACGGTGTCTCATCAGGAGGGGTCTCGGCCGGCGCCGGCTGGGTCCCGGGATCGCTCACGTGGCGTCGCCCGGTACGGCGTCGGCGCGGCGGGTCAGCTGCTCGACCAGTTCGCGGGCCAGCCGCTTGTCGAGGCCGACGATCGCGAGCGCGCCCGCGGCCGAGGCGGTCGTGACCGTGACCGACGCGAGGCCGAAGAGCCGCGCGAAGGCCCCCTCCTCGTAGTCGACGGTCTGGATCCGCGACATCGGCGCGATCCGCTGCTCGATGCTCCACCAGCCGGTCTGGGTGTAGACGGCCGACTCGGTCGCCTCCCAGCGGTGGACGGCGTAGCGCCAGCGCGGCATGAGGAGCGTGTAGCCGAGGAAGACCAGCCCGACCAGGGCGAGCACCCACCAGCTCACCTCGAACGGCTCCCACACGAGGACCACCGCCAGCAGGACGCCGAACGTGAACAGGCTGTTGGCCAGGGCACCCAGGGTCCACATCAGGGGGGCGCGCGGGCTGACCCGCTCGGAGGGTTCGCGCAGCTTCGTCACGCCCCGAGCCTAGAAGGCGGGTGCACGAGCCCGCCGCTCAGTCCTTGAGCTCGCAGATCACCGCGCCGCTGGTGACGGTGGCGCCGACCTCGGCCTGGAGGCCGGTGACGGTGCCGGCCTTGTGGGCCTTGAGCGGCTGCTCCATCTTCATCGCCTCGAGGACCACGACGGTGTCGCCCTCGGCGACCTCCTGGCCCTCCTCGACGACGACCTTGACGATCGTGCCCTGCATCGGGCTGGTCACCGAGTCGCCGGAGGCGGCCGCGCCGGCCTTCTTGCCGCCGGTCCGCTTCGGCTTCCTGGCTCCGCCGCCACCGCCGGCGGCGAGCCCGCCGAGGCCACCGGGCAGGACGACCTCGATCCGCTTGCCGCCGACCTCGACGGTCACCCGCTGCCGCTCCTCGGGCTCCTCACCCTCGGCGTGCGCGCCGGCGTAGGGCGTGATCTGGTTGTCGAAGTCGGTCTCGATCCAGGTCGTGTAGACCTCGAACGTGGAGCCGTCGCCGATGAACGCCGGGTCGTCGACCACCGCGCGGTGGAACGGGATCACCGTCGGCATGCCGTCGACGACGAACTCGTCGAGGGCGCGGCGCGAGCGCTCCAGTGCCTGGGTGCGGTCGCGGCCGGTGACGATCAGCTTCGCGATGAGGGAGTCGAAGGAGCCGGGGATCGTCTCGCCGTTCTCGTAGCCACCGTCGAGGCGTACGCCGGGGCCCTGGGGCGGGCTCCAGGCGGTGAGCGTGCCGGGGGCGGGCATGAAGTTGGCGCCGCCGTCCTCGGCGTTGATCCGGTACTCGATCGAGTGGCCGCGGACCTCGGGGTCGTCGTAGCCGAGCTCCTCGCCGGCGGCGATGCGGAACATCTCGCGCACCAGGTCGATCCCGGTGACCTCCTCGGAGACGCAGTGCTCGACCTGGAGCCGGGTGTTGACCTCGAGGAAGGAGATCGTGCCGTCCTTGGCGACGAGGAACTCGCAGGTGCCGGCCCCGACGTACCCCGCCTCGCGCAGGATCGCCTTCGACGACTCGTAGAGGCGGGCGACCTGGTCGTCGGAGAGGAACGGCGCCGGCGCCTCCTCGACCAGCTTCTGGTGGCGGCGCTGGAGCGAGCAGTCGCGCGTGGAGACGACCACCACGTTGCCGTGCTGGTCGGCGAGGCACTGGGTCTCGACGTGACGCGGCTGGTCGAGGAACTTCTCGACGAAGCACTCGCCCCGGCCGAAGGCGCCGACCGCCTCGCGGACCGCCGACTCGAAGGCGTCCTCGACCTCCGACATCTCCCGCGCGACCTTCAGCCCGCGGCCGCCGCCACCGAAGGCGGCCTTGATCGCGATCGGCAGCCCGTTCTCCTCCGCGAACGTCACGGCCTCCTGGGCGTTCTCGAGGGGGTCCTTGGTGCCGGGGGCAAGAGGCGCGCCGACCTTCTCGGCGATGTGGCGTGCCTTGACCTTGTCGCCGAGGTTCTCGATCGCGCTCGGCGGCGGCCCGATCCAGATCAGACCGGCGTCGAGGACGGCCTGGGCGAAGTCGGCGTTCTCGGCGAGGAAGCCGTAGCCGGGGTGGACGGAGTCGGCGCCGGACTTCTTGGCGACGTCGAGGATCTTCTCGATGTCGAGGTAGGAGTCGGCCGGCGTGGCGCCACCGAGGCTGTGGGCCTCGTCGGCGATCCGGACGAAGACCGCGTCGCGGTCGGGCTCGGCGTACACCGCGACACTCGCGATCCCGCTGTCCTTGCAGGCACGGATCACGCGTACGGCGATCTCGCCGCGGTTGGCGATCAGGACCTTCTGGAGCGGTGTCGTCTCAGGCACCCCGGCAGACTATCGGTCCGCGCAGCGCGGGTAACCCGGGCCACCGTGGCTCGTTGTGCAGGCCACACACCCCCTGCGAAAGGTCTTCCTGTGCGTCCGATCGCCAGATTCGTCTCCTGCTTCACCGCCGCAGCGGTCCTGCTCGCCGGAGGTGCGCTCGCCGTGTCGCCGGCCGACGCCATCGTCGGCGGTTCGCAGGCCGGCGAGGGCGAGTTCCCGTTCATGGCCTCGATCCAGTCGAAGGGCCAGGACGGCACCTCCGGCCACTTCTGCGGCGGCTCGGTCATCAGCAGCCGCTGGGTGCTGACCGCGGCGCACTGCCTGCAGGACACGGCGCCCGGCGAGATCCAGGTCGGTGTCGGGCGCACCAACATCGACGACCTCGCCACCGGCCAGACGCTGAGCGTCGACCGGATCGTGGTCCACCCCGACTACGCCGACACCGGCACCTTCGACGCGGCCCTGGTCCACGTGACCGCCGACATCGCGTCCCCGAGCATCGCGCTGACAGCCGTCGGCGAGGACAGCCTCGAGGCCGACGGCGCGCCGCTGACCGTGGCCGGCTGGGGCACCGAGTTCTTCGGCTCGCCGTTCATCCCGGCGGACCTCAAGTCGGTCGACGTCTCGGCCGTGGCCGATGCCAACTGCACCACCAACGCGGGCTTCCAGCCCGACTCCGAGGTCTGCGCCGAGGCGCTGGGCGGGGACTCCTGCCAGGGCGACTCCGGCGGGCCCCTCTTCGGCACCGTCGCCGGCCGCGTCACCCAGGTCGGCATCGTGAGCTACGGCCTCGGCTGCGCGACCCCGATGTTCCCCGGCGTCTACGGCGAGGTCAACAACGCCTCGATCCGCGGCTTCATCTCCGCGACGACCGGTATCTGACCCCTGTGCCAGGCCGGTCTGCACCGGCCTGGCGCAGGCCTCCACCGTGGGTGGCTACCGCCGTTGGTTAACAAACGCTAACCAACGGCGGTAGCATCCCCTCATGAGCTTCGAGTTGTCTGCCGAGCACGAGCAGTTCCGTCGTACCGTCCGCGACTTCGCCGAGAAGGAGATCGCGCCCCACGCCTCGCAGTGGGACCGCGACCACCACTTCCCCGTCGACGTCGTGCAGAAGATGGGCCAGCTCGGGCTGATGGGGCTCACCGCCCCTGAGGAGTACGGCGGCGCCGGGCTGGCCGGCGAGGACGGCGGGTTCACCAGCCTCTGCCTCGCGATCGAGGAGATCGGCCGGGTCGACCAGTCGATGGGCATCACGCTCGAGGCCGCGGTCGGCCTCGGCATCAACCCGATCCTGACCTACGGCACCGACGAGCAGAAGCAGACCTGGCTGCCCGACCTGGTCGCGGGCGACACGCTGGCCGGCTTCGGCCTCACCGAGCCCGGCGCCGGCTCCGACGCGGGCGCGACCAGGACCAAGGCGGTGCTCACTGACGGCGAGTGGGTCGTCAACGGCGCGAAGCAGTTCATCACCAACTCCGGCTCCGACCTCACCTCGTGCGTGACGGTGACCGCCAAGACCGGCGAGGCCGAGGGCGGCAAGCCCGAGATCTCGGCCATCATCGTGCCCGCCGACACCCCCGGCTTCACCGCCGAGAAGGCCTACGACAAGCTCGGCTGGCACGCCTCCGACACCCACCCGCTGTCGTTCGACGACTGCCGGGTCCCCGAGGCCAACCTGCTCGGCGACCGCGGTCGCGGCTTCGCCCAGTTCCTGGCCACGCTCGACGACGGCCGGGTCGCGATCGCGGCACTCGCCGTCGGCTGCCTCCAGGCCTGCCTCGACATGTCGGTGCAGTACGCCGGCGAGCGGCAGACGTTCGGCGTACCCATCGGGCGCAAGCAGGGGCTCGCCTTCCAGATCGCGGACCTCCAGGTGATGCTCGACGCGTCGCGGATGCTGGTCTACAAGGCGGCCGCGATGAAGGACGCCATGGACGCAGGCCACGCGGTCTCGACCAAGGACTTCAAGCAGGCCGCCGCCGTCGCCAAGCTCTACGCGACCGAGTCGGCCGTCACCGGCACGCGCATCGCGACGCAGGTCTTCGGCGGCTACGGCTTCATGGAGGAGTACCCCGTCGTCCGCTTCTACCGCGACGCCAAGGTGCTCGAGATCGGCGAGGGCACCAGCGAGGTCCAGCGGATGCTCATCGCCCGCGGCCTCGGCCTGCCGGTGGAGTGACCGGCTCCGGGCTCATCGGCGGTGCGTAGGGCGCCCGGCCGGCGAGGCGCGTGACCACGATGCCCGTGGTCATCATCGCCAGCCCGATCCCGGCGAGCACGACCAGCTGGAACTGAGCCGCTTCGGCCGGGCTGGCACCGCCGAACAGCGCGCCGACGAAGGCGCCAGGCAGGGTGACCAGACCCGTCGACCGGGCTTGGTCGAGGGTCGGCAGCATCGACTCACGCACCGCCTCCCGGCCGATGTCCTCGTGCGCCAGTGGCGGCATCGCACCCAGGGCGAACATTGCCTCGATCTCGCCACGTCGCAGCCGTGAGGCGCGCAGGAAGTTGCGGCCCGCCAGCGTCGCGGCCGTCATGGCGTTGCCGATGACGATGCCGGCGACGGCGATCAGGTAGCGCACGTCGAGTTCCACGAGCTGCAGCAGGAAGATCAGGGTCAGCGACAGGGTGGCGCCCGCAAGGACACCGACGACCGCGATCCGCCGTCCGTGCCGCAGCTCGCGGAGCCGGCCGGCCGCCGTCCACGAGGCCGTGCTGAGCATGAGCGCGAGGAACAGCACGACGGTCCACGGCTCGGCGAGGATCCCCCGGAGCAGGAGCGCGATGATCGTGAGCTGTACGGAGGCCCGGACGATCGACCACGTCGGCAGCACCCCCAGCCCGACGCCCGCCCAGAGTCCCAGCCCGACCGTGACCGCCGTCAGGGCCAGCAGCCCGAGGCCGAAGGTGAGGTAGTCCACCGGACAAGGCTCACACGGCGAGGGGAGCAGGTGCGACAGCCTCGCTGCCCCGGCCGCTAGCCTTGCCGCGTGACGCCTAAGTGGCAGCGGCTCGCGGGGGAGTTCAGCCGGTCCGCCATCGCCGGGACGATCTCCTCGATCGCCGCCATCCTGCTCTTCAACATGCTGGTCCACTGGGACCCCGGGTACGACGAGCCCGTGCTCGGCGCGCACGTGATCACCGGGTTCCTGATCGCCAACGTGCTCTCGACCCTCCTGACCTACTGGCTCAGCCGGTCATGGGCGTTCCGGCACCGTAGTGCCACCGGCTTCGCGGGTGGCGTCGTGGCCTTCTTCCTGATCAGCTGGGCCAGCCTCATCATCCCCGTGGCCTGCCTGTGGATCAGCCGCAACGTGTTCAACAACGACAGCGCGCTCGCCGACAACCTCGCCGCCAACGTGGTGGGCCTGTTCCTCGGCTTCGTCACCCGCTTCTTCGCGTGGCGGGCCTTCGTCTTCCCGCACCGGGAGCAGGAAACCGAGCGCGACAGGGTCGGGTAACGGTCCGTTGGTGTCGCTCCCGCCCCGTTACAACGGCGCAGGAGCGACACCAAAGGACCGTTACCCAGAAACGTCGGCCCACAGGTCGGGCCAGGCGTGGCCGAGCTCGGCGACCAGGTCGCGGAGGAGGGGGAGGCTGAGACCGACCACGTTGTGGTGGTCGCCCTCGATCCGGGTCACGAACGCACCGCCGATCCCGTCGACGGTGAAGGCGCCGGCGACGTGGAGCGGCTCACCGGTGGCGACGTACGCCGCGATCTCCGCGTCGGAGAGGTCGGCGAAGTGCACGCTGGTGGAGCCGGTCGCGGCGGCGACGTGACCGGTCGTGGTGTCGCGCAGGCAGTGGCCGGTGTGGAGGACGCCGGCGCGGCCGCGCATCGACTGCCAGCGGCGTACGGCGTCGGCGGCGTCGTCCGGCTTCCCCAGCGCGGCCCCGTCGAGCTCGAGGACGGAGTCGCAGCCGAGGACCAGCGCG
Organism: uncultured Actinomycetota bacterium; assembly: GCA_963713305.1. GTDB lineage: Bacteria > Actinomycetota > Actinomycetes > Propionibacteriales > Nocardioidaceae > Nocardioides. The sequence goes on along the minus strand of CAVQLE010000005.1, from coordinate 190,811 downwards.
CCCGAGGGAAGGGAGGAGCGGGTCGCGACCGCGGCACACTTCAGCTCGGCCAGCTGCAGCGCGAGCTCCGCCGGCGGCAGGTCGGCCAGCTGCGACTCGTCGACCCCGGAGACGACCACGACCGGCTCGATGCCGGCCGAGCGCAGCGTCGCGAGCCGCGCCGGGGACTGCGACGCGAGGACGAGCGGCGTCACAGCCGGGCCAGGGCCTGCTGCAGCGGCTCGAGGCCCAGCGAGCCGAGGTCGAGGGCCTGCCGGTGGAACGTCTTGAGGTCGAACGCGTCGCCGGCGCGCTCCTGCGCCTGGGCGCGGGCGTCGAGCCAGATCCGCTCGCCGACCTTGTACGACGGCGCCTGGCCCGGCCAGCCCAGGTAGCGGTTGACCTCGAACCGGAGCATCGCGTCGTCCTCGGCCGAGTGCTCGCGCATGAACGCGAAGCCGAGGTCGGGTGTCCAGCGCTCGCCGGGGTGGAAGCCGAACGGGTTGTCGCGGGGGATCTCGAGCTCCAGGTGCATCCCGATGTCGACGATCACCCGGGCCGCCCGGAAGCCCTGGGCGTCGAGCATCCCGAGCCGGTCGGCCGGGTCGTCGAGGTAGCCGAGCTCGTCCATCAGCCGCTCGGCGTAGAGCGCCCAGCCCTCGCCGTGGCCGCTCACCCAGCACATCAGCCGCTGCCAGCGGTTCAGCACCTCGCTGCGGTAGGCGGTCTGGCCGACCTGGAGGTGGTGGCCGGGCACGCCCTCGTGGAACACGGTCGTCGTCTCGCGCCAGGGGAAGAAGGCGTCGATCCCGTCGGGCACCGACCACCACATCCGCCCCGGACGGCTGAAGTCCTCCGACGGGCCGGTGTAGTAGACCCCGCCGTCGTTCGTGGGGGCCAGCCGGCACTCGATGCGCCGTACCGGCTCCGGGATGTCGAAGTGGACGTCGGCGAGCTCGTCCAGCGCCCGGTCGGCGAGGCCCTGCATCCAGTCGCGGAACGCCTCGCGGCCCTCGATCCGGCGGGTGGGGTCGGCTTCGACGTGGGCGACCGCCTCGTCGCGCGAGGCCCCCGGCAGGATCCGGTCGGCGGTCGCGGCCATGTCGTCGGAGAGTCGCTTCAGCTCCTCCCAGCCCCAGGCGTAGGTCTCCTCGAGGTCGACCGTGGCGCCGAGCGAGTCGCGGGAGTGGAGGGCGTAGCGATCACGGCCCACGGCGTCGCGCTCCGAACCGAGCGGCACCATCTCCTGCTCGAGGAAGCTGCCGAACTCGTCGAGGGCCGCGTTGGCCGCGGCGGCGTGGCGCTCCAGCTGCGGCTTGAGCGTCTCGACGTCGCAGTCGGCGACCATCGTGCCGAGCATGTCGCCGCCGGCCCCGCTGCGCCCGGTCCAGCCAGCGACCTGGACGGCGACCTCGCGGTACTGCCGCGCGGCCGAGACCCGTCCCCGGGCTGCCTCCTCGCGCAACGTCGTGCGCAGCTGGCCGAGCGCGGTCGGGACCGCCGCGAGCCGGCTGTCGACGTCGGACCAGCCCTGCTCGCCCTCCTTCGGCATCAGGTCGAAGGCCTGGCGGACTGCGTGGAGGTCGCTGAAGACGACGGAGATCCGGCTCCGGAGCTCACCGGCGTCGGCCATCTCGACCGCCAGCCCGAGCCGCTCGAGGAACGCGTCGCGGGCCACCGCCTCGCGGTCGTCGACCGGTGTTGCGTCCCGCGCCTCGGCGAGCGCCACGCGGGTCAGCTCCTCGCGTGCCGAGTAGCCGTCGGGCGACAGGTCGGTCAGCCGGTCGTCGTGGCCGTCGACCCCGATGTAGGTGGCGGTGATCGGATCGAGGGCGACGTACTCCTCGAGGTAGCGGTCGGCGATGGCATCCACGCGTCGTTCGGTCACCCGTCCGACACTAGAGGCACCGGTGCGATCCTCGACAGTGAGTTCTCGGCACGGCACGATGGCAAACGTGCGACACCACTCGGCTCGGATCGCCGGCACCCTGCTGCTGGTCGCCACGCTCGCGGGCTGCGGCGTCACCCGCGGCGACGACAGCCGCGACCTGCTGATGATCATCCCCAACAGCCCGGGCGGCGGTTACGACCAGACCGGCCGCGCGGCGGTGGCGGTGATGGAGGAGGACGACATCACCGGCGGGTCGTTCACGGTCGACAACATCGTCGGCGCCGGCGGTGCCGGAGCCATGACCTCGCTGATGGGCCGGGCCGGTGACGAGAACACGATGATGACCGTCGGGCTCGGCGTGGTGGGGTCGACCTACTCCTTTGCGAGCGAGTACGACGTCAGCGACGGCACCCCGCTGGCCCAGCTGATGAGCGAGCCCGAGGGCATCCTGGTCGCCGCCGACTCGCCGTACCAGACGGTCGAGGACTTCGCCGAGGCATGGAAGGCCGATCCGGGCTCGATCCCGATCGGCGGCGGCTCGTCGCCCGGTGGGCCCGACCACCTCTTCCCGATGCAGCTCGCGGCCGAGCTCGGTATCGACCCCAACGACGTCAACTACGTGACGCTACGACGGCGGCGGGCCGCTGACCAGCGCGCTGCTCGGCGAGAAGATCGGCGTCGGCTTCTCCGGGCTCGCCGAGTTCGCCGGCTACGTCGAGGAGGGCGACCTGCGGGTGCTCGCCGTGTCCGGTGACGAGCGCTATCCGGAGGGGAGTCAGTTCGCCGACGTGCCCACCCTGGTCGAGTCCGAGATCGACCTGGTCTTCCTCAACTGGCGCGGGGTGCTCGCCCCGCCGGAGATCAGCGACGAGCGGACCGAGGAGCTGATCGGCTACCTCGAGACGATGCACGACAGCCCCGGCTGGCAGGCGGAGCTGGAGGAGAACGGCTGGACCGACGACTTCAAGACCGGCGACGAGTTCGCGACGTTCATCGACGAGCAGGACCAACGGGTCTCCGGGACCCTCGAGGAGCTGGGGCTGCTGTGACCGAGAAGGTGGAGACCAGACCCACGGTCGACAAGGCGCAGTACGGCCTGGCTGCCGCGCTGCTGGTCGTCGGCATCTGGACGATCATCGACGCCCGCGGCCTCGAGGTGGGCTTCGGCGACCCGATCGGGCCGCGCGTCTTCCCCTACATGGTCGGAGCCGGCATGTGCGTCATCGCGGTGCTGCTCGCGGTCGCGACCGCCCGCGGCGACGTCGCCCAGGGCGAGGAGGGCGAGGACGTCGACCTGACGTCGCCGGCCGACTGGACAACCGTCCTCAAGCTGGTCGGGATCCTGGTCCTCAACCTGCTCCTGGTGAACGTGATCGGCTGGGCGATCACCGGCGCGCTGCTGTTCGCGGGCGCCGCGTGGGCGCTCGGCAGCAAGTCGCTCGTGGGTGACCTGATCGTCGGCGCGGTGATGTCGGTGGCGAGCTGGTACTTCTTCTGGTACCTCGGCGTCCCGCTGCCCGCCGGCATCCTGGACGGGATCCTCTGATGGAGACCCTCGACCTCCTCGCCGGCGGCTTCGCCAACGCCTTCACCCCCCAGCTGCTGCTCTACGCCGCCATCGGGGTCCTGCTCGGGACGTTCGTCGGCGTGCTGCCCGGGATCGGACCGGCCATGGCCGTCGCGCTGCTGCTGCCGATCACCTACGGCCTCGACGTCACCGAGTCGATGGTCATCTTCGCGGGCATCTACTACGGCGGCATGTACGGCGGCTCGACGACCTCGATCCTGCTCAACACCCCCGGCGAGTCTGCCTCGGTCATGACCGCCATCGAGGGCAACAAGATGGCCAAGCGGGGTCGGGCCGCCCAGGCCCTCGCCACGGCCGCCATCGGTTCGTTCATCGCGGGCACCATCGGCACCCTGCTGGTCGCGTTCTTCACGCCCGCCCTCGCCGCCCAGGCGGTCAAGGTCGGCGCGCCGACGTTCTTCGCGATCATGCTGCTGTCGCTGGTCCTGGTCACCAGCGTGCTGGGCCAGTCGAAGATCCGCGGGTTCGCCGGCCTCTTCATGGGCCTCACCATCGGGCTCATCGGCATGGACCAGTCCACCGCGCAGGCGCGGCTCACCTTCGGCACGCTCGAGCTGGCCGACGGCGTCGGGATCGTGATCGTGGCGGTCGGCGTCTTCGCGCTGGGCGAGGCCTTCTGGACCGCTGCCCACCTGAGTCGCAACCCGGTCGAGGTGATCCCGGTCGGCCAGCCGTTCATGGGTCGCGACGACTGGCGCCGGTCGGCCGGACCGTGGCTCCGCGGCACCGCGCTCGGCTTCCCGTTCGGCGCCGTGCCGGCCGGTGGCGCCGAGACACCGACCTTCCTGTCCTACGTGACCGAGCGGAAGCTGGCGAAACGCCGCGGCGGCGACGACGAGTTCGGCCAGGGCGCCATCGAGGGCGTGGCCGGGCCGGAGGCGGCCAACAACGCCAGCGCGGCCGGCATGTTCGTGCCGCTGCTGGCGCTCGGTCTTCCCGTGACCGCGACCGCCACGATCCTGCTGGCCGCGCTCACGTCGTACGGCATCGTGCCGGGTCCGACGCTCATGGACGACCAGCCCGACCTGGTCTGGACGCTGCTGGCCAGCCTGTTGATCGGCAACGCGCTGCTGCTGGTGATCAACCTGCCGCTGGCACCGCTCTGGGCCAAGCTGCTGCGGATCCCGCGGCCGCAGCTCTACGCCGGCATCCTGTTCTTCGCCACCCTCGGCGCCTACTCCGTCGCGCAGGATCCCTTCGACCTGGCGCTGCTGCTGTTCTTCGGCGGCGTCGGCTTCGCGATCCGCCGCTTCGGCATCCCGGTCCTGCCGCTGATCCTCGGTGTCATCCTCGGCCCGCTGATGGAGGTCAAGCTGCGCGAGGCGCTCGACCTGTCGAGCGGCGACATCAGCGGACTCTTCAGCGAGAGTCTCGCGATCGTGGTCTACATCCTGATCGCGCTGGCGCTGATCGTGCCGGTCGCGCTCGGCCGGATCCGCACCCCGGACGACGAGAAGGCGGAGGTTGCACCGTGACGGTCCTGGTGGGCTACATCCCCGACGAGTACGGCGAGGCGGCGCTGGCGGCCGGGATCGAGGAGGCGCGCCGCCGCGACACGTCGCTGCTGGTGCTGAACGCCTCGCGGGGCGACGCGCTGGTCGACAAGCGCTACCTGGGCGAGTCGGCGCTGTCCCAGCTCGAGGCCCGGCTCGCCGAGTCCGGCGTGCCCCACGAGCTGCGGCAGCAGGTCGGCGTCGACGCCGCTGAGGACCTCGTGAACGCGGCGCGCGAGGCCGACGACCCGGTGATCGTCATCGGGATGCGCCACCGGACGCCGGTCGGCAAGCTGATCATGGGCAGCACCGCCCAGCGGATCCTGCTCGAGGCGCCGTGCTGGGTGATCGCGGTCAAGCCATAGCCGGCCCGGCGCTCGTCACCTGGGTCGGCCACGCGACCATCCTCGTCGAGGTGGCCGGGGTCCGCGTGCTGACCGACCCGGCGCTCACCCAGCGGCTCGGCCACCTGAGGCGTCGTACGGCGCCGCCGGACCGGTCGGTCCGCCGCACCGACGTCGTGCTCATCTCCCACGCCCACGCCGACCACCTCCACAAGCGCTCGCTCCGCTACGTGCTGGAGGCCTCGCCGGAAGCCACGGTGGTCGTCCCGCGGGGCGCGGCGGTCCACCTGCCGAAGGTCGGTTCGCCCCGGGTCGAGGAGGTCGTCGCCGGAGACGTGGTCGAGCGCGGCGGGGCGCGGATCGAGGTCGTCGCACGCCGACCACAGCCCGCTCCGCAGCCATGTCGACCGGCGGGAGGCGGCCGCCGTCGGCTACGTGATCGCGGGGAACGGTCGGCGGATGTGGTTCGCGGGCGACACCGACCTGTTCCCCGAGATGGCCGACTTCGGCCCGGTCGACCTCGCCGCCGTCCCCATCTCCGGATGGTGGAAGACGCTCGGCGCCGGCCACCTCGACGAGGAGCGGGCGGCCGAGGCCGCGGAGCTGGTCGGCGGCCGCGCGCGTGCTGCCGATCCACTGGGGGACGTTCAGCCCCGAGGACATGCTCGGCGGGCTGCCCCGCTGGCTGCCGGAGACCGGCCGGCGTTTCGAGCGCGCGCTGGCCGAGCGCGACCTGCTCGACCGGCTGGTGCGGCTCGAGCCCGGCGCAGACGTCCCACTGGTGAGTGCTGTCGAGACCAGTCATGTCGAGACCAGTCATGTCGAGAATGGCGGGCCCGCTCCGTCCCTGGTGTGATCGCCGAGGATGTCGGTGACGGAGACAAGGAGAGAACCATGGCCAAGTACCTGCTGCTCAAGCACTACCGCGGCGGCCCCGACCGCACCGACTACGGCTCGATCCCCATGCAGGACTGGACTCCCGAGGAGATCTCGGCCCACCTCGCGTTCATGAGCCACGTCGCCGACACGCTGCGCGAGCGCGGCGAGTACGTCGACGGCCAGGCGCTGTCCCCGGACGGCACGTTCGTCCGGTACGACGGCGAGGGCAGGCCGCCGGTGACCGACGGCCCGTTCGCGGAGACCAAGGACCTGATCGCCGGCTGGATGGTGATCGACGTCGACTCCGTCGAGCGCGCCCACGAGGCCGCGGCCTTCCTCTCGTCCGCACCCGGTCGCGGGGGTGAGCCGATCCAGGAGTGGATCGAGGTGCGGCCGTTCCTCGAGGCGCCCTCGAACGTCGACGGGTGAACGACCTGCCCCAGGACCTGCTGCGGGACCTGGGACCCCGGGTCCTGGGCGTCCTCGTCCGCCGCGGCGCCGACTTCGCGGCGGCCGAGGACGCCGTGCAGGAGGGCTTGTGGAGGCGGTTCGGCGCTGGCCGGACTCGCCGCCCGACGACCCGTTCGGCTGGCTGGTCACCGTCGCCTGGCGCAAGTACCTGGACGCCCATCGCTCCGAGTCGGCCCGGCGCGCCCGCGAGGAGCGGGTGCACGACGAGCCGACCCCCGGGCCGACCGAGAACGCCGACGACACGCTGCTGCTGCTGTTCCTCTGCTGCCACCCGGCGCTGACCGCGTCGTCCGCGGTGGCGCTGACGCTGCGGGCCGTCGGCGGCCTGACCACGCGGCAGATCGCCGAGGCCTACCTGGTGCCGGAGCCGACGATGGCCCAGCGGATCAGCCGCGCCAAGCGGACCGTCGGCGAGCAACGGCTCGACCGGCCCGGCGACCTCCGGGACGTGCTCAAGGTGCTCTACCTGATCTTCAACGAGGGCTACTCCGGCGACGTCGACCTCGCCGCCGAGGCGATCCGGCTGACCCGCCAGCTGCGCGCGTCGTCGACCGAGCCCGAGGTCGCCGGACTGCTCGCGCTGATGCTGCTCCACCACGCGCGGCGCGCTGCCCGATGGGCCGATGACGGCTCGCTGGTCCCGCTGACCGAGCAGGACCGGTCGCGCTGGGACACCGGGCTCGTCGCCGAGGGGGTCGACATCCTGCAGGCAGCGTTGGCGCAGGACCGGCTGGGGGAGTACCAGGCGCAGGCGGCGATCGCCGCGCTCCACTGCGATGCCGCCACCTCCGACGAGACCGACTGGACCCAGATCCTCGAGTGGTACGACGAGCTGCTGGCGCTGACCGACAGCCCGGTCGTCGCCCTCAACCGTGCGGTCGCGGTGGGCGAGGCCGACGGCGCGCTGGCCGGCCTTCGCGCGCTCGAGTCGGTCCCGTCGACGGTGCCCCGGCGCAACGCCGCCGCCGCGTGGCTGCACGAGCGGGCGGGAGACCTCGCCGTCCGCTCGCACCCTCTACGCAACGGCCGCGACCGAAGCCACCTCGGAGGCCGAGCGGCACCACCTCACCAAGCAGGCAGCCCGACTGCGCGACGGCTAAGTGTCGAAGGCGCTGGGGAACGCGGACCGGTAGCAGCGCATCCCGCCCAGGTCGCCGGCGCTGACCACCCCGCGGGCGACCGCCCGGGTGACCACGTCGCCCGCGGCGGTGAGCATCGCGTGGAAGCCGGCCGGGTCCGGGGTCGGGCGGGCGCCGGTCGCGAGCGTGAAGACCGTGTCGCCGTCGTACATGGTGTGGACGGGGTTGATGGCCCGCGCCAGCCCGTCATGCCCGACGCCACTGATCTTCTGGCACTGCGCCTTGGTCAGGATCGCGTCGGTGGCGATCACGACGAGGGTCGTCGCCAGCGGTGGCCGCGGCTCGGGCTGGTCGGCGGCCCGCTGCCGTGCGGCGTCCAGGTCGCCCGGGTCGGGGCGTCGCAGCCCGGGCAGGTCGCCTTCGACGCAGTGGCGGGACGCCCAGAGCTCGCCGGTGTCGAGGTCGACCGCGGAGCCGACCGCGTTGACGACGGCGAGCGCGCCGACGACCGTTCCGTCGGGCAGGCTGGTCGACGCGGTCCCGACCCCGCCCTTGAGCCCACCGACCCGCGCCCCGGTCCCTGCGCCGTGGTTCCCCTCGGTGACCTCGATGCCCGCCGCGTCGTACGCCGCAGCGCCGAGCGCGGCATCGGGGTGGTTCGCGTAGGCGCCGCCGCGGCCGAGGTCGAAGACCACCGCGGCGGGGACGATCGGGACGACCTCGTGGGGCGCCGGCCCGACGGGGAAGCCGGTGCCCTCGGCCAGCAGCCGCTGCACCACCCCGTCGACCGCGCACAGTCCCAGCGCGGATCCGCCGGCCAGCACCACCGCCTGGACGCGGTCCACGACATTGCGCGGGTCGAGCAGGTCCGTCTCACGGGTGCCCGGCCCGCCGCCGCGGACGTCCACCCCCGCCACCGCGCCGCCCGGCGGCGGCACCACCACCGTGACACCGGTCAGCCAGCCGTCCCCGACCCGCTGCGCCTGACCCACCGTGATGCCCGGGACGTCGGTGATCGTGTTCCGCATGAGGACTCGGATCAGCGCGGGAGGCCGCTGGAGCGCCAGCCGTCGGGGCCGTGGCGGTGGGTGGTGCGGGTGAGACGTCGGGGGCGGTTCCACTCCGGCGTACGACGGGCGGGCGGTGAGTCGGCCGAGCCGAGGGAGGCGAAGACCGCCACGATGGCGGCCACCTCCTCCGGGGTCGTGTCGGGCGTGACGATCTTCAGCAGCGGGCTGGTCCGGCGACTCACTCACAGGGGGATGTTCCCGTGCTTCTTGGCCGGCAGGATCTCGCGCTTCGAACGCAGCAGCCGGAGTGACTTCACGATCTCGAGCCGGGTCTCGTGGGGGCTGATCACGGCGTCGACGTAGCCGCGCTCGGCCGCGATGTAGGGGTTGGCCAGGGTCTGCTCGTAGTCGTCGATCAGCTCGGCCCGCTTCGCCTCGACGTCCTCGCCCGCCTCCTCCGCCGACTTCAGCGTCTTGCGGTGGAGGATGTTGACGGCGCCCTGGGCGCCCATCACCGCGATCTGGGCGGTCGGCCACGCCACGTTCATGTCGGCGCCGAGGTGCTTGGAACCCATCACGTCGTAGGCGCCGCCGTAGGCCTTGCGCGTGATCACGGTGACCAGAGGAACGGTGGCCTCGGCGTAGGCGTAGATCAGCTTGGCGCCGCGGCGGATGATGCCGTCCCACTCCTGGTCGGTGCCGGGGAGGAACCCCGGCACGTCGACGAAGGTCAGCACCGGGATGTTGAACGCGTCGCAGAACCGGACGAACCGGGCCGCCTTCTCCGAGGCGTCGATGTCGAGGGTGCCGGCGAACTGCTGCGGCTGGTTGGCGACGACGCCGACCGAGCTGCCCTCGACGCGGCCGAAGCCGACCAGGATGTTGGGCGCGAACATCGCCTGCACCTCGAGGAAGTCCTGGTCGTCGAGGACGGCCGTGATCACGTCGTGCATGTCGTAGGGCTGGTTGGCGCCGTCCGGGATCAGCACGTCGAGCGAGCGGTCGAGGTCTGTGAACTCCGCGTCCGCACTCCCCCAGGCAGTCGTCGTACGACGGAGCCGGGTCGAGGTTGTTCTGGGGGAGGAACGACAGCAGCCCCTTGACGTACTCGAGCGCGTCCTCCTCGTCGGCGCCCATGTAGTGGGCGTTGCCCGACTTGGTGTTGTGGGTGCGCGCCCCGCCGAGGTCCTCCATGGTCACGTCCTCGCCGGTGACGGTCTTGATGACGTCGGGCCCGGTGATGAACATGGCGGAGGTCTGGTCGACCATGATCGTGAAGTCGGTGACAGCGGGGGAGTAGACGTGGCCGCCGGCGCAGTTGCCCATGATCAGGCTGATCTGGGGGATGACGCCGGACGCGTGCACGTTGCGCCGGAAGATCTCGCCGTAGAGGCCGAGCGAGACCACGCCCTCCTGGATCCGCGCGCCCGCACCCTCGTTGATGCCGATGATCGGGCAGCCGGTCTTGATCGCGAGGTCCATGACCTTGGTGATCTTCTCGCCGTAGACCTCACCGAGCGAGCCGCCGAAGATGGTGAAGTCCTGGGAGAACACGCACACCTGGCGGCCGTCGATGGTGCCGTAGCCGGTGACCACGCCGTCGCCGTAGGGCCGGTTCTTCTCGAGCCCGAACGCCGTCGACCGGTGTCGTGCCAGCTCGTCGAGCTCCACGAACGAGCCCTCGTCGAAGAGGATCTCGATGCGTTCGCGGGCGGTCTTGCGACCCTTGGCGTGCTGCTTCTCGACCGCCTTCGCCGAGCCGGCGTGGACCGCCTCGTCGAGTCGCCGCTCGAGGTCCTTGAGCTTGCCCTCGGTGGTGTGGGTGTCGATGTCGTCGGGAACGTCCGTGCCCTCGCCGGGGCTGGCCTGTGCGCTCACCCGTGCCAATCTAGACCCCGTGCCGACCGCTCCCGACCCGCGCCCACCTCTCGACGTCGAGCGCCTGGCGCCGTACGGCGTCGAGGTCGTCCCGCGGGCCGGGTCCACCAACGCGCTCGTCGCCGACCGTGCCCGCGAGGGTGCGCCGGAGTGGCTGGTCGTCGTCACCGAGCACCAGACCTCGGGCCGCGGCCGGCTCGACCGCACGTGGGAGACGCCCGACCGGGCGGCGCTGACCTTCTCGACGCTGCTGCGCCCGGAGCGCACCGGCCTCGAATGGCCGTGGCTGCCGCTGGTCGCGGGCATCGCTGCAGTCGGGGCGCTGCGCGAGCACGGTGTCCCTGCCGGCCTCAAGTGGCCCAACGACGTCATGGTCGGCCAACCGAACGGGCAGAGCGCCAAGCTGGCCGGGATCCTGGCCGAGCGGGTGGACACTCCGCAGGGGCCGGCCGCCGTGGTCGGGATCGGTCTCAACATCAGTCAGAGCGCCGACGAGCTGCCGGTCCCGACCGCGACGTCGGTGGTCCTCGCGACCGGCCGCTCCCCGGACCGGACCGCCCTGCTCATCAGCCTGCTGACCCGCCTCCGGCAGGAGTACGACGCCTGGTCGACGGGTGGCGGCGAGCGGGTGCGCGGCGACTACCTGGAGGCCTGCGTGACGCTGGGCCGCGAGGTCCGGGTGAGCCTGCCGGGCGGCACCGAGCTGGCCGGCGAGGCCACCGATGTCGACGAGACCGGCCGGCTCGTGGTCGCGGGCACCCCGGTCGCGGCGGGCGACGTACTGCACGTGCGCGCCGCCGAGTGACATGATCGGCCCGTGGCCATCAACCCGAAGCTCCTCAACGAGGGCGAGAACGTCGTCATCTCCACGCGCACGCACCCCAAGGCGCTGGTGGGGCCGCTGCTCGCCCTGATCGTGCTCCTCGCGATCGCCGCCGTCGTCCAACGCGTCGGGTCGGGAGACGCGGCGGACATCATGCACCTCGTGGTCTGGGTCCTGGCCGGCCTCGCGGCCCTGTGGTTCGTGGTCCGGCCGCTCGTCGACTGGGCCACCACGACCTACACCTTCACCAACCGGCGCTTCATGAAGCGGTCGGGACTCATCGCGAAGGAGGGCCGGACCATCCCGCTCAACCGGATCAGCGGCGTCGACTTCGAGATCGGCGTGATCGACCGGATCTTCGGCTGCGGGACGCTGGTGGTCACGGATGCCAGCGAGCACGGCCAGGTGCTGCTCCACGACATCCCGCGGGTCGAGCAGGTCCAGAAGATCGTCTCGGGGGAGCTGGACCGGCAGGCGGGTCACCACCGCTCGGACGATGGCACCTGACCCGACGCCCGACGACCCGGTCTCGCTCGAGCGGGCCATCCTCGGCGAGGACCCGGTCCACAGCGCCCTCGAGGTCGCGGCCGAGACCGGGGTCACCATCGAGGAGCTGCGCCGGCTCTGGCGGGCGCTCGGCTTCCCCGAGCACGGCACCGAGATCGCGTTCAACCGTGCCGACGCCGATGCCGTCTCGACGCTGACCAGCATCGTCGAGTCGGGCGCGATCGACTTCGACATGGCCGTGATGCTCACCCGCGGCGTCGGCCAGACCATGGCGCGGCTCGCCGACTGGGAGGTCGCGACGCTGGCCCACCGCGTGGAGGAGCTCGAGCTGGGCGAGGAGGCGACCGGCTCGCGGGCGCGGTCGGCGCTGCGGATGGTCGAGGAGGTCAATCCACAGTTCGAGCAGCTGCTGATCTACGCCTGGCGGCGCCACCTGGCGGCCGCGGTCGCGCGGATCGAGGCGCTGGCCGCCAACGAGGCCGGCCTCAACACCACCCAGCTCACCGTCGGGTTCGCCGACATCGTCGTCGTTCACCGCGCTGTCCAACGAGGTCTCGCGCGAGCGGATCGGAGACATCGTGGAGATCTTCGAGTCTCGCTGCGCCGACGTGGTCGCGAGCCACCGCGGCCGCGTGATCAAGAGCCTGGGCGACTCGGTGCTGTTCGTGCACGACGACCCGATCTCGGCGTACGACATCGCCGAGCGGGATCATCGACGTCGTCGGCCGCGACCCGCGGATGCCGGAGGTACGGGTCGGCCTGGCCACCGGCGCCGTCGTGATGCGGCTCGGCGACGTGTTCGGCCCGCCCGTCAACATGGCCGCCCGGCTCACCGGCGTCGCCCGACGCAACCGGATCATCATCGACCAGGACACCGCTGACCTGCTGCCGCCCGACCAGTTCGAGACCCGGCGCCTCCCGGCCAGACCCGTGCGCGGGTTCGGGCTGGTCGAGCCGCTCACCGTGCGGCGGCACTGAACCGTTGACCCGAACCATGTCCGAGTGACCAAAGGGATGAATTATCAGCGTTCTCCCGCGCGACGACGGGCAGATTCCTTACGTTCATGACGTGATGACCGTGCAGGACGTGCGCATCGACCCGGCGACCCGTCGGGTCTGGCTCGCCGACCGCGAGATCGAGTTCTCGCGCAAGGAGTTCGACCTCCTGCACGCCCTCATGTCCCGACCCGGCGAGCTGGTCACGCGCGACGAGCTGATGCGCGAGGTCTGGGACACCACGTTCTGGACGTCGTCGAAGACGATCGACGTCCACCTCGGGTGGGTCCGCCGCAAGCTCGGTGACGACAGCCGACGGCCTCGTCTGATCACGACGGTCCGTGGCCGCGGGCTGCGCTTCGAGACCGGGGACGTCGGCGCGTCGGCGCGCCGCCTCGACCTCGCCTGACGTGGCCTGGCACTAGTCTCTCTGCGTGCCTGAACCTGCTCCTCGTGTCGCGGTGATCGGCGGCGGCCAGCTGGCCAGGATGATGGCCGAGCCCGCCGCTGCGATGGGCCTTCCCCTGCGGCTCCTCGCGGAGGCCGAGGGCGTCTCCGCGGCGCAGGTCCTCCCCGACCACCTCGTCGGCGACTACCGCGACCTCGCCACGCTGCGGGAGGCCACCGCGGGATGTCAGGTGGTGACGTTCGACCACGAGCACGTCCCGACCGAGCACCTCCACGCGCTTGCCGGCGACGGGCTCGCCGTCCGACCCGGTCCCGAGGCGCTGGTCCACGCCCAGGACAAGGCCGTGATGCGGGAGCGGCTCGGTGCCCTCGGCATCCCGTGCCCCCGCAACGCCGTGGTCGCGAGCGTCGCCGACGTCGAGGCCTTCGGGTTCCCCTGCGTCCTGAAGACGACGCGAGGCGGGTACGACGGCAAGGGGGTCTGGTTCGTGGCCGGCCCCGACGAGTGCGTCGAGCCGTTCGCCACCGCCGAGGCGTCCGGGGTGCGGCTGCTCGCCGAGGAGCGCGTCGACTTCCGCCGCGAGCTGGCGGCGCTGGTCGCGCGCTCGCCGAGCGGCCAGGCGGCGTCGTACCCGGTCGTCGCCTCGACCCAGCGCGACGGCATCTGCCACGAGGTGGTCGCTCCGGCTCCCGACCTCGACGACGACCTTGGCGCTCGAGGCGCAACGGATCGCGCTCACCGTCGCCCGGGAGCTCGACGTCACCGGCGTGCTCGCCGTGGAGCTGTTCGAGACGACCGACGGCCGCGTGCTGGTCAACGAGCTGGCGATGCGGCCCCACAACACCGGCCACTGGACCCAGGACGGCGCGGTCACCTCGCAGTTCGAGAACCACCTCCGCGCCGTGCTCGACCTGCCGCTCGGCTCGCCGGCGCCGCGCGCTCCCTGGACCGTGATGGTGAACATCCTCGGCGGCGACGACAGGATCGGCCGGCTGTACGACGGCTACCCCCATGCGCTCGCGCGCGACCCGCGGCTGCGGGTGCACCTCTACGGCAAGGACCTGCGGCCGGGACGCAAGGTCGGGCACGTGAACGCCTACGGTGATGACCTGGACGACTGCCTGGAGCGCGCCCGCCACGCGGCGGCCTGGTTCCGCGGCGACCTCGGCAACGAGAGTGAGTGACATGACAGAGACCCAGCAGGCTTCGGGGCCCCGCGTCGGCATCGTGATGGGCTCGGACTCCGACTGGCCGGTGATGGAGGCCGCGGGGGAGGCGCTCGCGGAGTTCGACGTCCCCTTCGAGTCCGACGTCGTCTCGGCCCACCGGATGCCGGAGGACATGCTCGCGTGGGGCAGGGCCGCCGCCGGTCGCGGGATCCAGGTGATCATCGCCGGCGCCGGGGGAGCCGCCCACCTGCCGGGCATGCTCGCCTCGGTCACCCCGCTCCCCGTGATCGGCGTACCGGTCGCGCTCAAGCACCTCGACGGCCTCGACTCGCTGCTGTCGATCGTGCAGATGCCGGCCGGGGTCCCCGTCGCCACGGTCGCGGTCGGCAACGCCCGCAACGCCGGGCTGCTGGCGGTCCGGATCCTGGCCGCGACCGATGCCGGCCTCCAGCAGCGGATGCTCGACTTCCAGCAGTCCCTCAAGGAGTCGGCGTACGCCAAGGGTGCCGTCGTGCGTGGCGAGCGCCGACTCGGCTTCTGACCTCGTGGCCGGCACCGCGCGCCTCGTCGGCCTCGACGTCGCCCGCGCCCTGGCCCTGCTGGGGATGATCGCCACCCACATGCTGCCCCCGGCGACCGCCGGCGGGCGAGCTGACCTGGACCCAGGAGCTGGCAGGCGGGCGCGCCTCGGCGCTGTTCGCGGTCCTGGCCGGGGTCTCGCTGGCGCTCATGACCGGAGGACGTACGCCGATGCGCGGGCGCGACCGCTGGGTGGCGTCGGCCGGCCTCGCGGCGCGGGCGCTGCTGATCGCGCTGATCGGGCTCGTGATCGCGACCCAGGACACCGGCCTGGCGATCATCCTCACCTACTACGGCGTGCTGTTCCTGCTGGGGATCCCGTTCGTCGGCCTGCAGGCCCGGTCGCTGGCGATCCTGGCCGGACTGTGGTTGGTCGGTCGTGCCGGTCGTCTCCCACGTGCTGCGCCCGGAGCTGCCGGACCGTGCGCTTCGACAACCCGACGTTCGAGCAGCTGCAGCAGCCGGGGCGACTCCTGTCCGAGCTCCTGTTCACCGGCTACTACCCGACGGTGCCGTGGCTGGCCTACCTGCTGGCGGGCATGGCAGTCGGCCGCAGCGACCTCGCCCGCCGCGGCGTCCAGGCGGGCCTGCTGGTCGGCGGGCTCCTGCTCGCCGGTCTGGCCTCGTTCCTCTCGCGCGAGTCCACCGCCGGCCTGTTCAGCGACGACACCCTGCGCGACGCCGACTTCGGCCTCTACGGGACCACGCCGACCGACCGGGCGGCCTGGCTCCTCGTCGATGCCCCCCACAGCGCCACGCCGTTCGACCTGGCCCAGACCATCGGCAGCGCGCTGGCCGTGATCGGCGCGTGCCTGCTGGTCGTCGGCGTCCTGCCCCGGCCGGGACCGCGCCTGATGGCCGTGGTGTTCGGCGCGGGAACGATGACCCTGACGCTCTACTCCCTGCACGCCGTGCTGCGGACCGAGCCGGTTCTGGCCGCCCGACGACGGGGCGTTCGGCCGCCACGTCGCGCTGCTGGCCGCGATCGGAGCGGTCTTCGTGGCGCTGCGGTGGCGGGGACCGCTCGAGATCGCGGTCGGGCGTGCCCAGCCGGCTGCTGCGGCGGTGGGACGCGCGGAACCGGGCGAGGTCGACGTACGTCGAATCGGCATGACCCGCCGCGTGCTCGCCGCTCTCGCGGCCCTTCCGCTGCTCGCGGGCTGTGGCGCCGACGCGGCCTCGCCGACCGTCGCGGTCCGGCGGTCGAGCCGAGCGTCGCGCGCGCCGGCGACTACGTGGCCGACGGCCTGCCCGATCCGTTCCACGAGGGCGACGTGCTCCGGGTGACCCTCGGGGACGGCGAGATCAGGTTCCAGGCCACCTGCAACACGATGTCCGGCTCGGCCGAGTGGGATGACGGCGTGCTCCGGGTCTCGCACGTCGGCGGCACCGAGATGGGCTGCCAGGGCGCCGGCCACGAGCAGGACGAGTGGCTCGTCGACTTCTTCACCTCGTCGCCCGCGTTCACGGTCGACGGCACCGACGTCCGGCTGGCAACCGACGACGCGGAGATGTGGCTGGTCCCGGCCCGCGAGGTAGCCCCCGATGCCGCCCCTGACGCCGCGCTCGAGGACACGCGCTGGGACTCGACCGGCATCGAGGAGACCGACGGCGACTCGGTCGGCGATGATGGTGGTGCCAGGGCGACTCGATGCTCACCTGACGATCAGCGGCCCCGAGCTCACCTTCGAGACGGGCTGCAACTCGGGTGGTGGACCGGTCGCGGTGCGAGGGCGACCAGCTGGAGCTGCGCGAGGTCGGGATCACCGTGGTCGGCTGCAACGGCATCCGCGGCGAGGTCGAAGCAGCCGCAGCTCCCCGTGCTGATGGCCGAGGCGGTCAGCTGGTCGATCGACGGCCACCAGCTGCGACTGACTCGCGGCAACACCACCCTCCTCTACCGAGGTCGGCTCGGAGGTCGCCGCCCGGACAGGTCAACGACCGAGTCGAGTGCAGTCGCCGCGGACCCGGCCGCGCAGCGACTTGGTCTGGCTGCGGCGGCTCTTGGCCTCGACCCGGCGACGGCGGGACGCCTTGGACGGCTTGGTCGGGACGCGGGGTGGCGGGGGTGGGGCGAGGGCGGAGCGGATCTGGTCGGCGAGGCGCGCGCGGGCAGCGGAGCGGTTGCGGTGCTGGGAGCGGTGTTCGGAGGCGACCACGCGGATCGTGCCGACCCGCTGCTGCTCGTCCTCGGTGAGCACCGACGAGACGGTGCCGTCGAAGACCAGCTCGACCCGGGTGTCGGTGGTGTTGACCGACTGGCCACCGGGGCCGGACGAGCGGCTGAACCGTTCGACGAGCTCGGCCTCCGGGATCACCAGCCCCTCGGGCAGCCCCGGGCCGGACCGGATGTGGAGGTCGGTCACCCGCGGCTCCACTCGATGGCGGGGCAGGTGTCCATCACCATCGGCACCCCCGCCTCCGACGTACGCCCGAACGCGTCGTGGTCGATCACACCGAGCTGGAACCACACACCTCGCGCGCCGACGTCGACGGCCTGGTCGGCGAACTCGCCCGCGAACTCCGAACGGCGGAAGACGTCGACGACGTCGATCGGAAACGGCACGTCGGCCAGCGTCGCGAAACCCTGCTCGCCGAGCACCGTCAGGTGCGTCGGGGTGGATCGGGACGATCCGCTTGCCGCGGCGCTGCAGCATCTCGGCGATGCGGTACGCCGTGCGGTCGGGATTGCCGGAGAGTCCGACGACGGCCCAGGTCTCCGTGTCGTCGAGCAGGAACCGGATCGTCTCGGGGTCGCGCCACGCGTTCACGAGTCCATCCTCACCCGTCGCACAAGGTTCGATGGCGGCTTTCGTTCCCCTCGATGTTTCCGCAGGGTAACCTGCGTCCGTCGTCCCGGAGGGGGACGGCTCACAGACGGAAGTTGCTCGGAGGGAGCATTCATGAAGTTCACCACCCTGTCTCGCCGTACCGCCGCGGCGGGCGCCGCGTCGGCGCTGGTCGCCGGCGCGCTGGTCGGCGCGACGACCACAGCCGCCGAGGCGGCACCGGTCACCAACACCTATTCCTGCACGACCTCGGCCGGTCCGCAGAACGTCGTGGTCGACGTCGAGGTGCCCGGCATCGGTTCGGTCACCGCGCTGCAAGCGGGCCAAGCGGTCGACCCCGGCGGTCTGCTCGTGGCGAACATGACGTTCACCATCAGCAATGACTTCTACGAGCTGCTCGGTCTCCTCGGTGTCGAGGAGATGGAGGTCCCCAACTACGGTGCCGACTTCGGCAACTCGCGGGTTCCCGTTGAGCCGTTCTCGGCGAGCGTCACCGACATGGAGCAGAACCCGGACGACAGCTGGTCCAGCTCGGTCAGCACGGCCGTCGAGCCGTTCGAGGCACCGTCAGCAGGCACGCGCAACGTCACCACGCCTTCGCGGTTCGGCATCGTCGCGACGATCAGCGGCGAGCCGGTCGACGTGGAGTGCACCAGGAGCGACAGCGCGAAGATCCTGACCACTGTCGAGGTTTCCAAGAACGACTCGACGACGGCCGCCAAGGCGAAGAACGCCCCGGTCGCGAAGGGCAAGATGGCGAAGGTCGGGGTCACCGTGAAGGCTCCCAACGAGACCCCGGGCGGCAAGGTCATCCTCAAGAAGGGCAAGAAGACCCTCGACAAGGCCAACCTCGACAAGAAGGGCAAGGCGACGCTGTCCTACAAGGCCAAGAAGGTCGGCAAGAACAAGCTCAAGGTCCTCTACAAGGGCGATGGCTACACCAACACCAGCTCGGACAAGGTCACCGTGAAGGTCGTCAAGAACTGACCCCACGCTGAACCGCACCACAAGTCGACCGGCCGGCACTCCGCGTGAGGGGTGTCGGCCGGTCGCATGCGGTTCCGTTGCCCGGCCGGGAACCCCGAGGCAGCGCGGGCGTCCCAGACCCATGCACTTCCGCCCGCTCGCCCTGCTCCCCGTCGCCGTTCTGAGCGCACTGACGGCGCTGGCGGGCTGCCAGGGAGAGTCCGACACGTGCGCCTGCACGATGCCGGCGACCCACACCGCGGACGTGTTCGTCGTGCACGGCGATCGAGACGCCGACGCGGTGCTGCGTGGCGAACCGGTACGCATGCGGTCCTCCGGCGAGACGGACGAGCACCGTGCGGAGGACGCGGTGAGTGCCCTGATCGCGTGGCAGCCGGACGACGAGGTCGACGTCCGCAACGGTTGGCAGCTGATCACCGACGAGCCGATCGCCGAGCTTCGGTCGGTGGCCCACCGCAAGGACGTGGTCGTCGTCGACCTCGACCGGGCGGTCTGGGACCCCTACCCGGCGTACGACATGGAACCGATCGACGGTCACCTGGCCATGCAGCAGCTGGTGTGGACGGTGTGGGCCGCGCTCGACACCCGTGACCCGGTGCTGCTCACGATCCGGGGCACGCCTGCCCGCGGCATCTGGTTCGACCGCCTCGACGGACCCGTCGCGGGAGACCGGTCGGTGCTCGCACCGGGCGAGGAGCCGGGGTCCGGCCGGACGTAGACCGCTCATTAGGCTGGAGAGCATGACCGACTCCCCGATGTTTGCGCTGTCTGAGGAGCACCGGGCCATCCGCGAGGCCGTCCGTGCCGTGTGCGACGCCAAGGTCGCGCCGTACGCCGCCGCCGTCGACGAGGAAGCCCGCTACCCGCGCGAGGCGGCCGAGGCGCTGCGGGCGGCCGACTTCCACGCCCCTCACGTCCCCGAGGAGTACGGCGGCGCCGGGGCCGACGCTCTTGCGACCGCCCTGGTCATCGAGGAGATCGCTCGCGCCTGCGTGAGCTCGAGCCTGATCCCGGCGGTCAACAAGCTGGGTTCGCTCCCGGTGCAGATCGCGGGCTCGGAGGAGCTCAAGAAGAAGTACCTGACCCGGCTGGCGGCGGGGGAGGGCGGCTTCAGCTACTGCCTGTCGGAGCCCGACGCCGGCTCGGACGCGGGCGCGATGAAGACGCGCGCCGAACGAGACGGTGACGACTGGGTGCTCAACGGCGTGAAGCGGTGGATCACCAACGCCGAGGAGTCGGAGTTCTACACGGTGCTGGCTGTGACCGATCCGGAGAAGCAGACGCGGGGCGGCATCACGGCGTTCGTGGTCGAGAAGTCCGACGAGGGCGTCTCCTTCGGGGCGCCCGAGAAGAAGCTCGGCATCAAGGGCAGCCCCACCAGGGAGGTCTACCTCGACAAGGTCCGGATCCCGACGGAGCGGATGATCGGCGAGGAGGGCGAGGGCTTCTCGATCGCGATGCGCACCCTCGACCACACCCGCGTGACGATTGCCGCCCAGGCCGTCGGTGTCGCCCAGGGCGCGCTCGACTACGCGCTCGGCTACGCCCGGGAGCGTCAGCAGTTCGGCCAGTCGATCGCGGAGTTCCAGGGCCTCCAGTTCATGCTCGCCGACATGGGCATGAAGGTGGAGGCCGCCCGCCAGATCACGTACGCCGCCGCCGGGCGCTCCGAGCGTGGCGACGCCGACCTCACCTTCTTCGGAGCCGCCGCCAAGTGCTTCGCCTCCGACGTCGCGATGGAGGTCACCACTGATGCCGTACAGATCCTCGGCGGCTACGGCTACACCCGCGACTACCCCGTCGAGCGGATGATGCGCGACGCCAAGATCACCCAGATCTACGAGGGCACCAACCAGGTACAGCGGATCGTGATGGCCCGCCAGCTCCTCGCCGGCGTGCAGTCGCACATCTGACCTGACGCGGCGGGCCTGCTGGAGGCTGCCCGGTGGTCCACGCATTCAGTCGTCGTCGGAGGCCGCGTCCTGACCGGGGTCCTGCTCCTGCCCGTGGGTGGCCCGGAGTCGGCGGGCACGTGCGATGTCCGCGCGCTCCTTCGCGGCGGCCTTGTCACTCTTGCGCGTGTCGCGGGCAGGCAGCTGGATCACTTCCTCGGCGGGCATTCCGGCCTGAAGCTCGCGGCCTCGCTCGAGCTCGGCGTCGAGCTCGGCGCCGAACAGCAGGGCCAGGTTGGTGATCCACAGCCACAGCAGGAACACCACCACGCCGGCCAGTGACCCATAGGTCTCGTTGTAGCTGGCGAAGTTCGCGACGTAGAACCCGAACGCGGCCGACGCCGCCACCCAGATCACGATCGCCAGGACAGCGCCCACGCTGATCCAGCGGAACGTGGGCTGCTTGACGTTGGGTGTGGCGTAGTACAGCAGCGCCACGATGAGGATGACCACGGCCAGCATGACCGGCCACTTGGCGATGTTCCAGACGGTGACGACCGTCGAGCCGACGCCGAGGGCGTCCCCGACCGCTTGCGCTGCGGGGCCGGTCAGCACCAGGGCCAGTGCGACAACAGCAGTCAGGACGACGGTGATGAGCGTGACCAGGAGCATCGCGGGCCGGAGCTTCCAGATCGGGCGGCCCTCGTCGACCTCGTAGATCCGGTTCATCCCGCGGCCGAACGCGCTGACGTAGCCCGAGGCGGACCAGAGGGCCACGGCGACACCCAGGATGAGGGCAAGGCCGGCATGTGAGCTGCCGCTGAGCTGGGTGAGGGTGGGTTCGAGGGTGTCGGCGGCGCTGGACGCCCCGACGTCGCGGAGGATCTGCAGCAGCGTCTCGACGGTGCTGGGGCCCTGACCGACCAGGCCGACCAGGGACAGCAGCGCGATCGCGGCGGGGAACAGCGCCAGCACCGAGTAGTACGTCAGGGCGGCAGCGAGGTCGGTGCACTGGTCGTCGGAGAACTCCCGGACGGTCTTGCGCACGACGTAGAGCCACGACTGCTTGGTCAGGTCTTCGGGCGACTCGGGTTTGGCGGCGGCTCGGTGCTCGGCCTCGCCCTGCCTTCCGGCCATGAGTCCTCCCGGGGTCGGGGCTCGCGTGCGTGGATGGCGGCGGGAACCGCCCCGGCCCTCGAGACGGGGCGGTTCCCGCGCGGCCCAGGGTCAGCGCGGGGTGGCGCTGCCGCCCAGCGGCGGGGGCGGGGGCTGCATGGCCTGGGTCGCCTGCGGGTCGTAGGCGCTCCCCGGCGACGTCGAGCCGCTCGTCGCTCCAGCGGTGTCGGGGCGACGTTCCTCGAACTCGCCCTGAGCGCGCTCCTTGCCGACCTGCGCGTCCTGCTTGGCCCGGCTCATCGCGTCCGAGCCCTTGTCGCGCGCCTGCCGGAGAGCATCGGCGGCCAGGTCGCGACCACCCAGTCCGAAGGCAAGCGCCAGCCCGAGGGCGAGGGCGAACATGATCGCCGTGAACGCAATGCGCACGATCTCGGGAGCGATCTGCAGCTGCTCGAGGATCATGAAGAACGCGATCACCATGATCACGGCGGGCACGACACTTGCGGCCACCTTGCCGGTGGGGGTGTCGCCCATGAATCGGGTCACGGTGGCGGCCACGGCACCGGAGATCAGCGCGGCGACCACGAAGATCAGGATCGCGACGATCACGTTGGGCAGGTAGGTCAGCACGTCATTCATGAATCCGGTGGCGGCGGGAATGCCCAGCGCGCCGATCGCGACGGTGATGAAGAAGATGAAGATCAGCCAGAAGACGACCGTGGCGATGCCTCTGCTCGGCGAGGCGCCGGGCAGTACGGCGTCGACGTACTTGTTCGCGGAGCTCTCACTGAGCTTCCGGTCGACATGGACCTTCTCCAGCAGCTTGTGGATCACGCCCGAAACGACCTTGGCGATGATGTAGCCGATCAGCAGGATGATCAGGAAGCCCAACAGGTTGGGCAGGAAGTCGAAGATCTTGTCGATGGCGTTCTGGACGCTGTCACCGATGTCCACGGTGACTCCTTTCGGGTTGACTCACGTCTCGCTGATGGTCGCGAGGACGTACGACCCGTGCCCGTCGGGTTGTGGTGCAAACGACCCCGAAGGGGTGAATCGACCCGCCGGCGGCGTCACTGGCGGCTGGAGGCAGCGGCCACGTCGCGCTGGATCGCGGTCAGTGACGCGGCCTGCTCGCGGGCACGCTCAGCGAGCTGCGACAGCCACTCGCGGGGCAACCGGTCGTCGGTCTCGGCGAGGACGACGAGGGTGTCCCACCCTGCTCCCTTGGTGGTCACTGCGCCGCGCAGCGCCTCGAGCTCGAGCACGTCGGAGAC
Source organism: uncultured Actinomycetota bacterium (assembly GCA_963713305.1). Classification (GTDB taxonomy): domain Bacteria; phylum Actinomycetota; class Actinomycetes; order Propionibacteriales; family Nocardioidaceae; genus Nocardioides. The sequence continues at coordinate 167,658 of CAVQLE010000005.1, read as the reverse complement.
CGGTGACCGGCGGATGAGGTGACCGTTCGGCTTGAGCCTTCCCAGTCGCTCCACGACCCGGGCCGCGAGAGGCGCGAGCCGGGCAGGACGCAGGCCGAGCTGCTCCATGATCTGCCGAAGCGACTCGCGGTCGTCGGCCACCTCGTCGGCCACCTCCGCCAGCGCGATGCCCACGGCTGTGCCCTCGTGGCTGCGCGCGACCCGGCGTGCGAAGTCGACTCCTGCGGTTGCTGCGGTCCAGTGGTTCTGCAGGTGCACGTGGAGGTCGTCGCTCATTCGGCCTCCTGGACCTCGTCCCCATCCTCGTCGGACGACCCGTCCTCCGGATCCGTAGCCGGGCCTGCCGGGGTCGCTCCGCCCTCGCTCGTCCAGTCGACGGCCTCACCGTCGTCGAGGCTCGGGTCGGACTCGTGATCGGATCCCTGGTGGCTCATCGCGTCTCCTCTCGTGATGTGGTCATCGTCGCGATCATGGACATGCGCTCAGGCGAACGTCGGCAGTACGTCTCGACCGTAGCCCTCGATCATCTCGCGCCAGTGGGGGCCCATGTTGGCGACGTAGACCTCGTCGAACCCCGCGTCCACATACTCCTGGATCGCCGCGACGTGCACGGCCGGGTCCGGACCAGCCGGCACGCTCTCGCGCGTGGACTCCTCCGTGACCAAGGTCGACACCTGCTCGAAGTGACGCGGCGAAGGCAGCACCTGCGCGAGCTCTCCCGGCACGCCGGCGTTGGCCCACAGCCGGTGGGCGTGACCCCAGCCCTCCTCAGGTGTCGGTGCCCACGCCACCTTGGTCCCCGCCTGGGCGGGCTTGCCGCCCGACCCGTCCCGGAAACGCTGCAGCAGGTCGCGATCGGGGGTGGTCGAGATGTACCCGTCGGCGATCCTGGCGGCGACATCGGTGGCCTTGGGCCCGAAACCGGACATGTACACCTGTGGCGGCGCCTCGGGAAGCGTGTAGATCCGGGCATGGTCCACCTGGTAGTGCCGACCGCGCGTCGTGACGAAGCCGCCCTCCCAGAGCTCGCGGATCAAGCCGACCGCCTCTTCCAGCATCTCGAGGCGTACGTCGAGGGAAGGCCAGGCGTCGCCGAGGACGTGCTCGTTGAGGGCTTCGCCGGTCCCGACGCCCAGCGTGAAACCGCCCGGCAGCATCCGCGCCGAGGTGGCGGCGGCCTGGGCGATGATCGCGGGGTGGGTGCGCACGGTGGGGCAGGTGACTGCGGTCGTGACCGGAAGCCGGCACACCTGTGACAACGCACCGATCACGCTCCACACGAAGGGGCTCTGCCCCTGCTCGTCGTTCCACGGGTGGAAGTGGTCGCTGATCCAGAGCGCCTCGAAGCCGGCGCGCTCGGCGGCGACAGCCTGGTCGACCAGCTCCTGCGGCGCGTACTCCTCGGTCGACAGGAAGTATCCGATCTTCATGCACCACCCGTTCCCAGCCCGCCAACCCTCCATGCGCTCTGCGCCGTCGTGTGCGCCCACAGCCCCAGAGGAGTGCGTTCGGCCAGGTCGGGTACGGACGGGTGACGGCCACGACGGATCCGCGGATCGGTTGCGGGTCGAGGCGCCGGCGTCGAGCGGACGGCGCCGGTGCCGCCGCCGACCGGGACCCGGCCGCCGGACTACGGGGGGCGTAGACTGGCCGGCGCGTGGCCAAGCAACGGCCAGGCGCTCACAACCACAGACGTGCTCCCGCAGCATGATGCCGGCGACCGAGGCCGGTGGCGGCATCGACGTCCCGGATCGAGCACACGTGACCACCGACGCCTCGTCGTCCGAGAAGGAGCGTGTCCGCGAGGGAGCCCTCCGCTCCCTCACGACCTCGGCCGTCAGCAACATCCCGGGCGTGGACTTCGCCAGCGTCACCCTGTACGGCACCGACCACGCCCTCCAGACGGTCGCGGCCACCGACCCCCTGGCTGAGCAGATGGACGCGATCCAGTACGAGCTGCGCGAAGGCCCCTGCTTCGCAGCCGTCCAGGATGACCGGTTCGTGCTCGTCAACGACGTCGCGGCCACCCGCGAGTTCGCACGATACGGGGAACGGGCGGCTCAGCTCGGGGTGCGAGCACAGGCCGCGATCCAGCTCGTCCAGAACGGGCAACGGGCCGGACTGAACCTGTACGCACTGAAGGCGGGAGCCTTCGACCGCTCCACGGTCATGCTGGCCGAGCTGTTCGCCACGCACGCTGCCGCCCTGCTCGACTACGCGGGCCAGGTCGGACAGCTCAGCGACGCGCTACACACCCGGACCGACATCGGCACCGCCGTCGGCATCCTGATGGAGCGCTACGGCATCGATCGCAACCGGGCCTTCGCCTTCCTGGTCCGCAACTCCAACAACCGCAACCTCAAGCTCCGGGTGCTGGCCCAGCACGTGATCGACGGCACCTTCGAGAGCACCTCGGACGAGGACAGCGGTTCCCGGACCTGGCCGTAGGACACCGCCCGGTGCGCTGGCCGGCACTCAGCTTCGCGTGGCGGGCGGACGATCGGGTACGTCGTCAGGATGACCTCACGCGACGAGCACCGCACGATCGTGCGACGGCTGCTGGCAGATCACGGCACGACCTTTGCCGAGCAAGCGGGAATCACGCTGCGCGACAAGCCGGCACCGCTGTTCCAGCTGCTGGTGCTCGCCACGCTGTCCGCAACCCGGATCCGGGCCTCGACGGCCGTTGACGCCTCCCGCGAACTGTTCACGGCCGGCCTTCGGACTCCGGAGCGGATGCGTGATGCCACCTGGCAGGAGCGCGTGGATGCACTGGTACGCGGGGGCTATCGCCGCTACGACGAGAGCACCTCGACCAAGCTGGAAGAGAGTGCCGTGGTCCTCATCGAGGAGTACGGCGGAGACCTGCGGCGCATCGCCCCGAGCTCGCACGACGAGGTGCCGACGCTGGAGGACGCGCTGACCCGCTTCCCTCGGCTCGGGCCGACGGGGGCAAGCATCTTCTGCCGTGAGGTGCAGGCCGTCTGGCCGCAGGTGCGGCCGTACTTCGATCGGCGAGCGCTCGACGCAGCCGGCCGTCTCGGTCTGCCGAGGGAACCGCACCGGCTCGCAACCCTGTCTGCGCGCGGGGAGGTGGCACACCTCGCCGCGGCGCTGGTGCGCTCCGCCTAGGCGGGGAGATCAGCCCGTGAGGGCGGCGGGCTCGGCGCCGAGCGGTTCGTCCAGGTAGCCGTTGCGCACTCCCCACAGCACCGCCTGGGAGCGTGAGCTCACACCCATCTTCCGGTAGGCGGCCCGGATGTGGGACTTCACCGAGTTGATGCTCAGCGAGGCCTCACGGGCGATGCTGAAGTTGTCGAGCCCGCGGGTGATCAAGGCGACGATCTCCGCCTCTCGGGGGGTCAGTGCGTCGGGCCCGGACCCGTGCCAGGTCCGGGCAGGTATGCCGTACTCGACCACCACCTGCCCCCGGTTGATCGCCTCCAGCGCAGCCACCAGGCTCGCGGCGGGCAAGCTCTTGGCCAAGCAGCCGCTGGCGCCGCTGGCGAGCGCGAACTCGACCAGGTCGGGGCGGGGGTTCCAGGTGTAGGTCACCAGCCGGCCGGAGTGGGGAATCGCGAAGGATGTCTCGGGTCCGGGCGTGAGGTGCATCCCCGCGAAGGAGTCATGCAGCGTCAGGTCGGTGTCGGTGGTGGGGGATCCGTCGCGACCGGTGGCCACGACCGCCACGCGGGCGGCGTACGGGGCGAGCATGTCGGCGAAACCGTGGCTGACCAGCTCACACTCGTGAGCCAGAGTGACGCGGACCGGTCTGCGGGGCGCGGCAGGGGATTCCATGCTGTCGCCGTACCCGCCACCGCCGAGCGCATGCCAATGCCTACTTTTGGGTGGTTGTTGCGGGGCAACGCCGGTGGTTCGGTGGGAGCAGTGGCTAAGCAAATCGCCACGTGCGAGCATCTTTTCGGAGGAGGTGTTGGTCGTGGCAGAGCCGCGAGCCAGCGCCACGGGAAATGTGCTTTCCCGTGCCAGCAGAATCGAACAGACCGACCTGCTTCTCTCGCAGCTGTCCCACTCCGCTGATCGCCGCGCGATCGAGGAGCGCGTGGTCCGGCTCAACATGGTGGTGGCCCGCGAGGTCGCGCGCCGCTATCACGGACGCGGCCTGGACGCGGACGACCTGGAGCAGGTCGCCTACGTGGGACTCTGCAAGGCGGTGCGCAACTACGACCCGGAGAAGGCCACCGACTTCCTGAGCTTCGCCGTGCCCACGATCCGGGGCGAGCTCCGTCGGTGGTTCCGCGACGCGGGCTGGATGGTACGTCCGCCGCGGTCGATCCAGGAGCTCCAGGGCAAGGTGACCGCCACGCACGACGAGCTGGTGCACGAGCTGCGCCGGTTGCCGCGGCCGGAGGAGATCGCCGACGCCCTCGGTGCAGAGCCGGAGGCCGTGAGGGAGGCGCTGGCCGCCAACGGGTGTTTCACGCCCAACTCGCTCGACCTTCCGGCCGAGACCCATGTCGACGAGGGACGACCGCTGTGGGACCGGCTCGGCGCGCCGGAGCTCGGCTACGCACGTGCCGAGGCCCGGGTCGTGCTGGAGCCGCTCCTGGCCGACCTGACCGACCGCGAGCGGCGGATGCTCGAGCTGCGGTTCGTCCGCGGCGCCACGCAGGCGGAGATCGGGGCCGAGATCGGCGTCACCCAGATGCAGGTGTCGCGCCTGCTCTCGGCCCTGTTGGGCCGGTTGCGTGCGAGGCTGACCGGCGAGCCCGCCGCGGCGTGACCGGACTCATTCTCCTGTTTCGGGGGCACCGCTGGAGGCCGAGGAGTCGCGGGTGAAGAAGGAGATCCGCCCGTCCGACTCCAGGACCGCAAGCTCCACGTCGCCGAGCCGACGGATGCCCTGCTGGCGAGCAGCCGCCAGCAGGTCGGCGTCGGAGAGGCGTTGCTGACGTACGGCGCGTGCGATCCGTTCACCATCGCGCATCACCACGATGGGAACCCCGTTGACCACCGCCTGAGTGCGGGGGAAGCGCCACTGCACCCACGACAGGACGACCGTCAGCAGGGCGAAGACCGACACCGCGATGATGCCGCCGGTGACGGAGGAGTCCTGCTGGGTCACGGCCTGTTGCACGAGGTCACCCATGGTGACGTAGAGGAGCAGCTCGAACGTGCTCAGCTCCCCCAGGGTGGAACGTCCGACTGCGCGCGTGACCGCCCACAGGAAGAAGAAGATGACGACAGCGCGCAGTGCGATCTCCACGAGCCCTCCTCAGGGAATCAGCCGGGTGTCGTAGGAGACCGACACCATCTGCTGGTCGCCGTCCATGACCGCCACCGTCGCGGACTGACCGCGCTGCGAGGCCGGCTGGACGTAGGCGTCGAAGGCGACCACGAAGGTGGCTGAGCCAGGCCTGGTGGTGAACGTCAGGTACATCGTGTCCCCGTCACGCGTGGCTTCCGTCGGCTCGGGATGGAAGGCCTGCGCCTCGAACAGGTCGAAGTAGGACCCGGTGACGGCGAGCTCGATCTCCTGACCGAGGCCGCTCTCGCGCACCACCGTGATCTCGTACGGCGTGTCGAGCCCGGCCCTGGCGACCTGGGGGTAGCTGACGGTCAATCGGTATCCGTTGCCCTCCGCCGTCTCCTCGTCGGTGTGAACTCCCAACAACCCGAGCAGGCTGACCACGACCAGCCCGGCGAGGGCCAGCACGGCCGCGCGCCGCAGCCACAGTCCGACCGGCTGGGTCTCCTCGGCCAACCCGTCCGTGGTCTCCACCGTGCGGGTGTCCACGGGTGCTCGCTCCGCTCAGCTGTTGCTCGAGGCCTTGCCGCCCTTGCGGCCTGCCTTCTTCTTCTGGGCCGTCGTGCCGCCCTGGGAGCTGTCGCCTCCCGAGCCGCTCTTCTTGCCGCCCTTCTTGGAAGCCCCCGGAGTGTTGGCGATCTTGGCGGCGCGTTCCTTGGACATCCCCTTGTCCTTCAGCGCCTCGTACTGCTTCTCGTTCTTCACGTTCGCGGACTTGCTCGGCACCTGAGCTCCTCTCGTCGGGGGAACTGCTCGTACCCTCGCCCGCCGATGCCATGCGTCGGGCGGGGCGAGACGACCGACATGGCTTCCAGCAGTGGCATCGCGTCCAGCTGACCGCGTCGAATCGCTGGGCGTCGGTCCGTGTGGTTCGCGCCGATGTGGGTACGCCACAGCAAGCAACAGTCCGTACGAGCCGAGAGAGGACCTGACATGACCACTGCACGCGACATCATGACCAGTGACACCGAGTGCGCGCAGATCTCAGACACCCTGGTCGACGCCGCGAAGAAGATGCGCGACCTCGGCGTGGGGGCACTACCCGTCTGCGGCGACGACAACCGTCTCCAGGGCATGGTCACCGACCGTGACATCGTCGTGAACTGCGTTGCCGAGGGAGCCGACCCTGGCTCCACCACCGTCGACACCCTGTGCGAGGGCAAGCCGGTGACGATCGGCGCCGATGACTCCGTCGAGGAAGCCCTCAAGACGATGACCGAGCACGGCGTACGTCGGCTTCCGGTGATCGACGGCCACGACCTGGTGGGCATGGTGAGTCAGGCCGACGTCGCCCAGAACCTTCCGGAGGAGCGCGTCGGCGAGCTCGTCGAGGCGATCTCCTCGGCGCGATCGAACAACTAGCGCGATCCAACAACGAGGAGGAGTCACGCAATGACAGATCTGACCGGACGGAAGGTGGCCTTTCTCGTGGCGACCGAGGGCATCGAGGAGGTCGAGCTGACCGAGCCGTGGCAGGCGGTGGTCGACGGCGGCGGCAGTCCGGCGCTGCTCTCGACCGAGGCGGGGAAGGTGCAGGCCTTCGACCACCTCGACAAGGCGGACACCTTCGAGGTCGACACCGTCGTGGCCGACGCCTCGGTCGATGAGTACGACGCCCTGGTGCTGCCCGGCGGGGTCGCGAACCCCGACAACCTGCGGACCGACGCTGACGCGGTCTCGTTCGTGCGGGACTTCATTGCCTCAGGCAAGCCGGTCGCGGCCATCTGCCACGCTCCCTGGACCCTGGTCGAGGCGGACGTGGTGGCCGGCCGACAGCTCACGTCATGGCCGAGCCTGCAGACGGACATCCGCAACGCAGGGGGCAACTGGGTCGACCGGGAGGTCGTCGTGGACGGCAACCTGATCACGAGTCGGAAGCCCGACGACCTGCCCGCCTTCAACCGCGAGCTGGAGAAGCTGCTCTCGAACGGCTCCTGACCGACCCGCGCACGGTCGGCGCGCAGCTCCCCAGCGGCGCGCCGACCGTGCGCACCTGTGTGGCGGGCAGCCTCAGACCGGTGCGACGACGTGGTCGAGGTTGGCCAGCAGGTCGGCAGGATCCTCGAAGACCCACACCGCTCCGGCGGAACGAAGCTCCTCCTCGCCGTAGCCTCCGGCGAGCAGGCCGACCGCCGGGATGCCGGCACGGCGCGCCGCCTCGACGTCCCAGACCGAATCACCGACCAGCAGGCTCGACTCCGCATCGACGCGGTCCATGGCCGTCTCGATCAGCTCGGCGTCCGGCTTCGATTCCTCGGCATCGGCCGCCGTCAAGGTCGCGTCGGCCCTGGCGTCAGCGTCCAGGAGCTCCAGCACGCGCTCGGCGTGCCGCGGGATGGAGGAGCTGGCCAGGACGACCTGGAGGCCGCGGTCGCGCATCGCTGTGAGGAGGTCACGAGCCCGCGGGAGCAGCACCGGCTCGTCCAGCATCGCGTCGTACTCCTTCTCCCACGCCGCGCGGACCGCGTCACCGTGGTCACGCTCGACCTCGTCGCCGGCGACGGCGGCCACCAGGCGGTCTCCACCCATGCCGATGTGGCGGTGGATGCGCCACGCCGGCACGTCCAGGCCGACGGAGCGAAAGGCACGAGACCAGGCCAGCGAGTGGTGGAACACGGAGTCGAACAGGGTGCCGTCGAGGTCGAAGATGACCGTGTCGACACGAGCCGTACGTTGAGTCATGGGCGGCCCGTACCCGTCCGCATCGCGCGCATGCACGGGCGCAGACCGGGTACGCCGCATGGACGGACAGGAGGTGGCGACATGCCGCAGAAGGCGTGGAGCAAGAAGCGCGAGCGCCAGTACGAGCACATCAAGGAAGGCCTCGAGGACAGCGGCCGCGACGAGGACACCGCCGAGGAGATCGCCGCGCGCACCGTCAACAAGGAGCGGGCGCGCAGTGGGGAGGCCGAGCAGGCCAGCAAGACCTCCACCGACGACATCTCCTCGGGCCGTCGCGGCGGACTTCGCTCCCACAAGGGGAGTGGCGGACGCACCCGCGACCAGCTCTACGAAGAGGCGAGGAAGAAGAACATCAAGGGTCGGTCGTCGATGTCGAAGGCGGAGCTGGAGAAGGCCGTCGGTCGGTGATCGACCTCGCTGAGGAGGGCTCATGAAGGCAGTCACGTGGCAGGGACGGCGAGACATCCGGGTCGAGGACGTGCCCGACCCCGTGATCGAGCAACCGACCGACGCCATCGTCCGGATCACGTCGACCGGGCTGTGCGGCTCCGACCTGCACCTCTACGACCCGCTCACGCCGTTCATGACGCCTGGCGACATCGTCGGCCACGAGCCGATGGGGATCGTCGAGGACGTCGGGGCCGGGGTGGAGGAGCTTCGCGTCGGGGACCGTGTCGTGGTCCCGTTCAACGTGAGCTGTGGTGCCTGCTGGATGTGCGAGCGGAACCTGCACAGCCAGTGCGAGACCACCCAGAATCGGGACCAGGGCACGGGCGCCAGCCTCTTCGGCTACAGCGTGCTCTACGGACAGGTGCCCGGCGGCCAGGCAGAGTTCTTGCGAGTCCCGTTCGCGGACTTCCTGCCCATCCGGGTTCCCGAGGGTCCGTCGGACGACCGCTTCCTCTACCTCTCGGATGTCCTGCCGACGGCGTGGCAAGGGGTCGAGTACGCCGACGTGCCCGAAGCCGGCACGCTCCTGGTGATCGGCGCAGGACCGATCGGCGACATGGCGGCCCGGATCGCCCTGCACCGGGGCCTGCGCGTCATCGTCGTGGATCGGGTCCCCGAACGTCTCGAGCGGGTGCGGGACCGCGGTGCGGAGACCATCGATCTCGCCGAGGTCGCCGACGTCGCCGAGCAGGTCCGTGAGCTGACCTCGGGGCGTGGCGCCGACGCAGCGATCGATGCCGTGGGCATGGAGGCGCACGGTTCTCCCGTCGCGGAGGCCGCTCAGAAGGCATTGGCGCTCCTGCCCAAGAGGGTGCAGGGCGCCGTCATGACCAAGGCAGGGGTCGACCGCCTCGAAGCCCTCTACACGGCGATCGAGTCCGTCCGCCGAGGCGGCACGGTCTCCATCTCGGGGGTCTACGGCGGAGCCGCAGACCCGCTGCCGATGATGCAGCTCTTCGACAAGCAGGTGCAGCTCCGGATGGGACAGGCCAACGTGCGGGCGTGGAGCGACGACATCCTGCAGGTGCTGACCAGGGACGAGGACGTCCTCGGGGTCGAGGGGTTCGCGACCCACCACCTGCCGCTCTCCGAGGCGCCGGCGGCGTACGGCACCTTCCAGGCCAAGAAGGACGGGATGGTCAAGGTGGTCTTCAACCCCTAGAAGCCACTCGGCCCGGCCGGCCGGGGGATGAACTCGGCCGCACCGGGTACGCCGCGGGGATGACGGACCTCACTGCCCTGGTGCTCGTGTGCACACTCAAGCCGACGCCGGCCTCGTCGAGCTCGGACAAGCTGGGCCGGCAGCTGCTCGATGCCCTCGGCGAGCACGGTGTGACCGGGACCGTGCTCCGGGTGCGCGACCACGACGTTCACTTCGGGGTCAGCACCGACGAGGGTGATGGGGACCAGTGGCCGGCGATCCGAGACCAGGTGCTCGCGGCCGACATCCTGGTGATCGCCACCCCGATCTGGCTGGGGCAACCCTCGTCGGTCTGCAAGGTCGTGCTCGAGCGGCTCGATGCCGAGCTCTCCGAGACCGACGAGGAGGGCCGGATGTCGATGAGCGACAAGGTCGCGGTGGTCGGCGTCGTCGGCAACGAGGACGGCGCCCACCACGTCGTGGCGGAGTGCTTGCAGGCGCTCAACGACGTCGGCTTCACCATCGCGCAGGGGGCGGGCGCGTACTGGGTGGGCGAGGCGATGGGGTCCGTCGACTACAACGACCTCGACGAGCAGCCCGAGAAGGTCCAGAGCGCCATCTCCACCGCGGCCCTCAATGCGGCGCACCTGGCCCGTGTCCTGAAGGAGGAGGGCTACCCCGCGCCTGGTGGAGCGTCCTGAGTCGCCCCTGCGGCTATCTTCAGGTTCGACGACCCGAGCGACCAGGAGGGCCGACGTGACGCCTGAGCAGGTGGCGAGCAGGAGCGCGGACGCGATGTGGGCTGGGGACGCCGCCAGCCAGGCGCTCGGGATGCGGATCATCGAGGTCGGCCCCGGCCGCGCCGTGCTGGTGATGACGGTCCGCGACGACATGGTCAACGGCCACGGGATCGGTCACGGCGGGCTCACCTTCTGCGTCGCCGACAGCGCGTTCGCGTTCGCCTGCAACTCCTACAACCGCCGATCCGTGGCTGCCGGCGCGGACATCCGCTTCCGCGCACCCACCCGTCTCGGTGACGAGCTCGTCGCCACGGCGGTCGAGCGCTCCCGGGAGGGGCGCGACGGCGTCTACGACGTGACCGTCACGGTCGGCGACTCCGTGGTCGCCGAGTTCGTGGGCCGGTCGAAGGAGATCGGCGGCGCCCTCTGGGACTGACGGTCAGCGCGGGAAGCCGGTGGGCGTGCAGAGGCTCTTCGGGATGCTCGAGGTGTCGTCCTCGATGATGTACTTGAACATCTGCTCGGAGCGCTCCTCGTCCCAGTTGACCGCGAAGTCGGCGACCGGGACCCCGCAGGTCAGGCCGTTCTCGCCGTTCACCCGCGTCATCGCCAGCGCCCACTGCGCCATCGCGAACGGCGACGTTCCCTCGCTCACCCGTACGGCGCGGGCACCGGCCATGTTGAGGCGGTAGTAGCGGACCGGGTTGAGGATCGACCACGGCGAGACCGCCTCGCTGCCGATCGCCGAGACCACCTCGCGTTGACGCGACGCTCGGCCGAGGTCGCCGAACTGCTCGTCGGTCTTGCGTGACCGGGCATAACCCAGCGCAGTCGGGCCGTCGACCTCCTGGCAGCCCTTCTTGAGGTCGATCTTGGCGAGCGGGTCGTCCATCGCGAACGGCGGGCAGACCTCGATCCCGCCCACCGCGTCGACGAGGTCGACGAAGCCGCCGAAGCCGATCTCGACGAAGTGGTCGATCCTGATGCCGGTCTCGTTCTCGACCGTCTTGACCAGCAGCTTGGCGCCGTCATAGGCGTACGCCGCGTTGATCTTGGTCGTGCCGTAGCCGGGCACCTCCACCAGCGAGTCGCGCGGGATCGACATCAGCAGGTTGGGGCCGTCGCCGGTGTGGAGCATCATGATCGTGTCGGTGCGGTTGCCGGACGCGTTGCCGGTGCCGAGCTCCTTGCGCTCCTCGGCGGTCAGGTCGCCGCGCGAGTCCGAGCCGACCATCAGGTAGGTCGTGCCGGGCTGCTCCTCGGGCCGATTCCCCTCGGGGAAGGCATCGATCTTGTCGACCCGGGACCACGCCAGGAGCGGGATCGCGATCAGGTAGACCAGCCACAGCGCGAGCAGCGATCCACAGCCACTTGAGTCGGAACCTCGGCCGCCCGCCCTTGGTGGACGACGGACTCGACGACCGGCTTCTTCGGCGGTGGCGGCGACGTGGGTCGCGACTGCCGGCCTCGCTCGTCGCGCTGCGCGGCGGGCATCACCCGTGTCTCGTCGGGGCCTGGCTGCTGGGGGACAGCCCGGGTCTCGTCGCCGGACGGCTGCTGCCCCTTCGAGCCGTAGAGCCAGTTGTACTCGGGCGTCCCCTTCTCGGGGCCACCCTGCGGACGGTCAGCCATGGCGGAGAAACTACCGTGCGTTCCTGAGTGGCTGGTCAGGTGTGAGCAGTTGGTCCCCGCGGCGACGCCCCGCGAGCGACCCGTACGGCGCGTCGTACGACGTGTGACGGGTGTGACTGGTGATACTGACTCTCACGCTGCTTACTTCCCCGAGCACCGAGAGGCACGACCCCATGCCCGTTCCTTCCCCCGGGCCGACCGGACGGCGCGACGCCGGTGAGCGTGCCGCGCGCGTGCGGTTCCGCCGCGCGATCGCGCTGATGCTGATGACGCTCGTGCTGCCGGGCTCTGCCCAGCTGGTCGCGGGCAATCGCGACGTCGGCCGGATCGCGATGCGGGTGTGGTTCGTGACGGTCGTCGCCGGTGTGGTGTCGCTCGTGGTCGCTGTGGTCCATCCCCCGTTCGCCTACTGGCTCGTCTCCGACACGGCCGCGCTCGCGGCGCTGCGGTTCGTGCTGATCGTGCTGGCCGTCGGCTGGGCCTTCCTGATCATCGACGCCTGGCGGATCGGGCAGCCGCTGACGCTCACCTACCAGCACCGCCGCGCCGTCGTCGGGCTCAACGGGCTGCTCTGCTTCTCCGTCGCCGGAGCACTGCTGTTCGGCTCGCACCTGGTCGCCGTCCAGCGCGACCTCATCCTGACGATGTTCGGGGACGGCGAGGCCGTGGGCGCCACCGACGGCCGCTACAACGTGGCGCTGCTCGGCGGCGACGCCGGAGCCGGTCGCTGGGGCCTGCGACCTGACTCGATCACGATCGCGAGCATCGACGCCGAGACCGGCAGGACGGTCCTGATCAGCCTGCCGCGCAACATGACGAACTTCCCCTTCGCCGAGGGCTCGGTCATGGACGAGCAGTTCCCGGACGGCTTCGACGCCGACTACCTCAACGGCGTCAGCACCTGGGCCGGCGACCACACCAGCCTGTTCCCCCAGTCGGACAACCCCGGCGTCGACGCCACGATCATGGCGATCGAGGGGATCACCGACCTCGAGATCAACTACTGGGCGATGGTCAACCTCGATGGCTTCAAGAACCTCGTGGACGCCGTCGGCGGCGTGACCCTCAACGTGCGCGAACCGATCCCGGTGGGGCTGCCGCACGAGTCGTACTTCCACTACATCGAGCCCGGCGAGCGCAAGCTGGACGGCCAGGACACGCTCTGGTTCGCCCGTGCCCGCGAGGGGTCCGACGACTACTCGCGGATGGCGCGGCAGAAGTGCGTCATGAACGCGATGCTCCAGCAGATCAGCCCCCAGGTCGCGCTCCGCAACTTCCAGAAGATCGCCAGCGCCAGCGCCGCGATGGTCTCGACCAGCATCCCGGCTTCGGAGGTGGGGCGGTTCCTCGAGCTCGCGGTCAAGGCCAAGGGCCAGCAGGTGTCGACCCTGTCGCTGGTCCCGCCCCAGGTGAACACCGGCGATCCCGACATCGACGAGGTCCACGACATGGTCGCGCTCGCGATCGACCGCGCCGAGGGCGACGCCCCGCCGGCCGAGTCCAAGAAGAAGCGCAAGGCGCCGGTGTCGACGACCGGCGGCTCGATCGGCAGCCTCGCCGAGGGGTACGCCGCCAACCAGGCGAGCGACCTCGGGGCGTCCTGCTGAGGGGCCAGACCCACCCGTAGGGTGGTCGCCGTGACCGAGTCCGACCGACCGCGCATCGTCGCGGTCGTGGTCACCTTCAACCGGCTCGAGCTCGTACGACGCCTGGTGGACCGGCTGACGGAGGTCGACGGGCTCGACGAGATCGTGGTGGTCGACAACGCGTCCACCGACGGCACGGGGGAGTGGCTGGCCTCGACCACCGAGCGGGTGGTGGCACACACGCTGGACCGCAACCGCGGCGGCGCGGGCGGCTTCCACGAGGGGCTGCGGCTCGCCCTCGAGCGGGGCGCCGACCTGGTGTGGCTGATGGACGACGACGGCCTTCCCGACCCCGACTGCCTCGACCTGCTGCTCGCCCACCAGGGCGCGCTCGACTTCTGGGGCCCGGTCGTGGTCGACGAGGCAGACCCGGATCGGCTGGTCTTCCCGATCCGGCTCCCCGGCGGCACCCGGGTCGTCCACGACACCGGCGCCGTCGAGCGCGCGGCCGTCGGCGGGCTGGTCCGCGACGTGGTGATCCCCTTCAACGGCGTGCTCGTCACCCGCGAGCTCGTCGAGCGGATCGGCTACGTCCGCGAGGAGTTCTTCATCTGGGGCGACGACCACGAGTACCGGCTCCGTGCCGAGCGGGCCGGCGCCCGGATCGCCACCGTCGCGGCCGCCCGCGTCCGCCACCCGGCCGTCGGCGACCTCGGCACCCCGCTGATGTTCGGCCGCACGACCTACAACCACAGCCCGAGCGACCTCAAGCACTACTGCATGGCGCGCAACAACACCCTGAACCTGCGGGACTACCGCGGCTGGCCGCACGTCCTGATGTTCTGGGCCAAGACCGTGTGGTTCTACACGATCACCCGCCCCGACCGCGGTCGGCTCCGGCTCAGCGTGAGCGCGATCCGGGCCGCTCTGCGCGGCGACTTCACCGGGCACGAGAGGTTCCTCCGGTGAGCCGCTCCGAGACCGTCGCCGTCGTGGTCGTGACCTACAACCGGGCCGACCTGCTCGGCGGGATGCTCGACGGGCTGGCCGCGCAGACCCACCTGCCCGACGCGGTCTACGTCGTCGACAACGCCAGCACCGACCACACCCGCGAGGTCCTCGAGCGCCACCACGGCCGCGGCCTGCCACTCCAGGTGACCCACAGCTCGGACAACCTCGGCGGCGCCGGCGGGTTCCACCTCGGGCTCAGGCTGGCGCACGCCGACGGCTTCGACCGGATCTGGCTGATGGACGACGACGTCGTGCCGGCTCCCGACTGCCTGGCGGTGCTGATGGGGCGCGAGGAGGAGTGCCTGATGGCGGTCCGCGAGGACACGTCGGGCCGACTGGTCGAGAAGGCGGCGCTCCGCTTCGACCTCACCAACCCGCTGGCGATCAAGCCGAAGACCGCGATGGTCGAGACGACCTACGGCACCCGCTCGGCGATGCCGGAGCGGGTCGAGCTCGAGAACGTCGCCTTCGAGGGGTTCATGGTCCACCGCTCCGTCGTCGACCGGGTCGGGTTCCCCGACCCGACGTTCTTCATCTTCTACGACGACGTCGACTTCGCCCTGCGCGTACGTCGCGAGGGTGTGCGGATCTGGGGGATCCGTGACGCGGTGCTGGTGCGACAGCTCGACTTCGACCAGCAGCACGACCTGGGGTCCTGGAAGGGCTTCTACATGTACCGCAACCTCTTCGTCGTCCACCTCCGGTACGGCGAGAACGTGCTCGTCCGGCTGAAGCCGTGGCTGATCACGGCGATCGTCGTGGCGCTGAGCCCGCTGCGCGGCGGCCGGGGGGAGGCGCGCAACGTGGTGCGGGCCCTGCGCTCGGCGCGCGCCATCCGGGCGCTCCCCGACAGCACCGTCCCGCCTCTTTGACTCTGCCGCACGCGGACACGCACACTGCGGCTACTCGGTGCCACGGATGGGGCCGACCAGCTCTCGGGGGATCACGTGGTCACGACAGGACATCTCACCGCGCGGCGGATGACCGCAGCCCTGGCAGGACTCGCCATGGCGCTGGGCTCGGTCCTCGTCGGCACGACCCCGGCCCACGCCGCGGTCCTCGTGGTGACCACCACCGACGACAGTGGTCCGGGCAGCCTGCGCGCCGCCCTGGCCCAGGCCCAGGCCACCGCCGCGGACGACCAGATCACCTTCGACCCGTCGGTCTCGGGAACCATCCTGCTCACCAGCGGGGAACTCGACGTCGTGGCCGGAGCCAGCTCGGGCAACCTCACCATCGAAGGTCCCGGGCCGGACGCCCTCACCGTCGAGGCGGGTGGTGGTGGTGTGAGGAGCCGCGTCCTCGATGTCCGCGGTCGGCCCGGCGACACCAGGGCGACCGTGGTCGTGTCCGGACTCACCCTCACCCGAGGCGGGGCAGCCCTGGGCGGGGCGATCCGAGCAACGACGACCGACCTGACCCTGGACCGGGTGGTGGTGGTCGACAACGTGGCCGACGAGGCTGGGGGTGGGGTGTACGTCGACGGTGGCAGCCTGCTGGTCACGGCATCGACGATCGCCGGCAACACTGCCCGACAGGCAGGGCCGGGCCTTGGAGGGGGCATCTACTTCGACGCGGCAGGGGCCGCCAGCGCGGCGCTCGAGGTCCGCGACAGCGACCTCAGCGTCAACACGGCCCGGAACGGCGGAGCCGTCCACTCCCCAGGGTCCGGGCCGGTGAGGGTCACGCGCAGCACCGTGAGCGGCAACCGGGCCTTCTCTGTCGTGGGACGTTCGACGGACCCCCGGCTCGTCGGGGAGGGCGGCGGCATCTCGGCCGGCGACCTCACCGTTGTCGACTCCCACATCACCGACAACGAGGCGGGGCAGCGCGGCGGAGGTCTCGTCGGCCGGTCGGTGGTGGTCACCAGGTCGACGATCGTCGGAAATCAAGCCCACCGCGGAGGGGGTATCGGAACCCCCGAGGCCCTCGGGGCAGGCGTCGAGGTCCGGGTGGAGTCGTCGACCGTGACCGGCAACCGCGCCGACCGTGGCGGCGGTCTCTACTTCGGTGTGGGGACGTCGGCGGAGGTGACCCTGTCGACGGTCGCCGACAACTTCGCCATCACCGGGGGTGGGCTGTACTCGAACACCGACGTCGCGCTGCGGGGCGCGATCATCGCCATGAACACGGACGGCGATCTCGCGGGCGACGGCAGCGTCTCGCTTGACCATTCCCTGATCCGGGACACCAGGGGCCTCACGTACGTCGACACGGGCGGCTCGATCACCGGCGTGGATCCGCTCCTCGCACCACTCGGCGACCATGGTGGTCCGACCGAGACGATGCCTCCGGCGTCGAACTCCCCGGCGATCGATCGCGGCAGCGCGTTCGGCCACACCGTGGACCAGCGAGGTTCAGCTCGGCCCGTGGATGACGCCGGCACGCCCGATGCGGTCGACGGGTCCGACATCGGTGCCGTCGAGCTGACCGAGGCGGAGTTGGGGGGGCTGCCACGGGTCGGCAACATCGAGCCGCCCCGCATCCCCCACACCGCCCGGACCGGTGACACGCTGCACGCCGATGCCGGCGCCTGGGAACCGGAAGACGTGTCACTGAGCTACCAGTGGCTGCGGGGCGGCGTGCCCATTCCCGGCGCCACCGCGGCGTCGTACACACTCACCTCCGACGACTTCGGGCGGAGCTACCACTACCCCGACATCTTGGTGCGGATCTCGGTGCGAGTCACGGCCTCAGCGGTGGGCCATCAGGAGGGGTCGATGGTCAGCAACCACATCGACCGCGTGGGCAAAGGGGTCATGACGACGTCCCGGCACCCGCGGGTGACCGGCAAGCTCAGGGCCGGCTCGACGCTGCGGGCCTGGCCCTACGAGCGCGCGGTTTCGCCCCAGCCGGCAGGGGAGTACGTCAGGTGGTTCGTCGACGGCCGCCAGGTCTCCGGCGCGAAGATTCTCGAGCTGAAGCCCAGGATGCGCGGCAAGCGGGTGAGAGCACTGTTCGTCTTCCTGCCACCCACGGGCTACAGGACGCTGTCGTTGGTCGTGAAGAGGACGGGACGGGTGAGATGACGGGGTCGACGGGTGTGGCGCGGCGGGTGATCGCCTGCCTCGCGGGTCTCTGCACGGTGCTGAGCCTGACCATCATGGTGACGGCTCCGGCGCACGCCGAGGTGAGTGTCATCTGGGTGACCAACACCAACGACAGCGGTGCCGGCAGCCTGCGCGAGGCCTTGTTCGAGGCACAGGCCACCGCCGCGGACGACGAGATCACCTTCGCGCCGTCGGTCACGGGGACGATCTCGTTGACCAGCGGTGAGCTCGACCTGTCCGCCGGAGGAACTTCCGGCAACCTCACCATCGTGGGGCCGGGGCCAGATGCCCTCGCCGTGGATGCACGTCGTGCGAGCCGTGTCCTCCACATCCGAGGTCGAGCCGGTGACACGCGGCCGACCGTGGTC
The DNA here is from genome assembly GCA_963713305.1 of uncultured Actinomycetota bacterium. Classification (GTDB taxonomy): domain Bacteria; phylum Actinomycetota; class Actinomycetes; order Propionibacteriales; family Nocardioidaceae; genus Nocardioides. Next base: position 149,729 of record CAVQLE010000005.1, on the reverse strand, counting down.
GTCTCGGGGCTCACGCTCACCCAGGGCTGGTCCGACCAGGGTGGAGCGGTTCAGGCGACGGGAGCGGACCTGACCCTGGACCGGGTGGTGGTCTCCGACAGCGCCGCTTCGGAGAACGGCGGTGGCATCGCGGCCGAGGGCGGAAGCCTGCTCATCACGGACTCCACGATCACCCGCAACAGCGCCGGCTACTACGGCGGCGAGGGCGGCGGCATCTACTTCGACCGCGGCGAGGCCGCCGGCGCCGCGCTGGAGGTGAGCGGCAGCACCATCAGCGACAACACCGGGGGCAGCTACGGCGGCGGCATCCGCGCCGTGGTGACCCGTGACGATCACGGGCAGCGCCGTCACCGGCAACATGGTCGCGTACACCGAGACGTTCAGCGAGGGCGCGATCGTCTTCGGGGACGGGCGGCGGTATCTCGGCGGCCGACTCACGGTCGTCGACTCCCGCATCACCGGCAACATCGCGGCTCGCAACGGCGGCGGCCTGGACGGTGGCGCGTTGGTGGTCACCGGGTCGACGATCGCCCATAACACGGCCCGTGGCCGGGAGGGGGCATGCGTGTCAACGGAACCAACACCGACGACGAGCTCCGACTGATGGCGTCGACCCTCACCGGCAACAGAGCCGCCGCCGGCGGCGGGATCCACGTCGCCACCGACCTGCCGGTTGACCTGACGCTCTCGACGATCGCCGGGAACACAGCGGTCTTCGGTGGCGGGTTGTTCTCGACCGCCGACGCCGCCCTGCAGAGCACGATCGTCGCCATGAACTCGGGCGGCGACCTGGCGGGCGAGGGCATCGCCACCCTTGCCGTTCCCTGGTAAGGATCCACGGGACTTCACGTACGTCGACAGCGGCGGCTCCGTCATCGGCGACCGACCCGCGCCTGGGGCCGCTGGCCGACAACGGTGGCCCGACGGAGACGATGCCGCCGGCGTCGAACTCCCCGGTCATCGACCAGGCAGCGGGTTCGGCGCGACGACCGACCAACGTGGATCCCCCCGGCCGGTGGACGACCCCGACACCGCTGACGCCGTGGACGGGTCCGACATCGGCGCCGTCGAGCTGACCCAGGCCGAGCTGGCGGGCCCGCCGCAGGTCGGCAACACCGCCCACCCACCATCACCGGCCGCGTCCGGGTGGGCGAGACGCTTGCACACCGAGGGCGGCACCTGGGAACCCCAGGGGGTGTCGTTGAGCTATCAGTGGCTGAGGAACGGCGTACCGATCCCCGGTGCCACCTCCGCGTCCTACACACTCACGCCCGACGACTACCAGCGATCCTTCTATGGCTCCAGTCAGAGGAAGCGGGTCTCGGTGCGGGTGACGGCCGCGGCAGCGGGCCATCGCGACGGGGTCATGGTCAGTGACGACACCGCCGAGGTCAAGAAGGGCTTCCTGGTCATGTCCGGACGCCCGACGGGTGACCGGCAAGCTCAAGGTCGGCTCGGTCCTCCGGGCCTGGCCTCGCATGGGCGCCATCTCGCCGCGTCGGCCGCGCGACGTGACCTGATCGAGTGGTTCCTCGACGACCGGCGGTCCAGTCGGCCTACGACGACCGGCGGCTGGTTCTCGAGCCACGCATGCGAGGCCAGCGGGTAAAGGTCCGGTTCACCTACTCTCCGCGCGCCGGCTACCTGCCGCTGACGTTGGAAGTGGAGAAGCCGCGCCGCGTGAGGTAGGAGTGGGAGGCCGCCGAAGCGCTGATCACGCCAGTCACCCCCTAGACTCGCAGCGGCCCAAATCCCCGTCTCCAGGAGATCCTCTGTGTCACAACCCGACCTCGTCATCGTCGGCTCCGGCTTCTTCGGCCTCACCATCGCCGAGCGCTGTGCCAGCGAGCTGGGGCTGAACGTGCTGGTCCTCGAACGACGTCACCACCTCGGCGGCAACGCCTACAGCGAGGCCGAGCCCGAGACCGGGATCGAGGTGCACGTCTACGGCGCCCACCTGTTCCACACGTCCAACGAGCGCGTCTGGGAGTACGTCAACCGCTTCACGACGTTCACGAACTACCAGCACCGGGTGTTCGCCAAGTACCAGGACTCGGTCTACTCCTTCCCGATGAACCTGGGCCTGATCAACCAGTTCTTCGGCAAGTCCCACACCCCCGACGAGGCCCGGGCGCTCATCGCCGAGCAGGCCAGCGAGATCGCCACCGAGGACGCGCAGAACCTCGAGGAGAAGGCGATCAGCCTGATCGGGCGGCCGCTGTACGAGGCGTTCGTGAAGGGCTACACGGCCAAGCAGTGGCAGACCGACCCCACCGAGCTGAGCGCGGACATCATCACCCGGCTCCCGGTGCGCTACACGTTCAACAACCGCTACTTCAACGACAAGTACGAAGGTCTCCCGACCGACGGCTACACCGCGTGGCTCGAGCGGATGGCCGACCACCCCAACATCGAGGTCCGGCTCGAGACCGACTTCTTCGACGTCGCGGACGAGTTCAAGGGCAAGGTCCCGATCGTCTATACCGGCCCGGTCGACGAGTACTTCGGCAACTCCGAGGGACGGCTGTCGTGGCGCACCGTCGACCTGGAGCCGGAGGTCATGAAGGTCGACGACTTCCAGGGCACCTCGGTGATGAACTACAACGACGGCGACGTCCCCTTCACGCGGATCCACGAGTTCAAGCACTTCCACCCCGAGCGCGACTACCCGGACGCCAAGGACAAGACGGTGATCGTGCGCGAGTACAGCCGGGCGGCCGAGATCGACGACGAGCCCTACTACCCGATCAACACCGCCGAGGACCGCGAGAAGCTGAAGAAGTACCGCGACCTCGCCAAGAAGGAGCCGATGGTGCTCTTCGGCGGCCGGCTCGGCACCTACAAGTACCTCGACATGCACATGGCGATCGGCTCGGCCCTCTCCATGTACGACAACAAGCTCAAGCCCCACTTCGCCGAGGGCGAGGAGCTCAAGAGCGGAGGAGTCGACGAATGACCGTCATCCACACCCAGACCACCGAGGACGCGGAGTCCTCGGCGCCCGGCAAGGAGCGGGTCCTGCTGATGCGGCAGATCATGCCGGCCGACCGGGACACCGACGTGATCAAGCTCTACGTCGACCCCGACCCGGCCGCCCTCGACGCCGACAAGTTCGAGATCGGCCACACCCAGGCGGCCCGCGAGGCCAACGCGATCGCGACCCGGATCCAGAACGCCGCGCGCGGCGTCTCGCAGATCCACCCCGACCAGATCGAGTCCCGCACGGCCTACCGCGTCGAGCAGGGCGAGAGCGCGTCCTTCGGCACCTACTTCAACGCCTTCCCGGCCTCCTACTGGCGGCGCCACACCATCGTCAGCGACGTCCGGCTCACGGTCCGGCTGCGGGGCGAGGGCGCCACCGTCACCGTCTACCGCTCGATGGCCAACGGCCGCTCGCAGCGCGTCGACGCCTCCTCGGTCGAGGGTGCGTCCGGCGAGTTCTCCTTCGACCTGCCGCTCAAGCCGTTCGTCGACGGCGGCTGGTACTGGTACGACGTCATCGCCGCCGACGAGGACGCCGTCGTCGAGTCCGCCGAGTGGACCGCCGAGGTCCCCCAGGACCGCGCGCAGCGTGGCACCGTCACCATCGGCATCACGACCATGAACCGCCAGGACTTCTGCGCCAAGCTGCTCGTCCAGCTCGGTGAGTCGGGCCACCTCGAGAGCTTCCTCGACGAGGTCGTGGTCATGGAGCAGGGCAAGGACAAGGTCGTCGACTCCGAGTTCTTCCCCGAGGCCGAGAAGGCTCTCGGCGGCCGGCTCCGGATCATCGAGCAGGGCAACATCGGAGGTTCCGGCGGCTTCGCCCGGGCCCAGTACGAAGGCCTCAAGGCCGGCCGCTCGACGTACGTGATGATGCTCGACGACGACGTCGAGTGCGAGACCGAGGGCATCGTCCGGGCCGTCACCTTCGGCGACCTCTGCCGCACGACCACCATCGTCGGCGGCCACATGTTCAGCATCTTCCAGAAGACGCAGCTGCACTCGTTCGGTGAGCGGGTCGAGCCCTACCGCTTCTGGTGGGGCTCGGCGCCCGGCGTCTTCGCCGGCTGGGACTTCGCCAACCGCAACCTGCGCTCGACCCGCTGGCTGCACGCGCGTATCGACGTGGACTACAACGGGTGGTTCATGTGCCTGATCCCGGCCAAGGTGCTCGCCGACATCGGCCTGTCGTTGCCGCTCTTCATCAAGTGGGACGACTCCGAGTACGGCCTGCGCGCCAAGCAGGCCGGCTACCCGACGGTGACGTTCCCGGGCGCGGCCGTGTGGCACGTCCCGTGGACCGACAAGAACGACGCGCTCGACTGGCAGGCCTACTTCCACGTCCGCAACCGCGTCATCGCCGCCCTGCTGCACTCGCCGTACCCGCGCGGGGGCCGGCTGGTGCGCGAGAGCTTCAACCACCAGATCAAGCACATGGTCTCCATGCAGTACTCCACCGTGGAGCTGCGCCACAAGGCGCTCGAGGACGTGCTCGCCGGTCCGGAGGCGCTCCACGCGAGCCTGCCGACGGCACTGCCGGAGATCAAGGAGCTGGTGAAGGGCTACGACGACGCCACCCTCGTCGCCGACCCGAGCTCCCTCCCCGAGGTCAAGCGCCACAAGCTGCCGCGCAAGGGCAAGGAGGCCTCGCCGGTGATCTCCGGCAAGCAGGCCACGCTCCAGGCCCTGCTGCAGCCGCTGCGCCAGCTCCGCAGGCCGCGAGAGATGTCGCAGACCAACCCGGAGGCCGAGATCATGGCCCAGGACTCCCGGTGGCACAAGATCGCCCGCTACGACTCCGCGATCGTGTCGCTGCCGGACCAGACGTCGGCCGCGTTCTACCGTCGCGACCGTGACAAGTTCGTCGACCAGCTCAAGCGGACGGTGGCGATCCACCGCACGCTCGCCGCGGAGTGGGACGACCTCGCCGAGCGCTACCGCGCCGCACTGCCCCACATCACCTCCCCCGAGGCCTGGGAGGAGACGTTCCGGCCGTGGCTGAAGGACGCCGACGCGGATGAGCAGTAGCACGGCGGCCGAGCTGCCGCCGCTCGCACCTCCCAGCGGCAACAACGGCCTGCTCGAGGTGTTCCGGCGGCGCTACCTGCTGCGGTTGCTGGTGCGCAGCACCATCGACGCGCGCTACCAGGGCACGGTGCTCGGCTGGGCCTGGTCCTACGTGCAGCCGGCGGTGCGGTTCTGCCTCTACTACTTCGTGTTCCAGGTCTTCATCGGGCGCGGCGCCGGGATCGACAACTTCGCGATCCACCTGTTCGCGGGAATGGTCGTCGTCCACTTCTTCACCGAGACCTTCAACGGCGGCACCAAGTCGCTGGTGAGCAACCGTGGCCTGATCGTCAAGCTCCCGATGCCCCGCGAGCTGTTCCCCGTCGCGACCATGCTCGTCGCGCTGTGGCACTCCGGGCCGATGCTGGTCATCCTCACCGGCGCCTGCCTGTACCTCGGGTGGACGCCCGACCCGATGGGCCTGCTCGCCGGGTTGCTGGGCTTCCTGATCATCGCCTTCCTCGGGCTGGCGCTGTCGCTGGTGTTCAGCGTGGCCAACGTGTTCTTCCGCGACTTCGGCAAGGTCACCCAGACGCTGACCCAGTTCGTGACGTTCAGCGTGCCGATGATCTACCCGTTCTCCCTCGTCGAGGAGCGCTTCGGGGCGGCGGCGCAGTACTACCTGCTGAACCCGCTGGCCGAGGCGGTGCTGCTGATCCAGCGCTGCTTCTGGGTCGGGACCACGCCCGAACCCGAGGCGACAGCCCTGGAGCACCTGCCGTCCGACCTGTTCCCGCGCGGCGCCATCATGGTGGTGATCTCGGCGGTGCTGCTGGTGCTGGCCCAGCTCCTCTTCACCCGGCTCGAGCGCCGGGTCCCGGAGCGACTGTGACGACCTACATCGAGGTGGAGAACGCCACCAAGTCGTTCACGATGCAGTACCACCGCTCGCTGAAGCAGATCGCGGTGGCCAAGATGCGGGGTCAGCGGACGCACGACACGTTCAACGCCGTGGACGACGTCTCGTTCTCGGTCCAGCAGGGCGAGTCGGTCGGCGTGATGGGCCTCAACGGCTCGGGGAAGTCGACGCTGCTCAAGCTGATCAGCGGTGTCATGCACCCCGACGGGGGCAGCGTGCTCACCCGAGGGCGGGTCGCGGGCCTGATCGCGACCGGTGCCGGCTTCCAGCCCCAGCTCAGCGGCCTCGACAACCTGTGGCTCAATGCGGCGATCCTCGGCATGAGCGAGGCCGAGACCAAGCGCAAGCTCGACGAGATCATCGACTTCGCGGACCTCGGCAAGTTCATGGACACCCCGGTGACCTACTACAGCTCCGGCATGAAGGCGCGGCTCGGGTTCGCGGTCGCGATCAACGTCGAGGCCGACATCTTCATCGCCGACGAGGCACTCGCCGTGGGGGACCGCCCCTTCAAGCGCAAGTGCAAGCAGCGGATGCGTGAGATCCGCGAGAACGGCACCACCATCTTCTTCGTCAGCCACGCGCCGGGCGCCGTGCGCCAGCTGTGCGACCGGGTGCTGGTGCTCGAGAAGGGCAAGCTCGGTTTTGACGGAGACGTCGAGGAGGGCATCACCTACCTCCACTACGACGACGAGGACGACGGCGACGACGACGAGGGCTTCGGCAAGGGCGAGTAGCCCAGCGGCTGGATGTTCCCGCGACGAGTTGACATGTCTCGGCGTGTCGGGTGGAAATTACAGGTTTGTAGTTACTCAGTTTCCCTTGCAGGGGTCTGTGACTGATGTGAATCTTGCTACTCGTGTGACTCTTCCCCCACACAGGAGCAGCCCCCCTTATGCGTCCGAGCCAGGCTCATTTCGTCACCACGTGCCAGCAGCTGCTGGCGCTCGGTGCGGTGCTTGCCGTGCTCACGCCAGCAGCCGCCGTGATCAGCCTCGACGTGGTGCGGCAGGCCCCCGCCACGGAGCCCCCCGGAGGCATCTCGGCCGGCAGCGGGCACGCCCTCGAGTTCGCCGCCTACACCCGCGAGGCCCAGCGCACCTCGCGGGTCCCCACCGCCCCGGTCGATGCGGAGCTCACCGAGTACGCGCTGACTCCCGACCCAGGCACGCCGGCCGCGAAGCGAGCAGTGCAGGCCCGGACTGTCGCCGACGACGGCACCATGTCGGTCCTGAGCCGGCCCGAGCCGGTCGTCGGGTACGGCGGCGTCGGCGTGACGTGGGACCCCTCGGTGGTCGCGGACGACGAGCAGCTGTCGTTCCAGGTACGCACCCGTACCGACGGCACCTGGTCGGAGTGGGCCGACCTCGAGTACCACGACGAGCACGCTCCCGACCCCGACTCCCCGGAGGGCCGGCAGGCCCGACCCGGCACCGACGTGCTCTTCGTCGGCCGGGTCGACGACGTCCAGGTCCGCGCCGACGCGCAGGGCATCTTCCCGCCCGCCGGCATGAGGATGGCCGTCGTCGCGCCGGGTCGCGCCCTCGAGACCGAGCGCGAGGCGCCGGCGCTCGACACCGAGGACCTGCCGAGCGCGCGTTCGGCGGATGACCCGAACGAGAAGCTCGCGTCGTACACGCCCAAGCCGACGATCTACTCGCGCGCCCAGTGGGGCGCCAACGAGAGCCTGCGCGACAAGGGCTCGCTGCGCTACTTCGAGGTGCACGCGGGCTTCGTCCACCACACGGTGAACGCCAACGACTACACCCGCGCCGAGGTGCCCGGCCTGCTGCGCAGCATCTACGCCTACCACACGCAGTCCCGCGGCTGGAGCGACGTCGGCTACAACTTCCTGGTCGACCGGTTCGGCCGGACCTGGGAGGGCCGGTACGGCGGGGTCGACCGCGCCGTCGTCGGTGCCCACACCCTCGGCTACAACGACTATGCCTTCGCGATGTCGGCGATCGGCAACTACGACATCAAGAAGCCCAGCAGCGCGATGGTCCAGGCGTACGGCGCGCTGTTCGCCTGGAAGCTGTCACTGCACGGCATCGATGCGAGCTCACAGCGCCAGACCGTCGGGCCCGACGACTTCCCGGCCATCAACGGGCACCGCGACGCCGGCAGCACCGCCTGCCCCGGCCGCTACCTCTACGCCAAGCTCGGCAGGATCCGCGAGCTCGCCAAGGGCGCTCAGAAGGACTGGTCGGGCCGCGAGCTCCAGTCCGACCTCGCCGGTAGTGACCACCCCGACCTGATCGTCCGCCGCGCCAGCGACGGCCGGGTCTTCGTGCTCCCCACCGGTGGCCTCAGCGGCTTCGGCAAGCCGGTGGTCAGCAAGGGGCTCGCGTCCGGCGCCGACGTGGTGGTTCCCTCCGCCGACCTGACCGGCGACGGCAAGGCCGACCTGGTCGTGCGGCAGAAGGACGGCGCCACCGAGGTGTTCCCGGGCGACGGCAAGGGTGGCTTTGGCGCGGCCGCGGAGACGATCCCGGCCCTGGCCGACCGCGACCTGATCACTGCTGTCGGAGACCTCGACGGCGACGACCGGAACGACCTGGTGGCGCGGGATCCTGCGACCGGCCACCTCCACGCCTTCCTGGGCGGCTCCCGCGGCTTCACCCGCGAGCGGATCCCCGGTGACTGGGGCGCCTACGCGCGGCTGGCCGCGACCGGCGACCTCGACGGAGACGGCAAGGTCGACCTCCTGGGGCGCGATGCTGCTGGTGCCATGTGGGCATTCCCCGGGAAGGGTGACGGCGACTTCAAGGCCGCCGTCCGGGTGGCGGGGTCGTGGAAGCAGTGGGGCAGCGTCTCCGGGGCCGGCGACTTCACCCGCGACGGTCGCACCGACCTGGTCGTCCGCGCCGAGCCCGGCGCACCCGCCTGGATCGTCCCGGGCCGCGGCGACCTGTCCTTCGGCCGGCCGCTCGGGCCGATCAACCGCTTCGAGTCCGCGGGCACGATCGCCGGTGCCGCCCAGTACGCCGCCAACGGCATGCCCGACGTGGTCTCGCGCCGCGGAGGCGACATCCGTACCTACCCCAACCTCGGCACCGTCGACCTGCTGCCGCCGATCCGGACGGGCCTGACGCTGAAGGGCGCCGACGCGCTCTTCAACGCCGGCGACTGGAACCGCGACGGCAACGGCGACCTGCTCTACCGCACCGAGAAGGGCGTGCTGTTCCTCCGCACCGGCGACGGCGCCGGAGGGTTCGGGCCACGGGAAAAGATCGCCTCCGGCTTCGGCAGCGTCCGGCTTCTGGCTGCGGTCGGCGACATGACCGGTGACGGCTGGCCCGACCTGATGGGGCAGCCGGCCGGCTCCTCCATGCGGATCTATCCGGGCGATGGCCTCGACGGACTCAAGAAGAGCTACGTCGCCCACAGCGCGATCAACGCCGCCCGACAGGTCCCGGTGGGCCGCTGGGACGCGGACGGCGCCCCCGACAGCCTCTTCCGCTCCGGCAGCGGGCTGTCGCTCTACCCGGGGAACGGCCCCGGCGGGCTGACGGGCGCCAAGAAGCTCGGGGCCGACGTCGGTGGCTACGACTGGGTCATCGGCGTCAGCGACCTCCGCATCAGCGGACACTCCGACCTGATCGTCCGGGACAAGGCGACCGGGTTCCTCTACGCACTCCAGGCCACCGCCAAGAAGGGCATCACCTCGCGGCGGATCCTGGGAGAGGGGATGGGGATCTACGACCTGGCCGGCTGATCATGGGTGTCAGCCGACCGAGGTCAGGCCCGAGCCGTGGCCCGCTCCGCGTCATACGTCCCCTCGATGCGGGCAGGGTCCGGCCGGGCGACCAGGACCACCGAACCGCCGCGAACCAGCGGCTCGGTGACGGAGGCGAGACCGGAAGGGGAAGCCGGGTTCGCCTCGCTCAAGAGGCGGCCGCCGTCGGCGAGGAGACTCCCGGCGGCGGCTGCCTCCCACAGCTCCGCATGCGTGGTGGCGCCGACCGCGAGGTCGTCCGGACCCGGAGGGTCGAACGCGACGAACGAGTCGGGCTGCGACCAGACCTCGATCCCGAGGTCGTGCACCCCGGTGGGGAGGGCCTCGTCGAACGGCCGCCCGAGGGGGTGCAGCGCCGTGGCGATCACGATCGCCTCGTCGGCGTACGACGACCAGCGGTCGAGCCCTTCCGGCCCGCAGACGTAGACGTCGGCGTCGTCGTCCGCGGTCACGACCAGCCCGACACTCCACGCGGCTCCGAGCAGGACCGGGCCGAGCCAGTGCACGGGCAGGTCGAGCCGGATCGCCTGTCCGCGCTCGAGGTCGTACTCCTCACTGAGCAACGAGGCGGTCTTCGCGACCCAGTTGGCGTACGTCGCCACCGACAGCTCGGTGCGCTCGCCCGAGGCGTGGTCGTAGAACGTCACCAACGGACGGCCGGGGTCGGCTTGCAGCAGGCCGGCGAGGATCGTCGCGAATGTAGTCACACCGTAGGGTCGCACTCATGGCCGCGCTCGATCACTTCTGGGCCGTGGTCCCCGCAGGCGGGGCCGGCACCCGGCTCTGGCCGGTCTCGCGGTCCGCGGTCCCGAAGTTCCTGCACGACCTGAACGGTGACGGCCGCTCGCTCCTGCAGCACACCGTCGACCGGCTCACCCCCCTGGTCGAGGACCGGCTGCTCGTCGTCACCGGGGCGGACCACCGCGAGGCGGTGCTGGCCGAGCTGCCCGGCGTCGACCCGGAGGCGGTCGTGGCCGAGCCGGCGCCGCGCGACTCGATGGCCGCGATCGGACTGGCCGCCGCGATGCTGGAGCGCGCTGACCCCCTGGCCGTGATGGGCTCGTTCGCGGCCGACCACGTCGTCACCGACCCGGCGGCCTTCGAGGAAGCCGTGGCGCTGGCGGTCGCCGTGGCCCGCGAGGACTGGCTGGTCACCCTGGGCATCACCCCGACCCACGCCGCCACCGGCTTCGGCTACATCCACCTCGGGGAGGCCCTGCCCGGCCACCCGGCGGCCACCACGCCGTCGCGTTCGTCGAGAAGCCGTCGGCCGACGTCGCCCAGCAGTACGTCGACGCTGGTTCCCACCGCTGGAACGCCGGCATGTTCGTGGCCCGGCCCCGGGTGCTGCTTGACCTGCTGGCCGAGGGTGACCCGGACTTCGCGCAGCGGCTCCGCACGATCGCCGCCGAGCCGGAGCGGCTCGACGAGCTGTGGGTGAAGCTGCCCCGGATCGCCGTCGACCACGCGGTGGCCGAGCCCGCCGCGGCGGCCGGCCGGGTCGCCGTCGTACCCGTGGATCCGGGGTGGGACGACATCGGCGACTTCGACGCGCTCGCCGGGCTGCTCGGCGCCGACGAGGGCCGGCTCAGCGTGCTCGGCGACGAGTCACTCGTGCGCGCGGTGGCGTCGTCCGGGCTGGTCGTGCCCGGCTCGGGCCGGCTGGTCGCGCTGGTCGGACTCGACGACGTCGTGGTGGTCGACACCCCCGACGCGCTGCTGGTCACCAGCCGGGAGCACGCCCAGCGGGTGAAGGAGATCGTGGCCGGGCTCCGCGAGACCGGCCGCGAGGACCTCGCCTAGGGCTCAGCCGGCGTTCGGCTCGGGCGAGTCGGTGTAGGGGTACTCCTCCATGAACGACTCGAGCGCCTCGCCGCTGGTCGCGGGGCAGTACTGCCAGATGCCGGTCTGCTCGCCGCTCGGGTCGCCGTCGCCGCCGATCGACCAGTGGCTGAAGGCGACGTGCTGGCCGTCCGGGAACGGATCTCCGTCGTCGGAGGTCCAGGGCGCGGCGATGAACTTGGTGCGGAAGTTGTCACTGTCGTCGAACTTCGCAGCGAGGCCGCGGATCTCCGTCACGGCGGCGTCGTCCTCGGCGATGGTCTCGTCGTACCAGAGGATGGTGTAGCCGTGCTCGAGGTTGTGGACGAGTGACTCCAGCTCGGGGCGGTCTCCCTCGGTGTAGAACTTGCGGTCGAACGCCGCCGGCGCGACGCCCGGCTCGTTCCAGTGCGGGCCGATGGCCGGCGGCGAGTCCTCGTAGGTGATCTGCTCGGACGTGTCGCGGTGGTCGGTCTCACCCTCGAAGACCCTGGTCTCGATGTCGGTGCAGTCCGACGCCGGTACGCCGATGGCGGCGAGGTCGAGGCCCCGGAACTCGCGCTGGTCCCACCAGTTCTTGATCGGCTGGTAGGCCGCGGCACCCACGATCAGCAGCGCGATGGCGACGCAGACGCCGACGATCATCAGCCCGCGGCGCTTCTCGTCGTTCTTCTGCTGGCTGCGGATGGCGTCGATCTTCGCCTGGCGTTCGGTCTTCTGTGACTTGGCCTTGGCCACGGTCGTGTTCCTCGTCGTCGAGCGGGTGGGTCGGTGGAGGGTGCTACGGAGGGGGAGTCTACGGATGCACCGGTTGCAGTCGCAGCAGGCCGTCCTCCGGGCCCGTCACGACCTGCCAGCCGTGGGCGCAGCCGAGAGCGCGCACGGCGTCGGCGGAGACGTGCCCGCCGGGGACGGTGAGGCCCGCGTCGTCCGAGCCGGGCTCGGCCCCGGTGAGCGCGGTCAGCGCCTCGGCCATCTCGGCCGTCGACGCGGGATGACCGAACGGCCCGTGGGCTTCGGCGTCGCCGCGCGAGCGCGTGCAGCACGGCCTCGCGGGCGCCGTACCCGAACATGTCGGTGGCCTCGGGCCGCACCAGCGCGCACCGCCCCGGGTCCGTCGTCGTCCGCGGGCAGCACCAGGTCGGGGCGGCCGCGGACCACGGCGAAGGGGCGCCCACCGAGCTTTCCCTGGGCGAGCTCCGCGGCGCCGGCCAGCTCGTCGGCGACAGCAGGTGCCGTCACGACGAGGTCGTTGCCGTAGTCGTCGCGCCGACCGGCGAAGTCCTCGAGGACGCGCAGCCCGGCGGCACCGACGGCGATGTCGGTCTGGCCCTCGCGCCACGGTCGACCCGCGGTGTCGGTGACCACGACGGCGACGTTGTGGCCGGTCAGCTCGCGCAGCCGTGCCCGCAGTGCACGCGCCGAGCCGTCCGGGTCGACGGGCAGCAGCACGACCTGGCCGGGTGCCACGTTGGACGCGTCGATCCCCGCGGCGGCCAGGGTGAGGCCGTGGTGGGTCCGCACGATCCGGGTCGGGCCGCGCCGGGCCACCACCCGGGCGGTCTCGCCGGACAGCGCCTCCTCACGCGTCCCGGTCACCACCCGGCCCTCCGCCTTGCTGACGACCTTGCTGGTCACGAGCACGACGTCGCCGTCGGCCAGCTCTCCGTCGGACTGTGCCACGAGGTCGACGAGCAGCGCGGCCAGGTCGTCGCCGCGGCGTACCTCCCCGGCGCCGTCGGGCGCGAGGACGGTCAGCTCGGGCACGGCGCCGTCACCGGGTGACCAGCTCGATGGCGGCCGCCGCCATGGCGGCGGTGGCGTCGTCGTCGGTCATCAGCAGCGGAACCGCGGCGGCACGGCAGCCCGGCGGCGCGGAGCTCGTCGAGCTGGTCGGCGTCGACCTCGTCGACCAGCCAGCCGTCGAGCACGCCCTCGGCCGAGCGCGCGCCGTAGTGGCGGCCGACGCCGCCGGCGCTGACCTCCACGCCGATGGTGGTGAGGAGCTGCTGCGCCATGCCGTGGACGTGGCGACCACCGATGATCGGCGAGACCCCGACGACCGGCGCCTTCGTCGCCGTCATCGCCTCCCGGACGCGTGGCACGCCCAGGATGGTCCCGACCGAGACGACCGGGTTGGACGGCGGCACGATGACCAGGTCGGCGTCGGTGATCGCGTCGATCACGCCCGGGGCGGGGGAGCAGTCCTCCTGGCCGACGACGAGGACGGCCTCGGCGGGCACCTCGGCGCGCAGCCGCACCCAGTACTCCTGGAAGTGGACGACCCGGCGGCCGCTCGGCGACTCGGGGTCGGCGATCGCGATGTGGGTCTCGACCCGGTCGTCGGTCATCGGCAGCAGCCGCACGCTTCCCCCGGATCGGCAGAGAGCCAGCGCTGGCAGAGCGCCTCGGTCACCCGCGAGAGCGGGTACCCGGCGTCCATCATCTGGGTGCGGACCAGGTGGGTGGCGAGGTCGCGGTCGCCGAGGCCGAACCAGGCGCGGTCCACGCCGTACGCCGCCAGCTCGTCGCGTGCGTGCCAGGTCTCGTCACGTCGTCCCCACCCGCGCTCGGTGTCGATCCCGTCGCCGAGCGTGTACATCAGGGTGTCGAGGTCGGGGCAGACCTTGAGCCCGTGGAGCCACCAGTCGTCGGCGGTGTTGGCGATGACGGTGACCTCGGCGTCGGAGGGGATGCCGGGCAGGGTACCGGTGGCGATACCGTGGCGCAGTCCCTTCACGAACCGGGCGCCGCCGACGCCGCCGGAGAGCACCGTGATCTGCCGCAACTCATGGCATCAGCCTGCCGCATACAAGAAATAGTCCATATTGGGTGGTTGTCACCCATACCAGAGTTCCGCTTGACTTTAGGGGTACGACAGGCGTGTAATTCCCACAGTGTTCTTCTGCTCCGAGGCGGGTCGGTCCCGCTAGGAACCGCAGGACACGGGGGTCACACCAGAAGAGCACATTCAGGGGGCTCCGGCAGAGATGCCGAGGACCCGGGTCGAAAGGGCGAGTGCCGTGAGAGAACTACTTCTCCTCGACGGGGGCGCCGAGGATGCAGGGTGGCAGGAGCGTGCGCTGTGCGCGCAGACCGATCCCGAGGCGTTCTTCCCCGAGAAGGGCGGATCCACCAGGGAGGCCAAGAAGGTCTGCCTGACCTGTGAGGTCCGCAACGACTGCCTCGAGTACGCGCTCATGAACGACGAGCGCTTCGGCATCTGGGGAGGACTGTCCGAGCGCGAGCGTCGCAAGCTGAAGAAGGCGGCCGTCTGAGCCCAGTTGTGCCGCGCGGAGGTGGTAGACGTCGGGCGAAGGTCGCCCTCGCAGACCCGAGCCTCGAGAGGCCCCGGTCGGGCGTCTGCGACGCTACTGGGTCGTTGCCAGTCGGCTCAGGCGCGCCCGTTAGGGTCCTCGACCGTGTCAGCCACGGTCGCCGTCCTCCTCGTCAGCCATGACGGAGCCCGCTGGTTGCCGACCGTCATCGAGGGGATCCGCGCGCAGCGGCGCCCGGTCGACCGCGTCGTCGCCGTCGACACCACCAGCCGCGACGACAGTCCGGCGCTGCTGACCGAGGCCTTCGGGCCGGTGGTGACCGCCCCCGGTGGCACCGGCTACCCCGCCGCGGTCCGGCTCGGCATGGCCGAGGCCGACGACGCGGACTGGATCTGGCTGCTCCACGACGACTCGACGCCCGATCCGGGCGCGCTCGAGGAGCTCCTCGCCGCGGCCGACGCCGACCCCGACGCCGACATCCTCGGCCCCAAGCTGCGCGAGTGGCCCTCGCTGCGCCGGCTGCTCGAGCTCGGCATCACCATCTCCGGCACCGGCCGCCGCGAGACCGGCCTCGAGCGCGGGGAGTACGACCAGGGCCAGCACGACGACGTGGGTCCGGTGCTCGCGGTCAACACGGCGGGGATGCTGGTGCGCCGGTCGGTGCTCGAGAAGCTCGGCGGCCTCGACCAGCAGATGCCGATCTTCGGCAACGACATCGACTTCGGCTGGCGCGCCGCCGCCGCCGGCCACAAGACCCTGATCGTCCCGCAGGCGGTCGTGTTCCACGCCGAGGCGGCCCACCGCGGCGTACGCCGGACCCCGCTGACCGGCCGCCACATCCACTACCAGGAGCGCCGCGCCGCGCTCTACACGCTGCTGGTCAACGCCAGCACCCGCTCGTTGCCGTGGCGGGTGCTCCGGCTCGGCCTCGGGACGCTGGTCCGGATGGTCGGGCTGCTGCTGGTCCGGCAGGTCGGCCAGGCGCTCGACGAGCTCGCCGCGCTCGCGTCCCTCTACGGCAACCCGGGACTGCTGATGCGTGCCCGCCGCGACCGACGGATCCGGCGTACGGCGTCGGGCACGGAGCCGGTGGACGTGAAACCGCTGCTGGCGCCGGCCTGGGTGCCCTACCGGCACGGCCTCGACTTCGTCAGCGACCTCGCCGCGGCGGCCACCAACCAGGCCGCCGACGTCGCCGAGCGGCGGAGGATCGCCTCCGGCAAGCCGGTCCGGGTCGTCGACGAGGAGGACCCGTGGGCCGAGGAGCAGGGCTGGGTCGCCCGCTTCTTCACCAACCCGGTCGCGCTGGGGAGCGTGCTGTTCGTGCTGCTCGCCCTGATCGGCGCGCGCGAGGCGTTCGGCACGGTCGCCGGCGGCGCCCTGTCACCCGCCCCCGAGTCGGTCGGGCAGTGGTGGCGGTTCCTGGCCGAGTCCCAGCACGCGCTCGGCCAGGGGACCCCCGTCCCCGCCCCGGCGTACGTCCTGCCGCTGGCGCTGCTCGGCTCCGTCGTCGGCCCGACCGGCACGGTCAGCCTGCTGCTGGTGCTCGCGGTTCCCCTGCTCGTTCTGGGGCTCGTGGCGCTTCCTGCGCGTCGTCGGCCGACTGCTCGACGCCCAGGGCCCGCCCAGCTGGCTGCTCTTCCTCGGTGCCGCGACCTACGCGCTGATCCCGGCCGCGAGCGGCGCCTGGGGGCTGGGCCGGCTCGGCGTCGTGGTCGCCGCGACCGTGCTGCCGTGGCTGGCCCACGCGGCGCTCGGCTTCGCCGATCCCGAGCCCGACCGTCGCTGGCGCGCCGCGTGGCGCACCGGACTGCTGCTGGCGCTGGCCGCGGCGTTCGCCCCGCTGGCCTACTGGTTCTCCCTCGTGCTCGCCGTGCTCGTGGTCGGTGCCGGCTTCTGGGTCAGCGCGCGCACGATGCGCGACCGGTCGGTCTGGGGTCCTCCCGCGATCGCGCTGGCCTGCCCGGTGCTGCTGCTCGCGCCGTGGTGGCTGCCCGCGCTGCTGACCGGTGCCGGGCCCGCCCTGGCCCTCGACACCGGCCGGCTGCCGATGGCCACGGTCGGCTTCGAGGACCTGGTCACCGGCCACCTCGGAGACGCCGGCGCCCCGGCGGTGCTGGGGCTGCTGCTGCTCGCCGTCGCCGTGCTGGCGCTGGTGCCGGCCGCGTCCAGGATCCCGGTCCTGGTCTGCTGGATCGTGGCGCTGGCGGCCGCGCTGGTCGCGGCTGGCGCTGGGTTACGTCACGTTCGAGCGCGACGCCGTCACGACCGAGGCCGGCCTCGGCTTCCTCGTGATCGTCATCCAGGCCGGCTTCGTGGTCGCCGCGGTCGTGGCCGGGCAGACCGCGCTCCGACGCACCCACGCCGGGTTGGGGCCGCCGGGGCTGTGGTCGCTGATCATCGCGGTCGCCGCCGTGGTGCCGCTGGTCGGCCTGGGCTGGTTCGTCGTCTACGGCCCGGGAGAGCTCGAGGACACCGCCGACACCGGCATCCCGGCGTACATGCGACAGAGCGCGGAGCTCGGCCCCTCCCACGGGATCCTCGTGATCGAGGGCGACGTCGAGAGCGGGCTCACCTGGTCGGTCGAGCGCGGCGACGGCCTCACGGTCGGCGAGGACGAGGTCGTCGGCCTGATGGCCTCCGACGACGCCCTCGACCGTGACGTGCAGACCCTGGTCTCGGCACCCGAGCAGGAGGCGGCGGCGACGCTGCCGGGCTACGGCATCGAGTACGTCGTGCTGCCGTCGCCCGCCGACGGCAACGTCGCCGCGGTCCTCGACGCGACGACCGGCCTCGAGCAGGCCAGCGCCGAGGACCGGTCGACGCGCGCCTGGCTCGTCGCCGAACCGGTCGACGAGGACGCCGTGGTCCCCGAGTCGGCCTGGTGGCGGACCCTGATGGTGGCGCTGCAGGGCCTCGCGATCGTGGTGGTCCTGGTGCTCTGCGCGCCGACCCGGCGTCGGAAGGAGCGAGCATGATCACGGGCCGTCGTTCGCCGTACGCCGTGCGGTCAGCCCGACCGCGGTGCTGGCCGTCCTGCTGCCGCTGCTGACGGTGGGCGCGCTCTCGCTGGTCCAACCGGACCCGCCGTCGTCGCCCGACCGGCCCGCCGAGCAGGTGCCACCGTCGCGGATCGACCTGGTCTGCCCCTCCGGGCCGGACGGGTCGACGGTCTCCGTGGCGGCGGCCGGCACGGCCGAAGGAGACGTCTCGTCGTACTCGCCCGGCGACATCGACCCCTCGCCGATCTCGCTGGTGGCCGATGCCGTCGAGACCGTGACCCGGCCCGACCCGGTCTTCGTCCGCGGCACCGGCGCGATCGCCGCCGAGCTGATCGGCGTCCCGGACCACCGAGGAGGGGCTGGCCACGACGGAGTGCGTGCTGCCGCGCCCCGACTACTGGCTGACCGGGATCGGCGCCGGCGCCGAGCACGCCTCCACCCTGGAGCTCAGCAACCCCGACGAGGGGCCGGCCGTCGCCGACGTCACGGTCTGGGGCCGCACCGGACCGCTCGACGTACCCGGCCTGCGGGGCGTGACCGTGCCCGGCGGCGAGTCACAGGTGCTCGACCTGGCCGAGGTGCTGCCGCGGCGCAGCGAGCTGGCGGTCCACGTCGTCGTGTCGCGTGGCCGGATGGGTGCGACGGTCGTCGACGAGATCCCGGCCCTCGGCAGTCGGCCGGCGACCTCCGGCTGGGTGCCGCCGGTCGCCGAGCCGGCCACCGAGCAGCTGCTGCTCGGCCTGGTCGGCGGCGAGGGCACGGACACCCTCGTGGTCTCCAACCCCGGCGCGGACGAGGCGCGCGTCGAGGTGCGGATCGTCACCGACGACGCGTCGTTCGTGCCGGAGGGCCAGGAGGCGATCCGGATCTCGCCCGAGGCGGTCAAGACGATCACGCTCACCGAGACGCTGCGCGCCGAGATCCGGAAGGGCGCGCTCGGACTCCAGGTCACCTCCACCGCGCCGGTGACCGCGGCGCTGCGGTCGGTGGTCGACGAGGACCTGGTGCACGCCCCGACCGTCCTCGGCGCCGCTGAGACGACCACCGCACTCGTGCCACCGGGTGATGCGCGGCTGGTCCTCGCGCGCGCCGGCGGCGCGGGTGTTGCGGTGGTGTCGGCGTACGACGACGGAGAGCTGCTGGGCGAGGAGCGGGTCGAGCTGACCGACGGCAGCGGCGGCACCGTCGACCTGCCGCAGGGGACCAGCCTGGTCCGGGTCACGCCGCGGCGCACCGATGTCGCCGCGTCGGTGGTCGTCACGTCGGACCGGGGCGCCACCGTGGTCCCGCTGCGCGAGCTGGTCCGCTACTCCCTCATCCCCGACGTCCGCCCCGGCCTCCGCTGACCCAGGCACTGGATGCCCGGTCACCTGGTTTCACGGGTCGCGGGGGCGGTAGCGGGGGTCGACCAGCTCGGCGTCGATCCCCAGCAGCTCGGCGACCTGCTCGACCACGACGGTGAGGACCAGCGCCTCGAGGTCGGCACGGGTCTCGGCACGGTGCTCGATCGGGCGGCGGAAGAGCACCAACCGGGTCGGCGCCCCCTTGGCCCCGCGCACCAGCGACGACAGCGGCACCGTGTCGGCGTGCCAGTCGTCCGGGATCTGCGGCGCGTCCTCGACGGCGTACTCCACCAGCCCGAGCCGATCCGACCACCGTTCGTCGAGGTCGGCGACGATGTCGAGGACCAGTGCGTCGAAGCGCTCGCCACGGGTACGGCGGGCGGGGACCCCGGGAGCCAGCGGGAGCACGCCGGGGCCGCGCATCCCGCGCCCACGACGATCGCGGCGACCCGTGCGTCCGACTCCCTGCTCCACGACCGCGAGCCTAAACGGCATCCCTGCTGTCAGTGGGTACCGTCGACCGCGTGAGTGGATCCCGGCGGTGCTCGCGGACGGCGTGCGGCCGCGGAGCGGTCAACACGCTGACCTACGTCTACGCCGACATGACGGCCGTCCTCGGCCCGCTGTCCACCTTTGCCGAGCCGCACGCCTACGACCTGTGCGACTTCCACAGCGAGCGGCTCTCGGCGCCGCGGGGGTGGGAGGTGCTGCGGCTCGCTCCGGACCCGGAGGCCCAGGGCCCCACCCAGGACGACCTGCTCGCGCTCGCCGACGCGGTGCGCGAGGCGGGGCGCCCCCAGCCGCCGGCCGCGACCGTGCCGTCCTTGGCCGAGGAGGGCGGTCGCGAGGTCCAGCGCCGTGGCCACCTGCGCGTCCTCACCACCGACTGATCTCCCCGTCAGCGCGGGCCGCCGCCCCGGATAGGCTCCGGCCCATGGCCACGACCGCGACTCTCGACGCGCTCTTCAAGGCCTACGACGTCCGCGGCCGGGTCCCGGAGGAGCTCGACGCGCAGGTCGCGCACGACACCGGTGCCGCGTTCGTCGCCGTCACCGGTGCCAGCGCCGTCGTGGTGGGGCACGACATGCGCCCGAGCTCGCCGGAGATCGTCACGGCCTTCGCGACCGGTGCGACCGCGGCCGGTGCGGACGTGACGGTCATCGGGCTCTGCTCCACCGACCAGCTCTACTTCGCCTCCGGCAGCCTCGACCTGCCCGGCGCCATGGTCACCGCCAGCCACAACCCGGCCGGCTACAACGGCCTCAAGCTCTGCCGGGCCGGAGCGGTCCCGATCGGCCTCGACACCGGGCTGGCCGACATCCGCGACCGCGTCGTCAGGGGCGAGCGCCCGGAGGGCTCGCGGACCGGGCAGGTGCGCCACCGCGACCTGCTGTCGGCGTACGCCGCACACCTCGTGGGACTGGCACCCGTGACCGGTCGGCGGCTCCGCGTCGTGGTCGACGCGGGCAACGGCATGGCCGGACTGACCGTGCCGGCGGTCGTGGAGCTGCTCGGGGACGCGCAGGTCGAGCTGGTGCCGATGTACTTCGAGCTCGACGGCACCTTCCCCCACCACGAGGCCAACCCCATCGACCCGGCCAACCTGGTCGACCTGCAGGCCCGGGTCGTGGCGGAGAACGCCGACATCGGCCTCGCCTTCGACGGTGACGCCGACCGGTGCTTCCTCGTCGACGAGCGCGGCCGGGCCGTGCCGCCCTCGACCCTCACCGCCCTGATCGCCGCCCGCGAGCTCGAGCGCCACCCGGGGTCGGTCGTGATCCACAACCTGATCACGAGCCGGGCGGTGCCCGAGATCGTGACCGAGCTGGGCGGGACGCCGGTGCGCACCCGCGTCGGCCACAGCTTCATCAAGGCGACCATGGCGGAGACCGGCGCCGTCTTCGGTGGCGAGCACAGCGGCCACTTCTACTTCCGCGACTTCTGGCGTGCCGACTCCGGCATGCTGGCCGCCCTCCACGTGCTGGCCGCACTGGCCGCGACCGAGCAGCCGCTGTCGGAGGTGCTCGCCGACTTCGAGCGCTACCCGAGCAGCGGTGAGCTCAACTCCGTCGTCGACGACCCGCAGCAGGTGATCCGGGCCCTGCGCGCGACGTACGCCGACCGGGACGGCGTGGAGCTCGACGAGCTCGACGGGCTGACCGTCGCTCACCGCGACTGGTGGTTCAACGTGCGCCCGTCCAACACCGAGCCCCTCCTCCGGCTCAACGCCGAGGGGAAGGACCAGGCCACCATGGCCGAGATCCGCGACACTGTTCTCACCCAGATCAGGAGCCACCGATGAAGCTCGACCCCGCCCTCCTCGACATCATCGTCTGCCCGGACTGCCACGGCGACCTCGCCGTCACCGGCGAGGAGCTGGTCTGCCAGGCGTGCGGCCTGGCCTACCCGGTGCGCGACGACATCCCGGTGCTCCTGGTCGACGAGGCCCGCCGGCCCTCGTGACGGAGGCAGACTGAGATGGCGACCTGGTTCGACGAGTCCCGCCTCGACGACGAGGCCGTCTGGCAGCGCGCCGACGACCGGCTGCGTGCGCTGGCCGAGACCGGCGCGCGCGTACGCCGCGAGGCGGCCGAAGCAGCGCCGGCGACGGCCGAGGCGGTGGTGCGGGCGACCGAGCAGCAGCGACCACGTGCCGTGGTCGCCGCAGGTCCTGACTCGCGGCTGCTGCGCGCGGTCCTCGAGCCGTGGTGCCCCGTGCCGTTCGTGGCGTGGCCCAACCCGTCGCTGCCCGGCTGGGCGGGCAGCCTCGACCTCGTGGTCGTCCTGGCCCCGGACGGCGGTCCCGGCGCGGCGTCCGCCGTCGCCGAAGGGGTACGCCGTGGGTGCCAGGTCGTGGTCGCCTGCCCGCCCCTCTCCCTGGTGGCCGAGCACGCCACCGGGCGGTGGGCGAGCATCCTGCCCACCCCGAGCCGCGACCCGCTTGCGACGGCCGTCGTGATGCTGGAGTTCCTCGAGCAGGTGCAGCTCGGCCCCCGCGTCGACGCCGAGCGCGTCGCGACCGCCCTCGAAGACGTCGCCATCGCGTGCTCGCCCCACCGCGACCTCGCCGTCAACCCCGCCAAGATGCTGGCGATCGCGCTGGCCGACACGCTTCCCGTGGTCTGGGGTGGCAGCGTGCTGGCGGCCCGTGCCGCCCGTCGGATCGCCGAGTCCTTGCGCCGCGTCAGCGGCCGCAGCGCCCTCGCCGGCGACGCCGAGCACCTGCTGCCGGTCCTCGAGGCCGCCCGCGACCGCGACGTCTTCGACGACCCGTTCTCCGACGAGGCCCGCGACCTGCGGCCGATGCTGCTGATCCTCGACGACGGCACCGAGGAGCCCGTGGTGCGTGAGGAGCGGGGCCGGCTCCAGGCCGCGGCTGCCGCGCGCGGCGTACGCGTCGAGACGCTGACCACCGACGCGCCCACCGAGGTCGCGCGCTATGCCTCCCTCAACCTCAGCGGCAGCTACGCCGCCGAGTACCTCGGTCTGGGACTGGTCGAGGACTGATCTCGCGTCGCTGCCTGGTCGACCTGCCCAGCTGGGTGGCCTGTCGCGCTCCGGGCGCTTGATTGTCCGTCCCGGGCGATCGGCGGTCAAGAGTTCGCTCCGCCGCTTCGCGCTCTTGACAGCCGCCACCCGGGACAGAGGATCGCGCCTATCCGGAGCCCGCCGGGAGTATGGTCGACCGAGTTTCGGGGTTGCCGCTTCTTGGACCGATCCATTGGTCACGAACTGCAGGAAAATCAGCCGGAAAGGTGTCGTTTCCGCCCAATGGGCGACCCTCACAACGCCAGGTCCCGACCGAAGGTCGGCGTCCTTCCGATAGGCGCCAAACTCGGCCGGAGCCGGGGCAGTCAAGGGCGCGAAGCGCCGCAGGGAACCCTTGACGGCCCCGGTGGAGGTCGAACACTGGCGCCGACGGAAGGACGACGACACACCCGCGGATAGGCTGACGACCCCACCAGCAGAGAAGGAGCGACATGGCCGGCGGACTCTTCGCGCTGCTCGACGACGTGGCCGCGCTGGCCAGGCTGGCGGCGGCGTCGGTCGACGACGTCGGGGCCGCGGCCGGACGCGCCAGCGCCAAGGCGGCCGGCGTCGTGGTCGACGACACCGCGGTGACGCCGCAGTACCTCGAGGGCTCCGCGGCCGAGCGCGAGCTGCCGATCATCAAGAAGATCGCGATCGGCTCGCTGCGCAACAAGCTGCTCTTCATCCTTCCCGCGGCCCTGCTGCTC
This sequence comes from uncultured Actinomycetota bacterium, assembly GCA_963713305.1. Taxonomy (GTDB): domain Bacteria; phylum Actinomycetota; class Actinomycetes; order Propionibacteriales; family Nocardioidaceae; genus Nocardioides. The sequence continues at coordinate 126,400 of CAVQLE010000005.1, read as the reverse complement.
AGCCAGTTCCTGCCGCAGGCGCTGCCGGTGCTGCTCATCGTCGGCGGCACCTACCTCGCCTACGAGGGCGCCGAGAAGGTCTGGGAGCGGATTCGCGGCGAGACCACGAGGCGGAGCAGGAGCTCGCCGAGCCAGGGAGAGTTCACGCCCGAGCACGAGGAGAAGACGGTCGCCGGCGCGATCCGCACCGACTTCATCCTGTCGGCCGAGATCATGGTGATCGCGCTGAACGAGGTCGTCGACTCCCAGCCGGACGCCGGGTTCGTGATGCGCGCGGCGATCCTCGCGGTGGTCGCCGTCTTCATCACGCTGCTGGTGTACGGCGTGGTCGCGCTGATCGTGAAGATGGACGACATCGGGCTGCGGCTCACCGAGCGTGCCTCCGAGCGAGCCCAACGCGTCGGCCACGCCCTGGTCGGCGCGATGCCGAAGCTGCTGGCCGTGATCTCCCTCGTCGGCACCCTCGCCATGCTGTGGGTCGGCGGGCACATCCTGCTGGTCAGCCTCGACGAGCTCGGCCTGCACGCGCCGTACGGCCTGGTCCACGACTGGGAGGTGGCGGTCCACGACGCGATCGGCGGCGTCGTCGGCAGCTGCGGTCGCGTGGATCGTCAACACCCTGGCCTCCGCCGTGGTCGGCGTCGTGGTCGGCGCGGTCGTGGTCGCCGTGATGCACGTGCTGCCGTTCGGCCACGGCAAGAAGTCGGCGGCCCACTGAGACGCCCGCGGGCGAGCAGCGTCGAGGATTCCTCGATCACGCGGACCGAGTTCTACCCTTGCGACGTCCGCGTGGGAGATCCCGACAGCGCGCAGATGCGCGGCGCAGACCTGGCTCCACACTCCTCGAGGAGACATCTGATGGACTTCAAGGTTGCCGACCTCTCGCTGGCCGAGTTCGGTCGCAAGGAGATCACGCTCGCCGAGCACGAGATGCCCGGCCTGATGGCGATGCGCGAGCGCTACGGCGCCGACAAGCCGCTCGCCGGCGCGCGGATCGCCGGCTCGCTGCACATGACCGTCCAGACCGCGGTGCTGATCGAGACGCTGGTCGCTCTCGGCGCCGAGGTCCGCTGGGCGTCCTGCAACATCTTCTCCACCCAGGACCACGCGGCCGCCGCCGTCGCGGTCGGCCCCGAGGGCACCGTCGACGCCCCGGCCGGCGTCCCGGTCTTCGCCTGGAAGGGCGAGACCCTGGAGGAGTACTGGTGGTGCACCCAGCAGATCCTGCAGTGGCCCGAGGGTCAGTTCGCGAACATGATCCTCGACGACGGTGGCGACGCCACGCTGCTGCTCCACCTCGGCGTCGAGGCCGAGAAGACCGGTGTCGCGCCGGACCCGGCCACCGCCGGCTCCACCGAGCAGCGGATCGTCTTCGAGGTGCTGAAGCCGTCCCTCGCCGAGAGCACCGACCGCTGGACCCAGATCGCGGGCGAGATCAAGGGCGTCACCGAGGAGACCACCACCGGTGTCCACCGTCTCTACGAGATGCTCAAGGAGGGCTCGCTGCTCTTCCCGGCGATCAACGTCAACGACTCGGTCACCAAGTCGAAGTTCGACAACAAGTACGGCTGCCGCCACTCGCTGATCGACGGCATCAACCGCGCCACCGACGTCCTCATCGGCGGCAAGGTCGCGGTCGTCTGCGGCTACGGCGACGTCGGCAAGGGCTGCGCGGAGTCGCTGCGCGGCCAGGGCGCCCGGGTCATCGTCACCGAGATCGACCCGATCTGCGCGCTGCAGGCCGCCATGGACGGCTACCAGGTCACCACCCTCGACGACGCCCTCGACGTCGCCGACATCATCATCACGGCGACCGGCAACAAGGACGTCGTCACCGTCGAGCAGATGGGCCGGATGAAGCACCAGGCGATCCTGGGCAACATCGGTCACTTCGACAACGAGATCGACATGGCCGGCCTCGAGACCTTCCCCGGCGTCGAGCGCAACAACGTCAAGCCGCAGGTCGACGTGTGGACCTTCCCCGGCGGGAAGTCGATCATCGTCCTCTCCGAGGGCCGGCTGATGAACCTCGGCAACGCCACCGGCCACCCGAGCTTCGTGATGTCGAACTCCTTCACCAACCAGGTGCTCGCCCAGATCGAGCTCTACACCAAGCCCGAGGACTACCCGGTCGGCGTCTACGTGCTGCCCAAGCACCTCGACGAGGAGGTCGCCCGCCTCCACCTCGGCTCGCTCGGTGTGAAGCTCACCGAGCTGTCCGAGCAGCAGGCCGGCTACCTCGGTATCGCGGTCGGAGGACCCTACAAGCCGGATCACTACCGATACTGACCACCGGCGGTGGGGCAGTATTGACGTCATGACGCCAGGCAGCAGAGGTCGCGCCCCGCGGGCGCATCCTGGTCGTCGACGACGACGCCTCCCTCGCGGAGATGCTCACGATCGTCCTCCGGCAGGAGGGCTTCGAGAGCCAGATGTGCCCGCGCGGCGACCACGCGATGGACGTGTTCCGGGCCTACAAGCCCGACCTCGTCCTGCTCGACCTGATGCTGCCCGGCAAGGGCGGCATCGACGTCTGCAAGGAGATCCGGGCCGAGTCCGGCGTCCCGATCGTGATGCTGACCGCCAAGGGCGACACCGTCGACGTGGTGCTCGGGCTCGAGTCCGGGTGCCGACGACTACATCGTCAAGCCGTTCAAGCCCAAGGAGCTGGTCGCGCGGATCCGGGCGCGCGTACGCCGCTTCGACACGCCGGCCCCGGAGGCGCTCTCGATCGGCGACCTCGAGATCGACGTCGCCGGTCACTCCGTCACGCGCGGCCGGCACGGCCGATCAACCTGACGCCGCTCGAGTTCGACCTGCTGGTGTGCCTGGCGCGCAAGCCGTGGCAGGTCTTCACGCCGCGAGGTGCTGCTCGAGCAGGTGTGGGGCTACCGCCACGCCGCCGACACGCGGCTGGTCAACGTGCACGTCCAGCGGCTGCGCTCGAAGGTCGAGCACGACCCGGAGAACCCCGAGATCGTGGTCACCGTCCGCGGCGTCGGGTTACAAGGCCGGCACCTCCTGAGTTCCCGTGGCTCCCGACCGGCTGGGCCGCCAGCGCGCCGCTGAGGTGGTCCGGCGCGCCCTCACCCTCTGGCGCCGCTCGATCCAGGTCCGCGTGGTGGCCAGCACCGTGGTGCTGTCCGCGCTGGTCATCGGCATCGTCGGCTGGTTCCTCGTGCAGCAGACGCGTGACGGGCTGCTCGAGCAGCGCGAGGAAGCCGCCGTGGCCGAGGCGACGCGAGTCACCGCCGAGGCCAGCGACCGGCTCCGCGGCGTACCCCCGACCGAGACCGACGTCGCCCAGCAGCTCACCGACCTGGTCGAGCCGATCATCGAGCTCGGCGCGGCGCGTGACTTCGCCGTCGTGCTGAGCGGTCCCGGCCGGTGAGTCGCGGCATCGCGGAGTCCGTGCACTACACGGCCCGGCTGGACACGGCGAGCGTGCCGGAGTCGATGGAGGCGCACTTCGACACCAGCCTGGCTCCGCACCGCCTTCACCTACACCGAGCTCCGCACGACGCGCCACCGACGGCTCGACCGACGCCGAGCCCGGCGATCGTCGTCGGCTCCCAGGTCAGGCTGCCGGCCGACTCGCAGACCTACACGATCTACTACCTCTTCCCGCTGTCGGACGAGGCGGCGACCCTCGGCCTGCTGGACCGCGCGATGCTCACCGCGGCCGGCCTGCTGGTGCTGCTCGTCGCGGGGCTCGACCTGGCTGGTCACGCGCCAGGTGGTGACCCCGGTGCGGATGGCGCGCCGGGTCGCCGAGCGGCTGGCGGCCGGCCAGCTGCAGGAGCGGCTGCGGGTCTCCGGCGAGGACGACCTGGCGCGGCTGGCGACGTCCTTCAACCAGATGGCGACCAACCTGCAGCGACAGATCCGCCAGCTCGAGGAGCTCTCCCGCGTGCAGCGACGGTTCGTCGCCGACGTCTCCCACGAGCTGCGTACGCCGCTCACGACGGTCCGGATGGCCGGCGACGTGCTCCATGACGCGCGCGCCGACTTCGACCCGACGACGGCCCGCGCGGCCGAGCTGCTGCAGACCGAGCTCGACCGCTTCGAGGGGCTGCTGGTCGACCTGCTCGAGATCAGCCGCTTCGACGCCGGCGCCGCCGTGCTGGAGATCGACGACGTCAACCTGGTCGACGTCGCCCACCGGATCGTCAACGCCACGTCCGCCGCTCGCCCGCCAGAACGGGTGCCGGGTGATCGTCGAGGCACCCGACCACCCCTGCCTCGCCGAGGCCGACGTACGCCGGGTCGAGCGGATCGTCCGCAACCTGGTCACCAACGCGATCGACCACGCCGAGAGCGGTGACATCTGGATCCGGGTCGCCGGTGACGACCACGCGGCGGCGATCGCCGTCCGCGACCACGGCGTCGGTCTCGAGGTGGGGGAGTCCGCCATGGTCTTCAACCGCTTCTGGCGTGCCGACCCGGCGCGCGCCCGCACCAGCGGCGGCACCGGCCTCGGCCTCTCCATCTCGCTCGAGGACACCCACCTCCACGGCGGCTGGCTGCAGGCCTGGGGCCGCCCCGGGGAGGGCGCGCAGTTCCGACTGACGCTGCCTCGGCGGGTCGGCGGCCCGCTCCGACAGAGCCCGCTCCCGCTGGTGCCCGAGACGACGATCGCACGCGAGCGCGGTCGACGATGAGGCGCGGTCGGCTCTCAGTCGCGCTCGGCTGCCTGGCCCTGGCCACCACGGGGTGCGTCGGCATCCCCGACGAGGGCCCCGTCGTCGAGTCGCAGTCGGACGTCGCCCCGAGCGAGGAGCTCGGGTACTACAACGACCCGGCACCCCCCACGGCCGGCGCGCCCCCGACCGACATCGTCAAGGGCTTCCTGGACGCGCAGGCGGCGATCCCGGTGCAGACCAACACCGCCGAGCTGTTCCTCACCGCCGACGAGGCCGCCGCCTGGCAACCCGAGCTCGGCACGATCACCTACGCCACCGCGTCCTTCCCGGAGGGCAGCAACCAGGTGTCCGTCGACCTCGACGGCGCCTACCTGATCGACGCGCGGGGATCCTGGCGCGGCCCCGTCGCCCGGGAGGACCAGGAGCTGTCCTTCACCATGCAGCGCGAGGACGGCGAGTGGCGCATCGACGACGCGCCCGACGTCCGCGTCGTGCCCGACACCTGGTTCGGGCAGGCCTACCGACGGGTGTCGCTCCTCTACCTCGATCCCACCGCGAGCATCCTGGTGCCGGAGCCGGTCTTCGTGCCGCGCGGTGACCAGCTCCCCAGCGCGCTCGTCGACGCGTTGCTCCGAGGACCGATCGGCCGTCTCGACGACGTCGAGCGCAGCGCGATCCCTCTCGGTCTCGAGCTCGACCTCTCGGTGTCGGTGACCGACCAGGGCGTCGCAGAGGTGCCGCTCCTCGGCGACGTCCCGATGCCGACCGAGCAGGACGCCGCGCTGATGGTCGCCCAGATCGGGCGGACCCTCGCCCAGGACGCCACGCTGTCCGGCTTCCGGATCACCGTCAACGGTGAGCCCGTCACCCTGGCCGGCGACGAGACGACGTTCCCGATGGACCAGGGCGAGATCTACGACCCCACCGGCCCCCAGGCGACCTCCCTGCTGTTCGGGCTGCGCGAGGGGCGCCTGGTCGTCGGTCCTCCGGGGGCGATGCAGGAGGCGCCGGGGCCGATGGGCGTCTCGGACCAGGACGTGGGTTCCGTCGCGGTCAACCTGGCCGGCACGCAGGTTGCCGGCGTCTCCACGGACGGCGACCGGGTGCTGCTCACGGAGGTCCGCGATCCCGAGGCCGACGTCGAGCCGATCCTCAGCGGCGGCACCGGCCTGCTGCCACCGGTGTGGGACGTCGGCCGACCGGATCTGGATGGTCAACCGACCCGCCCGCGAAGCGCAGATCGCGGTCTACGACGACGGCCGCCGGCGCGAGGTGGACGTGCCCGGCATCAGCGGCGAGAACGTGTCGCAGGTCCTGGTGTCGCGAGACGGGTCGCGGATGATCGCCGTCCGCGACGGGCGCGCGGGTGACCAGGTGCTCGTGAGCCGTCTCCGGTACGACGACCGCGGCCGCGCCCTCGGCGGTACGACGGCCCGGGAGATCTCGTGGAGCGACCAGGCCCGGCCCACGATCCTCGACGTCGGCTGGTCCTCGCCGACCTCCATCGTGATCGCCCACCGGCTCAGCGGCGACCTGTTCCAGGTCCGCACCATGTCGGTCGACGGCGCACCGGCCGGCGTCGCCGGCATCGCCGCGACCGTCCAGGAGCGGCCCCTCGCGCTGGTCTCGTCACCGATTTCCACCGATCCGGCCTACGTCGACACCCGTATCGGCCTGCTCGACGCCCTGAGCTTGTCGCGCGTGGCGCCGCCCGACCCCGACCTCACGTCCCTCAGCTACGTCGGCGGCTGACGGGCTCTTTCCACAGCCGGGTCGCCACCCGTTGCCCGCAAGAGCCACGGCTGTTCACATCGACACGTGACCTCCCGGCCTGCGCGACGCCGCCCTCGACCTGCTGCTCGGCGGCTGCTGCGTGGGCTGTGGTCGTGCCGGCCGTTCGCTCTGCCCCGGTTGCCGAGCGCGGCTGCCCGACACCGCGTGGCCGGCCTGGCCGGACCCGACACCGCCCGGGCTCGTGGTCCCGTGGGCCGGTGGTGCCTACGACGGGGTGCTGCGGGCCGCCCTGCTGGCCCACAAGGAGCGCCACGTCGGCGGGCTCGGCCGGCCCGTTGGCGGTCGTCCTGGCGCGTGCCGTCACCGCCGTGGCCACCGGGCCGATGCTGGTGGTCCCGGTGCCGAGCCGCCCCGGCGCCGCGCGCGCCCGCGGCCACGACCCGCTCCTCGACGTCGTACGCCGCGCCGCGCGCCTGGTGCCCGGCGCGACGGTGGCGCCGTTGCTGAGGTCGCGCGGCGGGGTGCGTGACCAGGCGGGGCTGTCCGCGTCCGAGCGAGCCGCCAACCTGGCTGGTTCGCTGTGGTGCCCGAGCGCCGGGCTGCGCCGTTTCGCGGGACGCACCGGCCGGGTCGTGGTGTGCGACGACGTGCTCACGACCGGCGCCACGGCGCGCGAGGCGCAGCGGGCGCTGGCGGCGTCCGGACTGGACGTCTGCGCGGTCGCGGTGGTCGCCGCGACCGTGCGCAGAGTGTCCAGCAGACCGACTCGGACGGGTTTCGAGACGGGCAGGGCACCCCCTCGCTGACGCTCGGATCTGCCCTGCCCTCCTCAACCTCCTCGCCCATCGCCCCCGCCTCACTCCGTTCGGCCGGGGCGGCTCTGACAATTGTCCGGCATACGGCTTTCGTCGTGGGGGGACGTCGACTAGCGTCACTACATGGAGTCCGTCCGGGTCCGTGGTTGCGTCGTCGAGACGCCCCGGGTTCCCGGAGCGTCGCGGCGGCTAGCCGATGCCAGTCGCAGGCGAAACGGCCCACGTAACCTCGCTCCCCACCTGGTGGGGCCCGGGGGATCACGGTGCGGCTTAGAGGTAAGTCCTGCCTCGACCGGTGCGCCAGATGCGCGTCGGCACGGGAGAAGGCCAGTAGTGGCAGTCAAGCTGCGAGAGCCTCAGCAGGCGGTTGTGGGGACGAAGACCAGGTCGGCCGGGCGGACTCCATCTTCGCCACATCCCACCAACTGAACCATCAGGCACGGGAGGTTGACATGGAAGTTGTCGTCACGGGTCGCCACATCGAGCTGTCGGACCGGTTTCGATCCCACGTGACCGAGAAGCTCTCCAGGCTGGAGAAGCACGATCACCGGATCATGCGGGTGCAGGTCGAGGTGGAGAGCGAACGCAACCCGCGACAACACGACCGTGCCATCAAGGTGGAGCTGACGGCCTTCTCGAAGGGTCCGGTGATCCGGGCGGAAGCCGCGGCCGAGGACAAGATGGGCGCTCTCGACATGGCCCTCGACAAGATGGCCTCGCAGATGCGCAAGGCGGCCGACCGCCGACGGGTCCACCGCGGCCGCCCGCCCGCCTCGGTGGGCGAGACCCTGGCCGGCATGGAGACGGTGGCACCCGACGCGGAGCCGGACGAGACGACCGTCCTCGAGCGCAAGGTGGGACCCATCGCCGTCACGGGTGACGGGCCCCTCGTGGTGCGGGAGAAGAGCCACCCGGCGACGGCCATGACGCTCGACCAGGCCCTCTACGAGATGGAGCTCGTCGGCCACGACTTCTACCTGTTCGTCGACAAGGAGAGCGAGCGCCCCTCGGTCGTCTACCGACGCCGCGGCTACGACTACGGCGTGATCTCCCTGGAGATGGGCGGTTCCTGAACATACGACGCCCACCGCGTACGGCCGCTCGATGCGTCGGCATCCGCTGGTCATCTGGGTTTCGAGACGTCCGGTGGGCGTTCCCGCGCTCCGCGCGGGCCCGCCCCGGACCCTCAACCTCCTCGCCCCACGCCGTCGCTCGCTTCGCTCGCGGCGGCTGGGCTCTGACATGATGACGCCGTGACGACCAACACGGGCGAATCCGATGAGCCCATCCGGGTGCTGGTGGTCGACGACCAGGAGCTCTTCCGCCGCGGCCTGACCATGCTGCTGGCCAGCGAGGAGGGCATCGAGGTCGTCGGCGAGGCAGGCGACGGCGTCGAGGGCACGGCCCTCGCCGAGTCGGTGGCACCCGACGTGGTGCTGCTCGACGTACGCATGCCGAAGCGGTCGGGCATCGAGGCCTGCCTGGCCATCAAGGAGAGCGTGCCCTCGGCGAAGATCATCATGCTGACCGTCTCCGACGAGGAGGCCGACCTCTACGAGGCGGTGAAGAGCGGTGCCGCCGGCTACCTGCTCAAGGACTCCTCCATCGAGGAGGTCGCGCAGGCGGTGCGCGTCGTCTCCGACGGCCAGTCGCTGATCAGCCCGTCGATGGCGGTGAAGCTGATCGACGAGTTCAAGCAGATGTCGCGTCCCGAGAAGGGGCAGGTGCCCGGGCTGCGGCTCACCGAGCGCGAGCTCGAGGTGCTGCGTCTGGTCGCGACCGGCATGAACAACCGCGAGATCGCCAAGCAGCTCGTCATCAGCGAGAACACGGTCAAGAACCACGTCCGCAACATCCTGGAGAAGCTGCAGCTCCACTCCCGGATGGAGGCCGTGATGTATGCCGTCAAGGAAAAGCTGCTTGACCTGCCCTAGACGCCCGAGCACGACGCTGGTCCTGCGAGGTCAGATCGGTCGACAGCCCGCGCCCGAGCCTGCGAAGGCGCGCCTGCGCGTCGCCGCCCTGCCATCGCAGCGCCACTGGACGTCCACCCTGTCGCTGCCGCGTGGTTGAGTTCGGGTCGTGATCGAGCTCTCGAAGGCCCAGGCGCGCCGGATCGCGCTCGCCGCCCAGGGCTTCCTCGACCCGCCTCACACGTCGCCGACGATGCGGACGTTCGCCCGCACCCTCGCCCGCACCGGCGTGCTCCAGGTCGACTCCGTCAACGTGCTCGCCCGCGCCCACCTGATGCCGCTCTACTCGCGGATGGGGCCCTACGACGTGCAGCTGCTCGCGCGCGCCGCGCTCCGGCCGCGAGACCCGGCGGCTCCTGGAGTACTGGGCCCACGTCCAGGCCTACATGCCCGTCGACCTGTGGCCGGCCATGCGGTGGCGGATGGACTCCTACCGCAGCCAGCGCGGCAAGTGGGGCTTCTCCGCCGACGCCGACCTCGAGCCGTCGGTGCTGGCGGCGGTCCGCGATCGAGGACCGGTCACCGCCCGGCAGCTCGACGCCGAGTTCAGCGGACCGCGCACCAAGGAGCACTGGGGCTGGAACTGGTCGGACGCGCGCCAGGTCCTCGACTACCTCTTCCTCGTCGGCGACGTGGCGATCGCCGGCCGCAGCAGCCAGTTCGAGGTGCTCTACGACGTGCCCGAGCGGGTGCTGCCGCGCGCGGTGCTCGAAGCGCCGACTCCCACCGCGGAGGAGGCCGGCCGCGAGCTGGTCCGACGCGCGGCCCGGTCCCACGGCGTCGGCACCGCCGGCTGCCTGGCCGACTACTACCGGATGCGGACCATCCCCGGGAAGAACGGCGAGCCCAGCGCCCAGGAGGCGATCCGCGACCTGGTCGAGGCCGGCGAGCTCGAGGAGGTGCGGATCGAGGGCTGGAGCCGCCCCGCCTACCTCGACACGACGGCCCGGCGGCCCCGCGCGGTCCGGGCCCGCGCGCTGCTCAGCCCCTTCGACCCGTTGGTCTGGGAGCGGACCCGCACCGAGTCGCTGTTCGACTTCCACTACCGGATCGAGATCTACGTCCCCGCCCCGCAGCGCCGCTACGGCTACTACGTGCTGCCGTTCCTCCTCGGCGACCGCATCGTCGGCCGGGTCGACCTCAAGGCAGATCGCGCCGGCGGCCGGCTGCTCGCGCTCGCGGCGTACAGCGAGGACGACGCGCCGCCCGAGACGGCCGCGGAGCTCGCGATCGAGCTGCGGCGGCTGGCCGGCTGGCTGGGCCTCAACGACATCGTCGTGGGCCCGCGGGGTGACCTGGCAGGCCCGCTGGGCGCCGAGCTCACCTGACCACCTGTGGTGTCGAAGTTTCGGAGCTTGCTTCGACCGCTGGGTAGCATGGCCGGTGGCCCGACGCCGGACGGCGGGGCCCCGAGACGTCAACTCCAGGAGTCAGTCCCCAGTGCCTGCCATCATCGACAAGATCCTCCGTATCGGCGAGGGCAAGATCATCCGCCAGCTCGAGACGATCGCCCAGGCCGTCAGTGCCATCGAGGACGACTTCGTGGCGATGAGCGACGACGAGCTGCGGGGCATGACCGATGAGTTCCGCAAGCGCCTCGCCGACGGCGAGACCCTCGACGACCTGATGCCGGAGGCCTTCGCCACGGTCCGCGAGGCGGCCAAGCGGGTGATCGGCCAGCGGCACTACGACGTCCAGATCATGGGCGGCGCGGCGCTCCACCTCGGCAACATCGCCGAGATGAAGACCGGCGAGGGCAAGACGCTGGTGGCGACGCTCCCGTCGTACCTCAACGCCCTCGAGGGCAAGGGCGTCCACATCGTCACCGTCAACGACTACCTCGCGAAGTACCACGCGGAGTGGATGGGTCGCATCCACCACTTCCTCGGCCTCACCACCGGCGTGATCCTGCCGTCGATGCGTCCCGACGAGCGACGCGAGGCCTATGCCTGCGACATCACCTACGGCACCAACAACGAGCTCGGCTTCGACTACCTGCGCGACAACATGGCCAGCGCCCTCGACGACTGCGTGCAGCGCACCCACAACTTCGCCATCGTCGACGAGGTCGACTCGATCCTCGTCGACGAGGCCCGGACCCCGCTCATCATCAGCGGCCCGACCCAGGACGAGGTCCGTTGGTACGGCGAGTTCTCCAAGATCGCCGCCAAGCTCACGCGCGACGTCGACTACGAGGTCGACGAGAAGAAGCGCACCATCTCCGTGCTCGAGCCCGGCATCACCAAGGTCGAGGACCACCTGGGCATCGAGAACCTCTACGAGTCGGTGAACACGCCGCTCATCTCGTTCATGCACAACTCGATCAAGGCCAAGGAGCTGTTCCACAACGACAAGGAGTACGTCGTCATGAACGGCGAGGTGCTCATCGTCGACGAGCACACCGGCCGCATCCTGGCCGGCCGCCGCTACAACGACGGCCTCCACCAGGCGATCGAGGCGAAGGAGGGCGTCGAGGTCCGCGAGGAGTACCAGACGCTCGCCACGATCACGCTGCAGAACTACTTCCGCCTCTACGACAAGCTCTCCGGCATGACCGGAACGGCCATGACGGAGGCCAGCGAGTTCGACAAGATCTACAACCTCGGCGTGGTGCCGATCCCGACCAACATGCCGATGATGCGTGAGGACCAGGCCGACCTCGTCTACCGAACCGAGGAAGCCAAGTACGACGCCGTCGTCGAGGACATCGCCGAGCGGAACCGCCGGGGTCAGCCGGTCCTCGTCGGCACCGTCTCGGTCGAGAAGTCCGAGCACCTGTCCGCCAAGCTCAAGAAGCTCGGCGTGCCCCACACCGTCCTCAACGCCAAGCAGCACGCCGACGAGGCGAAGGTCGTCGCGCTCGCGGGCCACAAGGGTGCGGTCACCGTCGCCACCAACATGGCCGGTCGCGGCACCGACATCATGCTCGGCGGCTCGGTCGACTTCCTTGCCGACGCCGAGCTGCGCAAGCAGGGCCTCGACCCGGTCGAGACGCCCGACGAGTACGACGCTGCCTGGCCTGCCATGGTCGAGAAGATCAAGGCGCAGGTGGCCGCGGAGCACGACGAGGTCAAGGAGCTGGGCGGCCTCTACGTCGTCGGCACCGAGCGCCACGAGTCGCGCCGCATCGACAACCAGCTGCGCGGTCGTTCCGGCCGCCAGGGCGACCCGGGCGAGTCCCGGTTCTACCTGTCGCTCGAGGACGAGCTGATGCGGCTGTTCAAGTCCGAGTGGGTCGACCGGATCCTGCAGGTGATGCGGATCCCCGACGACGTACCGATCGAGAACAAGCGGGTCACCGGCGCCATCGCCAACGCGCAGGGCCAGGTGGAGTCGCAGAACTTCGAGTCCCGCAAGAACGTCCTCAAGTACGACGACGTGATGAGCCGGCAGCGCGAGGTCATCTACGGCGAGCGCCGGGAGGTGCTCGAGGGCGCCGACCTCGAGTCGCAGGTCCGCGAGTTCATCAACGACGTCGTCGAGGGCTATGTCGCCACCACGACCGAGGACCTCGCCGAGGAGTGGGACCTCGACGCGCTGTGGAGCGCGCTCGGCCAGCTCTACGTGGTCGGCCCCGACCAGGAGAAGTACGTCGCCGAGCACGGTGGCCGCCAGGGGCTGTCCCGCGAGGTGCTCATCTCCGACCTGCAGGCCGACGCCCAGGCGGCGTACGACCGTCGCGTCGCCGAGGTCGGTGACGAGGTCATGCGTGAGCTCGAGCGGCGTGTGGTGCTGTCGGTGCTCGACCGCAAGTGGCGCGAGCACCTCTACGAGATGGACTACCTGCGCGAGGGCATCTACCTGCGTGCCTACTCCCAGCGCGACCCCCTCGTCGAGTACCAGCGCGAGGGCTACGACATGTTCGCCGCGATGATGAACGGCATCAAGGAGGAGTCGGTCGGCTTCCTGTTCAACCTCGAGGTCACCGTCGACGAGGAGGCTGACGACGACGAGGCCGAGGAGGTCGTCGAGCCGATGCGTCAGGAGATCCCGGACTTCGCGGCCGCCGGGTCGACCAATGGCGCTCCGACCGAGTCGCCGGTTCCCGCGTCGCTGGGCACCCGCCAGGCCCCGGCCATCAAGGCGCGCGGCCTCGAGAAGCCGAAGGCGCCGCAGAAGCTCACCTACTCCGGGCCCGAGGAGGGGGAGTCCGAGGTCGGCGACGACCACCCGACTCCTGCTCGCGGCGCCACGGGCACGGCGTCCAACGCCGGTGACCCCTACGCCACCGCCGGCCGGAACGAGGCATGCCCCTGCGGTTCGGGCAAGAAGTTCAAGAAGTGCCACGGCGCTCCCGGCGGACCGACCGGCCTCACCGCCCGCGCGAACGGCTGACCGCCGTCGGTGTCGAGACCACGTCTCTCCGCAGTTGGTCGAGCCGCGAGCGCCAGCGAGCGTGTCGAGACCCTCGTGCTCCAGTGTGCGTGACTGCTGACGAGGATTTCGACACGCTGCCGCGCCCTCGCAAGCTCGGCCGCGACGCTTGCTCAATCCCTTCGCTGACGGGCCGCGCAAGCGCGGCCCGGCTCAGGCAAACTCCAGAGCAACCGCCTGCCACCGGTCGGCGCGCTGCTCGAACCGGACGGCGACGGCGCGCGAGCGACGTCCGTAGCGCACCCGCGCGCTGACCTCGGCGGTCTCGTCGTCGATCCAGCAGGTGTGGACGCTCTCGACCTGCGGCCGGACCTGCTGGCTGCGCGCCGACGAGACGTCGCGCAGCGCTGCGGAACGCACCAGGTGGGCCCGCCGCGCGAGGTCCTCGTAGACCGTCGGGATGGTCCACCGCACGAGCTGCGAGACCGGCCGGTCGCCGCCGGCGATCTCGACCGCGGCCTGCGTGAACCGGTGGGCCCACACCTCCAGCCGTTTCCGTTCCCGCGGCTCCAGGTGCAGGACCGGAGTCGGCGGCGGACCGAACGGCTCCTCGGGCCCGCCGCCCAGGTCGAGCGCCAGCGTGCCCTGCACGGAGGCCAGGGGCTCGGGCCGGCGCAGCGGCACGACCCTCTCGTGGTACGGCGACATCGCGGCTCCTCTCGTCGGCGAGGTCATCTGCGGTCGGTCCCGGTCGGTGGCAGCACCAGGCGCTGGCCGGGGCGGATCAGGTCGGGGTCGGCGCCGATGGTGGTGCGGTTCGCGCGGTAGATCGCCCGCCACCGGCGGTCGACCTCCTCGGTGGTCGCGTCGGCAGGGAGGGACGCCCCCGCGAGTCCCCAGAGGGTGTCGCCGGGCTCGACGCGCACCGTCTCCGGCGTCTCGGCGGACGGTGCCTCCCGGGCCGGCCGGGAGCCCGCGACGGTGCCGAGCCACTCCGTGGTGGTGGTCGCGCGGTCCGGAACCGGCAGCCCGACCAGCAACGACTGGGTGGCGCCGCCGGCGTCGGGTGGGGGAGCGTCGCGGTCAGCGTGGGCGGGGACGGCGAGCGCACCCGCGAGCGAGAAGCCGCAGGCGGCGAGCACCGCACGCCGGACGACCGCCGGGGCTCGCTGCGAGGCCCGGCCTTGAAGCGCCTCCGCCACGACGAGAGTGACCAGGCCCCAGAGCCACGCCGCGCAGACCACCCCGGCGAGGGCGCAGCCGGTGACCAGCACCGACTCGAAGTCTCCGACCCGGCCCCCCAGCCGGTGCGCCAGGTCGGGGAGGAGCCACGCCAGGACGGAGCCGGCGATGCCGGTCGCCGCGCCCCACACGGCGAGGCACCTGAGTGTCGTCCCCATGCCCCGAACCTTTCGTTTGCCTCTGTTTGCCACAGTCAACGTATATCTGATGAAGATCGCAAGCGTTTGTCCACAGGCATGCGTGTGGCAGGCTCGCGGCGATGAACTGGGACGAGCAGCTGTTCTCGGTGCTCGACGACCTCGAGCAGCAGGCAGAGGCGCTCTACGACGCCGAGCGGGACGCGGAGGTCGCCGACCGCAGCCGCGCGGAGTACGGCGCCGTCACCCTCGCCAGCCGGCTGATGGCCTCCGTCGACGCGGAGGTCTCGCTCGACGTCGTCGGGGTCGGCCGGGTCGCCGGCACGCTGCAGCGGGTCGCGTCCGGGTGGCTGCTGGTGGCGGCCGCCGGTGGGCAGTGGGTCGTCCCGTTCGGTGCCCTGGCCGCGGTCGGGGGCGCCTCGGCGCGCTCGGTGCCAGAGGTCGCGTGGTCACCGGTGACCCGGCTCGGCCTCGGTTCCGCGCTGCGGCGACTCAGCGATGCGGGGGAGCGGTGCCTGGTGCACCGGGTCGACGGCAGCCGGGCCGAGGGCGTCGTACGACGCGTCGGCGCCGACTTCGCGGAGGTCGAGATCGCGCCCGACCGGATCGAGCTGGTCCCGTTCGCCGCCCTCGCCGCCGTCCAGAGCCGCCCCTGACCGCGATCCGGTGACGTCCTCAGGTGGCCTCGGCGTCGTAGGGCGGGACCTCGCCGTCGCCGAGGGGGCGCAGGCCGCGGCGCTTGCGCTGTGAGGACTCGGCCTCGGCCTCCTCCATCGCCTCGACGATGTGCTTGCGGACGATGGTGCGGGGGTCGAGGTCGCGCAGCTCGAGGTCGGAGAACTGCGGGCCGAGCTCGGTGCGCAGCTCGTCACGGGCGCCGGTGGCGAACACCTTGAGCCGGTGGAGGAAGCGACCGGCCTGCCGGGCGAAC
Organism: uncultured Actinomycetota bacterium; assembly: GCA_963713305.1. Taxonomy (GTDB): domain Bacteria; phylum Actinomycetota; class Actinomycetes; order Propionibacteriales; family Nocardioidaceae; genus Nocardioides. The sequence continues at coordinate 110,611 of CAVQLE010000005.1, read as the reverse complement.
TCCGGCAGCTTGTCGGGCCCGAAGACGACCACGGCCACCAGCGCGATGACCGCCATCTCGGGGAGCCCGACTCCGAACACGGGTCAGAACTTACTGGTGGGCGTGAGTCCGAGCTGCATGCCGGACAGGCCGCGGGCCCGGCCGGAGAGCCGCGTCGCGACGTCGACGAGCACCCCGGCGGCCGCCGAGGTCGGGTCCGACTCGACGATCGGCTTGCCGGCGTCGCCGCCCTCCCGCAGCGAGGGCTCGAGCGGGATCCGGCCCAGCACCGGGACGTCGTAGCCGAACCGCTGCGAGAGCGTCGCGGCGACGCGGTCGCCGCCACCGGAGCCGAACAGCTCGATCTCGTGCTCGGGGCCGCAGTGGGGGCAGACGAGGAAGCTCATGTTCTCGACGACGCCGACCACGCGCTGGTGCATCATCGAGGCCATCGTCCCGGCCCGCTCGGCGACCTCGGCCGCCGCCTCCTGCGGCGTGGTCACCACGAGCACCTCGGCCCCCGGCAGGTGCTGGCCGAGCGAGATCGCCATGTCTCCGGTGCCCGGAGGCAGGTCGAGCAGGAGTACGTCGAGGTCGCCCCAGTAGACGTCGGTGAGCATCTGGACCAGCGCCCGGTCGAGCATCGGGCCCCGCCAGGCCACGACCTGGTCGCGGCGCGGCTTGAGCATGCCGATCGAGATCACCGAGACGCCGGATGCGGTCGGCACCGGCATGATCAGCTCCTCGACCTGGGTCGGGCGCTCGTCCGCGACGCCCATCATGGCCGGGACGCTGTGGCCGTAGATGTCGGCGTCCACGATGCCGACCTTGAGCTCCTGGGCCGCCAGCGCGAGCGCCAGGTTGACCGTGACCGACGACTTGCCGACACCGCCCTTGCCGCTGGCGATCGCGAAGACCTTGGTGAGGGAGCCCGGCTGCGCGAAGGGGATCTCGCGCTGCGCCTGGCCGCCGCGGAGCTTGTCCTGCAGCCCGGAGCGCTGCTCGGCGGTCATCACCCCCAGCGTGAGGTCGACCCCCGTGACGCCATCCACGGCGCCGACCGCGGTGGTGACGTCGCGGTTGATCGTGTCCTTGAGGGGGCAGCCCGCGACCGTGAGCAGCACGGTGACCCGGACCTCGCCCTCCTCGGAGATGTCGACGGACTCGACCATGCCGAGCTCGGTGATGGGGCGCTTGATCTCGGGGTCGTTGACCGTCGCGAGGGCAGCGTTGACGCGGTCCAGCAGGGAGGCACTCATGATGGTGACCAGCGTAGTTGGCCGGTGGAGCGCGAGCCCGGCCGCGGGGGCGTGATCACGCCTGGGACGTGGCGCCCGTCTCGTCGTCGTCGTCGGTCTTCGCCCGTTCGTCGAGCTCGGCGAGCAGCGCACGCAGCTCCGAGCGGACGTAGTCACGGGTCGCGACCTCGCCGACCGCCATCCTCAGGGCGGCCACCTCCCGCGCCAGGAACTCCATGTCGGCGTGCGCCCGGGCGTTGGCCTGCCGGTCGCGCTCGGCGATGACGCGGTCGCGGTCCTCCTGCCGGTTCTGGGCGAGCAGGATCAGCGGCGCGGCGTACGACGCCTGCAGGCTCAGCATCAGCGTCAGGAAGATGAACGGGTAGAGGTCCCAGGCGAGGTCCTCGGGCGCGAGCCAGTTCCACAGGAGCCAGATCACGACCAGCCCGGTCATGTAGAGCAGGAACCGGGCGGTCCCCATGAAGCGCGCGAACTGCTCGGCGAACGAGCCGAACGCGTCGGCGTCGTAGGTCGGCCGCCGCACCAGCGGGCGGCGGACGTCGGTCGGTGTGTCGAGGCGGGTACGGCGGCTCTCAGGCATGACCGGTCTCCGGCATCTGGTGGCCGGCGGTGAAGTCGCGCCAGTTCTCGGGGAGCATGTGGTCGAGCAGGTCGTCGACGGTCACCGCGCCCAGCAGCCGCCCCTCCTCGTCGATGACCGGTGCCGCGACGAGGTTGTAGGTCGCCAGGTGGGCGGCGACCTCGTCGATGGTGGCCTCGGGGCGCAGCGAGTCGAGCGAGGTGTCGACGGCAGCCGCGGCGAGCGACGACGGCGGCTCGCGCAGCAGTCGCTGGATGTGGGCGCAGCCGAGCAGCCGGCCGGTGGGCGTCTCGAGCGGCTGCCGGCAGACGTAGACCATCGCCGCCAGCGAGACCGGGAGGTCGGGGTCGCGGACGTGGGCCAGCGCGTCGGCCACGGTGGCATCGGGGCCGAGGATCACCGGCTCGGGCGTCATCATGCCGCCGGCGGTCTCCTCGGCGTAGGACATCAACCGCCTGACGTCCTCGGCGTCCTCGGACTCCATCAGCTCCAGCAGCGTCGCCGCCTGGTCCGGCGGCAGGTCGGCGATCAGGTCGGCGGCATCGTCGGGCGACATCTCCTCGAGGACGTCGGCCGCACGCTCGGCCGTGAGGTTGCCGAGGACCTGGACCTGGTCCTCCTCGGGCAGCTCCTCGATCACGTCGGCGAGCCGCTCGTCGTCCATCGCCTCGACCACGGCCGTACGCCGCTCGACCGGCAGGTCGTGCAGCGCGTGGGCCGCGTCGGCCGGCTTCATCTCGGCGAGCTGGGCGATCAGGCGGGTGGCGCCCTGGGTCTCGTCGCGCCGGGTGAGGCCGTCGACCTCGCTCCACTCGACGACGTGGGTCTGACCCCGGCGGCGGAACTTGCTGCTCTGCTCCTGGACGGCGACCCGCGACATCACCCAGTCGCGGCTGCGCGTCTGCTCCATGGCGACGTCGTAGACGGTCCCGGAGATTCCCGCGTGCGGGATCGTGACGGTCCGGTCGAGCATCTGGCCCATGACCAGGGTCTCGGTGGAGCGCTGCTCGAAGCGGCGCATGTTGAGCAGGCCGGTCGTGTAGACCTGACCGCTGTCGATGTTGGTGACCCGGGTCATCGGGACGAAGATCCGGCGCCGGCCGAACACCTCGGCGACCAGGCCCAGCACCCGTGGCTGGTTGACCTCCGAGCGCACGGCCACGACCAGGTCACGGACCTTGCCGACCTGGTCGCCCTGGGGGTCGAAAATGGGCAGGCCGACCAGCCTGGCGGCGTACACGCGGGTCGGGGCGGTGCTCACCGGGCCAACCTAGCGCCCTCCCCGGGCCCATCCGAGGAGCCTCACGGGGGGTCTGCGGGAACGGAGCCGGGCCCGTACGATGGGGGCCGTGCCCGGATCCCGCAAGCGTGTCGAGCCTCGCCATGTCGACGCCGACAAGCTGCGGATCTCCCTCCCCACCGGCCCCGCCGCGATGCTCGCGCTCGTGCTGGCCGTGGTGCTGGCGGTCGGCAGCGTCGCGGCCGTCTCCGCGGGGCTGGTCCCCGGCGGCGACGACCAGATCCGCACGATCGGGGCGGGAGCAAACCCGGAGCGTGACAGGCCGAAGGATCGTGCGCCGACCGCCACCGCGGAACCCTCTGCCCCGCCCGACAAGTTCCGGGTGGTCGAGGCGACCCGGATCGAGCCGGTCGAGCGCGGCATCGGGCAGCCCGGGCAGCTGCTGCGCGAGCGCGCGGAGGAGGAGGTCGCGCCCACGATCGACGAGTTCGGCGTCGCGATGCTCAACATCCTCGGCAGCCAGCACACCGCCGGCGGCCGGGGCGGCTACGCGCCCGGCACCAGCCGGGCCGCCGCCGCGACCCAGATGCTGGTGGGCCGTGGCGCGAGCCTCATCGGTTTCTCCGAGATCCAGGGCGACCAGCTCGGTGTCTTCCTCAACAACGCGCCCGGCTACGACGTCTACCCGGGCACCTCGCTCGGCTCCGCCGGGGTGCCGACCACGGTCGCCTGGAACACCGCGGTGTGGGAGCTCGTCGAGACCCAGGTCATCTACATCCCCTTCAGCGGCCAGCGGCGCCCGCAGCCGGTGGTGAAGCTCGCCAACGTCGAGTCGGGCGTCGAGGTGTGGTTCATGAACGTCCACAACTCTCCGCAGGGCATGGAGGGCGAGCGCGACGTCGCCGAGGGGGTGGAGATCGCGAAGATCAACGAGCTCGCCGCGACCGGCGACCCGATCATCCTCACCGGCGACTTCAACGAGAAGCAGGAGATCCTCTGCCGGATCACCGCCTCGACGCCGCTGGAGAGCACGATCGGTGGCGGCAGCTGCTTCCCGCCGCCGCAGCCGATGCGGGTCGACTGGATCTTCGCCTCGCCGGCCTTCAACTTCGGCAGCTACGAGGTGACGCGCGCCGCGCCGGTGCCCTACATCACCGACCACGCCGCCCTCTTCAGCCGGCTGAGCCTCGGATGACCCCAGCCCCATGAGCACTGCTCCTCGGCTTGCCGCGCTGACCATGGTGCGCGACGAGCGGGTCATGCTGCCGCGCTGGATCGCCCACTACGGGCGTGAGTGCGGGCCGGACAACCTCTTCGTGATCGACGACAACACCACCGACGGCTCGACCGACGGCCTGCCCGGCTCGGTCATCCGGATCCCGTCGTGGGGCGACAAGCACTTCGAGACGACCCGGATGAGGCTGGTCAGCAGCTTCGCCGCCGGACTCCTCGAGACGTACGACGCGGTGCTGTTCGCCGACGCCGACGAGTTCCTCGTCGCCGATCCCCAGCGGTACGACAGCCTGGTCGACCTCGTCGCCGCGCGTCCCCGGGTCGACGTCCTGGCCGCGCAGGCGCTCAACGTGGTCCACGACGCGGGACGCGAAGGCCCACTCGACCCCGACCGGCCGGTGCTGGGCCAACGCCACTGGGCGAAGTTCATCCCGCTCATGTGCAAGCCCGCCATCAAGCGCACTCCCGCACCGTGGGTGGCCGGCTCCCACGGCACCACGATCCCGTTCGAGATCGACCCGGACCTCTACATGTTCCACCTCAAGTTCGCCGAGCGTGAGCACCTCCGTTCCACGGGTGACCACCGCAAGGCGCTGGCCGACGCCGAGGGACGCGCGGCCGAGACCGCGTGGCAGTTCGCGGGGGACGACCTCGTCGAGCTGCTCGACGAGGTCGTCCGCGACGTCGACCCGGCTGCGGTGGAGCCCTACAAGACCCGCAAGAAGGTGCTCGCGGGCATCGTGCGGCAGGGCGACGGGGGCAACTATCGTGCGCACGGCCGACGCCAGTTCAACGCCATGCGCGGCCAGCCGATGGTGTCGGTGCCGGAGCGCTTCCACGGGCGCCTCTGAAAGCGTGGGAAGAGCGTGCCCTTTGTTACGATTTCGGGGTGCGCCGGACTTCCCTGACCGTTCTCGTCCTCCTGCTCGGCTTCGTGCTGAGCGGGTGTGGCGACGACACGGCCGCGGACCCCGGCGCTGGTTCCGAGCCGACGTCGACGACGTCCGGGACCACGACGCCCGCCCCCGAGGGGCCGACGTGCGAGGAGGTCTGGGTCGACGGCTCGGACCTGCCGCGTGGCTACGAGGGATGCGTCGAGGGCTCCGCATGGGTTGCCGCTGACAGCCGTCGGTGCGAGTCCGGACAGGTCATCGTCATCTACGCCGATCGCTACTACGGCGCGAAGGGAGCCGTGGTCAACGACATGGGCGGTGCGCTGGAGGAGAACAAGCAGTACCAGCGAGCCGTCAGGTCCTGCGGCTGAGATACCTGTTCGTCGAGACCCGGCCGCGCGCGCGACCGGGCCCCACACCTGACACACCACTGGAAGGGTCACCGTGCACCACCGATTCCACCTGCTGGCGCCGATCGCGGCTTCGACCGCGCTCGTCGTCGCCATCACCCTGGCCACCGTCCCCGGCGCCACCGCCACGCAAGGGACCGCCATCTCGTCCAGCAGCAGCGCGGCGTCGAGCGCCCAGCCCGCCGTCGCGGCGGCAACCGCCACACAGCTGGGTCGCAAGCGCTACACCCCCAAGCCGGGGGTGATCACCAACGATCCCCGCTCGGCGAACAAGCGCCGGCTGCTCGAGCACATCATCAAGAGCATCGGCGGCACCCGTCGCAAGCAGCACATCCGGATCATCAGCTGGAACGTCACCAGCCACGGGTTCGTCGACAAGCTGATCGCCGCCCACAGGCGGGGCGTGAGCGTCCGGGTGCTGATCTCGTCGGGCAAGGCCGTGGACAACGGCGAGTTCTACCGCCTGAAGCGGGAGCTGAAGAAGGTGCGCCCCAAGAAGGCGAGGGTGGGCAAGAAGTACAACAGCTGGGCGCGCACCTGCGAGCGCTCCTGTCGCGGCAAGCGCGGCATCGCCCACTCGAAGCTGTTCATCTTCTCCAAGGCCGGCAACGCCGAGCGGGTCGTGATGTCGACCTCCGCCAACGCCACCGAGGTCTCGGTGAACTACCAGTGGAACGACCTCTACACGCAGGTCGGCAACAAGCGCATCTACCGCGGCTTCGTCAAGGCCTTCACCGAGTCGACGCGCGACCGGCCGGTCAAGCGTGCCTACCGCACCTTCCGCGGCAAGTCCGTCACCGGCTACGTCTACCCGTGGAAGGGCAAGGACGCGCGCGGTGACCGGGTGATGAAGGAGCTCAAGCGGATCACCTGCGTGGGCGCGCGCGGCGGCACGGGCGTGGCAGGCCGGACCCGGATCCGGATCGCCCAGGACGCCATCCTCGACGACCGCGGCATCGAGATCGGCAAGATCCTGCGCACCAAGTGGGAGAACGGCTGCAACATCCGCATCGTCTACGCCCTCATGGGTGGCCAGGTGAAGAGCATCCTGCAGAACACCTCGCGTGGGCCGGTCCCCAAGCGCCAGATCGTCCAGGACTGGGACGAGGACGGCGTCTACGACCGCTACCTCCACTCCAAGTCGATGGCCGTGAGCGGGTGGTACCGCAAGGACCGCAGCGCCCGGGTCGCCTGGCAGGGCTCGGAGAACTGGTCGGGGCTGGCGAAGATCAGCGACGAGCAGGGCTTCCAGATCCGCCGGGGCGGCGCGGAGGGCGTCTACGCCCGCTGGGTCGACTACCTGTTCAACAACCCGCCGCCGAGGCAGAGGACCACGACGATGCGGCTCGCCGCAGCACGCGACGTCGACCCCTACGCGCTCATCCGCGAGCAAGCGGGGCTACCCGCGCGCACGCGCTGATCCCGTGACACCTCGCCCGACCGCTCCGCGGCGGGCGAGGTGTCACGAACACCTGACGTCAGGGCCGAGTCGGGGTACCCTCCCCTGTGACTCGTGTGACCAAAGTGACGAAGGGTTCCCCCCATGCCCCCCGCCGGCTCCTCGGTGCCCGCAGCAGCGCTCCTCGTGCTCACCGGCCTCCTCGTGGCGACATCGCCCGCGGCGGGCTCGGGGCCTGACCGCGCCCCGACGGCGGCGCGGGCAGCGGCGGCAGCCGACTGCGACGACGCCCTGCTGGTCGCGGTCCCCGGCGGCGGCGAGGGCGGCCCGGACGACCCGGGGAGCACCCTGGAGGCACTGACCGCCCCGCTGGTCTCCGAGGCGCAGACCGGGGGCCGCACGCTCGCCACCCGCGTCGTGCACGCCGAGACCCTCCGTCCGTCGGCGCTGCAGGGTCGAGGCACCCGGCGTACGTCGGCCCACAAGGCCGTCACCCGCGCCGCCTGGAGCTCCTGGCGCGCTCCGGTGCGCGGTCTCGTCTCCGGCGTCGAGGCGGCCCTGGCCGAGACCCTGCCCGAGCTGCCCGGACCAGCTGGTCTACCTCGTCGGCTACTCCCAGGGCGCCGAGGCCGTCCACCGCTATCTCACCACCGCCGACGCAGACCTGCGCAGCCGGACGGTGGCCGTCGTGCTCGTCGGCGACCCCGCCCGGGTCTCCGGCTCCGCGGGCCCGCTCAGCGGAGACCCCGCACGCATCCCGCAGCGCCGAGGGCGTGAGCGCCCGGCTCGCGCGCAAGCCCCTGCCCGCCGTCCCCGCCGAGGGGTGGCGCGGCCCGGTCCACTCGGTCTGCACGGTCGCCGACCTCGCGTGCGACCTCGGTGACGACCGGTTCCGCGGGGCCCAGCGCGTCCACGCCTCCTACGACACCACCGCCGCCTCGCTGCTCGGCTCCCTCGGCCGCCGGTACGGCGAGCGCCTCGCCCTCTGGCCGCGACCCGAGGTCGGCCAGGAGGTGGCAGGTCGCGTCGCCCTGCTGCTCTCGGAGCGGATCAAGGCATCGGTCGCGCCGCAGGCGCGGAAGGGGCTGCGTTTCAAGGCCACCTCGCCCCTCCCGCCCGGCCTGACGCTGACCAAGCGCGGCGTCCTGACCGGGTCACCCACGCGGGACGGCACCTTCGCGCTCGACTACACGGTCCGCAACCGCACCAGCCCCGCCGTCTCGCGGCCGATGGCGGGCCAGGTGAGCGTCGACATCAAGCCGGGAGCCAAGGCCCGGGTGACCTCCGGCGGCCGCCACACGTGCCAGATCCGCGGCAACGGGACGCTGTGGTGCTGGGGCGCCAACTTCTACGGGCAGCTGGGCACCGGCGACACCACCAGTGGTCCCACCCCGCGCCAGGTCGGCGAGCACGACGACTGGGTCGACGTCTCGGCCGGCGGCATGCACACGTGCGGCGTCCGGGAGAACGGCAGCGCGTGGTGCTGGGGTCTCAACTACCGGGGGCAGCTCGGCACCGGCAACCGCAAGGACCAGACCACGCCCCGCCGAGTCGGCGACGGTCGTGACTGGGAGGCGGTCTCGGCCGGATGGGTCCACACCTGTGCGACGACGCGTGACGGCACCGCGTCATGCTGGGGCGACAACGCCTACGGTCAGCTCGGCAACGGCGACCAGACGGACTCCTACGACCCGGCCAGGGTCACCCGCGGCCTGACCTTCCGCGAGGTGAGCGCCGGCGGCTGGCACACCTGCGGGGTGACGCGCGGCGGCGCGGCGTTCTGTTGGGGCCGCAACATCAAGGGCCAGGTCGGCGACGGCACTCTGAAGATCAGGGTCAACCCCGCCCGGGTCGGCCAGGCGGACGACTGGGTGTCGGTGCAGCCGGCGTGGACCCACACCTGCGGCCTGCGCGACGGCGGTGCCCTCAGCTGCTGGGGCGGCAACGAGGGCGGCCAGCTCGGTGGTGGCGGCTTCGGCGGCACCATGGAGCCGCGGCCGCTCGGAGGCGATCGGCTCTGGTCTGCTGTGCAGACCGGCGTGAACTTCTCGTGCGGGCTCGACACCGACCAGGCGCTCTGGTGCTGGGGCACCGGTCGGTTCGGCCAGCTCGTCGACACCGAACGCTCCGACGACCCCGTCAAGCTCTTCGACGGCACGACCTGGGCCCAGCTCGACCTCGGCTGGCTCTACGGCTGCGGCCTCACCGGCACCACGGCGAGCCCCACCTGCTGGGGCAACAACGAGACCGGCGAGCTCGGCAGGAGCGGCCGTGAGGCCGCCCGCGGCGCTACCCGCGCCGGCGGATTCGACTTCAACCTGGTGTCCTTCAACGTGCTCGGCAGCAACCACACCTCGCCCCGCAGCGACGCGGGGGAGTTCAGCCCGGCCCGGGTCCGGACGGAGTGGATGATCGACTACCTGCGCTCGATCAACGCCAGCGTCGTCGGCTTCCAGGAGATCCAGCGCGACCAGATGACGTGGTTCACCAAGGGCGCGTCCTCGACGTACGACGTGTGGCCGGGCACGACGGAGCAGGGCGACGGCCTGCAGACGACCATCGCCTGGAAGAAGGCGACCTGGCGGCTCGTCGAGACCGACCTGGTCACGATCCCCTTCATCACCCAGACCCGCGACATGCCGCTGGTGAAGCTCGAGCACCGCGAGACCGGCCGCAACATCTGGGTCATGAACGTCCACAACGCGCCGCAGGACCACCAGTCCCAGCGCAACGTCGCCCTCCAGCGCGAGATCGACCGGCTCAAGAAGGTCACCGGCAAAGGCCGCCCCGGTGTTCCTCGTCGGCGACTTCAACGAGCGGCAGCGGGCCTTCTGCGAGGTCACCGGCCAGCTCGACTTCGTGGCGCCGCGCGGCGGCAGCCACGCGGGTGGCACCTGCAAGCCTCCCACCGGGAAGGTCCGGATCGACTGGATCTTCGGCTCCCGGAACGTCGACTACTCCGGCTACACCGAGGACGTCTCGCCCCTCGTCAAGCTGATCACCGACCACTCCGTGCTGCGGACGAACGTCTCGGTTCCGTAGCGCGGGACCGGCCGTGGCAGGCTGTGGCGCTGTGAGGGCTGCTGTGAAGGTGCGCGCCGACGAGGACGGGATCACCGTCCCGCCGCGTCTCGTGGGCTCCTACGACGTGCTGTTCGACGGCGAGCCGGTGTGGTCCTTCACGGTGGACGGCAGCCATCGCGGTCGGGGCCACCTGGTGCGCTGGCCGCGGGCGATGCGCCGCTGGCTCGACGGCTACACCGACATCGTGCTGCGTGAGGTCGGCCCCGAGGATGCCGGCGCCGCGCAGGAGATCGTGATCGGCCGGGTGAGCTTCGGGTCCGGGCGCGACCCGATCCGGCTGGTGGACGTCGAGGGCCGCCCGGTCGTCATCGACAAGTGGGGCATCGTGCAGCGGCCGTTCAGCAGCCGCGGCGAGGAGGTCACCGCCGAGCTCGCCACGCGCACCCGCGAGGTCATGGAGATCCTCCGCGAGGACTGCGGCATCGAGGCCTGGATGGCGTTCGGCACCCTGCTCGGTGCCGCCCGGGCCGGCAAGGCCATCGGGCACGACTCAGACTCCGACCTGCTCTACCTCAGCGAGAAGACCACCCCGGCGGAGATCAATCTCGAGGCCTACGCGATCCAGCGGGCCTTCACCCGTCGCGGTCTCACCGCCACGCTCAAGTCGGGCAGCTTCGTCACGGTGCTGTTCCCCGGACCGACGGCGCGCCGCTCGGCATCGACGTCTACGCCTGCTTCTACGTCGACGGAGTCCTCCACGAGACCGCGACGCTGCGCGAGCCGATCCCCCGCGAGGCGATCCTGCCGCTGACGACGTTGTCCTACGAGGGGCTCGAGCTGCCGGCGCCCGCCGACCCCGCCCGGCTGCTGGCGGCGTCGTACGGCCCGGGCTGGCAGGTGCCCGACCCGTCCTTCCGCCACGAGCCCGACGACGGCACGGTGGCCCGCTTCGAGGGCTGGTTCGGCAACATGATGACCGCCCGGCGCGGCTGGGAGGCCTGGTGGCACGAGCGCCAGGAGATCGGGCCGGCCTCGGAGCTCGCCGAGCGGGTGATGTCCGACCACCCGGACCCGGTGAGCGTGTTCGAGATCGGTGCCGGCAACGGCACGGACGCGGTCCGGCTGGGCGAGCGCGGCCATCGCGTCAACGCCTTCGACTACGCCCGACGCTGCTTCGTCGCGGCCAACCGGGCCACCCGCGAGGCCGACCTGCCCGTCCGGTTCGGCCCCTGCAACCTCTACGACCTGCGCGACACGCTGACGCTGGGCGCCCTGCAGCTGCGCCGCCCGCGGCCGCCGCGCGTCGTCCTCGCCCGGTTCGTGCTCGGGGCCATCCACCCGCGCGGCGTCGAGGCGTTCTGGCGGCTCGTCGCGACCTGCCTGCGCGACGGCGGGCGCGCCTACCTCGAGTTCTCCGACGAGGACGATCCCGATCGCAACAACCCGCAGCGGCTCTACCCGCTGCGCTTCGACGTCGAGCCCGACGACGTACGGCGCCGGCTCGACGCCCTCGGCGCCCGGATCGTCCACGAGGACCGGGTGAAGCGGCCCGCTCCCGACGGCGGCAAGCACCGGCCGTCCTGGCACGTCGTGGCGGATTTCCCATGACCGATCGGGTCTACGTCCACGTCGGCAGCCCCAAGTCCGGCACCACCTACCTGCAGCGGGTGCTGCGCCACAACCAGCGCGAGCTGGCCGACCAGGGCGTGCTGGTGGCGGGCAAGACGCACGTCGAGCTCGTGCACGCGGGCTTCGCGGTCCGCGAGGACGCGCGTCTCGACAACCTGCCGGCACGAGCGGCCGGCGCCTGGGACCGGATCGTCGAGCAGGTCCACGCCTTCCCCGGCCACACGGCGATCATCAGCTACGAGCTCCTCGCCGGCGCGAAGCGCCAGCAGGCCGCCGACGCGCTCGCGGGCCTGGCCGGCCTCGAGGTCCACGTCGTGGTCACCACCCGCGACCTCGGGCAGGCGGTGTCGTCGGCCTGGCAGGAGCGGCTCAAGTTCGCCCTCGACGTACCGCTGGCCGAGTGGGAGCCGCCGCCCGAGTCGCGCGGTCCGCGGGCCGAGTGGGGCTGGCGCACGATGGACCCGGCGTCGGTCGCCGGCCGCTGGGGCGCCGGGCTGCCGCCCGAGCGCGTCCACATCGTCACGGCGCCCCGCCGCGGGGCGCCGCGTCGCGAGCTGTGGGACCGGTTCGCGGAGGCATGCTCGCTCCAGGACGTCGCGGTCGACCTGGACATCCCGCCCGCGAACGAGTCGCTGGGCGTCAAGGCAGCGGAGGTGTTGCGCAAGGTGAACGAACAGGACCTGGGCCCGATCAAGGGCGCTCGTGAGCAGTCCAAGTGGTTGCGCGACACCCTCGCCCACACCGTGCTGGCTCCCCTGGACGACGAGCCGATGGGCATCACCGACGCCCAGCTCGCCGAGGCGGACGCGCGCGCCCGGGCAGCCGTGGAGAAGATCGGTGAGGCCGGGTGGACGGTGCACGGCGACCTCGCCGACGTCGCCGCCACCCGCCACGAGGGGCGGCTGCCGGACGAGGTGCCGGCCGAGGAGCTGCTCGACGTCGCCGTCTCGACCATCGTGCGGCTGCTGCTGGAGCTCCGCGAGGCCCGGGCAGCCGGTCCTGCGGGAGGGAAGGCACAGGTCGAGGCCACGCCGATGTCGTTGCGCGGCTCGGTCGTGCTCGACGTCGCTGGCCGGCGCAGCCGCGCCATGCTCGACAGCCTCTCCGAGCGCCTCGACGTGGCCGAGAAGGACCTCCAGGAGGGCCGCCGGCTGCAGGAGCGGGTCGCCGCGCTCACCGATGTCGTCAACGAGCTGCTGCTGCCCGCCGCGCGACAGGACGAGGAGCTGCTCGCCCAGGCCCTCCGCGACTTCCGCAAGGACTCCCTGTGAGGGAGGCGACCCCGACACGTCCAGCTGGTCCGGAACAAGGTGATCCGGATGCAGTCGCTCGCCGACGTCGTCGAGCGGCTGGACGAGCTCGAGACCGGCGTACCCGAACACCTGCGGCAGGCACCTGACCTCCACGCCTACCTCGACGGCTTCGAGCGCGAGGTCATGGCCCTGGTCGCCGCCCGGATGGAGCGGGAGGGCTAGATGGCAGAGCGGGTCGTGCTCCACGTCGGGCTGATGAAGTCCGGCACGAGCTTCCTGCAGCGGGTGCTGCGCCACAACAAGGACCTGCTGCGCGACCAGGGGGTGCTGTTCCCGAGCCCCTGGAAGCGCCAGGTGCAGGCGGTCAAGGACGTCGCGGCAGACGGCACCGGCGCCTGGCCCACGCTGGTCGAGGAGATCCGCGACTGGCCGGGCACCGCCGTGGTCTCGATGGAGTTCCTCGGCCCGCGCGGCCCCGCGAAGGTACGGCGGATCGTCGATGACCTGGCCCCGGCCGACGTCGAGGTCGTGATCACGGTCCGCGACCTGGCCCGCACCATCCCGGCCATGTGGCAGGAGACCCTGCAGAACCGTGGCACCTGGACCTGGGCCGACTACCTCGCCGGCGTCGAGGCCGAGGACCGTTCCTCACCGGGCCCGGGCCGCGCGTTCTGGACCAGGCAGGACGCCCCGGGCATCACCGAGACCTGGCAGGGCGCGGTCGGTCGCGACCGGGTCACCGTGCTGACCGTTCCGCCGTCCGGCTCACCGCCGGACCTGTTGTGGGAGCGCTTCGCCGCGCTCGTGCCGATCGAGGGCGTGGTCGACCTCGACGTGCGCGCCAACCCGTCGCTCGGCCTGGCGTCGCTGCTGGTGCTGCGCGAGCTCAACCTGCGGATCGAGGCGGACGACGACCCCCTGACGCCGCGGCAGTACGAACGCATCGTCAAGCAGCTGCTCGCCAAGCGCGGCCTCGCCGGGCGGCCGGACGACCCGCGACTGGGGTACGACGCCGACTGGGTGGCGGCCCGTGGTGAGCGGGACGTCGAGCGACTCCGGGCGCTCGGACCGCGGGTGGCCGGCGACCTCGACGAGCTGCGTTGCGAGCCGGTCCGCGGCGCCTCGCCCGACGACGTGACCGTCGAGCAGCAGCTGGCGGCGTCCCTGTCTGCCCTCACCCATACCGTCACCGTCCTGGCCCGTCGTACGTCCTCCGGCGAGTGATCCCGGCAACAGCCACGGCGCCTGCCCCGTGGGAGGATTCCGGCCATGCGCCGACTCTGTGAGACCGAGGACCTGACCGACGTCCAGGAAGAGATCCTCAAGACCATCCGCCAGTTCGTCGAGCAGAAGATCATCCCGGTCGCGACCGAGCTCGAGCACAAGGACGAGTACCCCACGGAGATCGTCGAGGAGCTCAAGCAGATCGGCGTCTTCGGCCTGATGATCCCCGAGGAGTACGGCGGTCTCGGCGAGTCCCTGCTGACCTACGCGCTCGCCGTCGAGGAGATCGCGCGCGGGTGGATGAGCGTCAGCGGCATCATCAACACCCACTTCATCGTCGCCTACATGCTGCTCCAGCACGGCACCGACGAGCAGAAGCAGAAGTACCTGCCGAAGATGGCGACCGGCGAGGTCCGCGGCGCCTTCTCGATGTCGGAGCCGGGGTGCGGCTCGGACGTGGCGGCGATCAAGACCAAGGCCAAGCAGACCGACGACGGCGGCTACGAGATCACAGGCCAGAAGATGTGGCTCACCAACGGCGGCTCGTCCAACCTGGTCGCCGTGCTGGTGAAGACCGACGAGGGTGATGACTCGGTCTACAAGAACATGACGACCTTCCTCGTGGAGAAGGAGGAGGGCTTCGGCGAGACGGCTCAGGGCGTCACCGTCCCGGGCAAGATCGAGAAGATGGGCTACAAGGGCGTCGACACCACCGAGATGGTGTTCGAGGGCCACCGGATCTCCGCCGACCAGATCCTCGGCGGCAAGCCCGGCCAGGGCTTCTACCAGATGATGGACGGCGTCGAGGTCGGTCGCGTCAACGTCGCGGCGCGCGGCTGCGGTGTGGCCCACCGCGCCTTCGAGCTCGGCGTGGCCTACTCCCAGCAGCGCGAGACCTTCGGCAAGAAGATCGCCGAGCACCAGGCGGTCCTCTTCCGTCTCGCGGAGATGGCGACGAAGATCGAGGCCGCCCACGCGATGATGGTGAAGGCGGCGCGCACCAAGGACCGCGGCGAGCGCAACGACCTCGAGGCCGGCATGGCGAAGTACCTCGCCTCCGAGTACTGCTCGCAGGTCGTCGAGGACTCCTTCCGGATCCACGGTGGCTACGGCTTCTCGAAGGAGTACGAGATCGAGCGCCTCTACCGCGAGGCACCCATGCTGCTGATCGGCGAGGGCACCGCCGACATCCAGCGGATGATCATCGGTCGCCGGCTGCTGGAGATCTACAAGCTGAAGTGACCTCGGCCGCACCTCAACCACCGGCGCACTGGCGGATGGTCATCGGTCGCCGGCTGCTGGAGCCGCAGCCCTGCCTCCGGTGGTTGAGGTGCGAGGAGCGCCAGCGACGAGCCTCGAAACCCCGGAGCCTCGAAGCGACTGACAATGGCCGGACGCGGACGAGGGCCGGGGGTTTCGAGGCTCAGGCGTTGCCGCCTTCGCACCTCAACCACCGGCGCTTGACGCTCGCACGCGCTGCTGCCTCAGCGGCCGAGGCGGCGGCGTACCCGGCCCGCGAGGTGGCGAGCGCGTGCGGTCGGCCCGGCGGCGGTGGTCGACTGACCCTGCCGTCTCGTCCGCTTGTGGGCGAAGACGGCGAAGTTGGCCAGGGTCTCGATGGCGGCGGCCGCGACGGCTTCCTCGTCGAGGGGCGGCAGCTCCGCGGTGTCGGCAGCGGTCGGGACGAGGGCCGACGGGTCGCCGTGGACGCGAATGCCCGAGTCGGCGAGCCACGCCACGTGCTCGCGCGCGACGAGGGAAACCCACTCCAGCTCGGTCGGCGGCAGCGGGATCCGGGTGCTGGCGCTGCGGGGGAGCACGCCCTGCACGAGCGGCCACCGCAGGCCCGGCTGGTAGTCGCGGTCATAGCCCGCCAGCCGGTCGCCGAGGGCCTCGTTGGTGCGCCGGTAGACCTCCGCCTCGACGTACCCCCAGGAGGCGTTGACGTTGCGGTCGGGCCAGCTGAGCTGGTGGGGGTCGAAGCCGACGACCTGCCCGAACATCCGGTAGAGGCCGTCGGGATCGTCGGTGCGGTCGGGGGTGACGACGACGTCGATCCGGTCGGGACCGACGACGTCGGCCCAGCGCGTGCAGGTCGCGACCAGGTCCTGCCGCTGCCAGAAGTGCCTGGCCCAGCGGCCGTTGCGGTTCTGCACCCGCTTCAGGAACGTCGGGTAGTCGAGGGTCATCCGGTGCTTGAGGAACTGCTGCCACTCCGACGGGATCACGCTCGCCAGGCCACGGACGGTGAGCACGACCCGCAGCTCCTGGCCCGCGGCGTCGGCCACGCGCTCCAGCGCCTCGATCCGCGGCACGTCGGCCTCACAGAGGTCCTCGCACGTCAGCAGCAGCCGTTCCCCGGCGGTGGATCGGAGTGTCGGTCCGAGCGCGTCGAGCTGCTCCTGTCGTACGTCGCGGGTGAACCCCGACGCGGTGACCCACCCGAGCGGGCGCAGCACCTGCCGGACGTGGTCGTGCCGATCCGTCAGCGGTACGCCGATGCCCTGGTCGGCCAGCTCCCCGACCGAGTCGAACAGCCCGCGCTGGAGCGCGGAGGTGCCGGTCTTGCTGGCTCCCACGTGCAGGTAGAGCGGCCGCGGGGTCATAACCCTGACAGTATCGCCGCGGAGACCGGTGGTCTCGACCCGCCCGTCGCGGCCTCGTGCCTCGGCCGCGGGGCTTGCTCGACCTGGCGACCCACGCCGTCCGCTCCTCCGTCGCGCCCGGCTAGGGTCGCTCACATGGCATCGCGCACGATCCTCCACGTCGGCACCATGAAGTCCGGCACGAGCCACATCCAGAGCCGGCTCTTCGAGAACAAGGGCGCGCTCGCGGACGCCGGGATCCTGGTGCCGGGCGAGAAGTGGGGCGACCAGGTCCAGGGCGTCAAGGACATCCTGGCCACCCAGCGCCACGGCCAGGAGCGCGCGACCGGTGCCTGGCAGCGGCTGGCCGACGAGATGGCCGGCCACGACGGCACCGCCGTCATCTCGATGGAGTTCCTCGGCCCGGCCGGCCCGAAGATCATCCAGGGCATCTGCGACTCGGTCGAGGGCGCCGAGTGCGTGATCACCGTCCGTGACCTCAACCGGAGCCTCGCCGCGATGTGGCAGGAGACCATCCAGAACGGTCGCACCTGGACCTACGGCCAGTACCTCACCGCCGCCGAGGAGTGGCGGCCACAGCCGGGCGGCGCGATGAAGGGCGCCCCCAAGGCCGGGCGCACCTTCTGGCGGCAGCAGAACGTCGTACGGATGGCGACCGACTGGAGCGCCGCGGCGCCGGTCACCCTGATCACGCTGCCCCACCCGGGCGCCTCGCGGACCCTGCTGTGGGAGCGGTTCTGCCAGGTGCTCGGCGTGCCCGCCGAGGGCTGGGCCGACGCCCGTGCCAGCAACGAGTCGATCGGGGCCGCGTCAGCCCTCGTGCTGCGGCAGATGAACGAGCTGCTCGACGCGGCCGGACTCCAGTTCCCGACCGGTGACACCGTCCGCAAGCAGTACCTCGCCAAGAAGGTGCTCGCGGGCCGCAAGAAGGACGAGCCGGCGATCGGGCTGCCGGTCTCGAAATGGGTCCGCACGCACTCGACGTCGATGGTCGAGGAGCTGCAGGGGCTCGACCTGACGTTCATCGGCGACTGGGCCGAGCTCGACCCGGTCGACGTCCCCGGCATCGATCCCGGCGACGTGTCCCAGCGCGAGATCATCGACGCCGCGGTGGTCGGCCTCGCCGCCCTCGTCGAACGCGACATCCAGCGCAGCTGAGGCTCAGGGACGTCGGTCCCGGCGCTGCTGCCGCCGGTCCAGCTCGGCCAGCAGCACGCGCGCCAGCGCCGGCGCCGCGACCTCGGCCACGTCGGCGTCGGTGACGTCGTCCGGGGTGCGGCCGGCGGCGGGAGTCGTGGCGGGCAGCAGGTCATCGAGGTTGCCGATCACGTCCAGGTCGCGCCCGCGCAGCTCGGTCACCATCGATGACCCACGCGAGACGGCCCAGGAGTGCAGGTCCTGGGGCAGCACGAACGCCTCACCGGATCCGGCCGGCACCAGCACCTGCTGGGTGAACCAGTTGGTCGCGATCCGGCGTACGTCGAGGCCGCGTCGCTCCGGTGGCACGGCGGCATGGACCCGCCGCATCAGCTCGACCTCGGCGAGCCCCAGCGACTCGTTGGGCCGCTCGATGTCGAGGGTGAGGCCGGTGGGGTCGACGCCGGTCAGCTCGCACACCTGTCGCCACAGCAGGTCGCGCGGGGCGCCGGGGCGGGGGAGGACCACCAGGTGCTGCCGGGCTGCCGGCACGCCCTGCGCCCAGCGGTCCAGCAGCGCCGGCAGGTCCTGGAACGTCCAGAACGGCGCGCCGTCGTCGTCACGCGCCTCCTCCCAGAACTCGCGCAGCGTCTCGGTGCGGCCCTGCTTGACGTTCTGCTGCCAGCCGGACGGCAGCTGCCGGGCCAGATCGCGACAGGTGACGACGACGTGGACCTCGGCCGCGACCCGGTCGAGCCGCGCCAGGGCCGCGGCGGCCTGCTCGGCCGACGCCTGCGCGAACAGCTCGTGACTGACCAGGGCGGCGCCGTCGAACGCCTCGATCTCCGCGAGCAGGTCGTCCCAGGCGCCGCGCTGCGCAGGGCGTGAGCCGGTCGACGACCTCACGCCGGTCGCTCACCAGGGCAGAGGCCCGGAAGTGGTCGGCGATCCCGGTGCCCGGCAGCAGCAGTCCACGCTCCAGGAGGGCGTCGTGGTGGTGCCACCACAGCGCCTGGAGGAAGCTCGTGCCCGACTTCGGTGTGCCCACATGGAGGAACACCCGGCGCGCCACGCGGCGAGACTAACGCAGCCGAATCAGGGTGGAGTCTTCCTCGACCTGCTGGCACAGTGGGCCTTCGACCCCGGCAGGACCCCCTGGCAGGAGGAAAAGCGTGGCGAACGACGATCTGAAAGCCAAGATGCGCGAGGCCCTGGAGAAGAAGAACTCCAAGGAGAAGGGCGTCCACGACGACGGGCCGGTCCGCGAGAAGGCGCACGGCTCGGAGGTGGAGGGCGGCGCCGCACCCAAGATGCACCGCCGCAAGGCGGGCGGCGGGGGCGCGTAGCGCCCGTCGAGAGCGCGCGTAGCGCACGTCGAGACCAGCGGGCGCCGAGTCCTGACGGCACAGGATGGGCCGCATGCAATTCGGGCGCAGCTATGAGGAGTTCGAGGTCGGTGCGACCTACCGGCACTGGCCGGGCAAGACGGTCACCGAGTTCGACGACCACATGTTCTGCCTGCTCACGATGAACCACCACCCGCTCCACCTCGACGAGAACTACGCGACGGAGACGACCCAGTTCGGCAAGAACGTGGTGGTCGGCAACTACGTCTACTCCATCCTGCTCGGCATGTCGGTCCCCGACATCTCCGGCAAGGCGATCGCCAACCTCGAGATCGAGTCACTGCGCCACGTCGCCCCGACGTTCCACGGCGACACCCTCTACGGCGAGACGACGGTGCTCGACAAGTGGGAGTCGACCTCGAAGGACGACCGGGGCGTCGTCCACGTCGAGACGATCGGCTACAACCAGGACGGCACGGTGGTGTGCATCTTCCGCCGCAAGGTGATGGTGCCGAAGGACAACTACCTCGAGGCCCGGGGCGGTGAGCAGCCCGGCCGGCCCGTGCCGCAGCCGGACAAGAACTGGCCGGGTCGCGAGCAGGGCTGACCGATGGAGGGCGAGGTCTGGCTGGTCCGCCACGGCGAGACCGAGTGGAGCCGCGACCACCGCCACACCTCCACCACCGACCTGCCGCTGACGCCCGTCGGTGAGCAGGCAGCGGCGGAGCTCGAGACCCGACTGGCGGAGACGGCGTTCGACCTCGTCCTCACCAGCCCGCGCCAGCGCGCGCGACGTACGGCTGAGCTCACCGGCCACGCCGGCGCCACGGTCGACGACGACCTCGTCGAGTGGGCGTACGGCGACTACGAGGGCGTCACCACCGCTGAGATCCGCGAGACGGTGCCCGGCTGGAGCGTGTGGACCCACCCCACGCCCGGCGGCGAGACCGCCGCGCAGGTCACCGAGCGCCTCGACCGGGTCGTCGCCCGGCTGCGTGCCGACGGACGGAAGGGCGCTGGTCTTCGGCCACGGCCACGCGCTGCGGGCACTGACGGCCCGCTGGCTCGGCCTCCCGGTGAACGAGGGGCGGCACTTCCGGCTCGACACCTCCACGGTGTCGGTCCTCGGCTACGAGCGGGAGACCGCGGTGCTCCTGAGGTGGAACGCATGAGCATCCTGGGTGTCTGGTGTCCGCGGTGCCCGGAGAGGCTCTCCTCACCCGGGGGCGAGTGCCCCCAGCACGGCCCGCAGCCGCCGTTGTGGCGTCCCCAGGAGGTGTCGTACGACGCGTTCAGCAACCACCTCCGGCACGCCGCCGGCTTCCCGACGTTCCTGCCCTGGCCGATGGGTTCGGGCTGGCGGGTCTCCGACTTCGGCGTGGTCGCCGGCACACCGGGTCGTGCCGTCGCGACCGTCACCTGCTGCACCGGCACCACCGGTCCCGACGGGCGGGTGGACGTGCTCGTCGTGGCCGAGGAGGTCGGCGTCGGCCTGGGCGGCCGCTGCGCGGGCCTCGACCGGAGCGATCCGGGCGACGACTTCGGTCAGGGACAGCCCTTCGTGCGGATCAAGATCGGCAGCCAGGGGGTCCCCCTCTGGCCGGTGTCCACGAGCACGGCGGCCGGCGACCTGGACCGGTCGGTGCTGGCCGGCGAGGCCCAGGGACGCTGGCTGTGGATCGTGCTGATGCCGGCGTCGGCGATGCTGCTGATGAAGGACGAGTGGATCCTGCGGGACGTGTCGAGTGACGGACCCCACCTCGTGGCGATGCCGATCGAGGGTCCGGGCCCGGTCTGGTGAGCCGGCCGGGCTAGCGGGTCCGCGCCAGGAACCGCGCCAGCACCGGCCGCAACGCGTCCGGGGCCTCCAGGTGGAGGTCGTGGCCCGCTCCGGCGACGACCGCGAGTTCCGTGTCGGGCCGCAGGGCACACATGCTCTCGACCTGACGCTCGGGGATCGCACCGTGCTCGCCGCGCACCAGCAGCGTCGGCGCCCGCACGCTCGACCACTCGTCGAGGTGCTCCCGCTCGGCGACCGCGGCCAGCGCCCGCGCCAGGGTCTCGGCGTCCCACTGCGGCCAGAGCCCGTCGGCCCGCTCCGCCAGCCCGTCGGCCCAGCCCTCGGCGACGCCTCGGCTGCCGCCGAAGAAGGCCAGGAAGGCGTCGCGGTCGGCGAAGGGCGCCGGCCAGCCCTGCAGCCACGCGGCCAGCCCGTCGACGTCCGCGGGATCGCCGCCCCCGAGCCCGGCTTCGATCATCACCAGCCGCGAGACCCGCTCGGGGTGGTGGGCGGCCAGCAGCATCGCGGTGTGACCGCCCATCGACTGACCGATGACGGGTACGGCGGCAGCACCCAGGTCGTCGAGCACGGCGACCACGTCGGCGACGTACGCCTGCCGGCTGACGTCGTCGGGACGCCGCGTGCTGGACCCGTGGCCGCGCTGCTCGACGGAGATCACCCGGTAGTCGTCCCGCAGCGCGGCGATGGTCGCGCCCCACTCGAGGGCGTAGCCGGCCAGGCCGTGGAGGAGGACGAGGACGGGCAGGTCGGAGGCGGTGTCGTGGTACCAGATCTCGGCATCAGGCCGCTCGACCCGGCCCCAGCCGTCCGTCATGGATCCCAGTCAACCACTGCGCTCCAGAGCCCTAGGCTGTCGCCGTGCTGGACACCGTGCTGCTCGTCGAGGTCTTCGTGACCCTCTTCGTGATCATGGACCCGGTCGGCACCGTGCCGATCTTCCTGTCCCTGACCGGTGGCCGCTCGCAAGCGGCCGCGCGCCGCGCCGCCTGGCAGGCGGTCGCCGTCTCGTTCATCGTGATCAGCCTGTTCGCCTTCTTCGGCCAGCAGATCCTCAGCTACCTGCACATCTCGCTGCCGGCCCTCCAGGGCGCCGGTGGGCTGCTGCTCCTGCTGGTGGCACTCGAGCTCCTGACCGGCAACGAGCAGGAGCAGACCGCCGCAGCGGGCACCAACGTGGCGCTGGTGCCGCTCGGCACGCCCCTGCTCGCAGGTCCCGGCGCCATCGTCGCGGTGATGCTGTTCGTCGAGGACAGCGACGACAGCGCGGCCGTCCTCGCCGTGGCCCTCGGCATCGTCCTGGTCCACCTGAGCCTCTGGGTCGCGATGCGCTTCTCGCTGCCCATCCTCCGCCTGATCCGTGAGTCCGGTGTCCTGCTCATCACGCGCATCGCGGGCCTGCTGCTGTCCGCGATCGCCGTCCAGCTCGTCGCCGACTCGGTGCGCGCGTTCATCGCCGGCGAGGGTTGATCATCGCCGCGTGGTCGCGGGGAGATCGAGCGCGCCCCGCGACCGACGCCGGAGGTCGCGACGGGCGTGTCGAGATCCAGTGTCGCGGACGGCGAGGATGCCGCCGAGGACGCCGACGTACGCCGTTCCGTCGGGGCCGAGCGTGATCGGCGCGTAGTTGTTGTTGTAGCCGAGACCGGTGCCGGTCAGCTGCGACCACACCCGCCGGCCGGTCCGGACGTCGATCGCGGTGAGGTACCACGGGTCCTCGGGCCCGGTCAGCGGCTCGCCGTCCGGATACACGACCTGTTCCTCGGACGGGTACTCGTAGACGTAGACGAGTCCGTTCGCGGCCGACGCCTTGCTGACGCTGGAAGGGATTCGGAGGCTGCGGTTGGTCCACGCCTTCTCGCAGGTCCCGGCCCGGAAGTCGAGGTCGATCCGGGTCAGGCCGGGCTCGGTGGTCGGTGCGTTGCGCGGCACGTCGCCGCTGACCGGCCCGGTGTAGCCGTAGTTGTTCTCGACCACGATCGAGCGGCCGAAGGCGATCAGGGAGTTGTCGGTCGCGCCCCGGTTCCTCGCGAAGACGGGGATCCGGCACACCGGCTGCCGGCCCGGCCCCGCCCGGCCGGCGCGGAAGACCAGGACGTGCATCCGCGGGTCGGCGTTGTCGGTGATCGCCACGTAGCGTCGTCCGCCGCGCTTGATGATCGTCGGGGTCGTGCCCGAGCCGAGCTGGCTCTGGCCGGGCTTCTGACGGTCGCCGGCGTCGTACGCCTGTTGCCAGGTGACGAGCGGGCGGCCATGACGGCCGGCGTCGAAGCGGTAGAGCTTCTCCTCGGAGACCACGAAGACGCCGCCGGTCTCGTCGACCGCGATGGAGTTGCCGATGCCGGACCTCACGTCCAGCGCGCGGACACGGCCGCTGCGGCGGTCGACGACAGCGACCGTCCCCTCGTCGGTGACGAACCAGATCCGGCCCTCCCAGTCCGGGAGCGCCGACAGGATGAGCCCCTCGCCGACACGATCCGAGACGTCGTAGCTGCGGACCGTCTCCAGGGCCGGTGCTGCTGCCGTGTCGTCGGTCCGGATCACGTCGATGGTGCCGGCCGACGTCGGCACCACGACCCGGTCGCGGTGGTCGAGGTAGAAGTAGCCGCCGCCCCCGAAGGTCGTGAACGGCGAGGTCGACGGCTGGCGTGGGGGCAACGGCAGCTGGGCCAGCACGTCCAGGGTGTCGGGGTCGAGCAACCGCAGCGTGACCTGCTCGATGCCGACACAGACGGTCAGCAGCCGCCCCTCGCGGTCGAAGGTGTGCGAGGCGCACTCCTCGGCGAAGAAGTTCGACAGCACCTCGGGGTCCCGCCCCAGCGGACCGCGAGCCGTGCCGGCGTCGGACTGGTAGGCGTCGTCATGGAGGTTGCTGCGGCCGTTGCCGGCCATCCACGGGTGGCGGGGTGCGAACGACTGGTCGGCCAGCGGTCGAGCGGTCGCGGGCTTCCCGAGGTACGGCGCGACGTTCTCGGCGCCGGGGGAGTCGGGGATCGGCACCGAGCCGGCGCTCGTCGTGGTGACGAGCGTCGCGGAGAGCGCGAGGGCGAGCAGGGCCGGGAGGCGGGGTCGCATGGGGAGTTCAACTCCCGTCGCGCCCGGAGGTGACGCTCCTACCGGCGGCCCATCGACTGGAAGCGCTGCAGCAGCCGGGTCGGTACGACGGCGGTGGCGGCCCGGATCGCCTTGTACTGCCCGCCGGGCACCGAGAACACGCGGCCGCGGTCGAAGTCCTCGAGGGCCTCGCGCACCAGGAAGTCCGCCTCGAGCCACATGTACCCGCTACCGCGGCGCACGCCCATCCGCTCGTGGAACTCGGTCTTCACGAAGCCGGGGCAGAGCGTCATCACGGTCACGCCGCGGGGCCCGTACTCGGCGGCCGCCCACTGCCCGAACCGGTTGAGCCACGCCTTCGCGGCGCCGTACGTACCGCGCGGGAGGAAGGAGGCGACGCTGGAGACGTTGATCAGCCCGCCGTGGCCGCGCTCGGTCATCGCCCGCAGCGCCGCGTGGGAGAGCCGCATCGGGGCGGTGACGAGGATGTCGAGCATCCGCTCCTCGTCGTCGGCGTCGTTGTCGAGGAAGCGGCCCTTGAGGCCGAAGCCGGCGTTGTTGACCAGCAGGTCCACCGGTCGCGCGGGGTCGGCCAGGCGCGCCTCCACGGTGGCGAGCTGGTCGCGGTCGACCAGGTCGGCGGGCAGGACCTCCACCTCGCGGTCGTCCCGCCGCAGCTCGGCGGCGACCTGCTCGAGCCGCTCGGTGTCGCGGGCGACGAGCACGAGGTCGTGGCCGCGGTCGGCGAGCTGGCGGGCGAACTCGAGGCCGATGCCGGCCGTGGCGCCGGTGACCAGCGCCCAGCCCTGGGCGGAAGCGGAGGGAGACATGCGCCCATCGAACCGGTGCCTGCGCGTTTCCGGCAACTCGCTCCGGCATGATGGGCTCCACCATGACCACCACACTCGCGGTCGCCAACCAGAAGGGCGGCGTCGCCAAGACCACGTCGGTCGCCTCGATCGGGGCAGCGCTGGCCGAGCTCGGTCAGAAGGTGCTGCTGGTCGACCTCGACCCCCAGGCCTGCCTGACCTTCTCGCTCGGCATCGACCCCGAGGACCTCGAGGTCTCGATCCACCACGTGCTCACGAAGGGCCTCGACCCGACCGAGGTCATCCTCGAGACCGACGACGGCGTCGACCTGATGCCGGCCACCATCGAGCTGGCGCGCGCCGAGGCCGACCTGCTGACCCGGACGGGGCGCGAGCACGCCGTCAAGGCCGCCCTCGAGCTGCTCGACGACGACCTCGCCTACGACTGGGTGCTGCTCGACTGCCCACCCTCGCTGGGGGTGCTGACGGTCGCGGCGCTCACCGCCGCCGACGGCGTCCTGATCCCGCTCCAGTGCGAGACGTTGTCCCACCGCGGAGTCGGGCAGCTGCTCGACACCGTCCACGACGTACGCCGCTTCACCAACCGTCGGCTGGAGGTGTGGGGCGTCCTGCCGACGCTCTACGACGGCCGCACCAACCACGCGCGCACCGTGCTCGAGACCATCTCGGACACCTATGACCTCGAGGTCATCGAGCCGCCGATCCCGAAGACCATCAAGTTCGCCGAGGCGCCGGCCCGCGGGCGCTCCATCCTCGCGACCAGCCGATCGAGCAAGGGCGCGAAGGCCTACCGCGAGGTGGCCACCCACCTGATGGCGCGAGCGGGGAGCTGAGCCGATGAGCGCCCACCGCCGCCAGGTTCGCCCGCGCTACGGGCGGATGACTGCGGCCGTCACGTCGGTGGGCGTGACGGCGGTCGCGCTGCTCGGCGGGGTCGGGGTGCTGCCGTCGGCGGCGGACGAGCCTGCGCCGCGCGGCGCCATCGCGCCGGCCGCCGGCAGTCAACGTGAGGCGACCCCGCCCCGGCCCGAGGCCGAGGCACCCACCTCCGGATCCGAGCGCTCCGCGTCGACCCCGGGGGAGCGACGACGAGTCACCGCGGCCGACCTGCTCCCGGCCCGCTCCGGCTCCGGCCGCCGGGTCGTCTTCAGCGAGGGTCAGCAGCGGGTGTGGCTGATCGGCGACGACGGTCGCGTCCGGCGTACCTATCTGGTCTCCGGCAGCATGTCCGACAACCTCGACCCCGGCACCTACCAGGTCTACTCCCGCTCGCTCAACGCGATCGGCATCGACGACTCGGGCACCATGAAGTACTTCGTCCGCTTCACGCAGGGTGACACCGGAGCCGCCATCGGCTTCCACGACATCCCCGTCGACGAGGACGGCCGGGTGCAGACCGTCGACGAGCTCGGCACACCCACCTCCCACGGCTGCATCCGGCAGAAGACCGCCGATGCCAAGGCCATGTGGGAGTTCGCCCAGCTCGGCGCGACGGTCGTCGTCACCCCCTGACCACCGGGTCAGGCTGGGGGAGGCTCAGTCGGCGGCGGGGGCGCTGCCGGAGCCGGAGGGACGACGGCGACGACGGCGGCTGCGGTTGCCGGAGCGCTGCTCGCCGGTCTTCTCCTGGCCGTTGGCGGACGTCGCCTCGCCCTCGACCGGCTGACCGCCGCGGGTGCGGCTGCGGTTGCGGTCGCGGCTCCGGTTGCGCGGCGGGCGGTCCGCGGACCGCTCAGGACGTCCACCCGAGGGGCGGTCCGGCTTCTCGTACGGGGCGGGGTCGACCGTACGGCCCTTGGTCTCCGGCGGGATGCCCTGGTCGTGGAAGAGGTGCTCGGACGTCGAGTAGGTCTCCTGCGGCTCGTCGAACGGCAGGTCGAGCGCCTTGTTGATCATCTTCCAGCGGTGGAGGTCGGCCCAGTCGACGAACGTGATGGCGATGCCGGAGGCGCCGGCGCGACCGGTGCGGCCGATCCGGTGGATGTAGATCTTGTCGTCCTCGGGACAGGAGTAGTTGACGACGTGCGAGACGCCCTGCACGTCGATGCCGCGGGCGGCGACGTCGGTGCAGACCAGGACCTGGATCTTGTCCTCGCGGAACTTCGTCAGCGCCTTCTCACGCGCGACCTGCGCCATGTCGCCGTGCAGCGGCGACGACTTGAAGCCGCGCTCGGCGAGGTCGTCGGCGATGCGCTGCGCCTGCCGCTTGGTGCGGGTGAAGACGATCATCTTGTCGGCGTCCTCGGCCTGCAGGACCTTGCCGATGATCTCGGGCTTGTCGAGGTCGTGGACCTGGTAGATGAACTGCGCGGTCGCGGGAACCGTCGCGTTCTCGTACGACGACTCCGCGCGGATGTTCATCGGGTGGCGCATGTGGGTGCGGGCGAGGGCCACGATGGCGGCCGGCATGGTGGCCGAGAACAGCATCGTCTGCCGGGTCTCGGGCGTCTTGCTGATCAGCTTCACCACGTCGGGCAGGAACCCGAGGTCGAGCATCTCGTCGGCCTCGTCGAGGACCAGCGCGTGGACGTGGGAGAGGTCGAGGGCGCGGCGGTCGGCGAGGTCGATCAACCGGCCCGGCGTACCGACGACGACGTCGACGCCGGCCTTGAGCGTGTCGAGCTGGGTGTCGTAGCCGACACCGCCGTAGACGGTGAGGACCCGGAGGCCGCGGTCGGCGCCGGCCAGCGCGAGGTCCTTCGAGACCTGGAGCGCGAGCTCGCGGGTCGGGGCGACGATCAGCGCCTGCGGCTTGCCCTGGGGCATCTCGGCGTAGTCGGGGTCCTTGGGGGCGACCGACCGCTGCAGCAGCGGGATGCCGAACGCCAGCGTCTTGCCGGTGCCGGTGCGGGCCTGACCGATGAGGTCGGTGCCCATCAGGGCGACGGAGAGGGTCATCTCCTGGATCGCGAACGGCGTGGTGATGCCGGCGCGCTCGAGGGAGTCACAGATCTCGGGGAGCACCCCGAGTTCACGGAAGGTAGTCACAGTGTTCAGTTCGCTTTCGGTGAGCTTGTGTGAATCAGCCAGCGGCTGATTGACAACGCTCAGCCGCGCACATCCGGATCGCCGAGGACCGGCGATGAGCGACGCTCGGTCATGTCGACGGCGTCGTTTCCTGGCCACATCCTATCGGTACGCTGATGGTATGACTGAATCCCGCGACGACACCGAGGGCGGGGCCCTCGAGGACGCGGCCTACCGCGTCGCCGTCGTCGACCTGCTGGGAGCGATCGCCTACGGCGAGATCTCGGCGTTCGAGCGACTGGCCGAGGACGCCAAGCTGGCGCCCACGCTCGAGGACAAGCTGGCGATCGCGCGGATGGCCTGCCACGAGTTCGCCCACGTCGAGGTGCTGCAGGCCCGCATCACCGAGCTCGGCTCCGACCCGTTCGCGGCGATGACGCCGTTCCAGGACGCGCTGGACCTGTTCCACGCCCACACCGCGCCGGCCGACTTCTACGAGGGGCTGATCAAGGCGTACGTCGGCGACGGGCTGGCGGCCGACTTCTACCGCGAGATCGCGGCCTACCTCGATCCCCGCACGCGCGACATCGTGATCTCGTCGCTCGCCGATGCCGGTCACTCCGAGTTCGTGGTCGAGCGCGTCCAGGCCGCCATCGCCGCCGACCACAAGCTCGGCGGCCGGCTCGCCCTCTGGGGGCGGCGGCTGATGGGGGAGGCGTTGACGCAGGCCCAGCGGGTCGCGGCGGAGCGTGACGCGCTCTCGGCGCTGCTGGCCGGTGGCGTCGACCGACCGGCGCTCGACCTGGCCGCGATCGGCCGGATGTTCGCCCGGATCACCGAGCAGCACGCCGAGCGGATGGCCAAGCTCGGCCTCGACTCCTGATCCGCTTCCGAGGTTTCGACAAGCTCGACCGCCGTTCGCGAACCTGACCCCACGACGGTCGAGCTTGTCGAGACCCTCGGTCGCCTAGGCCTTGGTCCGGGCGCGGCCGGTGGCCATCGCCGCGACGATGACGAGCACCATCGCGGTGAGCACGGTGACCAGCCCCTGGGTCCAGTCGAGGCCGCGGCTGCCGTCTCCGCCGAAGGCGCGGTAGATGACGTCGCCCAGCAGCATGCCGCCGATGCCGCACACGATGACCAGCCAGAACGGGATGTTGTCCTTGTCGCCCGGTGCGAGGAACTTGCCCAGCAGGCCGACGATGGTGCCGACGATCAGGTAGAAGAGGATCGTTGAGATGTCCACGGCGCACACCTTTCCTTCCGCGGTCGAGTGACTCGACCGTCACCGTGAGCATGGAACCCCGAAGCACCCGATGCAACCACCGGGCCGTGTGTCGTGGTGCGGGTCAGGAGCGGAAGCCGACCTGACCGCTGACCCCGCCGCCGATCTCGACGTACGTCAGCCGCGCGGCCGGGACGAGCACCCGTCGGCCGCGGCTGTCGGTGAGGGCGAGCAGGCCGTCGCCGGCGAGGGCGTCGGCGATGTGCTTCTCGACGTCCTCGGCGCTCTCGCTGGACTCCACCACCAGCTCGCGGGGGGAGTGCTGCACGCCGATCTTGATCTCCATCGGGCTCCTCGAAATTCAGGGGTGGGTGCGGAATCAGTGGTCGTCGGTGAGCGGGTAGCCCCGGATGCCTCGCCAGGCGAGGCCGGAGACCAGCGCCACCGCGTCAGGCTGACTGATGCCCGCGGCGTCTGTCACCCAGAACCGCGCGCTGACCTGCGCCATTCCCACGAGTGAGACGGCGAGCAGCCGGGCGGCTTCGGCGGGCAGACCGGTGTCGTCGTGGATGACGTGGGTGATCATCGCCGCGCACTCGTTGGTGACGCGGTCGACGGCCACCCGGACGGCGGGCTCGTTGGTCAGGTCGGACTCGAACACCAGCCGGAAGGCCCCGTTGTTGCCCGCGATGTATTCGTAGAACGCCTCCATCGCGGCGGCCACGCGCAGCTTGTTGTCAGGGGTCGACTCCAGGGCGCGGCGGCAGTTGTCGATGATGTCGTCGCAGGACGCGTCCAGCAGCGCGAGGTAGAGCTCGAGCTTGCCGGGGAAGTGCTGGTAGAGGACGGGCTTGGAGACTCCGGCCCGCTCGGCGATGTCGTCCATCGCGGCCGCGTGATAGCCCTGCGCGACGAACACCTCGAGCGCGGACTCGAGCAGCTGGACACGTCGTTCGCGGCGGGGCATCCGCCCCCCGCGGGGCCGGGTGGTCGCCTCGTCGTACGACGTCACGTGTCGCTCCTCCTGCCCGTCACTGTCCGTGGCGCCTGCTGGTGCCGTTGCGAACCCTACCGGGCGGTCACGAGCCTCGCGGTCGCCTGTGGCGCGCGTCGGCGCGTCCGGATCGCGGGACGTGCGTCCACGGGTCGAGCCGTTGGGGAACATGGAACCCCGGGCCGGCGTTCACCGGTCACCCCCACCACCGCAGATCCGAGGAGTGTCACCGTGTCGTTCGCGCCGATCGTGGAGCCCGCCGACGAGCTCACCGTCGACGAGGTCCGCCGCTACAGCCGGCACCTGATCATCCCGGACGTGGGCATGGCCGGGCAGAAGCGGCTCAAGAACGCCAAGGTGCTGGTCATCGGCGCCGGGGGCCTCGGCAGCCCCGCGCTGATGTACCTGGCGGCCGCGGGCGTCGGGACCATCGGCATCGCAGAGTTCGACGAGGTCGACGAGTCCAACCTCCAGCGACAGGTCATCCACGGCCAGTCCGACATCGGCCGGCCCAAGGCGGAGTCGGCGCGTGACTCGATCACCGAGGTCAACCCGTACGTCGAGGTCGTGCTCCACCGTGAGCGGCTCGACAACGACAACGTCAGGCAGGTGTTCGAGGGGTACGACCTCATCGTCGACGGCACCGACAACTTCGCGACCCGCTACATGGTCAACGATGCGGCGTACTTCCTCGGGATCCCCTACGTGTGGGGCTCCATCTACCGCTTCGACGGCCAGGCGTCGGTCTTCGCGCCCACGCTGGGCGACGACCTGCCCTGCTACCGGTGCCTCTACCCCGAGCCGCCGCCGCCGGGCATGGTCCCGAGCTGCGCCGAGGGGGGCGTGCTGGGCGTGCTGTGCGCGAGCATCGGCGCGATCCAGGGCACCGAGGCGATCAAGCTGCTCACCGGCATCGGCGAGCCCCTTGCCGGATCGCTGATGATCTACGACGCGCTCGAGATGGAGTACCGCAAGCTCAAGGTCCGCAAGGACCCCAGCTGCGCGCTGTGCGGGGACAACGCCACCGTCACCGACCTCATCGACTACGACGCCTTCTGCGGGGCGATCTCCGACGAGGCCGCGGACGCCGCGGCCGGGTCGACCATCTCGGTGACCGACCTCGAGCAGATGCTCAAGGAGCGCGAGGAGGGCAGCCGCGACTTCGTCCTCGTCGACGTCCGTGAGGCCAACGAGTACGAGATCAACCGGATCCCGGGCGCGGTGCTGATCCCCAAGGGCGAGTTCCTCAACGGCAACGCCCTGGGCGAGCTGCCGTCGGACAAGCAGGTCGTGCTGCACTGCAAGACCGGCGTCCGCTCGGCGGAGGCGCTCGCGGTGCTCAAGGGCGCGGGCTACTCGGACGCGGTCCACGTCGGCGGCGGCGTGGTGGCGTGGGTCAACCAGGTCGACCCCTCGCAGCCGTCGTACTGACACGTAACCCATCCCGGGCACGGTCGTTGGAACCGTGTCATTCACCGCTGCCGGCGACCCCCCGTCGTCGGAACTGACCCGGGAGGGAACCCATGCGCTCAGCGCATCCGATCACCCGCCGACTGGCCGGCGTCGTCGCCGTCATCGCCAGCGCCGGCACCGTCGCAGCCCTGTCGACCACGGCCCCCGCCGCGGCCGCCCCCGAGGCGGCCGTCGCCGCCTACGCGCCGGCCGACACCGCCGAGATCACGCCGGGTGTGCAGATGTACACCGACGGCGCCCAGTGCACCGCCAACTTCGTCTACACCGACGGCGCCGGCAACACCTACGTCGGGTACGCCGCCCACTGCGCCGGCCTCGGCGCCGCGACCGACACCAACGGCTGTGACGCCGGCTCCCTCCCGCTCGGCACCCGCGTGACCTTCGCCCGCGGCGGCTCGCTCGTGAGCGAGGGCACCACCGTCGGCCACGGCACGCTGGCCTACAGCTCCTGGCTGACCATGCAGGGCCGCAACGAGTCCGACGCCGACGCCTGCGCCTACAACGACCTGGCCCTGGTCAAGGTCGACGCCGCGGACGTCAGCAAGGTCAACCCGAGCATCCCGTTCTGGGGCGGCCCGGTCGGCATCAACACCGACGGCACCGCTGCCGGTGACCGCGTCTACTCCTTCGGCAACTCCAGCCTCCGCGGTGGCGTCGAGGAGCTCTCGCCGAAGACCGGCCTCAGCCTCGGCACCGATCCCAGCGGCTGGAGCCACCCGGTCTACACCGTGACCCCGGGCGTGCCCGGAGACTCGGGCAGCGCCTTCCTCGACGCCGAGGGCAACGCGCTCGGCACCCTGTCCACGCTCGCCATCGCGCCGCTCGCCGGCTCGAACGGTGTGGGCGACCTGAACAGCGAGCTGTCCTACGCGCAGCAGCACGGCGGCATCGCCGGCCTGCAGCTCGTGCCGGGCACCGAGCCGTTCGAGCCCGTCCTCTGAGGCTCGACCGACTGCTGAATCGAGCACCGCCCCGTCCGTGACCGGACGGGGCGGTGCTCGTTGTCCGGGTATGCGCACCCTGACTCCCCGCACCCTCGCCGGCACCCTGATCGTCACGCTCGTCAGCGCGCTCGCCTGGCTCGCCGTACCCGCGAGCAGCCCCGCCGCCGCGGCGCCCGGAAAGATCACCCCGGGCGTGCAGATGTTCACCGACGGCGCCCAGTGCACCGCCAACTTCGTCTTCAAGGACGGCGCCGGCCGCACCTACGTCGGGTACGCCGCCCACTGCGCCGGCCTCGGCGAGGCGACCGACACCAACGGCTGCCAGTCCCGCTCCCTCCCGCTCGGCACCCGGGTCCGGTTCGCGGAGGGCGCCACGCTCGCCACTGCCGGCACCACGCTCGGGCACGGCACCCTGGCCTACAGCTCGTGGCGCACCATGCGCTCGATCGGCACCACCGACAACAACACCTGCGCGGCCAACGACTTCGCACTCGTCCGCGTGGACGCTGCCGACGCCCGCAAGGTCGACCCGACCGTCCCGTTCTGGGGCGGCCCCACCGGCCTGGGCTCCGGCGCGGCGGTCGGCAGCCAGGTCTTCTCGTTCGGGCAGTCCAGCCTCCGCCCCACGACGGTCCTCTCCCCGAAGACCGGCCTCTCGCTCGGTGCCACCCACGGCGGCTGGGGGATCGACGTCTACACCGCCACCCCCGGCGTCCCCGGCGACTCCGGCAGCGGCTTCCTCAACGACCGGGGCCGCGCCATCGGCACCCTCTCCACCGTCGCCATCGCCCCGCTCGCCGGCTCCAACGGCCTCGGCAACCTCGCCCGCGAGCTGAACTTCGCTCAGCGGCACTCCGGCATCTCGGGCCTCAGGCTGGTCAAGGGCGGCGCGTTCTCGCCCGTCCCCTGACCTCGATAGGTTCGGCCGCGTGAGCGGCCGGATCGACCCCGAGGAGTACGCCGAGCTGGTGCTGCGCTGCGTGGAGCAGGTGCCACGCGGCCGGGTCACGACGTACGGCGCCATCGCCGAGGTGGTCGGTGAGCTGCTCGGCGGCGGTGGACCCCGTCAGGTCGGCTCGGTCATGGCCGCGCACGGCGGTCCGGTCCCGTGGTGGCGCGTCGTCCGCTCGAACGGCACCCTGCCGGACAGCCACCAGGACGAGGCGCGGCAGGCCTACCTCGAGGAGGCCACGCCGCTGCGCCCCTCGGGCAACGTCGACCTGCGGCGTGCGTTCTTCCGGCCTTCACTCCCGCGCTGAGCCGCGGGCACGCCACTCAACCGCCGCGGGCACGCCACTCAACCCGAGGCCAGCTCGGCGAGGCGCGCCAGCGCCTGCGGAAAGATCTCGGCCGGGGGAGTGACCAGACCGGCGCCGACCTGGCCCACGCCGGCCCGCTTGCCGGCCATGCCGGTGTTGATCTGCGGCAGGATCCCGGTCCGGCAGACGCGGGTGACGTCGATACCGGTCGGGACGCCGGCGAAGTCGAGCACCGGTATCGACCAGCGCGGGTTCTCGGTCAGCGTGATCTCCCGCATCCGGCGGGTGGTCGCCAGCGCGTCGGGGACGGTGCCGCCCACGAACCGCACGATCGCGGGGGCGGTCGCCATCGCGAACCCGCCGATGCCGGCGGTCTCGGTGATCGCGGAGTCGCCGATGTCGGGGTTGGCGTCGTCGGGGCCGTAGTCGCCGAGGAACAGCCCGTCGGCCAGCTGGGCCGGACCGGTGAACCACTCGTCGCCGGTGCCGGAGACCTGGATCCCGAAGTCGGTGCCGTTGCGGGCCATCGCGACCACCATCGTCGACCCGGGTACGTC
This sequence comes from uncultured Actinomycetota bacterium, assembly GCA_963713305.1. Taxonomy (GTDB): domain Bacteria; phylum Actinomycetota; class Actinomycetes; order Propionibacteriales; family Nocardioidaceae; genus Nocardioides. The sequence continues at coordinate 76,298 of CAVQLE010000005.1, read as the reverse complement.
GCGCCCCGCGTCGAGCGCCAGCTTGCACGCCGGCATCGCGAGGTTGAGGAAGAAGTGGTCGTTGCCGCCGACGAACCGCAGCGCTTCCGACACGTCACTGCTCTCGAAACCGGAGACCACCATCGACGGCGCCAGGTCGCGCAGCAGCATCAGCGTCCCGGCGCGGTTGCGGTTGTGGGCCTCGTCGCCCATCTGGAGCATCTGCGTGAGGATCCCGGTGACGTCGACCGGTCCGGAGCGGCGTACGGCCTCGCGGAGCAGCGGCCCGAGCACGTCGCCCATCCAGCGCAGCCGCTCGAGGACCTCCGGCCCGTAGGCGCCGTAGCGCAGCACCTTCCCGAGACCCTCGTTCAGCGTGCACTGGGTACGCCGACCCGTGGCCCGGTCCTCGAGCACGAACATCCACATCGAGGGCGTGACCACCCCGGCCATCGGGCCGACGCTGCCGTGGTGGTGGCACGGGTCGAGGCTGACCCCGTCGCCGGACTCGAACAGCGCGACGGCATCCTCCGGGTCGTCGACCAGCCCCTCGAGGGCCGCGCCACCCATGAGCGCGCCCCGCAGCGGCCCGGAGGCGCGCTCCCAGGTGATGGGCGGGCCGGCGTGCAGGAACTGGCCGGGCTCGAGGCCGAGCAGGTCGCGGGCGGGCGCGACGTCGACGAGGTCGGCGGTGACGCCGAGCATCGCCTCGACCGCCTGGCGGTTGGCGTCCAGGCGACGTCGGTCACCGGCGACGGCGACCAGGTCGTCCTCCGTGCCGGGCATCGGCGGGCGCCACGCCACGCGCTCGACCTCGACGGCCTGCGCGGCCACGGCGTCGGCGAGCAGGTCGGCGCCGACGGCGACGACGCGGTCGGGCGCGATCATCGGCCACCTCCGGCGAGCTCGATCGCGCGGCGGGTCGCCGCCGCGTTGGACAGGTGGACCTCGGCACCCGCCTCGACCAGTGCCCGGACCTGCCGGTCCCGGTCCTGCGGGTCGAGCGCGGTGCCGACGACGCTGACGACGACCGGCCGGTCGACCTCGGCGAGCGCCGGCGCGAGCAGGGCAGCCGGGTCCGGCTCGGCGCCGTGGCCGAGCACGACGTCGAGCAGCACCACACCGGTGGCCGGGTCGGTCGCGGCCTGCCGGAGGTGGTCGAGCCGCAGCGTCGGATCGATCATCGGGTGCGCCCGCCCCTGCGTGTAGGCGTCGTCGCCGAAGTCGGTGAAGGTGTGTCCGCCCTCCTCCCCGGCGATGAGCGCTGCCTCCTGGCACAGCGTCCCGCCGACGAACAGCCCGCGGATCGCACCGCCTCCACCGGGGTCGGCGCGGCCGTCGACCGGCCAGGTGGGCTTCTCGGTGCCGAGCCGGGCCAGCACCGCCTCGGCTGCTGCGGTCAGGTCGGGACGACCGGCTCCGAGCAGGGCCAGCTCGACCGGCGTGGCCAGCGTGGCGGCGTACTCCTCGATCCGGGTCGCGACCTCGGGCGCGGGCGGCTTCGAGATGACGACGATCAGCTCGACCTCGTCGTCCGCGTCGAGGCGCCGCATCGCCTCCATCGTGGAGAGTCCGCCGACGTCGGCCGAGAGGTCCCGGCCGCCGACGCCCAGGGCGGACCCGACGCCGATGCCGGCGTGGTCGAGGAGCGCGAGCAGCTGCTGGCAGCCGGTGCCGGAGGCCGCGACCAGGCCGACCGGCCCCGGGCGGGTGGCGTTGGCGAAGCCCAGGCCGACCCCGCCGACGACCGCGGTGCCGCAGTCGGGGCCCATGACGAGCAGTCCGCGCTCGGCCGCGGTCCGCTTGAGCGCGACCTCCTGCTCGACCGGGACGTTGTCGCTGAAGACCATCACGTCGCACCCGGCGTCGAGTGCGTCCATCGCCTCGACGAACGCGCTGGCGCCGGGGACCGACACCAGGGCGATCGCGGGGCGCTCGAGGAGGGCGGTGGCCGTGGTACGCCGCGGCTCGGCCTCGCGGTCGGCGCCGGAGGACCGGGCGGGAGCCAGCGCTCCCTCGACGGCGGCGAGGGCCAGTGCGAGGTCACCCTCCGGCTCGAGCCGGATCGCGACGACCATGTCGTTGGTGGTGGCCCCGTCGGGGACGGCGAAGCCCATCTCGCCGAGGACCTCGACGTTGAGCGGGGTCGCCATCGCGACCTGGGCGGTGACGACGCCGGGCGTGCGCTGGACGTCGCGGCTGACCTGCAGCAGCGCCACGGAGTCGGCGTACGCGCCGGGGCGGAGCTCGACGTGGTCCGTCGTGTCGTTCATGCGGCCTCTCTGAGGTGGGTGAGGGCGAGCTGGCCGCCGTGGAGCAGACCGGCGCCGGACGAGCCGCCGACCGCCTGGAGGGTGCGGGCGCGCGCCGGGGCGTCGACGGTCCCGAGCGCTCGCAGCCAGTCGGCGAACTCGGGGATCACCTCACCGTGGACGGCGCAGTCGAGGAGCGTGGCGGAGAGCAGCGTGGTCCGCGAGGCGAACGCGCGTACGACGCCGTCGACGTCGTCGGTCGGGACCCCCGCGGCCCGGTGGAGCGCGAGCCAGCCGGCGAGCACGTCGTCGCCCAGGGGAGTGAGTCCCTCGCCCCGACCGATCAGGTGCGCGGCGGTGACGGGATCGACGCGCCCGTGGGGGAGGTGGGCGGCGACGAACTCGGCCACCGTGGCCGGGGGGGTGGCCTGAACGGTGACCGAGTACGCCTCTGTGCCGAAGACGGCTCCGGTGTCGATCCGAGGTACGTACGTTGCCTCGAGCCGACCGATCGACAGTGGCCTACCGCCGAGGTGGAGCGTCCCTACTTCAAGGTACGCGGATCTGGAGCCGGCGGGCAGAATTCCGGATAACGAATCGATTGCTGGACGCAGCGCACAGGGGACCCGGACGGCGCTCGACGCGATCACCCCGACGCACCAGCCACCGACGTCGAGGTAGAGCGCGTGGGCGCCGCGGTGGACCACGGCCACCGGCCCGTCGGGGGTCGCGCGCAACCGGTCGCGGACGCGGGGCGGGGCGGCGACGGCCAGCGCTCCCACCTGGGTCATGCTTCCCGACGCTAGTCGGCGCTGGGTACGGTGCGCGATGTGAGGTTCTGCCAACGTGCGACCGGTTTCACCACACAAGGTGATGACCGGTGACGGCTGATCCGGCCGGTCGCGACGCCGCGGCAGCCCTCGCGCGCGTCGACGCCCTCCACACCGGCCTCACCCACATCGTGCTCGAGGGCGGCGACCTCGGGCTGATCGCGGCCGAGGTCGCGGGCGTCCTCGGGGGCGGGGTGCTGGTCACCTCGACCGACGGCCGGGAGCAGGCCTCGTCCCTCGACGAGGACGACCGCGTCGCGTTCGCCGAGGCCGACCTGGTCGACCCCAGCGGCCGGCTCCGGGTCGAGCGCATCGGCGTCGAGGGGGCGCGGGTCGGGCCGGGCGAGGTGCGCGCGCTGCGCGTGGCGGCCGGCGGCACCGACCTGGCCCGACTGGTCGGCGTACGACGGGAAGGACCGATCCCGGCCGACGACGTGCACGCGCTCGAGCGGGCGGCCACCGTCGCCGCGCTGCTCATCACGCGCCAGGAGTCGATCACCGCGGTCGAGAACAAGTACCAGGGCGACTTCCTGCGTGAGCTCTTCGTCAAGCGGACGCGCGATCCGGCGTACGTCGAGGAGCACACCGCCGCCTTCGGGTGGACCCTCGGCCGCCCGGTCGTGGTGGTCGTGGCCGAGATCGACCTGCTCGACGCGGCGGACGAGGCGCTGACCTCCCACCAGCGGCGCCGCTACCAGGAACGGTTCGCCGCCGCGTGGCGCCAGGTGACCCAGGACCTCGATCGCGGCATCCCCTCGGTCGACTTCTCCACCGAGGCGGTCTCGCTGCTGCCGGTGGTCGACGGCGAGACACCCCCGGGTGCTGACGTCGTACGCCGCACGGTGGCGGCCGTGGCCGGCGACAAGGGCGGCGGTCGGCGGTCGTTCTCGGTCGGGGTCAGCCGGGTCGCGGCGACCCTGGACGACCTCCCCGACTGCTACGGCCAGGCGCGGCGCGCCGTCGAGGTCGGCCGGCGTGTGTCCGGTGTCGGGTCGACGACGTTCTTCGACCAGCTCGGCCTGCACCGGCTGATCGCGCTGGTGCCCGACGCCGGCGAGCTGCGCACCTTCGCCCACGACATCCTCGGACCGCTCGCGGAGCGCACCCCCGAGGCGGCCGACCTGCGCGAGACGCTGCAGGTGCTCCTCGACACCAACTTCAACGTGGCCGAGGCCGCCCGCCAGCAGTTCTTCCACTACAACACGATGCGCTACCGCGTCGGGAAGCTCGAACGGCTCCTCGGCCCGCTCTCCTCCGACCCCCACCTCCGCCTCGACGTCGCCGTCGCCCTCCGCGTCCTCGAGATCAGCGGCTGACGGGTCGACCAGCCCATGCGGGAATCTGTGGAGAGGCGGCGCTGACTGCAGTCCTGCTCCCTAGGGTGTGACGGTGAAGGTCGAGGGCATCGACGAGCGCGCGCTCGGAGAGCAGGGTTACGGCTCCAACTTCGTGGTGTTCATCTACGAAGGCGGTGAGAGTGCTCAGGTAGACGTCTCCTGGAGCGTCGACAGCCTGCTGTTGGTCAACACCGACTTGCCTCAGGTTCTTCTCTGGCTGCGCGCCCATCTTCCGGTCGGATGCTGCTGGTCCTTGGCGGTTGTGCACGCGCCCAGGCATCCGACTCCGGAGTCGCGCGTCGACGTGGCCTGGATCATCGGCGACGACGTGCTGAACACGCCACCTGAGGCTCGGGATGCAGAGGAGCAGCGCATCGCGGAGGAGATGGTCGCGCGACGCCACCGGGTGACTCTCGTCTGACGGCCTGGCGACCTCTCATCGCGCCACGCATGCCAACCGCCCCGCCGTTCGGGCGGGGTGTGGGGCGGGGTCATCGTCGTCGGCGCGGGCCGGTCGGTGGGCTGACGTCGAGGGTGCCGTGGTGGTCGCGGAGGTACTGGTAGCCGTGGGGGGACGACCAGAGGTAGGTGCCGGGGTCGAGGGTGGTGTAGCGCCAGGCGGAGTGGGTCTTGAGGCGGTGGTGGGTGCGGCACAGGGGTGCGAGGGAGCAGGAGCAGGTCTGGCGGCCGCCTCCGTCGTCGCGCCAGGGTTCGATGTGGTCGCAGTCGCAGGGATGCCCGTCGGGTTGCAGGGTGCGGGCGGGGCGGGTGCACCAGGGGAAGACACAGGCGTGGTCGCGCAGCGCGACGGCCTCCTTGATGCGGTCGGGGATCTCGTAGGCGTCGACGGCGACGTGGTCGTCGAGGTCGATGACCGGCTTCACGGTCACCACCGCGTCGGGGTGGCCGCACCACTCACGGATCTGGTCGGCGGTGACCGGGGACCGGGTGTTCTCCACCCGCCCCACCTGCTCGGTGCCCTCGATCGCTGCCTGCGAGAGGTGGACGTGGAGCACCACCCGACGCGTCTTGCGAGCGGCGGGTCGGCCGGTGGTTGAGGTGCGAGGCCGCCCGCGGCCGAGCCTCGAAACCCCCGGCACCCTCGCCGTCGCCCTCACCCTCGTCGCTCGGTGGTGCCCAGGTCGAGGGCGAGCTGACGCCTGGCGAGCTCGCCGGCGGCCAGGGAACGTCGTACGTCCAGCGGCTCCTCACACCCCAGGTCGGCCAGGTCACCCGCGATGGTCCGGATGGCGTCGTCGAGGTCCAGCGCGTCGGCCAGGTCCAGCTCCCCGGACACGAACGAGGTGCCGGCGAAGGAGACGTGGTCGTGGTCGATGGTGAAGTGACGACCGTCAGCGGCGTCACGGCGGCGCTGCTCGGCCAGGTCGGGCATGAACCGGCCGATCGCCTCGTCGACCAGCCTCGCGAGCTGGGCGGGGCGGATCCGGTGCGCGACCGGTGCGACGTGGGTGTCGACGAACCCCGCCGCCTCCACGCTCAGGGAGTGGCCGATGGTCTCGTGGGCGACCTGCCGCGCCTTCCACGCCGCCAGCTCACCCGAGACGACCCGCGCCCAGAGCTTCGGGAGCCGGTAGCGCAGCTCCAGGGCGTGACCGAGGTAGTACTTCCCGGCTTCGGTGCCGATCCCGACCGCGGCCGCGAACTCCGCCACGCTGAACTCCGCCACCAGCGGCGCACCCGGACCCGCCAACGGAACCCCGGTCCCGCCGCCGCGGAGCCGGAACGTCTCCGCATCATCGAGGGTCTCGGCGGGGTGGATCACCGCCCACTGCACCGCCGCCTCCAGCAGATCGCCCTCGGCCCGATCGGCTGCCGCACGCTGCGCCACGCGCGAACGCCAGCACCCCGGACGCGGTGTCCGGAAGCTCGGCGATCGTGGTGCTGGTCATGGGTCCATTCAAGCCGGACCCACTGACAACCCCACCGCTGAAACCGGGGTCTTCCACAGCCTCGATCAGGCGGGGGTCCGGGGGTTTCGAGGCTCGTCGCTGACGCTCCTCGCACCTCAACCACCGGACCCCCGGCCGACTTCGCACCTCACCACCGGACCCTCGGGCTCAACCACAGGCCGCCACCCGACGGCGCGCGGCACAACGTGTGCCAGCGGTGACGGCGTTCCTTCAGCATTTCTCGCCGTCGAGGGTGTGTCATGGAGATCACTACGTTGTTGATCCGCGGGGGCCAGACCAGCGCCAGGAGGGGTCAAGATGTCGATGTTCAAGTGGGAGGTGGTCGATCCCGCTCCGGGTGAGGCCGTCGCACCTCATCAGCGCCTTGCCTGGGGCAAGACCGTGGGCCTCGGTGCCCAGCACGTCGTGGCGATGTTCGGGGCGACGTTCGTCTTCCCTGTCGTCATGGGGTTGGACCCCAACCTCGCGATCCTGTTCTCGGGCCTCTGCACGATCCTGTTCCTGCTGATCGTCCAGAACAAGGTGCCGAGCTACCTCGGCACCAGTGCCTCGTTCGTCGCCAGCGTGGCCGCCATCCGGGCGCTCGACGACGGGAACGACTCGTCCTACGTGACCGGTGCGATCCTGGTCGGTGGCCTGGTGCTCGCGGTCATCGGCGTGCTCGTTCACTTCGGTGGCGCCGCGCTGATCCACAAGATCCTGCCGCCGGCCGTGACCGGTGCGGTGGTCATGCTGATCGGCTTCAACCTCGCGCCGGTCGTCGCCGGCATCTACTGGCCCGAGGACCAGTGGGTCGCCCTCCTCACCGCCACGTTCATGGTCTGCGCAGCGGTCATGCTGCCCGGCTTCTGGTCGCGGATCGCGGTGTTCCTGGCCCTGATCTTCGGCTACCTGCTCTCCTGGCTGTTCGACGTCATCTTCGGTCCCATCACCTCGGTGGTCGTCGCCTTGGGCGGCGAGACCGAGCACGACCGGATCTGGAACTGGTCGTCGGTCGGCCAGGCCGACTGGGTGGGCCTGCCCAGCGGCACCCTCGCCGACGGTGTGTCGGTCGTCCACGGTCCGTCGTTCTCGCTGACCGCGATCCTGCTGGTGCTGCCCGGTGTGATCGCGCTCGTCGCCGAGAACACCGGCCACGTGAAGGCTGTCGCCGAGATGACGGGTCAGGACATGGACCCCTACATGGGTCGAGCCATCGGCGCCGACGGCCTGGCGACGGCGTTCGCCTCCGCGTTCGGCGGCTCGCCGACGACGACGTACGCCGAGAACATCGGCGTCATGGGAGCGACCCGGGTCTACTCCACGGCGGCCTACTACGTGGCGGCTGGCGTGGCGATCCTGCTCGGGCTGTGCCCGAAGTTCGGCGCGGTCGTCAACGCGACACCGGGCGGGGTGCTCGGCGGCATCACCGTGGTGCTCTACGGCATGATCGGTCTGGTGGGCGCCAAGATCTGGGTCGAGAACCGCGTCGACTTCGGCGACCCCGTCAACATGGTCGGCCTGGCGGCGGGCCTGGTCGCGGGCATCGGCGGGGTGACGCTGCAGTTCACCGACGACTTCGAGCTCGGTGGCATCGCCCTCGGCACGATCATGGTCATTGGCTACTTCCACCTAGTGAACGGCCGCCGTGCCTCCGGAACCGGTCACACCACCCAAGCCCTGTCCCACAAGGAATAGGCACGCGTGAAGCCAGCACCCTTCGCGTTCGTCCGTCCGACGACGCTCGCAGATGCACTCACGGCGCTGGCCGAGCGGGTGGACGCGAAAGTGCTGGCCGGCGGCCAGAGCCTGGTCCCGCTGCTCTCGATGCGTTTGGCCGCGCCCGCGGCGCTGGTCGACATCAACGCGGTGCCCGACCTCGACCACGTCACCGTCACCGATGACGGGGTCCGGGTCGGGGCACTCGCTCGCCACGCGGACGTCCTCGCGCACGCGGGAGCTGCCGAGTGCCAGCCGCTCCTGGCGATGGCGCTCTCCCACGTCGCCCACGCCACGATCCGCAACCGGGGTACGACGGTCGGCTCGATCGTCCACGCCGACGCCGCGGCCGAGATGCCGGTCGTGCTGTCGCTGCTCGGCGGGTCGGTCGAGGTGGCCTCCGTGCGCGGCAGCCGCACCATCGCCGCCGCCGACCTGTTCGCCGGCCCGCTCGAGTCGAGTCTTGCCCACGACGAGATCGCGACCGAGGCCTACTTCCCGGCACTGCGGCCAGGCGAGGGAGTCGGCTTCGCCGAGATCGCCCGTCGTCACGGTGACTACGCGCTGGTCGGTGTCGCCGGCCTGGCGCGGGTCGAGGACGACGCGGTCGTCGAGGCCAGGCTGGGCTACCTGTCGGTCAACGACGTCCCCACGGTCGTCGACGTCACCGGGCACGACCCCGCGGAGGTGGCCGACCACGTGCTGACCGAGCTCGAGCCGAGCGACGACATCCACGCGACGGCGGCGTACCGCGCCCACCTCGTGAAGGTGCTCACCCGCCGCGTCCTGACGCAGGCCACCGACCACGCCCGCGGGAGGACGCCATGACCGAGGAGCATCACGACGTCCGGCTGCAGGTCAACGGCGCCACCCACAGCGTCCGGGTGCCGGCGCGCCGTCTGCTGTCCGACGCGCTGCGGCACGACTGCGGGTTGACCGGTACCCACGTCGGCTGCGAGCACGGCGTGTGCGGCGCGTGCACGGTGCTGCTCGACGGCCGCCCCGTTCGCTCGTGCCTGATGCTCGCGGTCTCCGCCGAGGGCGCCGACATCACCACCGTCGAGGGCCTGACCGAGCCCGACGGCTCGCTGTCGCCGGTCCAGCAGGCGTTCTCCGACTGCCACGGCCTCCAGTGCGGGTTCTGCACGCCCGGCTTCCTCACCACCATCACCGCCGGGCTGCGGGAGACCCCCGATCCCACCGAGGACGACGCGCGCGACATGATCGCCGGCAACCTTTGCCGCTGCACCGGGTACCAGAACATCGTCAAGGCCGTGCTCCGGGCGGCCGAGATCCAGGGCCAGCCGCGATGACCACCAAGCTGTTCGGCACCAAGGTCGCCCGCGTCGAGGACCAGCGCTTCCTCCGCGGCCAGGGCCGGTACGCCGACGACGTGCTGGTCGGTCAGCGGGTGCTCCACGCCGCCGTCCTCCGCTCACCGCACGCCCACGCGCGGATCGTCGACATCGACGTCAGCGACGTGCTCGACGTCGAAGGGGTCCACGTCGTGTGGACCCACGACGACCTCACCGGACCGATGGCCGAGCCGCTGCCACTGCTCATCCCTCACCCGGCTCTGGTCCACGGCCGCACCCAGTTCGCGCTGGCCAAGGACGAGGTCAACTACGTCGGCGAGGCGATCGCCTTCGTGGTGGCCGACGACCGCTACGTCGCCGAGGACGCCGTGGGCCGGATCCGCGTCGACTACGAGTTCCTCGAACCGGTCGTCGGCATCCCCGCCGCCCGTGCCGCCCGCGCCCTGGTCCACGACGACGTGCCCGGCAACGTCGGTGCGCGGCTCGAGCAGGAGAACGGCGACGCCCGCGCCGCGATCGCGTCGGCACCCCACACGCTCAGCCTCGACCTCACCATCGAACGGTCGGCCTGCCAGCCGCTCGAGGGACGCGGCACCGTCGCCCGCTGGGATCCCGACATCGACCGGATGACCGTCTGGACGTCGACCCAGACCTCGACCGGTGTCCGCGGCTGTGTCGCCGCCAAGCTCGGACTCGACCTCGGCCAGGTCGACGTCATCACCCCCGACGTCGGCGGCGGCTTCGGGGTGAAGATCAACCACCCGTGGCCCGAGGAGCTGCTGGTCCCGATGGCGGCCCGCGCGCTCGGCGTCCCGGTGAAGTTCACCGAGGACCGGCGCGAGCACTTCATCTCGTCGGCCCACGAGCGGGGGCAGGAGCACCACGTCGAGGTCGGCTTCGACGACGAGGGCCGGATCCTCGGCCTCGACGTCGAGTTCTGGCACGACCACGGCGCCTACTCGCCGTACGGCCTGATCGTGCCGATCATCACCTCCACCCAGCTGCTCGGCCCCTACAAGCCGGCCAACTACCGGGTGGTCTTCGAGAGCCTCTTCACCAACACGGTGATGGTCACGCCCTACCGCGGCGCAGGGCGGCCGCAGGGCTGCTTCGTCATGGAGCGCACCATGGACGCGATCGCCGCGGCGCTCGGCAAGGACCGCACCGAGGTGCGCTCGGCCAACTTCATCCAGCCCGACGAGTTCCCCTACGACCAGGGCCTGATCTTCCAGGACGGTCGCGAGCTGGAGTACGACTCCGGCGACTACCCCGCGTCGCTCGCCAAGCTCAAGGCGCTCGTCGGGTGGGACGAGTTCCCCGCGTTCCGCGCGGAGATGGCGGCGGAGGGCCGGCGGGTCGGCATCGGGCTGGCCTGCTACGTGGAGGGCACCGGCGTCGGTCCCTACGAAGGCGCCCACGTCCACATCGAGACGTCCGGCAAGGTCAAGGTCGCCACCGGGCTCACCACCCAGGGTCAGGGCCACCAGACCGCGTTCGCCCAGATCGTCGCCGACGCGCTCGGCGTCCCCTTCGACCGGGTCGAGGTCGTCACCGGCGACACCCGTCGGATGCCCTACGCCGTCGGCACGTTCGCCTCGCGCGCGGCGGTGATGAGCGGCTCGGCGATCCACCTCGCGGCGCTGCGGGCGCGCGAGAAAGTGCTCCGGATCGCGGCCGAGGCGCTCGAGGCCGACGAGGGTGACCTCGAGATCGACGACGGCGTCGTACGCGTGAAGGGGACGGAGTCGCAGATCGACCTGGGCACGGTCGCCGTGCTGTCCAACCCGCTGCGCTACGCCTTCGACGAGGCGTCGAAGGCGGCGACGCAGTTCTCGGTCGGCGACCCCGGCAAGCCGCCGGTCGCCGAGGACGACGAGCCCGGGCTCGAGGGCAAGGACTTCTACTCTCCCGAGCGCTCGACGTTCGCCTCGGGCATGCACGCCGTCATCGTCGAGACGGACCCCGAGACGGCCGAGATCACGATCCTGAAGTACGCCGTGGTCCACGACTGCGGCCACCTCATCAACCCGATGATCGTCGAGGGCCAGATCCACGGCGGGGTGGCCCAGGGCGTCGGCGGTGCGCTCTACGAGCGGATGGTCTACGACGACGCCGGTCAGCTGCTCAACGCGTCGTTCATGGACTTCCTGATGCCGTACGTCACCGAGGTGCCGGCCGGCATCGACATCGACCACCTCGAGACGCCGTCGCCGCTCAACCCGCTCGGGATCAAGGGTGCGGGCGAGGCGGGCGTGATCCCGTCCGCCGCCGTGTTCGCCGCCGCGATCGAGGACGCCGAGGCCGCTGACCATCCAGGTTTCGTGATCACCGCGATGCCGATCTCGCCGTCGGAGCTGTTCGACCTGCGCAACCAGAAGGAGTCGTCATGAAGTTCACCGGGGAGAACACCCTCCACGCGCCCGTCGACCGGGTCTGGGACGCGCTGCTCGACCCGGCGGTGCTGGTGCGCACCATCCCGGGCTGCGAGCGGCTCGAGGCGCTCCCCGCATCAGAGAGGGGTGACAACGCCTACGCGATGACCGTCACCGCCGGTGTCGCGACCATCAAGGGCACCTACAGCGGCTCCTGCGTGCTGTCCGACCTGGTGCCCCACGAATCGCTCGTGATGCGGCTCGACGGTGCCGGTGCCCCGGGCACGATCGGCGCCACGGTCGGCGTGCGCTTCGCGCCTGCCGATGACGGCACCGTCGTCACCTACGACGCCGACGCGATCGTGGGCGGCATGGTCGGCGGCGTCGGCCAGCGGATGCTCACGAGCGTGTCGCGGCGGATGGCGGGCGAGTTCTTCGGCAACGTCGACGGCGTCCTGACGGGTTCTGCCGCTGCCGGGGCCGAACCGTCGTCGGTCCAGCCTGTCGAGAACCAGCCGGGCGTCTTCACGGCTCCGTCCCGAGCACCTGGGCCGTCCTCCCAGCGCGACTTCCTCGCCGGCATCGCCGTCGGCGCGGCGCTGGTGGCCTTCGGCGTCCTGATCGGGCGGCGCCGGTGACGATCAGCGTCGAGTGGACCGCCCGCGGCCAGGCCGAGGCGGTCCGTCGGCGCGACATCTCGGCCCGCGAGCTCCTCGACCTCCACCTCGCCCGGATCGCCGAGCGCAACCCGGAGCTCAACGCGATCGTCTCGCTCGACGAGGACCGCGCCCGGGCGGGAGCCGCCGCGGCCGACGAGCACCTCGCCCGAGGGCTGCCGGTCGGCCCGCTCCACGGCCTGCCGTTCGCGGTGAAGGACACCCATGCCGTGGCCGGGTGGCGCACGACGTACGGCTCCCCGCTCTTCGCCGACCACGTCCCCGAGGTCGACGACCTCCTCGTCGAGCGGATCCGCCGGGCCGGCGCGGTGATCATCGGCAAGACCAACGTGCCGGAGTTCGCAGCCGGGTCCCACACGTTCAACCGGGTCTTCGGTACGACGCGCAACCCCGTCGATCCGACCCGCTCCGCAGGTGGCTCGAGCGGTGGTGCCGCGGCTGCGCTGGCGGCGGGCATGGTGCCGCTCGCCGACGGGTCCGACATGGGCGGGAGCCTGCGCAACCCGGCGTCGTTCTGCGGTGTGGTCGGGCTACGGCCGAGCCTCGGCCGGGTGCCGACCTGGCCGGCGCCCCACTACTGGGAGGCCACGTCGGTCGGGGGTCCGATGGCCCGCAGCGTCGGCGACGTGGCGCTGCTGCTGGCGGTCCTGGCCGGTCCCGACCCACGGGTGCCACTGGCCCTCGGCGATCCGGGGGCCGCGTTCGCACCGCCGCTGCACGGGACGCTCGCCGGCCTGAGGGTCGGCTACTCGGTCGACCTCGGCGGCGCCTTCGACGTGGACCGCCGGGTCGCCGCGGTGCTCGAGACGGCCGGTCGCCTGCTGGTCCGGGCGGGGGCCTCGGTCTACGACGCCCACCCCGACCTGGCGGCCGGCGACGAGGCATTCCGGACACTGCGCGCGTGGCACTTCCAGGCGGCGTTCGGCGACCTGCTCCGACGCCACCCCGACGGCTTCAAGCAGACCCTCGCCGACAACATCCGCGCCGGCGAGAGCCTCACCGGCGCCGACGTCGCGCGCGCCCTCGAGCAGCGCACCGCCATGGCCGACACGATGCGCCGGTTCTTCGCCGAGTACGACGTCCTGGTGCTGCCGGTCTCGCAGGTGCCGCCGTTCCCGGCCGACCAGGAGTTCCCCACCGAGATCGAGGGCCGGCCGATGACGTCGTACCTCGACTGGATGCGCTCGGCCTACCTGATCACCGTCACCGGCTGCCCGGCCATCTCGGTCCCTGCCGGAACGACTCCGGAAGGGCTGCCGGTCGGCATCCAGATCGTCGCGCCGCACGGCCAGGACCGTCGGCTGCTCGAGATCGCGGCCGCATTCGAGGCCGCGCGCGGCTGGTGATTTCGTCCACAGGCCCGTCCCGGATCTGGGGACAACCTGGCTGGCTCTGGGGAGAACCTCGACCCTGGCTGTTGAGGAAGCTGTGGAACCGGAAGTTTGTGAAGAAATGTGCGCGAAACCCCTTGCGGGGCTGGCGTTCGAGGACATAGAACTCTCCTCACGTCCTCCCGCAAGGGAAGGCGGGATGGCTCGGAGACGAGGGTCCATCCGGTCGGAACTGGTTCGCCCAGGAAAGACCGCAGGCGCCGGGTGATGAGGCGGCTGGGACCGGAGTCGAAGAGCGATCGATCGGGAGCATCACCAGTACCGATCAACCGGTAGGACGAAGGCCTCGGCCGGAGTCCTGCCACCGAAGGGCCCTTGTAGCTCATACCTACGAGGGCCCTTCACCTATTTCACGCCCCCGGTCCGAGCCTGCGAGGACCGGATGAGGGCGGGAGGTTGAGGAGGGCTCGGCTCAGCTCCGAGCGCAGCGAGGAACTGAGCGACCCGTCTCGAAACCTCAGAGCCCCGCGACCCGGGGCGGAGCCCGCCGGGAGTGTCGTCGACCGATCCTGGGGCATCCGGATTTGTGGATCGATCCATTGGTCACGAACGACACGATTCTGCGGCCGGAATCGTGCCGTTTTCTGACCATTCGACGCCCCTCTCAGCTCTCCATCCGTTAGGACGGCGACCACGGACCGAACCCACCCAGGCGTCGTACACAGGCCAGGCGGAAATCTGTGCATAAGGTGCCGTCGGCTGGGGAGGACGGCGGGCGGTTCTGGGGAGGACACGCCGGAACCCGAAGTATGTGAAGAAAAGTTCGCGCAACCCCTTGCGGGGCCGGCGTTCGAGGACATAGAACTCTCCTCACGACCTCCCGCAAGGGAAGTCGGGATGGCTCGGAAACGAGGGTCCATCCGGTGGGAACCGGTTCGCCGGGGAACACCGCAGCCGCCCGGTGACGGGGTCGGCTGGGACCGGAGGAGACGAGTGCATCGACCGGGACGTCACCAGCAACGGTCACCGGTGGGAGACGCAGCCTCGCGCAGCGTCGCTCACCACCCGAAGGGCCCTTGTAGCTCATACCTATGAGGGCCCTTCACCTATTTCTGGACGGAATGAGCCGAGTGGGACCCGCGTTCCCACCGGCATGAACACTGCTCTCTGGGTGGTCCAGGTCTTCCTGGCCCTCGCGTTCCTCGGCTCCGGCTCCCTGAAGGTGGTCAAGACGAAGGCCGAGCTCGTCGAGGCGATGGCGTGGGTCGAGGACTTCTCGGCCAACACCGTCCGCTTCATCGGGGTCATGGAGATCCTGGGCGCTCTGGGGCTGGTGCTCCCCGCCGTGACCGGCATCGCCCCGGTCCTGACGCCGCTGGCGGCGACCGGCCTGGCGATCCTGATGCTCCTGGCCGCCGCCACCCACGTACGCCGCCGCGAGGCCGTGCCGTTCGCGGTGGTCAACCTGGCGCTGCTCGCCCTCGCCACCTTCGTCGCCTGGGGCCGCTTCGGACCGCACCCGCTCTGAGCCGACCAGGCGGGCATGATGGGCACATGATCTACGAGGTGGTGCAGACGCTGGCGCCGCCGGTCGCCAAGGTGCTGTGGCGTCCCAGCGTCACCGGCCAGGAGCACGTCCCGGACACCGGCCCGGTCATCATCGCGAGCAACCACCTGAGCTTCATCGACAGCGTCGTCATCCCGTTCCTGGTGCCGCGCAAGGTCGTGTTCCTCGCCAAGTCCGACTACTTCGACGGCACCGGCGTCAAGGGCACCTTGAGCCGGCTCTGGTTCGAGGGCATCGGCATGCTGCCGATCGACCGCGACGACACCAAGGCGGCCATCGCCAGTCTCGACACGGCGCTGGAGGTGCTCGGCCGCGGCGAGGCGTTCGGCATCTACCCGGAGGGGACCCGTTCCCGCGACGGCCGCCTCTACCGCGGGCGCACCGGCGTGGCCCACCTCGCGCTGACCGCGGGCTGTCCCGTCGTGCCCGTGGGCCTGAAGGGCACCCAGAACATCCAGCCAGTCGGCACGAAGCGCCCCCGGCTGGCCAAGGTCTCGGTGGCGTTCGGTGCGCCGCTCACGTTCGCCGGGAGGTACGACGGCGTCCCGCTCGGTCGCGCGCGGCGCGAGGTCACCGACGAGATCATGACCGCGATCGCCGGCCTCAGCGGCCAGGAGCCGGCCGGCGTCTACAACGAGCGAGCCGCCGACGCCTGAGGTGCACAACCTGACAACGGGCCGGTGGTCCGGTCGGCAGGATGTGCCGTGGCCGGGGTCGTCGTACCCCGCTTGAATCGACACATGACCCAGCGGATCCGGATCGGCATCGACACCGGCGGCACCTTCACCGACGTGGTCGCCGTCGACGAGGACACCGGCGACCTGGTCACCACCAAGACGCCGTCCACCCCCGCCAACCCCGCTGACGGCTTCCTCGCCGGGATCGAGAAGGTCCTCGACCTGCTCGGCGCGGGCGGAGACGCGATCGCCGCGGTGAGCCACGGCACCACCGTCGCCACCAACCAGCTGCTCGAGGGCAAGGTCGACCGGCTCGGCTACCTGACCACCAGCGGCTACGAGGCGATGCTCGAGATCGCGCGCCAGTCGGTGCCGGACGGCTACGGCAACTCCTACTTCTGGGTCAAGCCCGACCGGATCGTCCCGCGTGACCTGGTCCGCGGCGTGGGCGGCCGCCTCGACTTCACCGGCGCCGAGGTGCGGCCGTTCGACGAGGAGGAGGCCCGGGAGGCGGCCCGTTGGTTCCGCGCGCAGGGGATCAGCACCCTCGGCGTCTGCTTCCTCCACGCCTACACCAATCCCGCGCACGAGGAGCGGATGCGCGAGATCCTGACCGAGGAGCACCCCGACGCCGTGGTCTCCATCAGCAGCGAGGTGCTGCGCGAGTACCGCGAGTACGAACGCGCCATGACCACGTTGGTCGACGCGGCGGTCAAGCCGCGGCTCTCGGCGTACGTCACCAACATCAAGAGCCGGCTCACGTCCTTCGACGACCGCGAGATCCCGTTCTACGTGATGAAGTCCAACGGGGGCGTGCTCAGCGCCGACGAGGTCGTCCACCAGCCGATCACGACGGTGCTGTCCGGTCCGGCCGCCGGCGCGCTTCGGGGCGGCGCTGATCGCCAAGGTCGCGGGCTTCGACAAGGTCCTGACCAGCGACGGCGGCGGTACGTCGACCGACGTCAGCGTCGTCATCGACGGCGAGCCGACTCTCACCACCGAGGGCAGCGTGGGCGCGTTCCCCTCCAAGATCCCGATGATCGACGTCGTCACGGTAGGCGCCGGCGGAGGCTCGATCGCCCACGTCTCGCCCGAGGGCACGCTCAAGGTCGGCCCGCAGTCGGCCGGCGCCGACCCCGGCCCGCTCTGCTACGGCAAGGGCGGCGACGGGGGAGCGGTCACCATCACCGACGCCCACCTGGTGCTGGGCCGGATCCCGCCCCACCTGCTGGGCGGCGAGATCCCGCTCGACGTCGACGCCGCCCGCGCCGGAGTCGACGCCCTCGCCGAGCGGCTCGGGCTCACCCCCGAGGCGGCCGCGGTCGGCGTCCTGGAGATCTCGGCGTGGAACCAGGCCAACGCCCTGCGCCAGGTCACCGTCAAGCGCGGCCTCGACGTCCGCGACTTCACCCTGACCACGTTCGGGGGCTCCGGTTCCCTGCTGCTCTGCCGGCTGATGGACGTGCTCGGCATCCCGACCGTCCTGGTGCCGCCCAACCCCGGCAACGTCTCGGCCTTCGGTCTGCTGACGGTGGACGTCAAGAACGACTACGTGCAGACCCATGTCACGCTCGCCGACGCGCTCGACCCGGCGGACGTCGCGAGCCGGTACGACGACCTGGTGGGCCGGGCCGCCGAGGCGCTGCGCACCGAGGGCTTCCCCGACGACCAGCACACCTTCGCGCTCACCGCCGACCTGCGCTACTTCGGCCAGGCCTACGAGGTCCGGGTCGCCGTGCCCGACGGCCGGTTCGACGCCGGCACGGCCGAGGAGGTCGCGCGGCGCTTCCACGCCGAGCACCGGGCGCTCTACGGCTACGACTTCGCCGCCGACCCGTCCCAGCAGGTCGAGTGGGTCAACCTGCGGGTCTCCGGGATCGGCCCGATCCGCCGTCCCGAGATCAGGCGGCACGAGGTCTCGACAAGCTCGACCGCCGTACGGGAGCCCACGGCGGTCGAGCCTGTCGAGACCTCCCGACGGGCGGTGTGCTTCGAGACGGAGGAGGGGTACGTCGAGACGCCGGTGTTCTGGCGGGACGACCTCGAGCCGGGCGCGACCGTGACCGGCCCGGCGATCGTCGAGGAGTTCGGGTCGACCGTCCCGCTCCATCCGGGCTTCACCGCGCGGGTCGACGCCTTCCTCAACCTGATCGTGACTCGGAGCGAGTCATGAGCCGCCGCGTCCCCACCGACTTCCCGTTCGGCCCGCTGACCGCCGACGCCGGGGCGAGCGCCGACCCGGTGCTGACGGAGATCGTGCAGGGATCGCTGGCGAGCGTCGAGATGGAGGTCGAGACCGCGATCGCGCGCACCAGTCGCAGCCCGATGATCCGCGACGCCCACGACTTCCGCGCCGGCATCCACGACCGGCTGCTCCGCAAGCTCACCGGCCGTTCCTACTCCGCCCTGGTCCACCCGGTGGCGCGCGACTTCCCGATCGAGGAGATGCGCGAGGGCGACGTCTTCTTCCACAACGACGTCTACCGCTCCGAGGGCGGCATCGGCCACCTGCCCGACCTGTGCGTGACCGTGCCCGTCTTCAGTGAGGGCCGCGTGGTCGCTTTCGTCCAGGCATTCGGCCACCACGACGACATCGGCGGCGCCGTACCCGGTTCGATGCCCAGCCACGCCACGAGCGTGTTCGAGGAGGGACTGATGGTCCCGCCGATCAAGCTCTGGGACGCCGGCGTCCCCAACCGCAGCGCACTGGCGATCATGACCCGGAACTCCCGGATGCCCGAGTCGCTGGCCGCCGACCTCGACGCGGAGTGCTCGGCCTGCCTGATGGGCGCCCGCCGGCTCGGCGAGATGTTCGACCGCTACGGCGTCGAGGCGGTCGAGTCGTGCTTCGACGCGATCATCAGCCGCACCACCGAGACCTACCGGCGCGAGATCCTCTCCCAGATCCCGGTGGGCAGCTGGACGTGGGAGGACTACGCCGAGCACGACGGTGTCGAGGAGCCGCAGCTCCACACGCAGCGGATCACCCTCACCCGGACGCCCGCCGACGACCCGGACGGCGAGCGGCTGGTGCTCGACTTCGACGGCACCGGCCCCCAGGCGAAGGGGCCGATCAACCACTGCGGCGACTACTCCGACGGCGTCTTCCTCAAGAAGTGGCTCGCCCCCATCCTGCGCAACCTCGCCGAGACCCCTGAGCGGATGGCCGAGCTCGACGTCAACGAGGGCATCGTGCCGCTCATCGAGATGCGCTTCCCCGAGCCCGGCACGCTGCTGACCCCGGTCTTCCCGGCGCCGACCAACGCCCGCACCTTCGTCATCCTGCGGCTGCTGGGCGTCCTGGCCGGCGTGGTGGCGAAGGCCGTCGACGGCCGGATGCCCGCCGACCAGGAGACGATCCGCTACACCGGCGTGTACGGCGAGGACCGGGACGGCCGGCCCTACCTGATGCGCGAGGTGCTGGGCGGCGGCTCGGGCGGGCGCTACTACGCCGACGGCGAGGACACCATCCACGTCGTCCCGGACTCCCGGAACCTGCCGAGCGAGTTCACCGAGTCCCGCTTCCCGTTCCTCGTCGAGTCGTTGTCGCTGGCCGTCGACTCCGGCGGCGCGGGGGAGTATCGCGGCGGCCTCGGCTACGAGAAGCACATCCGGATGCTCAAGGACGCCCACTTCATGTCGATCGCCGACCGGTCGATCCTGGCGTGCTGGGGGGTGCGCGGCGGCAAGGCCGGCCGGCCGTTCGAGGTCGTCATCGATCCGGGCGGCCCCGCCGAGCGCGAGGTCGACGCGCTCGCCGACGCCGAGCCGGTCAAGGCCGGCGAGGTGATCCGGATCCGCACCACCGGTGGCGGCGGCTGGGGAGACCCGCTGCAGCGCGACCCCGCCCTCGTCGTGCGGGACGTGGTGTGGGAGAAGGTGTCGAGGGCGGCGGCGCTGATCGACTACGGCGTGGTGCTGACCGGATCCATCGAGGGCGGCGACCTCGCCCACGACGCCGACGCGACCGCCGCCGAACGCGCGGCACGGCGGTCGAGCCTGTCGAGACCCGAGCAGCCCTTCTTCGACCGTGGCCCCGGCTACGCCCGGCTCGCGGGCGGAGCGACGCACGCCGAGGTCGACCGGGTCTGAGCTGGTCGGTCGCGGGGCCGGGGCCGGTCCCGGAACGGAGCCCCTTGCCACCAAACATTCAGAGTCATAGGTTTCGACAGGTGGTGTGACGTACCTCATGTCCGGCTGTCGAGGAGGCTCGCCCGATGACCCAGGTCGACGAACCGCAGGACGCGCTGTCCGTCCCGTTCACTCCCGGGATGGGTGACAACCCCGAGGAGCTCGCGTCGTTCCCGGACCAGATCGCCCGGCCGCTGCTCCCGCTGGCGGACGACGCCAGCCCGAGCGAGCAGTTCGCCTCGGAGTGGCGCAACGCGTCGTACAACTGCTTCTCCTCGGGTCACAAGTTCTGCCGGGAGGTGTGCCCGGTGATGCAGGTGACCCGCAACGAGTCGTGGACCCCGACCGCGTTCCACGCCAACGTCGTCGCGATGGAGAAGGGCGAGATGGACATCGCCGACGTCGCAGCCGACTACGTCAACTGCACCCAGTGCGGCGCCTGCGAGCTGCGGTGTCCCAACACCCTGTTCACCGGCGACTTCTACCGGTTCCGGACCCGCACCGTCGACGTCGTCAAGGCGGCACGAGCCTTCGCCGTCGACCAGGGGATCCACCAGCCGGGCTGGAAGACGTGGAACGAGCGGACCGACGACCGCACCCACGAGCCGGTGCTGGGCGAGACTCCGGTCAGCCAGGAGCACGTGCGTGACTGGTCGGCCGGGCTGGACCTGCCGATCGGCGGCGAGACGGTGCTCTTCGTCGACTGCGAGGCCGCCTTCTACCGGACGTCGGTCCCGCGCGCGGTCGCCCAGGTCCTCCAGCTCGCCGGCTACGACTTCGGGCTGATGGGGGAGCAGTGGTGCTGCGGCGGCCCGGCGGCCGAGATGGGCTACGTCGACCAGGCCCAGCGGTTCGCCCGCCACAACCTCGACAACTGGCGCTCGACGGGGACCCGACGGGTACTGGTGCTCGACCCCCACGACTACATCTCGTTCACCGAGGACTACCCCAAGTACTTCGGCGAGGAGTTCGACATCGAGGTCGTGCTGGTCGTCGAGCTGTTCGCCGAGCTGCTGCGCGAAGGGAGGCTCACGCCGTCGGTACCCCTGGAGCGCGCGATCACCTACCACGACCCCTGTCGGCTCAACAAGCGCAAGGGCATCTGGCAGGAGCCGCGCGAGATCCTGCGAGCGATCCCGGGACTGACCTTCAACGACGTCGACCGGGTCACGCAGTGGTCCTACTGCTCCGGTGGCGGCGGGGGACTGCCGGTCGAGAAGCCCGAGCTCACCGCCGCGATCTCGGAGAGTCGCCTGGAGAAGGCTGCGGCGCTCGAGGTCGACACCCTCGTGAGCGCGTGCCCCTGGTCCGAACGACCGCTGGCAGAGGCCGGCGCGGCCCACTCCATCGACGTGGTCGACATCCACGAGCTGCTGGCCGAGTCGCTGGGCATCGAGGTCGGCGGGAGCCGGAACGGAGGTGCGACGTGACCGTGACCGCCGATCGGCTCGACGAGGTCGTCACCGCCCTGCGCACGGTGCTGCGCGACGAGCAGATCCTGACGTCCAAGCCGGATCGCTACAACCGCGCACGCGTGCCCGCGCCGTTCCCGGTGCACCGGTGGGCCGAGCGGCTGCCCGACCTCGCCGTCCTGCCGACGACCACCGAGGAGGTCGCCGGGGTCGTGCGGATCGCCAACGACCTGCGGATCCCGGTGGTTCCCCGCGACGGAGGCACCGGTCTCACCGACGGGGCGGTGCCGCTGCGCGGCGGCATCGTCGTCGACGTCAAGCGGATGAACCAGGTCAAGGCGCTCGACCTGGAGAACCGCACCGTGACCGTCGGCACCGGCATCAACATGCTCAAGCTCAACGAGGTGCTGGGCCCCCACGGCCTCTTCTACCCCGACGACCCCGCGTCCTACCCGTGCTCGCTGGTGGGGGGCCGGATCGGCACGAGCGGCTGGTCCCTCATCGGGGCGCGCTACGGGCACACGCGTGACCTCGTGCTCAGCTTCGACTTCGTCCTGCCCACCGGCGAGGTGATGCACGTCGGCGACGGGATCGGCCGCAAGATCAGCAAGTCCTCCAGCGGCTACCAGCTCAAGCACCTGCTGATGGGACACCAGGGGACGCTCGGGATCGCGACCGAGGCGACCCTCAAGCTCTACCCGAAGCCGGAGGCCGAGCTGTCGCCGTTCTGGTCCTTCGACAACTACGACGACGCCTACCGCTGCGTCGGCGCCCTCGCCCGCGCCGGGGTCGCGACCTTCGCCGGTGCCGTGCTCTTCGACGAGCACAAGGTCGCCTACCTGCGCCGTGACGACGAGGCCTACATCCCGCAGCCGAACGACGTCCGGGCGCTCGTGTGCGCGGTGATGTACGGCTACGAGGACGAGGTCCGGCCCGCCGGGAAGCGGCTCTTCCGGATCGCGAAGGAGCACGGTGCCCGCTACCTCGGGGACGAGATCTCGGAGGGCGACTGGGCGGCGCGGCACGACCGCTATGCCACGCCGTTGCACGGGCGGACCAAGGACGGCCAGGTGGTGCCGATGAGCTGGCACTGCGAGGACGCCGCGATCAACTACACGAACGTGCCGAGCGTCACCAAGGCCTGGCACGAGATCGTCGCCGACCTGCGCCGGCGTACCGACGTCTTCGACGACTGGGGGATGTTCGCCTACACCTCCGCCGACACCGGGGTGGACTACCTGACCGAGATCGACGTCGGCATCTGGGAGCAGCAGCTCGACGACCGCGCGTGGGAGCTGTACGTCAAGGCGAAGCGGGACATCGCCGCGGTGGCGCTGGCCCACGGCGGCTCGATCAGCGCCTGCCACGGCTCGTGCCGGGAGGGGGAGGTCGACCTGGTGCCGGAGGAGCTCGGCCGCGGCTTCGACCTGATGCTCGACATCAAGCGAACCCTCGACCCGAACAACATCATGAACCCCGGCAAGTACCTCCTCGACCGTGCCTACGAAGGAGACCCGCAGCCATGAGCACGTCCGATGACGACCGCATCGGCTACCGGTACGCCGAGCAGGTGACCCCACCGGAGGCCCAGCGCGTCAGCGACGTCGCCGTCACGACCCACGAGCACGTCTACGAGGTCGACCCGCGGCTGATGGAGCGCTGGGTGCTGCAGCAGGAGTTCCCCAACTGGGACAGCCTGCGGATCATGAACAGCCGGCACCAGCACCTGGAGTGGATGCACCGGCACTTCGCCCACCACGTGATCACCGGCTCGGAGCTGCTCGCGGAGGTCGACCAGGAGGACGGTCGGGAATGAGCCAGGACCAGCGCGGCCAGGAGTCGCACCACCACCACGAGCACGACGCCGATGCCGCGGCCCTGGCATCGCTGGGCTACCGGTCCGAGTTCCGGCGGGAGATGAGCCCGTGGGCCAACTTCGCGCTGGGCTTCACCTACCTGTCCCCGGTCGTCGGCATCTACACCCTGTTCGCGGTGGGCCTGATCACCGGCGGTCCGCCGATGATCTGGTGGCTCGTGATCGTCGGTATCGGTCAGCTGCTCGTCGCTCTCGTCTTCGGCGAGGTCGTCTCGCAGTTCCCGGTCGCCGGCGGGGTCTATCCCTGGTCTCGCCGGCTGTGGGGGCGCAAGTGGGCCTGGATGACCGGCTGGGTCTACCTGGTCGCGCTGCTCACCACCATCGCCGGCGTGGTCTACGGCTCGGGCCCGTTCCTCGCCCAGCTGCTCGGCTTCACGCCCGGCACCTCGTCGACGATCACCTGCGCCTTGATCCTGCTGGCGCTGGCGCTGGCGATCAACCTGATGGGCACCCGGTGGCTGGCCATGGCCGCGATCATCGGTTTCAGCGCGGAGCTGATCGGCGCCATCGTGGTGGGGACCTGGCTGCTGCTCACCGAGCGCCACCACAACCTGTCGGTGCTCTTCGACACCGAGGGCGTGGTCGGCCACAGCGGCGGCTACCTGTCGGCGTTCCTCGCCGCGGCCCTGATCGGCATCTACCAGTACTACGGCTTCGAGGCGTGCGGCGACGTCGCGGAGGAGGTGCCCGACCCGACCCGGCAGATCCCCAAGGCGATGCGGATGACGATCTACGTCGGCGGCGCCGCGGCGATCTTCGTCTGCCTGTCGCTGCTGCTGGCCGTCTCCAACTACGCCGCGGTCATCGACGGGACCGACGCCGACCCGGTCACCACCATCCTGCACAACGCGTTCGGCGAGGGCGGCACCAAGGTCGTGCTGGTCGTCGTGATGCTGTCGTTCCTCTCGTGCGCGCTCAGCCTGATGGCCGCGGCCAGCCGGCTGATGTACTCCTACGCCCGCGACGACATGATCATGGGGTCGTCGCTGTTCCGGTACTTCCTGCCGCACCGCCACGTCCCGCCCTACGCGATGCTGGTCGCCGCGATCGTGCCCGCGGTGATCGTCCTCGGCTCGGTCGTCTCGACCAAGGCCCTCACCTCGATCATCTCGTTCGCCACCCTGGGCATCTACCTCGGCTTCCACATGGTCACGTTCGCGGCGCTGCGCGCCCGGCTGAAGGGCTGGGTACCGAGCGGCAGCTTCACGCTCGGCCGCTGGGGCATGCTCGTCAACGTGCTGGCCCTCGGCTACGGCGTCTTCGCGATGGTCAACATGGCGTGGCCGAGGACCCCGGACGCGCCCTGGTACGACAACTGGCTGGTCGCCCTGTCGGCGGCGGTCGGTGCCGGGGTCGGCGCCGTCTACATGCTCGTCGCCCGTCCGTACGAGCGCAGTGAGGCGATCTCGGGCGACGCCGTCCCCGGATCGTCCCAACGAGAAGGAGTCACACCATGAGATTCAGCTACGCGATGCTGCCGGACTACCCGCTGACCGAGTCGTTGGCGTCGATCAGGAAGGCCGACGAGCTCGGGTTCTACGCCGTCTACGCGGCGGACGAGACCTGGCACAAGGACCTGTGGCTGCTCTTCGCCGCGGCCGCCGCCTCGACGAAGCAGGTCCGGCTCGGGCCGAGCATCTCCGGGGTGTGCCTGCGGGAGCCGACCCTGATCGCGCAGGCGGCCGCCACGCTGGACGAGCTGACCGACGGTCGGGCCGAGGTCGCGGTCTCGAGCGGCAACTTCGGGCTGCTGGCGCAGTACCACATCGACTGGGCCAAGACGAAGCCGCTCTCCCGGGTGAAGGAGTCGGTGCAGGTCATCCGCACCCTGCTCGACGACGGCGTGATCACCTTCGACGGCGAGTTCTTCAAGTACGACGGCCTGTTCACCTTCGCCCGCCCCGTCCAGGAGCGGCTGCCGGTCAAGATGGGAGCGATGCGCGGACCGAAGTCGTTCGAGGCAGCGACCGAGTTCTCCGACGGGTGCCACCACGCGCTCAGCTACACCCGCGAGGCCTACGACTACATGATGGAGCACTGCACCATCGGTGCGGAGCGGGCCGGCAAGAACGTCCAGGACCTCGACCTGGGGTCGTGGATCGTCTTCTCGGTCGCCGAGGACTCCGCGGTGGCCAAGGACGCCGCCCGCAGCATGGTCGGGCTCTACGCCTCCTCCATGCCGCACGAGCAGCTGCAACGCAACGGGGTGGACCCCGAGGAGGTCGCGCCGATCATCGCCGCGATCGGCGCCGGTGACATGGCGAAGGGCATCGAGCTCACCTCGCCCGACCTGGCCGAGCGGCTCTCGGTCGCCGGGACTCCCGAGGAGTGCGTGGCCAAGATCAAGGACCAGATCGAGCCGAGCGGGATCAACCACATGATCCTGGCGATCACGGACGCCGCGCTGGTCAAGGCGCTGATGGGCCGCGAGCTCGAGGGAGTACCGGACATCAACGCCCAGCTGCAGCTCGTCCACGACAAGGTGATGCCGGCGTTCGCCTCGTAGCGGGGTCGGCGCGCAGGCTGTCCGTTCGACGGCAGCCTGTCTCGTGACCACTAGCCTTGGCCGCGTGGACGACGCCGACCAGTTCTCGATCGGCGAGCTGTCGCGTCGAACCGGCGTCCCGCAGGCGACGCTGCGCACCTGGGAGGCGCGGTACGGGCAGCCGCGCGCCCTGCCGAGGACCCGGGGCCACCGGCGCTACGACGCGAGCGCGGTGGCCACCGTCCGCGCCATCCAGGGCCACCGGGCGACCGGGCTGACCCTGGAGGCGGCGGTCAACCGGGCGACCTCCCACCGGCCCGCGGCACCGTCGGTCTTCGCCGACCTGCGGGAGCGCTACCCCGAGCTGGCACCGCAGCGGCTCTCGAAGCCCACGCTGCTGGCACTCACGCGCGCCCTGGAGGACGAGTACGTCGCCCGGGCCGGATCCGCCGTGCTCTTCGCCACGTTCCAGCGCGAGTCCTACTACCGCCGGTCCGAGAGCCGGTGGCGCGACCTGGCGGCCACCGCGGACTTCGCGGCCGTGTTCGCCGACTTCACCGACCCCGCGGCGCCTGACGACGTGCTGCACCTCGTTCCGCTCACGCCGAAGACGCCACTGCTGCGCGAATGGGTGCTGGTCTGCGACAGCGCCGATCACCCCGCGTGCCTCGCCGGCTGGGAGCGTCCCGGGCAGGACAGCCTGGCCGAGGACGACCGTGAGTTCGAGACGGTGTGGAGCCTGGATCCTCGCGTCGTACGCAGTGCCGCCCGGACCTGCCTCGAGACGGTCGCGACCGTCTGGCCCGACCAGGCCGAGACGTTGCGGGCGCGGCTGGCGGACGAGCCGTCACCGCCGTCACCGGACCTGCGTCGGGCCACCACGCTCTTCCAACGGGTCGTCGGCTACGTCGACGCCCAGCGGTGACGGCGGCTGTTCCTCAGCGGCGGGGAGCTCTCGCGCGGGTCGGTCCTGAGACGTTGTCCGCGTAGGCGAACTCGCGCAGCCGTCGGCGAATCCGTTCCGCCGGCGCTCGGTGCGGAATGCCGTTCTCGTCGTGGGCGTCGTCGCCGCCGTTCGGGATCGGGTCCCGGTCGCGTGCGGTGAGCGTGTAAGCACGGGCGTCGTCCAGCGGGGCGTGCCGTTCGGTGTAGCCGCCGTCGGGCGACCGCATGATGACGCCGGTCTCGTAGCCGTGGAGGAGCTGCTCGTAGTCGTGTCGCTGCAACGAGATGCACCAACGTCGAGTGATCCAGAACGCGAGGACGGGGCCGACGAACACGGCCACCCGCATGAAGTAGGTGATCTGGTTGATGCTCAGGTCGAACGTGATGGCGATGATGTCGTTGCCGGCAGCAGCCCAGAGCAGGCCGTAGAACGTCATCAGCGCGACCATCGTCGCCGTCCTGGCCGGGGCGTTGCGCGGACGTTCGAGGAGGTGATGCTCGCGCTTGTCTCCGCTGATCCAGGCCTCGATGAACGGGAGCATGAGCAGCACCGTGAACAGCACGCCGGGGAGCACGATGATGGGCAGGAAGACGTTCCAGCTCAGGGTCACACCCGCGAACTGCGACTCCCACCCGGGGAAGATGCGCAGTGCCCCGTCCGGCATGCCCATGTACCAGTCAGGCTGAGACCCGGCGGTCACCTTCGACGGGTCGTAGGGCCCGTACTTCCACACCGGGTTGATCGACAGCAGGGCACCCATGAAGGCGACCATGCCGAAGACGATGAAGAAGAAGCCGCCGGCCTTGGCCGCGTACACCGGCAGCATCGGGTAGCCGACCACGTTCTGCTCGGTGCGTCCCGGGCCCGGCCACTGCGTGTGCTTGTGGTAGACGAGCAACAGCATGTGGGCGGCGATCAGGCCCAGCAGGAGTCCCGGGATGAGCAGCACGTGGGCCACGTAGAGGCGGGGGATGATCACGTCACCGGGGAACTCGCCGCCGAACATGAAGAAGGAAACGTACGTGCCGAGGACAGGCACCGCCTTCACGAAGCCGTCAGCAGCGCGCAGTCCGGTCCCGGAGAGCAGGTCGTCGGGCAAGGAGTACCCGGTGAAGCCCTCCAGGGTCCCGAGCAGGAGCAACAGGCACCCGATCACCCAGTTCAGCTCGCGCGGCTTGCGGAAGGCCCCGGTGAAGAACACCCGCAGCAGGTGGATCATCATGCCCGCGATGAAGATCATCGCCGCCCAGTGGTGCATCTGCCGCATCAGCAGCCCGCCGCGGACGTCGAACGAGATGTCCAGGGTCGAGGCGTAGGCCTCGGACATGTGGATGCCACGGAGCTGGTCGTAGCTGCCCGTGTAGGTGATCTCGCCCATGGAGGGCTTGTACCAAAGCGTCAGGAAGGTGCCTGTGAGCAGCAGGACGACGAAGCTCCACAGCGCGATCTCGCCCAGCATGAAGGACCAGTGGTCCGGGAAGACCTTGCGCAGGTTCTTCTTGGCCGCCGCGGCCACGCCGAGCCGGTCGTCGACCCAGCCGGCCACGCGTCCGGCGCGTCCGGGCCGCGACGGAGTCGCAGCGCGGTCACGATTGGTCGTCGCGACGCGGTCCAGATCCATGCGAGCCTCCCGCAGCGTCAATTCTCTTCAACATAGCGCGATAAGAAAACTGAATCGAGTCAGCCTGCAGAGATATGGCACCGACGCGCGTCCGGGCACGGCTCCGCCGACGGCAGGAACGAGCGTGTGCGAGACCGCTGCTGGACAGGGGAACGGTGCGGTCACGGACCCCTGGACGTGAAGGGGCCGGAGATTCCCCCCGAACCTCCGGCCACCAGTAACCAAACCTAGTGACCCGTCGTTCACATACCGGACGGCTGGATCTGTTAAGGGGGCAGGTCGCGCGTCCATGGGGGGAACACATGCACGACCACGCAGACAGCTTCGCGGCCATTTTCGCTGCTGCGGTGCGCGAGAAGGACGTCACGCTCAGCCACCTGCACCGCCGCCTGGCGGAGCTCGCGACGCCGGTGAGCATCGCCACGCTGAGCTACTGGCGCTCGGGGCGCAGCGAGCCGGAGCGCAAGGCGTCGCTCGACGCGGTGCGCGTGCTGGAGGAGGTGCTCGGACTCGAGCCCGGGGAGCTCTCGGACCGGTTGCGCCCGGCCCGGCGTCCGGGGCCGTTGCCGCGCGAGGCTTCGGTCGAGGCGATCGTCGAGGCGGACGGCGACGCGGCGACGGCGGCGCTGGCAGCGGTCGGGTTCAAGACCGCCCAC
This sequence comes from uncultured Actinomycetota bacterium, assembly GCA_963713305.1. Taxonomy (GTDB): domain Bacteria; phylum Actinomycetota; class Actinomycetes; order Propionibacteriales; family Nocardioidaceae; genus Nocardioides. Next base: position 47,204 of record CAVQLE010000005.1, on the reverse strand, counting down.
GACGAGTTCGTCGACGACCGGGTGTTCTTCACCCTGGATCTCGACGGAGAGGGCCGTGCCCGGCGACTGCGGGTGACCATGGCGTGGCGCGCCATCGTCGAGGGCGCGCGACGTGCCGCCCTGGTGCACACCACGGACGGGTCGAACGAGGCGCCGCCGGAGCTGGAGCCGATCGCAGGCTGCCGGCTGGGACAGGTGCACCACGACCGCGTCCACCACGTCTCCGCCGTCGAGCTGCTCACCGACGTGCCGATCGGCCTCGGTGAGTCGCTGGTCGTCGAGTACGAGATCCGTCTGCACGGAAGGCCGCGGCTCGACAACGACATCGCCTACTACGCATTTCGCCGGATCCGTGACTTCTTCCTGTGGGTGCGCTTCGACCCGGAGTTCCTGCCGGTCGCCGTCGAGGAGTTCGAGATCCTCGAGGGCGGCGAGGAGGTCGGCCGGCCGGCCGCACTGACCGGTGCGGCCTGCCATCGCCTGGTCAGGAGCTTCGGACCCGGCACCGCCGGGTTCCGATGGTTCTGGTGACGTTCGGCAAAGGTTGACAGCAATGCCGGGGGCCCTTGGCCGACTCTGACGGTGTCGACTCAGGCGGCCTTCACTAGGTTCGGGGGATGAGGGTCCTGCTCGCGCTCGGCGGCAACGCCATGACCAGCGCGGAGGGGCGTGCCCGGGTCGAGGACCAGCAGGCCGCAGCCGTGGTCGCCATGCGCGCCGTCGCCGAGCTGATCGAGGCCGGCAGCGACGTCGTCGTGACCCACGGCAACGGCCCCCAGGTCGGCAACCTGCTGGTGAAGAACGAGATCGCTGCCGCCGTCGTACCGCCCGTGCCGCTGGACTGGTGCGGCGCGTCGACCCAGGCGACGCTCGGCTTCACCCTCATGAACGCCCTCGACAACGAGCTCACCGCCCGCGGCCTCGAGCGGCCCAGCGCCACGATCGTGACCCGCACGCTCGTCGCACCGGACGACCCCGGCCTCTCGAAGCCCACCAAGCCGATCGGCCGCTACCTGCCCGAGGCTGAGGCCCGGCGGCTGATCAGGCACGGTGAGACGTGGGAGGACCGGGGCGAGAAGGGCTGGCGGCGGGTCGTCGGCTCACCCGAGCCGCTCGAGGTGATCGACGGCCCTGCCGTGCGGACGCTGGTCGAGGCCGGGTACGTCGTGGTCGCAGGCGGCGGCGGCGGTGTCCCGACCGTGCGCGAGGACGGCGTGCTGCGCGGCGTCGAGGCCGTGATCGACAAGGACCTCGCTGCGGCACTGCTCGGGCTCACCGTCGACGCCGACGTCCTCGTGGTCGCGACCGACGTACCCCACGCGGTGCTCCGCTTCGGCACGCCCGACGCCGAGCCGCTCGGCCGGGTCACCGTCGACCGGATGCGGGAGCACCTGGCCGGTGGGCACTTCGCCAGCGGATCGATGGGTCCCAAGGTCGAGGCCGCCTGCCGGTTCGTCGAGCAGGGCGGCACCCACGCCGCGATCACCGAGCTGTCCCAGATCCTCGACGCCGTCGCGGGACGTTCCGGCACCGTCGTCGTACCCCACTGACCACCCGCGAAAGGAACTCACATGCCCAGCGCCATCGAGGTCCGCAAGGTCCCGATCCACTCCGTCGCCGACGCCTCGGAGCTGACCGCCCTGCTCGACGAGGGGGTGATGGCAGCCGACCGCGTCATCGCGATCATCGGCAAGACCGAGGGCAACGGCGGCGTCAACGACTACACCCGGATCATCGCCGACCGCGCCTTCCGCGAGGCCCTGGTCGCCCACGGTGCCGACCCCGAGCAGGTCAAGCAGGTGCCGATCGTGTGGTCCGGCGGCACCGACGGCGTGCTCAGCCCGCACGCCACGATCTTCGCCACGACCGACGCGGAGCCCACCGACGACCTGCGGCTCACCGTCGGCTTCGCGATGAGTGAGCAGCTGCTCCCCGAGGACATCGGACGCACCGCGATGGTCAGCAAGGTGGCCGACGCCGTGAAGGTGGCGATGGAGCGGGCCGGCATCGACGACCCGGCCGACGTCCACTACGTCCAGACCAAGACCCCGCTGCTCACCATCCACACCATCCGCGACGCCAAGTCGCGCGGAAAGACGGTGTGGACCGAGCACACCCACGAGTCGATGGACCTCTCCAACGGGTGTACGGCGCTCGGCATCGCCGTCGCTCTCGGCGAGATCGACATGCCCAGTGACGAGGACGTGATGCACGACCGGTCGCTGTTCTCCGCCGTCGCGTCGTGCTCGTCGGGTGTCGAGCTCGACCAGGCGCAGGTCGTCGTGGTCGGCAACGCCACCGGCGTCGGCGGCCGCTACCGGATCGGCCACTCGGTCATGGACGACGCCCTCGACCAGGACGGCATCTGGGACGCCATCCGCGACGCCGGGCTCGACCTGCCCGAGCGGCCCCGGACCGCCGACCTCGACGGCAAGCTGGTCAACGTCTTCCTCAAGTGCGAGGTGTCGCAGGACGGCGAGGTGCGCGGACGTCGTAACGCCATGCTCGACGACTCCGACGTCCACTGGCACCGCCAGATCAAGGCGTGCGTCGGCGGCGTGACGGCCGCCGTCACGGGAGACCCGGCCGTCTTCGTCGTCGGTCTCCGCCGCACACCAGGGGCCGGACGGAGGCGGCCCGGTGGCCGCCATCGTCGACCTGGGCTGAGTCGGCTAGCCGGGGGTCCCTGCAGCCCGTACGTCGCGGCCGGCGAAGGCGGCCAGCCGCTCGTGGGGCGTGGCGTTGGCGGGGGCCGGGCTGCTCGGGCGCGAACACGTCGCCGCGCATCTCGGGCTTGAGCACGGCCGACATGAACGCCAGCCCGCGCTCGGCGACCTCGCCGTCGAGCTCGGGTGTCTGCCCGGTCGCGGTCGACGACGTCCCAGGTGTGGGCGGCGAACTCGGCGATCTGCCAGTCCATGCCCTCCCGCTCGGCGGGATCGGTGTCGCGCCAGTGGGCCAGCAGCTCGTCGGCACCGGCGCGGAACGTCCCGGCCGGGTCGTCGACCCGGTCGGGGACGGCCGACCAGTCGGGTGAGCCGCCGCGGGCCATGTCGAGCAGGTTGCGCGGACCCACTGCGAGGTGGGCCACCAGCTGCCCGACGTCCCATCCCGTGCAGGGAGTCGGCTGGCCGAGCTCTTCGTCGCGCACCCCCTGGATCGCCGCGTGGGCCTGGTCGAGCGCCCTCTCGAGCAGCAGGACGGGTTCGGTCTTGTCGTTCGACTCGGTCATGTGACCTCCTCGGCACCCACCCTAGGCGATTTGTCGGCCGGTGCAAACCCTTGTGGCCGGGCCCTGCGCTCGGCACCATCGGAGGGCGGCCGCCCGGCCGCTGGGTCGGAACGGGGATGACGTGGACCCCTCGGGTTCGAAGACTCCGCAGCAGAGCCTCCCGGCGGGCAGCCCGCGGGTGCGGCCCCGACGGTCCGCATCGAGCGCGTGGACACCCACGACCGGGAGGTGTCCTCGGCCGCCGGCGCCGAGTCGAGCGTGGCGCACGGCGTCGCCCGCGCCGCGGCCTTCCCGGCGGCCGTGCTGATCACTGATCGCCGTCCTCAACGTCGTCGGCGCGATCACGACGTCCGACGAGCTGGACGAGCCCGAGCTGTGGAGCCGGAGCATCCTGGTCCTGGTGCTGCTGCTGGTCGCGACCCAGCTGGTCTGCCTGGTCCTCGCCGCCGAGCACCGGGCCTGGTCCGCGCCGCCGGCACCGACGACCGTGGCCCGCTGCACAGGCTCTGGGCGCTGCGGGCCGGCGTGGTCGCGTGGCCGTGGCGGCCGCGTTCGCCGTCGCGGCGTACGGCGAGTGGGGCTGGGGCGTCGCGGCCACGCTCGGCGCCCTGGTCGAGGGCGTCGCCCTGCTGTGCCTCGAGTGGAGCAGGCAGGGCTCGGTCGATGCCGATCCAGCCGGCGGAGGCGCGCCCGGAGGCGCGATCCGCCGGACGCCCGGATGACGATCGCGCACGGATCCGCGGCTGCTGGCGATCGGCGCCTCCGGTGGCGGCATCCGCGCCGCCGCCTTCGTCCTCGGGGGCCACCAGGCCGTGCAGGACGCCGCCGACCCGCTGCGCGTCGCCGAGCCGCAGCGACGAGCCCCACGTCTTCGCGGTCAGCGGCGGCAGCTACGTCGCGGCGGCGCTCGCCCTGCGTCGTACGTTCCGCGTCGACGGCGGCCTGCGATCGAAGCCCAGCGACTGGCGGACGGCCTACGCCACCGGCTCGCCCGAGCTGGAACGGCTGCGCCGTCACACCCGCTACCTGTTCGAGCCCACCTGGCGCACCCGCGACGGCATCGTCTCGCTGCTGATGGGAGCCGTCGTCAACCTGCTCATCGTGGGGCTCACGCTGCGCGTCGTCGCGTGGCTGTCCGCGCTCATCGCGGTCTCGGTCGGGCTGCTGGGAGACGACCGCGTGGGCAGCGGCGACGAGCTGCTCGACCTCGCGCCGACGTGGCACGACTGGTGGGACTGGTGGCCGGTGCTCGGGATCCCCCTGCTCTGCCTGATCGGCATCGTGGTCCTGACGGTGCGGGGGTGGCACGCGACCGCGGCGTTCGACGCGCCGCTGGACCCCGCCGAGCGGCAGACCGTCCACGAGAAGGCCCTCACCCGGCTCGACCGGACGTCGCGCTGGCGCACCGCCCTGGTCTTCGGTGGCCTGGGCTGGCTGCTCTGGTGCTTCGGGATCCCGGCGGCGGTGTCGGGGCTGACCCACCTGGCCACCCACAACCAGCCGACCACGCTCGGTGCCGCTGCGATCACGGCGGCCGTCGCTTCGCCACCGACGAACGGTGTGCCGATGCCTTCGACGAGGACCTCGAGGCGGCGGTCGCGGACGCCGACCGGCTGGCGCGGCTCAGCCCGGGACCGAGCAGGAGGCCTCGGCCGGCGCGTGCGGCCGCGAGGTCACGGTCACCCGTACCGCCGACCCGGTCACCCTGGACGTCGTCGGCACCGATCCCGAGACGGTCCGCGACATCGCCACCGACGACTCCCTGCCCGGCCAGGTCGTGGGCGTCGGGGCGCTGCTCGCCCTCGTCGCCGTCCTGCTCCGGATGGGGCCGAGCCCGGAGGCGGCCGCAGCTGCCACGTGGTGGAGCCGGGTCAAACGGTTCCTGCTGACCTGGCTGCCGCTGGTGATCGTGCTGGTGGTGTCGATCTACCTGCTCCTGCTGTGGACCTATGGCTTCCTGGTCGACATGAGCGCCACCCACCTGGTCTGGGCGACCCTGCTGACCGTGGGCGCCTGCGTCCTCGGCGCCCTCGTCGACGCCAACGCGACGTCGCTGCACGGCTTCTACCGGTCCCGCATCAGCGACGCCTTCGCGGTCGGGGTCGACGACGAGGCGGAGGAGCCCGGTGGCTCACCGCCGACCGGGCGCGCCGACGAGCTCGCGCCGGGCGCCGTCTACCGGTACTCCGCGCTCCGCCCCCCGGACGGCGGCCCCGACGACGGACCACGGCTCCACGTCGTCGCGACCCTCAACTCCCGCGCCGCCAACGAGTCGCCGACGATGCGGGGCGGCTTCCCGCTCGTGTTCGGCCAGTCGACCGTCGAGGTCCACCGCGAGGAGGGCCGCCGGGTCAGCGTCGACACCGCCGCCTACGAGGACTTCGCCGGGCCGGGTCGGGTCTCGGTGATGGCGTCGGTGGCCATCAGTGGCGCCGCCGTGTCACCGCTCATGGGGCGGTACGGCACCCAGATGGCGCCGTACCGGTTGCTGCTGGCCCTCTTCAACGCGCGGGTGGGCGCCTGGGTGCGCAACCCGATGCACACGACGAGCAAGTCGCAGGTGCCGCCGCAGGGGCCGAGGTTCCTCTGGATGACTGCCAAGCCGGGCCTGTGGCAGGTGGCGCTGGAGGGGGTGGGCAGGACGTCGGCCGACTTCCGCTGGATCTACGTCAGCGACGGCGGTCACCTCGACAACACCGGGCTGGTCGAGTGCGTGCGCCACTGCGCGTCACGGGGGACCGGCGGCCGGGTGCTGATCCTCGACGCCAGCAACGACCCGGTCGACACCTGGTCGGCCGTCGGCGACGCCATCGGCGTGGTCCGCGCCGACCTCAACATCGACCTGCGCCGGGTCCGCTACGAGGACCAGCCGCCGTGGATGCGCCGCTACGAAGGAGGCGGGCTCGACGTCGTGGTGGTCAAGGCGGTCCGCACCGGACCACCGGAGGAGGACGCCGAGGAGACGGACTGGTGGTCGGTCCTGCCGCCGAACGTCCAGTCCTTCGGTCTGGTCAACGCCGACTTCCCGCGCTCGTCGACGTTGCGCCAGAAGTTCGGCGACCTCGAGTTCGAGGCCTACCGCGGGCTCGGATACGCGAGCACCCGTACCGCGTTCGTGGCGGCCGGGTGGGTGGACGACGAGGCCTGAGCGCGCCCGTACCGCTGTGTCGGCCCCTCATGATGGGGTGGACCCATGACGACGTACCGCCTGGTGAGCGAGCACCGGCCCGCTGCGGAGCCGCTGACGCTCGACTCCGACCAGCAGGCCGTCGTCGACCACACGAGCGGCCCGCTGCTGGTCCTGGCCGGTCCCGGCACCGGCAAGACCACGACGCTCGTCGAGGCGATCGCCCGCCGGATCGAGGAGGGGGCCGATCCCGCGTCGGTGCTGGCGCTCACCTTCTCCCGCAAGGCGGCCGAGCAGCTGCGCGACCGCGTCACCGCTCGCATCGGCCGCACCACGGGTGCCGCGCTGTGCTCGACGTTCCACTCGTTCGCCTACGGCCTGATCCGCTCCTACAGCCCCACCGGCCTCTACGACGCGCCCCTGCGGCTGCTGTCCGCGCCGGAGGCCGACGTGGTGCTGCGCGAGCTGCTCACCGAGTCGCCTGAGGCGGTGACGTGGCCAGAGGCGCTGCAGCGCGCGGTCGGCACCCACGGGTTCGTGCGGGAGGTGCAGGCCGTGCTCAGCCGGGCCCGCGAGAAGCAGCTCGACGGCGCCCAGCTGCGCGCGCTGGGGGAGGACCACGACCTGCCCGAGTTCCTCGCCGCCGGGCTGTTCCTCGACCAGTACCTCACGGTCCTCGACAACCTGGGGGCGACCGACTACGCCGACCTGATCCGGCGGGCCGTCATCGAGGCAACCGCCCACCGCGACGAGCTGCGACGTCGCTATCGCCACGTCTTCGTGGACGAATACCAGGACACCGATCCCGGCCAGGTCGCGCTGCTCCAGGCGCTCGCCGGCGACGGCGGCAACCTCGTGGTCGTGGGTGATCCCCACCAGTCGATCTACGGCTTCCGCGGCGCCGAGGTCCGCGGCATCCAGCAGTTCCCGGCAGCGTTCCCGACCGCGACCGGAGAACGCGCTGAGGTCGTGGTCCTGCGCCACACCCGACGGTTCGGCCCCCACCTCGCGCTCGCCGCCGCCCGGGTGTCGGCGCGAATCGGCCACACCGGCTTCGACGCCGCCACGGTGGCCGCGTTCGCCCACCCGGTCGCCGAGGAATCCGGTCGCGGCCAGGGCAGGGTCGAGGTCCGCACCTTCGACACCGACCGGGCCGAGGCCGAGCACCTCGCCGACCTGCTGCGCCGCGCCCACCTCGAGGACGGTCTCGACTGGTCCGAGATGGCCGTGCTGGTCCGGTCCGGGCAGAACCAGATCCCGCCCCTCCGGCGGGCGCTGGCGGCAGCCGGCGTCCCGGTCGAGGTGGCCAGCGACGACCTGCCGCTCGTCCGCGACCCGGCGGTCCGGCCGCTGCTCGATGCGCTGCGCGCCGTCCTCCACCTCGACGACACCGACGCCGAGTCCGTCGACCACGTCGACGCCGCTCGGGCTGAGGGGCTGCTGCTCTCGCCGCTGGGCGGCCTCGATGCCGGCGACGTACGCGTGCTGCTGCGCCGGCTGCGCCAGCGCGACAAGGAAGCGGCCGCCGAGGAGGAGCGCCCACCGGCTCCCTCGCGCGACCTGCTGCGCCGAGCCGTGGTGGAGCGCGGGTTCCTCGACGGAGTGGAAGGCCCCGAGGCCGACGGCGCCCGAGCGCTGGCGGGGTTGCTCCGCGCCGCCTCCGACAAGCTCGCGGTGGGCGCGCCGGCCGAAGAGGTCTTGTGGGACCTCTGGGACGGCACCTCCTGGCCGCGCCGGCTGCGGCGGTCGGTCGACCTCGGTGGAGGCGCCGCGCGACGCGCACACCGCGACCTCGACGCACTCTGCGCACTCTTCGAGACCGCCGCCCGCGCCGAGGAGCGCACCGACCACCTCGGCGTGCGGGAGTTCCTCGACAGCCTCCTGGCCCAGCAGATCCCGGCCGACACTCTGGCCGACCGAGGCGTCCGTGGCTCCGCCGTACGCCTCCTCACCGCCCACCGGTCCAAGGGCCTGGAGTGGGAGCTGGTGGTGGTGGCCCACGTGCAGCAGGAGAGCTGGCCCGACCTGCGCCGCCGCTCGACGCTGCTGCGCTCCGACCGGATCGACAGTGACCGTGGCCGGGGCCTGCTGGTCGAACCGGTCACCACGCGCGAGCTGCTCAAGGAAGAACGCCGACTCTTCTACGTCGCCTCGACGCGCGCCCGGTCCCGGCTGGTGGTGACCGCCGTCCGCTCGGCCGACGACGAGGGCGAGCAGCCCTCGCGGTTCCTCGACGAGCTCGGCGTCACGACGACCCACGTCGACGGCCGCCCGACGCGGCCGCTCTCGTTGGCCGGACTGGTGGCGGGACTCCGGCGTACCCTCGCCGACCCGGAGTCGGCGGAGCCGCTCCGCGTCGCCGCCGCGCAGCGGCTCGCTCGCCTCTCCCGCGAGACCCAGGGAAGCCGGGCGCTCGTGCCCCAGGCCGACCCGGCCTCCTGGTGGGGCACCCGTGCCGCGTCCCGTGCCGCCCACCCGGTCCGGGACCCGGAGCGACCGGTCCCGGTGTCGGCCAGCCTGCTCGACTCCGTGGCGACGTGCCCGACCCATTGGTTCCTGCGCAGCGAGGCGGGAGGCGTGGCAGTCGCCCACCAGTCGGCCAACCTCGGTCAGATCGTCCACTCCCTCGCCCAGCGGGTGGCAGCGGGCGATCTGGCGCCCGATCTCGACACGCTGATGACGGAGGTCGACCGGGTCTGGGACCGGTTGGCCTTCCGCACGCCGTGGTCCAAGCTCCGTGAGCACGATCGTCTGCGAGCCGCCCTGGCCCGTTTCCTCGCGTGGCACGCCGGCAACCCACGCGAGCTGATCGGGCTCGAGCAGGGCTTCAGCGCCGAGATCGTCCTCCACGGCGGCGAGCGGGTCCGGCTCGACGGCTACGCCGACCGGCTCGAGATCGACGCCGACGGTGACGTCGTGGTCGTGGACCTCAAGACGGCTCGCACCGCCCCGTCAGGCCCCGCGGTGGCCGGCGACCGCCAGCTCGGGCTCTACCAGTACGCCGTGGAGGAGGGCGCCTTCCGAGAGGCCACCACCGAGACGCGGTCCGGCGGCGCCGAGCTGGTCCAGCTCGGCCTGCTCGACGGCGGCGACACCGCCAAGGTGCAGGCGCAGGACCCCCAGCACGACGACGACCCCCGGCGCGAGCTGTTGCGCGGCGAGATGCTGCGCGCCGCGTCCTACCTGCGCTCCGAGAACTTCCCGGCCGTGGCCGGTCCCCACTGCCGCGAGTGCGCGTTCGTCTCGCTCTGTCCGGTCAAGGGCGCCGGGTCGGTGACCGTCCAGTGACAACGACCACGATGCGGATCGACACGCCTGCCGAGCTGGCACGGCTGATGGGCCTCGACTTCGAGCACAGCCCCCAGCAGTGGGCGGCCATCACCGCCCCCCTCGAACCGGCCGTCGTGATCGCCGGCGCGGGCTCCGGCAAGACCTCGCTGATGGCCGCGCGCGTCGTCTATCTCGTCGCCACCCGCCAGGTCCGGCCCGAACAGGTTCTCGGCCTCACCTTCACGACCAAGGCTGCCGCCGAGCTCCGGCACCGGATCCACTCCGCCCTCGACCACGCCGGGCTGCTGGGAGACACGTCGCCGTCCGCACCGCCACTCGACCCCGACGAGGCGGAGGAGGTGCTCGAGCCGACGGTCGCGACCTATCACGCCTACGCCGCCGGGCTGCTGATCGACCACGGCCTGCGGATCGGCCACGAGCCGGAGACCCGGGTCGTGTCGGACGCGTCCCGCTACCAGCTGGGGGCCCGGGTCGTCGAACGCTTCACCGGCGACGTGCGTCACCTGACCGACCACCCACCGACCGCCATCCAGAACCTGCTCGCGCTCGACTCCGCGATGAGCGAACACCTCGTCGGGCCCGACGACGTACGCCGGATCGATGCCGAGGCCCGGGCCGGGTTCGCCCAGGCGCGCGATGCCGAGGTGGCCGGCAAGAACCGCAAGGGCCACCGCGACGCCACCGAGAAGGCGATCAACGCCATCGACCGTCGCGCGGAGCTGCTCCAGCTCGTCGACGGCTACCGTCGGCTCAAGCGCGACCTCGGGCTGATGGACTTCTCCGACCAGATCGAGCTCGCCGCTCGTCTCGCGCTGGAGCAGCCCGAGGTGGGCGTCGTCGAGCGCGACCGGTTCCGGGTCGTGCTCCTCGACGAATACCAGGACACCTCGGTCGCCCAGGCCGTGATGCTCTCCCGGCTCTACTCCGGTCCCGACGAGGCATCCGGGCTCGGCCACCCGGTGACGGCCGTGGGTGACCCCAACCAGGCGATCTACGGCTGGCGGGGGGCGTCGGTCTCCAACATCCTCGGCTTCGGCGACACCTTCCCGTCGGTGGCGGGCAGCCCGCCGATCCTGCCGCTGACCGTCAACCGGCGCTCCGACCGACGGATCCTGACCGTCGCCAACCGACTGGCGGCGCCGCTGATGGAGAAGTACGCCGGACAGGTGGCCGAGCTCGAGCCCAAGCCGGACGCCGACGACGGCGTGGTCGAGTGCCACGTGTTCGAGCGCCATCTCGACGAGCTGGCCTGGCTGGTCGAGGCGGTCCGCGCCGCCCACGACGTCCCCGGTCGGTCCTGGTCCGACCTCGGGGTCCTCACCCGCGACAACGCACACGCCGAGGAGGTCTTCGACGCCCTCACCGGCGCCGGCGTCCCGGTGGAGATCGTCGGCCTGTCCGGGCTGGTCCGGCTGCCGGAGGTCGCCGAGGTCGTCGCGATCCTCACCCTGATGCACGACGTCACCGACAACGCGGCCCTGCTGACGCTGCTCACGGGCCCGCGCTGGGCGATCGGTCCGCGCGACCTGCGACTGCTCGGCGACCGGGCGGCGCGGCTGGCCGGGCGTCGCGGTCGGGTCGATCATCCCGACATCGGCGCCGAGCTGCTCCACATCGCCGACGGCATCGACCCTGCCGAGATCCCCACCCTGAGCGACGCGCTCGAGTCGCCGGGTGAGGGCGACTACTCGCCGGAGGCCCGCGAGCGGTTCGGACTCCTCGCCGACGAGCTGCGCCACCTGCGGGCCGCCGTCGGCGAGCCGCTGCTCGACGTCGTCCGCCGCATCATCGACACCACCGGCGTCGACATCGAGCTGGCGTCCGCTGTGAGCCCAGCCGCCACCGCGAGGCGTGACAACCTCGACCTGTTCGTCAAGGCGGTGGCCGAGTTCCGGTCGGTCGACGGCGACGTGACGCTGCCGGCGCTGCTGGCCTACCTCACCGCCGAGGACGACCAGGGCAACGGTCTCGACGTCGCCACGCCGACCGCAGCCGATTCCGTCAAGCTGTTGACGGTCCACCGCGCCAAGGGCCTCGAGTGGGAGGCGGTGTTCCTCGTGGGGGTCTGCGAGACGCGGTTTCCGAGCAACCGTTCGCGCACCCTCTGGACCTCCTCGCCCGCGATCCTGCCCGCCCCGTTGCGCGGCGACGCCGTCGATCTGCCCCAGCTCGACGGCTGGGACAAGGACGCGCTCGACGCCTACCGCGTCGCGACCCGGACCCACGACGCCGAGGAGGAGCTGCGCCTCGGCTATGTCGCTCTCACTCGCGCGGCGAAGCGGCTCTCTCTGTCGTCCTACCTCTGGAGCCCGCGCGCCACCCCGTTCGGTCCCTCCGACTACCAGGGGGTCGTCCGCGACCAGCTGACCGACTGGGGAGAGCCGCCAGCCCGCTGGCTGGACAAGCCGGCCAAGGGTGCACCGCACCCCTACGACGCGCTCGATCCCTCACGTCCGTGGCCGGTGCCCGGGACTGGTCGCGAGCAGCAGCTGCGGCTCGAGGCGGCCGCGCGGGTCGCCGCCGTCGATCCGTCGGCCGCCGACCCCGAGCTCGACCTGGTCGCCCAGTCGACCGTGGCTGAGTGGGACGCCGAGATCGAGCGGCTGCTCGCCGAGGCCCGGGCCGCCCGGGCCGACGTCGTCGACGTGCCCCTTCCGTCGAGCCTGTCGGCCACTGCGATCGAGCGACTGCGCGACGACCCGTCGGGGTTCGCCGCCGAGCTGGCGCGCCCGATGCCACGACCGCCGTCACCCACGGCGCGCTTCGGCACCCGTTTCCACGCCTGGGTCGAGTCGAGGTTCGGGCAGCAGGACCTCTTCGACCCCGACGAGCTTCCCGGCCGCGCCGACGTCGGCATCGACAGCGACGAGGATCTGCATGACCTGATCGCCCGCTTCGAGGCAGGACCCTTCGCCGACCGCGCTCCTCATCAGGTCGAGGCACCGTTCGCGCTGGTGCTGGCCGGGCAGGTCGTGCGGGGCCGGATCGACGCGGTCTACGCCGAGCCCGACGGTGGCTTCCTCGTCGTCGACTGGAAGACCAACCGGCGGCAGGACGCCGACCCGCTCCAGCTCGCCCTCTACCGGCTGGCGTGGGCCGACCTGGCCGGCGTCCCGGTCGAGCGCGTGCGGGCCGGATTCTTCTACGTCCGCAGCGGCGACCTGGTCGTCCACGACGACCTGCCCGGCCGCGACGAGCTGGCCCGGCTGGTCAGCCTGCCTTCGTAGCCGCGGTGAGCGCGACCTCGATCATCCGGCCGAAGGTCTGCTCACGCTCCTGCGAGGTGGTCTCCTCGCCGGTGACGATGTGGTCGGAGACGGTGCAGATCGCGAGTGCGCGGGCGCCGTACTTGGCGGCCAGGGTGTAGAGCACGCTGGCCTCCATCTCCACGGCCAGGACGCCGTAGTCGACCATCCGCGCGACCAGCTCGGGACGTGCGGGGTAGAAGGAGTCGCTGGAGAAGATCAGGCCGACGTGCGCCTCGGGTGCGGCCGCCGCCGCCTCGCGCAGCAGGCCGAAGTCGGCGACCGGTGCGTAGTCGAGGCCCTCGAACGCGATCCGGTTCATCGAGGAGTCGGTGCAGGCACCGGAGGCGATGACGAGGTCGCGGATGGCGAGCTTCTCGGCCAGCCCGCCGCACGAGCCGACCCGGATGATGCTCTTCACGTCGTACTCGCGCAGCAGCTCGTTGGCGTAGATCGCCATCGACGGCTGGCCCATGCCGGACCCCTGCACCGAGATCGTCCGGCCCTGCCAGCTGCCGGTGAAGCCGTACATGCCGCGGACCTCGCTGTAGCAGCGGGCGTCGTCGAGGAAGGTCTCCGCGATCCACTTCGCGCGCAGCGGGTCGCCGGGCATCAGGACGGTGGGTGCGATCTCGCCGGGCTGGGCCGCGATGTGGGTGCTCACGGAGCGGCAAACTACCGGGTTAGCCTCGTCAGCGTGACATCGCGAGCGCTGCCCCACGTCGCACTCTCCAGCCACGCGCACAACCGGCTCGGCCTCCAGCGCACCGACGACGCGTGGCTCGCCGACCGGTGGGCCGATCCGGCGACCCGGGTCCTGGTCGTGGCCGGCACGCGGCTGCGGCCGGTCGACGGCGCGATCGACTGGGTGGCAGCGGCCGACGCGCCGGCCGGCACCCGCGTGCTGCTCGGAGAGGAGAACGGCACGACCTACCTCGCCACCCTGGTGGCGCCCGAGGAGGCGCCGGGGGCACGTGACGAATGGGTGCCGCTGCGCGGGCTGCTGCCCGCCCTGGCCGAGGAGCCCGACCCGGCGCCCCTGCTGTTCCATGCGATCGGCCTCGCGGAGTGGCACTTCATGACCCGGTTCTGCCCCCGCTGCGGTGGGGGCCTCGAGTCCCGTGCGGCTGGTCACGAGCTGCGGTGCACCGCGTGCGACCGTCCGCAGTTCCCCCGCACCGACCCGGCCGTGATCATGGCGGTGGTCCATGACGACGGCTCGATCCTGCTCGGCCGGCAGACGTCCTGGCCGCCGGGCCGGTGGTCGACCCTGGCCGGCTTCTGCGAGCCGGGGGAGACCCTCGAGGACGCCGTACGTCGTGAGGTCGGCGAGGAGGTCGGCATCCCGGTGGGTGACGTGACCTACTTCGGCAACCAGCCGTGGCCGCTCCCGGCCAGCCTGATGCTCGGCTTCACCGCCCGCGCGCTGTCGAAGGAGATCGACGTCGACGGTGCCGAGATCGAGGAGGCCCGCTGGTTCACCCGCGACCAGCTCCGCGAGGCCGTCGACGGGGGCGAGGTACACATCCCGCGCAGCGTCTCGATCTCCTCGTCGCTGCTGGCCCACTGGTACGGCGGTCCGCTGCCCGGGACCTGGTGAGGTCAGGCGAGCGCGCCGAGCTTCTCCTTGACCTGGGCGACCGACGGGTTGGTCAACGTGCTGCCGTCGTGGAACAGCAGGGTCGGCACGGTCTGGTTGCCCCCGTTGGCCCGCTCGACGGTCTCGGCTGCCTCGGGCTGCTGCTCGATGTCGATCGTCTCGGAACCCGATCCCCTCACGCTCCAGCTGGCCCTTGAGCCGGTGGCAGTAGCCGCACCACGGGGTGCTGTACATCGTGAACGTCATCGTCTGGTTGTCCTCGGGGGCGTCTAGGGTTTGGTCGACTGCAGATGTAACCACCACCCCACCGGAGTTGTTCCACCGATGCCCTCACCCGAGCAGCTGCTCGACGCGCTCGACCCTGAGCAGCGTCGCGTCGCCGAGGCGCTCCGCGGGCCGGTGCGGGTCCTGGCCGGCGCCGGCACCGGCAAGACGCGGGCGATCACCCATCGGATCGCCTACGGCGTCGCCACGGGGGTGTTCGAGCCGTCCGAGGTCCTCGCGGTCACCTTCACGACGCGCGCCGCCGGCGAGATGCGGACACGCCTCCGCCAGCTCGGGGCCGGCGGCGTGCAGGCACGGACCTTCCACTCCGCCGCACTGCGACAGCTGCGGTTCTTCTGGCCCCACGTCCACGGCACCGAGCTGCCGACCCTGACCGAGTCGAAGCTCGCGCTGCTGGCGGGGGCCGCCCGGCGGTGCCGGGTCTCGGCCGACCAGGCGTTGCTGCGCGACGTGGCCTCCGAGATCGAGTGGGCCAAGGTCAGCAACGTCCACCCTGACGACTACGCGCGGATCGCGAGCTCCCGCGGCCGCTCGGTCACCGGCCAGGAGCCCGAGACCGTGGCGCAGATGTTCTCGGCGTACGAGGACGGCAAGCGCAGCCAGGGCCGGATGGACATGGAGGACGTGCTGCTCTTCGCCGCCGGGCTGCTCGCCGACGACGAGCGGGTCGCCGCCCAGGTGCGACGGCAGTACAAGCGCTTCGTGGTCGACGAGTTCCAGGACGTCTCGCCGCTCCAGTCCGCGTTGCTCGACCTGTGGCTGGGCGGGCGCGACGAGCTCTGCGTCGTCGGCGACCCGGCCCAGACGATCTACTCCTTCGCCGGCGCCCGCTCCGACCACCTGACCGGGTTCCCCGCGAAGTTCCCCGGCACGACCTCGGTCGAGCTGGTGCGCAACTACCGCTCGACGCCCCAGGTCGTCGCGGCCGCCAACCAGCTGCTCGCCGGCACGTCCAGCCAGGGCGTCGAGCTCCGCGCCCAGAAGCCCGCGGGCCCCGACGTCAGCTATGCCAGCCACCCCGACGAGGTCGCCGAGGCCGCCGCGATCGCCGAACGGCTCAAGCGCCTGGCTGGCGACGGCACCCCCTACGGCCAGATGGCTGTCCTGTTCCGGATCAACGCCCAGTCGGAGGCCCACGAAGAGGCGTTGACCGAGCGCGGCATCCCCTACGTCGTGCGCGGCGCCGCCCGGTTCTTCGACCGTCCCGAGGTGCGGCAGGCGGTGACGCTGCTGCGTGGCACCGCACGCTCCGGCGAGGCGGGCGGAGACCTGGTCGAGACCGTCCGCGCCACCCTCGCGGGACTCGGCTGGACGACCGACGCGCCGACCGCGCGCGGACAGGTGCGCGACCGCTGGGAGTCCTGGCAGGCGCTGGTCGACCAGGCGACCGAGTTCGCCGCGGGGGACGACACCGACCTCGACGGCTTCGTCGACGAGCTCGACCGGCGTGCCGCCGAGCAGCACGCCCCGGTCGCCGACGGCGTCACCCTCACCACCTTCCATGCCGCCAAGGGCCTCGAGTGGGACGCCGTGATGCTGGCCGGGCTCCAGGACGGCACCCTGCCGATCACCTACGCCACCACCCCCGCCGAGCTGGAGGAGGAGCGACGGCTGCTCTACGTCGGGATGACCCGCGCCCGCTCGGTGCTCTCGCTCTCGTGGAGCCAGGCGCGCAACCCGGGTGGACGGCCCTCGCGCCAGCCCTCGCCGTTCCTGGCCGGGTTGCTGCCCGAGAGCGAGCGCCCTCGCCCCACCGGTCCGGCTCGTCGCCGAGCCGTGAACTGTCGCGAGTGCGGCAAGCCGCTCTCGACGCCGGCGCAGAAGAAGATCGGCCGGTGCGCCGACTGCCCGGCGTCGTACGACGAGGAGCTCTTCGAGCGGCTGCGTGAGTGGCGCAAGGCGAGGGCCGGCGACGACGGGGTCCCGGCGTTCGTGGTGTTCACCGACGCCACCCTGCAGCTGATCGCCGAGCACAAGCCCGGTGACGAGCAGGGACTGCTGAAGATCAGCGGGGTCGGCCGCTCCAAGCTGGATCGCTACGGCTCCGAGCTTCTCGAGCTGATCTCCTGACGACGTGGGTGGCGTCATCGGGCCAGTGGCATGGATTCGCCATCAATTGGCACGAAATGCCCACTAAATCGTTTGCCTCTTACGTGTTCGAGCCGATACCTTGCTAGGGCACGAGCAGACAAACTGCGCACACGGTCCTGGCAAGACCGGCGCCCGATACCGAAGAAGGAGGTGGCTCACGTGATCAGCAACAAGACCTGGCTGACGGCTCAGACCCCGTCCGGCTTCGTCATGCCCATTTCCGGGGCCGCCTTTGGCACCGGGATCGCCATGACCACCGGCGCGACGGTCTGCTCCGCCCCCACGTATGTCGTGCGTGATCGGCACGTGGCCGGCGTTGCCCTCGCCCAGGCGTCCCGCCCGGGTTCCACCGCCTGGAGTCCACCGACCTGTTGACACTCAACAGCATCGGCTACCTCCAGGCCGCGGACCCGAACCCGGGATCCGCGGCCTTTCTGTTTCCACCAGCACACCAGCGATCAGGTCCAGTAGGAGGTGACCACATGACCATCAGCGTTCTCGACCGCACTGATGGGCCCTGCGTCACGCAGGGAGCCGATGCCACGCTCGGCGGTTTGCACGATGCCGCCGGCGGGGTCGACGAGGAGCAACTGCCGTGCCGGGTCAACAACCCGGAGCTGTGGTTCGCCGAGTCGCCCAGCGACGTGGAGTTCGCCAAGACGTTGTGCACGGACTGTCCCGTGCGCGACCTGTGCCTCACCGGCGCCAAGGAGCGCCGGGAGCCATGGGGCGTCTGGGGCGGCGAGCTCTTCTTGCAGGGCGTCGTGATTCCGCGCAAGCGGCCTCGCGGCCGGCCCCGCAAGGACGCCGCGTGACGTCGTCCTCACCGAGAGCAACCACGCACACACCGATGACCACCACGAACACACGGAGAAATGTCATGGAACTCATGAACGAAGAACTCGCACGGGCACAGATGTCCGTGCGCCTGGGAGAGGCGCAGCAGCTGCGACGGGCCAGCCACGTGGCCCACGCCCGTCGCGTGAGCCGCAAGGCCGAGAAGGCCGCGCGGCAGGCACGCCTCGCTCTCGCCCGCGCGATCTGAGGGAGCCGGCGGCCGACGTCACAGAGTCCGTCTCTGGGGACGGTGGGCCACCTCCACCCTGATCGCTGGGTGAGAAGAAGGAGCCGGGTACGACGCCAGCAGGCGTCGTACCCGGCTCCTTTCGCATCGTTCTCGCCGGCCATCCGCGCACGCCGCCCGACTGCGTCGCGTCAGCGCCTGATGTCCGGGCGTAGCCTCGGGTCGTGACGACGTGTGACTTCTGCGGCCGCCAGGAGCCGGACCAGGCGAAGACCCTCACCTGGACGACCGCGGTCGAGAACGGCCGGCAGCGCAGCTACTGCGACGAGTGCTCGCGGACCCACCTGCGGGCGATGGAGGGCAAGCTCGACAGCGAGTACTGGTGACGCGGCCTACCCCGCGAGCACGTCGCCCCAGGCGCAGCCGCACCGGGGATGACGCCGCCACCGCTGGGTGACCGGGCCCTCGGGGTCGAGGTCGACGGTGGCCGACCAGGTGGTCGGCCGGTCACCCTCGAGGAGGGCGACCACGTCCCGCACGGCCCAGGCGAGCCCGAGGTGAAGATCCGCGACTCGGGGATGGTCGGCGGGATCGACCTCCAGGTGCTGCTCGACCACGAGGGGATGCCGTGGGTCGCGGTCGGTCAGGTGCTCGTCGACGCAGCGCAGGCAGGCGGTGAGTCCGGGCACGACACAGGGACCGACCCGGAGCCGGCCGGCCACCGCGTTGACCAGCAGGTGGGCCCGGTCGGCCTGGACCAGCCGGTCGACGTCGTCCCGTCGCGTCTCCGCTCCCGTCGCGACGATCAGCGCGACCGAGGCTCGGCCCTCCCGCGACACCGTGGCACCGGCCTCGGCGAGCAACCGGGTCACGGCCGGCTGCACGCTCGGGTTCGCCACCACCTCGACCCGGCCTCGCTCGCGAGCACGCGAGCGGGCGACCTCGTCGTCCGCGTCGAGCAGCAGATTTTCCCGGCTCAGCCGCCGCAGCGCTTCACGCTGGTCGTGGGCGAGCCGATCGACGTCGACACCGTGGGCCAGGAGGGTCAGCAGGGAGCGGACGTGGGGCAGGTCAGGGAGGACGGCGCGGTGGCCGGGGTGGAGCCCCACCTGGAGGGTGGCACCGTCTCGGACACTGACC
Source organism: uncultured Actinomycetota bacterium (assembly GCA_963713305.1). Lineage (GTDB taxonomy): Bacteria > Actinomycetota > Actinomycetes > Propionibacteriales > Nocardioidaceae > Nocardioides. The sequence continues at coordinate 28,169 of CAVQLE010000005.1, read as the reverse complement.
CGCAGCCCGGGCCGCAGCCGCACGCGAGGACGAGACATGCCTCGCACCCTGCCACCTGGGACGTCGCCGAGGCCGGCGTCGTCCACAGGACAAGGCCGACGGGCGTCACCACGGTCGCGTGAGCGTCAGTCGCGGCCGACCAGGGGATCGACCAGGTGGGACTCGTCGCCGACCGGCGGCGGGGTGTCGAGCTCGGACTGCGGCGTCACGACCTGCGGGTCGACGGCGTCGACGACGTCGGTGGCCTCCGTCGCGGGGGCGAGGACGAGGGTGAGGACGAGCTGCGCCGCGAGCTGTGCGGTGTGCTCCTCGCGCCCGACGTAGGTGTACTCCGCCGGGTCGGCGTACATCCGCCCGTCGGCCGAGCGGCCCTGCATCTCGACGGCGAGGGAGAGATGGTGTGCGGCGGACTCCTCGGGGTCGAGCAGGGCCGGATCGGTCCCGAAGCCGAACGCGAGCGCCTGGGCGTCAAGGAGCGCGAAGGGGAGCACCTGGCCCTCGCCCCAGTCGCAGCCCTGGGGGTAGTAGACGCCGTACGTCCCGGCCGGACGGTCGTGGGGGAGGGGCCGGTAGACCGATCCTCCGGGCGTCGCGAAGCCGTCCTCGACGGCGTAGACGTTCGTCACGAGCGCCGAGTAGACCTCGCGGAGGCCGAGGAGAGACGCCTCGGGCGCGCGCTGCCCGGCGAGCAGGGCGACGAGCACGGTGTCGACGTTCTGGTAGGCGTTCGTCGAGTAGTCGGGAGCGATCCGGTGGTGGTTGACCACCGACCCGTCGGGCATGACGTTCCAGCCGGTGAGGAGGTCATTCAGCGGCACACCATCGACCGACCCTCCGCCGGCGAGGTGGTCCTCCCGGCTGAAGGAGTTCGCGAGCGAGCGGACCTCGGCGGAGCGCCACGCCTCGCGCCGCTCGGCGGCCGGCATCATCGCGACGGCGACGGCCGGGGCCAGGGCGAACCACGAGTTCTCCTCCGACCCGGAGTTTCCCGGGCGCAGGACCGCGCCGCTGCGCGAGAACATGACGTAAGGACCCACGGTCGTCGCGAAGTCGGCCTCCGAGAGCACCATCGCCCGCACGCAGGTCCGAGTCGTCGACGACAGGTCGGGCCACGACAACCACGCGGCGCGCGCCGCGAGCGACGACCACAGCGGGCTCTGCCACCGGTGCCCCCACCCGCCGACGACGGAGGCGCGGTGGCGGCAGGACACGGTGCGGACGATGGTCTCGACGACCGCGAGCGCCTGAGCGCGCGACGCGCCTGCCGAGGGCGGGTCGTAGGTGCCCGTCGCCAGCGCGGTGGACAGCCCCAGGGCTTCCATCGACAGGCGACGTACGGCGTCGGTGGGGTCGGACGGCGCTGCGGAGTCCATGGGCCGGGCCAGCAGGGCGGGGGCCGTCTCGGGCCACCACCTGCGCAGCGCGTGGCGGACGGAGGTCTGCAGCACCGCGACGCCGTCGTCCGCGAGCGGACCGTCCGGTACACCCTGCTCCAGCAGTGCCGGGTCGGGCGGAACGACGGCGGGGCGCGGGACGGCGGTGACGTAGCCGACGAGGTCGATGACCACGTGGCCGTTCCCTCCCGCGCGGGCCACGGCGATGCCGCCGTCGACCCCGAGCGGGACCACGACCTGACGCGAGACCGGGACGTCCGCGCGCGCATTGAGGTGGGAGGTCGACGGCCGCCGCTCACCGTTGCCGACGGCGACGAGGGTGCCTGTGGCCCGGGGCCCGGGAACCGAGGTGATCGTGACCAGGGCCGCGGAGGCACCAACGGGGATCCCCCTGCGTCCGACGACGCGCTGCGAGAGGCGCCGCCCCGACGCGAGCGGGACACCCTTGGCGCGGGTGTCGACGAGTCGCACCGGGGAGACCGGACGCAGGTAGCCGCCCGACGACCCGGTGCCGACGACGTACCCGACGACGTCGACGATCACGTGAGTTCGGCCGCGCGCAGTGGCGAGGGCGATCCGACCGTTGGAACCGACTCCGACGACGACCTGGGTGGCGACGGACTGTCCCTTGACGGTGTTCCCGTTGGAGGTCGTCGGCCGCGGTTGGCCCGACGCCCAGGACTGGACGGGAAGGCCGCTGGCGCTTGCCTCCACGGTCGTGAGGTTCGCAACGACGGCCGTGACGCCCGACGGCACCGTCCCGCCGACCACCCGGACGGTCGCCGGGGTCTTGCGCACCGCACGGCCGGCGGCACGGGAGTCGAAGACGCGGGTCGGCGCGACGGCGTGAACCCCTGCGGTACCGGTGCCGGGGCTCGCGGCGTACCAGCCGACGGCATCCACCATCACGTCGACGGAGGACGATCCGTTGGTCACCACGACGGAGCCGTCGGCCCCCGGGCGGGCAAGGACGGTGTTGGCGACGGGGAGCACGCGCCCGTAGTAGAGCGAGGACGTCGCGGGAGCGGCCTCGCCGGAGGGGTGCACGGTGAGGCGGCTGCGCCCCGCAGCGCCGACAGCTGTGACGTGGAGCTGGACGGCACCGACTCCGGTGAGCGGCACTCCGGCACGACCGAGGACGGGGACGACCAGCCGCTCGCCGGGGCCCAGCCGTGCGGAGGTGGTGCGGGTGTCGACGAGGCGAGTCGGGTGCACGGCGCGGTAGGTGCCGGCAGCGGGGCTGGCCGCAGGCGGAAGGCCCGTGTCAGCCGAGCGGGCCGCGGTCGCGGCCGGGGGCGGGGCGGCCGAGGCCGTGACGGATGCGTTCACGGGTCCGCCGGACGCGAGGACGGCGGCGCAGGTGACGATGCCGACGGTGCGCACCACCAGTCTCCGGCTCACGTGCCACCTCTCGCCTGTCCCGACCAGGGCAAGAACCGTATCCAGTGTGGTGCTCCGGTGTCAGGGGGGAAATCCGAACGACGGCACCCACCCGGAGACCGGGTGGGCACCGCCGGAACGAATGGGGTGGTGCTCAGGCCTTGCCGAGGATGCGGTTGAGGTTGGTGCTGCAGACGGGGCACACGGCCTTGGCCATGCGGGTGCCCTTGTCGTTGACCCTGACCTCGCCCTCCGCCTCGCGCTTCTCCTTGCACTTGACGCAGTAGAACTCGCCGCTCCAGGTCTCCGCCATGACGGCCTCCTTGCTGATTCGATGTTCGGTCGTCGCGGCGGGAAATGGTGAGGAAGCCCGCCGGGGATCTCGGGCCGGAGCCTTCGAACCGCTACCGACACTACACACGCCTGAGCGTGGGTGCTGGAGGCACGCCCTGAGCGTGGCCTGAGCGTGAAATCGCTGCCCCGACCCCGTGAGGGGTGTGAAGGGCGTCGCGGCGGCCACGAGCGGGCCTCACTACCCTGCCCAGCATGGCTGACTACGACCACCTGCGACTCGAGCGACCGTCCGAGGGCGTCGCCCTGCTGACCCTCGACAACCCCGACCAGCGCAACGCGATGTCGGACCGGATGACGGCCTCGTGGGTGACCGCGATCGACGAGCTCGCGGCCGACCGCTCCCTGCGCGCCGTGGTGGTCACCGGCTCCGGTTCGGCGTTCTGCTCGGGCGGCAACACGTCGTGGATCGCGAGCGAGCCCGATGCCACCGTCGACGAGCTCCGCACCAGGATGCTGCCGTTCTACCGCGCCTGGCTCTCGATCCGCCGGCTCGAGGTGCCGACCCTCGCGGCCGTCAACGGCCACGCCATCGGAGCGGGGCTCTGCCTGGCCCTCGCCTGCGACATCCGGTACGCCGCTCCGGGTGCCCGGCTCGGCGTCCCGTTCGTCAGGCTCGGCATGCACGCGGGCATGGCCGGCACCTACCTGCTGCCCGACGTGGTCGGGCCGGCCCACGCGCGTGACCTGCTGCTCACCGGTCGGGTCGTGGACGCCGACGAGGCGCTGCGGCTGGGGCTGGTCTCGCGGGTCATCGAGGGGGAGACCTTCCTCGACCAGGTGCTCGCGACCGCGGCGGACATCGCGGGTACCGCGCCCATCGCGAGCCGACTCACGACGCTCGCGCTGCGCGACGGGCATGCCGACCTGGAGTCGTGCCTGCAGTGGGAGGCGATGGCCCAGCCGCTGACCCTGGCGACCGCCGACCTGCAGGAAGGGATCGCGGCCGCCCAGGAGAAGCGGCCGCCGCGATTCAGCGGGCGCTGAGCGGCCACACCGGGCAGGAGAAGAGGCCCCTGGCCCGCGTCGCGACACCTGCCTTCCCCTTGCGGATGTCACTCGACGGGCCTGGGGCCTCATCGGGGCCCACGCTAGGAGGCGGGCGGCCGAGCGGTCAACGCGGCCTGTGGATAACCCTGTGGACAACGTTGTGGAGGAGCGCCGATCCCGGTGGAAGGACGGGGGACGGGGTGTGGACAGGAGCCGCCCGCCGTCGCGCCCGTCGTCGCTGACCAGCCACAATGGCTCTCCACCGGGTGTGGAGGAAAGAAAAGTGAGCCAGACGTACGACGCCGGGCCGGTCGCCGCGCTGCGACGGATCGCGTTCCTCATGGAGCGGGGCCGCGAGGAGTCGCGCCGGATCGAGGCGTTCCGCGCCGCCGCGGCCACGATCCTCCCGCTGGGGACCGACGAGGTGGCCGCCCGGGTCGACGCGGGCACGCTCACCGAGCTGCCCGGCATCGGGCCCAGCACCAGCGCGGTCATCTCCGACGCCGTGCGCGGCCAGGTCCCCGAGCGGCTGGCGAAGCTCGAGGCCCAGCACGACGGCCCGCTGGTGGCCGGCGGCCGCGAGATCCGCGCCGCCCTCCGGGGCGACCTCCACAGCCACTCCAACTGGTCCGACGGTGGCTCGCCGATCGAGGAGATGGCCTTCACGGCGATCGAGCTCGGCCACGACTACCTCGTCCTCACCGATCACTCGCCGCGGCTGCGCGTGGCCAACGGGCTGAGCGCCGAACGACTGGCCCGGCAGCTCGGTGTGGTCGAGGCGGTCAACGCCCACCTCGAGGGCACGTTCACGCTGCTCAAGGGGATCGAGGTCGACATCCTCGATGACGGCTCGCTCGACCAGAGCGAGGAGATGCTCGGCCGGCTCGAGCTGCGCGTGGCCAGCGTCCACTCCAAGCTGCGCATGGACGCGACCGCGATGACCCGCCGGATGATCGGCGCGATCCGGAACCCGTTCACCAACGTCCTGGGCCACTGCACCGGCCGGCTCGTGACCGGGAACCGCGGCGTGCGCCCGAGCAGCGAGTTCGATGCGAAGGCGGTGTTCGAGGCGTGCGTCGAGCACGACGTGGCGGTCGAGATCAACTCGCGTCCCGAGCGGCGCGACCCGCCGACGAAGCTGCTCGAGCTGGCCCGCGACACCGGCTGCCTGTTCTCCATCGACAGCGACGCCCACGCGCCCGGACAGCTCGACATGCTCGACTACGGCTCCGCCCGGGCCGAGGAGGCCGGCCTCGACCCCGACCGGATCGTCAACACCTGGCCGCGGGAGCGACTCCTCGCCTGGGCAGACAAGCGCTAGATTTCGAGACATGCCCGCGCGCTCCGCCGACACCCCGGACGTCGAGGTACGACGGTCGCGACGGCGACGTCGTACGGTCTCGGCCTATCGCGACGGCGACCGGATCGTGGTGATGATCCCCGCGACCATGACCCGCGCCCAGGAGGCCGAGTGGGTCGAGACGATGGTCGAGCGGCTGGAGAAGTCCGAGAAGCGCAAGCGGCTCAGCGACGACGACCTGATGAAGCGGGCGAAGCGGCTCAGCGACCGCTATCTCGGTGGCATGGCGGTCCCGGAGTCGGTGCGCTGGGTGGACAACCAGGTCGCGCGATGGGGCTCGTGCACGCCGGGCGACCGGACGATCCGGCTGTCGGCGCGGCTCCAGGCCATGCCGACCTGGGTGGTCGACTACGTGCTGGTCCACGAGCTCGCGCACCTGCTCGAGGCCGGCCACGACGCCAACTTCTGGGCCTGGGTCGAGCGTTACCCGCAGGCCGAGAAGGCGAAGGGCTACCTCCTGGGCTGGTCCGCAGCCGCCAAGCTCGAGCCACCACCGGACGACGAGGTCGACTGACCCGTCACGCTTCGTCGTCGGGGCGGTCGAGCAGGCCGCGCAGGCCCGCCTCGAACTCCTCGTCGCTGAGCTCCTCCGGTGCGCTGGCGCCCTCGCGGAACCCGAGCGGGTCGTCGAGGTCGGCAGCGGTGGGGAGCAGGTGCGGGCTCATCCAGACCCCGTCGCGCGCCTCGGCGCCCTGCCGGTCGCGCAGTGCACCCCACAGGGTGGAGGCGTCACGCAGCCGCCGCGGCCGCAGCTCGAGGCCGACCAGCGACGCGAACGTCTGCTCGGCCGGTCCGCCCGACGCCCGGCGCCGGCGTACGGCCTCCTGCAGCTTGGTGGCCGCAGGCATCCGCTCGGCGGTCGCCTGGCTCACGACCTCGTCGACCCACCCCTCGACCAGTGCGAGGGTCACCTCGAGTCGTTGCAGCGCCGCTTCCTGCTCGGGGCTCTGCTCCATGGCGAACAGCCCGCCGTCGGTGAGCCGCTGCAGCGACTCCGGGTTGGTCAGGTCGAGACCGCGCAGCTGCTCCTCGATGGAGGACTGGAGGTTGGCGGTGTTGACCTCGAGGCCACGCGCGTAGTCGGTGACGGCGCCGATCAGGTGGTCGCGCAGCCACGGCACGTGGGCGAACAGCCGCTGGTGGGCGGCCTCGCGCAGCGCGAGGTAGAGCAGCACGTCGTCCTCGGAGACGTCGAGGCCCTCGGCGAACTGCGCCACGTTGGCCGGCACCAGGGCCGCCTTGCCGGGAGCGCCGAGCGGCAGTCCGATGTCGGAGGCGGTCAGCACCTCGCCGGCGAGCGCGCCGAGACCTGAGCCGATCTGGGAGGCGAGCATGCCGCCGATCGCGCGCTGGAGCATGCCGAGCAGGGGACCGGTCATGGCCTGGGCCTCGGCCGGCATCGCCGAGCTGAGCGAGTTGACCGACGAGGCCGCGATCGGCTCGACCAGGCCCTTCCAGACGTCCGTGGTGCCGACGATCCACTCGGCGCGGCTCCAGGCCGCCGTTGAGGTCACCCCCGACTCGAACTCGGTGGCCTCGTCGAGCCAGAGGTCGGCGAGCCGGACGGCGTCGGCGACCTGCTGCTGCTGGCGCTCCGAGGGGCTGGGGTCCGCCGTCGCCGCGGCCTGCTTGCGAGCGAGGTCGAGCGCGAGGTCCCAGTTCAGCGGTCCGTCGTGGGGCTGCATCATCGCCTGGATCTGGCTGAACAGCGCCCCGAGGTCGGGCGACCCGCCGGACCCCTGTCCGGGGACGGCGTTGAAGCCGAGGCCGCCGGTCCCGCCGGCACCGCCGCCCAGGGCGTTGAAGAACTGCTCGAACGGGGTGCCCTTGAAGGGGTTCTGACCCTCGTCGGGTTCGTTGCTCATGACGTCCACGGTACGCGTCAGGGGCAACCCTGAGGCCGGACTAGTCTCGGAGCGTGACCGATTCTCCGAACCGTCCTGAGGTGAAGCTGGTCGGCCTCCGTGAGACGCCCCTCGACGTCGCCGAGGTCGTGACCGCGCTCGGGGACGACGCCTCCGGTGGCCTCACCCTCTTCGTCGGGCGGGTCCGCGACCACGACGGCGGCAAGTCCGTCGACGGCCTCGACTACTCGGCGCACCCGTCTGCCCTGGAGAAGCTGCACGACGTGTGCGACCGGGTCGCGGAGGCGTACGACGTGCACGGGGTCGCCGCGGTCCATCGCGTGGGCACGCTGGCCATCGGAGACATCGCCGTCGTCGTCGCGACCACGGCGGCCCACCGCGGCGAGGCGTTCACCGCCTCCCGCGCCCTCATCGACACCCTCAAGGACGAGGTCCCGATCTGGAAGCACCAGCGCTTCGGCGACGGCACCGAGGAGTGGGTCGGCGCGCCCTGACCCGGGGCGCAAGAGCGGTGGTCCAGTGGGTGTTGGCCCTCGGTGACGGCGTGTCGGGACCGTTACCCACTGGACTACCCACCCCGACACCTACCCTCGGACCGTGGAGATCCTGCTCTGGCTGGTGCCGACCGGCGTCGTGACGCTGGTCGCGATGCTGTGGGTCTCCTGGCTCGGCCGCGAAGGACGCGGCGAGGTCGACCGCGACGTCGCGGTGCAGCGACTCTCGCGGGCGATGCAGCGCGAGCACCCCGCCAGCCTGAAGCAGCGACCGGTCGCACCCCACGACCGCAGCACCGGGATCGCCGTACGCCCCTCCCGGGCCCGCCGCAGCGCCTGATTTCGAGACGCGCCGCGCAGGCCGTCACTGCGTTCCGACCTACGCCGGACGCTCCTCAATCTCCCGCCCTCGTCGCGCCTCCGCGATGCTCGCTTCGCTCACTCGCGGGAGTCGCGGGACGTGAATTTCACTCGGGTGAGAGGCTTGGCGCCATGACCCAGCGCACCCTCGCCGGCCTGTTGGCCGTGCCGTTGCTGGTCGCGCTGTGGTTCCAGGTGCTGCGTGAGCCGCTGCCCTACGTCATCTACTCGCCCGGCCTGACCGTCGACGTGCTCGGCACGACCGATGCCGACCAGGAGATCATCGAGGTCTCGGGCGCCGAGACCTACGACGACGATGGCCAGCTGCGGCTGACCACGGTCCTGGTCACCCAGCCGCAGTCCGACGTGAACCTGTTCCAGCTGCTGGGTGCGTGGATCGACGGCGACGACGCGGTCTATCCCTACGACGCCGTCTACGGCCCCCGAGGACACCGACGCGTCGAAGGAGGAGGAGGGCGCCTTCCAGATGGCGAGCTCGCAGGACAACGCGATCGCCGCGGCGCTGACCGAGCTGGGCTACGACGTCCATCCGTCGCCGGTCGTGGGGCGGGTGACGGAGGGCGCGCCGGCCGACGGTGAGCTCGAGGTCGGCGACCACCTGCTGGCCGTCAACGGCGAGAAGGTGACCTCGATCGAGGAGGCCGGAGAGGCGGTCCTGGACACGCCCGACGACGAGCCGGTCGAGCTGCGGGTCCTGCGCGACGACAAGGAGCTGAACTTCTCGACTCGTCCGGGAGGAGATCGACGGCGAGCTGCGGCTCGGCTTCGAGATGCGCAACTCCTACCAGTTCCCGGTGGAGGTCACGGTCGGCGTCGACCCGGCCATCGGTGGCCCCAGCGCCGGCCTGATGTTCTCGCTGGGCATCTACGACACCCTCACCGAGGGGTCGATGACCGGCGGCGAGGCGATCGCGGGCACCGGCACCATCGGCCCGGACGGCGCGGTCGGTCCGATCGGTGGCATCGACCAGAAGATCGCCGGCGCGCGCGACGACGGTGCCGAGCCTCTTCCTGGTTCCGGCCGACAACTGCGACGACGCCTACGAGTCCCCCCATGGCGACATGCGCCTGGTGAAAGTAGCCACGATGAGTGAAGCCGTCGACGCCGTCGAGACCTGGGCGGCCGACCCGGACGCCGACCTCCCGGAGTGCACGGCCGATGACGTGGGTGGCGCCGATGAGTGACCCGATGGCCGGACTCGACACCGACCCGGCTCTCGCGGCGGCGGTGCTCGAGATCGAGACCCACGTCGCGGACGCCGGCTGGGACCAGCCGGCCCGCCTCTACGCGCTGGTCGACACCGTGCGGCTCGCCGCGCAGGAGCCGGCCCTCGCCGCGTCGATGGGGCTCAGCGAGCGCGTCCGCGCAGGGCTCGCTGACCCCGGTCGAGCAGGACCAGCTCGGGCCGGACCGGCCGCTGGAGACCGTGCTCGAGCAGATCGCCTGGCCGTCGGCCGTGAGCGGCTGTGCCGCCGTGGTGGAGCGGCTGGTGCTGCCGCCCGACGCCGACCCCCACATTCCCGACGACCCCTCCGCCGCGGAGGAGTTCGCGCGCGAGCACCCGGACCGCCAGGAGGTCCGGATCGTCGCCGGAGCGACCCGCCACGGGTCGACGTACTGTGCCCTGCGACTCCGCGACCACGACGACGAGCAGTCGGTGGTGGCCGGGGTCGACCTGGTGCCGGCGCTGCTGCAGCTGCTGGTGTCCACGCTGGAAGAACCTGACGAGCCTGAGGAGGCCCGGTGAGCGACGTGTTCGACGAGGGTGAGGAGCAGCGGCAGCCACCGGCCGCCGAGCCCCGCCGGTCGCGTGCCCTGATCATCACGGCCGCGATCCTGGTCGTCGGGTTCTTCGCCCTCACCACGTTCGCGTCCTTCTGGACCAACCGTGCGTGGTACGAGTCGACCGGCTTCTCCGACGTCTTCTCCACCTTGCTCTGGACGCGGATCGGGCTGTTCTTCGTGTTCGGCGGCCTGATGGGGCTGATCGTCGGCGCCAACATGTACCTCGCCTTCCGGTTCCGTCCGCTGTTCCGGATGCCGTCGCCGGAGCAGTCGGGCCTCGACCGCTACCGCGAGGTCGTCACCCCGATCCGGTTGTGGCTGACGATCGGAGTCGCGGTCCTGCTCGGTCTCTTCGCCGGTACGTCGGCCTCGGGCCAGTGGCGCCAGTACATGCTGTGGCGCAACGGCGTTCCGTTCGGCAGCGAGGACGCCTACTTCGAGCGCGACATCGGCTTCTACGTCTTCGACCTGCCGTGGCTCCACTACCTGGTCGACTCCGCGATGGCGTTCTCCGTCGTCGCGCTCCTGATGGCCGCGCTGGTGCACTACCTCTACGGCGGCATCCAGCTCCAGACGCGCGGCGACCGGCTCTCCGGCGCCGCCCAGGTGCAGCTCTCGGTGCTGCTCGGCGTGTTCGTGCTCGCCAAGGGCGCCGACTACTGGCTGGACCGGTTCGACCTGGTCAACGACAAGGGTTCGCTGATCACCGGCATGACCTACACCGGCGAGAACGCCGTGCTGCCGGCCAAGAACATCCTGATGGCCATCGCCCTGATCTGCGCCGTGCTGTTCTTCCTCAACGTCTGGCGCCGCACCTGGATGCTGCCGTCGGTCGGCCTGGCGCTGCTGGCGCTGAGCGCGGTGCTGCTCGGCATGATCTGGCCGGCCATCGTCCAGCAGTTCCGGGTCAACCCGAGCGAGCCGGACCGGGAGGCGCCGTACATCGCGGCGAACATCGACGCCACCCGGGCGGCGTACGACCTGGAGGACATCGCGGTCGAGCCGTTCACGAGCGAGAGCTCAGCCGACCTCAGTCAGCTGAGCCAGCTCGCCGCCGAGACGTCCTCGGTGCCGCTGGTCGACCCGCAGGTCGTGAACCCGACCTTCGAGCAGGTGCAGCAGGTGCGCGCCTACTACTCCGTGGCCGACGTGCTCGACGTCGACCGCTACGAGATCGACGGCACCGACCGGGCGCTGGTGCTCGGGGTGCGCGAGCTCGACCAGAACGGCATCTCGGAGGAGAGCCAGAACTGGTCGAACCTCCACACCGTCTACACCCACGGCAACGGGGTGATCGCCGCCTATGCCAACCAGCGCGGTGACGACGACGGCAGTGAGCGCAGCGACCTGCAGTGGGCGGAGGGCCAGGACGCCGGCGAGGATGCGCTGAGCAGCCTGTTCCCCGACGGCTACGAGGACCGGGTCTACTTCGGCGAGCAGAGCCCGACCTACTCCGTGGTCGGCAAGGAGAGCGAGGACTCGGGCGACGTCGAGCTCGATCTCGGCAGTGGGTCCGAGGAGGACGCCGAGCAGACCACGACGTACGACGGCGACGCCGGGGTGTCGCTCAGCAGCCCGTTCGCGAAGCTGATGTTCGCGGTGCGCTTCGGCGAGCCCAACTTCCTGCTCTCGGGGCGGGTCCACGACAACAGCCAGGTGCTCTACAACCGCGACGCCGCGCGAGCGTGTCGAGAGTGTCGCGCCGTGGCTGACCGTCGATGCCGACCCCTACCCCGCCGTCATCGACGGCCGGATCGTGTGGATCCTCGACGGCTACACCACCACCGACCGCTACCCGCAGGCGGATCGCGAGTCGGTCGACACCATGCTCGACGACTCGCTGACCCCGGAGACGACGTTCGGGACGCTGCCGACCGACGAGATCAACTACATGCGCAACGCGGTCAAGGCGACCGTCGATGCCTATGACGGCACCGTCAACCTCTACGCGTGGGACGAGACCGACCCCATGCTGGAGGCGTGGCGCAACGCGTTCCCGGGCACGGTCCAGGACCGGGAGGACATCCCCGACTCGGTGATGGAGCACCTGCGCTACCCCGAGGACATGTTCAAGGTTCAGCGCTACCAGTTCGCCCGCTACCACGTCACCGACCCCGGCGACTTCTACCAGAACAACGACCGCTGGGAGGTCCCCGAGGATCCGTACGTCAACGACACCTACCAGCCGCCGTACCGGCTCTTCGTCGACGACCCGACGGCGCCCGGGGACGAGAGCTGGGCCCTCACCTCGGTCTACGTGCCGCGCGACAAGGACAACCTGGCGGCGTTCGTCTCGGTGAACTCCGACGCGACCGACGAGGAGGAGTACGGCCAGATCCGTGCCCTCCAGCTCCCTAACGAGCAGACCCCCGGCCCCGGCCTGATCGCCAACGAGATGGCCAACAGCGACAACGTGCGCACCGAGCTCCAGGCCTTCAACCTCGGCGAGACGGAGGTGGAGTTCGGCAACCTGCTGACGCTGCCGGTCGGTGACGGGCTGATGTACGTCCAGCCGGTGTACGCCGTGCGCGAGCTCTCCGAGTCCAGCTATCCGATCCTGCAGTTCGTGATCGTCTCCTACGGCGGCGAGGTCGGCATCGGCAACGGGCTCCTTGAGGCGCTCGGCGACGTGCTCGGCGTCGACCCCAGCGATCCGCCCGTGGTCGACCCGCCACCGAACGAGCCCGACGGCGGGGGGCCGAACGAGCCGTCCGAGCCGGGCACTCCCTCCCAGGAGATCGCCGTCCTCCTGCTGCGGGCGCAGAATGCGTTCGAGGATGCCGACGCAGCCCTGCGGAGTGGGGACACGGTCACCTACGCCAGGAAGATCCAGGACGCCCGACGCATCCTCGAGCGCGCCTTCGCCCTGTCCGAGCAGCGGAGCCAACCCCCGGCTTCCCAGGAGTGACCCCGCCCCGGTGGTTGAGGTGCGAAGGCTGCAACGCCTGAGCCTCGAAACCCCGGGGCGCCGGGATCATCCCCATTTGAGTCCGCCACCACCGGTCCCGTAAGGTTCTGTTCACCGACGCGGGGTGGAGCAGTTCGGTAGCTCGCTGGGCTCATAACCCAGAGGTCGCAGGTTCAAATCCTGCCCCCGCTACCCAGAGAAACAGCAGGTCAGGGCGGGTATCCAAGCAAGATCGGGTACCCGCTCTCACCGTCGTCAAGGACGTTTGACAACCGAACTGACAACCAAGATGAGCGGAAGGCCACTGCGAGCCCGAGGCCGTGACTAGTAATCACACGGCTCAGGAGGCTCCGAGATGGCACCCCGAAAGACCAAGCGCACTGACGGTCGGTTCGCGTTCACCTCCGCTACACGGACCCGATCACGGGGGAGAAGAAGCGCGCGTACTTCTACGGCAGGACGCAGGCCGAGGCGAGAGCCAAGGCCGAGAGCGCTCGCCAACGTTGCACCGGATGCAGGCACAACTCGCGTGGGGAGAGCGACGGAGCCAAGATTCCGGTGAGGATCACGAACGTGCCGCACGACGGGGTGATCGTCGTGCTTGTCGCGGACGGGACTGCCCTGAAGTTCCGGAACCATGACGTGCCGGGCTTCGCTGCCAAGGTGGACGCGTTGAGTGCCGAGGGCATCTTCCTAGACCGAGGGGTGCTCGCCCTCGCCAACGCAAGCGAACGCGTGATGTTCTCCGTGACGGAGTATGACGGTCAACCGCTGTCGCCATGTCAGTCACGCGAGTCTGGCCCATCATCGGCTGTCACGGAGGCGTCGGGGTAGGAGGCCGGAACGATCTCCCGGACATTCAGAGGCCGCGTTCGGCCACTACCCCCGTAGGCCTTCGGGATCGGCTGGCCTGCTCGTCCGAACTGTCGCAGCGGCGGATCGTCCAGAGACAGGGCTTCGATGACGAGAAACCCCTCGCGTCACGGTCCTGCTGGTTCGCCCGGAGAGGATCACGGAACTGCGACGAATCGGATGCCACGGCGGTATTTGCCCCCGAATCGCAGACCGTCCGTGGCGAACCACACTCCGGCCTCGGTGGGCGTGATCTGGTATCCCCCGACCTGCTGGGGCATGACCGGGTTCCAGGGCAGTGCCATTCCGGTCTGGGTGTCGATCGCGCCGCCTCCTAGCCGGTCGACTGCGCCCGGGCCCTTGAAGTCGGCTCCGAACGGGTTGTCCAGCCACCGGCTGTGGCCCTGGACGTAGACAGCGCCCCCGGTCACGGCAACGGAGTGCAAGGTGTCGCCACCCGTGTAGTTGATCCACACCGGCTTGTCCGGGCTCAGGTCATCGACATCGAACCGGGCCGCCGAGTCACACAGGACCAGTCCGGGGCCTTCACCGTTGATGCGGTGCCCACCGGTCGACGCGGTCACGAAGTAGGAGCTGTCCGGAGCGAAGTCGACATCCCGAACGTACATCTGGTACTTGGGGATCGTCTGGGCGTGGCAGCCACGGGAGGAGTGCGGGTAGTCCCAGGCCGAAGCAGTCGCGGACTGGCCGCCCAGATCGAGCATGAAGATCCGCCAGTGACTCGCTCCCGCAACCTGCGTGAAGTTTCCGACGGCGGCCAGGTGCTGCCCGTCGGGGCTCACGTCGAAGCGGAACACCTCGGTCCGCGTCGTGTTGGGAAGTGGGGCCGTGACCGGCACGTTGATGTAGCCAGTGTTGGCGCCGTTGTTCGGGTTCAGGGCAACGATCTTCTTGGTGAACGCTCCCGACACGATCAGGCGACCGTTGACCAGCTCCAGGTCGGTGATCCGGCCACCTGGCAGGTTCGGCTTGAAGTCGGGATCGAGCTGGCCGGTCGCCAGGCTCAGCTTGGCCAGCCTCGTAACCGGCACACCGTTGACGGTCGTGAACTCCCCGCCGATGTACACGCTGTCCCCGTTGCCGAGGACCGTCCAGACGATGCCATTCACCGCGGGCGCGAAGGGGCTGATGGTCCCATCGGTGGCGTCGAACGCGAAGACGTTCTGCCGGTCGTACTGCACCGTCCGCTTGCTGTTCTCAACCCGAGAGAAAGTGCCTCCGACCACCATGTGATCGCCCGCCGGGGCGATGGTGTACGCGATCGGTCGCGGGCCGCCGCTGACCTGGACCAGGTTGGGCGTCCATGTGGCTGGTGTGGCACTGGCGACCTGGCCGCCATGCTCCCATTCGGAGGCCACCGCTCCGCCTGGCATCCCGACCGCGGTGGCGGCCAATGCCAGCAACGCGATGGACGCCTGCAAGTGTCGTGAAACGCGCATGTGTCTTATCCCCCTAGGACGATGTGCGGCGTCGATGCGCGTCGGTGCGGGTCCCCCGGTTTCGACGTGCAACGCGACCCTAAGACAGCGATGACCTTGAGGACGGCGATGACCGTGAGCCATCCCCTGTATTGGGGATGTGTGTCCAGACCTCCCCACGCATCCCAGGAACCAGACAACCCTCACAGGCGGACTTGGTCCTCGATCCGGGGCCGGAACAGTGACCAAGAGGGGCGACTTGTCTGCATGCGGGCGCACCGCAACGGCAGCGTCCGGCTGGGTGGTGGGCTTTGAGGTGATCCTCGGTGCCTATTCGCCGCTCGTCGATGGCGGCGTTGTCTTCATTATCGCTGAGGTCGTAGACCTTGGCCATGGATCCTTCGGACAGGTAGCGCCGGCAGACGGGTCCGAGTACGCGCAAGCGGCGCCGACGGTGCCGGTCGCGTCAACGTGGACGCCGAACCTGGTCGCAACCGCCGGCGACCCGAAGCCTGTCGCCTACGCAATCAGCGAGGCAGGCAGTGACATGGTCGTGGGTGGACGCTTCAAGGCTGTCGAAAACTCCACGCGCACCGTTCAGTACGCGCGCCAGAACGTGTTCGCGTTCAGCGCGACAACCGGCGCCATCAACAATGGCTTCGCTCCCGCGGTGAACGGAGCCCGCACCACCAATCGGAGAAGGGTGGGCCGGGGATGTTCAGTCATCCGCCCGGGGTTCGTTCGTGCAACGAATCAGCTGGTGAGGGTGTAGCGGTACATCTGCACCGTCCAGGTCGGCTCCTCCGTTGGCTTTGAGGCGTACCACCGTGCACCCATGGCCTCGTAGAACGGCGCGGCGTTGGGGTCGGCGCCGATGGTGAAGTCGGACGCCCCAAGGTTGCGCGCAGTCTCGATGGCGTGCTGCCAGAGCACACGTCCGAGGCCTTCGCCGATGCGGTCGGAGTCGAGAAACATCCGGTCCAGCAGGAGACCCTCGTCGTCCTCGGTGAAACTGTAGAAGCCCAGCTTTCGACCCTCGTGGTCGACGAGGACCATGACTGGATTGCTGCTGACGTAGGACTCCGAGATTCTCACCGCATCGCCGGCCCAGTCGAAGTAGCCGTCCGGGTAGTCCCAGTGGGACGTGGACCTCTTCTGGAGCGCTTCGAGCTCCTTGGCTTCGTGAGGCTCGGCGCGGCGGAACTGGCGGCCTGGGCCTCCAACCCCGCAACTGCGTGTGGGATCTGCGTACTCGTCGTGACGACGCCACCACTGGTACGGCTCGCCCTGAGGGCGGCCGGGCGGCGAGTCCTCCCAATGCTCCTGACGGCCCAGTGGCGTGAGATCGAGAAAGGTGAGGGCATGTCCGATGGTCTCGACGCCGCGCCCGTTGACGAAGTAGGTGCGGTAGATCTCGTCGCCGTCGCGGAGGAAGACGTTGAGGCCGAAGAACTCCTCGACGTCGAGGTCACGGGAGAAGTCGTCGCCGATCAGCGTGTACCAGGGCACGGTCCAGCCCATTCGATCCCGATAAGTTGCGATCCGGTCTTGGGGCGCGGCGGAGGCGAAGGCGAGGGTGGTGTCGCGGGCGTTCAGGTGGGCATGGTGCGTGACGCTGTCGGCGAACAGGGAGCAGCCGGAGCAAGCCCCTTCCGGCCAGCCTTCAACGTCCGGTGCGTAGAAGAACCGGTAGACGATGAGTTGTCGGCGGCCCTCGAAGAGGTCCAACAGGCTGACCTCACCGCCAGGCCCCAGGAAGCGGTAGCTGGTGTCGACCCGCGTCATCGGCATGCGTCGTCGCGCCGCTGATACGGCGTCGCGCGCGGCTGTGAGTTCCTTCTCCTCCGTCAGCAGTGCCTCGAACGAGACACGCCATTCTGCCGGCGTGACTATCGCGGGGAGCCCGATGTCCGAGCTTGTGGTCGATGGAGCGTCCGTCATGTTTCGTCCTTCCTCGGGTACGGCGCACGGTCGGTCGCAACGTGTTGGCCACAGCGCCGGCCAGGTGTCGTCGACTCCTCCCACCCATAGAGACCGGAGAGCGATGCCCGACTCATCACCCGCGCGTGGTCAGACCACGAGATCGGCGATCGCCCGTGCGCACTCGGCAGACTCGTGACGGCTGGTATCGACCTCGATGTCGTAGGTGACACCACGGTGGACCGTCTCGGCCTGAGCGGCCGCCATGCCAGGGACCCGGTCGCCTCGGGCGAGTTCACGGTCGGCGGCGATGGTGGGGGGACATCGCACCCCGGCCCAGAGCACGTCGAGGCCATCGAGGTGGGCGCGCGTCCGTGCCTGCGAGTCGGCTCCGGCGAGGAAGACGTCGTCGAGGATGATCCGCGCCCCGGTCCTGGCCATTTCACGAACACCCGTCATCCAGGCGGTCTCGACTTCACGGAAGGCTTCACCGACGCTCACCTCACCCAGGGGTCCGAATCCGATCCCGTCGTGCCCGTTGGCGCCGACCAGCGAAGGAGGCAAGGCCTCGATCAGCTCGTCGACGCCGAGCCGGAGCCACGGGCGGGGAAGGATCGCCTGCAGGCAGCGGGCGATCCCGGTCTTCCCGGAGCTCGAGCCGCCGTTGAGCACGATGACCTGGGTCGGCATGTGACTACCCAGCCTCGAGGTGATGGTGGGCTTGGCGGTAGCGGGCCGGTGAGATCTGGTAGTGCTGGGTGAACGCCTGTCGGAGGGTCTCGGGCGTGCCGAATCCGCACTCCCGGGCGACGGCCGAGACCGGGAGCGATGAGGTCGAGAGCAGCCGGGCGGCCGCCTCGGTGCGGGACCGGCGGATGTATCGACCGGGGGTGGACTGCAGGTGCTCGACGAACAGGCGGTGCAGCTGCCGTTCACTGACCCCGACCTGGTCGGCTACCAGGGTGGTCTCGAGGGGGTCCGCGAGGTGGGAGACGATGTAGTCGACCGCGTCGCGGACGACCGGGTTCTCGGGCGGCTCCGCGGCGACGAACATGCTGACCTGGGCTTGGTTGCCCGGCCGCTGCATGAAGGTGACGAGCGCGCGCGCCACGTGCCGCGCGAGCTGCACCCCGTGATCCTCCTTGACCATCGCAAGGGTCAGGTCGTGGGCGCTGGTCACTCCGGCGGAGGTCCAGACGTCGCCGTCGCGCAGGTAGATCGGGTCAGGGTCGAAGGTGACGCCCGGGTAGCGCAGAGCCAGGTCGTCGCACGCGAGCCAGTGCGTGGCCGCACGGCGTCCGTCGAGCAGCCCGGCCGCGGCCAGGAGCGCGGCTCCGCTGCAGACCGACGCGATGCGGCCGCTCAGCTCGGCGAGGCGACGGACGTGGGCGATCAGGGTGGGGTCGGAGGCGGCGCTCTCGTACCCGAATCCGCCGCTGACCACCAGGGTGTCGGCCGGGCCGGTGGCGCGGTGAATGGATGCGTCGGCTCGCAGGATCAGGCCGCTGTCGCAGGTGATGGGCCGCCCGCCGGGAGTGAGGACAGTCCACGTGTACAGGTCTTTGCCCGCGAGCCGGTTGGCCGCCAGCAAGGTCGAGGTGATGCTGGCGATCTCGAGCAGCTCGGCGCCGTCGTAGCCGACAACGAGAAATCGATGGGGGCGATCGGAGCCGGTGCTGGTGCTCATGCCGAGGATGTTACGGGTGGCAACGCCCTGTGCGTACGTGTCAGTCCTGTCGATTATCCCAAGAATCCTGCCATCGCCTGGCCGGACGCTGTTCCCCACCGGCCGAGTTCAGGGACTGTCGTGATTGCCAGGCCCTCAGGGCCCCAGACCAGGAGGACGAGATGGACCACAGGTCAATCGCAGCAGGGCGCTATCAGGTGAGCGGGATGACCTGCGACCACTGCGTTGCTGCCATCACCGAGGAGGTGGGCGCCCTCGACGGCGTCACCGGCGTCGAGGTGGACCTGGCTGCAGGCGACCTGACGGTGCACAGCAGCAGGGTGGTCTCCACCGACGACGTGGCAGCGGCGCTGGCCCAGGCGGGCTACGACCTGGTCCACGGAGCGCGGAGGGGAAGCGACATGACCACCAGCGCTGCACACCGACGCCGTCCGTACCGATCTCCGCATGGATGACGGGACCGCGACCACCACACCGGTCACCGTGCGGGCGCGGCGATGACGTCCGACCGGAACCTGGTGCTGCGCGGCGGCCGTCCCTGGGGACACGACGGCACGGCGGACGTCGTGATCCGCGACGGCCGGATCGACAGCATCGGCACGTCGTCCCGGGCACCCGACGAGACTGTCGAGAGCAACGTCGTCGACGTGACGGGGTGTGTGCTGCTGCCCGGGCTCGTCGAGGCCCACTGCCACCTCGACAAGACCCTGTTCGGTATGCCCTGGGTGCCTCACTCCGCCCGCGATGAGCTGGCCGACCGGATCCACAACGACCGCACCCGACGGGCCGAGCTGGGCATTCCTCGTCCCGAGGGCGTGCGTGCGCTCCTGGAGACCATGGCCGCCGCCGGTACGTCGGTGGTCCGCTCCCACACCGACGTCGACCCCGAGGTCGGGCTACACGGCATCGAGGTGGTCGCCGACGTTGCCGACGACCTCTCCGAGCGGATCACGGTCGAGCAGGTGGCCTTCCCGCAGCACGGCCTCCTGACCAACCCAGGGACCGAGCGACTGCTGGGCCACGCGCTCCAGGCCGGCGCCGCGGTCGTCGGCGGGATCGACCCGGCGGGGATGGACCGTGATCCGGTCGCCCACCTCGACGCCGTGTTCCGGCTGGCCGAACGGCACCAGGCCAAGATCGACATCCACCTGCACGACGGCGGCAGCCTCGGACTCTGGGAGCTTGACCTCATCTGCGAGCGCACCACAGCGTTGGGCATGGCCGGTCGCGTCGCGGTCAGTCATGCTTACGCCCTCGGAGAGTCCGACCCCGCCACACAAGCGCTCACCGCCGAACGGCTGGCCGCCGCTGGCGTGGCCGTCGTGACCTGCGCCGTCTACAACTTTCCCGTCGCCCCACTGAAGGCTCTGGCCGCTGCCGGCGTGGAGGTCGGGTGCGGGCACGACGGAATTCGCGACCTGTGGGGCCCTTACGGCAGTGGCGATCCCCTGGAACGGGCGATGCACCTGGCCTATCGATCGACCTTTCGCCGCGATGAGGACATCGAGCTCGCCCTCCGCGCGGTCACCTACGGTGCCGCCCGGGTCCTCGACATCCCCGACTACGGTCTGGTGCCCGGGGCGTGCGCCGACGTGGTGGCTGTCCGTGCGGAGACGCCGGCCGAGGCCGTCGTCCGCCACCCCGACCGCGCCCTCGTACTCAGACGTGGACGCGTCGTCACCAGCAGCGGTGGGACACCGTGACGAGGCTGGAGCGCTACCGACCCTGGCAAGGTTCCGCGACTCGGGTCGACTGGATGCTGATGGGCGCGTTTGCGGGCGTCGTGATGGTCGGGTTCGCGCTCAGGCCGGTCAAGCCGTTCCTCCTGGCCTCCCACCCAGTGGCTCTCGAGGTTCTCACCGGTGACCTCCTGCCGGTCGGAGCCGCCGCGGCCTTCGCTCGGCTGGGCGAGGTGCCCCTGTGGCTCGTGGTCGTGGCGGGCGCGATCGGGATGGTGAAGTTCGACTGGCTGGCGTGGTGGGCCGGTCGGCAGTGGGGCGAGGGCATGATTCGCATGGTCGGCGCCACCCCTGAGCGAGCTGTGCGCTATGCCGATCAGGCCACGAAGCTCGACCCGTGGATTCTGCGGGTTGCCGTGGCTGCCGCCTTCGTGCCCGGAATCCCGAGCCCCATCGTCTTCGCGGTCGCCGGGATCGCCGGCATGCGACTGCTCACGTTCCTGCTCCTCGACCTTGCCGGCGCCCTGCTGGTCGCCGCTCTCGTCGCCGGACTCGGCTACGGGCTCGGTCAGTCTGCGGTGGACATGGTGCTGCTGATCGACCGCTACGCGACCCTGGTCAGCCTGACCCTCATCGGCGCCACGTTCTTGATCCCGTGGGCCCGCAGCCGACTACGCCGCCGCGCCGGACGCGAGTCATCGTGGGGTAGCGACCTGACGGTCGCGGCCTGCACGCCCATCCTCGCCACGGCAGATCAGGTCCGCCCAACGTCAGACGACGCCGCGGGTTTCGACACGGAGCAGCAGTAGAGCTCAGGTCAGGGCATCGACACCACCCGAGCTCGAATCGCCTGCCTGTTCCCCGGCGAGGCGTTCGTGCCCCGGGACGAACAGGGCCGCGAGGGCCGCCGCTGCGGCGAACGCGGCGCAGCCGACGATGGCGGCGGTGAATCCCGTGATGAAGGTGGCAGCCGTGGCGTAGCTGCCGACGGCAGTGAACGCGGCGACGAGGATGGCCACGCCGAACGCGCCACCGAGTTCCTGGGTCGTGTTGTTGACCCCGGAGGCCTTACCGAGCGCCTCGGGTGCCACCCCGTTGAGGACGGTGTTCTGGACGACGGGGATCGCCATCGACGCGCCGACACCGGCCATGACCAGCGGCAGCACCAGGGCCGGATACCTCAGGTCGGGGGAGGCGATGAGACCGATCCAGCCCAGGCCGGCGGCCTGCAGCGCGAGCCCGGCTGTCAGCACCGGCCGGTCTCCGACCCGGTCGGCCAGCATGCCCGCGATCGGGGCAATCACCAGCAGGGTCGCGGTCCACGGGATCAGCCTCACCCCGGCCTCGAGCGGCGTGTAGCCGAGTCCGGTCTGAAGGAACTGGGCCAGGAAGAACACCGATCCGTAGAGCGCAGCGAAGCCCAGGAAGCTGGCGACGGTACCTGCCGCGAACCCCCGGGACCGGAAGAGCCCCAGCGGGAGCATCGGCTCTCGGTGGTGACGCTCCCACTCCAGGAAGGCCACTGCGAGCCCGGTGCCGGTGATCAGGGCAGCCAGCACGCTAGGGCTGGTCCAGCCGGCCTCGTTGCCACGTACCAGCGCCCAGACCAGTGCGAATCCCGCACCTGTGACCAGCAGCAGACCCAGGGTGTCGATAGCGGCGTCGGGACCGTGACTTTCCGGGATCCGTCGCCATGCCAGCGGGATGAGGACCGCAGCGATCGGAACGTTGACCCAGAAGATCCACTCCCAACCCACCGACTCGGCCAGGCTGCCACCGACCAGTGGCCCGGCAATGGTGGCCAGACCGGTGACCCCCTCGAAGATCCCGAGCGCACGGCCACGGCGTTCAGGAGGCACCGTGACGCTGAGCAGGGAGACCGCCAGCGGCAGCACCAGGGCGGCGCCGACGCCCTGCACGGCGCGGGCCGCGATCAGCCAGCCGACACCCGGTGCCAGGGCGCAGGCAGCCGAGGCGATCGCGAACAGCGCAAGTCCAGTGGTGAACATTCGTCGACGACCGAACCGGTCACCCAGAGCCGCTCCGGTCATCAGCAGGCAGGCAAACGCAAGGCCGTAGGCGGTGACCGTCCACTGCAACACCTCGACGGAGGCGCCTAGGTCACTACGGATCGTGGCCAGGGCCGTGGATACCACCAGCAGATCCAGCGCCACCATCAGCGAAGCCACCGATGTCAGGCCCACCACCCAGACGGTCGTGGCTTTCGACGTGGTGTTCATCGGTCTCTCCTTCGTCGATGCACGCGATGCGTGACTTCGTCTACGACCCTCGAGTGCCCGGTCGCGTCGGACGGTGGATGACGTGGCGAGGTCGGCGTTCCCCGCTGGCTGTCAGCGCTCGCTGCAGGCGCGGCAGCGGCAGATCTCCTGCAGCGGGAGGGACTCGCTCAGGCCGGTCTGTTGCAGGGCTTGGTCCAGCGACGCCGGGATGTGCCGGATCTCTAGCGCTCGGCCGCGTCGCCTCGCGAGTAGGTGCAGCCGCATCAAGACATCGATGGCCGCGAGGCCAGGAGCCCGGACCAGCGACAGGTCCAGGACCACTCTGGTTCGCGGCTCGCTGTCCAGCAGCGCGTGGGCAGCTATCAGCAGCGCCGGGACCTCGCCGGTGTGGATGGTCCCGTCCGGCGTGAGCACCAGCGTGTCCGGTTCGGTGTGGTGCCGCAGCGTGGTCACGGTGACCTCGTCTGTCCGGGCCTCGACTGGCAGCTGGGTGGGGAGGTTGAACCTCGGGAACAGCGAGGGGTCGACGAAGGCGGTCACCGCCGTGATCTGCTCGCCGTCCAAGCTGAGGACGTCGATCACCGTGGCCACGTAGGCCCCGGCGGTGTCGTCCCACGCGTAGCAGGCCACCGCCGGCTGTCCGTTGGCTTCGGTGGCCAGGTGCCGCCAGCCGACGGTGAAGGGGCCCGTGACCAGGAACCGACTGATCGCCTCGTGACCCTGGTACCAGGCGGGCATCGGTGGCATCGACCAGGTGGCGTCCTCAGCCAGCATCGCGACCACCCCATCGATGTCGGCGTCCTCCAGTGCCCGCACGTATCGCTCCACGACCCGTCGGATGCCGGCGTCGCCGAGCTGGCGCAGGGTCATCTGTTGGCTGCGCTCAGGCACGCGTGCCTCTACGGTCTTCCGAGCGTGCTGCAGGGCGCTGTTGATCGCTGCGGTCGTGGTCTCCAGCATCTCGGCCGCGTCCTTGGCGGCGAAGCCCAGCACGTCACGGAGGATCAACGCGGCTCTCTGATTGGGAGGCAGGTACTGCAACGCCGCCACGAACGCCAGCTCCAGGCTCTCCCGCAGCTCGTACCGTCGCGCCGGGCTGCCCGACTCGTCATCGCGCACCGCCGAAGTCTCCGGGAAGGGCTCGATCCAGAACGCTTCGTCTGTCGACCTCCCCTCGACCGAGGGACCCAGGTCCACTGGGAGGAAGCGACGCGAACGGCTCTCGATGAGATTGAGACACGCGTTCGTCGCGATCCGATACAACCACGCGCGTAACGAGCTGCGGCCCCGAAAGTCCGGCAACGCCCGCCAAGCGCGCAGGAGCACGTCCTGCATCACGTCCTCGGCATCGTGCACCGAGGCAAGCATCCGATAGCAGTGTGCTTGCAGCTCGGACCGATACGGGGCGACCAACGACTCGAACGCCGCCTCGTCACCCTGCTGCGCCGCCGACAGCGTCTCCTGCATCTGCGCATGCCTGGCTCTGGGCTCTGTCATACCCATTGAGACAGTCGCGGTCGCGAGAAATCATCATCGCCGACCAGGAGCCTCACCGTCTCCTGCAGGCGGAGAGTGCCTCGGTCTACTTTCCAGCACACGTGCTCAGGCCGTCGGTGTCTCGTCATTGAGGAGCGCCCGAATCTCGGCTGCCATGAGCGGGCGGATCGGTTGGCCACCGCCGGCTTCGACGGTGAATGCCACAGCCCCCCGGAGGTCTCCTTCGTGTTCGCGGGGCGCATGCCCAGTAGGCGTTGATTCCAGCATCCGTAAGTAGTAACTTACCGTGCGTGACCACTTACGCAGTCGACGCCTGGACAGCGTTGGCTGACCCAACTCGACGAGAGATCTTCTCCCGGCTTGCGCTGCGTCCCAGGTCGGTCACGGAGCTGGCCGGCGACCTGCCGGTCAGCCGGCCGGCTGTCTCGCAGCACCTCCGGGTGCTCAAGGACGCCGAACTGGTGCGCGTTCGACCCGAGGGCACTCGTCGCATCTACGCCGTGGACCCCGATGGTCTGCGTGCGATGCGTACCGAGCTCGAGACGTTCTGGAGCGCGGTACTGACCAACTTCAAGAGGCTCGCTGAGGCTGAGCCACAGGAATCGGAGTGAGACCATGACCAGCACGACGAAGCGAATCGGTCCGGTTCGACGTCACCGTGGAGGTGTCCGCCGACCGCGCCTTCCGGGTGTTCACCGAGCAGTTCGACCAGATCAAGCCGCGCGAGCACAACCTGCTCGCTCCCGAGCCGATCGCGGAGACCGTGTTCGAGACGCACGTCGGCGGACATGTCTACGACCGCGGGGAGAACGGCTCCGTGTGCCGCTGGGCACGGGTGCTGGCCTTCGATCCACCGCGACGCTTCGTGATCAGCTGGGACATCTCACCAACCTGGCAGCTCGAGACCGACCCCGCCCACGCAAGCGAGGTTGAGGTCACCTTCATCCCGGACGGGCCTGGCCGGACACGCGTCGAGCTGGAGCACCGCCACCTCGAACGCCATGGCGAGGGCTGGGAGTCCATGCGCGAAGGGGTGGCAGAGCAGGGCGGCTGGCCGCTCTACCTGCAGCGGTACGTCGACGCGGTCACAGCCTGAACGTCACCCACGACCCCATGCGCCGTGTCGCGCGCGCCGGCCGGCCCTGGACGTCGACGGCGGAGAGGAGCTCGAGGTAGTCGGCCATGGCGTAATCCCGAGGGCACGGCGGCGGAGCTGCCCGATGAGCACCGGCAGCGTGAGAACGATCCCGAGGCTTGCGACGGCGACAAGCCCGCCGCGTGGCCCCGCCACCGCCGAGAGCGGGCCGGCCAGCAGCGAGCCGAGCGCGATGGCGCCCACGTTGAGCTGGTCGTAGATCCCGAACACCCGGGCCAGCGTCCCGCCGTCGGTCCCGCGCTGGAGCAGCGTCACCGCAGCCACCTCCGCCACCAGGGTCGTGCCACCGGCGACCGCGACGAGCGCGACGCCGAGCGCGGTGGCGCCGACCGCTCCGAGGACGACGAGGGTGGCGCAGAAGCCGAGGAGGGTCACGACCAGGACCGCGGAGGTCCGGTCGCCGCGGGTGAACCGGTTGACGACCAGCATCGACGCCAAGGCACCCGCGGTCAGGGTGGCGTTGAGCAGACCGAGCGAGCTGTCGCGCTCGGGCGCCGCGTCGGCGAGCAGCACGATGGCCACGACCAGGTAGCCGTAGAGGAAGTTGTCGAGGACGGCGAGGCTCATGGGTCGCCGGATCTCGGGCCGACGTGCCACGGCGGCCACCCCGGCGACGAGGTCGCCCAGCCAACTGGTCGGCTGAGGCCGTACAGGTCGGTGGAGTCGCAACGGGCGCGGCGACGGTGCCGGCGACGACGAACAGGACAGCGGCGACGAGCACCGTCCCTTCCGTCCCTACCCCGGCCAGGACGAGCAGCCCGAATACTCCAGGCCCGCCGATCCAGGTGACGTTCTCGACGCAGGTGACGAGCGCGTTCGCTGGCGGCAGGTCGCGGTCCGGCACGCACTCCGGCGTGGCAGCGGCGAGCGAGGGGAACGACGGCGTCGCGGCCACCGCGACCAGGGCGGTGACACCGACCATGACGGCGACCGGCCATCCGATGGCCGTCCCGATGACGAGCCCGAGTGCGAGGGCCGCTCGCACCCACGCGGCGCCGGCCAGCACGGCACTGCGCGACCGGCGGTCGGCCAGGACACCAGCGAGCGCGGAGCAGAGGGCGTACGGCGCGAACGCCAGCGCGACCGTGACGGAGACCCAGACGCCTGACCGGGTCTCCACCAGGACGTGGACCCCCACCGCGAGGGTGAGGACGAGCTGCCCGACCGTGGCCACCCCGTGAGCGAGGCAGAGCCGGCGAAACGCCCTGCTCGCCAGTGCCGACCGGAAGCCCGGGGGGTTCACCGATGGACCTCGCGGAGGGGCGCGAACCCGTTGAACCCGACGGAGGAGTACGTCGTGGTGTAGGCGCCGGCCGCATGGATGCGCAGCCGGTCGCCCACCCGCAGGTCGAGCGGCAGCTGGGGACGGTGCTGCTGGTAGAGGACGTCGACGCTGTCGCAGGTCGGTCCGGCCAGGACTACGTCTGCGGCCCGTCCTTGGAGCGGGCGCCCGTCGCGGTGCGCAGTGATCCGGTAGCGGATCGCCTCGCCCATCGTCTCGGCGAGCCCGGAGAACAGCCCCACGTCGACGTACACCCAGCGCCGGCCGGCGCGCTCGGAGACGAGGACCACCTCGGTCTCGAGGGTGCCGGCGTCGGCGACGAGCGCACGACCCGGCTCGGCCATGAGCGGCGGCACGTCCGGACCGAGGTAGCGCCCGACCGCCGCCATGATCGCGTTGCCGAACGACGGCACGTCCGGCGTCGGATCGGCGGCGTGCGCCGGGAAGCCCTCCGCCGAGGTCGACGACGGCGAGGTCGGAGCCGTGGGCTCGGACGACGGCGCGGAGCCGGGCGGTCGTCGCCAGCGGCTCGTCCCACGCCGTGACGTCGTGCTGCTGGCTTCCGACGTGGAAGCAGATGCCCACCGGGTGGCCGTGCGTGACCGCCCGGGCGAGCAGCCGGCCGGCCGTCACCTCGTCGCAGCCGAACTTCTGACCGAGCGCCCAATCGGCGCCGGCTCCGCTGGTGGTGATCCGTACCAGCAGCGTGGCGCCAGGTGCCAGGTCGATCAGCTTGTCCAGCTCGGCGTCGCAGTCGACGGAGAACCGGCGCACGCCGCGGGCGTGGGCGTAGGCGATGTCGACGGGCTTCTTCACGGTGTTGCCGTAGGAGATCCGCGCGGGATCGGGGTCGACGGCGAGGACGGCGTCGATCTCGCCGGGGCTGGCGACGTCCCAGCAAGCGCCCTCGTCGAGGAGCGCGTCGAGCACCGGCTGTGACGGGTTCGCCTTGACCGCGTAGTGCAGGTCGACGCCAGGCAGCGCGGCATGCAACTGCCGGTAGGAGCGGCGGACCGTCGCCAGGTCGACGGTGAGCATCGGCGTCGTCGGAGCGCTCGTAGGGCCGACGCGCGGCTCGGCGTGACGCCGCTGCCGCGGGATCGGCGAGAGGGGCGGGGCGATTGTCACCGGTGGCTCCTTCTGGTCCGTCGGCAGCCCGCGCACGGGGGCCGTCCTCACCACAAGGAGTCGGCGGATCAGGCGGTGATACCGCCGCTGTGCCGTCCGGCGGCTGGCACAGGCAGCCGGCCGTTGGTCCGGGCCCGCCAGGACCTGCTCCGAGCCGCGTGTTGCTCGCGGTGCTCGCTGCTCCCCGCAGCGACTCTCGACGTTGTGACGTCACTCTGAGCGGTCAGTCCGTCCGGTGCGTGCTCGTGCGAATGGTCACTGCTCCACGATCGCTACGTGCACCAGAAGCCACCCAAAGAGTCGGCCAAAGGTGCCGCGCTGCTCCACGACGGTCCATGCTGACGACCTCGACTGGGCAGCGAACCCGAGGGATGGGGACA
>CAVQLE010000004.1:0-401339 GCA_963713305.1 uncultured Actinomycetota bacterium | reverse complement strand
GTGGTCGTCGTCGACCGCGGGCTCGCCGCCGCACGTCGTGCTGGGACTCCACGCCTGGGCCTGCGAGCAGTTCTCGGGCACGCCCGACGCAGACGGAGGGGGTGGCTCTGGGCGCGATGGCGCCACCCGGCTGGCGCTCCGCGACGTGGCGGGGGACGCCGCGCGACACGGTCTGCACCGGCGACCGGGTGGTGCGCCTCGACGCCTCGTGCGAGGTACGGCGAGGGTGGCTGCCCCCGCTGCTCGCTCCGCTCGACGACCCCGGCGTCGCGGCGGTCCAGCCGCTGCTGCTGCAGCCCGACGACACCATCGCCGCCGCCGGGCCTGTCGGAGCCGGGGCGCCCGTTGCTGGTCGATCACCCCAAGGAGGACGCGCTGCGCCTCGAGGGCGTCGCCGTGCCGGGGATCTCCGACCTCGCGGTCGCGCGGCGTGCCGAGGACGCAGGGGACGGCGCGCTGCGCCGGGCGGTCCTGCGGGTGGCACCGACGTCATGGGTCTCGACAAGCTCGACCGACGTGGGGTCGGGTTTCCGTACGGAGGTCGAGCTGGTTCGAGACCTCGACCGCCGACATGCCGGCACGCGTCCGACGGCCAGCTGCGTTGGTCGATCAAGCTCGCCCTCGCCACCCGGGTGGCTTCGGCGACACCTGGGGAGACACCCACTACGCCGACGCCGTGGCGGCGGCGATGCGACGGCTGGGCCAGGACGTGGTCACCCGTCGTCGGGGAGCGCACGCATCCGGGCCCGTCCACCTCGATGACGTGTCACTGGCGCTGCGGGGCCTCCATCCGATCCCGCCCACGCCGGGGCAGCGCAACGTGCTCTGGGTGATCAGCCATCCCGAGGACGTGGACCCGGGCGAGTTCGAGGGGTACGACCTGGTGTGCGCGGCGTCGACCGTGTGGAGCGAGGAGATGTCGGCGCGCACCGGACGCGAGGTCGTGCCCCTGCTGCAGGCCACCGAGTTCCAGCGCCCGCCGGTGGCCCGGGCGACGTCGGGTCCGGAGGCCACCGTGGTGTTCGTCGGCACCAACCTCGGCAAGCGCGAGCGGCCCGCTCGTGTGGCAGGCGGTGGAGGCGGGGATCCCGCTGTCCGTCTACGGACCCGGCTGGGACGGCCTCCCCGAGGGGGTGTGGCAGGGCGACTACGTGCCCAACGCCCCGCTGCCGGAGCTCTACCGCCGACACGGCATCGTGCTGGCCGACCACTGGCCGGACATGGCGCAGCGCGGGTTCATCGCCAACCGGGTCTTCGACGCCGTCGGCGTCGGGTGCCGCGGTCATCTCCGACGACGTGGTCGGGCTCCATGACGTCTTCGACCCCCGGGACGTCGTCGTGGCCCGGACGCCGCAGGAGATGCGGGACGCGGTCGCCGCCCTGCGGCGCGAGCCCGGGACCGACCCCGAGCCGAGGGCCCTCGTGGTCCTTCGACGACCGGGCGGCGGCGCTCCTGGAGCGGGTCACGGCGAGAGGTGACCATGATCGGGGACGGGCCGACCTCGATCCGGAACGGCCCTTGCGTGCCTCGTGTCACCGGTCAGGTCGGTCCAGCTGCGGCGGTCCGGTGGGGTGATGCTGACCGCCTGACCCGACGGCTCCAGAGAGCGCGGACCTCCCGACGCCCGCGCGAGCGGGCAGGGAGACGCCCTCGGCCTGCCGCGCCGAGCCGCGAGCATCCCTGACGTCGGGCCGAGCAGCCATCCGGGACCACTCCATAGGCACGCCCAGCACGGTGAGCGGTCCGTCGTCCTGGACGAGCCGGGTGGCGATGTCGCCGATGGCCCAGCGTAGAGTAGACGCGGCGCACGCCGGCCGCGTGAGCAGTAGGCGGCCACGAACGCGGCCTGCCGGCGCCGGGATCTTCTTGGCCGGCCTGGCCATCGATGGTCCGTAGTTGATCTCCGTGTCCACACGGCTGCCGCGGCCGCCGGCGGTAGCGCCTGCCGGCGCTCCGGAGCAGGTCATCGGGCTTCCGGCGCTTGGTCCGGCATCGGTACAGGTTGAGCGACGACATCGACGTAGCGGCCATGGCTGCCACCGCTCTTGGCCACCAGTAGCTGCGGAACCACTTCGCTGGCTCCCGAGGCGGTAGGAAGGACGGAGCCACCACGTCCGGCGGCCGACGACCCTGGTGATGGTCGAGCCGGCGATCGCGGTGGACGGCCATCTGGGGACGGTGCCGGTCCAGAAGCCGACGACGCTCGGCTCGTCCACCTGGTAGTCGACCCGGTTGCCGTAGCGTCTCGCGGCCTTGCTCGGCGAACCGTCAGGGACGCGCTCGGTAGCGCTGCCGCAGCACTGCCCGCTTGTTGCTGCCCTCGCGTTGTCGCCCTTCTCGAGGACGACCAGGTTGTGGTAGCAGTGCACCGCCCTGACGTGGCGGTCGGTGTAGGTGGGCTCGTAGGAGGGCGTCAGGAACTCCTCGTGGTTGAGCCCGTCCACGAGCGCCTTCACGAAGGCCATCGTCGTGCCCGGCGCGCCCGGGTCCTCCTGGCCGCCGAACTCGGGCCAGTACGACGTCTGGGTGTCCTCGATGGCGTAGAACGCGCCGTCCGGGAGCATCGGGAACAGGAACCCGAAGGTGGCGAGGATGTCGGCCGGTCGGTGGCTGCCGTCGTCGATGACCACGCGCGGGACGCCGAACCGGTCGAGCACCTCGCTGGAGCGCGGCCGGGTCGGTCTGGTCGGCCTGCACCGTCGTGATGCGCGGCCGGTCCAGGAACGACTTGTCCTCGATGTCGAGGCCCACGATCTGCGCCTGCGGGAAGTAGCGCTTCCACATGCGCAGCGACGCGCCGCCCTGCGGTTGCGGGCGTAGCCGCCCACGCCGATCTCGAGCAGGACGAACGCCTCGTCCCGCAGGTGGCTCAGGTGGCGCTCGTAGTGGGGCGTGTAGAAGTGGACGCCCCACTTGTCGGTGCCGGTGCGGGCGGCGATCTGGGTCAGGTCGGGGCGCTGCGGTGGCTGCCGGTCGCCGCGGAGCCGGTCCCACCGCTCCGGGCTCAGCCGCGGCTTGACGTGACGGACCGCCGCCCGCTTGAGGAAGTCGCTCACGTCGTCTCCAGGTCGTCGGGCTCGAGGATCCGGGTGGGCACGAACCCGTCCCACTCTGCGCGCAAGCCGGTCCTCGTCGAGGAAGTGCTCGTCGCCCACGGTCCAGGTGTGACCGTCCGAGGAGCGCCGCAGCATGAAGCCGAGGCCGTGGCTGCGGTAGATGGTGCCGCCGACCGACCTGCACCGCGTGGAACAGCTGCTGGTCGACGAAGCGGCGTACGGGCTGGAAGCCGCCCACGCGAGACCAGCAGCTCCCGCGGAGATCGTGATGGTGCCGCCGGCGACGATGCTCGCGAAGCGCTCGGACGCGTCCCGGGCGGTGCCGTGCCGGCGGACGGTCCGGTCGAGGTCCTCGAGGAAGACGAACTCGGCCGGCGTGCCGACGACGTCGGCGCCGGAGTACTCGCGGGCGAGGAGCAGGTCGAGCAGGAAGTGCGGCCCGTAGAAGTCGTCGTCGTCCATCTTGACCACGACGTCCCCCGAGCTCGCGGCGAACGCCGGCGTTCAGGACGTCCCCGAAGAGGGTGTCCGGCGGGACGCTGACCACGTCGAGGGCCAGCGCCGGGGAGCGGTCGCGCAGCTGGCCGAGGTCGGGCTCGAAGCCGTGCGCGGCCACGACCAGCTCGACGTCGACCCCTCGTTGCCGGGCCACCTGCCCCACCGCGGCGTCGAGCTGGTGCGGACGCCGGGTGGCGAGGACGACGCTGCAGGACGGGAACCGCGGGCTGGTACCGCCCCGCTGCCTCGGCGACGCGTGAACGCCACCCCGGACCTGAGTGGGTGAGCAGCGCCGCTCGCCGCAGTCGGATGCTGTGCTCCTCGCGCCGCAGCAGGTCGGTGACGTCGGCCTCGCCGGTGAGGGCGTCGGACAGGCCGTCCCCGAGCCAGGCGCGCGTGGCCGTCCGGCGGACGGTCCGCCCAGCAGGGGGATCCCGGCCATGGCCAGGGCCGCCACCGTGCGGGCGAGCTCCGGTGTCGGGTCGGCCCAGCTCACGCGCACCCCCTGGTGGCTGCGGAGCGCTGACCACCGTGCCGGCGGTCACCTCCTGCGCCCCGTCCAGCTCCGCGATCGCCCTGGTCGGGCTCGGAGTGGAAGCCGATCGGGTTGATGACTCCCTCGTCGATCGGTCCGCGGGCCAGGTCCGTGTCGGTCACCACCACCGGCGGCGGCAGCGACGCTCGCGTCGTACTCCTCGACCGGCACGCTGTCGTCCGCCACGACCACGATCTCGGGGGGGAGCGTGAAGCGTCGGGCCGTCCGGGTGGACGGCTCCAGCAGGATCCGGCCGGGAGCCGGCCGCGATGTCCCGGCGACCCGCGCCAGCTCGCGCAGCACCAGGTGGGCCGGCATCGGCCCCTGCAGGTGCAGGACGGTCAGCGCGCCGCCGGAGGGGAGCGTCCGCGACGAGAGCCGGGTGACCGGGGGCCAGTCCGGTCGCGGTCCGACGTGCGCCGGGCGGTCGTCGTCGGTCAGGAGGCAGGCGACGGCGCGTGTGCGGCCCAGTCGCGGGAGGTGGTCGGCGGCGCGGCGCAGGGCGCCGCGGTTCGGCGACGACCAGCGCGACGCCCGGCCCACCGTCGGCTCTCGGGGAACGCGCCCGGCGGTCGCGTGCACCTCGCAGTCCGGTCCGAGGTCGGCGACCACACCCGCCGAGGCGGCGTCGTGGAGCACCAGCACCGGGCGTGCCGACCTCGCGGGGAAGGTGCCGAGCTGCTTCACGAGTCCTCAGCGGCCGGCAGGCGCTCGACGATACCGGCGCAGGGCCGAGGTCGCGTCCTCCGGTCGGAACCCGGTGCCCTCCAGCTTGGTCAGGTCGAGCACGCTGCTCGCCGGCCGTGGCGGCCAGCGTCCCTGCCCGCGGCGTACTCGGCCGTGGAGACGCGGCGTGACGTCGTCGGCCGACCTGCCGCACTGCTCGAAGACCTGACGGGCCACGTCGGCCCAGCTGGTGGGGGCGCCGGCGTTGGTGCAGTTGTAGGTGCCGTAGGGCGCCCGGGTGTCGAGCAGGTGCACGGGTGGCGCGGGCGAGCTCGTCGGCGAACGTGAGCCGACCGACCTGGTCGTCGACCACCGACGGGCGAGGCGCCCGCGGCGGCGAGCCGCGCCATGGTGCGGACGAAGTTGTGGCCGCTCGCCGACCACCCACGACGTGCGGATCAGGTAGCGCTGCGGCGCGGATGGACACGGCGAGGTCGCCGGCCGCCTTGCTCTGCCCGTAGACGCCCAGCGGGCTGACGGGCTCGTCCTCGGGGTGCTCGGCCCGTGAGCCGTCGAACACGTAGTCGGTGGAGTAGTGGACGCAGGACCAGGCCGTGCCGTGACGCCGCGCGAGCCAGGTGGGCCGGCCCCTCGGCGTTCACCGCGCCACGCCTGCCGCCCGGCCGTCCGCGGATCTCGGCTCCGTCGACGTCGGTCCAGGCGGCGGTGTTCAGGACCACGTCGTAGTCGGTCCACGGCCAGGCCGCGACGGCTGCCGCGTCGGCGATGTCGAGCTCGTCGGCGGTCACGCAGGTGGCGTCCGGGATAGCCGTCGCCAGCGCGGTGGCGAGCTGCCCACCCGCCCCCGTGATCAGCACGCGTCGGCGGGGCATGGGTGCCACGTCGTGCAGCGCGGGTTGGGAGCGGTCCTTGTCGCTGACGATCGGCGTCGTCGAGCGGGATCGGCCACGGTACGGCGACGGTCGGGTCGGCCAGGTCGACGGCGGCGTACCGGGCCTCCGGGCTCCAGTGCCGGGTGACGAGGTAGCTGTAGACGGTGTCGTCGTCGAGCGTCTGGTAGGCGTTGCCGACGCCGCGAGGCACGAACACCGCCACGGACGGGTCGAGGTCGACGTGGACGGTCGTGCCGAACGTGTCGCCCTCGCGCAGGTCGACCCACGCGCCGAACGCGCGCCCGGTCGCCACGCTGACCAGCTTGTCCCACGGCTCGGCGTGGATGCCGCGGGTCGTGCCTCGTCGGGTGTTGTAGGCGAGGTTGTGCTGGACCGGGGAGAAGCCCTCCGGGAGGCCGAGCTCGCCCATGACCTCGCGCTGCCAGTTCTCCTTGAACCAGCCGCGATTGTCCTGGTGCACGGCCATCCGGAGCACGAGCAGCCCCGGGATGGCCGTCCCCTCGATGGAAGGGAGTCGGGTCATCGTCACTGGCCCCGGGCGGCGTACCCGGCCTCGGTCGCCTCCTTGTGCGGACGCCACCAGGCGTCGTGGGCGCGGTACCAGTCGATGGTCCGGGCCAGCCCCTCGTCGAAGTCGACGTAGCGGGGCCGCCAGCCGAGCTCGGTCCGGAGCTTGCTCGGACTCGATGGCGTAGCGGAGGTCGTGGCCGGCGCGATCGGTGACGTGGTCGAAGTCGTCCTCGTCGCGCCCCATCTGTCGCAGGATCGCCCGCACGACCTCGAGGTTGCTGCGCTCGCCGTCCGCGCCGATCAGGTAGGTCTCGCCCACGCGGCCACGTTCGAGGATCGCCAGCACGGCCGAGCTGTGGTCGTCGACGTGGATCCAGTCGCGGACGTTGGCCCCGGTTCCGTAGAGCCGGGGCCGGCTGCCCTCGAGGATGTTGGTGATCTGGCGGGGGATGAACTTCTCCACGTGCTGCCACGGGCCGTAGTTGTTGGAGCAGTTCGAGATCGTGGCGCGGACCCCGAAGCTGCGCACCCAGGCCGAGCACCAGGTGGTCGGAGCCCGCCTTGGACGCGGAGTAGGGGCTGCTCGGCCGGTAGGGCGTGTCCTCGGTGAACCGCTGCGGGTCGTCGAGCTCGAGGTCGCCGAAGACCTCGTCGGTCGAGACGTGGTGGAAGCGGGCGCCGGAGCGGCGGACCGCCTCGAGCAGGGTGAAGGTGCCGACCAGGTTGGTCTGGATGAAGGGGGTCGGGTCGTCGAGCGAGTTGTCGTTGTGGGACTCCGCGGCGAGGTGGACGACGGCGTCCGCGGCGCCGACGAGGCGGTCCACCAGGTCGGCGTCGGCCACGTCTCCGACGACCAGCTCCACCCGGTCCGACGGCAGCCCCGCGAGCGCCGTCCTCGCTGGCGGCGTACGTCAGCTTGTCGAGCACGGTCACGTCGGCGGCGGTGTGCTCCACCAGGTGGTGGACGAAGTTGGCGCCGATGAAGCCGGCGCCACCCGTGACGAGGACCCGATGCATGCGCCGGAGTCTAGTTGTCGGGCGTCAGCGTGATCTCCCAGGTCTCGCTGGCCCTGAGGGCCTTGGTCTGGAAGCGTGAGGGTGTCGCCGTCGGTGGTCCACCCGGGGGCAGCGGTCTCGGCCGTGTAGCCGTCGGGCACGTGGAGCGGAGATGCTGAGCGTGGCCGGATTGACGGTTCCCTGCGGATCGACCGCGAGCCGGTAGGTCAGGTCGCCCGACTCCTCCTGGGTGGCGGCCTCCGGCACCTGGTAGCGCAGCGGTGACCTCGGCGGTGCCCTGGGGTGGCGAGCGTCAGCCGGGGCGCGAGGTAGTCGTGGTCAGCGGAAGCTGCGCACCACGAGGTCCTGGGGCTCTCCCGGGACGGTCGTCTTCTCCACCGTCACGCCGTCCGGGAGGAAGATCCCGAGCGCCAGGCGGCCCACCGGGTGAAGTATCCGGTCTGGGGATCGGGGCCGGGGAACGGGTAGGGAGGGGTGTCGTTGTCGACCACGACGTCGAGCCGGTTCCGCGGAGCTGCCGTCCTCGTCGAGGGTGACGTCGAGCGCGAGGCTGCGTCGCTGCCAGTAGTCGGTCTTGCTGGCGTTGGTGTTCTGCGTCGCGACGCCGAGGTAGTCCCCGGGGGTGCTGGCGAGGTCGCCGTCGAGGCCGAGCGCGCCGAAGCCGGCCTGCAGCTCGGGGTCGCGGAGGTAGAGCGCGAAGTGCCGGCCGGCCGCCGCGTCGCTGAGGGCGATCGCCTTCTCGGCGTAGTCGCCGCCACTGAAGAGCTGGTCCTTGAACGCCGGGATCAGGGCGTCGTTGAGCGAGTCCTGCGCGGCCGCGTCGGGGTAGTAGGCGTCGTAGTTCCCGACCAGCTGCTGGACGAGGTTGTCCTCGGTGAGCTCGCCGTAGCCGGGGACGTCGAGCCCGCCGGTGACACCGACGAGCCGTGGCGAGCGCGACCACGTCGACCGCCAGCACTCCGTCGTGCCGCGTCTCACGGGTCACCTTCCACGCCCGCAGCAGCTCCTCGCCGGACACCGACCAGTACGGGGCGAAGGTCGAGTTGACCAGGAAGGTCCGGTCGCGGTGGAACCGGTTGCCTCGGACCCGTGGCCACCGAACGCGGAGTCCGGAGCTCGGCGTCGTCGACCGGCCTCAGGGACTCACCGAGCTCGAGGGCTCCGTCCTCCCACGACATGGGGGCGAAGGCCAGGGCGGCTCCGCCGGAGTAGCGGAGCTCGGACGGGTTGAGCATGGCGATCAGGTAGCTGCGCTCGCCCTCGAAGCCGAAGAACGCCGGCAGCTCGTCGAGCATCGGGTCGACGTCCGCGAAGACCTCGTTGACCGGCCCCAGCATCGACGACGGCCTCGTCGCGGTTGGCGCTGATCCGGTCACCGACGAACGGCGTCGTCCCCTCGACCTCCGCGAGCTCGGCGTCCGCCGACTCGAGCTTGGTACCGATCTCATCGAGACCGGCGATCACCCGGTCCAGGGTCGGTCGGTCGATCTGGCTGTCCGTGAAGAGGGTCGCGTCCTTGCCGCTCACCTCGGGGTACACCTCCACCCCGATCTCGGCCATGGAGACGGCGTCGTCCAGGGCCTGGACGAGGTGCCGCGCATCGTCGACGGGCGTGCCCAGCCAGGGCACGAAGCCCAGGACGTCGGCACCGCCACCCGCCCAGCGTGTCCTGCGAGTCGTCGATGTGCGCGCGAGCGGTCGCCACCTGCTCGCGAGCGGCAGCCACGTCACCGGCACGCAGCGAGGTGGCCGCCGCGGCCAGGGCCTTCCTGGCCGCCGTGGCGTCACTGGGCACGCTCACCAGCGAGAACGCGCACACCGCGAGCAGGCCCGCGAGCGCCACCACGACGACGAGCGAGAGCAGCACCCGGCGTCGTACCGGGTGTTCCCTGGGCGGGCGGGCTGCTCTGGACATGCGGGCCATGGTGACAGAGCGACTCCAACGGCCACGAACTCGCGTGCCATCATCGGCCCATGCGCGGCATCATCCTGGCCGGCGGGACCGGCTCGCGACTCCACCCGATCACCCGGGCGGTCAGCAAGCAGCTCGTCCCCGTCTACGACAAGCCGATGGTCTACTACCCGCTCTCGACGCTGATGCTGGCCGGGATCCGGGAGATCCTGGTCATCACGACGCCGCACGAGGCGACGCAGTTCGAGCGGCTGCTCGGCGACGGGTCGGCGCTCGGGCTCACGATCACCTACGCCGTGCAGCCGAGCCCGGACGGGCTGGCGCAGGCGTTCCTCATCGGCGAGGACCACATCGCCGGCGAGCGCGTGGCGCTGGTGCTCGGCGACAACATCTTCTACGGCGCCGGGCTGGGCAAGCACCTGCGCCGGTTCGCGGACATCGACGGCGCGGCCGTCTTCGGCTACCGGGTGTCCGACCCGTCGGCGTACGGCGTGGTCGAGTTCGACGAGGCGGGCACGGCGATCTCGCTGGAGGAGAAGCCCGAGCGCCCGCGCAGCCGGTTCGCGGTGCCGGGCCTCTACTTCTACGGCACCGACGTGGTCGAGCGGGCGCGGGCGCTGCGGCCGTCGCCGCGCGGCGAGCTCGAGATCACCGACCTCAACAAGACCTACCTCGACGAGGGCCGGCTCAAGGTCGAGGTGCTGCCGCGCGGCGCCGCCTGGCTCGACACCGGGACCTTCGACGACCTCAACGACGCCAGCGACTTCGTGCGCACCGTCGAGAGCCGCCAGGGCCTCAAGATCGGCTGCCCCGAGGAGGTCGCGTGGCGGATGGGCTTCATCGACGACGACCAGCTCGCCGCGACCGCCGGCGAGCTCGAGAAGAGCGGGTACGGCGACTACCTGCTGGGCCTGCTCGAGGATCAGTAGGCCGCCAGGTCGGCGTCGACCATCCGGGCGACGACGTCGTGGAACCCGACCGTCGCCGTCCACCCGAGGTCCCGGGCGGCCCGGGTCGCGTCGCCGACCAGCTCCGTCGCGTCGGCCGGACGCACGAGAGCCTGGTCGACCTCGACCAACGGCTCCCAGTCGGGGACGCCGGCGTGGGTGAAGGCGGCGGCGACGAAGTCGCGCACGGAGTGGGAGATACCGGTGGCCACCACGTAGTCACCGGGCCGGTCGGCCCGGGCCGCGCGGACCATCGCGTCGACGTAGTCCGGTGCCCAGCCCCAGTCCCGCCGGGCGTCGAGGTTGCCGAGCACCAGCCGGTCGGCCCGGCCGCGGCTGATGGCGGCCACCGTGGACGTGATCTTGCGGGTCACGAACTGCGTCGGTCGCAGCGGTGACTCGTGGTTGTAGAGGATCGCGGCACAGGCGTGCAACCCCTTGGCCCGGAAGACGTCGACCTGCTGGTGGGCGAACGCCTTCGCCTCGCCGTACGGGTTGACCGGACGGATCGGGGTGTCCTCGTCCTGCGGCGAGCGGTCCGGGCTGCCGAAGATCTCCGCGCTGGAGGCCTGCACGAACCGGACGTCCTTCCCCGTGCGCTCGCGCACCTGGAGGGCGGTCGCCAGCAGCTCCGCGGCGGCCGTGCCGTTGACCGCGAACGTGAGCGCCGGCTCCTCCCACGACCGGCCGACCGAGCTGAGCGCGGCCAGGTTGTAGATCTCGTCGGGGGCGAGGTCGAGCACGAGCCGTCGTACGTCGTCGGCGCGGGTGAGGTCGCCGAGGTGGAGCTCGACGCCGGGCAGGTCGGGTGGTGGCTCGGCGTCGTGGGCCAGCGCATGCACCTCGACGCCCTCGTCCAGCAGCCGCCGGGCGAGGTAGTGACCGTCCTGGCCGCCGATGCCGGTGACGAACGCCCGGCCACCACCGGTCATGTCGGGGTCACCAGCCCTGCTTCGTCGCCTCGAGGTCGGCGTCGACCATCATCGAGACGAGCTCGGCGAACGAGACCTGCGGCTTCCAGCCGAGGACCTCGCGGGCCTTGCTGGCGTCACCGATCAGCACGTCGACCTCGGCGGGCCGCATGAAGCGCGGGTCCTGCCGGACGTAGGGGGTCCAGTCGTCGATGCCGACGTGGCCGAACGCGAGGTCGAGGAAGTCGCGGATCGAGTGGGTCTCGCCCGTCGCCACGACGTAGTCGCCGCCCTCGGGCTCCTGGAGCATCCGCCACATCGCGTCGACGTAGTCGCCGGCGTACCCCCAGTCGCGCTGCGCGTCGAGGTTGCCGAGCGTGACGTGGTCCTGCAGGCCGAGCTCGATCCGCGCGACCGCCTGGCTGACCTTGCGGGTGACGAACTCCGGGCCGCGGCGCGGCGACTCGTGGTTGAAGAGGATGCCCGAGCTGGCGTGCATGCCGTAGGACTCGCGGTAGTTGATGGTCATGTAGTGCCCGAACACCTTGCTGACGCCGTACGGCGACCTCGGCCAGAGCAGGGTCGTCTCGCGCTGGGGCGTCTCCTGCACCTTGCCGAACATCTCCGAGCTCGAGGCCTGGTAGAAGCGCACCCGGCCGGGATCGTCGCCGGCGTGGAGCCGGACCGCCTCGAGCAGGTTGAGCACGCCCTTGCCGGTCACGTCCGAGGTGAGCGAGGCGTTCTCCCAGGAGTAGGCGACGTAGGAGATGGCGCCGAGGTTGTAGACCTCGTCGGGATCGGCGTCGCGCAGCGCCCGGATCAGGCTCGACATGTCCGTCAGGTCGCCGTTGTGGAGGTGTACGTCGGGGACGAGGTCCTGGACGAGGTCGCGACGCGGGTTGTTCTGGCCGCGGATCAGGCCGTGCACCTCGTACCCCTTGGCGAGCAGCAGCTCGGCCAGGTAGAGCCCGTCCTGGCCGGTGATGCCCGTGATCAGCGCGGATGGCATGCGCCGATCATGCCCCGTCGGACGCCTCGATACGCTGCCGGGCATGAAGGTTCTCGTGAGTGGTGGTGCCGGCTACATCGGGTCGCACACGGTCGTCCGGCTCGTCGAGGCGGGTCACGCCGTGGTGATCGTCGACAACTTCAGCAACGCGGTGCCGGCCGTCCTGGGGCGGCTGGAGTCGTTGACCGGCACCAGCCTGCCGCTCCACGCCTTCGACCTGTGCGACGTGGACAAGACCGAGCACCTCTTCGCCGCCGAGGACTTCGACGCCGTGATCCACTTCGCGGGCTTCAAGGCGGTCGGCGAGAGCGTCGCCAAGCCGCTGGACTACTACGAGAACAATCTCGGCTCCACGTTCTCGCTGGTCCGCGCGATGCAGCGCTACGGCGTGCCCAAGCTGGTCTTCTCGTCCAGTGCGACGGTCTACGGCACCGACCAGGCCGGGGCGACCGAGGACCGGCGCACCTTCGCCACCAACCCCTACGGCTGGACCAAGGTGATGCAGGAGCAGATCCTGCGCGACGTGGCTGCTGCCGATCCGGCCATGCGGTTCGCGCTGCTGCGCTACTTCAACCCGGTCGGGGCCCATCCGTCGGGCACGATCGGTGAGGACCCCTCCGAGGTCCCCAACAACCTGATGCCCTACATCGCCCAGGTGGCGGTCGGACGCCGGGAGAAGCTGCAGGTCTTCGGCGACGACTACGACACCCCCGACGGCACCGGGGTGCGGGACTACATCCACGTCGAGGACCTGGCGGCCGGACACGTCGCGGCCCTCGAGGCGCTCACCACCACCGAGACTCCCGTCAACGTCTGGAACCTCGGTTCGGGCCGCGGCACCAGCGTGCTCGAGCTGCTGCACGCCTTCGAGAAGGCGGTCGGGCGCGAGCTGCCCTACGAGGTGGTGGGTCGCCGTCCGGGTGACGTGGCGTCGTCGTACGCCGACCCGTCGAAGGCCAACGCCGAGCTGGGCTGGCGCACGGTCAAGTCGGTCGAGGAGATGTGCGCGGACACCTGGCGCTGGCAGTCCCAGAACCCCCAGGGCTACGCGGGCTGATGATCCGCGCCTGCGCAGGCGCCGTGGTGCTGGTGCTGCTGGCACCCACCACGTCGTACGCCGAGACCGTGGCCGGGGACTCCGAGTCCTCGCCCCAGCCGCTGGCGGGCCACACCGTCGTCATCGATCCCGGCCACCAGCTCGGCAACCACAACTTCCCGAAGAAGATCAACCGGCTGGTGCCCGCCGGTGGTTTCAAGAAGCCGTGCAACACCACCGGCACCGCGACCCGGGGTGGTGTGGCGGAGGCGACCGTCAACTGGCGGGTGGCCCGGGTGCTCGAGCGGCGGCTGTCGGCGCGCGGCGCGCGGGTCGTGATGACCCGCACCAGCAACCGGCAGGACCGCTGGGGCCCGTGCGTCGACGAGCGCGGCCGGCGCGGCAACCGGATCGATGCCGACCTCAAGATCAGCGTGCACGGTGACGGGTCTGCGACGTCCGGCCGCGGCTTCCACGTCATCGCCCCGACGAAGCGGAAGGGGTGGACCGGCGACATCGTCCGCCCGTCCCTCCGCCTGGCGCGCGACGTCCGTAGCTCCCTGCGGGTGCGCGGGTTCCGGGTGGCCGACTACACCGCCGGCGGCGACGGCCTCGACCGGCGCGGCGACCTCGGCACCCTCAACCTCTCCGACATCCCGACGGTGATGGTCGAGCTCGGCAACCTCCGCAACCGCCACGACGCCCGCGTCCTCACCTCCGACGCCGGCCGGGTCCGCGCCGCGCGCGGCCTCACCGGCGCCGTACGCCGCTTCCTCGACTGAAGGGTCTCGACAGGCTCGACCGCCGTCGGGTGACGTTGCAATGGAAGGTTCCCCAACGCCGGTCGAGCTTGTCGAGACCACGGCACTAGGCTCCACGACCATGACTGACTTCCCGACCGACAGGGTCGTGGCCGTGCTGGGCGGGACGGGGCCGCAGGGGCGGGGGTTGGTACGCCGGTTCGCGGCGGCCGGGATCCCGGTCGTGATCGGGTCGCGGTCGGCCGAGCGGGCGGCCGAGACCGCCACCGAGCTGGGGGAGGCGACCGGCGGGACCGTGTCCGGTGCCGACAACGCGACCGCGGCCGACCAGGGCGACGTCGTGGTCGTGTCGGTGCCGTGGGACGGCCATGCCGACCTGCTCCGCGACCTCGCCGGCCCGCTGACCGGCAAGGTCGTCGTCGACTGCGTGAACCCGCTCGGGTTCGACAAGCAGGGCGCCTTCGCGCTCGCCGTGGAGGAGGGCTCGGCCGCGCAGCAGGCCGCCGCGCTGCTGCCCGAGTCGACCGTCGTCGGTGCGTTCCACAACGTCAGCGCCGTGCTGCTCGACGACCCCGACGTGACGAGTGTCGACACCGACGTGCTGGTGCTGGGCGACGTCCGCGAGGCCACCGACCTGGTGCAGGCGCTCGCCGACACGATCCCCGGCATCCGTGGCGTCTACGGCGGCCGGCTCCGCAACTGCCACCAGGTCGAGGCGCTGACCGCCAACCTGATCAGCATCAACCGCCGCTACAAGGCCCACTCCGGGATCCGGGTCACCGACGTCTGATGGCCGACCTCGTCATCCGCCCGCGGACCGAGGCCGACCTCCCGGAGCTCACCGGGATCCTCGCGGCCCAGCAGGCGCTCACCCGCTACCCCATGCGCTGGCCGCTGCCCTTCCCCGTCGAGGAGTTCGTCGTCCGCCCGAGCGACCTGACGGGCTGGACCGCCGAGCTCGACGGCCGGGTGGTCGGCCACGCTGCGGCACAGTCAGCCGACGACGCGCTGCTCCTCCCTCACTGGTCGGCTGCGCACGGCCGACCTCTCGAGCGGCTCGGGGTGCTGGGCAGCTTCTTCGTCGATCCCGACGTACGCCGGATGGGACTCGGTCGCCGGCTGCACGACACCGCCGTGGCCTGGCTGCGCGCGCACGACCGCGGCCCGTGCCTCGACGTGGTGCCGGTCCACGCCGCGGCGCTGGAGATGTATGCCCGGGCCGGCTGGCGCGAGGTGGCGAGGGTGCGCCCGCACTGGCTGCCGGACGGCGAGCCCGACGTCCTCGCGATGGTGCTCAGCTGACGTCGAGCACGTCGAGGGCGCGCAGCACGGTCCGGACGTGGGGCACCTCGTGGACCCGCAGCAGGTGGACCCCGCCGAGCGAGGCGAAGACCGTGAAGAACCCTTCCGCCTTGCGGAACTCGTCCTCGAAGATGTCGAGGTTGTGGGGGAGCACGCTCGCGGTCGGCACGCCGAGCGAGCGGAGCCGGAAGTTCTGCGTCACGGTCCGGGTCTGCAGCCGCGCCCGCTCCACGCCGCCGAGGTTGGGGTAGGTGAAGCCCATCCCGGGGTCGACGATCACCTTGCCGACACCGAGCGACCGGGCGTTTTCGATCCGCTCCGCGAAGTGGTCGACGAGGAACGGCACCAGGTCGCGCTCCTCGGGGAGGTCGTCGTG
This sequence comes from uncultured Actinomycetota bacterium, assembly GCA_963713305.1. Taxonomy (GTDB): domain Bacteria; phylum Actinomycetota; class Actinomycetes; order Propionibacteriales; family Nocardioidaceae; genus Nocardioides. The sequence continues at coordinate 385,888 of CAVQLE010000004.1, read as the reverse complement.
CTCGCGCACGTTGTCCGCCGTCCCGAAGCACATCAGCACGGTCGCGTCGTGCTCCGCGATCGCGGTGAGCATCTCGTCCTCGTCCTTGCGGCCGGTCAGGTTGATCATCCGGGCGCCGGCGTCGAGCACGGCGCGGACGACGTCGGGTCGGTAGCTCTCGACCGACACCACGGTGTGTCGCGAGAGCTCCTCGACGACGGGCAACAGCTTGTCGAGCTGCTCGGCGGCGTCCACCCGGTCGGCATCGTCTCCGCTGGCCTCCGCGCCGAGGTCGACGACGGACGCTCCCTGGGTCGCCTGGATCCGGCCCTTGCGCACGGCGGCCTCGGTCGAGCCGGCGATGCTCTCGCGGTACGTCGAGTCGCGCGAGAGGTTGACCACGCCCATCAGCGTGACCGCGCCGTCGCCGACGGTGAGGTCGTCGGTCACGGCGACCGGCGTCACCGGCCTGGCCAGGTCGTCCGCGTACTGCTCGTGGAGGGCGGCGAGGTCGGCGAGACTGATCACGCCCGCGAGTCTAGGGTCGGGGCATGCGAGTGCTGGTCGGCCCCGACGTCCCGCTGCCCGAGCTGTACGCCGTCCCGCGCGAGCCGTGGCTCCGGGTGAACATGGTCTCCACCGTCGACGGTGCCGCCACCGGCGAGTCCGGCACCAGCCGCTCGATCAACAACGCCGTCGACCAGGTCGTCTTCCGGCTGCTCCGCGACCAGGCCGACGTCCTGGTGGTGGGGGCGGGGACCCTGCGGATCGAGGGTTATGCCCCGAATCCGCTGCCGATCGTCGTGGTCAGCCGCAGTGGCGACGTGCCTCCGACCCTGCAGGACTGCCCGCCGGGGCAGGTGCTGATGGCGACGTGCTCGCACTCGCCTGGCCTGGCCGAGGCCCGCGAGCGCCTCGGCGACGACCACGTGATGGAGCTCGGCTCCCACCGGGTCGACCTCGCCCGTCTGCGCGAGGAGCTGGTCGAGCGTGGGTTCAGCCGGATCCTCAGCGAGGGCGGGCCCCACCTGCTGCGCGACCTGCTCGACCAGGGGTGCGCCGACGAGGTCGACACCACGCGTCGTGCCGCGGGTCGTCGGCGGCACCCACCCGCGGATCCTGGACGGCCCGCCCGTCGACGTACCGCTGCTGCTGCACTCGCTGGTCGAGGAGGACGGCACCCTGCTCGCCCGCTGGCTGGTGGACCGCTGACCTGACGGGTCTCGACAAGCTCGACCGCCGTTCAGGAACCTTGGTCCACGGCGGTCGAGCCTGTCGAGACCTTCGACCTGTCGAGCGTGTATCAGGCCAGGTGGGTGATGGTGGCGGTCGAGCGGCCGGCGAGGCTGCGGGCGATGACCATCCGCTGGATCTGGTTGGTGCCCTCGAAGATCTGCATCACCTTCGCCTCGCGCATGTAGCGCTCGACGGGGAAGTCGCGCGTGTAGCCGTAGCCGCCGAAGACCTGCACCGCGTCGGTGGTCACCTTCATCGCCGAGTCGGTGGCGACCAGCTTGGCGATGCTGGCCTCGCGGCTGAACGGGAGGCCGGCGTCCTTGAGCCGCGCTGCGTGCAGCGTCGCGGCGCGGGAGGTCTGGACGGCGGCCTCCATGTCGGCGAGCAGGAAGCCGAGGCCCTGGTGGTCGATGATCGGCTTGCCGAACGTCTCACGCTCCTTGGCATAGCCGACCGCCTGGTCGAGGGCGCCCTGGGCGAGCCCGGTCGCGACCGACGCGATGCCGAGCCGGCCGGCGTCGAGGCCGGCCAGCGCGATCCGCAGCCCGTCGCCCTCCTCGCCGAGCAGACGGTCGGCCGGGACGCGGACGGAGTCGAAGCGCATGGTCGCCGTCGCCGACCCGGTCAGGCCCATCTTCCGCTCGGGGGGATCGGCCACGAGTCCGTCGGTGTCGGCGGGGACCAGGAAGCACGAGATCCCGTTGCGGGAGTCGGAGGTGCGGGCCATGACCTTGTAGAAGTCGGCGTGGCCGCCGTGGGTCGTCCAGGCCTTGGCGCCGTTGAGGACGTAGTCGTCGCCGTCACGCCGGGCGCTGGTCCGCATCGCAGCGGGGTCGGAGCCGGCGTGCGCCTCGGAGAGGCAGTAGGCGCCGAGCAGGCCGCCGCCGAGCATGTCCGGCAGCCAGCGCTGCTTCTGCTCGTCGGTCCCGCGGGTCACCAGCCCGAAGCACGACAGGGCGTGCACCGAGACGCCCACCCCGATGCTGGACCAGACGGCGGCGAGCTCCTCGAGCACCTGCAGGTAGACCTCGTAGGGCTGCCCGCCGCCGCCGTACTCCTCGGCGTAGGGCAGCCCGAGCACGCCGAGCTCGCCGAGAGCGGCGAACACGTCGCGCGGGAAGGTCTCCTCGGCCTCGGCCGCGGCGCTGCGCGGGAGCAGCTCCCGGGCGGCGAAGTCGCGCACGAGCCGGATCAGCTCGGCGGACTCCTCGGTGGGCATGACCCGGGTCGCGGGCATCGATGTCCTCCTGGGGTGGGGTCGGAGCGTTCACAGTAGAACCCGCCTCGGGGGCTGGGACGGCCCGGGTAGTTTTCCCGACATGAGCAACGCGCTGCGTACGACGAGCGCCGACCCGACACGGGGGTGGGTGCGCGCCGCGGGGCTCAGCGCCGCGTTCGTCGCCGTGCTCTGGATCGTCGAGATCGTCGACCGGAGCACCGCCGGCTCGCTCGACCGCTACGGCATCCGCCCCCGTACCGACGAGGGGCTCGGCGGGATCGTGGCGGCGCCGCTGCTCCATGCCGGCTGGGGCCACCTCGAGGCCAACTCGGGGCCGTTGCTGGTCCTCGGCTTCCTGGTCGCGGTCGTCTCGACCGCGCGCTGGGTCGGCGTGCTGGCCGTGACCTGGCTCATCAGTGGTGTCGGCGTCTGGCTGGTCGGGCCGGGCAACGCGGTGACGGTCGGCGCCTCCGGACTGGTCTTCGGGCTGCTCACCTACCTGTTGGTGGCGGGATTCCTCGAGCGACGGCCGGTGGGGATCCTGATCGCGGTCGGCGTGTTCATCTTCTACGGCAGCGTGCTGCTCGGCGTCCTCCCCGGCCAGCCCGGGATCTCCTGGCAGGGCCACCTCTTCGGGGCCGTCGGAGGCGTCGTCGCCGCCTTCTCCCTGGCCGACCGGCGCCGCTGACCCACATCGTTCACCGGGTTGCGCCGTTCTGGCCCGACGACGGTCCTCTTCGCCCTACGATTTCGGCCGTCCCCCACGTTCCACCCCCCGAGGAACCGATGAAATTCGACTGGGTGCCGTACTCGGCGTCCGCCCTCGTCGCCGGCGCGATCGCGCTGGCCATGGGCGGCCTCCTGATGCCCGCCGTGGGAGACGGCGCCGACTCGCTGCAGATCGTCCAGCAGGAGGATGGTCGCTGGCTGGCCGTCTCGGTCCTCTACTTCGGAGCCGCCGTCTCGCTGACGGTCGGGCTGCCGTCGCTGCTGACGCTGCTGGGGCCGCGGAGCGGGAAGATCGGGCTGGTCGGCGCGAGCCTCTTCGCCATCGGCTGCATCGGCACCGCCGGCTACGCGATGCTGCTCGTGTTCTTCCGGGCGCTGGCCCTCTCCGGGTCGATCGAGGAAGGTGGCCTGGACACGCTGACCCAGGACGTCGGGCTCGGCGGCTTCATCGTCGTCTGGGTCGGTGCGTTCTACCTCGGCGAGACGCTCATCGCCTGGGCGCTGCTGCTGTCCCTGTCGACGCCGCGCTGGGTGCCGATGCTGCTCCTGCTCCACGTCATCAGCCTGCCGGTCTCCGGGCTGCTGCCGCCGCAGCTGGCCTCGGCCGCCGTACTCCTGGTCACCATCGGCCTGTGTGGGATCGGCATCGCCGCCACCCAGACGCCGGAACGTCACCTGGTCCGGGTCTCCTAGCGGGCGGTGTCGGGCTAGCGCACGCCCTTGCGGGCGCGGGCCGCGGTCTTGGCGCGCTCGTGGGCGTCGAGCACGACCTTGCGGATCCGCACCGACTCGGGCGTCACCTCGACGCACTCGTCCTCGCGGCAGAACTCGAGGCACTGCTCGAGCGAGAGCCGGCGCGGCGGGATCAGCTTCTCGAAGTTGTCGGAGGTGGCGGACCGGATGTTGGTCTGCTGCTTCTCCTTGGTGATGTTGACGTCCATGTCGTCGGCGCGGGAGTTCTCGCCGACGATCATGCCCTCGTAGACCTCGGTGGTCGGCTCCACGAACATGACGCCCCGCTCCTGCAGGTTCGTCATCGCGTACGCCGTCGCCGCGCCCTTGCGGTCCGCGACGAGGGAGCCGGACGCGCGGGAGCGGATGTCGCCCGCCCACGGCTCGTACCGCTCGAAGACGTGGTGGGCGATGCCGGTGCCGCGGGTCTCGGTGAGGAACTCGGTCCGGAAGCCGATCAGGCCGCGCGCCGGGACCAGGAACTCCATCCGCACCCAGCCGGTGCCGTGGTTGGTCATCTGCTCCATCCGGCCCTTGCGGGTGGCGAGCAGCTCGGTGATGGTGCCGAGGTACTCCTCCGGGGCGTCGATGGTGAGCCGCTCGACCGGCTCGTGGACCTTGCCGTCGACCTCCCGCGTGACCACCTGCGGCTTGCCGACCGTCAGCTCGAAGCCCTCGCGGCGCATCTGCTCGACCAGGATCGCCAGCGCCAGCTCGCCGCGGCCCTGGACCTCCCACGCGTCGGGGCGCTCGGTGGGGAGCACCCGCAGCGACACGTTGCCGACCAGCTCGGCGTCGAGCCGGTCCTTGACCAGGCGGGCGGTCACCTTGCCGCCCTTGGTCCGCCCCACCAGCGGCGAGGTGTTGGTGCCGATCGTCATCGAGATCGCCGGCTCGTCGACGTGGATCAGCGGCAGCGGCCGCGGGTCCTCGGCGTCGGCCAGGGTCTCGCCGATGGTGATGTCGGGGATGCCGGCGACGGCGACGATGTCGCCGGGTCCGGCCTCGGTGCCCGGCTTGCGCTCGAGGCCCTCGGTCACGAGCAGCTCGGTGACCTTGACGTTCTTGCGGGTGCCGTCGCGCTTGATCCACGCGACCGTCTGGCCCTTGCGGAGCGTGCCCTGGTGGACCCGCAGCAGCGCCAGCCGGCCCAGGAAGGGGGAGGCGTCGAGGTTGGTGACGTGGGCCTGGAGGGGCGCGCCCTCGTCGTACGTCGGCGCGGGGATGGTGTCGAGGATGGTGCGGAACAGCGGCTCGAGGTCGGGGGAGTCGGGCAGCCCGCCGTTGTCGGGCAGCGCGAGGGACGCGCGGCCGGCCTTGGCCGAGGCGAAGACGACCGGGAAGTCGAGCGCGTCCTGGCTGTGGGACTCGTCGAGCAGGTCCATGAAGAGCTCGTAGGTCTCGTCGACGACCTCGGCGATCCGGGCGTCCGACCGGTCGACCTTGTTGACGACGAGCACGACCGGCATGTCGGCGTTGAGCGCCTTGCGCAGCACGAACCGGGTCTGCGGCAGCGGTCCTTCACTGGCGTCGACCAGCAGCACGATGCCGTCGACCATCGACAGGCCGCGCTCGACCTCGCCACCGAAGTCGGCGTGGCCGGGCGTGTCGATGATGTTGATGGTCATGCCCTCGGGCGCACTGGGTCCGGTGTAGTGCACCGCGGTGTTCTTCGCGAGGATCGTGATGCCCTTCTCGCGCTCCAGGTCGCCGGAGTCCATGACCCGGTCGGCGACCCCCTCGGCCTGGTGGGCGGTGAACGCCCCGGCCTGGTGGAGCATGGCGTCGACGAGGGTGGTCTTGCCGTGGTCGACGTGGGCGACGATGGCGACGTTGCGGAGGTCCGCACGGACGGCTGAGTGAGTGCTGGGCATGGCCGAAACAGGCTATGGCACGATGCCGCCGTGACGCTCATCGCCGCCGCCGACGGATCGGCGCTCGGCAACCCCGGGCCGGCCGGCTGGGCGTGGTACGTCGACGACGACTGCTGGGCCAGCGGTGGCTGGGCCCACGGCACCAACAACATGGGCGAGCTCACGGCCGTCCTCGACCTGCTCCAGCAGACCGCCGGGGTCGACGACCTGCTCGTCTACTGCGACTCGACCTACACGATCAACTCGATCACGAAGTGGATGCCCGGCTGGAAGCGGCGCGGCTGGAAGAAGGGCGACGGCAAGCCGGTCGCCAACGTCGACATCATGAAGGCGCTCGACGAGGCCATGCAGGGCCGCCGGGTGCGGTTCGAGTGGGTGAAGGGGCATGCCGGTCACGAGCTGAACGAGAAGGCCGACGCGCTCGCCAACGCCGCCGCGTATGCGTGCAAGGAGGGGCGGCAGCCCGAGCCGGGGCCCGGCTACGCCGGGGCCGACCGCGGCCGGCACGAGTTCACCGTCACCGCGCCGCCCGAACCCGACCCCGACCTCTTCTCGCTGGCCGAGGAGCCGGTCGCCACCGACGAGGAGCTCGTCGTACGGCTGGAGCGGGCGCTGCTGACCGACGAGGTGCGCGGCGACCCGGCGGCGGTCGCGGCGCTGCTCGACCCGGCGTGGGAGGAGATCGGTCGCTCCGGCCGGCGCTGGTCGCGCGAGGACGTGCTGGCGACGATCGGCCCGCTGCCGGAGCGGGTGCAGCTCGAGGTGCTGTCGACGGAGCGGATCGGCCCCGACGCGCTGCTGCTGGTGTGGCGGGCGCTCACCGCCTCCGGCGACGCCACCCTCCGCAGCTCGCTCTGGGTGCGCTCCGGCGAGCGCTGGCTGCAGCGCTTCCACCAGGCCACCCCCGAGGCATGAGGGTTTCGACAGGCTCAACCGCCGTGTGGTTCCGATGTCCTACGAGGTTCCCCAACGGCGGTCGAGCTTGTCGAGACCTCAACCCAGGGCGCGGTCGAGGGCGGCGTTGACGTGGAGGGTGGTGCAGGGGAACGCCGGCAGGTCGATGTCGGACTGCGAGATCAGCAGCTCCAGCTCGGTGCAGCCGACCAGCACACCCTGGGCACCGGCGTCCCACAGGCCGTCGACGATCTCGACCACCCGGCGACGGGTCTGGTCGACGACCTTGCCGTGCACGAGCTCCTCGTAGATCGCGGTGTTGAGGAACTCGTGGTGCTCGACGGCGGGTACGACCACCTCCACCCCGTGGGCGGCCATCCGGTCGGCGAAGAAGCTGTCCTCCATCGCCACGGTCGTCCCGATGAACCCGACCGTGGTCACCCGCGCCGCCTTCACGGCCTCGGCCACGACGTCGGCGAGGTGGAGCAGCGGGATGTCGACGGCGGCCTCGATCTCGTCGGCGACCTTGTGGAACGTCGTCGTGCAGAGCACCAGGAAGTCGGCACCGGCCTTCTCCACGCCGCGGGCGGCGTCGGCGAGCAGCTGGCCGATCCGGTCCCAGCGCTCGGCGTCCTCCAGTGCCGTCAGCTCCGCGAAGTCGACCGCCGAGAGGACCAGCTTGGGCGACGAGAGGCCACCGAGCCGTTCCTGCACGCCGAGGTTGAGGTCGCGGTAGTAGACGAGGCTGGATTCCCAGGACATGCCGCCGACGAGTCCGATGGTCTGCACGGGGGAAGCCTATCCGTGCAAGTCAGTCAGACCCGATGCACCTTGTGCTGGGCCGCTTGCGCCCGCGGACGGATCACGAGCTCGTCGATGTTGACGTGGGAGGGCCGGGTCGCGATCCAGCCGATGGCGTCGGCGACGTCCTCGGCGACGAGCGGGTCGGGTACGCCGGCGTAGACCGCGTCGGCCTTGGCCTGGTCCCCGTCGAACCGGACGGTCGCGAACTCCTCGGTCCGCACCATGCCGGGCGCGATCTCGGAGATCCGGATCGGCTCCCCGACCAGCTCGAGCCGCAGCGTCTCGGTCAGCACCTGGGTGCCGTGCTTGGCCGCGGTGTAGCCGCCGCCGCCCTCGTAGGCGATCCGGCCGGCGGTCGAGCCGACGTTGACGATCACACCGTCGCCCGACGCCCGGAGCGCCGGCAGCAGCGCCTGGGTGACGTGCAGCGTGCCGAGCACGTTCACGTCGTACATCGCGCGCCACTGCTCGGGATCGGCGGTGGCGACCGGGTCGGCCCCGAACGCGCCGCCGGCGTTGTTGACCAGCACGTGGAGGGTCTCGCCGACCTCCTCGGCCAGGCCGGCGACCGAGTCGGGCGAGGTCACGTCGCAGCCGACGGCGCGACCGCCGATCTCGGCGGCGAGCGCCTCGATCCGGTCGGTACGGCGGGCGGCGCAGACGACCTCGAACCCTGCTGCGGCCAGGGCGCGGGCGGTGGCGGCGCCGATGCCGCTGCTGGCTCCGGTGACGACGGCGGTGCGTGACAGGCTCATGGCACCGATTCTGACGGGTCACCCTTACGGGTGGCACAATGCCTCGGCACGACATCGGCACCGCCCGAGGAGGGGAGTACGGATGAACCTGCGTGTCCTCGCTGCCGTCGCCGGCATGCTCGGCGGAGCCTGCTGGGTGGCGCGCTGGGGCGCCGACCTCGCGGGGAGCGAGCCCGGCTGGTCCGAGGGCGCCTACCTGGCCGGCCTCGCGCTGCTCGGCCTGGCCCTGGCCGGCGTCGGCGCCGGCCTGGTCAGCCGCAGCGCGATCTGGCTCCGCGGGATCGTCGCGATCGCGCTCCCGCTCCTGGTGTGGTCGGTCTACGCCGTGGTGAAGGGCGACGGCGACGCGATCACCCTGGACGGCGGCGTGGGAGTGGCCGCGATCCTGTTCTCGATCGTGGGGCTGGTCCGCGCCCGGCGGGCGCGTGCCGCCGGGCGACACCACCACCGCGGGAGCCACGCGGGCTGAACCGGCCGCGACATCGCCACGCGCCCACCCAGGTCGGAATGTTCGGACAGCGGACGTGGTTGGCCCGGGAGGAGCGGACGACCGTCGAGGAGAGCGCGTGGAGCCCACCAGGGGGCAGGACATCGAGCGGGTGGCGATGATCAGCCTGCACACCTCGCCGCTCGACCAGCCCGGCACCGGTGACGCCGGCGGCATGAACGTCTACGTGCTCGAGCTCGCCAAGCGGCTCGCCGACCCGCGGCATCGAGGTCGACATCTTCACCCGCGCCACGACCTCGGCCCTCGCGCCGGAGGTGCTGGCCGCCGAGGGCGTGCTGGTCCGCCACATCACGGCCGGTCCGTTCGAGGGGCTCACCAAGGGCGAGCTGCCCGGGCCAGCTCTGCGTCTTCGCGCGCGAGGTGCTGCGCGCCGAGGCCGCCCAGCCGCTCGGCCACTACGACGCCGTGCACAGCCACTACTGGCTCTCCGGCCAGGTCGGTGCGCTGGCCCGCGACCGCTGGGGAGTGCCGCTGATCCACTCGATGCACACCATGGCCAAGGTCAAGAACGACGCGCTCGCCGAGGGTGACACCCCCGAGCCCGAGGGACGGATCATCGGCGAGGAGCAGGTCGTCGAGGCCGCCGACATGCTGATCGCCAACACCGACATCGAGGCCAAGCAGCTCATCAACCTGTACGACGCCGACCCGGGCCGGGTCGAGGTCGTGCACCCCGGTGTCGACCTCGACGTGTTCCGGCCCCACGACCGGGTGGCGGTACGCCGCGAGCTCGGCCTCGCCGCCGACGCCCACGTGCTGCTCTTCGCCGGCCGGATCCAGCCGCTCAAGGCGCCCGACGTCCTGCTGCGGGCGGTCGCGGTGCTGCTCGAGCGCACCCCGGCGCTGCGGTCGTCGGCTGGTCGTCCCGATCGTCGGCGGCCCGTCCGGCTCCGGGCTGGACCACCCGACCGCGCTCGCCGACCTCGCCGACGAGCTCGGGCTCGCCGACGTGGTCCGGTTCGTGCCGCCGGTCGAGCAGGCGGAGCTCAGCCGCTGGTGCGCCGCCGCCGACCTGGTCGCCGTACCGTCCTACAACGAGTCGTTCGGCCTGGTCGCCGTCGAGGCGCAGGCGTCCGGCACCCCCGTCGTCGCCGCCGCCGTCGGTGGCCTGACCACCGTCGTCCGCGACGACGTCTCCGGGCTGCTCGTCGACAGCCACGACGCCGCCGCCTGGGCCGACGCGCTGGAGCGGATCGTCGGCGACGAGGCGCTGCGCGGCCGGCTCGCGGCGGGCGCGCTGCGTCACGCCCGCGACTTCTCGTGGGAGCGCACCGCCGACCGCACGCTCGACGTCTACGCGTCGAGCCCGCGCCTCGATGACGGCGCTGGTGTGAGCGCGGCGCGACGTCCTGCGGGCCTACCTCGCCGAGGCCGAGCTCGAGCACGAGGAGATCGCCGACGGCGTCTTCACCGTCACGATGCCCGGCGAGCGCAAGCTCCAGGTGCCGGTCCGGCTCGACGTCGGGCCGCACGCGCTCGGCGTCCACGCCTTCGTCTGCCGCCGGCCCGACGAGAACCACGAGGGCGTCCACCGCTGGCTGCTCCAGCGCAACCTCAAGATGTACGCCGTCGCGTTCGGCCTCGACCCGCTCGGCGACATCTACCTCGACGCGCGGCTGCCGCTGGTCGCGGTGACGCCCGAGGAGCTCGACCGGCTGCTCGGCTCGGTGCTGACCTACGCCGACGAGTCGTTCAACACCATCCTCGAGCTCGGCTTCGGCTCGTCGATCCGCAAGGAGTGGGAGTGGCGGACGTCGCGCGGTGAGTCGACCCGCAACCTCGAGGCGTTCCGCGGCTGGCTGGAGTCCGGGTCGCCGCCGGCGCCCGCCCGACGCCTAGGCGGCGAGCACCGCCCCGAACGCGAGCAGGGCGGGCAGGGCCTGGACGAACAGGATCCGCGGGTTGACCGTGGCGGCGCCGTACGCGCCGGCGAGGATGACGCACGCCAGGAAGAACAGCTTCACGTCGTCGCGGTCGTCGACCAGTCCCCAGACGAGGCCCGCGACGAGGAACCCGTTGTAGAGGCCCTGGTTGGCCGCCAGCGCCTTGCTGCGCTCCGCGAACTCGGCATCGAGCCCGAACGTCTTGCGACCGATCGGCGCCGTCCAGAGGAACATCTCGAGCACGAGGAACCAGGTGTGGAGCAGGGCGACGACGGCCACCAGGATGACGGCGAGGGTGTTCACCGACTCAGCATGGCAGCCTCGTTCGCCGCCTCGTCGCCTCCCGCAGCTGGACGCGGCTTGCGGCGCGCGACCGCCACGCCGACCAGGGCGAGCGCGCCGCCGACGTACGCGATCGTGGGCGGCGCCTCGTCGAGGAACACCAGACCCATCACGATGGTGATCGGCGGGACCAGGTAGGTCGTGACGCCGAGGCTGGACGCGGTCATGTGCTTGAGGGCGTACGCGTAGGTCGTGAACGCGAGGGCGGTGGGGAAGACCCCGAGGTAGACCAGCCACCAGATCGACGCCGCCGGCGCCGCGGCCGTCTCCGACCACAGCTGGCCGGCGAACGGCAGGCACGACGATCGCGCCGATCGTGCACGCCAGCCAGATGACGTGGACGCTGCGCAGCCGCGCCACCAGCGGCTTCTGCAGGATCAGGCTGATGGCGTAGACGACCGCCGCGACCAGGCACAGCGCGACGCCGAGCGAGGTCGCGGTCGCCGCCGGGCGACGTCGACAGCGCGATCATCGCGACGCCGCCGAACGCGAGTGCGAGGCCCAGACCGAGGTAGAGGGTGAAGCGCTCGTCGAGGAAGAGCGCCGCCAGCAGCGCGATCAGCATGGGCGAGACCTGGATCAGCATCGCGGCCGTGCCGGCGTCGACCCGCTGCTCACCCGCGTTGAGCGCGACGTTGTAGACGCCGAACCACAGCACCCCGATGAGCACGATCGAGACCCACTCCCGACGCGTCGGGTCGGGGCAGCCCGCTCGGGAGCGCGACCGCCGTGAGGCAGGCGGCGCCGATCACCAGCCGGCCCAGCGACAGGGCGCCGGGCGAGAAGTCGTCACCGAGGTAGCGGATCGCCACGAACGCCGACGCCCAGAAGATCAGCGTGCAGGCGACGGCGGCGAGGGGCAGCCAGGCGGAGGGCGGCGTACGTGTCACTGCCCCAGCCTAGGAACCGCGGGCGTCCCCGCACACGCGGTTTTCGGACGCGGTTGCGCGAGATCCGGCCAGGCGCCGATCACAGATCGAGTTTGTAGCCCAGCCCGCGCACCGTGACCAGGAACTTCGGCTCGGAGGGGTTGGGCTCGAGCTTGGCGCGCAGCCGCTTCACGTGGACGTCGAGGGTCTTGGTGTCGCCGACGTAGTCGGACCCCCAGACCCGGTCGATCAGCTGGCCCCGGGTGAGCACGCGGCCCGGGTTGCGGAGGAACATCTCGAGCAGCTCGAACTCCTTGAGGGGCAGCCGCTGCTCCCTCGCCGTTGACGGTGACGACGTGTCGCTCGACGTCCATCCGCACCGGTCCGGCCTCGAGCGTCGACGTGTCCGGAGAGCCGTCGCCGGCACCGCGGCGCAGGACCGCCCGGATCCGCGCCACCAGCTCGCGGGGCGAGTAGGGCTTGGTGACGTAGTCGTCGGCGCCGAGCTCGAGGCCCACGACCTTGTCCACCTCGTCGTCCTTGGCCGACACCATGATCACCGGCACGTTCGAGGTGGCCCGGATCTGGCGGCACACCTCGGTGCCGGGCAGGCCGGGCAGCATCAGGTCGAGCAGCACGATGTCGGCGCCGTTGCGGTCGAACTCGGTCAGCGCGTCGTGGCCGTTGCCCGCGATCGCGACCTCGAAGCCCTCCTTGCGCAGCATGTAGGCGAGAGCGTCGCTGTAGCTCTCCTCGTCCTCGACGACTAGTACCCGGGTCACCGGCTTGTCTCCTGCTTCTTCCGGGGCAGGGTGAGGGTGAACGTGGATCCGTGCCCCTCGACGGACCACACCCTGATGTCGCCGCCGTGGGTGGCGGCGACGTGCTTGACGATGGAGAGCCCCAGCCCGGTGCCGCCTGTCGAGCGGTGGCGGGCGGGGTCGACGCGGTAGAAGCGCTCGAAGATCCGCTCGACCTCGCCGTCGGGGATGCCGATGCCCTGGTCGACCACCGAGATCTCGACGAGCTCGGGGAGTCCCTTGGCGGACACCAGGACGGTGGAACCCTCGGTGGAGTAGGCGATCGCGTTGGCCACCAGGTTGGAGACGGCCGCGGTGATCTGCTCGCTGCTGCCGAACACCTCGAGGCCGTGCGTCCCGCCCGTCACGACCGCGATGTCGCGGGAGTCGGCGTCGATGGCGCTGGTGTCGACCGCGGTCTTGATGACGTCGTCGACAGGTACGCCGAGGGGCTCGTCGACCGGGTCGTCGCCCTGCAGCCGCGACAGCTCGATGATCTGCTGCACGAGCCGCGTGAGCCGTTCGGACTCGGTGATCATCCGGCCGCTGAACCGCTGCACCGCCTCCGGGTCGTCGGCCGCGTCGTTGACGGCCTCGGCGAGCAGCCGGATCGCGCCGACCGGCGTCTTGAGCTCGTGGCTGACGTTGGCGACGAAGTCACGGCGTACGGCGTCGACCTGACGTTCGCGGGTGCGGTCCTCGACCAGGGCCAGCACCAGCCGCGAGCTCAGCGGCGCCACCCGGGCGGTCACGTGGCGCGGCGACATCCCGGGCCGGCTCATCAACAGCTCGGTCTCGCGGATGGTGCCGTCGCGTCGTACCTGGTCGACGAGCCCGGCGAGGTCGGAGGACACCAGGGCGTTGCCGCGCACCAGGCCCAGGGCGTACGCCGGAGCGCTGGCCTTGAGCACGACGTCGTCCTCGCCGACGACGACCGCGCTGCTGCGGAGGACGGACAGCACCGTGGCGATCCCGGGCGGCAGCAGCGGCTCCTCGGTGGGCTCGGGCCGGTGCTGGATCCGGTCGCTGACCATCCACGCGAAGATTGCGGTCCCGGCGACGCCGGCTCCGAGGAGCGCGGCGAGGAACGCCTGGGTGGTCGGGTCCACACGCTCAGCGTACGCAGGCATTCACCTGCCATTCCGCAGCCGGACGGTCCGCCGCGCAGAGTTCACCGCTCGTTCACGCTTCGGCCCCATCCCGTCACCTGGGCCTCGTAGGATCCTGATCATGCGTGAGGCCTTCCATGACCAGCTCGACTCCGTCTTCGCCGACCTGGCCGGCATCTGCGACAACGTCGAGATCGCCGTCAAGCTCGCGTCGGAGGCGTTGCTCGAGGGCGACGCCCAGATCGCCGAGCGGGTGATCAGCTCCGACGCCGAGATCGACGCCGCCCGCGAGCGCGTCGAGGACACCTGCTTCACCCTGCTGTCGCTGCAGCAGCCGGTGGCCGGAGACCTGCGGGTCGTCGTCTCGGCGCTGCGGATGGTGAGCGAGCTGGAGCGGATGGGCGACCTGTCGGTCCACGTCGCGAAGATCGCCCGGCTCCGGGTGCCGCAGTCCGCGGTGCCCGAGCAGTTGCGGCCGACGATGATGCGGATGGCCGATGTGGCGCAGGACATGGTCGCGCGGGTGTCGCAGATCATCACCAACCGTGACGTCGAGGCTGCCATCGAGCTCGGGCGCGACGACGAGGTGATGGACCGGCTCCGGCGCCAGAGCTTCCGCGACCTGCTCTCGGACGACTGGGCCCACGGCGTCGAGGCGGCCGTCGACCTGGCCCTGCTCGGTCGTTACTACGAGCGGATCGCCGACCACGCCGTCTCGGTCGCCAACCGGATCGTCTTCGTCGTCACCGGCGAGATCCCGGTCGAGGCCTGAGGTTCACCGCCGCAACAGCAGGGCCGCGTCGCCGAACTCGTGCCACAGGTAGCCCTCGGCCGTCGCCGCGTCGTACGCCGCCTGCGTGAGCTCGGGACCGGCCACGGCCTCGACCAGCAGCAGGTGTGACGCGCCGGGGTCGTGCCAGCCGGTGACCAGCCCGTCGACGACCCGCGGTGGATCGGCCGGGGTCACCACGCGCTCGGTCCAGCCGCGACTCGGCACCACCCGCCCGTCGTCGCTGACGGCGGACTCGAGGGCGCGCGTCACCGTGGTGCCCACGGCGACGACCCGGCCGCCGGCGGCCCGCGTCGAGGTCACCAGCCGCGCGGTCGCGGCGCGGGACGTCGTACCACTCCGGCTGCGGCGCCTCGCCTGCCTCCTGGGACGAGAACCCGGTGTGGAGCGTGATCGGCGCGACCCCCACGCCGCTGGCGACCAGGCGGGTGATGACCTCGTCGGTGAACGGCCGCCCGGCCGAGGGCATCTCGGCGCTGCCGGGCTCGGTGCTGAACACCGACTGGTAGGACGAGAGCGGGTATCGGCGGTCGAGGTAGCCGTAGCTGATCGGCCGGCCGTGCCGCCGCAGCGCGTTCCCCAGGTCGCCGGTCACCCCGGCCCGCCACAGCCGGTTGCCGTCGCCGGTGGGCGAGGACCCGGCGTGGGGGTACGGCGCGCGCAGGGTCAGCTCGGCGCCGGCGACGCGCAGCCGGTCGCCCGGCTCCGCGTCGAGCACCGCCCGGGCGGCGTCCGGCGCCGTCCGGACCTCGACGACCCGGCTGCCGTCCTCGAGCCGGGTGCCCGACGTGGACGACGGCGGGCCCGCCGCGGTCGCCGCGGTCGAGGCTGGCGTCGAGCTGGCCGGCGACGGTCGCGGAGTTGTTGACGACGACGAGGTCGCCCGGGCTGCAGGTGCTCGGGCAGGTCGGCGAAGCGGACGTGCCGGATCCCGCGCGGGTCCGCCACCAGCAGTCGCACCGAGTCGCGGGCCAGGCCGCGCGCCTCCGCCGGCGACGCCGCGAACGCCGTCTCGGCGGCGCCCGGAAGGTGGTGGTGGGGCGCTCGGTCAGCACCGTCATGCCGGGACACCGTCGTCGCCGGCTCGACGTCGGCCGCGCGGTAGCGGCCGGTGGCCGGCCGCTGCTCGACGAGGGCGAGCAGCCGCGGCGCCACCGTGTCCGGCAGCGGTCGGTCGGAGATGTCCTCGCCGGGGTAGGCGTCCTGGTGCATCCGGGTGCGCATGTCGCCGGGGTCCACGGCGTACGTCGACAGCCCGGTCTCCTCGCCGAAGGTCTGCACCAGGTGGTCGAGGGCCGCCTTGGCGGCGCCGTACGGCCCCCAGGTCGGGTAGTGCTCGACCGCGGCGTCGGAGGAGATCCCGACGACCACGCCGTTGCGGCGCAGCAGCTGCTCGGTCAGCTCGATCATCAGCGCGGCGTTGGCGCCGGCGGTGCCCCGGATCGTGTCGCCCAGCTCGGTGGCGGTGAGCTCGCGCAGCGGCCGCATCGGCAGCGGACCGAGGGTGCTCGCATTGAGGACGAGCAGGTCGAGCCCACCGGCCCGGTCGACGGCGTCCACCAGCTCGGCGCGGTGGTCGGCGTCCGCGACGTCACCGGTCAGGGCGGTGACGTGGTCGGCCCCCGGGAGCCGGGAGACGGCGTCGGTGAGCCGGTCGGCGGTGCGGGCGTTGGTGACGACGGTCCAGCCGCGGTCGCTGAGGGTGCGGACGAGCTCGAGGCCGAGCCCCTCCGACCCGCCGGTGACGAGGGCAAGGGGATTGAGTTCGTTGGTCATGTCTGCCATTCTTCAAGTTCAAGTGAACTTGAGTTCAAGGGGAAGGCAGCATGGAGTCCACAGACCTGCTCAGCGTGGGCGAGATCGCGCACCGCAGCGGCTTCGCGGCGTCGGCGCTGCGCTACTACGAGGCCGAGGGACTGGTCACGGCCACGCGCTCACCGGGTGGCCGCCGCCTGTTCGAGCGCGGCACGCTGCGCCGGCTGGCCTTCATCCGCGCCGCCGCGAACGTCGGGCTCTCGCTGGCAGGAGATCCGCGAGGAGCTCGACTCGCTGCCCGACGGCCGGACGCCGACCAAGGCGGACTGGTCGCGGATCTCGCGGCACTGGCGCGGCCGCCTCGACGAGCAGATCGCGGCGTTGACGTCACTGCGTGACGGACTCGACTCCTGCATCGGCTGCGGCTGCCTCTCGCTGCAGCGCTGCACGATCTACAACCCCGGCGACGTGCTGGCCGCCGACGACCGTGCCCCCGGGGCCGCCCGCCTCCCGGCCGCCCTCCGCCGCCCCCACCGGCTGGCTTGAGCCTTCAACTGGTCTCGACACGCCCGTCGCGCCCTCGTTCCTCGGGCGCGGGCCGAGCTCGACCTCGCTGAGCCCCACGCCGACCGCTCGTGCCTCGCGGTCGCCTGCTCAGCGACCCTGGTTGGCGACGGCCGCGGCAGCCTCTGCCGCGGCCTCGGGGTCGAGGTACTCGCCACCGACGGTGGTGGGGGCCAGCGACTCGTCGAGCCGGTAGACCAGCGGCATGCCGGTCGGGATGTTGAGGCCGGCGATGTCCGCGTCGCTGATGCCGTCGAGGTGCTTGACGAGTGCCCGGAGCCAGTTGCCGTGGGCCGCGAGCAGCACCGTGTGCCCGGCCCGCAGGTCGGGCACGATGTCGGACTCCCAGTAGGGGAGGAACCGCTCGATCACGTCCTTGAGGCACTCGGTGCGGGGCAGGTCGTCGCCCAGGTCGGCGTAGCGCGGGTCGCCGGCCTGGGAGAACTCGTCGTCGTCGTCGAGCGGCGGCGGGGGGACGTCGAACGAGCGACGCCACGTCATGAACTGCTCCTCGCCGTACTGCTCGAGCGTCTGCTTCTTGTCCTTGCCCTGGAGCGCGCCGTAGTGGCGCTCGTTGAGGCGCCACGAACGGCGGACCGGGATCCAGTGGCGGTCGGCGGCGTCGAGCGCGAGGTTGGCGGTGGTGATCGCCCGGCGCTGGAGCGAGGTGTGGACGACGTCGGGCAGCAGCCCGGCCTCCACCAGCTGCTCGCCGCCGCGCACGGCCTCGGCGCGGCCCTTCTCGGTCAGGTCGACGTCGACCCAGCCGGTGAAGAGGTTCTTGGCGTTCCACTCGCTCTCGCCGTGGCGGAGGAGGATCAGGGTGTGGACCATCAGTGCTCCTCGGGCTCGGCTACCTCGCAGTCGCCGCCGTCACCGTCGATGCCGGCGAACTCGTTGCAGTTCGGGACCACGGGAACCTCGATCTCGACGACCTCGCCTCCGGACAGCTCGACGGTCATGGGGATGACCTCGCCGGCGGCGACCTCGCCCTCGACCGGGATGCCTTCCTGGTCGTCGGCGGCGAGGTTGACCAGGCCGTTGGGCTCGATGGTGATCGGCGAGAACTCGCCGACCTGGACCGCCTCGGCGTCGTCGGCGGTCAGCGCGTCGAGCGAGGCCTCGTTCTCGAGGTCGTTGTTGACCAGGGTGGTGATGAAGACCCCCGAGCCCTCCTCGGCCGAGACGATCATGGCGTTGAGGACGTCGACCGACGCGTCGCGGTTGGTCGTGCCCGGGGCCACGTTGTTGATCCGGTTGGTGGCAGGGTCGAAGCCGCACGAGGCCAGCGACGTCGTCAGCAGGAGCGCGCCGGACACCAGCGCCAGGGAGCGTCTGATCTGCATGGGCGGCATGCTATCGGTCGCGCGCCGCCGGGTGGTCACTGCCGCAGCCCGACCTGGGCGCCGACCACGATCAGCCCGGCCAGGACCAGCGCCGTGACCGCGATGGTCGCCCACAGCAGCCGGGCGGCGCCGATCCGGAGCGCGATGCGCAGCGGCAGGTGTCGCATGCCGTTCTCGTTGTCGAGCACCAGCCCCGGGATCGAGACCAGGACGTGGACGCAGATGCCGAGCGCGGCTGCCAGCGCCGTCACGCTGATCTCGGGTGGCGTGTCCCGACCGTCGCCGGCGAAGCCGCCGTACGCCAGGAACGCGGGGTAGAGGGCGAACGAGGCCGCCCAGGTCACCCACGAGAACAGTCCGCGGCGCAGCACGACGTTGCTGAGCAGGCCGACGCCGAGGGCGGCGAGATAGCTGAGCCCGGCGACCAGGCCGTGCGAGATCGCCAGGGGTACGACGGCCAGGACTCCGCACGACATCACGAAGGCGACGTCGCCGGGGTCGAGGGTGCCCTGGGCGAGCGGCTTGTCCAGTCGCTCGTCGGAGGTGTCGCGACGCCGGTCGACCAGGTCGTTGGCCCACCCCAGGATGGCCTGCCCCACGAGCACCGTCAGCAGCACCATCCCGACGGCGGCCGTGGTGCGGCCGCTCAGCGCGGCGGCCCCGGCGAGGGCGAAGGCGCTGACGAGAGCCAGCCGCGGGTGTGCCGTCCGGACCAGCAGCCACGGCCCCCAGGTCCGCAGCCGCGAACGGCGGGACGTGTCCGCGTCTGAGTCTTCGGCCGACGTCGGCCACGGTGGCCGCGGGCCGGTGTCTCGGCGGGCGTCTCGACGCCGGACCCGGCCGCGGGTACGGCGGCTCTGCTCCGGCGGCGCAGCCGACGTCTGGGCGGGGTGCTCGAGGCCATGTCCGGCAGTATCGGTCACGCAGCCCCCGGCGGCGAGCAGGTTGACGACTTGGGTCGACCGCGGCGGCCCGCGAGCACCTCCGGTACCCGCCGCCCACCACACCGACCGCGGTCCTGTCAAGCCCCGATAGCCGTCCTGACCTGCACAAACGCGTCGGAGGCCGCTGCGGCGGCGTGTTATGATGGGTGTCTTGAAAGGGGTACTTCACATATGACCTTCACCGTCGGCGAAACGGTTGTCTATCCAAATCACGGGGCCGCAGTCATCGAGGACATCGAGATGCGGAAGATCAAGGGGGAGGACCGTCAGTACCTCGTTCTGAGGATCGTCGCCCAGCAGGATCTGGTCGTCCGCGTCCCGGCCTGCAACCTCGATCTCGTAGGAGTGCGTGACGTCGTCGACAAGGAGGGTCTCGAGCGCGTGTTCGACGTCCTCCGTGCCGCCCACGTCGAGGAGCCGACCAACTGGTCGCGCCGCTACA
Source organism: uncultured Actinomycetota bacterium (assembly GCA_963713305.1). Taxonomy (GTDB): domain Bacteria; phylum Actinomycetota; class Actinomycetes; order Propionibacteriales; family Nocardioidaceae; genus Nocardioides. Next base: position 366,314 of record CAVQLE010000004.1, on the reverse strand, counting down.
AGGCCAACCTCGAGAAGCTCCACAGTGGCGATGTCATGAAGGTGGCCGAGGTCGTGCGCGACCTGTGGCGCCGCGAGCGTGACCGCGGTCTGTCGGCCGGCGAGAAGCGGATGCTGGCCAAGGCGCGCCAGATCCTCGTCTCGGAGCTGGCCCTGGCCGAGCACACGAACGAGGACAAGGCCGAGGCGATCCTCGACGAGGTTCTCGCTTCCTGATCGACCCACACTCACTCACCACGAGGCCCCGCGGACGCCGTCCGCGGGGCCTCGTGCTGTCTCGTCACATCGTCGTTACACCGACCGCCGCCGCCTGAAACGTCGCGCTCCTACCGTCCGGGAGTGACCACCGACCAGGCCTACCGCCCGGTGTGCCGCCTCGAGGAGCTCGAGGTGGAGCGGGGAGCCGCTGCCCTGGTGCACGGCCAGGCGATCGCCCTGTTCCGTACGCCGGACGGGCTGGTCCACGCGCTGAGCAACCACGATCCGTTCGCGCACGCCGCAGGCCTGGCGCGCGGCATCGTCGGCCGTCGCGGCGACATCGCGTTCGTCGCGTCCCCCCGCCACGGCCACGCCTTCGACCTGCGCACCGGCCGCTGCCTCGACGACTCGAGCATCGCGGTGGCCGTCTTCGACGTACGGATCGCCGAAGGCGTGGTCCAGGTCGGCCCGCGCCGCCTCTAGGGGAGGTGGAGGAGGGCGGTGGCGATCGCGGCCACGCCCTCGCCGCGGCCGGTGAGCCCGAGGCCGTCGGTCGTGGTGGCCGAGACCGAGACCGGCGCCCCGACCGCATCGCCCAGCGCGGACTCGGCCTCGGCGCGGCGCGGCCCGAGCCGCGGTCGGTTGCCGACGACCTGGATGGCGACGTTGCCGATCTCGAAGCCGGCCTCGCGCACGCGGCGGGCGGTCTCGGCCAGCAGCGTGACGCCGGCCGCGCCGGCCCACTCCGGATCCGCCGTACCGAACGTGCCGCCGAGATCGCCCAGACCGGCCGCGGAGAGCAGGGCGTCGCACGCCGCGTGGGCCGCGACGTCGGCGTCGGAGTGGCCCTCGAGCCCCTGCGGCTCGTCCGGCCAGGCCAGCCCGGCCAGCTGCATCGGGACTCCGTCGACCAGGCGGTGGACGTCGGTGCCGATGCCGATCCGGAAGGGCGCCCCGCGCATGGAGTTCACGAGATGATCATGCCTGAGCGACAATCGAACGCATGGGGACCTTCCGTGGCGCCTGGGCGCTGGCGGGCCTGGTAGCAGGCGCCGCAGGTCTGGCCACGAGCTACGTCGTCGCCAACGTGCTCGCGATCCGCGACTCGCCGGTCGTGGCCGTCGCCGAGCTCGTCATCCGGGTCACCCCTGGCGCCCTGGTCGAGCAGGCCATCGACTCCGTCGGTGCGGCGGACAAGCCGCTGCTGGTCGGCGGGATCCTGCTGTTCCTCGCGCTGGCCTTCGCCTGGGCCGGCCACCTGGCGGCGCGGGCCTGGTGGCTCGCCGTCCTGGTGTTCGGTGCCCTGGCCGCGCTCGGCGTGGCCGCGGTGGCCGTCCAGGAGACGCCGTCGGCGGTGTCCTACCTGCCGATCGCCGTCGGCTTCGTGACCTGGGTCCTCGTCCTCAGCGTGCTCACCGACCGGCTGCGTGCCGCCGAACGCAGTCCCACCGAGGAGCTGACCTCCCCCAGCGGTCGCCGGAGCTTCCTGATCGGGGCCGGCGCGGTCGCCGTGATCTCCCTCGGGCTGGGGGGCCTGGGCCGGTTCTTCGGCCGCGGCCGACGCGAGGTCGAGGAGTCGCGTCGACTGTTGCGCATCACCGGCGTGACCGAGCCGCGGATCCCGCCGTCCACCAGGATCGGGCTCGAGGGCGTCTCGCCCTGGGCCACCCCGGTCGAGGACTTCTACCTGATCCACACCGCCATCGCGTTGCCGACCATCGAGCCCGAGGACTGGCAGCTGCGGATCCACGGCCTGGTCGACCGCGAGATCACGCTGACCTACCAGGACCTGCTGGCGAGGGAGCGCATCGAGGCGTGGGTGACCCTCAACTGCGTCTCCAACCCGGTCGGCGGTGACCTGATCGGCAACGCGTGGTGGAGCGGCGTCAGTCTCGCCGACCTGCTCGACGAGGCCGGGGTCCAAGACGACGCGGACGCCCTGCTGCAGACGTCGGAGGACGGCTGGACGTGCGGTACGCCGCTCTCCGTCGTCCGGGACGGGCGCGACGCGATGCTGGCGGTCGCCATGGACGGCCGCCCGCTTCCCATCGAGCACGGCTTCCCGGTCCGCACCCTCGTCCCCGGCCTCTACGGCTTCGTCTCGGCCACCAAGTGGGTGGTCGACATCGAGGTGACGCGGTTCGACCGCTTCCAGGCGTACTGGACCGGCAAGGGCTGGGCCGAGCAGGCCCCGGTCCGGCTCGCCTCCCGGATCGACGTCCCGCGCTCCGGCGCGGAGGTCACCGCCGGTGAGGTCGACGTGGGGGGCGTCGCCTGGCAGCAGCACGTCGGCATCGAGGCGGTCGAGGTCGCCGTCGACGGCGGGGAGTGGCAGGCCGTCGAGCTCGCCGGGTCGCCCACGGACGACACGTGGGTCCAGTGGGCCGGCACCGTCTCGGTCGCGCCGGGTGACCACACGCTGCGGGTCCGCGCGACCAGCCGCGACGGCGAGGTGCAGACCAGCGTCGAGCGCGACGTCGTCCCGGACGGCGCCACCGGCTGGCACGATGTGGACTTCACCGCGACCGAGGCCTAGGGGGCACCGTGCAGGACTTCTCGGAACGCTCCGGCGTGGCCCTGGTGGTCGGCGGGAGCGGCGGGATCGGGCTGTCCGTCGTCCGGCTGCTGGCCAGCCGCGGCTCGTCGGTCGCCGTCACCTTCCGCCACAACGCCGAGGGTGGCGAGTCGGCGGTGTCGGCGGCGCGCGAGTGGGGCGTGCGCGCCACGTCGTACTCCCTCGACGTCACGGACGACCAGGCCGCCGCCGAGGTCGTCGACACCGCGTCCCGGGAGCACGGCGGCCTCCACACGGTCGTCTACGCCGCAGGGCCGCACGTGCCGATGGCCCACCTGTCGTCGGTGGCCCCGGCGACGATGGCCGCCCAGCTCGCCGCTGACGCGGCCGGCTTCTTCAACGTCGCGCATCCCTCGCTGCCCCACCTGCGACACGCCGGCGGCAGCATCGTCGCGGTCACCACGGCCGCCACCGACCGTTATCCGGTGCGCGACGGCCTCTCCGCCGCACCCAAGGGGGCGGTCGAGGCGATGGTGCGGGCGCTGGCGGCCGAGGAGGGCCGGTTCGGGGTGCGGGTCAACGCGGTCGGGCCGGGGATGCTCACCGACGGCATGGCGCAGCGGCTGATCGAGTCCGGCGAGCTGGGCCCGGACGCCCTCGACGTCGCACGCCGCAACATCCCGCTGCGCAGGTTCGGCCGCGCCCACGACGTCGCCGAGGCGGTCTGCTTCCTCGCCTCCGAGCGGGCCGGCTTCGTCACCGGCCAGAAGCTCGCCGTCGACGGCGGCTACTCGACCTAGGCGCGGTCACCAGCTGGGGGCCTTGCCACCGGGGAGCGGGTGGTCGGCGTCGGTCATCACGTAGACCAGCCCGCCGGAGGTGGGCAGCCAGACGTCCTCGAACTGGCCCCGGTCATAGGTACGGCGGACGCCGCTGCTCTGCTGGGCGGCCGGGTCGTTGACGACCACGTCGCCGCTCGCGGTGAAGCCGGCGATCACCAGGAGGTGACCGTTGGTGCTCGAGATCGGGGCACCGTCGAGGTCGCCGGAGCCGAAGGAGATCGAGGCGACCACCGGGATGCCGGCGGCGATGAAGCGCTCGGCCTCGCGGAGGCTGCGCAGCCGGGTCACGAACGCCGTGCCGCGGAGCAGGGAGGCGGCGTACGCCGTGTTGAACGGCCAGTTGCCGGTGCCGTCGTAGGCGTGGTCGAAGGTGCCGCGCGCGGCGTGGTCGACCCACGGTTGCGGGTGGCCGTCGGCGACCCAGGCGTAGGCCTTCGGCCGCGGCAGCGCGTCGAAGTGGCCCAGCACCATCGACGTCGAGGTCGGTGAGCACCAGGCCTGGCCGCCGCCGCCCCACTGGGGGTAGTGCCCCGAGTGGACCATCTGGGAGTAGCGCGGCACGTCGAGCACGACGTGGTCAGGACCGCTGGCCACGCCCGGCTTCGAGGTGGCGACGTCGTCGACGTCGGGCAGCCGCGACGCCACCGCTCCGACCGCCCGCAGCGACGGGGACGCCTGGCCGACCCGCAGCAGGTTGACCCGGAGCTGCCACGCGACGGCCCCGCCGGGCACCTGCCAGGTGTCGACGTTGACGTCGGCGAGGTCGTCGCCCTGACCCGGCACCGACGTACGCCGGACCGAGCGGTCCGAGGCCGCCCAGCGCGCGAGGGTGTCCCAGCTGGTCAGCTTGCCGCCGCCGGCCCGGCCGCGGACCTGCACCTCCACCAGGCTGTTGCCGGGGGTGCCGGCCTGCCAGGAGGCGATCAGCTCGGTGAGGGCGAAGTCCGGCTTGCGCCACGGGGAGACCCACCGGCCGACCTCGTAGGTGTGGCCGCCGAGGGAGCGGGTCTCGACCGGCTCGGTGATCCGCACCCGGCCCTTGCGCAGCACGGTGCCCTGCAGGGTGCCGGCGTCGAGGTCACCGGCCCGCCACTCGGCGTACCGGATCTTGCGGGGCGCGGGGGCGGCATGGCTCGCGGGCGTGGCGAGCAGCGGCCCGACGAGCGCGAGCAGGAGGAGGGGGAGGAGGGGGCGGCGCACGGGTCGAGGGTACGCGGGATCGTCACTCCTGTCCCACGAGTCACAGGCTCCGCCGATCGGGGCCGAACGGCTCCCCGCCCCTAGAATCGCGGCGTGACCTTCCGCCTCTACGACACCGCCACCCGCGAGGTCCGTGACTTCGTGCCCCTCGAGGAGGGCAAGGCCGGCATCTACGTGTGCGGCCTGACGGTGCAGTCGGAGCCGCACGTGGGGCACGTCCGCTCGGCGGTCAACTTCGACGTGCTGCGGCGTTGGCTCAGCCACCGCGGCTACGACGTCGACTTCATCCGCAACGTCACCGACATCGACGACAAGATCCTGGTGAAGGCCGCCGACCAGGGGCTGCACTGGTACGAGCTCGCGCAGCGGATGCACCACGAGCTCGACGAGTCCCTGGCCGCGATCAACGTGCTGCGGCCGACCTACGAGCCGGCCGCGACCGGACACGTCCCGGAGATCCTCGACCTGATCGGCCGGCTGGTGGCGAAGGGGCATGCGTACGCCGCCGAGGACGGCTCCGGCGACGTCTACTTCGACGTCCGCTCGTGGCCGCAGTACGGCGAGCTGACCCGGCAGGGCGTCGACGACATGGAGCCCGCCGGCGACGCCGACCCCCGCGGCAAGCGCGATCCTCGCGACTTCGCGCTGTGGAAGGGATTCAAGAAGGAGACCGAGCCGGAGACCGCTGCCTGGCCCTCGCCCTACGGTCCGGGTCGACCGGGCTGGCACATCGAGTGCTCGGCGATGGCGCGCAAGTACCTCGGCGCGGCCTTCGACATCCACGGCGGCGGCGTGGACCTGCGCTTCCCCCACCACGAGAACGAGCAGGCCCAGTCCCGTGCCGCCGGCGACCCGTTCGCGTCGTACTGGATGCACAACGCGTGGATCACCACCGCCGGCGAGAAGATGAGCAAGTCTCTCGGCAACTCGCTGTTGATCCCGAACGTGCTCGAGCGGGTGCGCGGCATCGAGCTGCGCTACTACATGGTGAGCGCCCACTACCGATCGACCGTCGAGTTCTCCTTCGAGGCGCTGGACGAGGCGGCGACGTCGTTCCGGCGGGTCGAGTCGTTCCTCGAGCGCGCCAAGCCGCACGTCCAGGGCGGGTGGATCGTCTCCTTCCCCCAGGCGTTCAGCGACGCCCTGGACGACGACCTCGGAACGCCGGCGGCGATGGCGGTCCTCCACGACACGGTCCGCGAGGGCAACCGGCTGGTTCCGGCCGGTCCTTCGGAGGAGCTCACCCAGCGGTTCGGCGAGGTCCTCGCGATGCTCGACGTGCTGGGCCTCAATCCCCAGGACTTCGCGACGACCGGGGGCGACGACGCGCTCACCGGCGTCGTCGACTCCCTGGTGCAGGGCCTGCTCGAGGAGCGCACCCAGGCGCGCGCCGACCAGGACTGGTCCCGCGCCGACGCGATCCGCGACCGGCTCAAGGCCGCCGGCGTCGAGATCGAGGACACCCCCGACGGCCCGAAGTGGAGCGTGTGATGCCCGGCAATTCGCAACGCAAGGGCTCGATCCGGAAGACCTCGAAGAAGCCGACGGCCGGGTCGGGCGGCCGCGTGCGCCGCGGCCTGGAGGGCAAGGGGCCGACGCCGAAGGCGAAGGACCGCCCCAACCACAAGGTCTACAAGTCGCGCCAGCAGGCCGACCGGTCCCAGCAGTCACGCCCCAAGCGGCGCACGAGCTCGGACGCCGAGTGGGTGGCTGGCCGCAACTCCGTCGTCGAGGTGCTGCGCGCCGGCATCCCCGTCTCCGGCGTCTACGTCGCCGAGGGGGCCGAGCGCGACGGCCGGCTGCGTGAGGCGTTCAAGCTCGCCGCCGAGGGGGGCATCAGCCTGCTCGAGGTGACCCGTCAGGAGCTCGACCGGCGGACCGACGGCGCCGTCCACCAGGGCCTCGCGGCGCGGATCCCGGCGTACGAGTACGCCCACGCCGACGACCTGATCGCCCGCGCCGAGGAGGCCGGCGAGGTGCCTCTCATCGTCGCGCTCGACTCGGTCACCGACCCCCGCAACCTCGGCGCCGTCGTCCGCAGCGCGTCCGGTTTCGGTGCCCACGGCGTGGTGGTTCCCGAGCGTCGTGCGGCCGGCATGACCGCGGCGGCCTGGAAGACCAGTGCCGGCGCGGCGGCCCGGATCCCGGTCGCCCAGACCGTCAACCTCACGCGGCAGCTGAAGGCCTACCAGGAGGCCGGCTGCATGGTGGTCGGGCTGGCGGCCGACGGTGACGTGTCGCTGCCCGAGCTGATCGCGCCGGACGGCCTGGCCGACGGCCCGCTCGTCCTGGTCGTCGGCGCCGAGGGCGGCGGCCTGTCCCGGCTGGTGGCCGAGACCTGCGACCAGCTGGTCTCGATCCCGATGGCCAACGGTCTCGAGTCGCTCAACGCCGGCGTCGCCGCCTCGGTCACCCTCTACGCCATCGCGCAGGCCCGTACGCTGAATTGATGCCGGCTGTCCCGATCCTGCGCGGCCTCGCACTGGCCGCGGTGTGGCTCGTGGTCTCGGCGGTCGCCGGCTTCGCCTTCTTCGTGGAGTCCGAGCGCCCGGCCGTGATCGCCAGCCACGACGCGGTGATCCGTCCGAGCCTCGACGGCTGGGTGACGGTGCACACCGGGCCGGTGCTGCCCGACGTCCGCGTCGACTCGGGTCGGCTGCTCGGCGTCGACGTGCAGCTCGGCAAGACCACCGCCGACACCACCGCCGAGCTGGTCGAGCGCTACGCGCTGATCGCCAGCCAGCCCGAGGGCTCGGTCGCGCGCGTCGAGAGCGCCGTACGCGGACATGGCGTACGACGCCGCGCTGCGCGGCGCGCTCGTGGGGCTGGTCCCGGTCGCGGTGTGGGTGATGCTCGGCCAGGACCGGCGGCGCGAGCTGTGGCGCGGGGCGCGCAGCGCCACGGGCGTCGTGGCGGTGACGGCGGTCGCGGTCGCGGTCGTCCTCGTGTGGGAGCCCTGGGACGGCGAGGGCGAGATGGTCGAGTCCGAGCAGAACTGGCTGACGTTGCCGGACTACCTCGGGGGGTCGGTGCCGCTCCCCGAAGCAGTGACCGAGGTCGAGATCCGCAGCGACCCGACTGCCTTCGACGCCCGCCGGCTGGTCGAGAGCGCGGTCTCGACGTACCAGCAGAGCACCGAGTTCTACGACGCCGCCGCCGAGGCCGCGGCCGAGCTCGACGTACGGCAGCCCGAGGAGGGCGAGACCGTCGCCGTCCTGGTCTCGGACCGCCACGACAACATCGGCATGGACCGGGTGGCGCGCGCGATCGGTGACCGCGCGGGTGCCACGGTCGTGCTCGACGCCGGTGACGACACCTCGACCGGCCAGCCGTGGGAGGCGTTCAGCCTCGACTCGGTGTCCGAGGCGTTCGACGGCTACGACCGGTTCGCGGTGCTGGGCAACCACGACTCGGGCGACTTCGTCGCCGACTACCTCGACGGGCTCGGCTGGGAGGTGCTCGACGGCGAGGTCGTCGACGGGCCGGGCGGCGGACCACTGATCGGCGTCCCCGACCCGCGCTCCAGCGGCCTCGGCAACTGGCGCGACGAGACCGGGCTGAGCTTCGCCGAGGTCGGCGAGCGCTTCAGTGACGCGATCTGTGGCGCCGAGGAACGCGTGGCCACCGTCCTGGTGCACGACGTCAACCTCGCCCGCGAGGCCATGGAGGCCGGCTGTGCGGACCTGGTCGTGGGCGGCCACGTCCACGTGAAGGTCGGGCCCACGCTGGTCGAGGGAACCGAGGGCTCCGGCTACCGCTTCACGACCGGCACGACCGGCGGCGCGGCGTACGCCATCGCGATCGGCAGCAAGCCGCGCCGCGACGCGATGGTCTCGCTCATCACCTACCGCGACGGGCGACCGGCCGGGATCCAGCCGGTCACCCTGCAGACCAACGGCACCTTCCTCGTCGAGGAGTACGTCGAGCTCGAGCTCGACGACGAGCTCGAGGAGGAGTGAGCGCTACTCCTCGTCGTCGGATGCCGGCGTCGGGGCCGCGACGGCCTCGTCGGGCTTCGAGGCCAGGACGGTGTCGATGTAGTCGCGGGCCGCGTCGAACAGGCTCACCTCGGCGCCGGCGCGCTCCGAGAGGTACCAGCGGTGCACGAGGAACTCGTGGAACAGCTCGGCCGGCTCGAGCTTGCCGCGGGCCTCGGCGGGCACCATCGCCATCAGTGGCTCGTAGACCTCGGTCAGCCAGCGGTTCGCCACCAGGGCACGGTCCTCGCGGCCGAGGTCGTTGGCGGCGGTGTACGCCGCGATGTCGTTGAGCATCCGCCGGGCCTGCGCGTCCTCGGCGTACATGCCGGTGAGGCCCTGCAGGTCGCGGCTGTGGTGGCCGAGCTCGACCACCCGCGGCTGGATCCTGACCTGGTCGCCGTCGAAGTCGGTGACGATGTCGAGCTCCTCCACGTCGAAGCCGAGGTCGTTGAGCCGCTCGATGCGCTGCTCGATCCGCCACATCTCGCCCGCCGGGAACTCCTCCTCGCCGGTGAGCTCGCCCCACAGCGCCTCGTAGCGGGACTCGATCAGCTCCACGATCTCCGACGCGTCGACCCGCTCGTCGAGCGCACCGCTGGCCTGCAGGTCCAGCAGCTCGGCGTAGACGTTCTCGCACCCGACCCGGACGTCGTAGTCGCGCATCGTGCCGGACAGCTCGGGCCGTAGCTCCCCGGTCTCGGCGTCGACGAGGTAGGCGGTGAAGCCGCCCGCGCTGCGGCGGAAGAGCACGTTGGAGAGCGAGACGTCGCCCCAGTAGAACCCGGCGAGGTGGAGGCGCACGAGCAGCACGACGAGGGCGTCGACCAGCGACGGCAGGCTGTCGGCGGAGAGGCCGTGGGAGAACAGGCTGCGGTAGGGGAGCGAGAACCGCAGGTGCTCGGTGAGCAGCGCGGCGGGCAGCTCCTCGCCGTCCGCGTCCTGGCGACCGGTGACGACGCCCTGCGGTACCACGGCGGGGAGCCCCATCCGCTGCAGGTCACGGAGCAACCGGTACTCGCGGAACGCGATGTCCTCGACCGTCTCCTTGACGGCGTAGACCCGGTCCTTGAGCCGCACGATCCGCACCACGTGCCGCGACAGGCCGCGCGGCAGCGGCACGACGTAGTCGTCTCCCCACTCCTCCAGCGGTGTCGACCAGGGCAGCGTCACGATCGCCGGGTCGGGGCGGCTCGCCACGATCCGCAGGGCCATGGTGGTGACCCTAGCCTCCGTGCTGCTGCAGCCTCGCCGCCAGCGCCCGCGCCCGTGGCAGCGTCGCCAGGTCCTCGAGCAGCAGCGGCTTCCCGTCAGCGCCGGAGAGCGGAATCTGCCAGTTGGGGTACTCGCGGTGCGTGCCCGGCTGGTTCTGGGTACGGCGATCGCCGACCAGGTCGGCCACGCTGACCCCCAGCAGCCGGCTCGGCGACCGCGTCAGCAGCTCGTGGAGCGCGGCCACGGTCTCCTCCTCCGTCGGCGCGGGGTCATCGGGGGAGAGCAGCCCACGGGCGTGCAGCTCGGCGAGGAAGGTCGCCCGCTCGGCCTCGAAGACCGCGAGCTCCTCGTCGACGGACCGCGTCAGGAGGCCGAGCGAGTCCCGCAGCCGGACATGCTCGCCCGCGAGGTAGCCGGCGGTCGGCGGCAGGTCGTGGGTGGTGACCGAGGCCAGGCAGAGCTCGCGCCAGCTCTCCGGCGGCCGCGGCCGACCGTCGTCGGTCTCGAACCAGAGGATGGACGTGCCCAGCACGCCGCGCCCGGCCAGGTAGTCGCGGACGAACGGCTCGACGACACCGAGGTCCTCGCCGACGACGAAGGCGCCGGCGCGCTGCGCCTCCAGCAGCAGGATCGAGACCATCGCCTCGTGGTCGTAACGCAGGTAGGCGCCCTCGGCCGGCGACGCGCCTTCTGGGATGCACCAGAGCCGGAACAGCCCCATCACGTGGTCGATCCGCAGCCCGCCCGCATGGCGGAGGGCGGCCCGGAGCACGGCGCGGTACGGCGCGTACCCCTGCTGGGCCAGGACGTCGGGCCGCCAGGGCGGCTGCGACCAGTTCTGCCCGATCTGGTTGAAGGCGTCGGGCGGGGCGCCGACCGAGAGGCCGCGCGCCAGCGCCGGACCGAGCGTCCAGACCTCCGCGCCCTCCGGGTGCACGCCGACCGCGAGGTCGGTCACCAGGCCGATCGTCATCCCTGCCTCGAGGGCCCGCGCCTGTGCGGCGGCAAGCTGCTGGTCGGCGACCCACTGCAGCCACACGAAGAAGTCGACCCGGTCGGCGAGCTGGTCGGCGAGCGGCCGCGACCGCAGGCGAGTCCGGGTCGACCAGCTCGGCCGGCCACGCCTGGCCGCCGAGGTGCTCGGAGAGGGCGCACCAGATGCCGAACTGCCGCAGCTCCGGGCCCTCGCGTCGGCAGAACTCCTGCAGCTGGTCCTCCCGCGCGGCCGACCGGGGCGCGGCATGGAGCAGGTCGAGGGCCGCCAGCTTGGCGGCGTACGACGACTGTCGGTCGAGCAGGCCGCTCGCCGCGTCGAACGGCCCGGCGCCCAGCTCCTCGACGCGAGCGCGGTCGGCGGCCGACAGCGACGCCAGCTCGGGGACGTCGGTGACCCGGACGTAGAGCGGGTTGAGGTAGCGGCGAGAGGTCGGCAGGTACGGCGAGTCCTCGAGCGGCGGCACCGGCTCGGCGGCGTGCAGCGGGTTGACGAGCACGAACGCGGCTCCGAGGTCGGCCCCCCACGACGCGAGGCCGGCCAGGTCGCCGAAGTCGCCGATGCCCCACGACTCCTGCGAGCGGACGGAGTAGAGCTGGGTCATCAGCCCCCAGACCTGCGCCTCCAGCTGGGGCGGCAGGTCGAGCCGGTCCGGCGCCAGGACCAGGAGGCCCTCCTCGGTCCGGTCGCCGCTGTGGGCGCGGAGCGTGTGGTAGCCGGCCGGCACGTCGGCGGGGACCACGAACCGGGTCTCGCCCACGAGTACGCTCGCCGATCGGGCGGGGCCCGGCGTCGTGATCGGCCTGCGGTACCGGTCGTACGGCACCGGCCTCGGTCACGACCTCGACCGTCACCGTGTCGCCGTGGGTGTGGTGAGCCAGGACGTCGGCGAACTGACCGGCCCGGCCGACGGTGACCGGTGGGACGAGCCGTCGCCACGGCGCCTCGTCGAGGTCGGCCAGCGCAGCCCGCACCGACTCGTCGGTCGACGCATCCACGTCGAGGGCGCCCAGCACGGCCTGGACCGTCGACACCTGGACCGGGACGTGCTGGCCCCGCCAGTCCCAGTACTCGCGGGAGACGCCGTACCGCTCGGCGAGCTCGGCCAGCGCGGGCCAGTCGTCGACACGGGTCACGAGGAAGGGTAGGCAGGGGCGCGAGCGGAGCATGTGCCGCGTCGAACCCGCGCGTTGCTCCGCTGGCAAGAGGAACGCTCTCCAACTGTAAACCGGCGTCGACGGGCGCCATCCCAGGCCACGCGGCCCACGTCACCGGACCTGACGCACCTCGAACTCGGCAGCGGGCGAGGCGATGGCGTCCTGGGCGGCGACCAGCCGCAGCTCCCGCTCGCCCGAGTCGAGGGTGGCCTGGAGGACGGCGTAGACCGAGGAGACGGTGCGCGCGACGGCGAGCTCGGGGGAGCCGGTGGTGTGGAGGTGGGCGGTGAACAGCGCCGCCGTGATGTCACCGGACCCGTTGGCCTTCATCGGCAGCAGCGGCGTCTCGACCAGCCAGGCGCCGTCGTCGGTCACGGCCATCAGACCGATCGAGTCGTCGCCGGTCTCGACGCTGGTGACCAGGATCGTGGACGGACCCATCGCCCGCGCCAGGTCGGCGCTCTCGAGCACCTCCGACAACGAGTGGGGGTCGGTGTCGGTCAGGAAGCCGAGCTCGAACTGGTTGGGGGTGAGCACGTCCGCCACCGGCACCACCTGCGACCGGATGATCGGCGGGATCTCCGGGTTGACGAAGCAACCCGACTTCGCGTTGCCCATCACGGGGTCGCACGTGTACGTCGCCGCGGGGTTGGCGGCCTTGACCCGCCTCACTGCGTCGACGACCACGCCGGCGATGGCCGGGCTGCCCTGGTAGCCGGACAGCACGGCGTCGCACGTGGGCAGCACCCCGCGCTCCTCGATGCCGGTGATCACCGCCGTCACGTCGTCGGGGTCGATCAGCGGGCCGCGCCAGTCGCCGTACCCGGTGTGGTTGGAGAAGTTCACCGTGAGGACCGGCCAGACCTCGTGGCCGAGCCGCTGCAGCGGGAAGACGGCCGCGGAGTTGCCGACGTGGCCGTAGGCGACGTGGGACTGGATCGAGAGGATGCGCACGTCGGCGATCCTCCCGCCGGTCACCCTTCCGGCACAAACTAGAACGCGTTACAGTTTCGGGCATGGCGCAGCGCAGATCACGGGCGAAGCCGTACTCCGACGAGGCCGAGTACGTCGTGGTCGGTTCCGGCAGCTCCGGGGCCGCGGTCGCCGGCCGGCTGGCGCAGTCGGGCGCCCGGGTGATCGTGCTGGAGGCCGGCAAGTCCGACCGGCAGTTCCTCGTGACGAAGCCGGGGATGATCGGGCCGATGCACGCGGTGCCGCAGCTCAAGGCGCGCGTCGACTGGGGCCTCTACTCGACGCCGCAGAAGCACCTCCTCGACCGCACCCTGCCGGTGCCGCGCGGGAAGGTGGTCGGCGGCTCGAGCTCGATCAACGGCATGGTCTACGTGCGCGGCAACCGCGCCAACTACGACTCCTGGGCGGCTGAGGGCAACACCGGCTGGTCGGCCGACGAGGTCAACACGGCCTACAAGCGGATGGAGGACTTCGAGGACGGCGAGAACGCCTACCGCGGCGCGGGCGGCCCGATCCGGATCACCCGCAACCAGTTCCCGCAGGAGGGCTCGCTGCAGTTCCTCCAGGCCACGAGCGACGCCCTCGGCGTCAAGGTCCTCGACGACTACAACGGCGAGTCGCAGGAGGGGGTGGGGCGGATGCAGCAGAACGCCGCCAACGGCCTGCGCTACAGCGCCTCCCGCGGCTACATCCACGATCTCGCGCCGCCGACCCTCGAGCTCCAGACCGAGGTCCTCGCCCGGCGCGTCGTCATCGAGAACGGCCGTGCGACCGGTGTCGAGGTGACCGACAAGGACGGCTCGCGCCGCGTCGTACGCGCGGCCAAGGAGGTCATCCTCTCGGGTGGCTTCGTGGGCTCGGCGCAGCTGCTGATGCTGTCCGGCGTCGGCCACGCTCGAGCACCTGCGCGACCACGGGATCGACGTCGTCGCCGACCTGCCCGTCGGCGACAACCTCCACGACCACCTCTTCCACGCCCTGACCTTCCACGCGACCTCGGCCCAGATGAAGGGCAACCCCTGGTACTTCGCCAAGGGCCTCGCCCGGGAGGTGGTGCGCCCCGGCACGTCGTTCCTCGCCAACTCGGTCTTCGAGGTCGTGGGGTTCGTGCGCACCTCGCAGGCCACCGACGTGCCCGACCTGCAGCTCCACCTGCTGCCGTGGGCCTATGTCTCGCCCAACCAGGACGCCCCGATCCGGCACGACGTCGACCCGCGTACGTCGCTGACGGTGCTCACCACGCTGATCTACCCGCGCTCGCGGGGGACCCTCCGGCTCGCGTCGGCCGAACCGACGGCAGCGCCGCTCATCGACTTCCAGTACCTCGCCGATCCCGCCGACCTCGAGGTGCTCGGCGAGGGCACGGAGATGGTCCGCGAGATCATGGCGGGGGCCGCGTTCGGCGGCTCGGTCAAGGAGGAGATCCATCCGGGCGGCCGACCTGCGCGGACCGGCGCTGCGCGACGCGATCCTCAACCGGGCGACGTCGGTCTACCACGGCGTCGGCACCTGCCGGATGGGCGTCGACGAGCTCGCGGTCGTCACGCCCGACCTCAAGGTCCGCGGCGTCGAGGGGCTCCGCGTCGCGGACGCGTCGATCATGCCGTCGATCACCGGCGGCAACACCAACGCGCCGGCGATCATGATCGGTGAGAAGGCAGCGGAGCTCGTCCTGGAAGGACACCGTCTCTCGTGAACCGACCCGCCACCCTCACCGACGACTTCCTGCGCTCCCTGGTCGCGCGCGTCCCCTCCACCGCCGGCGGCACCCACAAGCTGACCGAGGTCTACTCGGGCGAGGTGCTGGTCGAGCTGCCGCAGTCGACGCCGACCGACATCGAGGCGGCGTACGACGCGGCGCGCGAGGCGCAGCGCGAGTGGTCACAACGCCCGGTGGCCGACCGGCTCAAGGTCTTCGCAGCAGGCCCACACGCTGCTCATCGACCATGCCCAGACCACGGCCGACCTGATCCAGGCCGAGTCCGGGAAGAACCGGCGGATGGCGATCGAGGAGACCTGTGACCCGCCGATGGTCATCAGCCACTACCTCAAGCGCGCACCGAAGCTGCTCGCGCCGGTGCGTCGCGGCGGCCCCGTCCCGATGGTGTCGACGTCGACCGAGATCCGGCAGCCCAAGGGAGTCGTCGGGATCATCGCGCCCTGGAACTTCCCCTTCGCGACCGGGCTCTCCGACGCGATCCCGGCGCTGATGGCGGGCAACGGCATCGTCCTCAAGCCCGACAACAAGACCGCGCTCTCGCCCCTCTACGGCATCTCGCTGCTCGAGGAGGCGGGCCTGCCGCGCGGGCTGTTCCAGGTCGTGTGCGGCGAGGGGCCGGACGTGGGCCCGACCCTGATCGACCACGCCAACTACGTCATGTTCACCGGCTCGACCGCCACCGGCCGGTTCGTCGGCGAGCGGGCCGGCCGCAACCTGATCGGCTGCTGCCTCGAGCTCGGCGGCAAGAACCCGATGATCGTGCTCCCCGACGCCGATCTCGACGAGACCGTCAACGGCGCCCTGTTCGGCGTCTTCGGCAACACCGGCCAGATCTGCATGCACATCGAGCGGATCTACGTCGCCGAGGAGCGGTACGACGAGTTCCGCGACCGGTTCGTCGCGGCCGCCGAGGCGCTGCGGATCGGGGCGTCCTACGACTTCGGACCCGAGCTGGGCTCCCTGGTGTCGGTCGACCACCGTGACCGCGTCGCCTCCCATGTCGAGGACGCGGTCGCGAGGGGCGCGACCGTGCTCACGGGTGGCAGGCCGAGGCCCGACGTCGGGCCGGCGTTCTACGAGCCGACGGTCCTCGAGGGTGTCACGAAGGACATGCTGGCCGGGTCGTGCGAGACGTTCGGACCGGTCGTCGCCCTCCACCGCTACCGCACCGTCGACGAGGCGATCGAGCTCGCCAACGACACCGACTACGGCCTCAACGCCAGCGTGTGGGGGACCGACCTGGCCGCGGCCGAGGCGGTCGCCCGGCGGATCGAGTCGGGCAACGTCAACGTCAACGACTCGCTCGCCACGGCGTACGCCTCGAAGGGCACGCCGTCCGGAGGCGTCAAGCAGTCCGGCGTCGGCGCCCGGCACGGCGACCAGGGGCTGCTGAAGTACACCGACGTCCAGAACGTCGCCGTGCTGAAGAAGCAGGTCATGGGCGCCCGCCCCGGCCAGGACTACGACTCCTACGTCGCCCAGATGCTGCGCGGCCTGAAGCTCATGCGCCGTCTCCGCGTCCGCTGAGCCGGCTCCCATGTAACGCCGATCGGGAGCTCACGCCACCTGAAGCGACCGCTTCGAGAGGCCCATCCAGAAGCCGTCGATGACCTGGCTGCCGGGCTCGTCGGGGGTGGTGGCGGCGCCGAGGGTGACGAACAGCGGGGTGTAGTGCTCGACGGTCGGGTGGGCGTAGGGCATGCCCGGCGCCTTCGAGGCGTACGACGCGAGCGCGTCGACGTCGCCGCGAGCCAGCGCCTCACCCGCCCAGGCGTCGAAGTCGGCCGACCAGCCGGGGACGGCGGCGTCGATCCGCCAGTCGGTGAGGAACGGCAGCCCGTGGGTGAGGAAGCCGGACCCGACGATGAGCACGCCTTCGTCCCGCAGCGGCTTGAGCCGTGAGCCCAGGTCCATCAGCCGCACCGGGTCCGAGGTCGGCAGCGACATCTGCACGACGGGGATGTCGGCGTCGGGGTACATGATCTTCAACGGCACCCACGCGCCGTGGTCGAGGCCCCGCGACGGGTGCTGGTGGACCGGCTCGGTGTCCGGCATGAGCGCCGCGATCCGGGCCGAGAGCGCGGTGGCGTCGGGCGTCTCGTACGTCATCCGGTAGTACTTCTGGTCGAAGCCGCCGAAGTCGTAGACCAGGGGTACGCCGCTCGCGCTCAGCATGACCGGCGCCGACTCCCAGTGGGCGCTGACGATCAGGATCGCCCGGGGACGCGGGAGGTCGGCCGCCCAGGCGGCGAGCTGGCCCGACCACACCGGGTCGTCGAGCAGCGGCGGGGCGCCGTGGCCGATGTAGAGCGCGGGCATGCGGGTGTTCATGTCCACCACAATAGTTCAAGATTCAATTTCATTCCCATCCCTGGTCCCAGACCACGATCTCGCCCCCCTGCTGCTCGAGCAAGCCGGTTGACCCGGCTGAACGGCTGGGAGCCGAAGAAGCCGCGGTGGGCCGAGAGCGGTGAGGGGTGCACCGACTCCACCCAGGGCACCGGTCCGAGCATCGGCTTGAGCGACTGGGCGTCGCGACCCCACAGGATCGCCGCCAACGGTCCGCCGCGATCGGCGAGGACGTGGATCGCGCGCTCGGTGACCTCCTCCCAGCCGCGTCCGCGGTGGCTGGCCGGCTCGCCGGGACGCACGGTGAGCACCCGGTTGAGCAGCATCACGCCCTGGTCGGCCCACGCGGTCAGGTCCCCGTGCTTCGGCGGTACGACGCCGAGGTCGTCGCGCAGCTCGACGTAGATGTTGCGCAGGCTGGCGGGGATCGGCCACACGTCGCGGGCGACCGCGAAGCTGAGCCCGATCGGGTGGCCGGGCGTCGGGTACGGGTCCTGCCCGACGACCAGCACCCGGACGTCGGCGAGCGGTCGCTGGAACGCGCGCAGCACGTGGTCACCGTCGGGGAGGTAGCTGCGGCCCGCGGCCAGCTCCTCGCGCAGGAACCGGCCCATCGCGGTGATCCGCTCCTCGACCGGAGCCAGCGCCTCGGCCCAGTCCGCCGCCACCAGCCCGCGGTCGACGAGGCCGGCCAGGGTGCTCATGGGGCCGACGTTAGTGCGCGGTGGCGCGCTCCGGGATGCCGGAGACCTGGCGGGTCACGTCGTGGGTTCCCGACCAGACCGCCATCGGCAGGCGCCACAGCACGTAGGCCAGCAGCAGCATGAACGCCGTGTGGATGCCGAACCCGATCCACCAGACCGGCATCACGTTGGGCGCCACGGATGCCAGGACTGCCGCGACCGCCAGACCCCAGTGGACGAGCCCGGCCCGCCACAGGGCCGCGACCGCCACCGGGAGAGCGAGGACGGCACTGAGGAAGGCCGGGACGACGAGGAGGACGAACGCCGGCGACTGGCCGAGCTGCTCCTCGATGGCGAACGCGGTGTCCACGTCGGTGACCTGGGCGGCGGCCGTGGTGGTGAGGTCCAGCATCACCAGGCCGGGCAGGGTGCTCAGCCCGATCACCGCCAGCAAGGCGGCCACGTTGGCGAGCCAGGCGCCGCGCCGACGGACCATGCCGACCATGACGTAGACGACGGGCGCCATCAACGCGAACCCGTAGTGGATCAGGTTGGTGTGGAGGCCGGAGGCGAAGGTGTCTCCGGCGTACGCCGCGATCAGCTCACGCCCGCTCGCGTCGGGGGCTGGATCGACGACCATCGAGATCATCACCAGCACCCACGACAGGGCGGCGGCAGCGATCACGGCCCAGCGGCGTACGGCGACCGCGCTGGTGGGTTCGGTTCTCGTCATGAGAGCTCCTCGGTTCGGTGTCCGGGCCTCAGAGTGGGCGCCGGACGCCTCGTCGCGGATCGGGCGGACGAAGGATCCGCGGCTCAGTCGTGCGACGGATCTTGTGAGCCCGGTGTCACGACGCCCGACTCGTAGGCGGCGATCACGGCCTGGACCCGGTCGGTGACGTGGAGCTTCGCCAGGATGTTGCTGACGTGGGTCTTGGTCGTGGCCTCGGAGACGAAGAGCGCACGCGCGATCTCGAGGTTGGACAGGCCGCGCGCCAGCAGGCCGAGCACCTCGAGCTCCCGTGGCGTCAGGCTCGCCAACCAGGACGGCGCCCCGGACCGGCGTGGCTCACCGGTCGAGACGAACGCGTCGATGACCCGCCGGGTCACCCCGGGGTCGAGCAGCGAATCGCCCCGGGCGACCACCCGCACCGCGTTGGCGAGCTCGTCGGCGGGGGCATCCTTGAGCAGGAAGCCCGACGCTCCGGCGCGCAGCGCGCCGAAGACGTACTCGTCGAGGTCGAACGTCGTCAGGGCGAGGATCCGGCCGCGGATCCCGGACTCGATGAGCCGCCGGGTCGCGGCCAGCCCGTCCAGGACCGGCATCCGGATGTCCATCAGCGTCACGTCCGGGTCGAGGGCCAGCACCTGGCTGCACGCCTGCTCCCCGTCGGTGGCCTCGCCGACGACCTCGATGTCCGGCTCCGACTCGAGCAGGGAGCGGAGGCCGGCCCGCACCATCCCCTGGTCGTCGGCGATCACGACCCGGATCACGGGTGACCCACCAGGGGCAGGCGGGCGTGCACGCGGGTGCCGCCCGGGTCGCGGCGCCCGATCTCGAGCGTCCCGCCGTAGAGCTCGGCCCGCTCACGGATGCCGCGCAGCCCGTGACCTCCGTCGGCGGTGCCGTTGATGCCGTGACCGTCGTCCTCCACCGTCACCATGAGCTCGCGCGGCGTGTAGTCGAGCAGGACCTCCAGGCCATGGGCTCCCGAGTGCCGGAGGGCGTTGGTGACGGCCTCCTGCACGATCCGGTACGCCGCCAGGTCGAGGCCGGGCGACAGGTCGACCGGCTCGCCCCTGGTGGTCAGGTCGGCAGTGACCCCGGTGGCGCGGACCCGGTCCATCAGGCGCTCCAGCTCCGCCAGCCCCGGCTGCGGAGCCAGCGATGCGGCCTCGCCCTGCTCGTGCAGGACGCCGAGGAGTCGGCGCATCTCGGCCATGGCGTCCCGGGCGGCCGACTCGATGCCGGCGAGGTCGGCCGCCTCCCGCGTCTGGTCCGGGCGTAGCCGGCGGCGTACGGCCTGCGACTGGATCGCGATGACGCTGATCGAGTGGGACACGATGTCGTGCAGCTCGCGGGCGAGGCGGGTGCGCTCCCGGGTGGTCGCGGCCTCGGCCTCGTGCAGCTTCTCCTCCTCGAGCCGGTCGGCCCGCGACATCGCGGTCGCCAGGCTCGTGGCGCGCTCCCGCAGTGTGCGTCCGGCCACCCACGGCAGCGCGATGAGCACCACCCCGGCGCCGACGTCGCCGGGCACCAGTCCCTGGTTCCCGATGACCAGCGCGGTCATGAAGAAGCCGAGCAGGCCCAGCACTCCCAGCCAGCTGGTCCGGCCCTCCGTCTCGGAGCCCAGGGTGAAGGCCATGACCAACAGCCCGAACACGACCGACAGCTCGCCGCCGTTGGCGCCGAGCACGATGTTGGCCGCCAGCACGAGGACGGCGATCGCCAGCGGGAACGCTCGGCGCCACGCGATGGCCACCATGACCGTGGTTCCGACGACGGCGTGCAGGGCTGGCCGCTGCACCGTGGGATAGGTGAAGGCCTCGATACAGACCACCAGGGCCAGGAAACCCGCGAGCAGCGCGTCAGCCAGGGGCGGCCGTCGAACGCGCGGAAGGGTCACCATGCCACCACGGTAGGGATCCGGACGCCCGCCGACATCGGTCCTGCGGCGGATTCGTCCGGTCAGCGCCAGAACGCGCGGCGAGGGAGGTGGGGCGGGCGGCCGCGCTCGCCGACGTAGACGTCGAGGATCGCGTGGTGGTCGGTGTTGCCGGTGAACGACTGGTTGGCGACCATCAGTCGGCGGCCGAGGAACGTGGCGTTGGACGGGGTGTCGAACGGGATCGGCGAGCCGTTCTCCCCGGAGCCGGGCGTCGCGGGGAACCGCTCGACCTCCTCGCCCGTACGGTCGAGGACGACGAGCTGGTTGGTCAGGCCGGCGTTGGCGACGTAGATCCGGCCGGTGCGGCGGCCGATGCCGAAGCCGTCGGGGAGGTCGGAGGGCAGCGAGGTCCACACGGTCGACAGCGCGCCGGGCTCGCCGGACCGACGGATCGGCAGCCGGTAGAGCGCTCCGTTGGTCGGGAGACCGGTGCCGTCGGCCACCGTCTGCTGGGTGATCAGCAGGTCTCGCCGGCCGGGACGGAAGACGATGCCGGTGGTGCCGAACCCGGCGGCGCCCTGCAGTGCGGGCGAGGTGAACCACGGCTGCGGCTGCTGGGTCCGACGCGGGATCTTCCAGACGACCGCCTGGCCGTAGTCGGTCACGAACAGCGCGCCGCGTGGCCCCCACGTCGCGTAGTTGGGGATCGGCGCCCCGTCGACCTCGGGCAGGTCGGGGAGCCGCGCCCACGTCCGGAACCGGCCGGTCCTCGTCGACAGCGTCATCACCCGCGCCTTCGACTTCTCCAGCAGCACCAGACGGCCGCGCCGGTCGGCGTTCGCCACCTGCACGCCGTGGTCCTCCGAGAGGTCCTGGCCGGGGACCGGCCAGGTCCGCTGCAGCGTGCCGTCGGCCCGCCACTCACGCACCAGCGACGGCGTCGAGTCGCCCTGCGGGTTGGTGTAGGTCCCGGCGTACACCCGGCCGTTGCGGTGAGCGAAGGCGTACGCCGGGAAGCCCGGCTCCTCGACCATCGCGAACACTCGCGTGTCCCACCGCTCCCGGTCGGCGACGGCTGTCGCCGACGGGCCGATCGGGAGCAGCAACGCCAGGCAGAGCAGGCCTGCCAGCGCTCTCATCGGCGGTCCAGGATCTCGGCCGCGGCGCGCTGGCCGGCGCGGACGGCGCCGTCCATGTAGCCGGTCCAGTACGTCGACGTCTCGGTGCCGGCCCAGTGGACGCGGCCGAAGGGACGCCGGATGACGTGGCCGAACGACGTCATCGTCCCCGGGGCGTAGTTGGCGACCGGGCCGCCGCCGGTCCACGCCTGGTCGTTCCAGTCGAACTCGGTGTACTCGATCGGCGTGAGCGCCTGCTCGCCGAACATCGCCGCGAAGCCGTCGAGCACCGCCTCGCGCCGGTCACGCCGGCTCCGGATTCCGTAGTCACGCCAGGTCGCCCCGCCCACGAAGGCGAGCAGGACTCCGGGGTCGCCGTCCCTGGGCGAGTTGTCGAACGCGACGCGGACCGGGCCGCTGTCGTTGAGGCCGAACCCGTTGAGCCCGTCCGCGCGCCAGAACGGCGTCTCGTAGACCGCGTCGCACTTCATCAGCTGCCCCATCCCGAGGTGGCGCAGCAGCTGCTCCCGCTTGCGGGGGAGCTGCGGCTGCCAGTCGATGTCGAGCACGAGGGGCGGAGGGCAGGCGACCACGACCCGCTTCGCCCGCACCGGGCCGCGCTCGGTGTGGACCACGGCGTACCGCTCACGTTGCACGATCCGACGGACCGGGGCCCGGAGCGCGACCACGTCGCCGAGCTGGTGTGCCAGCCGTTCCGGGATCAGGCCGGAGCCGCCGACGAAGCGGCGCTCCTGGGCGGCGTTGGTGGTCTCGGAGTTCCGTTCGAAGGTGCCGACGTTGCGCTCGTTGCCCGAGCACGCGACGTACCAGAGGACGTAGAGGAAGGAGAGCTCGCTCGGGTCGGCGCCGAAGCCCGGCTCGGTCCAGCACTCGATCAGGTTGGCGACGCCGTCGCCGTTGATGGCGTTGGCCTGGATCCACTCGCGCAGCGTCATCGCGTCCCACTCGGCGGCGCGCTGATGGGTCCACGGCGCGTCGACGGGGATCTCGGCCGCGTAGGAGTTGATCTGCGTGAGCAGGTTCGCGGCGTCGGGCAGGATCGTGGGGTCCGGCGGGATGGTGCCCTGGTAGGTCAGCCGCCCGGTCGTGCCCGAGATGTAGACCGAGTCGCCCTCGACGTACTCCTTGAACTCCTTCACCCCGAGGTTGCGGGCGAGCTTGCGGATGTGGGTCTGCGTCGGCCCGACGAAGGCACCGCCGGACTCGATCACCCCACCGCTCTCGAGGTGGTGGTTGAGGACCCGGCCGCCCACGCGGTTGCGCGCCTCGACCAGCAGCACGTCGCGGCCGCGGCGCGCCAGCGAGCGGGCGGCGACCAGCCCGGAGATGCCGCCGCCGACCACGACGACGTCCACCGCGCGGGGGAGTGCTCCCTGCAGCCCGGCGTGGGCGGGGGCGGTCAGCAGGCCCGGGGCGAGCCCGCCCGCGGCACCCGCCAGCACCGAGCGTCGGGTCAGGTCGGGCAGCGGTGGCATGTGCGGAACAACGAGCGAGGCCGGGCAAGGCGACGGGTGCTTGGGTAACGGGCCCTGGGGTGCGCTCCTGCGCCGTCACAACGGCGCACCAGCGCACCTGGCGACCCGTTACCCACCTCAGTGGCCGAGCGCGCGGGACCCCGCCGAGCCGTAGCGACGCTTCGGGTTGACGCCGATGGCGTCGGGCGACGGGTCCGTGGGTGCGGGGTCGGGGACCGGCCGGTCCCCGACGTCGCTGGACCACTCGTCGATCCACTCGTCCATGACCTGCCAGGTGGTGCCCCGCGCGGCGCGGCCGGTGAGCATGCCGAGGTGTCCGCCGGGGACGATCTCGAAGCGCACCTCCGGGGCGCCGGTCAGCAGGGGTACGACGGCCTGCACGGCTGCGATCGGGGCGATGCCGTCGTTGGCACCGCCGAAGACCAGCACCGGGGCGGTGATGTCGGCCAGCGAGAGGGTGCGGTCGTCGAGCTCGAACTCGCCTCCGACCAGCACGTTGCCCTTCACGAACCGGTGGTAGAGCTGGCCGAAGGTCCGGCCGGGGTAGGCGATCATGTTGTCCATGAACCGGTCGACGGCCTCGAGCTGCGCGAGGAAGTCGGCATCGTCGAGGTTCTGCGCGACGGCCAGGGGCTTGGTCACCAGCTTCTGGAACGAGGAGAGCTGGAACGCCCACTTCACCAGCGGCCTCGGCGCCCCGCCCATCGCCTGGTAGGCGCGCGTGATCGCGCCGCGACCTTGCGTCACGTTGAGGTTGAGCAGCGGCCTGAACGGGGCCACCATCGGCACCCGGGTCACGTCGACCGGCGAGCCGACCACGGTCAGCGACGCGACCGGCAGGTCGGGCGACGCGGCGGCTGCCAGCATCGTGAAGATCCCGCCCAGCGACCAGCCGATCACGTGGACCGGTCGGCCACCCGCATGCTCGGAGACCGCCCGGACCGCGGCCGGGACGACTTCCTCGACCCAGTGCTCCATCCCGAGGTTGCGATCCTTGAACGAGACCTGGCCGTACTCCACGAGGTAGGTCGGACGACCGTTGGTGACGAAGTGCTCGACCACCGAGCAGCCGCGCCGCAGGTCGAAGCACAGCGCGGGCGCGGCCAGCGGCGTGACCAGCAGCACCGGGTCGCCCTGCTCGCGGACCTTCGCGGCCGGCCGGTAGTGGTAGACCTCGCGCAGCGTCCCGTCGTCGATCAGCGTGCGCGGCATCGGCCGCAGGTCGGCCAGTCCGCCGTAGAGCACCCTGTGCGCGACGTTCCCGGCAGCGGAGACGACCTGATCGGGTTTCGGGATCAGATCCATGAGCGAAAAGTACCCGAGCAGTCGCGCCCGACGCAGGAGGGCGTGGCGTGGGCGAGGGTAGGTAGAGCAGCCTCGCGAGCGAGCGGGCGAGGTCGCGCGACAGGCGTGTCGAAACCCTGTTCCTCGACAGGGTGGCTCGCGACGACTACAACCGGAGCATGAGGTGGCAGCGTGGCGCGGCGATGGCCGCCGCAGCACTGGGTGCGGTGGCGGCGCGCGACCTCACCCAGAAGCAGCACGCCATCCGGCGGAACTTCCCGGTCATCGGACACCTGCGCTACCAGCTGGAGCGGTTCGGGCCCGAGCTGCGCCAGTACATCGTGACGTCGAACGACGAGGAGCGGCCCTTCAGCCGCGACCAGCGCCGCTGGGTCTACGCGAGCTCCAAGCTCGAGAACAACTACTTCGGGTTCGGCACCGACAACGACTTCGAGAACACCTCCGGCTACCCGATCATCAAGCACCGCACCTTCGCCGGACCCGGCGCCTCGACCCCCTCCCACGCCGGCGAGGAGATCGTGCTGCCCTCGGCCAAGGTCCTGGGTGGGCCGCGGGGCCGGGCCCACGCCTTCCGGCCGCAGTCGGTCGTCAACGTGTCGGGCATGAGCTTCGGGGCGCTGTCCAAGAACGCGATCGAGGCCCTCAACCGGGGCGCGGAGCTGGCCGGCTGCCTCCACAACACCGGTGAGGGCGCCGTGTCGCCGTACCACCGCAACGGCGGCAACCTCGTCTTCCAGATCGGTACGGCGTACTTCGGGTGCCGTGACGCGGACGGCCGGTTCGACCTGGGCCGGCTCAAGGAGCTGGTCGCCTCGGCGCCGGTGCGCGCGATCGAGATCAAGCTGAGCCAGGGCGCCAAGCCGGGACTCGGCGGCATGCTGCCGGGCGCCAAGGTGAGTGACGAGATCGCCGCGATCCGAGGCATCCCGGCGGGCGTCGACTGCGCCTCGCCGAGCCGGCACACCGAGTTCTCAGACGTCGACTCGATGCTCGACTTCGCCGAGCTGGTGGCGACCGAGACCGGGCTGCCGGTCGGCATCAAGTCGGCGGTCGGCAACCTGGACTTCTGGGACGAGCTGGTGAGGCTGATGGCCGACCGTCAGCGGGGCGTCGACTTCGTCAACGTCGACGGCGGCGAGGGCGGCACCGGTGCGGCGCCGATGATCTTCGCCGACAGCGTCGCCTATCCGTTCCGGATCGGCTTCTCCCAGGTCTACCGCCGCTTCGCCCGGGCCGGTCTCGCCGACGACGTCACGTTCGTCGGGGCGGGCAAGCTCGGCATCCCCGAGAACGCCGTGGTCGCGTTCGCGCTCGGCTGCGACCTGGTGGGGGTCGGGCGCGAGGCGATGCTCGCGATCGGCTGCATCCAGGCCCAGAAGTGCCACACCGACCACTGCCCGGTCGGCGTCGCGACCCAGAACCCGCGCTACACCCGGGGTCTCGACCCGACCCTCAAGAGCGTGCGGCTGGCCAACTACGTCAAGACCCTGCGCCGCGACCTGCTCAAGGTCTCCGAGGCGGTCGGCGTCGCCCACCCGGCGCTGATCACCGCCGACGACGTCGACCTGCTCGACGGACTCCACGGCAACCGGTCCGTCCGCGAGATCTACGGGTACGACGAAGGGTGGGGCCAGGTCGGTCCGGAGCTCGGCCGGGAGATCACCCGGCTGATGCTGGCCCAGCACGGCGGGTCGGAACGGCCCCCGACCGACTAGCTCGAGCGGCTCGCCCTGTGGTCGGTGTCGACGTCGGCCATGCCCTGGAGGAACTTGGACGCCCACGCCGACACGTCGTTGGCGAGGACCTGCTTGCGCATCGCCTTCATCCGCCGCGTCCGTTCCTTCTCGTCGGCCCGGTAGGCGTCGAGCAGCGCGGCCTTCATGCCGTTGATGTCGTAGGGGTTGACCAGCCAGGCCTGCCGCAGCTCGTCGGCGGCGCCGGCGAACTCCGAGAGCACGAGCGCCCCGTCGTCGTCGTAGCGGCAGGCGACGTACTCCTTGGCGACCAGGTTCATCCCGTCGCGGAAGGGCGTGACGACCATGATGTCGGCGGCGCGGTAGAGCGCGGCCATCTCCTCGCGCGGGTAGGAGGAGTGGAGGTAGTGGATCGCGGGACGGCCGATCCGGCCGAGGTCGCCGTTGACGCGACCGACCAGCCGGTCGATCTCGTCGCGCAGGATGCGGTACTGCTCGACCCGTTCCCGCGACGGCGTCGCGACCTGCACGAACACGGCGTCCTCGACGTCGAGGTCGCCGTCCTCGATCAGCTCGCTGAAGGCGCGCAGCCGGGCGTAGATGCCCTTGGTGTAGTCGAGCCGGTCGATGCCGAGGAACACCTTGGCCGGGTTGCCGATGGCGTTGCGGATCTCCTCGGCACGCTTGCGGACCGACTCCTGGTGGGCCAGCTCGACGAAGCCCTCGGCGTCGATCGAGATCGGGAAGGCCGCGGCCCGCACGGTGCGGCCGTCGGGCAGGTAGACCAGGTCGCGGTGGGTCTTGTGGCCGACGCGCTGGCGCACCAGCCGCACGAAGTTGGCGGCACCGCCGGCCATCTGGAAGCCGACCAGGTCGGCGCCGAGCAGCCCCTCGAGGATCTGGCGGCGCCAGGGCAGCTGGGCGAACAGCTCGGCCGGCGGGAAGGGGATGTGGAGGTAGAAGCCGATGCGGAGGTCGGGCCGCAGCTCGCGCACGCATCGCCGGCACCAGCTGGAGCTGGTAGTCGTGGACCCAGACCGTGGCGCCCTCCTCGGCGATCTCCACCGCCTTGTCGGCGAACCGGCGGTTGACCGCGACGTAGCTGTCCCACCACTCGCGGTGGAACTCCGGCTTGGCGATCACGTCGTGGTAGATCGGCCAGAGGGTCGCGTTGGACATCCCCTCGTAGAACTCCTCGACCTCCTCCGCCGAGAGCGGGATCGGGACCAGGGAGAGCCCGTCGTCCTCGAAGGGCTCGAGGTCGGTCTCGGTGCCGCCGGCCCAGCCGATCCAGACGCCGTCGTTGCGGCGCATCACGGGGTCGAGCGCGGTCACCAGCCCGCCGGGGGAGCGGCGCCAGCCGCGGCTCCCGTCGGGCAGCTCGACGCGGTCGACCGGAAGCCGGTTGGCGACGATCACGAGCTGGTGGGGGTCGGGCACGTCACCACCCTATGTGGCTGCTGCGGCGACTCGCGCGGAGGCGAATGACATCGTTGTGGTTCGTCACCTACAGTGGCGGCAGCAGACCGGACCGACCAGGGGAGACCATCGCATGGACGCCGCCAACGCCCTTCACGGCCACCCGGCCGGCGAGCAGCAGCCGGGCCTGAGCGACCGCGACCGCGAGATCCTGGAGTTCGAGCGCCACTGGTGGAAGTACGCCGGCGCCAAGGAGACCGCGGTCCGCGAGAAGTTCGACATGTCGTCGACCCGCTACTACCAGGTGCTCAACGCGCTGATCGACCGCCCCGAGGCCCTCGAGGCCGACCCGCTGCTGGTCCGCCGGCTGCGCCGCCTGCGTGCCGCCCGCCAGCGCCAGCGCTCCGCGCGCCGCCTCGGCTTCGAGGTCTGACCGTGCGCAGCAGCCAGCGCGGCGTCGCCTTCCCCTCGCCGGTCGCCATGCTGAGCGTCATCGCGGTCGCGATGGCCGGCATCGCCTACGTCGCCACCCAGGGTGAGGAGCCCACCGAGCGCGAGGTCACCACGGTGGCGCGGCCCTCCGAGCGTCGAGCCCGACCCGGTCGCGGAGCAGAAGCTGCCGAAGGGGAAGCAGAACCCGATCAAGCGCGAGGTCGACCGCGGCGACGTCTACGTCGAGGTCTACAACAACTCCGGCATCACCGGCCTCGCCGGCCGCTACGCCAGCACCGCGACCGACGTCGGCTGGCAGGTCGTCGGCTCCGACAACTGGTACGGCACGGTCCCCGGCTCGACCGTCTACTACCCCGCCCGGCTCGAGGCCGCCGGCAAGCTGCTGGCCCTCGACCTCGGCATCAGCCGGGTGATGCCGGCGATCGGCTCGATGCGCCTCGACCGGCTCACGGTCGTCCTCACCGCCGACGCCGCCTGACACTCGTCGCGTCACCTCGCAGCGCGTCGAGATCCGCCGTGGTGGGATGGGGGCATGGAGTTCACCTCCCCCGAGGCCGAGCAGCGCTACGCCGAGCTGGCCGCCGCCGCGTCCCGGACCGTGGTCGGGCTCGACTTCGACGGGGTGCTCTCGCCGATCGTCGAGGAGCCCTCCGAGGCCCACATCCACCCCGACGCCCGCGAGGTGCTGGTCGACCTGGCCGAGGTGGTCCGCGCGATCGCGGTGATCACCGGCCGCCCGGCCCGCCAGGCGCTGGCGCTGGGCGACCTCGACGAGGTCGGCGCCGAGATCGGCGACCACGGCAAGGAGCTGTTCGTCTTCGGGCAGTACGGCAACGAGCGCTGGTCCTCCACCCAGCGCCGGGTCGTCTCGCCGCGGCCGCCCCACGGCCTCTCGACCTTCCAGCGCGAGCTGCCGGCGCTGCTGCGCCGCGCCGACGCCGGCGGCGGCGTACGTCGAGGAGAAGGGGCTCGCCGTCGCGGTCCACACCCGCCGGCTCGCACGACCCCGTCGCGGCCCGTGACCGGCTGCTGGACCCGCTCGAGGAGCTCGCCGACCGGCACGGCCTGGTGATCGAGCCGGGCCGCAACGTGATCGAGGTCCGCTCGCCCGGCATGAGCAAGGGCCATGCGGTCGAGACGCTGGTCGGCGAGCAGGAGGCCGGCGGCTTCCTGTTCGCCGGCGACGACCTCGGCGACCTCGACGCGTTCGCGGCGGTCGAGGAGCTGCGCGAGCAGGGGATGCCGACGCTGCTGGTCTGCTCGCTCTCGCGACGAGGAGTCCGCCCTCGCCGCCCGCGCCGACGTCCTCGTCAAGGGCCCCGACGGCGTGCTCGACCTGCTGCGCCGGCTCACCCGCGACGCCGGCTGAGCGAGGTCCGCTATCCAGCATGCGGGACCGGTGTACGCATGCTGAGACGTACGCCGTAGAGTCGTGACCAGCTCATCGAGAGGGACTGAGGGAACGGCCCGTCGACGTCCCGGCAACCGCCACGCACACCGCACCACGGGTCGTGGAAACGGTGCCAATTCCGGCCCGGGGCGAGAGCCGCCACGGGGAAGATGAGGAGGAGGATTCCGTGAGCGCCACCCTGGCCGAGGCCACCACCCCCACCGACGATCCGCGACGGCGCCTTCGGGCACGCCACCGCGCTGGCCTGCCGCGAGTGCGGCCACGAGGTCGAGCTCGGACCCCACTACGCCTGTCCGGAGTGCTTCGGGCCGCTCGAGGTCGCCTACGACTTCCCGGCCGTCACCCGCGCGGAGATCGAGGCCGGGCCCGCGCAACATCTGGCGCTACAAGGCGCTGCTGCCGGTCCCCAGCGACATCGAGCAGTCGCCCAACACCGAGCCCGGCTTCACCCGGCTGCTGCCGGCCAACAACCTCGGCGCCGAGCTCGGGCATCGACACGCTCTGGGTCAAGGACGACTCCACCAACCCGACCAACTCCTTCAAGGACCGGGTCGTCGCCTGCGCGCTGAGCGCCGCCCGCGAGTTCCACGCCAAGGTCTTCGCCTGCCCCTCGACCGGCAACCTCGCCAACGCGGTCGCCGCCGCCGGCGCCCGCGCCGGGATCAAGACCGTCGTGTTCATCCCGAGCAACCTCGAGCACGCCAAGCAGGTCAACTCCGCCGTCTACACCGACTCGCTGGTCGCCGTGAACGGCAACTACGACGACGTCAACAAGCTCGCCTCGGAGATCGCCGGCGAGGAGGACGGCTGGGCGTTCGTCAACGTCAACGTCCGCCCCTACTACGCCGAGGGCTCCAAGACGCTGGGCTACGAGATCGCCGAGCAGCTCGGCTGGCGGCTGCCCGACCAGGTCGTCATCCCGGTCGCCTCCGGCTCCCAGCTGACCAAGGTCGACAAGGCCTTCCAGGAGCTGATCCCGCTCGGCCTGGTCGAGGACAAGCCCTACCGGATCTACGGCGCGCAGGCGACCGGCTGCTCGCCGGTTCGACGTCGTGGAAGGCCGGCGTCGACGCGATCCGCCCGGTCAAGCCCGACACGATCGCCAAGTCGCTGGCGATCGGCAACCCGGCCGACGGCATCTACGTGCTCGACATCTGCCGCCGCACCGGCGGCGCCGTCGAGGACGTCACCGACGAGGAGGTCCGCGAGGGCATCCTGCTGCTGGCCCGCAACGAGGGCATCTTCACCGAGACCGCCGGCGGCACGACCGTCGGCGTGCTGAAGAAGCTCGTCGAGACCGGCCAGCTCGACCCGACCCTCGAGACCGTCGTCATCAACACCGGCATGGGGCTGAAGACCCTCGACGCGGTCTCCGACCGGGTCGGCGCCGCGGCGACCATCGACCCGTCGTACGCCGCCTTCGCCGCCACCGGCCTCGCCGATGACACCACCACGAGGAGAGGACATCGCCATGAGCGTCTCGGTCCGGATCCCCACCATCCTGCGCACCTACACCGGGGGCGAGTCGGAGGTCAGCGCCGACGGCGCCACCCTGGCCGAGGTGCTCGACGACCTCGACGCGAGCTACTCCGGCATCAAGGGCCGGATCCTCGACGAGAGCGGCGAGCTGCGCCGGTTCGTCAACGTCTACGTCGGCAACGACGACGTGCGCTTCCTCGACCACCTCGCCACCCCCACCCCGGACGGCACCCAGATCTCGGTGATCCCCGCGGTCGCCGGCGGCTGACCGCGTCGGCGCAGGTCCTCCTCGCCGACGTGCTCCTTCTTCCCCGACGGCGAGCCCGGCGCCGACTCGCTCGACACGGCCCTGCGTGAGCGCGGCGTCGACGCGGCGTGGGCGGTGTGGGACGACCCGGCCGTCGACTGGGCCGCCGCCGACCTGGTGCTCGTGCGGTCGACGTGGGACTACGAGTTCCGGCTCCCGGAGTTCCTGGCCTGGGCCGACGCCGTCGGACCGGGCCTCGTGAACAGCGCGGCGGCGCTGCGCTGGAACACCGACAAGGCCTATCTCGTCGAACCTCGCCGCCACCGGCCTGCCGATCGTCCCGACGGTCTCGGTGGAGGGAGCCGACGAGCTGCGGGCCGCCATCCGTGAGGTCGGTACGGCGGTGGTGAAGCCGCGCGTCGGCGCGGTGGCCGCGGCGTCCGGCTCGTCACCGCCGGGCAACCAGCGGGCGACGACGCGGGACCGTGGGTCGTGCAGCCGCTCGTCGAGTCGGTGCGGACCACCGGTGAGGTGTCGGTGTTCGTGTTCGGCGACGTCGCGGTGAGCCGGTTCGACAAGCGGCCTGCGGCCGGGGAGATCCGGGTCCACGAGGAGTACGGCGGCGCGACGGTCGTCGGCAGCCTCGACCCGGCCACCGCCGAGCTGGCCGAGGCCGCCGTCGTCGCGGCCGGCGAGGTGCTCGGCGACGTTCCGGCGTACGGCACGGGTCGACCTGATGTGGTGGGAGGACGGCTGGGTGCTGGGCGAGCTCGAGCTCACCGAGCCGGGCCTCTACCTCGACGTGCAGCCGGAGAACGCGGCACCCTGCGCCGATCTGGTCGCCCGCCTCCTGCACGCGCACCCCTGAGGCGTTTGCACTCGCCCACCCCGAGTGCTAAACATGAGGCTGGCACTCGTACCATGAGAGTGACAACTTTATGACGCGGTGACGTTGAGGTCCGCGCCCGGTCGGCGAGCAGGGTTCGCCGGCTCCGGTCGGGCCGTCCGTCGCGGGCAACCCACCACGTCGCCACCAGACTCCCGAAAGGTTTCGCAGCAGTTATGCCGAAGCTGATTGCATTCAACGAGGAGGCCCGCCGCGGGCTGGAGAAGGGTATGAACACCCTCGCCGACGCGGTCAAGGTCACGCTCGGACCCAAGGGGCGCAACGTCGTCCTCGAGAAGAAGTGGGGCGCCCCCACGATCACCAACGATGGTGTGTCCATCGCCAAGGAGATCGAGCTCGAGGACCCCTACGAGAAGATCGGCGCCGAGCTCGTCAAGGAGGTCGCGAAGAAGACCGACGACGTCGCCGGTGACGGTACGACGACTGCGACCGTGCTCGCCCAGGCGATGGTCCGCGAGGGCCTGCGCAACGTCGCTGCCGGCGCCAACCCGATGAGCCTCAAGCGTGGCATCGAGGCGGCCGTCGAGGCCGTCGCCGAGCAGCTGCTGGGCATGGCGAAGGACGTCGAGACCAAGGAGCAGATCGCCGCGACCGCGTCGATCTCCGCCGCCGACACCACCGTCGGCGAGATCATCGCCGAGGCGATGGACAAGGTCGGCAAGGAAGGCGTCATCACGGTCGAGGAGTCGAACACCTTCGGGCTCGACCTCGAGCTCACCGAGGGCATGCGTTTCGACAAGGGCTACATCTCGGCCTACTTCGTGACCGACCCGGAGCGCATGGAGACCGTGCTCGAGGACCCCTACGTCCTCATCGCCAACTCCAAGATCTCCTCGGTCAAGGACCTGCTGCCGCTGCTCGAGAAGGTCATGCAGTCCGGCAAGCCGCTGGTCATCATCTCCGAGGACGTCGACGGCGAGGCGCTGTCCACGCTGGTCGTCAACAAGATCCGCGGCACCTTCAAGTCCGTCGCCGTCAAGGCGCCGGGCTTCGGTGACCGCCGCAAGGCCATGCTCCAGGACATCGCGATCCTCACCGGCGGCCAGGTCATCTCCGAGGAGGTCGGCCTCAAGCTGGAGAACGCCGGCGTCGAGCTGCTCGGCTCGGCCCGCAAGGTCGTCATCACCAAGGACGAGACCACCATCGTCGAGGGCGGCGGCGACGCCGACCAGATCGCCGGTCGCGTCAACCAGATCCGCGCCGAGATCGAGAAGTCGGACTCCGACTACGACCGCGAGAAGCTGCAGGAGCGGCTGGCCAAGCTGGCCGGCGGCGTCGCGGTGATCAAGGTCGGCGCCGCCACCGAGGTGGAGCTCAAGGAGCGCAAGCACCGCATCGAGGACGCCGTTCGCAACGCGAAGGCTGCCGTCGAGGAGGGCATCGTCGCCGGTGGTGGCGTCGCTCTCCTGCAGGCCGCCCAGCAGGCGTTCGAGAAGCTCGACCTCACCGGGGACGAGGCCACCGGCGCCGCCATCGTGCGTGCGTCGACCGAGGCTCCGCTCAAGCAGATCGCCGTCAACGCCGGCCTCGAGGGCGGCGTCGTGGTGGAGAAGGTGCGTTCGCTGGAGGCCGGTCACGGCCTCAACGCGGCCACCGGCGAGTACGTCGACATGATCGCCGCCGGCATCCTCGACCCCGCCAAGGTGACCCGCTCGGCGCTGCAGAACGCCGCGTCGATCGCCGCGCTGTTCCTCACCACCGAGGCCGTCGTGGCCGACAAGCCCGAGAAGGCCGCCCCCATGGGCGACCCGTCGGGCGGCATGGGCGGCATGGGCGGCATGGACTTCTGATCACCCAGCCGCGTGCCCGCTCGCGGGCACGCGGCGTGGGGGTGATCAGGTCGAGCCGACTCGGCTCACTCCGCGCGCAGCGCGGGGAGAGCGAGGCGCGTCGAGACCCGGAGTCGCTCACCAGCCACTGAACGACCGACAGGGCCCCCGCCGCGAGGCGGGGGCCCTGTCGCGTCCTGACGGGCCCAGGCCGTCCGCGCATCCGTCCCGTGAAGGGGACCAAAGTCCCTGACCGCTCGGCTCGAGTTCCTCAACGATGGACAGCGGTGCCCGGAAAGGGCACGGTGAGGACGAGGAGACCAAGTGGCGGAAGCGACGGCGCATCAGCAGGAGACGCCCGTACGAACGCGGGTAGTCATGCTGGCTCTGGCCACGGTCGGGTTCGCGGTCAACTTCTGGGCCTGGGCGCTGCTCAGCCCCTTGGGTCCCATGTTCCGGGACCAGGGGACCTTGGGCGAGCTGAGCGAGTCGGACGTCGCCCTGCTGGTAGCCGTGCCGGTCCTGGTCGGCTCGCTGGGCCGGATCCTGGTGGGCGCCCTGACCGACCGGTACGGCGGTCGGGTGATGTTCCCCCTCGTCTCCGGCGTCACGATCCTGCCGGTCCTGTTCATCGGCTTCGCGGCGCTCGACTCCTACACCCTGATGCTGGTCGGTGGCTTTTTCCTCGGCATCGCCGGAACCGCTTTCGCCGTCGGTGTCCCCTTCGTCAACGCCTGGTTCCCACCGGAGCGACGCGGCCTCGCGATCGGCATCTTCGGTGCCGGCATGGGTGGCACCGCGATCAGCGCGCTCACCACGGTCACGCTCTACACCGAGGTGGGGCCGAAGACGCCCTTCCTCATCACGGCCGCCGCGCTGGCCGTGTACGCCGTCGTCGCGTGGGTCGTGCTGCGCGACGCCCCCGGCCGCGTCGTACCGACCACCAGCCTCGCCAGCCGGCTGTCGGCCAACGCCCGCCTCCCGATCACGTGGCAGGCGTGCATCCTCTACGCCGTCGCGTTCGGCGGGTACGTGGCGTTCTCGGTCTACCTGCCGGCCTACCTCAAGACCGCACATGACCTGTCCGCGGCCGATGCTGCGAACCGGATGGCCGGGTTCGTGGTGGTCGCGGTGCTCATGCGGCCGGTGGGCGGCTGGTTGTCCGACCGGTTCGGCTCGATCCCAGTGTTGGCGTCGGGGTACGGCGTCGTCGTGGTGTGCGCCGCGATCTCGGCCGGAACGCCACCGCTCTACGGGATCGGCACCGTGGCCTTCCTGATGATGGCCGCCGCGCTCGGAAGCGGCAGCGGCGCCACCTTCGCACTGATCGCGCAGGTGACCGAACCGGCCCGCGTGGGCGGCGTGACCGGACTCGTGGGCGCCGCGGGCGGACTCGGTGGTTTCGTGCCGCCACTGATCATGGGCTACGTCTACGGCCGGACCGACTCCTACGCGATCGGCCTGGTCCTGCTCTCGGTGACGGCGGCGCTGACCCTCGTGCTGACCCTGACCGTCGTCCGCCGTACCGCAGCAACCGGAGGAGCTACCGCATGACCACGGAGACCGGCATGGACAACGGACTGGCCGACGCGCTCGTGCGCAGCAGGCGATTCTTCACCCGGGGCACGGTCTCGCGACGACCTGCGCACACTGACCAAGAGGGGCGGTCGCGAGGCCGACGACTTCTACCGGGACCGCTGGAGCCACGACAAGGTCGTCCGCTCCACGCACGGCGTGAACTGCACGGGCTCGTGCTCGTGGAAGGTCTACGTCAAGGACGGGATCATCACGTGGGAGACCCAGCAGACCGACTACCCATCGGTCGGCCCCGACTCACCGGAGTACGAGCCCCGCGGCTGCCCTCGGGGTGCGGCCTTCTCCTGGTACACCTATTCGCCGACCCGGATCCGCTACCCGTACGTGCGGGGTGTCCTGCTGCAGATGTACCGCGAGGCCAAGGCGCAGCACGGCGGCGACCCGGTGAAGGCCTGGTCGCACATCGTGGAGAACCCACAGCGGGCGAAGGCCTACAAGGCTGCCCGGGGCAAGGGTGGCCTGGTCCGCGCCACGTGGGAGGAGGTCACCGAGCTCGTGGCGGCCGCCCACGTGCACACGATCAAGAAGTACGGCCCCGACCGGGTCGCCGGCTTCTCGCCGATCCCCGCCATGTCGATGGTCTCCCACGCCTCCGGTGCCCGCTTCGTGAACCTCGTGGGCGGGTCCATGCTGAGCTTCTACGACTGGTACGCCGACCTCCCGGTCGCTTCACCCCAGGTCTTCGGCGACCAGACCGACGTGCCGGAGTCCGGCGACTGGTGGAACGCCGGCTACCTGATCATGTGGGGCTCGAACGTCCCGGTGACCCGCACGCCCGACGCGCACTGGATGACCGAGGCCCGCTACCGCGGCCAGAAGGTCATCGCGGTCGCCCCCGACTACGCCGACAACGTGAAGTTCGCCGACGAGTGGCTGCCGGCCCGGCCGGGGACCGACGCGGCCCTGGCGATGGCGATGGGGCATGTCGTGCTCAAGGAGTTCTTCGTCGACCGGGAGACGCCGTACTTCTCCCGGTACGTGAAGGGCAACACCGACCTTCCCCACCTGGTGAAGCTGGAGTCGACGACCGAGGGCGAGTACACCGCGGGCAAGTTCCTGACGGCGGCCGACCTCACGGCGCACGCACACGAGGAGAACGCCGCTTTCAAGACCGTGATCGTCGACACCCGCACCGGGGAACCGGTCGTCCCGAACGGGTCGCTCGGCCACAGGTACGGCGAGGCTGGGATGGGCCGGTGGAACCTCGAGCTCGGTGACGTCGACCCCCAGCTCTCCCTGCTGGACGGCGCGGAGAAGACGGTGCTGGTGCGGCTGCCCCGCTTCGACACCCCCGACGGCGCCGCTGCCGACCTACCACGCGGCGTGCCCGCCCGACGGATCGACGGTCATCTCGTCACCACCGTCTACGACCTGCTCCTCGCCCAGTACGGCGTCGGGCGCGACGGACTCCCTGGCGGTTGGCCCACGGGTGAGAACCTGGGTTACGACGACGCGGAGTCGCCGTACACCCCAGCGTGGCAGGAGGCGATCACCGGCGTCCCGGCCGCGACGGCCGCCCGGATCGGCCGCGAGTTCGCCCAGAACGCCGAGGAATCCCGCGGCCGCTCGATGATCCTGATGGGGGCCGGCACCAACCACTGGTTCCACTCGGACACGATCTACCGCGCCTTCCTCACCCTGACCAACCTCACCGGCTGCCAGGGCGTCAACGGCGGCGGCTGGGCCCACTACGTCGGTCAGGAGAAGGTCCGCCCGATCACCGGCTACACCCAGATCGCGAATGCCCTCGACTGGAACCGCCCACCGCGCAACATGATCCAGACGGCGTACTGGTACCTCCACTCCGACCAGTTCCGCTACGACCCCTTCGGTGCCGACACCCTGTCCGCCACCACGGGGAAGGGACAGCTCGCCGGGAAGACCACGGCCGACGTCATCGCGCAGAGCGCCCGGATGGGCTGGATGCCGTCGTACCCCACGTTCAACCGCAACCCGCTCACCCTGAGCGACGACGCGGCCGCCGCGGGCCAGCCCGTCGGGGAGTACGTCGTGTCGCAGCTCAAGGCGGGTGACCTCGAGTTCGCGGGCGAGGACCCGGACGCCCCCGAGAACCACCCCCGAATCCTGTCGATCTGGCGGGCGAACCTGCTCGGCTCGTCGGGCAAGGGCAACGAGTACTTCCTCAAGCACCTGCTGGGTACCGACTCCTCGCTCCGGGCGACCGAGACCCCCGAGGGCCAGCGTCCCGTGGACGTGACGTGGCGCGAGCAGGCTCCCGACGGGAAGCTCGACCTGCTCCTCACCCTGGACTTCCGGCAGACCAGCACGACGATCTTCTCCGACGTCGTGCTGCCGGCGGCCACCTGGTACGAGAAGCACGA
Organism: uncultured Actinomycetota bacterium; assembly: GCA_963713305.1. Classification (GTDB taxonomy): domain Bacteria; phylum Actinomycetota; class Actinomycetes; order Propionibacteriales; family Nocardioidaceae; genus Nocardioides. Next base: position 328,648 of record CAVQLE010000004.1, on the reverse strand, counting down.
CCTCAACACCACCGACATGCACCCGTTCGTGCACTCCTTCAACCCGGCCATCGCGCCGCCGTGGCAGACGCGCACCGACTGGGACGCGTGGCAGTCCATCGCCGAGAAGTTCAGCGAGCTGGCCGTCACCCACCTCGGGGTCCGCAAGGACGTCGTGGCCGTCGCGCTCACCCACGACACCCCGGACGCGATGGTCAACCCCCACGGCGTGGTCCGCGACTGGAAGAAGGGGGAGTGCGAGCCCGTCCCCGGTGTCACCATGCCCAAGCTGGTCGAGGTCGAGCGCGACTACAGCGCGGTCGCCGAGAAGATGAACGCCCTCGGGCCGCTGATGGACACCCTCGGCGCGACCACCAAAGGTGTCACGTTCGAGCTCGGCAAACAGGTGGACTACCTGCGCGCCAAGAACGGCGTGGTGCGCGGCGGCGTGGCCGACGGCCGGCCGTCCCTCAAGCGTGACGTGCACGTGTGCGAGGCGATCCTGGCGATGTCCGGCACGACCAACGGACACCTGGCGACGCAGGGCTTCAAGACGCTGGAGAAGCGCACCGGCGTCCTGCTCCACGACCTGGCGGCCGAGCACGAGGGCAAACAGATCACCTTCGCCGACACCCAGGGCCCACCCGTCCCCGTGATCACGTCTCCAGAGTGGTCCGGCTCCGAGAGCGGGGGACGCCGATACTCGCCGTTCACGATCAACGTGGAGCGCCGCAAGCCCTGGCACACGCTCACCGGCCGGATGCACTTCTACCTCGACCACGACTGGATGACCGAGCTCGGCGAGGGTCTGCCCGTCTATCGCCCGCCGCTCAACATGGCGGCCCTGTTCGCCGAGCCCGAGCTCGGCACGCTCTCGGCGGGGATGGCGGCCGCCGACGGCTCGCCGCAGGTCGAGGGGTTGACGGTGCGCTACCTGACCCCCCACAACAAGTGGTCGATCCACTCGGAGTACCAGGACAACCTGTTCATGCTTTCGCTGTCGCGCGGCGGCCAGAACATCTGGATGAGCGACGTCGACGCGGAGAAGGTCGGGATCTCGGACAACGACTGGATCGAGGCGGTCAACCGCAACGGGGTGGTGGTCGCCCGGGCGATCGTGAGCCACCGGATGCCTGAGGGGACGGTGTACATGTACCACGCACAGGACCGGCTGATCGACGTCCCGATCGCGGAGACGTCCGGGAAGCGGGGCGGCATCCACAACTCGCTGACCCGGCTGCTCGTGAAGCCGTCGCACCTCATCGGTGGCTACGCGCAGCTGACCTTCGCGTTCAACTACCTCGGACCCACCGGGAACCAGCGCGACGAGGTCACCGTCATCCGCAAGCGCTCACAGAACGTGGAGTACTGACCACATGAAGGTCATGGCCCAGATGGCGATGGTGATGAACCTCGACAAGTGCATCGGGTGTCACACCTGCTCGGTGACCTGCAAGCAGGCGTGGACCAACCGCTCCGGCACGGAGTACATCTGGTTCAACAACGTCGAGACGAAGCCCGGCCTGGGCTACCCGCGCACCTACGAGGACCAGGAGAAGTGGAAGGGCGGCTGGGAGGTCAACGACCGCGGGCGGCTCAAGCTCCGCGCCGGCGGCCGCTTCAAGAAGCTGCTCACGATCTTCTCCAACCCCAAGCTGCCGTCCATCAACGAGTACTACGAGCCGTGGACCTACGACTACGCCACGCTCACCGACGCCCCCGCCCAGGAGCACACGCCAGTAGCGCGGCCGAAGTCGCTGATCACCGGCAAGAACATGAAGGTCGAGTGGTCGGCCAACTGGGACGACGACCTCGGCGGCTCGACGGCCACGGCGCATCTCGACCCGATGCTGAAGAAGATCGCGGACAAGGTGAAGTTCGAGTTCGAGCAGACCTTCATGTTCTACCTGCCGCGGATCTGCGAGCACTGCCTGAACCCCTCCTGCGCCGCGTCGTGCCCGAGTGGCGCGATCTACAAGCGCGAGGAGGACGGCATCGTCCTCGTCGACCAGGACAGGTGCCGCGGCTGGCGGATGTGCGTGTCCGGCTGCCCCTACAAGAAGATCTACTTCAACCACCGCACCGGCAAGGCCGAGAAGTGCACGTTCTGCTTCCCGCGGATCGAGGTCGGCCTGCCGACGGTCTGCGCCGAGACCTGCGTCGGACGACTGCGCTACATCGGCCTGATGCTGTACGACGCCGACCGGGTGCTCGAGGCCGCGTCGACCCCCGACGAGCACGGCCTCTACGAGGCGCAGCGCGACGTCTTCCTCGACCCCCACGACCCGGAGGTGATGCGGGCGGCCGAGCAGGCCGGGATTCCACGGGACTGGGTGGACGCCGCGCAGCGCTCGCCGATCCACGCGCTGATCAACCGGTTCAAGGTGGCACTTCCGCTGCATCCGGAGTACCGCACGATGCCCATGGTCTGGTACATCCCGCCGCTCTCGCCGGTGGTCGACGTCGTGCGGGAGACCGGCGAGGACGCCGAGGACAAGGGCAACCTGTTCGCGGCGATCGACGCGCTCCGGATCCCGGTCGAGTACCTCGCCGAGCTCTTCACCGCCGGTGACGTGGCGCCGGTGGACGCGGTGCTCAAGAAGCTCGCGGCGATGCGCTGCTACCTGCGCGACATCAACCTGGGTCGCGACCCTGACGCCTCGATCCCGGCTGCGGTCGGGATGACCGAGGAGGAGATGTACGACATGTACCGACTCCTCGCGATCGCGAAGTACGACGAGCGCTACGTCATCCCGCCCGCCCACACGGAGCAGGGGCACGCGCTGGAGGAGCTGGCGACCGAGTGCTCGGTCTCGGAGTACGGCGGCGGACAGCAGGACCTCTTCGGCGAGGGGTCGGGAGTGCCGACGCCGATCGCGGTGGAGAACTTCCAGATGCTGCAGAGCCGGCAGACCGCGGACACCATGGCCGGACCGGAGGACAAGGCCCAACGGGTCAACCTCCTCAACTGGGACGGCAAGGGCTCGCCGAGCGGGCTGTTCCCGCCGAAGGCGGAGGGGGACGCGTGAGCCGCCGGCGGGCACTGCGGCCCGACGCAGCTCACGATCGCCTGGCAGTCGGTGTCGCTGCTGCTGGACTACCCCAACGAGCGAGATGCTCGAGCAGCTCGACCTGATCGGGCCGGCCTCGGAGCCCTGCCGCCCGACGTCGGTGACCCCGTCCGCGAGTTCGTGGCGCATGCGGCGCGCACACCGCTCACGGAGATGCAGGAGGCGTACGTCGAGACGTTCGACAACCGCCGTCGCTGCAACCTCTTCCTCACCTACTTCGCCCACGGGGACACCCGCAAGCGGGGGATGGCCCTGCTGCGCTTCAAGCAGACCTACCTGCGGGCCGGCTTCGAGCTCGACGACGGCGAGCTCCCGGACCACCTCTGCGTGGTGCTCGAGTTCGCCGCCACCGTCGACCACGACCTCGGGCGCCAGCTGATGCTCGACCACCGAGCCGGGCTCGAGCTGCTGCGGATCTCGCTGCGCGACCTGTCTCGCTCCGTGGGCGACCCTCCTGGACGCCGTCTGCGCGACGCTGCCCCCGCTGCGCGGCGACGAGCGGGACGCCGTCCGTCGTCTCGCAGCCGAGGGGCCGCCCGAGGAGGAGGTGGGGCTGGCGCCCTTCGCCAACCCCGCGTTCAGCCCGAGCACACCCTCCGGGCACCACGCTCCTGCCCATGCCGTCCTTCCCGGGAGCCCGCCGATGACCGAGTTCCTGTTCGTCGTCGTTCCCTACGTCTGCCTCACGGTCTTCGTGGTCGGGCACGCCTGGCGCTACCGCTACGACAAGTTCGGGTGGACCACACGCTCGTCCCAGCTCTACGAGAACCGGCTGCTGCGGATCGGTAGCCCGCTGTTCCACTTCGGGATGCTCGGGGTCGTCGGGGGGCACGTCATCGGACTGCTGGTCCCGGAGTCGTGGACCGACGCGGTCGGCGTGAGCACGGAGATGTACCACGTCGCCGCCGTCGGCGGCGGGCTGGTCGCGGGGCTGATGGCCCTGGTGGGCATGGCGATCCTGGTCTACCGGCGGCGCACCGTGGGCCCGGTCTTCTCGGCAACCACGCGGATGGACAAGGTGATGTACGCCTTCCTCGGGGTGGTGATCTTCCTCGGCCTGTGGAACACCATCGCCGGGTCGATCCTCTCCGTCGGCGGGCACTACGACTACCGCGAGGGAGTGTCGGTCTGGTATCGCTCGTTCCTCGCGTTCCAGCCCCAGCCCGAGCTGATGGCCGAGGCCCCGCTGGGCTTCCAGCTGCACGCACTGGTGGCATTCGGACTCTTCGCGCTCTGGCCGTTCACCCGCCTGGTGCACGTCTTCAGCGCGCCGCTCGGCTACCTGACCCGCCCCTACATCGTCTACCGCAGCCGCGACGCCGACCTCGGGAGCCACTCCCCGCGACGCGGCTGGGACCGGGTGAAGTGACGGGTGCGGTCACCATCTGCCTCCGTCGTCACTCTCATCGAAAGGACCACCGCATGAAGGCCACCTCACTCAACCGGCTCGGCGAGGAGCAGCTCGACAAGGCGCGAGCCGCGTCCAGCGGCCGTGCCGCCGTCACCGTCCACGGCGGGCACGAGCACGACCTCCGGCAGACCCTCATCGCCCTGGCGGACGGCCGGTCACTCGGCGAGCACGAGGCGCCGGGCGAGGCGACCCTGCAGGTCACGGTCGGCCGCGTGCGCCTCACCGCCGGCGAGGACATCTGGGAGGGATCCGCCGGCGACCACGTCGTGATCCCGCCGCACCGGCACGACCTGGCTGCCCTGACCGACGCCGTGGTGCTGCTCACGGTGGCGACCCGCGCCTGAACCTGACCTCGACCCCGGTGTGACACGGTGGAGCCATGTCCGATGCAGCCCGCGACGACGCGCGGCGGGCACGCTTCGAGGCGCTGGCGCGTGAGGAGCTGGTCGAGCCGCTGCGGCGGTTCCTGGCCCGGCGTACCGACCCGTCGACCGCGGACGACGTGCTGGCCGAGACGCTCCTGGTGTGCTGGCGCCGCCTCGACGAGGTCCCGGAACCCGCGCTGCCCTGGGCCTACGGCGTCGCCCGCAACTGCCTGGCCAACGCCCAGCGGTCCGTACGCCGCCAGCAGCGTGTGGCCGCCAAGCTCGCGGTGGTCGACCCACCCCGCGAGGTGGCTGACCCGGGCGGCCCCCGCGACGACTCCCTCCACGAGGCGCTCGGCCGACTCCGCGACGAGGACGCCGAGCTGCTGCGGCTGTGGGCGTGGGAGCAGCTGACACCCGCCGAGATCGCCACCGTGCTCGACGTGACGCCCAACGCCGTCAGCGTCCGGCTCCACCGGGCTCGGGAGAAGTTGCGCGACGAGATCGGAAAGGTCGAGGCCGGTGCCGGACATGAGGAGTCGGAAGGAGGGTCCACGGGATGAGCGACGAGCTGTTCGACAGACTGCGCGGCGCCGACCCCGCTGGCTCCCTCCCACCCGCCGACCCGGACCGGGTCGCCCGACTCCTGGAGGACACCATGAGCCACGACACGATCACCGAGTCGCGCGAGACCGGCACCCGTCACCGCAGCCCGCTCACCTGGCTGGTCGCGGCGGCTGCGGTGGTGCTGATCGCCGCCGCAGGCCTCCTCACCTTCGTCGACTTCGGCGCCGACCCCACCCCGCCGACCGCCGGCACCGACCCCACGGCGTCCGCGCCCACCGTGACCGAGCTGACGATGCCGGGAGCCTCCGCCGGGCGCTGCATGGTCCCGAACGCGCGGGTGCTCTCGGGCGCGGCGTACGCCGTCGACGCCGAGGTGGTCGCGATCGCCGACGGCATCGCCACCCTCGACGTGACGCAGTGGTACGCCGGCGATGCGACCGACCAGGTCGAGGTCGACCAGAGCTCGCCCGACATGGCGTCGCTCATCGGCGCCACCCAGTTCGAGGTGGGGCAGCGCTACCTCGTCGCCGGGACCGACGACGGACAGGTGATGGTCTGCGGCTTCTCCGGTCCCTGGACCGACGACCTGGCCGCCCTCTACTCGGAGGCATTCCCCTCCTGAACGCGCCGCGCTCTGACACCCTGAGCACGTGACACTGCAGGGACTGCTCCTCGCCGCCGGCGCGGGGACGCGCATGGGCACCCCCAAGGCCCTGGTGCTCGGTCAGGACGGTTCATCCTGGCTGGCCCACGGCGTCGCCTCCCTCCTGGCAGGAGGGTGCGACCGTGTGACCGTGGTCCTCGGAGCAGCCGCCGAGGACGCGGTCCGGCTGGTCCCCCACGGCCCCGTCACCACCGTGGTGGCCGGTGACTGGGCCGACGGCATGAGCGCCTCGCTCCGGGCCGGGCTCGCCGCCCTCGCCGCGACCGACGCCGAGGCCGCGGTGGTCACCCTCGTCGACCTGCCCGACGTCGGCCCCGACGTGGTCCGCCGGGTCGTCGACCTCGGCACCGACCCCGGCGTGCTCGCCCGCGCGACCTACGACGGACGACCGGGCCACCCGGTGCTCCTCGGCCGCGACCACTGGGCCGGGGTCGCCGAGACCGCCGAGGGCGACACCGGCGCCCGGGACTACCTCGCCGACCACTCGGTCCTCGAGGTCGAGTGCGGCGACCTCGCCACCGGCCGCGATGTGGACACCGCGGTCTGAGAAGCCAACCTCCGGCCAACACCCCGCGCCGTAGCCTTGAGGCCATGGACGGAATCGACTCAGCCGCCGACCTCGCGGCACGGCTCGGCGCGACGGGCTATCTCGCCGACGACGAGCTCGCGACCGTCGCCTTCCTGTCCCTGCAGATGCAGCGGCCGCTGCTGGTCGAGGGCGAGCCCGGCACCGGCAAGACCGCGCTCGCCGAGGCGATCGCCACGTCGCTCGACCTGCCGCTGATCCGGCTCCAGTGCTACGAGGGCATCGACGCCACGCAGGCGCTCTACGACTGGGACTTCCCGCGACAGATCCTCCACCTGCGCGCCCTCGAGGCAGTCCACGGCTCCGCCGGCCCTCGGGACGAGCAGAGTGTGGAGGAGACCGAGAAGAGCCTGTACGACGAGCGCTTCCTGCTGGCCCGGCCGGTGCTGCAGGCGCTGCAACAGGCACCGGCCGTGCTGCTCGTCGACGAGGTCGACCGCGCCGACGACGAGTTCGAGGCGTTCCTGCTCGAGGTGCTGTCGACCTACCAGGTCAGCATCCCCGAGCTCGGCACGGTGGCCGCCGCGGAGCCGCCGGTCGTCGTGCTGACCTCCAACCGCACTCGCGAGCTGCACGACGCCCTCAAGCGGCGCTGCCTCTACCACTGGATCGAGCACCCCGGCCTCGAGCGCGAGCTCGCGATCGTGCGCAGTCGCGCCCCCGAGGTGTCGGAGACGCTGGGGCGGCAGGTCGTCGAGGTCGTCCAGCAGCTGCGCTCGCGCGACGACCTGCTCAAGCCGCCGGGCGTCGCCGAGACCCTCGACTGGGCCCGCGCCCTGCAACACCTCGGCACGGCCGAGCTCGACCTCGAGTCGGCCGCGGCCACGCTCGGGGCTCTCGTGAAGTACCGCGAGGACAGCGACCGGGTGCGGCACGCGCTGGAGCGGATGCTCGCGCGATGACTCAAGCGGCGGACGAGATCCTGCTCGCGTTCACGCGTGCGCTGCGGGCCGCGGGCGTGCCGGTGACCCAGGACCGCGCCCACGGCTTCCTCGCAGCAACCGCCCTGCTGGGGCTCGACGACCGGCGGGGCACCTACTGGTCCGGCCGCGCGACGCTCTGCGCCGGCCCCGACGACCTCGAGCGCTACGACCAGGTGTTCGACGCGTTCTTCAACGCCCGCGACGGGCTGCCCCGGGCACGGCCCGCCACGTCGCCCAGCACACCGGTGTCGGTCTTCCCCGAGCAGGAGCCGTCGGAGGGCGAGAGCCAGTCGGACGACGAGGACGCGATCCGCGCCGCGGCCAGTGCCACCGAGGTGCTGAAGCACCGCGACGTCGCAGCCCTCTCCGCAGCGGAGAAGCAGCGGCTGGCCGGGATGTTCGTCCAGCTGTCGTGCCGGCCGCCGCAGCGACGTACGGCGCGACACCGGAGGTGGCACCGCGGCGACGTCGATGCCCACCGCACGCTGCGCGAGAGCCTGCGCCGGATGGGCGAGCCGGCCGAGATCGCCTGGCGCCGCCGCGGCACCCGCCCGCGCCGGGTGGTGCTGCTGGTCGACGTCTCCGGCTCGATGAGCGGGTACGCCGACGCGCTGCTGCGGCTGGCGCACCGCTGGACCCAGACCGGCGGCCGGGTCGTGGAGACCTTCACGGTGGGCACCCGGCTCACCCACGTGTCGCGGGCGATGCGGCTGCGTGACCCCGATCGCGCGATCGTCGCGGCGGGCGACACCGTGCCCGACTGGTCGGGCGGGACCCGGCTCGGCGAGACGCTGCAGATGTTCCTCACGCGTTGGGGGCAACGCGGCCTGGCCCGCGGGGCGGTCGTGGTCGTCTTCAGTGACGGCTGGGAGCGCGGCGACCCGACGCTGCTGGCCGAGCAGCTCGAGCGGCTCGGCCGGATCGCCCATCGCGTCATCTGGGTCAATCCTCACCGCGGCAAGGCCGGCTACGAACCGGTGCAGGCGGGGGTGGTCGCAGCGCTGCCCCACTGCGACGCGTTCGTCGCGGGTCACTCCCTCGCGACGTTCGCCGAGGTCACGGAGCTGGTGTCTCGTGCGTGACGTGCTGCCCGAGCTGATGGCGTGGTGGAAGGCCGGCGAGACGATCGGGGTCGGCACCGTCGTCGCCACCTTCCAGTCCGCACCTCGCCCACCGGGCGCCTCGATGCTGGTCGGCCCCGACGAGTCGGCGGTCGGCTCGGTCTCGGGCGGCTGCGTCGAGGGGGCCGTCTACGAGCTCGCCCAGACGGTCGTCGAGTCCGGCACCCCCGTCCTCGAGCGCTACGGCGTCTCCGACGACGACGCCTTCGCCGTCGGCCTGACCTGCGGCGGCATCCTCGACGTCTTCGTCGAGAAGGTGAACCGCGAGACCTTCCCCGAGCTCGGCGAGGTCGCCGCCGACATCGAGGCCGGCAACCCGGTCGCGGTGGCCACCGTCATCGACCACCCCGACCCCGCCCGGCTCGGCCGACGCCTCGTCGTACGGCCGGACCGCGCCACCGGCTCCCTCGGCAGCGAGCGGGCCGACGACGCGGTGCGCGACGACGCCATCGGGCTGCTGGCGGCCGGGCACAACGCCACGCTCACCTACGGACCCGACGGGGAGCGGCGCGGGGAGGGGATGCGGGTGTTCGTGTGGGCCTTCGCGCCCAAGCCGCGGATGCTGGTGTTCGGGGCGATCGACTTCGCGGCCGCCGTCGCCCGGGTCGGCAGCTTCCTCGGCTACCACGTGACCGTCTGCGACGCGCGGCCCGTCTTCGCGACGACCAGCCGGTTCCCGGAGGCCGACGAGGTCGTCGTCGACTGGCCCCACCGCTACCTCGGCGCCGAGATCGAGGCTGGTCGGCTCGACCGGCGCACGGTGCTGGCCGTGCTCACCCACGACCCGAAGTTCGACGTCCCGCTGCTCGAGGTCGCGCTGCGGCTGCCCGAGGAGCACCGTCCGGCCTACATCGGCGCCATGGGCAGCCGGCGCACCCACGACGACCGGCTCGACCGGCTGCGCGAGGCCGGCCTCACCGACGAGGAGATCGGGCGGCTGTCGAGCCCGATCGGCCTCGACCTGGGGGCCCGTACGCCGGAGGAGACCGCGATCAGCATCGCCGCCGAGATCGTCGCCGGGCGGTGGGGTGGGTCGGGCGAGCCGCTCGCCTCGACCACGGGGCCCATCCACCACCACGATTGAGCGGCTACCACCGCGGCGCTACCGTGACGGACATCACGAAGATCCGGGGCGGACATGAACAGGCCTGACGACCTGCAGTCGCGACGGCTGGAGGCTGTGCGCGCCTGGACGACGTTCATCGAGCAGGGCGACACCACGACCGTGCGCCCCGAGATCCTGCGCAGCTGGAAGCTGTCCGGCGCGGCACTGACACCCGACGTGACCGAGGCGCCGCTGGACGACGAGGGCGAGACCGCCGCCTACTTCCAGGGCTCCCCGCTCCAGCTCGCCGTCGAGCGGGTCGAGGACGACCTGCGGCGCACCGCGGAGGACGGCGACCTGGTCCTCGCCATCACCGACGCCGAGACCCGGATCCTGTGGACGTACGGCGGGCGGGTGATGCGGCGCAAGGCCGAGTCGGTGAACTTCGTGCCGGCCGGCCGCTGGGACGAGGCCAGCGTCGGCACCAACGCGCTGGCCATCGCGGGGCGCACCGGTGACCCGTCGATGGTGTTCAGCGCCGAGCACTTCGCCTCGATCGTCCACAACTGGGTCTGCTGGGCCGCCCCGCTCCACGACCCGGTCTCGGGCGAGCAGATCGGCGTCATCGACCTCTCGACCACCTGGGACCGCACCCACCCGATCGGGCTGGCCACCGCCCGGGTGCTGGCGCGCCTGATCGAGGGCGCGATGCCCCGGTCGCGACAGTGGGGCGCCGGTCGTGGTGACCTCGCGCCGTCCGAACCGGGTCTCTCCCTGTCGGTCCTCGGCACCGCCGAGGCCTGGCTCGACGGCCAGCGACTGCTGCTCAACCGGCGCCAGACCGAGATCCTCGCCCTGCTCTGCCTCCACCCGGAGGGTCTCTCGCTCGAGCGGCTCCACTCCCTCGTCTACGGCGAGCAGGCGGTCACCCTCTCGACGCTCAAGGCCGAGGTCTCCCACCTGCGCGCGGCGGTCGGCGGCCAGCTCGCCTCCCGCCCCTACCGGCTGACGATGCCGGTACGCACGGACGTCGAGGACGTGCTCGCGCTGCTCGGTGCCGGCGACGTCAAGGCGGCCGTGGCGGCGTACGGCGGCGACCTGCTGCCCGGCACCAACGCCCCGGCCCTCGCCGAGCTGGGCGACTACCTCGCGGTCAGCATGCGCGAGGCCCTGCTCGCCGACCCGGACCCGGTCGCCGTGCTGCGCTACGGCGAGCTCGCGCCCCACGACACCGAGGTCGTCGAACGCTGCCTGCGGGTGCTCGGCGAGCGCGAGCATCCCGCCAAGGCGCTGCTCAAGGGCCGGCTGGCGGCCTCGAGGGAGTGACGCGAGCGGCGCATCCCAAACTGGTGCACTGGGCCGCCATGTGGGCCTGCTCTTCGACGACCAGGAGGCGGCGTTGACGGAAGCTGTCGTGAACGCCTTCTCGCTCTGGCGCTGACCGGGGTTGCTTGCCGTCAAGCAAGGCCTCCGAGCCACCACCCGGCCGCGAACCCCGCGGACCCGAGCACGAGCGTCGACGCCACGGACAGGGCGGCCGTCCGCCACGGCAGCAGCACCGTATCGAGGGCGAAGGCGGAGTACGTCGTCAGCGCCCCCGCCACACCCCAGCCGAGCAGGGTGAGCGCCCACGCCGGTCCGGCGTGGGCGACGACGCCGAGCAGCAGGCTTCCCGCGACGTTGACCACCAGCGTCGGCCACGGGAAGTCCTGCGCCCCCCAGCCGGGCGACCATCCACCGGAGCAACGCGCCGATCGCGCCACCGACCGCGACGAGGAGCACGTCGGTCATCGCAGCGCCCGTCCTGCGCGCATGCCGGTGGCGGCCAGGAGCAGGCAGCCGGCCAGGGTGCCCCCGACGTACGCCGACGCCGCGACGACGTCGGGCGAGCAGCTCGTGCGCATCGAGCAGGTGGGTGGAGAAGGTGGTGAAGCCGCCGAGGAGGCCGACCCCGAGCAGCAGCCGCAGCCGCGGGCGGGTCTCGAAGACCCAGCCCGCCAGCAGGCCGATCAGGAAGCACCCCGAGAGGTTGGCCGCGAGCGTTCCCCACGGCCCGGGCAGGACCTCTGCGAGCGACCACCGCGCCACGCTGCCGAGCGCGCCGCCGAGGGCCACCAGCCCGGCGTCGGCGAGCGCGGGAGAGCGGGGGCCGGGCACCCGCCGACCCTAGCCAACCGTTCGCCAACCCTCCCGCTCCTAGCGTGACCCGGGTCACAGGCACCCGATGAGGGGCACGCCATCCAGCAGGAGGAGCCGTCCATGGCCCGGATCAGCCTCACCGTCGACGGAGCACAGGTCTCCGACGACGTCGAACCCCGCATGCTGCTCGTCCAGTACCTGCGCGAGAAGCTCGGCAAGACCGGCACCGTCGTCGGCTGCGACACCAGCAACTGCGGAGCGTGCACGGTCCACCTCGACGGGCGCAGCGTGAAGTCGTGCAACGTGCTCGCCGTCCAGGCCGACGGCCACGAGGTCACCACGATCGAGGGGCTCGCCGACGGCGACCAGCTCCACCCCGTCCAGGAGGCCTTCCGGGAGTGCCACGGCCTCCAGTGCGGCTTCTGCACGCCGGGGATGATCATGCAGAGCGTCGACCTGCTGGCCGACAACCCGAACCCGTCGGAGGAGGAGGTGCGGCTCGGCCTCGAGGGCAACCTCTGCCGCTGCACCGGCTACCACAACATCGTCAAGAGCGTCCTCCACGCGGCGAGGGGGTGCGAGCTCGTGACTGCCACCCAGGAGCGGCCGGCCGCCGAGATCGGCCGGGACCGGCGCCGCAAGGAGGACCAGCGGCTGATCACCGGTCGCACCCGCTGGACCGACAACATCCAGCTCCCCGGCATGCTGCACCTCGCGATGGTGCGCAGCCCGTTCGCCCACGCCACCATCACCAGCATCGACACGGCGGCGGCGGCGTCGGCGCCCAACGTGGTCGCGGTGCTGACCGGCGCCGACCTCGGCGACTCCCAGGGCGTCAACATCAACGCCTGGGCGATCACGACCGACCAGAAGGCCCCCACCCACGTGCCGATGCCCTCGGACCGGGTCACGTTCGCGGGCGAGACGGTGGCCGTGGTGGTGGCCCGCAGCGCCGCCGAGGCGCGTGACGCCGCCGAGCTGGTCGACGTGGAGTACGACGAGCTGCCGGCCGCACTCGACCTCAAGGCGGCCGCGAACGACGAGGTGCTCGCGCACCCCGACCTGGGCACGAACAAGTCGGCCCACTGGGTCTTCGACTCGGGCGAGGCCGGCACCGGCGGCGACGTCGAGGACGCGATCAGCAAGGCCCGCGACGGCGGCATCGTGATCGAACGCGAGTACCGCCAGCAGCGGCTGATCCCGGCGTTCATGGAGCCACGGTCGGTGGTCGTCGACCCGACCGGCGAACAGCTCACGATGTGGTCGGCGACCCAGATCCCCCACATCCTGCGGTTCGCGCTGGCCGCGACCACCGGTGTCTCCGAGTCCAAGATCCGGGTCATCGCACCGGACGTCGGCGGCGGGTTCGGCGGCAAGCTGCAGACGACCCCGGAGGAGTTCATCGCGTGGGCCGTGGCGCGGCGACTCGGCAAGCCGGTCAAGTACACCGAGACCCGCAGCGAGTCGCTGGTGGCCGGGCACCACGGCCGGGACCAGTGGCAGAAGCTGACGCTGAGCGCCGAGGCGGACGGCACCGTCACCGGGTTCAAGGTCGAGCTGTTGGCCGACCTCGGGTCCTACGTCTCCCTGGTCGGTGGCGGGGTGCCGGTGCTCGGCGCGTTCATGTTCAACGCGATCTACAAGTTCCCCGCCTACCGGTTCAGCGTCCAGACGGTCCTGACGAACAAGACCTGGACCGACGCCTACCGCGGCGCCGGCCGGCCCGAGGCGACGTACGCCATCGAGCGGATGATGGACGAGCTCGCCGCCGAGGTCGGGGTGGACCCGCTGGAGATCCGGGAGAAGAACTGGATCAAGCACGACGAGTTCCCGTTCACGACGGTGTGCGGTCTCGAGTACGACTCGGGCAACTACGAGGCCGCGACCGAGAAGGCCCGTCAGATGTTCGGGTACGACGCGCTGCGCGCCGAGCAGAAGCAGCGCCGGGAGTCCGGCGACCGGGTGCAGCTCGGCATCGGCGTCTCCACGTTCACCGAGATGTGCGGCCTGGCGCCCAGCCGGGTGCTCGGATCGCTCAACTACGGAGCCGGCGGGTGGGAGCACGCCGCGATCCGGATGGGCGGCACCGGCAAGGTGGAGGTCGTCACCGGCGCCAGCGCCCACGGTCAGGGCCACGAGACGGCCTTCAGCCAGATCGTCGCCGACCGGCTCGGCGTGCCGTTCGAGGACGTCGAGGTGTTGCACGGTGACACCCAGATCTCGACCAAGGGCTACGACACCTACGGCTCGCGGTCGCTCGTCGTCGGCGGAGAGGCACTGGTCCGCGCGGCCGACAAGGTGATCGAGAAGGCCAAGCCCATCGCCGCCCACCTGCTCGAGGCCTCGGCCGACGACATCGAGTTCGACGGCGGCCGGTTCTCGGTGCGCGGCACCGACCAGGGCATGGGTATCGGTGAGATCGCAACCGCGGTGTTCGCGGCGCACAACCTGCCCGACGGCGTGGAGGCGACCATCGACTCCGACGCGACGTTCGACCCGGAGAGCTTCTCCTTCCCCCACGGCACCCACCTGTGCGCGATGGAGGTCGACACCGAGACCGGTGAGGTGAAGATGCGCAAGTACGTCTGCGTCGACGACATCGGCAACATCATCAACCCGCTGATCGTCTCCGGGCAGGTCCACGGCGGCCTGGTGCAGGGCATCGCGCAGGCGCTCTGGGAAGAGGCGGTGTACGACGACACGGGCACCCTGGTGTCGGGATCGTTCGTCGACTACCTGCTGCCCACGGCCGCCGACACGATCAACTACGAGACCAGCCACACCACCTCGCCGTCCACCACCAACTCGCTGGGCACGAAGGGCGTCGGCGAGGCCGGGACGATCGCCTCGACCCCGGCGGTGGTCAACGCGGTCGTCGACGCCGTCCGCCACCTCGGTGTCAACGACATCCAGATGCCGTGCACGCCCGAGCGGGTGTGGAAGGCGATCATCACCGGAGGGGACGGTGGTGCGACGGAAGAAGCCGCCATGCCGCACTTCGACGAAGCCGAACCGGCGGAGTGCCACGAAGGGGGCGCATGATCCCGGCACAGTTCGACTACCTGGCGCCGACCTCGGTCGAGGACGCCCTGGCGGCGCTCGCCGAGCACGGTGACGACGCCAAGATCATCGCCGGCGGCCAGAGCCTGCTGCCGGTGCTGCGGATGCGCCTCAACGCGCCCGAGATGGTCATCGACCTCGGGAAGATCGACTCGCTGCGGGGCATCCGCGACGACGGCGACGCACTCGTCATCGGCGCGATGACCACCCACCACGACGTTCGCACGAGCGACCTGGTGCGTGAGCACGCCGCGATCATCACCCACGCGGTGACCGAGCTCGCCGACGAGCAGATCCGGCACCGCGGCACGTTCGGTGGAGCGCTGGCCCACGCCGATCCCGCGGGCGACATGGGAGCTCCGACGCTGCTGCTGGGCGCGGAGTTCACGATCGCCGGCAGCGGGGGAACCCGCACCGTCGCGGCGTCCGAGTTCTTCGTCGACCTGTTCGAGACGGCCATCGGCGACGACGAGATCCTCACCGAGGTCCGGATCCCCAAGCACACCGGATGGGGTGCCCACTACGAGAAGTTCGTGCGCATCAAGCACCAGTGGCCGATCGTGGCGGTCGCCGCGACCGTCCGGATCGACGGGGGCTCGATCGCGGAGGCCAGGGTCGGCCTCACCAACATGGGCAACACCCCGCTGCGGGCCACCGCGGTGGAGGAGGCCCTGGCGGGCGCGGCCGCGACCGAGGACGGCGTACGCGAGGCCGCAGCGAAGGCGGCCGACGGCACCAATCCGCCGTCCGACCTGAACGGCGACAGCGAGTATCGCCGGCACCTGGCGACCGTCCTGACGCGCCGGGCCGTGCTGAAGGCGGCGGGAGCCTGACTTGGAGCTGCAGCACCGGTTCACGGTTCCCGCCGGGGTCGAGGAGACCTGGGCGACTTCAACGACATCGAGGGTGTCGCCGGGTGCTTCCCGGGCGCGACCGTGACCGAGGCCGACGCCGAGTCCTTCGCGGGCACCGTCAAGGTGAAGCTCGGGCCGATCGCGCTGGTCTACAACGGCACCGGCACCTTCGTCGAGAAGGACGAGGCCGCGCACCGGCTGGTGATCGACGCCAAGGGCAAGGACAAGCGCGGCAACGGCACCGCGGGTGCGATGGTCACGGCCACCATGACCGAGGCCGCCGGCGGCGCCACCGACGTCGACGTACGCACCGACCTCAGCATCACCGGCAAGGCGGCGCAGTTCGGCCGGGGCAACGTGATCCAGGACGTCTCCGACAAGCTGCTGGGCCAGTTCGTCGCCTGTCTCGAGCAACGCCTGACGGCGACGCCCGCTGCCCCCGAGCCTCCCCCGGAGGAGGAGCCCGCCCCGGCTCCTCCTCCGGGGGACACCACGTCCGCACCGGCACCCGCTGCGGCGTCGGCCGCCGCTGCACCACCGACGCCGCCGCCGACGACACCGCCTCCGCCGGCGAAGGCCGACGACGCACTCGACCTCGGCGCCGCGGTGCTGCCGGTGCTGGTGCGCGCCTACTGGAAGCCGGTCCTCGCCGCCGTCGCGGTGATCGCCGTCGTCTGGTGGCTGATCGCCCGCGGCTGAGCCCAGCCGGCCACGTCGAGTTGGGCCTCGCTCGGGGTTGAGTGGGGCTTCGCTCAACCCCGAGCCATGCCTCAGCCCTCGAAGCAGGGACCTTCGAACTCGTAGGCCTCTGCGGTCGGCCCCACGAAGAAGTCCTCCATGATGGTCACCCCGGTCGGCGCCTGCGGGTCGACCTCGCTGAGCACCGTCTGGCGGAAGATCGTGTCGTTCGGCTCTCCCGCCCGGTTGCCTGCCTCCTCGGGAAGCATCCCTTCGTAGTCGATGGTCTCGAGCGACTGCACGGCCTCGAGCAGGCCGGCCCGGGTCTTGTCGTAGTCACCGTCGAGCCACTCCTCGAGCGCCGCCTTCAGCGGGTACGACCAGGCCCAGCCGGCGGTGTGCCCGTCGGTGGGGGCGTCGATGTCGCCGAGGGCGTCACGCATCGCCTGGTGGCCCGGGGTGTCGGTGCCGTAGGGACCCCAGTAGCCGGACTGCCAGTAGAGGCCCTGCAGGGCCTCGGCAGCGGGACTCTCCAGCAGGGCGGGGTTCCACGTGGGGCCCAGCCCGATGAAGCGGCCCTGGTAGCCCTGGGCCGCCGCCTCGCCCACGATGACCGCGGTCTCGGTGGGTCCGGTGCCGAGCAGCACCAGGTCGGGCTCCGCCCGCAGGATGGCACTCACCGCACCGGTCTGCGCCTCCTGCCCGGGCTCGGTCTCGACGCTGGTGAACTCGAGGTCGTTCGCCTCGGCCGCGATCTCGGCGCCGGCCGCACCGTCGCCGCCGTAGTCGCCGGCGAAGCCGACCGCCATCACCGACTCGATGCTCTCGTTCTCCACCATGTAGTCGACCGCGTTCATCCCTTCGACGCAGTAGCTCGCGCCGGACTCCAGGATGGCGTCCTCGAAGGCCCACAGCGACGTCCACGACGCCGGGGCGCCGATCATCTCGTCGTTCTCCAGGTCCGGGAGGATGGCGAAGGTGGTCGGCGAGCCCAGGGTCTGGGCGAGCGCGAGCACGTCGCCCGAGATCTCGCCGTAGACCTGCTGGTGCGTCTCGGGGTTGTAGAGGTTGTCCCGGACGTACTCGGTGGTGTTGATGTCGTAACCGCCGATCCCGCCGTCCTCGTTGACGCGGTCCCAGAAGACCTTCTGGGTGTCGGTGATCGGGACTCCGAGCGCGGCGAACGGACCCGCGGTGAGGTCGGAGATGGTGCCCAGGTAGATGCAGCCGTTGTCCTCGTTCACCGCATCCGGGCACGGGTCGCTGGTGACGCCGGGCGCGTCGACCTCGCCGTCCCCCTCGGGTTCGCCGCCCCGGCACCCGGTGACGGCCACGGCGAGTGCTGCCAGCAGCACGCCGTACTTGTTTACTCTCACGGCACTTCTCCTTCGGTCGATGGACGACTGACCGGCCCTCTAGTAGCTGAAGGGCCATCCCTTCCAGTAGTTGCGGATCCGGATCCAGATCCCGAAGAGCCCACGTGGCTCGAACAGCAGGAAGCCCACGATCAGGAGGCCGTAGAGGATCGACTCCAGCTGGAAGACGTTGGGGGTGTCGGTGACGCTGGCCGAGATGAACGGCACGTACGCCGGCAGCTCGCGGGTCAGCGTCGGCAGCAGACTGATGAACAGGGCGCCCATGATCGTGCCGGAGACCGTGCCGGCCCCGCCGATGAGCACCATCGCGATGATCTCCACCGACAGCAGCAGGTTGAACGAGTTCGGCTCGAAGAAGCCGATGATCGAGTAGACCAGCGCCCCGCTGCAGCCCGCGTAGAACGACGAGATGCCGAACGCGAGCGTCTTGGTGCGGGGCAGGTTGATCGCCATCATCTCGGCGGCCATGTCCCGGTCGCGGACCGCCGCGAACGACCGTCCGACGCGCGACCTGGCCAGGTTGCGTGCCCCGAGGGCGAACAGGCAGAGCAGGACCAGCGTCACCAGGTAGAGCTTCTGGTCACCGGTGAGGAACTCACCGTTGGCGGCGAGCTCCACGCCGAAGAGCTCGGCGACGGCGCCCTCGCGACCGACGCCGCTGCCGCCGGTGAGGTCGGACCATTGGCGGAATATGTGCTCGCCGATGAAGACCAGCCCCAGGGTGACGATCGCCAGGTAGAGCCCGCGCAGCCGGGTCGCCAGGGGCGCGATCAGCACGCCCGCGAGTCCCGCCACCAGACCCGCGGCCGGCAGCCAGACCAGGATGTTGGTGACGCCGAAGCCGATGGTGCGTCCCTCCGGGTCGCCGGAGATGGCGGCAGCCGTGTAGGCGCCCACACCCAGGAAGAACGCGTGGCCCAGCGAGACCTGGCCGGCGAGTCCGGTGACGATGTTGAGGCCGAGGGCACCGATCGCGAACGCGAACGCGATCGCCAGGGTCTGCAGGAACGAGTCGGTCAGCACGAACGCCATCGACAGGGCCGCGAGCACGATCGCGGCGACGCCGACCAGCTTGGGCCGGGTGTTGAACAGCGCGAGCTGCTGGCCGTAGGTGCGGTAGAACTGCGGGCGCCCGGCCAGCCGCCGGGTGCGGCCGGGTGGCCCCTCGGGGTGGGAGCCGGTGCTCGAGCTGAGGGGCGACGTCTCGGTGGTGGGAGTGCTCATCGGGGTGGTCATACCCTCCTCACCTCGGGGGTGCCGAAGATCCCGTAGGGCTTGGCCAGCAGCACCAGCATCATCAGCACGTACGGCGACACGACGGCGAAGTTGTCGCCCAGCCACGGTGCGTAGGTGCCCTGGTAGCGACCCACGACCTCCTGCACCACGCCGACGGCCAGCCCGCCGATCACGGCCCCCTCGAGGGAGTCGAGTCCGCCCAGGATGATCGCCGGCAGGGCCACCAGGGCCACGATCCACAGCTGGCGGTCGACCCCGGCGGTGACCGCGAGGAGAGTGCCGGCGATGGCCGCGAGGGCACCCGCGAGGGCCCACGACGCGGCGAAGACGTTGCCCACGCTGACCCCCTGGGTCAGGGCGGTCTCCTGGTCGAAGGCCGTCGCCCGCATGGCGAGGCCGAATCGCGTGTGGCGGTAGAACCAGAACAGCACGACCACCACGACGGCCAGGACCGCGACCGAGACCAGGTTCCGCTCCAGCACCTGCAGCCCGAGCACGTCGATCCGCGAGAGGCCCCACGGGTTGGGGACGGGCCGCGCGCCGACGCCGATGAACGCCGAGGTGACGACCCGGATCGCGACGTCGAGCCCCAAGGTGATGATCGCGACCACGAAGACCGGGCGCCCGACCATCGGCCGGATCGCGAGCCGCTCCACCACCAGCGCGACCACCGCCGTCACCAGGACGGCCGCTCCCATCGAGAGGAAGAACGCGAGGCCCGTGAACAGCACGAAGCCCAGGGCGGGGGCGACGTACGACGCCACCACGGCCCCGGTGAGCATCAGGGCCGGCTGGGCGAAGCTGATCACGCCCGTGGACTTGTAGATGATGACGAACCCGAGGGCCAGCAGTGCGTAGACCGAGCCGGTGCCCAGACCCCGGACGATGACCTCGAGGAGCTCGCTCATCGGCTGCTCCCGGCGTACATGTCGTCGACCGTGTCGGAGAACCGGGTCGCGATGGCGGACCGCTTCACCTTCTGGGTCGCGGTGAGCTCGCCGTCCTCGTGGTCGAGCTCCTTGCCGAGCAGCCTGAACTCCTTGATCTGCTCCACCTGCGCGAGCTGCGTGTTGACCTCGCGGACGACGCCGGCCACCAGCTCCAGCACCTCCTCCTTCTCACTGAGGTCGCGGTAGGTGCTGAAGCCGATCCGCTGGCCCTGCGCCCACTCGCCGACGGTCTCGAGCTCGATCCCGATGAGGGCGGCGAGGTACTTGCGGCCGTCCCCGATCACGATCGCCTCGCGCACGTAGGGCGAGGCCTTGAGCTCGTTCTCGATCGCGGAGGGCGAGATGTTCTTCCCTCCGGCGGTGATGATGATGTCCTTCATGCGGTCGGTGATCTTCAGGTGCGAGCCGTCCACCCACTCGCCGACGTCGCCGGTGCGCAGCCACCCGTCCTCACCGAGGACCTCGGCGGTCGCCTCCGGCTTGCCCCAGTAGCCCGCGAACACGCCGGGGTGGCGGGTCAGGATCTCGCCGGTCGTCTCGTCGACCCGCACTTCCACCCCCGGGTGCGCCTCGCCGACGGTGCCCAGCTTCACGCGGCCGGGCCGGTTGCCGGTCGCGACGGCGGTGTTCTCGGTCATCCCGTAGACCTCGTGCATCGGGACACCGATCCCCATGAAGAACCGGAGCACGTCGGGCGCGATCGGGGCGGCGCCCGAGCTGGCGTAGCGGACGCGGCGCATGCCGAGCCGCTCCTGCAGGGCACGGTAGAAGAAGACCCACCCCACGCCGTACATCAGCCGCGTGCGGGCGGTGTGGGACCCCTCGTTGGCGACCAGGTCGCGGCCGATCCGGTCCGCCACCGAGAGCCAGAACCGGGCGTTGCGCCGCTTGAACCAGGTGGCACCCGAGAGCCGGGTCTCGATCCCGGCCAGCAGCTTCTCCCAGATCCTGGGTACGCCGAACAGGATGGTCGGCTGCACCTCGCGCAGGTTGGCCGGCACCGTCTCGATCGACTCGGCGAAGTTCACCTGCGTCCCGGCCGCGGCGTTGAACCAGGTGGTGAAGATCCGCTCCGCGACGTGCGACAGCGGCAGGTAGGACAGCGTCAGGTCGCGCGGCCCGGGTGGGGGGTCGGTGAACGCTCCCTCCCGGACCAGCACCTTGATCGCGAACTCGACGTTGGCGACGGTCAGGATGGCGCCCTTGGGAGGACCCGTGGTGCCGGAGGTGTAGATCAGCGTCGCCAGGTCGTCGTCCCGCTGGCCGGCCAGCACCTCGGTGAGTGCCTCCGGGTGCTCGGCCCGGTGCTCTCGTCCGCGCTCCAGGAGCTCCGCCCAGGACAGCAGCTTGTCGTGCGTGTAGCGATGGCGGATTCCGCGCGGTTCGACGTGGACGACGTAGGCCAGGTCGGGCAGCTCGTCGATCACCGCCAGGGTCTTGTCGAGCTGCTCCTGGTCCTCCACCACGATCACGCGCGCGCCGGAGTCGCGGAGCAGGTAGCCGACCTCGGCGACCGGGTTGGTGGGGTAGATGCCGACGGAGGCCGCGCGGACGGCGAGCGCTCCCATGTCGGCGACGAGCCACTCCGGCCGGTTCTCCGAGTGGATCGCCACCCGGTCGCCCGGTTCCACCCCGAGGGAGAGGAAGGCGTGCCCGGCGAGCTGGACGTGCTCCCAGTACGACGCCCAGGTCCATTCCCGCCACACTCCGAGGTACTTGTCGCGCAGCGCCACGCCGTGGGGCATCGTCGCCGCGTGGTCGCGGATCCGGGTCGCCGGGCTGGTCCCCGAGGTCGTCACTGCGTGATCTCCTCGCCGAGGTAGGCACGGACCACGTCCGGGTGACGCTGGACCTCGTCCGGGGTACCGGTGGTGATCGGGACGCCGAAGTCGACGACCATCACCCGGTCGGCGAGGTCCATC
This sequence comes from uncultured Actinomycetota bacterium, assembly GCA_963713305.1. Classification (GTDB taxonomy): domain Bacteria; phylum Actinomycetota; class Actinomycetes; order Propionibacteriales; family Nocardioidaceae; genus Nocardioides. Next base: position 306,701 of record CAVQLE010000004.1, on the reverse strand, counting down.
ACCAGTCCCATGTCGTGCTCGACCATGACGATCGGCAGTCCGAGCTCGTCGCGGATGTCGACGATGTAGCGGGCGGTGTCCTCGGTCTCCTCGAGGTTCATGCCCGCGACCGGCTCGTCGAGCAGGAGCAGCTTCGGCTCCATCGCCAACGCCCGCCCCAGCTCGACCCGCTTCTGCACGCCGTACGGCAGGAGTCCCACCGGCAGCGCCCGCCACTGCTCCAGCTCGAGGAAGTCGACGATCTCCTCGACGTGCCGCCGGTGCTCCAGCTCCTGGTTGCGGGCCCGGCCGAGCCACAGGAGGGCGGCGCCGGCGCCGTACCGGATGTGCTGGTGACGCCCCAGCATCAGGTTGTCGAGGACCGTCAGGTGCTCGAACAGGGCGATGTTCTGGAAGGTGCGGGCCATGCCCATCGCCGCGATCCGGTGAGGCCGCACGCCGCGGACGTCCTGCCCCAGGAACTCCACGGTGCCGCGCTGCGGACGGTAGACGCCGGACATCACGTTGAACAGCGACGTCTTGCCCGCGCCGTTGGGTCCGATGATCGCGAAGAGCTCACCGGGCCGGACCTCGAGGCTGACACCGTCGATGGCCTTCACGCCCGCGAAGGAGAGGTGGACGTCGTCCAGCAGGGCGACCGGGTCGCTGCTGCTCATGCGGACCACCGCTTCTTGCGCCGGTAGTGCTTGGTCTCGCGGAACGAGCGACGGCCGTCCTCTCCCGGATGGAGGCCGAGGTAGAACTCGCGCACGTCGTCGTCGCGCAGCAGCTGGTCGGCCGGCTTGTCGAGCACGATCCTTCCGGTCTCCATGACGTAGCCGTGGTGGGCCACCGACAACGCCATGGTGGCGTTCTGCTCGACCAGCAAGATGGCGGTGCCCGTCTTGTTGATCTCGAGGATGACGTCGCGGATGTTCTCGACGAGCCTCGGTGCCAGGCCCAGCGTCGGCTCGTCGAGCAGCAGGTACTCCGGGTCGGACATGAGCGCCCGACCGATCGCCAGCATCTGCTGCTCGCCGCCGGAGAGGTAGCCGGCGGTCTGGGTCCGCCGATCGGCCAGCACCGGGAAGAGGGCGTAGGCCCGCTCCAGGTTGTCCGCCATCCCCGCGCGCGCGGTGTGGGCACCGATCTTCAGGTTCTCCTCGATGGTGAGCTCCACGAAGACCCGACGCCCTTCGAGCACCTGCCTGACCCCGAGCCGGACGATCCGCTCCGGGGACGTGCGCGGCAGGTTGCGGTCGTCGAGGGTGACGCGTCCCTTGGTGATCTCTCCGTCGTGGAGGTCCAGAAGTCCGGTGAGCGCCCGCAGCAGCGTGGTCTTGCCGGCGCCGTTGGAGCCCAGCAGCGCCACGATCGAGCCGGCCGGGACCTCGAGGCTGACGCCGCGCAACGCCAGCACGACGTCGTCGTAGACGACCTCGAGGTTGCGTGCCTTGAGCATCCGGTCTCCCACGAGTGTGATCGGTGCCACACTGTCCCACTCATCGGCTCCGGGTCGCCACCCCCCACCGGGGCGGACGGACGGACGCGGCGTGGTATCCGGCCCGGCCACTAGGCTGCGCGCTGTGAAGCGAGTGGTGCTGGGGGGCGTCGCGCTGGTCCTGCTGGGCGTGGCGGTGCTGTTCCCGGCCTGGGTCTACCAGGGCGCCGGGATCGAGGAGGTCTACGAGCCGACCACGATCAGCAGCTACGACGCGACGTTCCAGGTGGGCGAGGACGGCTCGATGCGGGTCGTCGAGACCATCGTCGTGGAGGTCTCGACCATCGACCGGCACGGCATCTTCCGGTACTTCGACCGCGCCGACCCCAACGCCCCCGAGCTGCGCCGCCAGCCGCGGGCGGTCGACGTGCAGCAGGACGGCGCCGCGGTTCCGGTCGAGTTCCTCACCGAGGGCCAGGGGCGCTACTACGTCGCGAAGATCGGCGACCCGGACCGGACGCTCTCCCTCGGTCCGCACACCTACCGGATCGAGTACGTCGTCGACGACGTGCTCATCGACGATCCCGACGGCGACGGTTCCCAGTTCTACTGGCAGCTGCTCCCCGGTGGTTGGGCCCAGGACATCCAGCAGGCGCGGCTCAGCGTGATGCTGCCGGCGGCCACCGCAGACGTCCGGTGCGCGGTGGGCGCGACCGCCACCTCCGGCTGCTCGGCATCGGGCGAGGGCACCACCAGCCTCACCGTGGCGCTGGCCGACCTGGACCCCTTCACGCCGGTCACGGTGCAGACCGACGTCGCCCAGCCGGTGCCGCCCGTCGTCGGCGAGACCTACTCCTGGCCAGCTCAGTACGACCGCGTGCTCCACTCGTGGCCGGTGGTCGTGCTGCTCGTGCTCGCCGGCCTCGTTGCCGCGGCGGTCGGCGCCCGCGCCTCGCGGCGTGCGCACGAGCCCAAGCCCGGCTTCCCGCTGACCTACGCGCCGCCGGCGGGGATCGGCCCGGCCCAGGCGGCGTACATCCTCGAGGAACGGGTGGGGCGGCCGCAGTTCGTCGCGACCGTGCTCCACGCGGCCGAGCAGCGTGTGGTCGCCATCGAGCGCGCCGACCACGACTGGACGCTGCGCGAGACGGGGGAGAGGTCCTGGCAGGAGCTCGACGCGGTCACGGCCGGGCTCTCGGGCCTGGTCGCGGGCGGTGAGCGCGGCTTCACCGCCAGCCCCGGCGACGTCGAGGCGGGCAAGAAGCTGAAGGCGCACCTCGAGACCTTCGAGTCCGGGACGAAGCAGTGGGCGCTCCGCGAGAAGCTGATGGTCACCGGTCCGATCGGCGGCGCCGGCGGACTCCTGGTGATCGGGGCGTACGCCCTGGCCATGGTCCTGGGGTTCTGGAACCCGCTCGGCGTCTCGCTGGTCGCGATCGTGCCCGGCCTGTTCGCGATCGGCGCGATGGGACTGCTCGCTCCGGGCTCGGCCACGCTGCGGACCGCGGCGGGCCGCGACCTGTGGTCGCGGGTCGGGGGCTTCCGCCGGGTGCTGTCGACCCCGGCCAGCAAGGAGCGGTTCGAGTTCTCCGGCCGCGAGGAGCTCTACACGGCGTACGTCCCGTGGGCGGTCGCACTCGGCTGTGCCGACGCGTGGGCGGCGAAGTACCGCACCGAGACCGGGGTCGAGCCGCCGGTCCCGGTCTACCTGGGGTCGACCTACGTCGGCGCCCACACCGGCAGCCACGTCGACCAGATGATCGGTGACTTCGACACGACCGTGTCGGCCGCCATCAGCTCCTACCAGGCCACCCAGCAGTCGTCGTCGTCGGGCGGCGGAGGATTCTCAGGCGGCGGGGGAGGCGGCGGCGGGGGCGGTGGCTCCTGGTGACCGCGTCCCCCACAATGTCGCCATGACCATCGTGTGGATCATCCTGGGTGTCCTCGTCGTCGGGTTCCTCCTGCTCGCGGTCGTGGCCTTCAACAAGCTGCGCACCAGCGACATCGCGGCGCAGGAGGCGCTGGGCGGCATCGACGTCCAGCTGACCCGCCGCGCCGACCTGATCCCCAACCTCGTCGAGACCGTCCGCGGCTACGCCGAGCACGAGAAGAGCGTGTTCGAGGCCGTGACCGAGGCCAGGGCCGGCGTGCAGCAGGCGGCTGCCGGCGACGACGTCGCCGCCAAGGCGGCAGCCGACGCCCAGCTCCAGAGCGCGCTCCTCCAGCTCAACGCGGTGGCCGAGGCCTACCCGGACCTCAAGGCGAACGAGAACTTCCGCGACCTCCAGCGCCAGCTCGCCGAGACCGAGGACCAGATCTCCTTCGCCCGGCAGTACTACAACGACGCGGTCCGCTCCCTCAACACGCTCGTCGCCACCATCCCGTGGCTGCTGTTCGCGCCGATGGCCGGCGTCAAGGCCCGCGAGTTCTACGACGCCCCCGAGAGCCACGACGAGGCCCCGCAGGTGTCAGTTCTGAGCGCGAGAAGTTGGTCGAGCCGGGCGAGCGCCAGAAGTTGGTCGAGCCGGGCGAGAGCGAGCAGTTGGTCGAGCCGGGCGAGCGCCAGCGAGCCCGTGTCGAGACCATGACTGTTCTGGTCTCGACACGTCGGTCGCGACTTCGTTCCTCAGTCGCGCGACGCGCTCGACCTGGCCGAGCCCACGCGCCGCGCTCGTGCCTCGCGCGCCGCTGCTCGTCTCAGAACACGTTGAAGGGGCGGAACTGCACCGAGAGGCGCGGCCCGGCGGAGGCGACCTTGGGAACCGCGTGCTCCCAGGTGCGCTGGCAGCTTCCGCCCATGACGACCAGGTCACCGTGGCCCATCTCGACGCTGATCGACTCACCGCCGCCGCGCGGTCGCAGAGCGAGCCGGCGCGGGTCGCCGACCGAGACGATCGCGACCATCGTGTCGTGCGTGGAGCCCCGGCCGACGGTGTCGCCGTGCCACGCGACGCTGTCGCGACCGTCGCGGTAGTAGCAGCAGCCGGCGGTGCGGAACGGCTCGCCCAGCTCGTCGCGGTAGTGGTCGGAGAGCGCCTCGCGGGCGGCGGTCAGCGTGGGGTGGGGCAGCTCCTCGCCGATCATGTAGGTGTGGGTCAGCCGGGGTACGTCGACGATGCGGTCGTACATCTGCCGCCGCTCGGCGCGCCACGGGACGTCGCGCACCAGCGTCGCGAACACCTCGTCGGCGTCGGGCAACCACCCGCGCTGCACGTCGACCCAGGCGCCGCGGGAGAGCGGCGTCCGCTCCGGCGCGAGGGTGGGAGCACGGTCGTCTCCGGGCTCGGGCTGGAACAGCGTGGCCTGGAACTGCATGGCACGACGTTAGCACGTGAGTCGAACACCTGTTCGGATTTTGTGGCCATCCTGTTGACCAGATTCAGGGGCGATCCGGCGCGTCTCGCTCTACCATCGGCGTGTGGAGGCTCTCCTGACGGGCTCGGGCGTTCCCAAGCATGTCCAGGTCCGTGAGTACGTCCGGGGTCTGGTGCGCGACGCCCACCCCGGGACTACCGCGCCGTCCGAGCGCGAGCTCGTGCAGCGGTTCCACGTCGCCCGGATGACGGTGCGGCAGGCGATGGATGCCCTGGTCTCCGAGGGACTGCTCGAGAGGGTGCCGGGCCGTGGCACCTTCGTCGCCCAGCCGCGTCGCGACGTCGGCCGTCTCCAGAGCTACACCGAGGAGATGGCGGCCCGCGGACTGCTCGCCGAGTCGCAGACGCTCGTGGCGCGCCGCGAGCAGGCCGGACCCGGCGTCAGCCGCGCCCTGTCGGTCACCATCGGCGACGCCGTCATCCACTGGAAGCGGCTGCGCCGCGCCGACGGCGCCCCGATGTGCCTCGAGGACGCCTACCTCAACGAGATCCTGCTGCCGGGCTTCCTGCAGACCGGCATGCCGACCAGCCTGTACGACGCGCTCGAGGCGCGTGGCCTCAGGCCGACGTGGGCGGAGGACTCGATCACCGCCGACGTGGCGACCCCGCCCGAGGCCGAGCTGCTCGAGATCCCGAAGGGCGGCGTCGTGCTCCGCCAGTCGCGCCGCGCGTTCGCCGAGGACAAGGTCGTCGAGGTCTCGCGCTCGGTCTACCGCGCCGACCGCTTCACCTGGTGGGTCCAGCTCGGCCAGGCTCACTGAGCCTCCAGCCCCCAGCTCCGCCACCGCCTGCCCCGACTCCTCGCACACCCACACCGGGTCCGGCCCACCCAGGTCGGGCTGGATGTGCAGCGCGTGGTCGGCACCGGGGCACGACAGGCAGAGCGGCCACCGGTTCCCGGCGTCGATGGCGGCGTCCTGCACGTCCTGCGCGACGAGTCCGGCGACGTAGATCTCGCCCTCCGGCCACTGCTCGGCCCACCACTGCCGGGCGGCCACCGCGTCCTCGAGCACCGACACCATGTCGGGCGTCGCCTGACGGCGAGCCGACAGGTCGGCGAGGACCCGGGATCGGGCAGCGAGGAAGAGCCGGTGGTCCACGTTCCGATTCTGCCCCTGCGGTGGGCGCGGCGCAGCCCGTGCGGCAGTCGCAGCCCTACAGTGAAAGCCATGGGCAAGGCTCTGCTCGAGGTGCTCGTGCGGCATCCCGGCGACGTCCCCGGCGCCGACGAGGGCGGCGCCGACCGGCTGCACCTGGTCGGTGACGGGGGGCTGTCGCCCGAGCCCGCGGCCGTCTCGGCCGTGTGTCGCGAGACCGAGCTCCCGGTCTTCGTGCAGCTGCGACTGACCGACTCGTGGACCACGACCGGTGGCGAGATGGCGCGGTTGCCCGGTCTTGCCGAGGACTTCCTGCGACTGCGGGGCGGCGGGGGTGTCCTTCGGCTTCCTCGATGCCGACCTGGAGGTCGACCTGCAGGTCTGCGCCGGTCTGGCTGACGCGCTCCCCGGCGTTCCGTGGACCTTCCACCGCGCCTTCGACGACGCGCTCGAACCAGAGCGGTCGTGGGCCCGCGTCCTCGACCTCCCCGGCCTGGTGGGCGTCCACTCCGCCGGCTCGCCCCGCGGTCTCGAGGTCGGCTACGACGACCTGCTCGCGCTCGCCACCAGGTGGCCGCGGATCGCCGAGCGGCTGGTCCCGGCCGGTGGGCTGGTCGGTGAGCACGTCCCCTGGTTCGTGCGCGTCGGCGTACGCACCTTCCACGTCGATTCCCAGGTGCGTCCGGGCGGTTCGGACAAGGCGTACGTCGACGCCGGACACGTCCGCTCCTGGCGGCTGCTGCTCGACGACGCCGTGGTGCGCAGCGACCGTTCCGTTGCCCGGCCCGCCTACCTGATCCTGATCGACCCCCCGCTGGCGGAGGGCCGGGGCCGGCTGTGGTCCCACCTGGCCAGCGACGCCTCCTTCGAGGAGCTGCACGCGTTCGCGCGCGCGGCCGGCATCCCCGAGCGCGGCTTCGACCGCGACCACTACGACGTGCCGGAGGAGTTCTACGCCGCGATGGTCGAGGCCGGCGCGGCCCCCGTCAGCTCCCGCGAGCTGGTCTCCCGCCTGGTCGCCGCCGGCCTGCGCCGCCGCAAGACCGGAGCGTGATCTCGACGGGTAACGGACCGCTCGTGTCGCTGGTGCGCCGCCACAACAGCGCACTAGCGTCACCAAAGGTCCGTTACCCAGAGATGGCCCGGAGCCGCTGCAGCTCGGCGGTCATGTTCGCCCGAGCCGGCTCCTCCCAGAGCGAGCGGGCCAGGGCCGAGTGGAAGAGGGTCGGCCGTTCCAGCAGGCCCGCCAGGATCGCGCCCCTGCCCTGGGCGAAGTCGGCGTCCGACACCGCGGCGTACTCACGGCGTACGTCGCGCGCGTACTCCTCGTAGCGGTCGGCCGTCGCGGCCAGGATCGCCAGGTCGGCGTCGCAGAGCTGCTGTCCCGCGAGGTCGTCGTCGGCCGGGTCGTGGGCGGCGGTCACCCGCACCAGCCGGGCGACCTCGCCGGCCAGCTCCGGCGGCAGCGCCCGCTCGGCCCACTCGGCCGAGCGCTCCTCGTCGCCGGGCGCCGCGTCGTACACCGCGTCGTGGAACCACGCGGCCAGCCGCACCACGACGGAGTCGCAGCCGAGGTCGGCGAGCCGGTCGAGGACCTCCACCAGGTGGCGCGTGTCGTGGTAGCCGCGCGTGTCGGAGGCGTACGCCGCCAGCAGCTCGTCCCGCACGTCGCCGAGCGTCTCCAGCGGCCAGCGTCGGGCGAGGCCTGCCGACTCAGCGGGCATCCGCGAGCTCCCGGACGTCGTCGCGGCTCGGCGTCATGGCCCAGCGGATCGTGCCGGTCGCGGCGGTGCCGAGCAGCCGGACGACGGTGCGTTCGGACACCGGCAGGTAGGGCAGCCCGAGCGGACGCCGCGTCCAGCGTGGCAGCAGCCCGACCGACGCCGCGACCAGGACGCCGTACGCCGGGCGGGCGGCGATCGGCAGGGGCGGGCGGCGGATGACGTGGCGGACCGCCTCGCGCGCATGGTCGGTCGCGGCGAGCTCGGGTCGGTAGGAGTCCAGTCGCTCGGCCAGCTCGGCCTCGGTGGTCGGCGGCTCGGGGATGCCGAGCTTGCGCGCGACGACCGCGGTCTGCGCGACGTACTCGTCCCGACCCGCCTGGTCCAGCGGGCGCCGGCCGTAGACCTGGTGCGCGCGCAGGAAGCTGTCGATCTCGGCGACGTGCACCCACTCGAGCAGGTGCGGGTCGGTGGCGCGGTACGGCGTGCCGTCGGGCAGGGTGCCGGAGACCCGCTCGTGGATCCGGCGTACGGCGTCGACGGCCTGCTGGGCATCGTCGGCGTGACCGAACGTGGTGACCGCGAGGAAGGTGCTGGTGCGGGCGAGTCGCCCGAGCATGTCGTGGCGGTAGTCGGAGTGCTCGGCGACCCCGGTCATCGCGGCCGGGTGGAGGGTCTGCAGGAGCAGCGCCCGGAGACCACCGACATACATCGCGGCATCGCCGTGCACGTTCCCGATCGGCGAGGCGGGGTCGAACCAGCGCGGCCCGGGTCGGCCGTGGATGCGGTCGCGGTGGCGAGGCCCCTCGGGGCCGGCGGTCGCCCGGAAGAGGGCTTCGCCGAGGCGGACGCGGAGAGGCGGCATTCCTTCAGGCTACGGAGCGCACGGTTGGGGCAGGAGGTCCTCGGAAGGGGTGCACTCCGAGAACGACCATCGAGAACGGTCGGCGCCGGCGCGGTCGCGCTGGATCCACACCTCGAGTCGACCGTCGCGTGTCGCGCGGTAGAAGGTGCTGACGGTCCGGCCGCCGGGCCGGGAGTCGATCGTGACCAGCTCGGCTCCCTCGACGCCGAGGGCGTCCTGCAGGCACCGCCACGCGGACTTCGCGCCTGCCCGCTTCTCCATCTCGACCACGCCACAGGGCGGCAGCATCTCGCGCTCGGAGAAGGCCCGCTCGGTGACCCGCGAGGTTCCGAGGAGCGCTGGGGCGGGGACGGCGGACTCCACGCTCATCGCGGAGTCCGACGAGGTGCCCGGCACCGCGCCGAGGCCCAGCAGGGCGACGACCAGCCACACCAGGATGCTGTCCACGCCGGAGATCGTAGGGGTACGCCGGCCCGCCGTCACGACCGGGAACCAGAAAGCGTGCCTCACCGGTCCTACTGTCGACACGATCCCGGAGGTCATGTGGAGTTCGACGAGTACGTCGCGGCCCGCCGCGCGGCGCTGGTGCGCAGCGTGGTGCTGCTCGGCTGCCCGCTCGGCGACGCCGAGGACGTGGTGCAGTCAGCGCTGCTGCGATGCTTCCGCCACTGGCGCAAGGTGCAGCGGGCGGACCGCCCCGATGCCTACGTCTACCGGGTCCTGGTCAACGTGCTGCGCGACGACCGGTCGAGGCGCTGGCACGGCGAGACCCCGACCGACGCACTGCCTGAGTCGGCGGTCGATGACGACCGCACCACCGGCCTCGCCGTACGGGCCGCGTTGAGTCGCATGGACACCGGACGCCGGGAGGTGCTGGTGCTGCGCTACTACGCCGACCTCTCCGAGAACGACATCGCCACCGTGCTCGGCATCGCGCCCGGCACGGTCAAGAGCCGCGCCGCCCGCGCCCTGCGCGAGCTGGCCGCCGACGAGAGCCTGAGGAGCCACTGATGGATGACCCGCTCGAGGAGCGTGCCCGCTCGCTGCTGTTGCTCGCTGCCGAGACCATCCCGGTCTCGACCGCACCCGTCGCGGTCTCGCCTCGACGCCCGGTCTGGCCGTGGCTCGCGGCGGCCGCCGCGGTCGCACTGATCGTGGTCACGCTGCCGCTGCTGCTCGACTCCGGCGACAGCGCACAGCCCGCCCCCACCCCGACGCCGACCGCAACCGTCACCGTGCCTGCGATGCTCTGGATGACCGAGGGGCAGGCCCGGGCCACTCTCGACGAGGCTGGACTCGAGGTGGGGTCCGTGCGCGTGGCGACCGGGCACGCGTGTGACTTCCCCGAGAACCGCGTACTCGAGTCGACCCCCGCATCAGGCGACGTCGTCGCACCTGGGACCGGGGTCGAGGTCGTGATCAGTCCCCGCGCTGGGCTCGTCTGCGGCGCGGACCCTGGCCTGGAGACGGTGGCGAAGCTCGTCGACATCGCGCGCTTCGGAAGGGCGAACCTGCGGTTCGACAGCCAGGTGAGCGTCTTCGTCGACGGCGAGCTCACGCGCACGTTGAGCTCGTCGGAGACGGACATTCCGGAGGCCTGGGGCGACCCGTCGCCGCTGACACGCCTGGTGGAGTGGCTGGACACGTCGGGCTCCGTCACCACCACGAGTGTGAGTGACATGGAGGGCAGTCTGAGCTGTGGCCCTCACGACCCCCCGGACGGCTGGGAGGGCAGTTCGTCGACTGTCGTGATGTTCGATCACATGGCTCGCGCCGGGGTCGAGATGCAGTGCTCATGGATCCGTGTCGCCTACGCCTTCGAGGGGCAGGTCATGGCGGTCGCCAGCGTGGAATGGCCGCCCGGGTCGGGTCCTGAGTCTGCTGACCGCTGACCCGCTGACCCGCTGTCCCGTGGTCAGGACTCGTTCGGGAGCAGGATCCAGAGGGCGCCGTAGATCAGGAACTGCGGGCCCGGCAGCAGGCAGCTCACGACGAAGATGACACGCATCGTGTTCGGCCTGATGCCGAACCGGCGGGCGAGGCCGGAGCAGACGCCGGCCACCCAGCGGTCGTCGTGGGGCCGGGACAGGGTGCGGGGTACAAGTGAGGTGCTCATGTCATCGAGCGTGCCTCGCGGAACGCCCGAATTCATCCCCGAGACGCCGAAATCAGGGAGACGTCAGGGTTGCTTCTTCACCAGGTGGAGCAGCGCGTCGGAGCCGGTGTCGATGAGCGCGTAGCGGCGTGAGCCGGTCCGGCCGTGCAGGACGAACACCGAGCGTCGCTGGTTGCGGTCCTCCAGCTCCCACCAGCCGGTGTCGGCGATCCGCTTGTCGTCGTCCTCGTACGTCGCGTGCTCGAGGTCGTGGTCGTCGACCGGAACCGCCAGCCGGTCGTGCTTGCTGTCGGTCGGCAGCCCGCGCGGCACCGCCCACGACCGGAGCACGCCGTCCTCCTCGAGGCGCAGGTCGAAGTGGTGCTGCGGCTTGTCGTGCTCGTGCAGCACGAAGACGGGTCGGCTCACAGGTCCACGGCGTCGAGGATCCGGTACGCGTAGCCCTGCTCGGCGAGGAAGCGCTGCCGGTTGGCGGCGAACTCGGCGTCGACGGTGTCGCGGGAGACGATCGCGTAGAAGCGCGCCGTACGCCCGTCGGCCTTGGGTCGCAGCAGCCGGCCGAGCCGCTGTGCCTCCTCCTGCCGCGACCCGAACGAGCCCGACACCTGGATCGCGACGGCTGCCTCGGGGAGGTCGATGGAGAAGTTGGCGACCTTGCTCACCACCAGCAGGTCGATCTCGCCGGAGCGGAACGCCTCGAAGAGCCGCTGCCGCTCCTTGACCGGCGTCTCGCCCTTGATGACCGGGGCGTCGAGGTCGGCGCCGATCTCGTCGAGCTGCTCGAGGTACTGGCCGATGACGAGCGTCGGCTCGCCGGCATGTTGCGCGACCAGCTGTTCGGCGACCCGGGTCTTGGCCGCCGTGCAGGCCGCGAGCCGGTAGCGCTCCTCGGGATCCGCGGTGGCGTACGCGATGCGCTCCGCCTCAGGGAGCGTCACCCGCACCTCGACGCAGTCGGCGGGCGCGATCCAGCCCTGTGCCTCGATGTCCTTCCACGGCGCGTCGTACCGCTTCGGGCCGATGAGGGAGAACACGTCGCCCTCGCGGCCGTCCTCGCGCACCAGGGTGGCGGTCAGCCCGATCCGGCGCCGCGCCTGGAGGTTGGCGGTCATCCGGAAGATCGGCGCCGGCAGCAGGTGGACCTCGTCGTAGATGATCAGACCCCAGTCGCGGGCGTCGAGCAGCTCGAGGTGGGAGTAGACGCCCTTCCGGCGCGTGGTCATGACCTGGTACGTCGCGATGGTGACCGGCCGGACCTCCTTGACGGCACCGGAGTACTCGCCGATCTCGTCCGCCGTCAACGACGTACGCCGCATCAGCTCGTCCTTCCACTGGCGCGCGGAGACGGTGTTGGTGACCAGGATCAGTGTCGTGGCGCCGGCGTGGGCCATCGCGGCGGCGCCGACGATCGTCTTGCCGGCGCCGCAGGGGAGGACCACGACACCGGAGCCGCCGTGCCAGAACGACTCGGCCGCCTCGCGCTGGTAGTCGCGCAGGTGCCACTCGGTCTCGTCGAGCGCGATCGCGTGGGCCTCGCCGTCGACGTAGCCGGCGAAGTCCTCGGCCGGCCAGCCCAGCTTGAGCAGAGCCTGCTTGAGGTTGCCGCGCTCGGAGGCGTGGACGGCGACCGTGTCGTCGTCGATGCGGGCGCCGAGCATGCCGGCGACCTTCTTGGCCCGCAGCACCTCCTCGAGCACCGGCCGGTCGTTGCTCGCGAGGACCAGACCGTGGACGGGGTGCTTCTCGAGTCGCAACCGGCCGTAGCGGGCCATGGTCTCGGCGACGTCGACCAGCAGCGCGTGGGGCACGGCGTACCGGCTGTAGGAGAGCAGGGTGTCCACGACCTGCTCGGCGTCGTGCCCGGCCGCGCGGGCGTTCCAGAGACCGAGCGGCGTGAGCCGGTAGGTGTGGATGTGCTCGGGGCTGCGCTCGAGCTCCGCGAACGGCGCGATCGCCTTGCGGCAGTCGGCGGCCTGGGGGTGGTCGACCTCCAGCAGCAGCGTCTTGTCGCTCTGGACGATCAGGGGGCCGGAGGTCACGATGGTCAAGCCTACGGACACGTCGGCAACAACCTCTGGGCTCCGCGATGCGTCACAGGGATGAGACCCGTACGACGAGAGGAAACGACCATGCTTCGAACACTCCTGGCCGCAGGCGTTGCGGTGGCCTGCCTGGCGACCGCCGCACCGGCCCAGGCACAGCTGACCGTGACCCAGGACAAGAAGGGGGACAGCGCCCGCGACGTCGACGCCAAGAAGGTGACCGTGCGCCATGGCGAGCGCCGCGTCGGGCTGAAGTCCCGGATGTTCCTCGGCAACAAGCTGCCCCACGAGATGTGGCACCTGGTCGACACCCAGGGTGACGGGAGCCCCGAGTTCCTCGTGTTCGTCGTGATCAGGAACGAGGTCGACCCGCAGCCGAGCGTCTCCGTCCGGCGGATCGACAGGTTCCCGGGTCGCAAGGACCCCTACGACACGTTGCACGACGGGGAGCGCGTCGACTGCGACCTCCACGTCGCCCACAAGCGTGACAACGCGAGGCTGCTCAAGGTCGTCACCGGCCGCGGCTGCTACCGGACCGACGGGCAGATGCCCGACCGGCTCCGCGTCAGCACCTTCGGCACCTTCGAGTGGGGCAAGGTCACCGACTCCGTGCCGGGCTGGCGCAAGTACGGCGCCTGGATCACCTCGGACTGACCGCCACGACCGCGGTCGCGTCGCGCTCGTCGTCGGTCTCCACGGTCGCCCGGAGGCCGGCGTCGTGAGCAGCCGTGACCGTCCCGTCGGCCTGCGCGCGGCTGGTCTCGATCACGACCGTGCCGCCGGGCGCCAGCCACGGCCCGGCCTCGGTGAGCACCCGCCGGTGGAGGTCGAGCCCGTCGGCGCCACCGTCGAGCGCCACCCGGGGCTCGTGGTCACGCGCCTCGGGCGGCATGGTCGCGATCGCGTCGGTCGGGACGTACGGCGCGTTGACGGCGACGACGTCGATCCGCCCGCGCACGTCGGCCGGCAGCGCGTCGTACAGGTCACCTTGGCGGACCCGCTCCGGTGGCAGGTTCCGCCGGGCGCACGCCACCGCGACCGGGTCGACGTCGGCCGCCCACACCTCGACCTCCGGCAGCGCCCGACCGATGGCGGCCCCGATCGCCCCCGACCCGCAACACAGGTCCACCACGACCGGTGGGTGGGATAGTCCGCCGCCGAAATCATCGTTCGCGGCCCCGGTCTGATGATTTCGGCGGCGGACTATCCCCACCACCAGGTCCACCAGGAGCTCGGAACGACGGCGGGGGACGAAGACGCCGGGGGTGACGACGTACCGCGAGCCGGCGAAGGAGACCCAGCCCAGCAGGTGTTCCAGGGGCGCGCCGGCGACCCGGCGTACGACGAGCGCGTCGAGCTCGGACCCGGACGCGACGGACAGCAGCAGCTCGGCCTCCTCGTCGGCGAAGACACAGCCCGCCGCCCGCAGCCGGGCCGCGACGGCCCGCAGGTCAGACAGCCGACTCGGCCCGTTGCCGGGCGCGGTAGGCCGCGACGTTGGCGCGCGAGGAGCAGCGGTCCGAGCAGTAGCGGCGCGACTGGTTGGGCGAGGTGTCGACGAACACCCGGGAGCACTTCGACGCGGCGCACACGCCGAGCCGGGTCGGTCCGAGGTCGCACACGAGGGTCGAGAGCCCCAGCAACGCCTCGCCGATCAACAGCTCGGAGACGGTGGCGGCACGGGTCGCGACGTGGAGATGGAGGTCGTCGGGGTCGTGGTCGGAGATCATCGGGGTGATCGGGTACTTCTCCATCAGCTCGTTGAGGCCCCCGATGACGCCGGCGACGTCCCCCTCGGCGGACGACTCGAAGACCGGCCGCAGCTCGCGCTGGAAGCGACGCAGCACGGTCGCGTCGCGGTCGGTCGCCTGGTCGTGGAGCCACTGCCGCGACACCATCAGCGCGACGAGGTCGTCCCGGTCGGCGAGCCGGGCGTTGAGCAGACTCGCGGACGCATCGGCGTACCTGACGAAGTCCACGGGAGCGAGTCTACGGGCGCCGGGTTCAGGCGTCCGCCGCGCTGCGCACGGAGGTGACCCGGTGGATCGCGAACAGCCGGGTGTCGTCGCTGCGCACGTCGTACGCCGTGAGCTGCCCGCCGTCGACGCGGATCGGTTCGACGAGCCGTTCACCGCGCGTGCCGTGGTTGTCGACATAGCCGATCAGCACCGGCGTACCGGTCTCGATCGCCTCGCGGAGTGCGGCCAGCGACCCGCTGGGGGAGAGCGTCTCGACCGTCCCCACCGGGCGGCTCGCGGCGACGCGGTCACCGGCCCGGACGGCGGCCACGACCTGGGCGGCCTGCGCAGCCTCCCGTGCCACCACCGTCCCGCTCGGACGGGGGCCGCGCGGCGTGCGGGCCCGCAACAGGTCGGGCCGCGCGATCCGGACCGTGCCGTCGGCGGCCTCCACGACGGGTGCCGCCCCGAGCTCCCGCAGGCGGGGGAGCAGCACGTCGAGCGGGGTGTCGGAGACGAGCACCGTGGGGGCGATCCGCCGCAACCCGAGCTTGCCCGCCCGGGGGTGGTGCAGCAGCTCGGTCAGCGCGGTCTCGTCGTCGGCGCGGAGGAAGGCCTCGGCGTGACCGACGCGGATCGTGCCGAACGTGCGGGCGGTGTCGTCCACCAGGTAGCGCAGCGGCTGCGGGACCTCGGTCGCGGCCACCGAGTCGAGGAAGTCGTGGATCTCCAGGGCCGACCAGCCGACGTCGAGCGCCCGGCGGACCGACGCGGGGGTGAAGCGGTAGACGGTCGCCCCGCCCCGCGACTCGACCTCCGCGACGAGGTGGAGCTGGCGCGCGACCACGGTCTCGAGCGGACCCGGTGCGACGGCGGTGAGGTCGGCCTGCACGAGCACCTGCGTGACCGGCTCGGGCATCAGCGGCTCGAGTGCGGCCGCGGCCTCCGACTCGTCCCCGTCCAGCAGCGGCGCGACGTACGACGCGGCGCCGCCCAGTCCGAGCAGCCCGAGCGCGGCGGCCTCCTCGACCGCCCACGCGACCTGCTCGGGTCGGCTGCGCGGCCGGCGCGGCCGCAGCCAGGCGACGTGGGCGACCAGGGACGGGACGCCGGTGCCGGCGGCGAGGACGTCGCCCTCCGGCAGCGACGCCAGCGCCCGCAGCGTCATCCGCCGGGTCTCGGCAGCGATCGGGCTGGTCAGGTCGGTGCCGAGCGCGTTGCGGCCCTTGCCGCCGGGGTCGCGACCGCCGACCCGGCCGGGTACCCGCGGCATCGCGAGCCAGTGGTGGACGAGCAGCAGCCACCGCTGCCCGTGGTCCTGCGCCGTCCACGCGTCGAACGCGTCGGTCGGCACCCAGACCGGGTCGCCCTGGGCGTCGGCCCGGGTGGCGATCAGCCCGGCGGCGTGCGCGACCTCGACCAGCAGCGCCGTCACCCGCTCGGTGGTGTGGAGGAGGGCCGCGCTCGCCTTGAGGTCGCGCACCCCCAGCCCGCCGCCGCGCAGCTCGCCCGGCGGCTCGCCGCCCCACTGGTCGAGCAGCAGCTCGACGCGGTGGACGGCCTCGAAGGCGGCGCCGGCCGCGGCCCGGTCGACCAGCGCCGCCGACCGCGTCGTCGTCGCGATCTCCGGCACCCGGTCCACCGGCTCGCGGGTGGTCCGGCCGCCGCGCAGCGCCAGCCCGACCTCGCCGGGGAGGATCAGCACACCGCCGCGCGGCACGAGCAGCCGGCGCGACACGAGCTCCTCGACCGGCCCCTCAGCGGACCCCGCGGTCGCCTGACCGCCGTGGGCGTCGACGTGACGCAGCATCGCGGCGGCCTCGGGGCCGATCTCGTCCAGCAGGGCGGCGATCCGGTCCGCCGGGGGAGCGTCGGCGGTGCGCGGGCGGACACCACTCGTGCCCGGGCTCCCCGCCGACATCGCCTCGACGACGCCGGTCAGCGGCCGCAGCCCGCCGGTCGACTCCCACGCCAGGCACAGGTCGACGAGGTGCTCCGCTGCGGCGGTCACGACCGCAGGCTCGGCGTGCACGACCGCGGGTAGTTGGGCGAGAGGGGTTTGACCGACCACCACGAGGGCATCAAGGACGGAGAGCTCGACCATGCTCAGCTGGTCGAGCGCGCGGACCACCGAGGACCTGGTGGCGGCACGGGACGCCAGCTGGCCGGAATCGTGAGGTGCAGGAGTGGCGAGGTCAGGACGCTCGCGCAGCAACCGGGTCAGCCGGTCGTCGGGCCACGCCCGCAGCTGCTCGGCGAGGGTGCGGAATCCCTCGCCGGCAGACCCATCCTCCGCCATCCTTCCCACGCTACCCGGCCACCACCACGCCGGAGGCCGTACGCTGCTGCCCGCCCGGGAGGTGTGATGAAGCACGTGGAGCTGCACCACGGCACCCGGACCGACGTCGGTCTGGTGCGTGAGGTGAACGAGGACGCGTTCCTCGCCATGCCTCCGGTCTTCGTGGTCGCCGACGGCATGGGCGGCCACGACGGCGGCGACGTCGCCAGCCGGATCGTCGTGGAGGAGTTCGGCAAGCTCGCCGACGAGGGCTACGACCCCGCTCGCGGAGGTGACCTCGTCACCGAGACGCTCCAGGAGTGCCAGCGCCGGATCAGTGAGTACGGCGCCGAGCAGGTCGCCGAGGGCAAGGCACGCGGCTACGCCGGCACCACGGTCGCCGCCGCGCTGCTGGTCGACGACGGCGGGCCGAAGTGGCTGCTGGTCAACCTCGGCGACTCCCGGATCTACCGGCTCAAGGGCGACCACCTCGACCAGGTCAGCGTCGACCACAGCGTCGTGCAGGAGCTCGTCGACGCCGGGACGATCACCACCGAGGACGCCGCCACCCACCCCGAGCGCCACGTGATCACCCGCGCCCTCGGCGGTCCCGACGTCGCGGACGCCGACTACTTCCTGCTGCCGCTGGCCTCGGTCGAACGGCTGCTCCTCTGCTCCGACGGCATCAGCGGGATGATCGACGACGCAGGCGATCGCGGAGGTCCTCGTCGAGGCCGACGACCCGCGTGACGCGGCCGACCTCCTGGTCGACCTCGCCCTGGCCGCCGGTGGCCGGGACAACGCCACCGCGGTCGTGGTCGATGTGGTGGGATGGGCCGACGTCCCGGACTACGACTCCGACCGCCAGCGATTGAGCCTTGAACAGAAACTGGGGGCCTTGCCGTGACCCACGCACCTACCGACCCGGGCAGTGGTTCGGGATCTTCGGTGAACACGCCGTGGTGCTGCTCCCGCCCTCCGAGAAGGAACGCGTCGGCACGCTGTGGGCGATGGTCGACGACGGCGCCGGCTTCGACGTGGTCCTCGACGCGCTCATCTCCCAGGGTCTGCGCGACCTGCCCGGCTTCGTGCTGGTCTCGTCGGCCGACGGCGAGACCAAGGTCGTGATCCGCGGCGAGGCCCGAGCCTGGTTCACCGCCGGCGACGAGACCGTCGAGGTCGCCGGCACCCACGTCACCACGTGGGCCGAGCGGTCCTTCTCCGGCGTCACCGCGACCCGGCTGGTCGTGGGCGCCGAGGGCGAGGAGGGCGACGCCGCTCCCGATCGACAACGGCCTGGTGCGGGTCAGCGAGGTCGTCGAGCCGCCCGTCGCCGACGCCGCGCCGGACCTGCCGGCCCCTCCCGTGCCGGTGCCGACGCCCGAGCCGGAGCCCCAGCCGGAGCCGGAGCCGTGCTGCCCGGCGGCGTACGACCCCGACTCCGACACCGCATCCCAGCCCGGCGTCGCGCCACCGGGGCCGATCGGACCCGAACCGGGTCTGCCCCCGATCCCGCCCGTGCCGCCGATGGGAGCGCCGTCCGGCCCGCCGCCGCCGATCGAGCACGACGGCGACACCCAGGCCGGTCAGCTCGGCGAACCCGACACCCGAGGAAGCCGCACCACCCGCGGCCGTGACCCGACCCGTCGCCCGGCTGGTGTTCTCCAGCGGCGACGACGTCGACGTCGACCGGGCGGTGCTGGTCGGCCGGGCGCCCGAGGCCAGGCGCTTCACCTCCGGCGACCAGCCGCGCCTGGTCACCGTGCCCAGCCCGGCACAGGAGATCTCCTCGACCCACCTCGAGATCCGGCCCGGGGCCGGCGCCGACCACGGCAGTGCCGTCGTGACCGACCTCGGCTCGACCAACGGCACCGTGCTCGTCCAGCCCGGCCTGCCTCCCGAGGACCTCAAGCCCGGCATCGCCGTCCAGCTCATCCCCGGCGCGATCATCGACCTCGGCGACGGCGTCACGATCCAGGTGATCAATCCCTGATGTCGGTCCCCGCTGCGGCCGGGCGCGTCTCGGCGTACCCGCCGGCCGGCCTCGACCGCCGGTTCTACGCCTTCGCGCTCGACCGGCTGATCGCCTGGCCGCTGATCGGCGTGGCGGCCTACCTGGCCTACCGGTTCTTCTTCAGCGAGGGCGAGGTCTGGCCGGGCGTCGCCCTGATCGCCGGCGTCGTGCTCCTGGTCGGGCTGGTGCTTCGCCGTCGTGCTCGGCCTGTTCGGCACCTCGCCCGGCAAGGCCGCCCTGGGACTGCGCGTCGTCCGCGCCGAGGGCGGTACGCCGATCGGCGTCGGGCGCGCGTCGCTGCGCACCCTCGTCCTGGGTGCCGCCGCGCTGCCCACGGCCGGCCTCGGCCTCGCGACCCTCGCCCAGACCGCGGTGATGGACCCCGGCCGGCAACGGCGCGGCTGGCACGACCACCTCTGCCACAGCGTCGTCGTCGACGTCCGGCCGGTCGAGGAGGTCGCCGTCGCCGTGACCGACGACGCGCCGCGCCAGGTGGTCAACCTGACCGCGATGCGGCTGGCACCCACCCCGGTCCCGGTGCCGCCGCCCACCCCGCCGCGGCGCCAGCCCACCCAGCCGGTGACGGGCGTCGGCACCCGCGTGCAACGCCCCGGGCCACCACCCCCGTCAACCACGCCGCCGATCACGCTGCCGCCCGGAGCGCCGCCCGGACGTACCCCGATGCCGCCCGGCCCGCCCCCCGTGCCCGCGCCGACGGTGCCCGCCTCGACGGTTCCCCGCCCAGCACCCGCCTCCTCCGCCGACGCCGAGCGGACCGTCGTCCGGGGCGCGGCCGGCCACCCACCCGCGGCGGTGTCGGCGAGCTGGCGGGTCACCTTCGACACCGGTGAGAGCTTCCTGGTCGAGGGGCTGGGACTCGTGGGCCGCCGCCCCGAGGGCCGTCCCGGCGAGCCCGTGCGCCACCTCGTGCCGCTGCCGTCGCAGGACATGTCGGTCTCCAAGACCCACGCCCAGTTCCAGGTCGCGGCCGACGGCGTCCTCGTCGTCATGGACCGCGGCTCGACCAACGGATCGATGCTGATCCGGTCGGGCGTCGCCCGCGACCTGCCCCCGGGCAAGCCCACCACGCTCCTCTCCGGCGACCTGGTCCGATTCGGCGACCGCAGCATGACCGTCGTCCGGGAGTCCTGAACCGTCGGCACGATGAGCGACTCCTTCCTCGACCTCCTCTACGGCGAGGCGCCGCGCGCGGCATTCGACCGGGTGATCGCCGACGCCGAGGCGGCCGGCGCCTCCGACGGCGAGCTCGAGGAGCTGCGTCGGCAGTACGACGTGGCGCTGCGGATCCGGGAGCTGCTGGCCCGGCGACAGGCCCGCGAGGCCGAGCTGCGGGCTCTCTACGAGACCGCGAGCGACCTGACCGCGATCCGCGACGTGGACGAGATCCTCGCCGCGATCGTCCGCCGGGCGCGCCAGCTCCTGAACGCCGACATGACCTACCTGTCGCTCAACGACGAGACCGAGGGCGCGTCGTACATGAAGGTCACCGACGGGGCGCTGACGCCGGAGTTCCGCTCGCTGCGGCTCCCGCTCGGCACCGGGCTGCTCGGCCTGGTGGCGCAGACGGGTGCGCCCTACTTCACCGAGGACTACCAGGCCGACGAACGGTTCGTGCACCGCGGCTACATCGACGAAGCGGTCGCAGGCGAGCGGATCCGCGCCATCCTCGGCGTCCCGCTCGTGCTCGACGGCCGCGTGATCGGCGCGCTCCTCGCGGTCCATCGCTCGGTGCGCCCCTTCCCCCCGGCAGAGGTCACGCTGCTGACGTCGTTCGCGGCCCATGCCGCGGTGGCGCTGGAGAACGCGCGGCTCTTCGCCGACCTCGACGCGGCCCACCGGACGATGACCGAGCACACCGCCGCGGTCGAGAGCGCCGCCGTCGCCCACGACCGGCTCACCGACGTGCTGGTCGACGGCGGTGGCGTCGACGAGGTCGCCGGGGTGCTCGCGGAGATCCTGCGCGGCGACCTCGCCATCCACGCCCCGGACGGGGAGCTGCTCGCCGGTACCGCCGTCGGCGACGGGTGGGAGGCGGCGGTCGCCGCCGTCGCTCGCCTCCGGGCGCAGCGTCCGCGCCGGCGATGCCTACGTCGCCACCGCCCTGGCCGGCCCCGAGCACGTGGCCACGCTCGTCCTCCACACCGGGCGCGAGCTCCCGCAGCCGGAGCGCCGCACCCTCGAGCGCGGCGCGCTCGTCACCGCCCTGGTGATCCTGTTCGCCCGCACCGTCGCGGAGACGGAGGACCGGCTCGGCGGCGAGCTGCTGAGCGACCTGCTCGACGCCCGGCCGGAGGCGGTGCCCGTGGTGCGGGAGCGGGCACGCCGTCGTCAGGTCTCCCTCGACGGCTCCCTGGTGATCGCCGTCGCCGCGGTCGCCGACCTCGACCGGTTCCCGGCCAGCCGGGTGCTGGCGCGACTCGCGGCCGAGCAGCGCGGGCTCGCCGGCGACCACCTCGGCCGACCGGTCCTGCTGGTCCCCGGCGACGACCCGCGCGCGGTGGGCGACGCCCTGGCCGCCGCGATGGCCGCGGCCGGCGGCAGTGCGACCGTCGGCGTCTGTGCGGCCGACCCCGACCGGCTCGCCCAGGGGTACGCCGAGGCGCGTCGCTGCCTCGACACGCTCGCTCACCCTCGGCCGCGCCGGCGAGGTCAGCGACCCCGCCGGGCTCGGCCTGGCCCGGCTGCTGCTCGGCGAGAACGGTCCCGACCAGATGGCGGCGTACGTCGACGCGACGCTCGGGCCGGTCCTCGCCTACGACGCCGAGCGCGGCACCAGCCTGCTCGAGACGCTCGACGCGTGGTTCGGCGCCGGCGGCCGGGTCAAGGAGACCGCGGCGCGCCTCCACGTCCACCCCAACACCGTCTCGCAACGCCTCGACCGCGTCGGGGAGCTGCTCGGCTCGGGCTGGCGTGATCCGGGCCGGGCGCTCGACCTCCAGCTCGCGCTCCGGGTGCACCGGCTCCGCGGCTGAGCCGGAGCAGTGTCTTCCACGCACATGGTCAGCCTGATCTATGTGCTCCGCTCACATGGCAGGTCGCGAGCCCGGTCGCCCTAGCGTCGAGACATGCCCGAGACCTCCGTCACCTCGCTCGAGTCGCTGTCAGGCCGTCACGCGGTCGTGACCGGCGGCGCGAGCGGCATCGGCGCGGCGGTCGCGTCCCGGCTCGCCGACGGGGGCGCCAAGGTGCTGATCCTCGATCGCGACGAGGCGGCCGCAGCCGGGCACGCCGCCGACATCGGCGCCGACCACCGGGTCCTCGACCTCGCCGACGCGACCGCCGTGGCCGAGCTCGGTCTCGACGCCGACGTCCTCGTGAACTGCGCGGGCATCCAGCACGTCGCGCCGATCGAGGAGTTCGAGCCCGAGCGGTTCGAGCTGATCCACCGGCTCATGCTGCTGGCGCCGTTCTGGCTGACCCGGCAGGTGCTGCCGGGCATGTACGCCCGCGGCTGGGGCCGGGTCGTCCACGTCTCCAGCGTCCACGGCCACCGGGCCTCGGCGTACAAGTCGGCCTACGTCAGCGCCAAGCACGGCCTGGAAGGGCTGTCGAAGGTGATCGCGCTCGAGGGCGCCGACAAGGGCGTCACCAGCAACACGGTCTGCCCCGGCTACGTCCGGACCCCGCTCGTGGAGGGCCAGATCACCGACCAGGCCACGGCGCACGGCATCCCCGAGGGGGAGGTCGTCGACGACGTCCTGCTCGCACGTACGGCCCTCAAGCGGCTCGTCGAGCCGGGGGAGGTCGCCGAGATGGTGGCCTTCCTGTGTGGGCCCACCGCGGCGTCGGTGACCGGCTCGGCCTTCATGCTCGACGGCGGCTGGACCGCCGCCTAGACACGTCACGCACCATCCGCAGCCCCTCCCGAAAGGACACCCCCGCATGACCACCCAGTCAGTCCCCGCACCCGACACGGGCACCGAGCCCCGGCAGAACGGGATCGTCAAGGTCGTCTTCGCCAGCCTGGTCGGGACCGCCGTCGAGTGGTACGACTTCTTCCTCTACGGGTCGGCAGCCGCCCTGGTGTTCGGCACGCTGTTCTTCCCGGAGTCGGAGCCGGTCACCGCGACGCTGCTCGCCTTCGGCACCTACGCACTCGGCTTCGTCGCGCGACCGCTGGGCGGGGTGGTGTTCGGTCACTTCGGCGACCGCGTGGGCCGCAAGAAGATGCTCGTCGTCGCGCTGATGCTGATGGGTGTCGCCACCTTCGCGATCGGCCTGCTGCCGACGTACGCGACGATCGGCGTGGCTGCCCCGATCCTGCTGCTGGTCTGCCGGCTCCTGCAGGGATTCGCGGTCGGCGGCGAGTGGGGCGGCGCGGTGCTGATGGCCGCCGAGCACGGCGACGAGAAGAACCGCGGGTTCTGGTCCTCGTGGCCGCAGGCCGGCGTGCCGCTGGGCAACCTGATGGCGACCGGTGTGCTGTTCGTGCTCGCGGCGGTCCAGAGCGACGCCGACTTCGAGGCCTGGGGCTGGCGGATCCCGTTCCTGCTGTCGGCCGTCCTCGTCCTGATCGGTCTCTACGTCCGGCTCCAGCTCGAGGAGTCCCCGGTCTACCAGGAGGCCAAGGCCGAGATCGCCGAGAAGAAGCAGGCGGACTCGCACCTGCCGATCCTCGAGGTGATCAGGACCTACCCCAAGGAGGTCCTCATCGCGATGGGCATGCGGATGGCGGAGAACATCTCCTACTACATCTTCACCGTCATCTCGATCACCTACGTGACGACCTACCTCGAGGCCGACAAGGAGCCTCATCCTCAAGATGCTGCTGATCGCCGCGGCGTTCCAGTTCTTCCTGATCCCCGCGCTCGGCGCGCTGTCGGACCGCGTCGGCCGCCGTCCGCTCTACCTGGTCGGTGCCGCGGGCGTGGGCGTCTGGAGCTTCGTGTTCTTCGGTCTGCTCGACGACATGACCTCGGGCAGCGTGCTGCTGGCCGTCACGGTCGGACTGTTCTTCCACTCCCTGATGTACGCGCCGCAGGCGGCCTTCTTCTCCGAGCTCTTCGGCACCTCCGTGCGCTACACCGGGGCGTCCGTCGGCTACCAGCTGGCCTCGATCTTCGCCGGTGCCGCCGCCCCGATCATCGCGATCGAGCTGCTGGGTGACGACATCGCCAACGCCAACACCTTCGCGGTCGGCGTCTACGTCGCGCTCGCCTCCGCGATCACGATCGTGGCCGTGCTCTTCGCCAAGGAGACCAAGGCGTCGTCGCTGCGTCACGACCGGGTGGTCCGGGGCGCCCACGACTGACCCGAGGCTCAGCCCAGGTCTGGGAGCAGGCCGTGCACCAGGTCGTACGTCGCCCGGTCCGCGGCCGCGACCAGTCCCGTGGGCGACTTCTGCCTGCGGGCGGTAGGGCTCGCCGCCGAACGTGCCGACGTGGCCGCCCGCCTCGCTGAGCAGGAGCGACCCGGGCGCGTGGTCCCACGGCTTGCCGTGGCGGTAGACGGCGTAGTCGGCCTCGCCCTCCACCAGCTTGGGGTAGTCGACCCCGCAGCAGACCCAGGTCAGCTCGAGCGCGGAGAGCGTCCCGAGCGCGCGGCCGATCCAGCGACCGGCGCGACGTCACGCCGCGCAGCCGCTCGCCGATCGGTGGCCGGGTCAGTCGCACACCGTCGCGCCAGGCGCCACCGCCTCGCTCGGCGACGTACGCCACCCGGTGCTGGGGCTGCCAGATCCAGCTGCGCACGGTCTCGCCGCCGCGGATCTCGGCCACCATCACGGCGTGGTCGGGTGAGCCGTGCACGAAGTTCCGGGTGCCGTCGACGGGGTCGATCGTGAACGCGTGGTCGGCCGCGCGGAACCGGTCGAGGAGGGCGGGGTCGTGCGCGGTCGCCTCCTCACCCAGCAGCACTGCGGACGGGTAGGCGGCGGCCAGCGCTTCGGCCAGCATCAGCTCGGCCTCCCGGTCGGCGACCGTGACCAGGTCACCCGGCGCCCTTCTCGCTCACCTGGTCCGCGTCGAGGGCCCGAAACCGGGGCACCACCACCTCGTCGGCGACCCGCTGGACGAGGCCGAGCACGTCCGCGGTCTCCATGGCACCCAACCTACTGGCGTGTGAGGTTTGTGACGGACGCGTTGCCTTTGGTGCCTCATCGGTAACAGTCCGGTAACGATGCCGCGTCGCCCTTCCCTTGAAGGGGTCCCGCGAGGTCAGGTGCGTTGGTACTCGGGGACTCTCCCGCTCCGGCGGACCCTGGGTCGCGCTCGACGTCACAGGGCCGTCGGCGAAGCACATGGGAGGAAAACTCTTGAAGAGGAACCGGCTCGTCGCGATCGCGACTGCCACACTCGTCGGGGCAGCAGTGCTGCCCCTCGCCGCCTCGTCGTCCGGGGCAGCCCCGGCGCCGGCCGCGGGCGCGTCCGCCGACAGCGACCGCGATCAGAGTCGCGGCCATGTCATCAACCAGCCCGCCTGGGCCAAGAAGTACGAGGCCATCAACCGCGAGGCGCTCGAGCAGCGGCTCAAGACCGGCGGCACCGGAGCGGCCGAGAAGATCTCGAAGAACACCTACGGCAAGGTCGCGACGACCGGCAAGGAGAAGATCTTCGTCGTCCTCGCCGAGTTCGGCGACGTCACCCACCCGGCCGTCCCGGACGACGAGGAGCAGAGCGACGCCACCACCTTCGACGGCCCGGAGCACAACGACATCCCGAAGCCGAACCGCAAGAAGGACAACTCCACGGTGTGGCAGGCGAACTACGACACCGACCACTACCGGAACATGTACTTCCAGCGGATGCGCAACTTCTACGAGAATGAGTCGAACGGCAAGTTCTCGATCGGCGGCCAGATCACAGAGTGGGTCAAGGTCCCCTTCAACCAGGCCCGCTACGGCCGCAACGAGGCCAACACGATCTACCTGGTGCGTGACGCGCTGGCCTACTGGGTCCAGGCCAAGAAGGACGCCGGCTGGTCGATGGATCGCATCACCACCTACCTGGAGTCGTTCGACGAGAAGGACCGCTACGACTTCAACGAGAACGGCAACTTCGACGAGCCCGACGGCTTCATCGACCACTTCCAGATCGTCCACGCCGGCGGCGACGAGTCCGACGGCGACCCGGTCTACGGCGTCGACGCGATCTGGGCCCACAAGGGTCACGCCCAGGTGCAGCCTCCGGGCACCGGCCCCGAGGATGGCGCGCAGATCGGTGGCGTGAACGCTGGTGAGGGCGGCCCCTCCGGCGGCGGCATCGTCAACGTGCCCAACAACCCGACCGGCGTGTGGGTCAACGACTACACCGTCCAGCCCGAGAACGGTGGCCTGGGCGTCTTCGCACACGAGTTCGCCCACGACCTCGGTCTGCCCGACCTCTACGACACCTCCGGCAACGCCGGCGGAGCCGAGAACAGCGTCGGCTTCTGGTCCCTGATGGCCCAGTCACGCGGCACCCTGCCGGGCGACGCGGGCATCGGTGACCGCCCCACTCCGATGGGCGCGTGGGAGAAGTTCTCCCTGGGCTGGCTGGACTACAAGGTCACCCGGGCCGGTCGTTCGGACACGCACAAGATCCGGCCGAACCAGTCCGCCGACACCACCAGCGTCAACAACGGTGCCGTCGTGCTGCTTCCTGACAAGGAGGTCAGCCATGACATCGGTGCGCCCTGTGGCGAGTGCGGATCGCGGTACTTCTACAGCGACCAGGGCAACGACCTCGACAACACCATGACCGTCGCGGTCGATGGGGGCGGTCCCCTGACCGCGGTCGTCAACTACGAGATCGAGCAGGACTGGGACTACGCGTTCCTCGAGAGCTCGAGCGACGACGGCGAGACCTGGGACAAGCTGGAGACCAACCTCTCCGACAAGGAGGAGGACCACGAGAACCCGGCCGATCACGACCAGAGCGGCTACAACTCCACCGACACCGGCATGACCGGAACCACCGACGGCTGGACCGAGCTGACGGCAACCGTGCCCGACGACGCCACTCACGTCCAGTTCCGCTACATGACCGACGGCGCTGCCGTGGAGTCGGGATTCCGGGTCGACAACATCGCTATCGACGGGACCGAGATCGGGACCGCCGAGACCGATGAAGGCTGGGACTTCGACGGCTTCCGCACCACTACCGGTACGGACGTCTCGAAGCACACCAACGCCTACTTCGTCGACAACCGTCAGTACGTCGGCGGTGACAAGGTGCTGAAGCACAACTACCAGTTCGCCGGCCTGGAGAAGCGTCCCAACTGGGTCGACTACTTCAAGTACTCGCCGGGTGCGCTGATCACCTACTGGGACAGCTCGTACTTCGACAACAACGTCGGAGACCACCCCGGTCACGGTGAGCTGCTGCCGGTGGACGCCCACCCCGAGTTCGACCACGCGCCGGACGGCACGCTGCTCCGGCCGCGGATCGGGGCGCACGACGCGGCGTTCGGGCTCACCCGGACCAAGCGGGTCGAGCTCCGTCACAACGGAACGTGGTACACGCTGCCGCGCCACTCGGGCCAGTCGGTCTTCAACGACATGAGGGACTGGTGGTACGACTCCGACGAGCACGCGGCGAGCGGCGAGACCCACCCGGGCCACTACCAGCCCGAATGGTTCAGCGTCGACGTGCCGAAGACGGGAACCACCGTGCGTGTGGTCCGCGTCAACAAGGCGGGCGTGATGACGATCCGGGTCGGCTCCTCGAGCTGACGCGCCTGCACCACAGCACCATCGGCCCGGCCCCCGGAGACTTCGGTCTCCGGGGGCCGGACCGCTTTCCCGGTAGGTTCGCGCCCATGGCCGAACCCTCGACAGCACGCGGCGAGACGACCCCGGCTCTCCTGGAGGAGACGATCGGCGCCAACCTGGCGGCGACCGTCGCGCGTCATCCCGAGCGCGAGGCGCTGGTCGAGGTGGCGAGCGGGCGGCGGTGGACGTGGGCCGAGCTCGACGCCGACGTGGACGACCTGGCGCGGGGTCTGATCGGAGCCGGTGTCGAGAAGGGAGACCGGGTCGGGATCTGGTCACCCAACTGCGCCGAGTGGACGCTCACCCAGTACGCCACGGCGAAGATCGGCGCGATCCTGGTCAACGTCAATCCTGCCTACCGGACCCACGAGCTCGCCTACGTCCTCAACCAGAGCGGGTTGTCGCTGCTGATCTCCGCGTCGTCGTTCAAGACCAGCGACTACCGCGCGATGGTGGAGGAGACCCGGCACGAGTGCCCCGGGCTGCGCCGGGTGGTCTACCTCGACACCGACGACTGGGGTGCCCTGGTCGCGGAGGGTGAGGGGCTGCCCGTGGCTGCGCTCGCGAAACGGATGGCGACTCTCGACCCCGGCGACCCGATCAACATCCAGTACACGTCGGGGACGACCGGCCGCCCGAAGGGCGCCACCCTCAGCCACCGCAACATCCTCAACAACGGCTTCTTCACCACCGAGCTGATCAACTTCACCGAGGAGGACCGGCTCTGCATCCCGGTCCCCTTCTACCACTGCTTCGGCATGGTGATGGGCAACCTGGGCTGCACCACCCACGGGGCCACGATGGTGATCCCGGCACCCGGCTTCGATCCCGAGATCACCCTGCGCACCATCGAGCAGGAGCGCTGCACCGGCGTCTACGGGGTGCCGACGATGTTCATCGCGATCCAGAACCACCCCGACTTCGCGTCCTTCGACCTGTCCTCGTTGCGCACCGGCGTCATGGCCGGGTCGATCTGTCCGGTCGAGGTCATGAAGCGGTGCATCGAGGAGATGAACATGGCGGAGGTCTCGATCTGCTACGGCATGACCGAGACCAGCCCGGTCTCGACCCAGACCCGCGCCGACGACGACCTCGATCGCCGTACGACGACCATCGGCCGGGTCCACCCGCACGTCGAGGTCAAGATCGTCGACCCCGCCACCGGCGACGTCGTCGAGCGCGGCGAGCCGGGTGAGCTCTGCACGCGCGGCTACTCGGTGATGCTCGGCTACTGGGACGACGACGAGAAGACCCGCGAGGCCATCGACGACGACGGCTGGATGCACACCGGCGACCTCGCCGAGATGCGCGACGACGGCTACTGCACGGTCGTCGGCAGGATCAAGGACATGGTGATCCGCGGCGGCGAGAACGTCTATCCGCGCGAGATCGAGGAGTTCCTCTACACCCACCCCGACATCGAGGACGTCCAGGTGATCGGCGTACCCGACGAGAAGTACGGCGAGGAGCTGTGCGCGTGGGTGCGGCTCAGGGCCGGCGCCGACCCGCTCGACGCCGACGCGGTCCGCGCGTTCGCGACCGGCAAGCTGGCCCACTACAAGATCCCGCGCTACGTGATGGTCGTCGACGAGTTCCCCATGACGGTGACCGGCAAGGTCCGCAAGGTCGAGATGCGAGAGAAGTCGGCCGCCGACCTGGGGCTCAACGGCTGATCAGCTGGGTCCCGACGCGTGTGTGGTCTCGACTCTCCCTCGCCTAGCGGCTCGGTCGGCTCGACCAACTCACGAGTCGGCCGTTCCCCACAGTTGGTCGAGCAGCGAGCGCAGCGAGCGGCTGTCGAGGCTCGGTGACCCAGTTGGTCGAGCGGAGCGGGTCGAGGCTCGTGACCGTGGGTCGACGAGCTCGTGACTCAGTTGGTCGAGCAGCGAGCGCAGCGAGCGGCTGTCGAGACCACCAGCTACAGATCGGCCAGAACTGTGCCGTTGGTGACCATTCGACCTGCTTCTCAGCTCTCGTACGGCCCAATCGCGACCCGCGACCGGCGCACCACACCCCCCGCCTAGGCTGACGCCATGTCCGCGCCGCTGTCGGTCGGGTTCGACCTCGACATGACCCTGATCGACACCACGCCCGGCTTCGGCGCGGTGCTGGAGGTCCTCGGCGCCGAGCTCGGGGTCGCCTTCCCGGTCGAGGAGATGACCGCCCGGCTGGGCCCGCCCCTGGACCACATCCTCTCGCCGCACCTGGCGAGCGAGGCCATCGCGCCGGCCGTGGACCGGTTCCGCGCCCTCTACCCCGACCACGCGATCACCACGGTGCCGCTGCTGCCCGGAGCGGCCGAGGCTGTCGCCGCCGTCCGTGACGCGGGCGGCCGCGTCGTCGTCGTCACCGGCAAGTTCACCCCCAACGCACAACGACACCTCGACCACCTCGCCCTGGACCACGAGGCGCTCGCGGGGGAGGTCTGGGGTGTCGGCAAGGGCGAGGCTCTGCTGCGCGAGGGCTGCAGCATCTACGTCGGCGACCACGTGCACGACGTCGAGGGAGCTCTCGCGGCTGGCGCCACCAGTGTCTCCGTGCTGACCGGTGGCTGTACCCGCGAGGAGCTGCTCGCCGCGGGAACCCACGCTGTGCTCGACGACCTCACCCAGTTCCCGCAGTGGCTCGAGGAACACCTGCTCACGAGCCGGCTCGCGGCACTGGACGCCGACCTGCGCGACCGGGGCTCCGTGCTGGTCGCCTACAGCGGCGGCGCCGACAGCGCGCTTCCTGCTCGCGGCCGCCGTTCGCGCCCTCGGCGCCGACCGGGTCGCCGCCGCGACCGGATACTCCGACTCGCTCCCGCAGGCCGAGCGCGACCCGGCGCGCGAGTTCGCCGAGTCGCTCGGCGTCCGGGTGCTCACTCCCGAGACCCACGAGATGGAGCGGGCGGGCTATCGGGCGAACAGCGGGCGAACGCTGCTTCTTCTGCAAGGCCGAGCTGCTCGACGTCCTCGTCCCGCTGGCCGACGAGCTCGGGCTGCAGCACGTCGCGACCGGCACCAACGCCGACGACGTGGTGGCCGACTTCCGGCCGGGCATCCGGGCTGCCGCCGAGCGTGGCGCGATCACGCCGCTCGCGCGACGCCGGACTCACCAAGGCGCAGGTCCGGGCCGCGTCGCGGGCGTGGGCGCTGCCGACCTGGGACAAGCCGCAGGCGGCCTGCCTCTCCTCCCGGATCGCCTACGGCATCGAGGTGACCCCCCACCGGCTGGCCCGGGTCGAGCGAGCCGAGACCGCCGTGAGGGACGGGTCGCCGCGCGCGGCGTTCCCGTGCGCGACCTGCGCGTCCGCGACCTCGGCGACCACGCGTCGCGTGGAGCTCGACGCGGGCGCTGCTTCCGCTCGACGGTGACGTCGAGGCGGCCGTGCTGGCGCGCGTGCGTGAGGCGGGTTTCGAGCGCGCCGAGGTCGATGCCCGCGGTTTCCGGTCAGGTTCCCTCAACGACCTGCTCTGAATCTCCGCGCTCCCGCCCGCCGCTGCGGTCTAGGCTCTTGCCGCGGGGACGGGGGTCTGGACCGGCACGAGAGGCGCACGTGAAGGGCATCATCTTCAACCTCGTCGAGGACGTCGTGTGCGAGGCTCTACGGCGAACAGGTCTGGGACCAGCTGCTGACCGAGGCCCGGTCTCGACGGCGGCTACACCTCCATGGGTGACTACCCCGACGAGCAGCTGCACGCCCTCGTGGGTGCGGCGGCCACCACGCTCGAGGTGCCGGCCGATCAGGTGCTGCGCCAGCTCGGCCATGGCGCTGCCCGGGGCCTCTCCGAGCAGTACCCCCAGTTCTTCACGCCCCACCGGCGCAGCTCGACTTCGTGGTCACCCTCAACGACGTGATCCACCCCGAGGTCCGCAAGTTCCACCGCGCCGCCGATCCGCCGGAGTTCGTCTTCACCCGCGTGGACGACGAGGAGCTGTTGATCGAGTACCACTCGCGCCGCGGTCTCTGCGCTCTGGCCGACGGGATGCTGGGTGGCGCGGCCGTCCTGCTTCGGCGAGCAGGCCACCGTCCAGCACGAGACCGTGCACCCACCGGGGCGACGACGTGTGCCTGCATGCGGTGCCGCTTCTCGCCGGCCGACGCGGGAGCACCCGGCGATGGCGACTGATCAGTCCACCCCAGAAGAGTCCGCGCTGCTCCGCCGCCAGCTGGAGCGGGAGCGTCGCGCCCGCCGCGCCGCCGAGCAGATCGGCGAGGCGGCGACGGCAGAGCTGTGGGAGACCGTGCAGCGGCTCGAGCAGGCCGAGGCCGAGCTGCGCGAACGCGCCGACCTTTCCGACCTGACCTACGCGCTCTCGCGGTCGCTGCGGGCTGACCTCGACCCGGGGCTGATGCTGGAGCGGGCCGTGCGGGCGCTGGGTGAGGCGCTCGGGGTCGACCGGGTCGTGGTCCGGCTCGCCGAGGAGGGCCACATCGGTGGCGTCGTGACCCAGTGGGTCCGCCCGGGGGCCACCGGGCTGCCCACCGACTCACAGCTCCACCCGTCGTTCCGGCGGCTGGTCGTCGACCACGCGGACCGCGAGGAGGCGCTGTGGATCGACGACCTCGCGGACGACGCCCGGGTGCCGGAACCGCGTCAGGCGTGGTCCCGGCTTCGCAGTGCCGGGCGTACGCCGGCGTACCCCTGCTCGCCGGCGCAGCGGCTCGTCGGCTGGCTGGCCCTTCACACCCAGTCCGACCCGCGGGCCTGGAGCGCCGCGCGACCGGACCGTGGCGCAGGCGCTGGCCCACGACCTGAGCGGCGCCCTGCTCCAGGCGCAGGCCCACCAGCGCCAGGTCGACACGGTCCGCGAGCTCCAGCAGATCGACGAGGTCAAGAACGACTTCGTGTGGCGCGTCTCCCACGAGCTGCGCACGCCGCTCGACGAGCATCCGCGGCTACACCGAGCTGCTGGCCGACGGTGAGGTGGGCGAGCCCACGCCGGCGCAGCAGCGCACCCTCGACGTCATCCTGCGCAACTGCGAGCGGCTGCTGTCCCTCACGGAGAACCTGCTCAGCCTCTCGCGGGTCGACGCTCACGAGTTCCAGACCCAGCGCGACCCGGTCGACCTGCTGGGGCTGCTGGGTCGCGTGGGTGATCGCGCGCTGTCGCCTGCTCGTCGGGCGCCACGTCGACCTGCTGCTCCCCGATGCCGGCACCCGCCGGCGTCGCGCTGTGGGGAGACGAGGCCGAGCTCGAGCGGGTGCTGGTCAACCTGCTCGCGCAACGCCGTGAAGTTCACGCCCGACGGTGGGCGGGTGGAGCTGAGCGTCGCCGCCAGCGCCACGCCAGTCACCTTCGACGTCACCGACACCGGCTGCGGCATCGACGACGACGACCACGCGCCGGGTCTTCGAACGGTTCTTCCGCACCCACCAGGCCACGGAGTCCGAGGTGCCCGGTGCCGGCCTGGGGCTGGCCCTGGTCGACTCGATCGTGGAGGCGCACGGCGGCACGGTGGCGTCGACTCCGAGCCGGGACGGGGTTCCCGGTTCCGGGTCGTGCTGCCCGTGGGTGCCGGCTGACGCCGGTCCCGGCGATACCCGCTTGGCCGGCCTCGAGGGCGCGGACTATCGTTGGTCGCCGCCGCGGCGAACGGCCGCGGCAGGACGAAAGGTCAGTGGCGTGCCGAGCGGCAAGGTGAAGTGGTTCGACCCCGCGAAGGGATTCGGGTTCCTGTCCCAGGAGGACGGCCCCGACGTCTACGTGCACGCCGACGCGCTGCCCGAGGGCGTCACGACGCTGAAGAACGGCGCCCGCGTGGAGTTCGGCATCGCCCAGGGCCGGCGCGGCGACCAGGCGCTGCAGGTCCGCCTCCTCGACGCGCCCGCCGTCGGTCCAGCGCAACCAGTCGCACGCCCGGCGCAAGCAGCCCGAGGAGATGGTGACGATCGTGGAGGACACGATCCGGCTGCTCGACGGCGTCGGCGAGAGCTACCGCCGCGGCCGCCACCCCGAGCGCAAGACCGCCCGGCCCACCGCGAAGCTGCTGCGCGCCCTGGCCGACGAGCTCGAGCTCTAGGCATCCTCGAGCATCACGGGCGTCAGCCGTAGCGCCGGTGCGGACGCCCTCCGAGCGTCGGCTGCGCCAGCACGAACACCGCCCAGGCGGTGAGCACCGCGACCGCCACCCCGAGCCCGAGCCGGGCCGGGTCGAGCGGGAGCGCGATGCCGACGAAGCCGCCGATGACCCACGCCAGCTGGAGGGTCGTGTCGCTGCGGGCGAACGCGCTGGCCTGCACCCGGGTCGGGACGTCGCGCTGGATGGTGGCGTCGAGGCAGAACTTCGCCAGCGACTGGGCCAGGCCCGCGGTCAGCCCGAGCAGGACCAGCGGCAGCACGCCGTAGAACAGGGTGCAGACCAGGGTCACCGCGGCCACGGTGACCAGCGCGAGCACGACGGTCACCGCCGGGTTGATCCGCTTGAGCAGCGAGGCCAGCAGGATGCCGAGGGCGTTGCCGGCGCCGGCCGCGCCGATGACCAGACCGATCAGGACCTCGGCCCGCAGGACCGAGGCGGGTGGGTTCTCGCGCAGCAGGAACGCCATGAACATGATCAGGAAGCCCGACAGCCAGCGCGGGCCGCAGTTGGCGCGCAGGGCGAAGGCGACCGCGGGCGGGATCCGGACCTTGGCCCGTCCCGCGACGGCTGGTGGTCGCCTCCGAGCCGCGCAGCACCAGCTCGTCCTCGCCGGCCGAGGAGTCGACCTGCTCGGGGAGCCGGATGGCGCAGACGGTGGCGATGATGAACACGCGAAGGCGTAGCGCAGCGACCACTCCGGCCCGATCAGGGAGAGCAGCGATGGCGATCGGCGCCGACACCGTCGCGCCGACGGTCCCGGCCATGACACCCGGCCGTTGGCGCGCACCAGCGTGAAGTCGCGCGGCAGCAGCCGGGGGACCGCCGCGGCACGGGTGACGCCGTACGCCTTGGACGACACCAGGACCCCCAGCGCCGCCGCGAACAGCCACGGCGAGTCACCGGTCACGGAGGTGGCCAGGGCCCAGCACAGGAAGGCCCGGATCGCCATGGTCGCCCCGATGGCCCAGCGCCGGCCGTGGGCGAAGCGGTCGAGGAACGGCCCGATCAGGGGCGCCACGATGGCGAAGGGCAGCATCGTCAGCCCCAGGAACAGCGCGACCTGGCCGCGCGCCTCGCCCGACGGCACCTGGAAGAAGAGCGAGCCGGCCAGCGAGATCGCCACCGCCGCGTCGCCGGCGGTGTTGAAGAAGTGCATCTGGATCAGCCGGGACAGCCCCGACTCGCCGGCGCCCTCGGCCTCGGAGGCCCGCTGCGCCTGGCGCACCGTGAACCGGCTGGCCCGACTCGTCATCCGGGCCGCCCGCGCGTCGCGCCGTCCCGCAGCCCGCGCCACACCGACCGCGCGCTCCTCGCCCGAGACCGGGGCGCGGGCGGCCTCGCGTCGCGTCGTCGGGTCGCTGCTCGGTCATGCCCCCATCCTGCCCAATGCCGCCCACGGCGAGACGTTCGGCGCCCCGACCTGACAGGGAAGCCGGTGATTTGTCGATGATGCGCAGCGTGACCCCCTCCCTGCGCAGCAAGGCCGACAGCGTCGCCGTCCAGGCGATCGATGCGGCGCGCGCCGCGCTGCTCGAGGAGGCCGACCCCGCCGACGTCGGCGACCACCTCGGCCACGTCGTCGAGGGCGAGCGGCTGGTCACCCACCTGTTCGCCTGCACCCGTCGGGGCTACGCCGGGTGGCACTGGTCGGTCACCGTGGCCCGCGCCAGCCGCCAGAAGGGCGTCACGGTCGACGAGATCGTGCTGGTCCCCGGCGACGAGGCGATCGTCGCGCCCGAGTGGGTGCCCTACAAGGAGCGGGTCAAGCCGGGCGACCTCTCGCCGGGCGACCTGCTTCCCGTCGAGGAGGACGACCCGCGGCTGGTCCCGACCTACTCCTTCGGCGACGACCCGCTCGACGACCGACGACAAGGCGCAGGTACGCCAGGTCGCCCAGGAGCTCGGCCTCGGCCGGGTCCGCACGCTCTCGCCTGGAGGGGCGCGACCTCGCCGCCGAGCGCTGGTACGACGGCGACGGCGGCCCGGCCTCGCCGCTCGCCCAGTCGGCGCCCGACGTCTGCTCGACCTGCGGCTTCCTGATGCGGCTGGCCGGCCCGCTCGTCGGAGACCTTCGGCGTCTGCGCCAACGGCAACGCCAACGACGACGGCCGGGTGGTGTCCCTCGACCACGGCTGCGGCGCCCACTCCGAGGTGCAGCTCGCCAAGAAGCACGAGCCGCAGCCGCTGCCCGAGCACGTCTACGACACGCTGGGCGACGACGGGTTCGAGATCCTCTGACCGGCCGTCAGCCGCGCGGCCGACAGGATCCACACCGCGTAGTCGGCCACGGGCGGGTGCAGCTCGTAGGTCCCGAACCGCTGGTCCACGACGAGTCCGGCCGCGGCGGCGTCCGCCACGAACTCGTCGGCCGGGTAGGTCCGGCTGCCGCTCATCACCGCGGTGAGGTGGAAGCCCGCCAGCACGCGGCCACCCGGGCGCGAGCAGCTCGCGCAGCCGGGTCAGCACCGCCCGCTCGGTGCCCTCGCCGAGGTAGACCATCACGTTGCCGACGGCGACGACCAGGTCGAAGCGGCCGTGCTCGGCGGGGTCGAGGTCGAGTGCCTCGTGCGGCAGCACCGCCAGGTCGGGGTACGTCGCGAGCGACTGGGCCCGCAGGCTCGGGTCGGGCTCCGTGGCGACGACCTCGTGGCCGCGCGCGCCGCAGCGCGTCCGCCACCCGACCCATGCCGGAGCCGACGTCGAGGATCCGCGCGCCGCGTGGCGCGAGGGCGTCGGCCAGCCGGGCCTCGCCGTCGATGTCCTCCCCGTCCGCGACGAGCCGGGCGAAGTGCTCGCCGTACCCCTGGGCCGGACTCCCGGCCAGCGCCCACCGGGTCGGTGGCGGGCCTCGGCGTCGGCGCGGCATCGTGCAGACGTCGAGTCCCGCTCGGCGCGGGCCTTGCGGCGGCGTCGGCAGTACTCCAGCCCGAACAGCCCGAGCCCGAAGCCGGCCAGGCAGGTCCAGAGCCACCAGACGCGGCCGTTGTCCTGCAGCTCGCCGTAGAAGGGGAGCAGGGCGACGAACCCGATCAGCCAGAGGGCGGAGCCGACCTCGACGGTGCGCACGCCGTCGACGTCGAGCGGCTCGACGTCGGCGACGATGTAGGTGCGGTTGCCGATCTCGTGCTTCATCGGCTGGTCGTCGCGGAGCTCCACGCGACCACGATAGCCCGCGCCTCTCCCGCGGCGGGGCGGCGCTCTGGCATGCTGCCGGCGTGAGCGAGAACACCAAGACCGGCGAGGGTGCCGGCACCCGGCGTCCCGCCGGCGGACTCGACGGCTTCTTCAAGATCACCGAGCGCGGCTCGACGCGTCGGTCGGGAGGTCCGCGGCGGCGTCGTCACGTTCCTGACGATGGCCTACATCATCGTGCTCAACCCGCTCATCCTGCTCAGCGGCGCCGACATCAACGGCGACCTGCTCGGCCGGCGGCGACTTCGCGGCGATCAGCGCCGCCACCGCCCTCGTGGCCGGCGTGCTGACGATCCTCATGGGCGCGGTCGCCAACTTCCCGCTGGCGCTCGCGACCGGCCTCGGGCTCAACGCCTTCGTCACGTTCTCGATCGCCAGCCAGATGACCTGGGCCGACGCCATGGGCCTGGTCGTGCTCGAGGGCCTGATCATCCTGGTGCTGGTGCTCACCGGCTTCCGGGAGGCCGTCTTCAAGGCGGTCCCGGCAGCAGCTCAAGATCGCGATCTCGGTCGGTATCGGCCTCTTCCTCACGATCATCGCCCTGGTCGACGCCGGCTTCGTGCGCCGTACCGGCGCGGGCCCGGTCCCGGTCGAGCTCGGCATCGGCGGACAGCTCCAGGGCTGGCCGGTGGCGGTGTTCTGCCTCGGGCTGGTGCTGATGTTCTCGCTGTACGCACGCGGGGTGAAGGGCGCGATCCTGATCTCGATCGTCGTGATGACCGTGGTGTCCATCATCGTCGAGCAGGTCGCCGACATCGGCCCGACGTTCGCCGGCGACGTGGTCAACCCGGTCGGCTGGAACCTCAACGTCCCGGCCTGGCCGGACGACATCTTCGGCATGCCCGACCTCCAGCTCCTGGGCGACTTCAACCTGCTCGGCTCGTGGGAGAACGCCGGCATCGTCATCTCGGCGCTGTTCGTGTTCACGCTGCTGCTCTCCGACTTCTTCGACACGATGGGCACGATGACCGCGATCGGCGCCGAGGCCGGGCTGCTCGACGAGGAGGGCATGCCGCCGAACACCCAGCGGATCCTGATCGTCGACTCGCTGGCCGCCGTCGCCGGAGGCGCGGCCTCGGTGTCCAGCAACACGTCCTACATCGAGTCCGCCTCCGGAGTCGCCGAGGGCGCCCGCACCGGCCTGGCCAGCGTCGTGACCGGCGTGCTCTTCCTGCTGGCCATGTTCTTCTCGCCCGTGGTGGGCATCGATCCCGAACGAGGCGGCGGTTCCGGCGCTCGTGCTGGTCGGCTTCCTGATGATGCAGCAGGTCCAGCGGCATCGACTGGGAGGACCTCGAGATCGCCATCCCGGCGTTCCTGACCATCGTGCTGATGCCGTTCACCTACTCGATCTCGGTCGGCATCGGCGCCGGCTTCATCGCCTTCGTGCTGATCAAGGTCGTGCGCGGCAAGGCGACCGAGGTCCACCCCCTGATGTGGGTGGTGGCCGCGCTGTTCGTCCTCTACTTCGCGATCCACCCCCTGACGGCCTGGCTCACCTGACCTGACCGGGCACTGCGTGCCCCCGCGGCCTCGTCATGTGCCGGAATAGTTAGCAAAGGTAATGAGTTATGCTAACGATATGGTTCCCACGGTCGAGAAGGCAGCGCGTACGGACGCCGGGCTGGCCTCCCAGCTCCGGCTCTCGGTCATGCGGCTGCGCCGGCGACTCGCCAACGAGCGCCACCCCGACAACGAGCTGAGCCTCGGCGCGATGGCCGTGCTCGGCTCCCTCTACCGCCACGGCGAGCTGACCGTCGGCGAGCTGGCCACCCTCGAGCTGGTCCAGCCCCCGTCGATGACGCGCACCGTCACGTGCCTCGAAGAGCTTGGCCACGTCGTACGTCGCCGTCACGACACCGACGGCCGCCAGGTCGTGGTCGGCCTGACCGAGACCGGCAAGGCCACCGTCCTCGCCGACCGGCGCAGCCGTGACGCCTGGCTGGCCCGCCGGCTCTCCGACCTGACTCCCCACGAACGCGCCGTCCTCCGTGAGGCGGCTCCGATCCTCGAAAGGCTCTCCTCTAGTTGAGTCCCACGTTCCGCTCCCTGCGCAACCCGAACTACCGCCGCTACGCCGCCGGCGGTGTCGTGTCGAACACCGGCACCTGGATGCAGCGGGTCGCCCAGGACTGGCTGGTGCTGCAGCTCACCGCCAACAGTGGCGCCGCGATCGGCATCACCACCGGCCTCCAGTTCCTCCCGTTCCTGCTGCTCTCCCCGCTCGCCGGGCTCGTCGCCGACCGCATCCCGAAGCGGCGCCTGCTCCAGCTCACCAACATCGGCATGGCCCTGCCCGCCCTCGTGCTCGGCCTGCTCGCCGTCACCGGCACCGCCCAGATCTGGCACGTCTACGTCCTCGCCTTCGTGCTCGGCACGGCCGCCGCCTTCGACGCACCGGCCCGGCAGAGCTTCGTGTCCGAGATCGTCGACGCCGACGACCTGACCAACGCCGTCGGCCTCAACTCCGCCAGCTTCAACGCCGCCCGCCTCGTCGGCCCGGCGGTCGCCGGCGTCCTGATCGCGGCTCTCGGCGGTGGCGTGGTCGCGACCGGCTGGGTGATCCTGATCAACGCCGTCACCTACATCGCCCCGGTCCTCACGCTGCGCTCGCTCGACGGGCGGGCGCTCGACACCCCCGAGCTGGTGCGGCGGGAGCCCGGCCAGATCCGCGCCGGGGTGAGCTACGTGCTGGGCCGTCCCGACCTGATGCTGATCATGGCGATCGTCTTCTTCGCCGGGACCTTCGGCCTCAACTTCCAGCTCACCTCCGCCCTGATGGCGACCGAGGTGTTCGGCAAGGGCGCCACCGAGTACGGCCTGCTCGGCACGTTCCTCGCTGTCGGCTCGCTGACCGGCTCGCTGCTGGCTGCCCGACGGGTTCGGGTGCGGCACCGGCTGGTCATCGGCGCAGCACTGGCGTTCGCGGGACTCGAGATCGTCGCGGCGCTGATGCCGAGCTACCTCACGTTCGCCCTGATGACCCCGCTGCTCGGTCTGAGCGCGCTGACGATGATCACCGCCGCCAACACCTTCGTGCAGCTCCACACCGACGCGGGGATGCGCGGTCGGGTGATGGCGCTCTACATGATGATCTTCATCGGCGGTACGCCGCTGGGCGCGCCCCTCATCGGGTGGATCGGCGAGATGGCCGGCGCCCGCTGGACGCTGCTGGTCGGTGGCGCGATGACCGCCCTCGGCGTACTCGCCTCGAGTGCCCTCTACCTGCGCGCCCAGCGCGCGCGCGTCGAGCGTGACGAGCAGGTCCGTGACGAGCCGGTTCCGGTGCCCGTCGCAGGCTAGGGCAGCGCCCGTCCGCCGTTTTGACCCCCGTGTGGGCGCCGAGTAGCATCGATCCTCGTGTCTGGGACGACCAGACCGTTGCGCGCGCCCGGACCCACGTAGGCCTCCGTCGGCGCTCACACCACAGGCACAGCAACGACAGGCAGAACCCCGTGCCCGGCACCGTGCCGGCCACTGATCAAGGCAAAGAAAGGGAACCACCCAGGTGCCCACCATCAATCAGCTGGTCCGCAAGGGCCGCCAGGACAAGGTGTCGAAGAACAAGACGCCTGCCCTGAAGGGATCTCCGCAGCGCCGCGGCGTCTGCACCCGCGTCTACACCACCACCCCGAAGAAGCCGAACTCCGCCCTCCGCAAGGTCGCCCGCGTGCGCCTGTCGAGCGGCGTCGAGGTCACCGCTTACATCCCGGGCGTCGGACACAACCTGCAGGAGCACTCGATCGTGCTCGTGCGTGGCGGTCGTGTGAAGGACCTGCCCGGTGTCCGCTACAAGATCATCCGCGGCACGCTCGACACCCAGGGCGTGAAGAACCGCAAGCAGGCGCGCAGCCGTTACGGCGCGAAGAAGGAGAAGAGCTGATATGCCGCGCAAGGGTCCCGCTCCCAAGCGGCCGATCGACGTCGACCCGGTCTACGGGTCGCAGCTGGTGACCCAGCTGGTCTCCAAGGTGCTCAAGGACGGCAAGAAGCAGGTCGCCCAGCGCATCGTCTACACCGCGCTGGAGGGCTGCCGCGACAAGACCGGCACCGACCCCGTGGTCACGCTCAAGCGTGCTCTCGACAACGTCAAGCCGGCGATCGAGGTCAAGTCCCGCCGCGTCGGCGGTGCGACCTACCAGGTCCCGATCGAGGTCAAGGGCACGCGCGGCACCACGCTCGCGCTGCGCTGGCTCGTCGGCTACGCCGCCGACCGTCGCGAGAAGACGATGTCCGAGCGCCTCATGAACGAGATCCTCGACGCCTCCAACGGCCTCGGTGCCGCTGTGAAGAAGCGCGAGGACACGCACAAGATGGCCGAGTCCAACAAGGCCTTCGCCCACTACCGCTGGTGACGTACGGCGGGTGGCCACGACCGTGGCTGCCCGCCGACCACCTCACGACGACTTTCTAAGGGACGCTGACGACAGTGGCTGTCGACATCACCACGGACCTCAACAAGGTCCGCAACATCGGCATCATGGCGCACATCGATGCCGGCAAGACCACCACCACCGAGCGCATCCTCTTCTACACCGGCATCACCTACAAGATCGGTGAGGTCCACGAGGGCGCGGCCACGATGGACTGGATGGAGCAGGAGCAGGAGCGCGGCATCACGATCACGTCCGCCGCGACGACCTGCTGGTGGAAGGACCACCAGATCAACATCATCGACACCCCCGGTCACGTCGACTTCACCGCCGAGGTCGAGCGCTCGCTGCGGGTGCTCGACGGCGCGGTCGCGGTCTTCGACGGCGTCGCCGGCGTGGAGCCGCAGACGATGACCGTCTGGCGCCAGGCCAACAAGTACTCCGTTCCCCGCATGTGCTTCGTCAACAAGCTCGACCGCACCGGCGCCGACTTCTTCCGCTGCGTCGACATGATGGTCGAGCGCCTCAACTCCACCCCGCTGGTCCTCCAGCTGCCGATCGGCGCCGAGTCCGACTTCCTGGGCGTCGTCGACCTGGTCGGCATGCGCGCGCTCACCTGGCGCGGCGAGACCACCATGGGTGAGGACTACGAGGTCGAGGAGATCCCGGCCGAGATGCAGGCCCAGGTCGACGAGTACCGCGAGAAGCTGCTCGAGACCCTCGCCGAGGCCGACGACGACGTCATGGAGAAGTACCTCGACGGCGAGTCGTTCACCGTCGAGGAGCTCGAGACGGCGATCCGGCGCGCCACCCTGGCCGACAAGCTCAACCCGGTCCTCTGCGGCACCGCGTTCAAGAACAAGGGCGTCCAGCCCCTGCTCGACGCGGTCGTC
This sequence comes from uncultured Actinomycetota bacterium, assembly GCA_963713305.1. GTDB lineage: Bacteria > Actinomycetota > Actinomycetes > Propionibacteriales > Nocardioidaceae > Nocardioides. The sequence goes on along the minus strand of CAVQLE010000004.1, from coordinate 264,580 downwards.
AAGTTCCTCCCGAGCCCGCTCGACATCGACGCCATCGTCGGTCACTCGGTCAAGGACGAGGACGAGAAGATCGAGCGCCAGCCCAACGACGACGAGCCGTTCTCCGGCCTGGCCTACAAGATCGCCTCCGACCCCCACCTCGGCAAGCTGATCTACGTCCGCGTCTACTCCGGCAAGCTCGAGGCCGGCTCGTCGGTCATGAACTCGGTGACCGGGCGCAAGGAGCGGATCGGCAAGGTCTACCAGATGCACGCCAACAAGCGTGAGGAGATCGCGTCGGTCGGCGCCGGCCAGATCGTGGCCGTGATGGGCCTGAAGGACACCAAGACCGGCCACACCCTGTGCGACCAGCAGAACCCGGTCGTCCTGGAGTCGATGACCTTCCCGGCCCCGGTGATCGAGGTCGCCATCGAGCCCAAGACCAAGGGCGACCAGGAGAAGCTCGGCATGGCGATCCAGCGCCTCTCCGACGAGGACCCCACCTTCACGGTGAAGGCCGACGAGGAGACCGGGCAGACGATCATCGCCGGCATGGGCGAGCTCCACCTCGAGATCCTCGTCGACCGGATGAAGCGTGAGTTCCGGGTCGAGGCCACGGTCGGCAAGCCGCAGGTCGCCTACCGCGAGACCCTCCGCAAGGAGGTCACCAAGCACAGCTACACCCACAAGAAGCAGACCGGTGGCTCCGGCCAGTTCGCCAAGGTCGTCATCTCCCTGGGTCCCAACATCGACCCCGAGACCGGCGTCGGCGCTGGCTACGAGTTCGCCAACAACGTCAGCGGCGGCCGGGTGCCGAAGGAGTACATCCCTTCGGTGGACCAGGGCGGCCAGGACGCCATGGAGTTCGGCGTGCTCGCCGGCTACCCCATGGTCGACGTGAAGTTCACCCTCGAGGACGGCGCCTACCACGACGTCGACTCCTCGGAGCTGGCCTTCAAGATCGCCGGAAACCAGGCCTTCAAGGAAGCCGCCAGGATGGCCAAGCCCGTCCTGCTCGAGCCGATGTTCGCCGTCGAGGTGATCACGCCCGAGAGCTTCCTCGGGACCGTCATCGGCGACATCAACAGCCGCCGTGGGCAGATCCAGGCCCAGGAGGAGCGTCACGGGGACATGGTCATCAATGCCCTCGTGCCGCTGTCCGAGATGTTCGGGTACGTTGGCGACCTGAGGTCCAAGACCTCGGGTCAGGCCTCGTACTCGATGGAGTTCGACTCGTACGCCGAGGTTCCCTCGAACATCGCCGACGAGATCGTCAAGAAGGTTCGCGGCGAGTAGCATCCTGCGACCCTCGGCCAAAACACCAACGAGTCAAGTAACCACCACACCAGGAGGAGCCCACCGTGGCTAAGGCGAAGTTCGAGCGGACCAAGCCGCACGTCAACATCGGCACGATCGGTCACATCGACCACGGCAAGACCACCTTGACCGCGGCGATCACGAAGGTGCTGCACGACAAGCACCCGGACCTGAACGACGCGTCGGCGTTCGACGAGATCGACAAGGCTCCCGAGGAGCGTCAGCGCGGTATCACGATCTCGATCGCGCACGTCGAGTACCAGACCGAGGCGCGTCACTACGCCCACGTCGACTGCCCCGGTCACGCCGACTACATCAAGAACATGATCACCGGCGCGGCCCAGATGGACGGCGCGATCCTCGTGGTCGCCGCCACCGACGGCCCGATGCCGCAGACGCGTGAGCACGTGCTGCTCGCCCGCCAGGTCGGCGTGCCGGCCCTGGTCGTGGCGCTCAACAAGTGCGACATGGTCGACGACGAGGAGCTCATCGAGCTCGTCGAGATGGAGGTGCGCGAGCTCCTCTCCGAGTACGAGTTCCCGGGCGACGACATCCCCGTCGTGCAGGTGGCTGCCTTCCCGGCGCTCCAGGGCGACGCCAAGTGGGGCGAGTCGATCATCGAGCTGATGAACGCCGTCGACGAGTCGATCCCGACTCCCGAGCGCGAGACCGACAAGCCGTTCCTGATGCCGGTCGAGGACGTCTTCACGATCACCGGTCGCGGCACCGTCATCACGGGCCGCATCGAGCGGGGCATCGTGAAGATCAACGAGGAGGTCGAGATCGTCGGCATCCGCGAGGGTTCCCAGAAGTCGACCGTGACCGGCGTCGAGATGTTCCGGAAGCTGCTCGACGAGGGCCAGGCCGGTGAGAACGTCGGCCTGCTGCTCCGCGGCACCAAGCGCGAGGACGTCGAGCGCGGCATGGTCGTCGTCAAGCCGGGCACCACGACGCCTCACACCAACTTCGAGGCCTCGGTCTACATCCTCTCGAAGGAGGAGGGCGGCCGTCACACGCCGTTCTTCAACAACTACCGTCCGCAGTTCTACTTCCGCACCACGGACGTCACCGGCGTCGTCACCCTGCCTGACGGCAAGGAGATGGTCATGCCGGGCGACAACACCGAGATGACGGTCGAGCTGATCCAGCCGATCGCCATGGACGAGGGACTGCGCTTCGCGATCCGCGAGGGCGGCCGCACCGTCGGCGCCGGACGGGTCACCAAGATCACGAAGTGAGCGCGCCCAGCCTGAGCTTGCGAAGGCTGGGATAAAGCGCCAGGTCGAGTAGCGGCGCGACTGAGCATGCGAAGTCGCGACCCGCGTATCGAGACCCGGTCGCTCCGAAGCACGACCAGCACGAAGCCCCCGAGCCATCGGCTCGGGGGCTTCGTCGTTCCGGGGGAACCAGCGTGAGGCTGGCGCCGGGACGCATGCCGAGGACCCCGCAGGATCTGCGGGGTGTGGGGCGGGGTCAATCTCGAGGAGGGCGGCGCGTGAGTCGTCGATCGGGGCTGACGTCGAGGGTGCCGTGGTGGTCGCGGAGGTACTGGTAGCCGTGGGGGGACGACCAGAGGTAGGTGCCGGGGTCGAGGGTGGTGTAGCGTCCAGCCGCAGTGGGTCTTGAGGCGGTGGTGGGTGCGGCACAAGGGTGCGAGTCTGAGCAGGTGCAGGTCTGGCCCCGGGGCCATGGGATGACGTGGTCGCAGTCGGCGGAGTGTTCGTCGGGCCGCAGGGTGCGGGCCGGTCGGGTGCACCAGGGAAAGACGCAGGAGTGGTCGCGGAGCGCGACGGCTTCGGCGATCCGGTCGGGGATCTCGTAGGCGTCGACGTTGACGTGATCCGTCGAGGTCCATGACCGGCTTCACGGTCAGCCGGGTGTCGGGGTGGCCGCACCACTCACGGATCTGGTCGGCGGTGACCGGGGTCCGCGTGTTCTCCACCCGACCGACGTGGTCGGAGCCATCGATCGCGGCCTGAGACAGGTGCACGTGGAGCACCACCCGACGCGTCTTCCGAGTCGGGCCGGTGGTTGAGGTGCGAGGCCGCCCGCGGCCGAGCCTCGAAACCCCCGGCACCCTCGCCGTCGCCCTCACCCTCGTCCGTCGGTGGCGCCCAGGTCGAGGGCGAGCTGGCGGCGGGCGAGTTCGCCGGCGGCCAGGGAACGTCGTACGTCCAGCGGCTCCTCGCACCCCAGGTCGGCCAGGTCACCCGCGATGGCCCGGATGGCGTCGTCGAGGTCGAGGGCGTCGGCCAGGTCCAGCTCCCCGGACACGAACGAGGTGCCGGCGAAGGAGACGTGGTCGTGGTCGATGGTGAAGTGACGACCGTCAGCCGCGTCACGGCGGCGCTGCTCGGCCAGGTCGGGCATGAACCGGCCGATCGCCTCGTCGACCAGCCTCGCGAGCTGGGTGGGGCGGATCCGGTGCGCGACCGGTGCCACGTGGGTGTCGACGAACCCAGCGGCCTCCACGCTCAGGGAGTGGCCGATGGTCTCGTGGGCGACCTGCCGCGCCTTCCACGCCGCCAGCTCACCCGAGACGACCCGCGCCCAGAGCTTCGGGAGCCGGTAGCGCAGCTCCAGGGCGTGACCGAGGTAGTACTTCCCCGCTTCGGTGCCGATCCCGACCGCGGCCGCGAACTCCGCCACACTGAACTCCGCCACCAGCGGCGCCCCCGGACCCGCCAACGGGACCCCGGTCTCCGCCGCCGGATCGGAGCCGGAACGTCTCCGCATCATCGAGGGTCTCGGCCGGGTGGATCACCGCCCACTGCACCGCCAAACCGAGCAGGTCAGCCTCGGCCCGATCGGCTGCCGCACGCCTGGCCCGCGCAACCGCCAGCACCCCGGACGCGGTGTCCGGAACCTCGACGGTCGTGGTGCTGGTCATGGGTCCATTCAAGCCGGACCCACTGACAACCCCACCGGCGAAACCGGGCTCTTCCACAGCCTCGATCAAGGCGGCGGGTCCGGGGGTTTCGAGGCTCGTCGCTGACGCTCCTCACACCTCAACCACCGGACCCAGCCTCGCTGTCGGACCGCATGACTACGGTCGCCCCATGACACTGACACTGGGCATGATCACCATGGACACCACCGACGCCACCGGCCTCGCGGGGTGGTGGGCCGACCAGACCGGGTCGGCCGTGGTGCAGGACTTCGACGGCAGCTACCTCATCCTGGCCGGTGGCGGGCTGCCAGCCCTGCTGGCCTTCCAGAAGGTCGACGACCCGACCCCCGGCAAGAACCGGGTCCACCTCGACCTCACCGCCGACGACGTCGACGGCGAGGTCGACCGGCTGCTGGCTGCCGGCGCCTCCCTCGTGGGGCGGCGGGGCGACGAGAACTTCCGGTGGGTCACCCTCGCCGACCCCGACGGCAACCACTTCTGTGTGGCCGCCGGTCAGGAGGCGGCCGGTCTGGAGGGCTGACCGGAGTCGGCGCCGGTCACCAGTGACGCGACCGCCTCGGCGAAGACGTCGGTGTGCCGGTCCACGTCGGCGGTGGTGTGGTGCGGGCTGAACAGCGCCATGTTGTGGAACGGGGTGAGCAGGACGCCCCGGTTGAGGCACCACAGGTGCAGGAACCCCTCGAGCTCCTCGTCGACGGCAGCGGCTGCCGCCGCCCCGTCGCGCGGAGGCGGGCAGAACCAGTACTCCGCCCGGCAGCCGAGCCGTTGCACGTGCCACGGCAGCCGGTGCTCGGTGATCACGCCCATCACGCCCGCGGTGAACCGTTCGGCCAGGGGTACGGCGATGGCGAAGTCCTCCTCGCGCAGGCAGGTCGACAGCGTGGCCCGGACGGCCGCGAGTGCGAGCGCGTTGCCGGTCAGCGTGCCGCCGACGCCCGCGACGTCGATCTCGTGCCCCCGCATCGGGCCGGAGAGCCGCTCGGCGACGTCGGCCGACATGCCGTACGCCGCGACCGGGACGCCGCCGCCGATCGGCTTGCCGACGACCAGCAGGTCCGGATCGAGGTTCCAGGCCGCCGTGGCGCCGCCCGGGCCCGCACACAGCGTGTGGGTCTCGTCGTTGATCAGCAGCACCCCGTGCCGCCGGGTGATGTCGCGGACGGCGCTCAGGTAGCCCTCCTCCGGCAACACGATGCCGATGTTGGTGAGGGCCGGCTCCATCAGCAGACAGGCCACGTCGCCCTCGGCCAACCGGCGGTCCAGCGCGTCAGCGTCGTTGAACGGGACGACCGCGGTGGTCTCGGCGACCGGCACCTGCGGTCCGAGCCCTCCGGGACGCGCCACGACGCGGTCGCCGTCGAGCACGGCGAGCGTCTCGTCGACCGTGCCGTGGTAGCACCAGTCCATGACCGCGATCCGGGGTCGCCCGGTCAGGTGGCGGGCGAAGCGGAGCACGAACCGGTTGGCGTCGGTCGCCGACATCGCGAACTGCCACGACGGCAGTCCGAACCGGCGGGCCAGCTCGTCGGCCACCCAGGCGGCATCGGGGGAGGGGAGCATCGTGGTGATGCCGCGCCCGGACTGGGCAGCGATCGCGTCGGTGACCTGGGGCAGGCCGTGGCCGGTCATCGCACCCGTGTCGCCGAGGCACAGGTCGACGTACTCGTTCCCGTCGACGTCGGTCAGCCGCGCCCCTGTCGCTCCCTCGACGAAGAGCGGGAACCTGCCCGGCCACCGGGTCATCCACGGCATCGGCACGCCGGCGAGCAGCGACCGCTCGGCCTCACCTGCCAGCCGCGCCGAGCGGGGGTGCCGCTCCACGAAGCGCCGTTCCTCGTCCTGTCGCAGCGATGCCAGCCGGCTCCGGTCGATCATGAGAGCAATGTAGGGGCCGCGAGCCAGGTCGGGGAGGATGGAGCAGTGAGCGAGCCCCTCCGCCCCCAGCGCCCTCACCAGAAGCTGACGCCCGACGGGCGTCGGATGCGCGAGGTGCTGAGCTACTCCCGACGCGGCAGCCGGTTCACACCCACCCAGGCCGAGGCCTGGGAGGCGTACGCCGCGGGCTGGGTCATCCCCGACGAGGCGGTCGATGACCCGGAGTTCTCCCTCACCGCCTGGTTCGGCCGTGAGGCGCCGCTGATCGTCGAGATCGGGCCGGGGGTCGGCGAGGCGACCGGTGTGCTGGCCGCCGGGCGTCCCGACCACGACGTCCTGGCGCTCGAGGTGTGGCGGCCCGGGATCGCAGCCGGGCTCGCGGAGGTGGCGACGGCGGGCGCGACCAACGTGCGGTTCTGCTCCATCGACGCGGCGTGGTCGCTCGCCCACCTCGTGCCGGCTGACTCACTGGCCGAGCTCTGGACGTTCTTCCCCGACCCCTGGCCGAAGAAGCGGCACCACAAGCGTCGGTTGGTGGGCCGGGAGTTCGCGACCCTCGCGGCGTCCCGGCTGCGACCCGGTGCCGCCTGGCGGCTCGCGACCGACTGGGGCGACTACGCCGACCAGATGCGTGAGGTGCTCGACGCGGAACCGACGCTCGACGGTGGCGAGGTGCCGCGGTGGGCCGAGCGTCCGGTCACGAAGTTCGAGCGGAAGGGCCGAGAGGCCGGCCGGTCGATCACCGACTTCTGCTACCGGCGTACGCCCCTCTAGGGTCCGACTCGTCGAGGGAGCACGCCGAACTCCGCCAGCGCGGCCTCGAGGCGCGCGCGCTCGTGGTCGAGCTCGGGTCCGGGCTCGAGGACGTCGAGCAGGTGGTGGATCTGCAGCGCGGCCGCTGCCTCGGCGAGGATCCGGTCGAAGGCCTGCCTCCGGCCCTCGTACTGCGCGAACCGCATGCCCTCCTGGTGGTAGCGCTCGGAGAGCCGGCGGGCGTCGACGGCGATCTGTTCCCAGGGCCTGCTGGCCGGCTCCGCGGGCACGGAATGCCGGCGGCGCCGGGTCAGGAGCCGCCAACCGCGCCACGCCAGGGGCTTGCCCACCATCGTGGCGAGGATGACCGCCGGCACGACGGCCATGACGACCCACAACGCGACGCCCTCGACGATGCCCGCCATCGCTCCAGCGTACGCCGCCTCGTCGTCCGGCGCACCGCCTCGGGCGATCGCCGCATAGGCTGCTCCGGTGTCGATGACCGTGCCCCGGACACGCCGTGTCCATCGGGCGTGGTGGGTCGCGGCGGTCACCATGGCAGCACTCGTCGCGGCGGCCGGCTTCCGCTCGTCGACCGGCGCGCTCCTGGTGCCGCTGGAGGAGGAGTTCGGCTGGTCGCGAGCCACGACGAGCGGTGCCGTCAGCCTCAACCTGGTCCTCTACGGGCTCACCGCTCCCTTCGCCGCTGCCCTCATGGAGCGCTTCGGCGTGCGCCGTGTGGTGCCGGTGGCGCTGGCGCTCGTCGCCGCGGGCTCGGGCCTCACCCTCGTGATGACCAGTCCGTGGCAGCTGTGGCTGCTCTGGGGGTTCGCGGTCGGGGTCGGCACCGGATCGCTCGCGCTGGTGTTCGGCGCGATCGTCGCCAACCGCTGGTTCGTCCGCCACCGCGGCGTGGTCGTGGGGGTCTTCAGTGCCGCCAGCTCGACCGGTCAGCTGGTCTTCCTCCCGGCGATCGCCGCCCTCGCGGCGGGCCCCGGATGGCGGGTCGCTGCCGCCCTCGTGGCCGGGTTCGCCCTGCTGCTGGTGCCGGTGACGTGGGTGGTGCTGCGCGACTCGCCCGCCCAGGTCGGGACCACGGCGTACGGCGCGGAGCTGGGCACGCCGGTCCCCGCGCCGGCCGCGCCCCCGTCCGGGGGAGCGGCCGCCCTCGCGCTGGGAACCCTCCGCGAGAGTGCCCGTTCCAAGACGTTCTGGATCCTCTTCGGCACCTTCTGGATCTGCGGCTGGTCGACCAACGGCCTCATCGGCACCCATTTCATCCCGGCCACCCACGACCACGGGATGCCGGCGACGACCAGCGCGACCCTGCTCGCACTGATCGGCATCTTCGACATCATCGGCACCGTCGCGAGCGGGTGGCTCACCGACCGGGTCGACAGCCGCTACCTGCTGTTCGGCTACTACTTCTTCCGCGGCCTCTCGCTGTTGGCGGTCCCGTGGCTGCTCGGCCCCGACGTCCATCCCACGCTCTTCGTCTTCATCCTCTTCTACGGCCTCGACTGGGTCGCGACGGTGCCGCCGACGGTCGCGCTGTGCCGTCAGCACTTCGGCATCGAGCGATCCGGCGTGGTGTTCGGCTGGGTCTTCGCCGCCCACATGGTCGGTGCCGGCGTCGCGGCGCAGCTTCGCCGGCTGGATCCGCACCGTCCAGGGGGACTACTTCACCGCCTGGCTCACCGCGGGCGCCCTCTGTGTGGTGGCCGCAGGAGCGTGCCTGCTGATCCCGAAACGGGGCTCGTTCGCGTGAGACGGGTGTCGCGCAGGGCGTGATTTGGCGCTCGCCGCAGGGTTCTGTCAAGATAGTGCGGTTGCTTCGGCCGGGTTGCCGGGGTGCGCCACATGCTTGACTACTGAATCGCGTCTCACGATCGATCGGTGGTTGCCTGCGTGCGGCGACACCGAACCGCGAGACCCGATCGGCCCGGCGAACCGCTGGGCACCACCAACACCGTGCAGGATCCCCAGGTCTTGTGTTGCGTCCGATGAGCGCGACACGCCCGACCTCGGGGGTCGGAGCCCGGAGGCTGGCAGCAGGGCGGGACCGAGTCAACTCGGATGACGTTCCGGAATGCAATGCGGCACCGACAACGAGAAGGACGAGAGAGACCTATGGCGGGACAGAAGATCCGCATCAGGCTCAAGGCCTATGACCACGAGGTGATCGACACCTCGGCGCGCAAGATCGTGGACACCGTCACCCGTACGGGTGCCAAGGTCGCCGGCCCCGTGCCGCTGCCGACCGAGAAGAACGTCTACTGCGTGATCCGCTCGCCCCACAAGTACAAGGACTCCCGCGAGCACTTCGAGATGCGCACCCACAAGCGTCTCATCGACATCATCGACCCCACGCCGAAGACCGTCGACTCGCTCATGCGACTCGACCTGCCTGCCGGCGTCGACATCGAGATCAAGCTCTGAGGTCAAGATGACTGCCACTTTCGAACGCACCGTCAAGGGACTGCTGGGCACCAAGCTCGGCATGACCCAGCTCTGGGACGAGAACAACCGCATCGTCCCCGTCACCGTCATCGACGCGCGCACCAACGTCGTGACCCAGGTCCGCTCGCCCGAGACCGACGGCTACAACGCCGTCCAGGTCGGGTACGGCGAGATCGAGGGCCGCAAGGTGAACAAGCCGCGGGCCGGCCACTTCGAGAAGGCCGGCACCACCGCGCGCCGCCACCTCGTCGAGATCCGGACCAGCGACGCCACCCAGTACGCCGTGGGCCAGGAGCTCGGGGTCGACACCTTCGCCGCCGGCGACGAGATCGACGCCACCGCCACCAGCAAGGGCAAGGGCTTCGCCGGCGTCATGAAGCGTCACGGCTTCCATGGCGTCGGTGCCTCCCACGGTGCCCACCGCAACCACCGCAAGCCGGGTTCCATCGGCGCCTGCGCGACCCCCGGTCGCGTCTTCAAGGGCGTCCGGATGGCCGGCCGCATGGGTCGCGACACCGTCACCGTCCAGAACCTCACCGTCCACGCCGTGGATGCCGAGAAGGGCCTGATCCTCGTCAAGGGCGCCATTCCCGGCCCCAAGGGTGGACTGGTCGTGCTCCGCACCGCCGCCAAGAGCACCCAGGAGGCCTGAGCACCATGGCTACCAAGACTGTCTCCGTGGACCTCCCGGCCGAGATCTTCGACGTCGAGGTCAACATCCCGCTGATCCACCAGGTCGTCGTGGCCCAGCAGGCCGCGGCCCGCCAGGGCAGCGCCTCCACCAAGACCCGCGGCGAGGTCCGCGGCGGTGGCCGCAAGCCCTACAAGCAGAAGGGCACCGGCCGCGCCCGTCAGGGCTCGACCCGCGCGCCGCAGTTCGCCGGCGGTGGCGTCGTCCACGGCCCGCAGCCGCGCAGCTACGACCAGCGCACCCCCAAGAAGATGAAGGCCGCCGCCCTGCGCGGTGCCCTCTCCGACCGGGCCCGCAACGGCCGGATCCACGTCGTCGACTCGCTGATCGAGGGTGACAAGCCGTCGACCCGCGGGGCGCTGACCACGTTGGCCGACCTGAGCGACCGCACCAAGTACCTCGTCGTGCTCGAGCGCACCGACTGCGCCACCTGGCTCTCGCTGCGCAACGCGGCCGAGGTGCACATCGTCGCGGTCGACCAGCTCAACACCTACGACGTGCTCGCCAGCGACGACGTGGTCTTCACCCGCGGCGCGTACGACGCGTTCGTGGGCAACGCCGGCGGTGCCGCTCCGGCCGAGAAGGCTGAGAAGAAGGCCGAGCCGAAGGCTGAGAAGAAGGCTGAGCCGAGGCTGAGAAGGCGCCGGCCGCCACTGAGACCGAGACCGAGGCCGCCACCGAGGAGCCGACGCTCCCCCAGGGCGCCAAGGCCCCGCTGAAGAGCCCCCGTCCGCCGAAGGGCTACGAGGTCATGGGTCAGGAGTCCGGTGTCTACCGCGAGGCCGACGACGCCGGCTACGACGCCGCCGCCGCCGACTTCTGGTTCAAGTCGGTCGAGGACGCCGAGGCCGCAGGCCTGACCCGTGCCGAGGAGAAGGAGACCGACTCAGTGAGCACCCTGCACAAGGACCACCGCGACATCCTGATCGCGCCGGTCGTGTCGGAGAAGAGCTACGGCCTCCTCGACGCCAACAAGTACACGTTCCTGGTGCGCCCGGACGCCAACAAGACCGAGATCAAGATCGCGGTCGAGAAGGTGTTCAACGTCAAGGTGACGTCGGTGAACACGCTCAACCGCCAGGGCAAGACCCGTCGGACCCGCTTCGGCACCGGCAAGCGCGCCAACACCAAGCGCGCCATCGTCAGCCTCGCTGAGGGCCACCGCATCGACATCTTCGGCGCCTGAGCACCGGCGCAGTAGAAGGAAGACAGACATGGCTATCCGCAAGTACAAGCCGACCACCCCGGGCCGTCGTGGCTCCTCGGTGGCCGACTTCGTCGAGATCACCCGGACCACGCCGGAGAAGTCGCTGACCCGTCCGCTCCCCAAGAAGGGCGGCCGCAACAACCAGGGCCGGATCACCACCCGGCACCAGGGCGGCGGTCACAAGCGGGCCTACCGGATCATCGACTTCCGTCGCTATGACAAGGACGGGGTCCCGGCGAAGGTCGCCCACATCGAGTACGACCCCAACCGCACCGCCCGGATCGCGCTGCTCCACTACGCCGACGGCGAGAAGCGCTACATCATCGCGCCGAAGGACCTCGTGCAGGGCGCCCTGCTGGAGTCGGGCATCCACGCCGACATCAAGCCGGGCAACAACCTGCCGCTGCGCAACATCCCGGTCGGTTCGACGATCCACTGCGTCGAGCTCCGTCCGGGCGGCGGCGCCAAGATCGCCCGTTCCGCCGGCAACAGCGCCCAGCTGGTCGCCCGTGAGGGTTCCCGCGCCACGCTGCGCATGCCCTCGGGCGAGATGCGCTTCGTCGACGTCCGCTGCCGCGCGACGATCGGTGAGGTCGGCAACGCCGAGCAGTCGAACATCAACTGGGGGAAGGCCGGCCGCATGCGCTGGAAGGGCAAGCGCCCGACCGTGCGTGGTGTCGTCATGAACCCGGTCGACCACCCCCACGGTGGTGGAGAGGGCAAGACCTCCGGTGGTCGCCACCCCGTGTCCCCGTGGGGCAAGCCCGAGGGCCGTACGCGCAAGCGCAAGGCCTCCGACTCCCAGATCATCCGTCGCCGCAAGTCCGGCAAGGGTAGGAAGTAAACGACATGCCTCGCAGCCTGAAGAAGGGCCCCTTCGTCGACGACCACCTGATCAAGAAGGTGGACGCCGAGAACGACAAGGGCAGCCACAACGTGATCAAGACGTGGTCGCGTCGCTCGATGATCGTGCCGGCCATGATCGGCCACACGATTGCCGTGCACGACGGCCGCAAGCATGTTCCCGTGTTCGTGACCGACTCGATGGTCGGCCACAAGCTCGGGCGAGTTCGCCCCCACCCGCACCTACCGCGGGCACGTGAAGGACGACCGGAAGGGACGCCGCCGATGAGTGTCACTGAGCGCCGGCGCACGAGCGCCCGCCGCGAGACGCTGCTCGGCGACCAGCCGGGAGCCTTCGCGACGGCCCGCTTCGTGCGGATCACCCCGATGAAGGCCCGCCGTGTCGTCGACATGGTCCGCGGCCTTCCCGTCGACGAGGCGCTGGCCCTGCTGCAGTTCACGCCGCAGGCCGCCTCGGAGACCGTCTACAAGGTGCTGGAGAGCGCGATCGCCAACGCCGAGACCACCGAAGACCTCGACCGGGCCGACCTGGTCGTCTCGGTCGCGCAGGTCGACGAGGGACCGACGATGAAGCGCTGGCGCCCCCGGGCCCAGGGCCGAGCGACGCGCATCCTCAAGCGCACCAGCCACATCACGCTGGTCGTGCAGTCGGCCGATGTCGCCGCCGCCAAGAAGACCGCCAAGAAGGGACGGACCGCCTGATGGGCCAGAAGATCAACCCGAACGGCTTCCGCCTCGGCATCTCCACGGACCACAAGTCCCGCTGGTACGCCGACAAGCTGTACAAGTCCTACGTCGGTGAGGACGTCGCGATCCGCAAGCTGCTCTCCAAGGGCATGGAGCGGGCCGGCATCTCCAAGGTGGAGATCGAGCGCACCCGTGACCGGGTCCGCGTCGACATCCACACCGCCCGTCCGGGCATCGTCATCGGTCGCCGCGGCGCCGAGGCCGACCGGATCCGCGGCGAGCTGGAGAAGCTCACGGGCAAGCAGGTGCAGCTGAACATCCTCGAGGTCAAGAACCCCGAGGTCGACGCTCAGCTGGTCGCCCAGGGCGTTGCCGAGCAGCTGTCCGGCCGGGTGCAGTTCCGCCGGGCCATGCGCAAGGCGATGCAGACCTCGATGCGGTCCGGCGCCAAGGGCATCCGGATCCAGTGCTCGGGCCGCCTCAACGGCGCCGAGATGTCGCGCACGGAGTTCTACCGTGAGGGTCGGGTGCCGCTGCACACGCTGCGCGCCGACATCGACTACGGCTTCTACGAGGCCCGGACGACCTTCGGCCGGATCGGCGTGAAGGTCTGGATCTACAAGGGCGAGGTTGCCGGCACCCGTGCCGAGCGCCAGGCACAGGCCGCTGCCCGTGCCGGCGTCCCCGGTCGTGGAGGCCGCCCCAGCCGTGGTGGCGAGCGTCCCAGCCGTGGTTCGCGCCCGACGCGCGCCGACCGGGCCACCGAGGCCCCGGCCGCCGAGGCGACGGCCGCTCCGGCGACCGCCCCGGCAGCTGCGCCTGCCACCACCGACGGCACTGCCGGAACGGAGGGCTGAGCGTTGTTGATGCCGCGTCGTGTCAAGCACCGCAAGCAGCACCACCCCAAGCGGACCGGTACCGCCAAGGGCGGCACCACGCTCGCGTTCGGTGACTTCGGCATCCAGGCGATCGAGGGTCACTACGTGACCAACCGCCAGATCGAGTCCGCGCGTATCGCGATGACCCGTCACATCAAGCGTGGCGGCAAGGTGTGGATCAACATCTACCCCGACCGCCCGCTGACCAAGAAGCCGGCTGAGACCCGCATGGGTTCCGGCAAGGGCTCGCCCGAGTGGTGGGTCGCCAACGTCAAGCCCGGTCGCGTCATGTTCGAGCTGTCCGGTGTGTCCGAGGACGTCGCCCGCGAGGCGATGCGTCGCGCGATGCACAAGCTCCCCATGAAGTGCCGGTTCATTTCCCGTGAAGCAGGTGAGTTCTGATGGCAGGCACGGTCAAGGCCCACGAGCTGGACGACATGACTGACATCGACCTCGAGACCAAGCTGCGCGAGGCCAAGGAGGAGCTGTTCAACCTCCGCTTCCAGGCGGCCACCGGCCAGCTGGAGAGCCACGGCCGGCTCCGCATGGTCAAGAAGGAGATCGCCCGGATCTACACCGTGGTGCGCGAGCGCGAGCTCGGCATCCGCACCAACCCCGGGGCTGACAAGGAAGAGGCTTCAGCATGAGTGAGCAGACCACCGACGAGACCACGGGGCACCGCAGCACGCGCAAGACCCGTGAGGGCCTGATCGTGTCCGACAAGATGGACAAGACCGTGGTCGTCGCCGTCGAGGACCGCGTCAAGCACGCCCTCTACGGCAAGGTCCTGCGCCGCACGTCGAAGCTCAAGGCGCACGACGAGCAGAACGAGTGCGGCATGGGCGACCGGGTCCTGATCATGGAGACCCGTCCGCTGTCGGCCACCAAGCGCTGGCGCGTCGTCGAGATCCTCGAGCGCGCCAAGTAACCCACACGTTCGGCCAGGCTCGTGGCCGCTGAGGCGACGAGAACCAGCACGACAACCAGGAGAAATCGATGATTCAGCAGGAGTCGCGGCTCAAGGTCGCCGACAACACCGGCGCAAAGGAGATCCTTTGCATCCGGGTGCTCGGTGGTTCGGGTCGCCGCTACGCCGGCATCGGCGACGTCATCGTCGCCACCGTGAAGGACGCGATCCCCGGTGGCAACGTGAAGAAGGGCGAAGTCGTCAAGGCCGTGATCGTGCGCACCGTCAAGGAGCGCCGCCGTGCCGACGGTTCCTACATCCGCTTCGACGAGAACGCCGCGGTGATCCTCAAGACCGACGGCGAGCCTCGCGGCACCCGCATCTTCGGCCCCGTGGGCCGCGAGCTGCGAGAGAAGAAGTTCATGAAGATCATCTCGCTGGCGCCGGAGGTGCTCTGACCATGGCAAAGCAGGGAAAGAAGACCGTGAACATCAAGAAGGGCGACCAGGTCCGGATCATCTCGGGCAAGGACAAGGGCGCCGAGGGCAAGGTCATCTCGGTGCTCCGTGAGGAGCAGCGGGTGATCGTCGAGGGCGTCAACCGCGTCAAGCGGCACACCAAGGTCGTCAACCAGGGCGGCCGCGGCGGCACCACCGGCGGGATCATCACCGCCGAGGCGCCGATCCACGTGTCGAACGTGATGCTCGTCGACGGTGACGGCGTGACCCGGGTCGGCTTCCGCCGCGACGAGGTCACCAAGCGCCGTCCCGACGGCTCGACCTACAGCTCGACCCGCAGCGTCCGCGTGTCCCGCAAGACCGGGAAGGAGATCTGAGATGACCGACACCACTGTCGAGGAGACCTCGGCCCCGGCCGAGGAGAAGGTGACTCCCCGCCTGAAGACTCGCTACCGCGACGAGATCGTGCCCGCTCTCCAGAGCGAGTTCGAGATCCCCAACGTCATGCAGGTCCCCGGTCTGGTGAAGATCGTGGTCAACATGGGCGTCGGCGAGGCCGCGCGTGACTCGAAGCTGATCGAGGGCGCGATCAAGGACCTCACCGCCATCACCGGCCAGAAGCCGATGGTGACCAGGGCCCGCAAGTCGATCGCGCAGTTCAAGCTGCGCGAGGGAATGCCGATCGGTGCCCACGTCACGCTGCGTGGCGACCGGATGTGGGAGTTCCTGGACCGGCTGCTCTCCCTGGCGCTGCCCCGCATCCGCGACTTCCGCGGCCTCTCGCCGAAGCAGTTCGACGGTCGCGGCAACTACACGTTCGGCCTGACCGAGCAGGTCATGTTCCTCGAGATCGACCAGGACAAGCTCGACCGGTCGCGCGGCATGGACATCACGGTCGTGACCACTGCCACCAACGACGACGAGGGTCGCGCGCTGCTCAAGCAGCTCGGGTTCCCCTTCGCAGAGCGCTGAGAAGAAGGAGCGACCAACCCATGGCAAAGACTGCACTGAGGGTCAAGGCGGCCCGCAAGCCGAAGTTCGCCGTGCGCGGCTACACCCGCTGCCAGCGATGCGGCCGTCCCAAGGCTGTCTACCGCAAGTTCGGCCTGTGCCGGATCTGCCTCCGGGAGATGGCACACCGTGGCGAGCTGCCCGGCGTGACCAAGTCCTCCTGGTAACCAACCGCTGAAGGTCCCTGCTGGGGAAACCACAGAAGAGAGAGAACGACCAACCATGACGATGACTGACCCGATCGCAGACATGCTCACCCGTCTGCGCAACGCCAACCAGGCGTTCCACGACGACGTTGCCATGCCCTACAGCAAGCTGAAGCAGGGCGTCGCCGAGATCCTCCAGCAGGAGGGCTACATCACCTCGTTCGAGGTCGAGGACGCCACCGAGGGTCCCGGCCGAGTGCTGGTGATCACCCTCAAGTACGGCCGCAACCGCGAGCGCTCGATCGCCGGCGTACGCCGCATCAGCAAGCCCGGGCTGCGGGTGTACGCCAAGAGCACCGGCCTGCCCAAGGTGCTCGGCGGACTGGGTGTCGCGATCATCTCGACCAGCCAGGGTCTGCTGACCGACCGCCAGGCCAACCAGAAGGGCGTGGGTGGGGAAGTCCTCGCCTACGTCTGGTGACCCGACTACACGCGTAAGGAGAGAAGAAGCATGTCGCGCATTGGCAAGCTCCCGATCGCGGTGCCGTCGGGTGTCGACGTCGCCGTCGATGAGCGCCTGGTGACCGTGAAGGGCCCCAAGGGATCCCTCAGCCACCAGGTCGCTGCCCCGATCACCGTCGAGAAGACCGACGGCGTCATCGAGGTCAAGCGTCCCGACGACGAGCGCATCAGCCGCTCGCTGCACGGGCTGACCCGGACCCTGATCGCCAACATGGTCACCGGCGTCACCGAGGGCTACGAGAAGAAGCTCGAGATCGTCGGCGTGGGCTACCGCGTCCTGTCCAAGGGCCCCACCCAGCTGGAGTTCCAGCTCGGGTACTCCCACAACATCACGTTCGACGCCCCCGACGGCATCACCTTCACGGTGGAGGGCCCGACCAAGCTCGGCGTCCAGGGCATCGACAAGCAGCTGGTCGGCGAGACCGCGGCCAACATCCGCAAGCTGCGCAAGCCCGAGCCCTACAAGGGCAAGGGCGTTCGCTACGCGGGTGAGCACATCCGCCGCAAGGTCGGAAAGGCTGGTAAGTGACCATGGCCATCAAGCTCTCTCACCACAAGCACACGGCAGCACGCACTCGTTCGCGGCTGCGTCGTCAGGTTCGTGGCCGCAAGAAGCTCTCGGGCACCTCGGAGCGTCCGCGCCTCGTCGTGACGAGGTCATCGCGCCACATCACCGTGCAGGTCGTCGACGACCTGGTCGGCAAGACACTGGCGTCCGCGTCGACGATGGAGGCCGACCTGCGCTCCCTCGACGGCGACAAGACGGCCAAGGCGCACAAGGTCGGCGAGCTCGTCGCCGAGCGTGCCAAGGCCAGCGGCGTCGAGTCCGTGGTCTTCGACCGTGCCGGCAACAAGTACCACGGTCGCGTCGCGGCCCTGGCCGACGGCGCCCGCGAGGGTGGCCTGACCTTCTGATGGCAGACATGACATTCAAGGGAGTTATCTGATGAGCGGATCCCAGCAGCGCGGACAGCGCGCCGGTGGCGGCCGCGGTGGCCGCGACGGTGGTCGCGGTGGCCAGCAGGAGAAGAGCCAGTACCTCGAGCGCGTCGTCGCGATCAACCGCGTCGCCAAGGTCGTGAAGGGTGGTCGTCGCTTCAGCTTCACCGCCCTCGTGGTCGTCGGCGACGGCAACGGACTCGTCGGTGTCGGTTACGGCAAGGCCAAGGAAGTTCCGGCCGCCATTGCCAAGGGCGTCGAGGAGGCCAAGAAGAACTTCTTCCAGGTCCCCCGCATCCAGGGCACCATCCCGCACCCGGTCCAGGGCGAGAAGGCGGCGGGCGTCGTCCTGCTGCGCCCGGCCGCACCCGGTACCGGTGTCATCGCCGGTGGTCCGGTGCGTGCGGTGCTGGAGTGCGCCGGCATCCACGACGTGCTGAGCAAGTCGCTCGGCTCGTCCAACCAGATCAACATCGTCCACGCCACCGTCGAGGCCCTCCGGATGCTCGAGCAGCCCGAGGCCGTGGCCGCCCGCCGCGGCCGCCGCGTCGAGGACGTCGCCCCTGCCGCGCTGCTCAAGGCGCGTGACGAGGTGCCCGAGGGCGTCTCGCAAGAGGTGACGGCGTGATGGCACAGCTCAAGGTCCAGCAGAAGAAGTCGACGATCGGGTGCAAGGCCAACCAGCGCGAGACCCTGCGCACGCTCGGCCTGAAGCGGATCGGCGACGTCGTGATCAAGGAGGACCGGCCCGAGATCCGCGGCATGGTCCAGACCGTCCGTCACCTCGTGACGGTCGAAGAGGTGGAATGAAATGACGCTCAAGCTGCATCACCTGCGCCCGGCGCCGGGAGCCAAGACCGCCAAGACCCGGGTGGGTCGAGGCGAGGGCTCCAAGGGCAAGACCGCCGGCCGTGGCACCAAGGGCACCAAGGCCCGCAACCAGGTCCCGGCCTCCTTCGAGGGCGGCCAGATGCCGATCCACATGAGGCTGCCGAAGCTCAAGGGCTTCAAGAACCCGTTCAAGGTGGAGTTCCAGGTCGTCAACCTCGACCGCATCAACGAGCTCTTCCCTGACGGCGGCACCGTGTCGGTCGACGACCTCGTCACCAAGGGTGCGGTTCGCAAGGGCCACCCGGTGAAGGTGCTCGGTCAGGGCGATCTGTCGGTCAAGGTCGACGTCAGTGCTCACGCCTTCTCCGGCTCCGCCAAGGAGAAGATCGAGGCCGCCGGCGGCACCACGACGACCGTCTGAGTCGCCGTTGACGCACACGGAAGGGGTGCCGGACCGCCTGTTAGGCTGCCCGGTACCTCTCCCCGACGCCGGTCGCGCCCCGTGACAACAGGGCGGGAGCCGCATCCAGCCAGGAGAAAGAGGAAGTCGTGCTGAGCGCGTTCGCCAACGCATTCAAGACCCCGGACCTGCGGCGCAAGCTGCTGTTCGTCCTGATGATCATCACGGTCTTCAGGCTCGGGTCCCAGGTCCCTGCGCCCGGCGTCAACGTCGCCAACGTGCAGACCTGTCTCCGGGCGGTCGAGGACGACGGCCTCTACAGCCTGATCAACCTGTTCTCCGGTGGCGCGCTGCTCCAGCTGACGATCTTCGCGCTGGGGATCATGCCCTACATCACCGCGAGCATCATCCTGCAGCTGCTGGTCGTGGTCATCCCGCGGCTCGAGGCCCTCAAGAAGGAGGGGCAGGCAGGTCAGGCGAAGATCACGCAGTACACGCGCTACCTCACCCTCGGCCTGGCGGTCCTGCAGGCGACCGGCATCGTGGCCCTGGCCCGCTCCGGCGACCTGCTGGGCGGCGCCTGCACCCTGCCGCTGCTCCACAGCAACAGCACCTCGACCTTCCTCATCATGGTCATCACCATGACCGCCGGCACCGCCGTCATCATGTGGCTGGGCGAGCTCATCACCGAGCACGGCATCGGCAACGGCATGTCGTTGCTCATCTTCACCCAGGTCGTCGCGACCTTCCCGTCGTCGCTCTGGGCGGTGGCCACCGGTGAGGGCTGGTGGACCTTCGGCGTCGTGCTGGTGATCGGCCTCGTGATCATCGCGGCCGTCATCTTCATCGAACAGGCGCAGCGCCGGATCCCGGTGCAGTACGCGCGCCGCATGGTCGGGCGCAAGATGTTCGGCGGCTCCTCGACCTACATCCCGCTCAAGGTGAACCAGGCCGGAATCATCCCGGTCATCTTCGCCTCGTCGTTGATGTACCTGCCGGCGATGGCGGTCCAGTTCAACCAGAACAGCGGCTCGAAGTGGGTCGAGATCCTCAACGACTACTTCGTCCAGGGCAGCCACCCGCTCTACATGGCCACGTTCTTCGTGCTCATCATCTTCTTCACCTACTTCTACGTGTCGATCACCTTCAACCCAGAAGAAGTGGCCGACAACATGAAGAAGTACGGCGGCTTCATCCCCGGGATCCGGGCGGGCAAGCCGACTCAGGACTACCTGTCCTACGTCCTGTCCCGCATCACGCTGCCGGGCGCGCTCTACCTCGGTCTGATCTCGCTGATCCCGCTGATCGCCCTCGTGCTGATCAACGCGAACCAGAACTTCCCGTTCGGCGGTACGTCCATCCTGATCATGGTCGGCGTCGCGCTCGACACGGTGAAGCAGATCGAGAGCCAGCTCCAGCAGCGCAACTACGAAGGATTCCTGCGCTAGTGCGATTGATCATGATGGGTCCGCCCGGGGCCGGGAAGGGAACCCAGGCCCACGTGGTCGCCGACCATTTCGGCGTCCCCGCCATCTCGACCGGCGACATCTTCCGCGCCAACGTGTCCGAGGGCACCGAGCTGGGTGTCGAGGCCAAGCGGTTCATGGACCAGGGCGAGTACGTCCCCGACTCGATCACCAACCAGATGGTCCGCAACCGCATCCAACAGCCCGATGCCGAGCCAGGATTCCTGCTCGACGGCTACCCGCGGACCCTGGCCCAGGTCGAGGAGCTCGACGGGATGATCGCGTCCACCGGCCACAGCCTCGACGCGGCCGTGGTCCTGACCGTCGACCCGGAGGAGCTCGTCCAGCGGCTGCTGCAGCGAGCCAAGACCGACGGGCGAGCCGACGACACCGAAGAGGTCATCCGACGTCGCCAGGAGGTCTACGCCGAGCAGACCGAGCCGCTGATCGGGGTCTACCGCGAGCGCGGCATCCTGATCGAGGTCGACGGCATGGGTCCCGTCGACGAGGTCACCAAGCGGATCTTCGACGCGCTCGACGTGGTCCCCCAGAGTTGACGCGGGGCTGACGTGTCCTTCCGCGAACGCGGCGTGGAGATCAAGACGCCGGAGCAGATCGAGGTCATGCGACGGGCCGGCCTGGTCGTGGGCCGCACGCTCGAGCTGCTCCGTGAGTCCACCCGTCCCGGGATCACGACCGGCGAGCTGGACGCGATCGCCGAGGACCACATCCGGTCCGCGGGCGCCGTCCCGTCGTTCAAGGGCTACAGCCACCCGCCCTTCCCGGGCTCCATCTGCGCGTCGGTGAACGACGAGGTCGTCCACGGCATCCCGGGCGACCGCGTGCTGAGCGACGGCGACATCATCTCCATCGACTGCGGGGCCATCGTCGACGGCTGGCACGGCGACGCCGCGATCACGGTCGCGGTCGGCGAGATCCCGGCCGACGTCACCGAGCTGATGCGGGTCACCGAGGAGTCCCTGTGGCACGGCATCGCGGCCGCCCGCCTCGGCGGCCGGGTCACCGACATCTCCCATGCCGTCGAGGCCTACGTGCGCTCCCAGCCGCACCCGGCTGGCGGTTCCTGGGGCATCCTCGAGGAGTACGTCGGGCACGGGATCGGCTCGGCCATGCACCAGCCGCCGAACGTGCCCAACTACGGCCGCCCCGGGCGGGGCCCCAAGCTGGTCCGGGGCCTGGCGCTCGCCGTGGAACCGATGGTCACGCTCGGCAGCAACCGCACCGAGCTGCTCGCCGACGAGTGGACGGTCGGCACGGCCGACGGCACCTGGGCCGCGCACTTCGAGCACACCTTCACGCTCACACCGGACGGAGCGTGGGTGCTCACCGCGCTCGACGGCGGCGAGCAACGGCTCAAGGAGCTCGATGTTCCCTTCGGGGGCCACTGACAGACTGTGCGAGGGGCGCGCCGGCCGCGCTCCCGCCGTACCGTAAACCGCGGAGGGATGGAACGTGGACGTAGCACCGTGGATCTGGTGGGTCACCATCGCGGCGACGCTGGTGATCTTCACCTTCGACCTGGTGATCGTCGGCCGGCGGCCGCACGAGCCGAGCATGAAGGAGTGCGCGGCCTACCTCTCGATCTACGTCGGCATGGCCCTGCTGTTCGGGGTCGGGGTCCTGCTCACCTCCGGCGGCCAGTACGCGGGCGAGTTCTATGCGGGCTGGCTCGTCGAGTACTCGCTGTCGGTCGACAACCTGTTCATCTTCATCATCATCATGAGCAAGTTCGCCGTCCCGCGTGAGCTGCAGCAGTACACGCTCATGATCGGCATCGTGATGGCGCTGGTGATGCGCGCCATCTTCATCGCGGTGGGCGCGGCCGCGATCGAGGAGTTCGTCTGGATCTTCTACTTCTTCGGGGCGTTCCTGATCTACACGGCGGTCAAGCTCGCCAAGGAGGGCGCCGAGGACGAGGACGAGTACGAGGAGAACCGCCTGGTCCTGTGGGTGGAGAAGCGGTTCCCGGCCACCAAGGAGTGGC
Organism: uncultured Actinomycetota bacterium; assembly: GCA_963713305.1. Taxonomy (GTDB): domain Bacteria; phylum Actinomycetota; class Actinomycetes; order Propionibacteriales; family Nocardioidaceae; genus Nocardioides. The sequence continues at coordinate 242,273 of CAVQLE010000004.1, read as the reverse complement.
ACGGGCGCAAGATCATCACCAAGGAGAACGGCGTCCGGGTCATCACCCCGCTGTTCATCGTGATCCTGACGCTCGGCACCACCGACCTGCTGTTCGCGCTCGACTCGATCCCGGCCATCTTCGGCATCACCCAGGAGGCCTACCTGGTGCTGACGGCCAACATCTTCGCCCTCATGGGCCTGCGCCAGCTCTACTTCCTCATCGGCGGGCTGCTGGAGCGGTTGATCTACCTGTCCTACGGGCTGGCGTTCCTGCTCGCCTTCATCGGTGTGAAGCTGATCTTCCACGCCCTCCACGAGTACATGCCGCCGTTCATCAACGACGGTGAGCCGCTCGACTATCCCTGGCTCGAGATCCCGATCTGGGTCTCGCTCACCGTCATCGTCGGCACCCTGACGGTGACCGCCGTCTGGTCGCTGCTGGCTTCGCGCCGGATGGAGCAGAAGGAGCAGGACGCCGCGACCGGTCCGCGCCGCGACTGGGACGACGACTGACCGCGGCTCACTCCACGCACTTCTGGGTGGACGGCGACTGCTCGCCGCGGCGGATCAGCTGCACCTGCAGGCAGACCCGGCCCGGCTCGGTCAGCGTCAGGTCCTGACCCTGGCCACGCTCTGACTCACCCGTCTCGGGACGACGCCAGATCCAGGTGTCGCCCGGCTTGGTGCCGCCGACGACGCGCCAGGTGAACGTCACGCGATCTCCGTCGCGGGTGCCGCGGACCGCGGGCTGCGGCACGGGTGCGTCGGGCACGACATCGGTCGGGGTGAACGACGGGTTCGACGTCAGCTCGGGGGACGGCTCGGGCCGGTCGCCGCCGCCGAGGGTCACGACCAGGATCCCGGCCAGCGCGATCAGCACCACGCCGGCCAGCACCGCCCAGACGACCGGGCCACGGCCTGCGGGCGGTCGTGACTTCTCCGTGGCGGCAGGGTGGGTCGGGACGACCGGTCCGGTCGCCTCGATGCTGACCGGCTTGAGAGCGGTGGCCTCCTCACCGGGGGCCGGGGCGGCCGTGGCGACGGGCGGCTTGTCGCCGGCGACCGCGATCGGCGTACGGGCATAGCCGGAGGCGGACTCGATCCGCTGCAGCTCGCGCGCCAGCTCGAGGGCGCTCTGCGGCCGCAGCTCGGGACGCTTGGCGAGGCAGAGCTGGAGCAGCCGGTCGAGCGCCGCGGGCGCGTCGGGGCGCTGCAGGGACGGGGGATGGGCGTGGAGGACCCGCGTGGTGAGGCTCCGGGAGGAGTTGTCGCCTCCGGGGATCGCGAACGGCGACCGGCCGGTGAGCAGGTTCCAGATGGTCGCGCCGAGGCTGTAGACGTCGGAGGCGACACTGCCGTTGGACCTGCCGTCGACCAGCTCGGGCGGTGCCCAGGGGTAGGAGATCCGCACCTCCGCGTCCTGGTGGATCTCCGAGAGGTGGCCGGCAATGCCGAAGTCGGTGAGCGCGGGCTCCTGGTAGGTGGTGACGAGCACGTTGCTCGGCTTGATGTCGCGGTGGATGATGCCGGCGCGATGAGCGGTCTCGACGGCGCTGGCGAGCTTGATGCCCGTGCTGATCGCCTCGGGGACCGACATCGGCTGCGCGCGGACCCGCGCGCCGAGGTCGGGCGGCGGGCAGTAGCGCATCACCAGGTAGGGCCGGCCGCCCTGCTCGGCGTCGGTGACGCCGGCCGTGATGACGTCGACGATGAAGGGGTGGTCGGCCAGCCGCGCCATGGCGTTGCCCTCGCTGGTGAACAGCGACTTCTCGTGGTCGCTCAGCGCCAGGCCCGCGCGGACGACCTTCACCGCGACGCGCTGCTGGGGCCACTCCTGCTCGTAGAGGAACACGTCGGCGAAGCCGCCGCTGCCGAGGTGCTGGAGATAGGTGAAGCCCGGGATCCGGGGACCGCTCATTCGGCGTCACGCTCCCGTGAGGGAGTGGATGCCACGTAGGTGACCTGGTAGGCACCGGCCAGGTCGAGCGTGGTGCCGTCCTCGAGCAGGTGGGGCTCGTGGGCGCGGATCTTCTCGGGGTCGCGGCCGGGCGCGAAGAGCGTGGTGCCGCCCCGCGACGCCAGGTCCTCGGCCAGCACGTGCCAGCCATCGAGCTCGATGCGCAGGTGGCGCCGCGAGAGGTACGTCGAGTCGTGCGGCAGCCGGACCAGGTGGGGCCAGTCCCCGGGGCCGGACGGCGCTGGTTGCCGGCCGAGGACCACCGGCCGGTCGAGGGGGACGACCTCACCGTCGGGCAGCCGGAGCACCCCGAGCTGGGGGCGCAGGACCCGCGCCGGCTCCTGAGCCGGCACCGGGTCGCCGCACACACGGCACACCTCGCCGAGCGGGTCCGTCAGGTGGCCACGCGGGCAGCGCACCGCCAGCACGGTGTCGGAGGTCGACTGCTCCAGGTGGGCGGGCTCGGCTGAGCCTGCCGCGGTCGCCGGCGTGGAACGCCTCCGCGTGTGGTGGTCGTGATCGCCGTCCGCGGATGGCAGAGCCTCAGGCACGGGTGCCTCGGCGGCCGGCGCCGGCAGCGTGGGCCGCACCGCGTCCAGGATCTCCGCGGGGATGCCGTCGATGACCCGCCCGGCCGGGCTGGGGACGTCGCCGGTGACCGGGACGGCACCGGTGACCTGCAGCGCGCCCGCCGCGACCACGCCTTCGACCAGGCGGAGCGAGGCGCCCGCGGGCGGCGGGCCGACGCTCAGCTCCCAGCGATCGCCGTGGCACTGCACCGCGGCACCGCCTTCCGCGACGTGCTCACCGGTGGCGCCGTCGAGCCACGCCACCGGCGAACCCTCGAGATGGCGGCCGACGGTGCCGAGCGCGAGGGCGAGGGCTGCCGGCTGTCCGAGGTCGTCCCAGAGCTGGTCGAGCACGGCCGTGGGGGGCGGTGTGTGGCCCGCGCCCAGCAACAGCCAGCGTCCGGCGCGGGCGACGAGGACGCCGTCGCCCGGGGTGTAGCGCACCTCCACCCGAGGGCCCCCTTCCGGACGAATTCGGACTCATTCTCGCAACTCGCAAACCCGAGGGTAGGGGGAGTGAGAGATTTGGCGCCGCAGGGGCAGCGATCTACCCTGCTGGGGCGGCTCCGGTCGTCATCGCCCCGGTGACGAGCTCCGGGGCGGACCCTCTACGGAGACGGGGAGACGGCTCGTGGGACGTCTGGGTGTGCGCTCGTTCAGCGCAACCCGGCTCCGGCGCGCCGTCAGCGGCCACGCCACCGCCCTGTCGTCCGGGCTCGCCCTCGTCCTGGCAGCGACCACCGTCGTCATCATCGCCGTCTCGGCCGACGGCTACCGCAGCCACGAGGCCCGGCTCAACGACGGCGGGGTCTGGGTCACGAGCAACACCGACGGCTACTTCGGACGGGTCAACAAGCCCATCGGCCAGATGGACGGTGGGCTGTTCGCCGAGCTCGGCGCCGACCTCGACGTCGTCCAGGACGGCGCGACCGTGCTCGGTCTCAACCGCAGCAGCGGCTCGTTGTCCCCGATCGACCCGGCCACCGTCCAGCATCCCGAGGGCGAGGTCGCCGGCATCGCGGGCAGCTCCGACGTCGTCGCGCGCGGCGACACCCTCGCCGTCACCGACCCCGACGACGGCTCGACGTGGGCCGTGGTCGCCGACCCGAGCCTGGGTCCGGTCTCGGTCGTCGGCCTCGACCGTGAGTCGACACCCCTGCACGAGGCCGGGGGATCGGCCGCGATGTCGGTGACCAGCAGCGGGGACGTCGTGGTGGTCTCGGCCGAGGACGACAGCCTGACCCGGCTCGCGAGTGCGAACGGCGGCTTCCGTGCCCCCGACTCGATCTCGCTGCCGGAGGACGTCGGCGACACGACGCGGGTCACCACCGTGGGTGAGACGCCGGTCGTCCTCGACGCCCAGGCCGGCCGGATGTGGGCGGTTCCCGCCGGCGCCGACCAGGCGGAGCGCTCCGACGTACCCGTCGAGGGCGTCCTCCAGCAGCCCGGTCCCTCCGGCGACGCGGCGCTCCTGGCCACCCCCGACTCCCTCATGTCGGTTCCGCTCGGCGGCGGCGAGCCGACCGTGGTGGCCGACGGCTTCGGGGGTCGACCTGCGGCTCCCGTCCGCCTCGGTGCCTGCCAGTACGGCGCGTGGTCGGGCGGCGGCGGCACCGTGGTCACCGCGTGCGACGGGGCGGAGCCGCGCGTCGTCAGCCTCGGCTCGCCGACCAGCGACCTGGTGTTCCGGGTCAACCGCGACCAGATCCTGCTCAACGACCGCACCACCGGCGCCGTGTGGAACATCGACACCGAGCAGCCGACCCGGCTCGACGACTGGGACGCCTTCAAGCGCAAGGCGACCGAGGAGGACGAGGAGGAGGAGAACGAGGACGAGCAGCAGGGCGACCAGCGACCCCCGGTCGCCAACCCCGACACCCTCGGCGCCCGGCCCGGCCGGACGACGGTGCTCCACCCGCTCGACAACGACACCGCGCCCGGTGGCCGGCTGCTGTCGATCCGCTCCGTCGAGCAGGTGACCGGATCTGGCTCCGCGGTGACCATCAGCCCCGACGGCCAGACCGTCCAGCTGACCCTGCCGCCCGGCGCCGACGGGCGGGTCAGCTTCGTCTACTTCATCGATGACGGCCGGGAGGGGAAGACCGCCCACGCGACGGTGACCGTGCCGATCCGGCAACCGGGTGAGAACGGCGACCCGCGGCTCCGGCTCGGCTTCGAGCCGCGGTCGTGGACCGTGCCCGCGGGCGGTGTGCTCGACGTCCCGGTCCTGCCCGACTGGCGCGACCGCACCGACGGCGACCCGATCGTCGTCACGTCGGCGGAGGCCGCGTCCGGTGTCCGCAACGGCGCTGACGCCCGCCCCACGGCGAGCGGCCAGATCCGGGTCACGGCCCCCGCGGTCGGTGGACCGCTCGAGATCGTCTACACGGTCTCCGACGGCATCGGCGGCGACGTCGAGCGCAGCTTCGTGGTCAACGTGCAGGACCCCAAGGACCGCCAGGCCTTCCCCGGCGTCGCGGAGCCCGACGTCATCAGCGGCCAGGTCGGCGAGCCGATCGCGATCTCACCCCTCGACAACGACCAGCCCGGGTCCGACCCGCTGACCCCGGACGCCCGGCTCTCGCTCGCGGGCCGGCTGCCGTCCCCGGGCGCCGCCGAGGCGACGACCGACCTCGTGGAGGGGACGGTCACCTTCACCGCCAGCGTGGCCGACACCTACTTCCTGGAGTACGACGCGGCCTACGGCAACGCGCCGCTGGCCCAGGGCACGATCCGGGTCGACGTACGCAACCCCCAGCGGCCACCGGACGCTCCGGTCGCGATGCCCGACACCGCCCTCATCAGCGGCCAGAAGGCGATCCTGGTCGACGTCCTGCGCAACGACCTCGACCCGGCCGGTGGCCTGCTGACCGTGCAAGGGGCCAGCGCCCGCGACGCCAACGCGCTCGACGTCGCGGTGGTCGACGGCCGGTGGGTCCGCATCGCGGCGCGGCAGGGGCAGCTCACGCCCAACCCCGCGATCGTGCACTACGAGATCACCAACGGCAGTCGGTCCGGGATCCAGGGCGAGATCGTGGTGACCCAGCGAGAGCCCGAGCGCGACGTCCCCGTCACCGAGAAGGACGCCGTCACCGTCCGAGCCGGCGCGGCGGTGGCGATCCCCGCGCTGGACAACGACTTCAGCCCCTCCGGTGGCGAGCTGAGCCTGGTCGAGCACGTCGCCGACCAGTCGTCCGGCCGGCTCTCGGTGCGGCCACAGGGCGACGAGAAGGTGCCGACCGGCCAGGCGTTCGTGACCGGAAACTTCGTGCGCTACGTCGCCCCGGCCGACCTGGCCGACGTCCACGTCTTCACCATCAGCTACCTCGCCGCCAACGCGAGGGAGTCTCGGCACCCGGCAAGATCGAGGTCACCGTCGTCCCGACCGACCGCGCCAACCAGCCGCCGGAGCCACCGGCGCTCGAAGGGCGCGTGGTGGCGGGCGACTCGGTCACGCTGCGGCTTCCCGGCGCCGGTGTCGACCCCGACGGCGATGCGGTCACCCTGCTCGGCATCTCCTCGGCCCCCACGCTCGGCCGCGTGGTCCGCACCGGGGCGAACACGATCTTCTACCAGTCGTTCCCCGGGAGCGTCGGCACCGAGCAGTTCAGCTATCAGGTGACCGACTCCTTCGGCGGCACCGGGACCGGCACGGTCCGGGTGGCCGTCGCCCCTCCCGGCACGCCGCAGCCGCCGTTGGCCGTCGACGACCCGCTCACCGTCGAGCCGGGACGGACCGCCACCATCGACATCCTCGCCAACGACCACATCGCGTCCGGCGACAGCGTTCAGCGCCCGGCTGCTCGACGCCCCCGAGGGGGCCGAGCTCGAGTCGCCGGTCGGTCCGCTCAGGCTCGACTCGCCCGCCGAGGGCGGGGGCCGCACCGTCGAGGTGGTCTACGAGGTCACCAACGGCATCGCATCGTCGCGCGGCACCGTCACCCTCCGCACGGCCGAGCCCTACAACAACCCGCCGGTGGCCTTCGACGCGTTCGGCAACGCCGACGACGGCGACTCGGTCGAGGTCGACGTGCTCGAGACGGCCTACGACCCCGACGGCCCGAGCGGTGAGCTCGTCGTGGCTGAGGTGCTGCCGCCCGCAGGTGTCGAGGCGACGGTCAGCGGCAGCACGATCACGGTGACGCGCGGCGACCAGCCGGTCGTCGTACCGTTCCGCGTCGAGGACGCCGACGGCGGGGCCACGACCGCGTCGCTCTACGTGCCACCGGCCAACAACGGCCTGCCCTACGTCAAGGCCGACGCGCCTGATCGAGGTCGACCCCGGCGACGCCGTCGAGCTCGACCTCGCGGACTACGTCGAGAACCCGTCGGGGGGTCGCTCAGCTTCACCCTGAAGAACCGGATGTGGTCGAGCCCGGTCGGCTCGGTCGCGGCCGCGATCACGGGGGACGACCAGTTCCGGGTGGAGGCCAGCGAGTCCTACGAAGGGCCGGGCGGCGGTGTCCTTCGAGGTCACCACCGGTACGTCGGTCGACGACCCGGACGGTCGCACCGCGATCCTCACGGTGCCGGTCCAGGTCGGCGAGGAGCGACCCGTCCTGCGCTGCCCCGAGACCCCCATCGAGATCCCGCAGGGAACGGTGCTCGAGCTCGACATCGCCTCGGTGTGCCACGCCTGGACCGCCGACCCCGAGGACGCCGACGACCTGGTCTTCGTCGCCGACTGGGAGACGTCCGTCGACGGGTTGAGCATCATCGAGCCGGAGGGCGCGGTCATCGAGATCGCCGCCGACGGCGATGCACAGCCGGGCGTGACGGCGGATCTCCAGGTCACCACCGAGGGCGGGGTCCCGGCCGTCCTGCCGGTGCGGGTCATCAAGACGCCGCCACCGTCGCTGACCCCGATCCGGATCTCCGACATGGAGGCCGGCGAGACCCGCACGATCGACCTCGCGCGCTACCTCGTGCCCGGCGTGCCGGACCCCGAGCCCACTCTCCTCACGGTCACCCCCGAGACCGACCTCGACGTCGAGGCGGTCAAGAGCGGCCCGGCCGAGCTGACCCTCACCACCGGACCCCAGGTCGACGGCACCGCTCGGTTCCGGATCGTGATGAGCGACGTCGCCGACTCGCTGTCCGACGAGCGCGAGGTGACCGGCTTCGTCGAGCTCGAGGTGCTCGACGTGCCCGACGTCCCGACCGCACCCGTCCCGGGCCGCACGGTCCGCAGCGAGGAGGTCGCCCTGAGCTGGCGGGCCCCGCAGGACAACGGTGCGCCGATCGAGTACTACGAGGTGCGCGACGACCGGGGCGACGTGACCCGCTGCGGGTCCACTTCCTGCGAGGTCGGCGGCCTGGTCAACGGTGAGGACTACCGCTTCCAGGTGCGCGCGACCAACGCCGTCGGCAGCTCCGACTGGAGCGGCTTCTCCCCGGCCGCGACTCCGGACGCCAAGCCGGGCATCGTCGGCCCGATCGAGATGGTCGACCGTGGCGACGGCACCATCTCGCTGCGCTGGACGCCGCCGACCACGCAGACCTCGGACATCGAGAACTACTGGGTGTCCTGGCCGGGGACCAGCGGCAGGGTCGGCCCACGCGGGAGCCTCGGATCACGATCACCCGGTTGAACAACAACACCGCCCAGAAGTTCACCGTCGTGGCCGAGAACGCGCTCGACTACGGCACGCCCCGTACGTCGGACTCCTTCCAGTCGATCGGGACTCCGCAGACCCCGAACGCGCCGAGCGTCACCGACCAGCAGACCGGCGAGGGCGACACCGCCGTCACGATCGCGTGGGACGCCGTCGATCCCAACGGACCCACGCCGGTCGTCTACACGGTCTACCGCAACGGCAAGCCGCTCGCGCAGTGCACGAACGTCACGGCCAGGAGCTGCGACGACACCGGCCTGACCTACGACGGCGCGATCTACACCTACGCCGTCCGCGCGACCAACAACCGGGCCGTCGACGACGCCAAGAGCTCGCCGATCGGCCAAGGCACCCAGTGGGCGGCGGTCGGGCAGCCGGCGGCGTGGGACGAGTCGTGGTCGGTGACTCCGACCGGGCAGAACACGATGGCGAGGGTCACCTTCACGGTGCCTCCGTCGCGCGGGGCGAAGTCCGAGGTCTCGATCCTGGTCGACGGGGTCGTTCGGCAGACCCAGCAGTGGACCGGTGGTCAGGCCGTCGACATCTCGGTCGGAGACAACGACCGCGCCCACTCCGTCTCGCTGCGCGTCTGCAACGAGAAGGGCAACTGCTCGGCCTCGGCCGCCAAGGCCGTGCAGGCCTACGGCCCCTTCGTCGCCGGGCACATCATCTCCGCCGAACCGCACCAGGAGGAGTACGGCGACGACTCCTACCAGGTCTGGTGGACCATCACCGTCGACAACAACGGCGACCCGGGAACGGTCAAGATCACCTCCCGCTCGGGCACCGAGAGCGCACAACGCAACGAGACCCGGCAGATGACCGGCGTCGACGTGGAGACCTTCACGACCGCGAAGGAGGTGATCCGGGGCGGCACCTCCGACATCATCCTCGTCACTCTCAGCGACGCCTCGCCGGCGCGGGCCGGCAAGTCACGCGAGTTCCGGATCACCACCCCTGAGCGCAAGCAGCCGAAGGTCACCGTCGGCAAGGGCACGAACTGCAGCGACTCACCCGGCAGCAGCCTCCCCGCCTGCAACACCAGCGGCAGCGGAGTCGACTGCCTCAACGCCAGCTGCGCCAGGATCCGGGTGACGACGGTGAACTACGTCGACGCCACCATCCGGTGCGAGTTCTGGGACAGCGTCGAGGGCCAGTTCACCGTGAGGAGCGTGCGCTCCAACACCACCACCGAGCCCGGCAGCTACTTCGGCTATCCGGGCAGACAGGTGTGGGCCGTCTGCAACGGCGTCGAGTCCAACCACTACACCTGGCCCCCGTGATGTGCACCGTGATGAGCACCGTGACGACCACCCGAACGGAGACACCCGCGTGACGATCTCGCCCGAGCAGGCTGCCTGGTTCCGGCAGACCTTCGACCTGCTCACCGACAACATGGAGCGCGCCGTCCTCGGCAAGCGCCACGTCGTACGGCTGGCCCTGACCTGCCTGCTGTCCGAGGGGCACCTGCTGCTCGAGGACTTCCCGGGAACGGGCAAGACGATGCTGGCGCGCGCCCTGGCCAACACCGTGCAGGGCAGCCATGCCCGGATCCAGTTCACGCCCGACCTGCTGCCCGCCGACGTCACCGGCGTGACCGTCTACGACCAGCACAAGGGCAGCTTCGAGTTCCACCCCGGCCCGATCTTCCACACGATCGTCCTGGCCGACGAGATCAACCGCGCGTCGCCCAAGACCCAGTCCGCGCTGCTGGAGGTCATGGAGGAGTCGCGGGTCACCGTCGACGGCGTGAGCCGCCCGGTCGGACGTCCGTTCATGGTCATCGCGACCATGAACCCGATCGAGCAGGCCGGCACCTACCGGCTCCCGGAGGCGCAGCTCGACCGGTTCCTCATGAAGAGCTCCGTCGGCTACCCCGACCGCGACGCGACCGTCGAGCTCCTGGTCAACGCCAAGGTGCGTGACCGGGCCTCGCTGGTCACGCCGGTGATCACCGCCGAGACCATCGCCCAGATGAGTGGCCTGGCCGACGACGTCTACGTCGACCCGTCGGTGATCGGCTACGTCGCCGAGCTCGCCGAGGAGTCGCGTCGCCAGCCCCACGTGAAGCTGGGGCTGTCCGCGCGCGGCTGCCTGGCGTTCGTCCGGGTCGCCAAGACCTGGGCCGCCGCCGACGGGCGTGACCACGTGGTCCCCGACGACATCCGTGGGCTGGCCGAGCCGATCCTGAGCCACCGGCTGCTGCTCGACGCCGAGGCGCAGTTCAGCGGCGTGACCGTCGACACCGTCATCGGCCGACTGCTCGACTCGGTCGCACCGCCGACGGACCGGGTGGCCTGATCGCGTGACCGCCTGGCTCGACCGGCTGCGCCGAGGCGCACTCGCCGCCCTGGGGGTGGTCAACCCGCTCGGGTGGACGCTGCTCGGGCTGGGCGTGCTGCTCCTCCTGGTCGCCCGGCGTACCGACTGGCTGGAGGCCGCCGTGGGGGCGGCCGCCTGCCTGCTGGTCGTGCTGCTCGCCCTGCCGTTCCTGCTGGGCCGCACGTCGGTCACCGTCCACCTCGACCTCGAGCCGCAGCGCGTCACGGCGGGGGAGAGCGTCGTCGCCGGCCTGACCGTGAAGAACTCCGCAGATCGGCGGCTGCTGCCGACCATGCTCGAGGTCCCGGTCGGTGCCTCCGTGCACCGCTACCCGCTGCCGACCCTTGCGGCCGGTGCGCGTCACGAGGAGTCCTTCACCATCCGCACCCGTCGGCGCGGGGTGATCAACGTCGGTCCGGCGATGACCCGGCGCGGCGACCCGTTGGGGGCGTTCTCCCGTGACGTGGCGTGGACCCCGGTGACCGAGGTCCTGGTCCGGCCGCCGATGACGCCGCTCGACTCGCTCGCCGGTGGGCTGCTGCGTGACCTCGAGGGCGTGACGACCGATGCGATCACCGCGAGCGACCTCGCCTTCCACGCGCTGCGCGAGTACGTCCCAGGTGACGACCTGCGCCACATCCACTGGCGCTCGTCGGCGAAGGTGATGGCCTCCGGGGGCGAGAACCAGCTGCTGGTCCGCCAGTACCTCGACACCCGGCGGAGTCACGCGACGATCGTGGTCGACGACCGGCACGGAGCCTGGGGCGACGAGGACGAGTTCGAGATCGGGATGTCCGTGGCCGCCTCCATCGCGGTGCGGGCGGTCCTCGACGACTTCGAGGTCTCCTTCGTCTGCGGTGACCACGCCGCCTCGGGCGAGACCGGTTCGCGTGCCCTCGACGCCGTCTGCCGCGCCGAGCCCGGTGATCGTGGTCTGGTCGCCGGCGGCCGGGAGGCAGCCCGGCTGGCACCCGACACCTCGCTGCTGTTCCTGATCGGCGGCACCGGCACCACGCTCGAGGACGACCTGAGGGCCGCCGCGCCGTTCGCCCCGGAGGTACGCCGCTACGCGCTCACCGTCGACCCCTCCGGCACGTCGCGGGTCACCGACGCGGGCGGCCTGCCGGTCCTGCGTCTCGCCGAGCTCGGCGACCTCGCCGCGGTGCTGCGGTGGAGCCTCACGGGGGTCTCGGCATGAAGCATTGGCTCCCGGACGCGCGTGGCTGGATCGACGCTGCGCTGCTGGTCGCGCTGTCGGGCCTGGCGCTGGCCGGACTCGCGCCGACCTTCGCGGGTGTCGCGTTCTGGCTGGTCGGCCTGGCGGGCGTCGTCCTGGGCGTCGTGCTGGTGCACGTCGCCGCCGTCCTGCGGTGGCCGTTCATCGCCCCGGTCGTGCTCGCCGTCGTCGCCTACTTCCTCCTCGGCGCCCCGCTCGCGCTGGGGCGGCCACCCACGCCCGACGCCATGCTCCTGCTCGGCGACCACCTCGTGTTCGGCTGGAAGGACCTGCTGACCACGCTGCCGCCGGTCGATGCCGACTCCACCCTGCTGGCACTGCCGTGGCTGCTCGGGCTGGCGACCGGCCTGGTCGGCGGGCTGGCCTCCCGGTGGGAGGTCACCGCCACCGGACGCGGGTTCGTCGCCGCCGTGGCGCCGGTGCTCGCGCCCACGGCCCTGCTCGCGGCGGTGATCCTGCTCGGGGTCCGCGAGCCCGCCTCGCTCTGGCTCCAGGGCGTCGTCTTCGCCGCCCTCGCGCTGACCTGGCTGGTGCTCCGCACGCACCGGCGAGTGGTCCGCGACGACGATGCCCAGCTCGGAGGCAGGGTGCGCGGGCTGCGCGCGGTCTCGGGCGCGGTGCTCATCGGGCTGGGCGCCAGCCTCGCCCTGCCGGTGGCGACCTGGTCGAGCGGCGCCGACGACGGCCGGGTGGTGCTGCGTGACCACGTCGAGCCGCCCTTCGACGTCGGTCAGTACGCCTCGCCGCTCTCGTCGTTCCGGCGCTACGTCAAGCAGCCGCGGCCCGACCCCGAGAACCTCTACGAGAAGCCGCTCCTGTCGATCACGGGCGTCGAGCCCGGCACCCGGGTCCGGTTCGCCGCGCTCGACACCTACGACGGGGTCATCTGGGGCGCGAGCAACGACAGCACGTTCGGCGGGCCCGTCGAGGGGACCTTCCAGCGGGTCTCCTCGGAGATCTCCAACCCCGCGACCGGCCCCGAGACCGAGGTCACCGTGACCCTCGAGGAGGGCTACTCGGGTGTCTGGCTGCCGACCGTCGGCGCGCTCACCGGCCTCACCTTCGACGGCACCCGGGCCGAGCAGGAGACCGAGACCTTCCGCTACAACCTCGCCACCTCGACCGGCGTCGTGCCGGCGGGGCTCCAACCCGGGGACAGCTACACCTTCCAGGCGGTCCTCACCGACGAGGAGCTCACCGCGGACACCCCGGCGTCGTCGACCATCGGGCTGGCCGAGACCGCCGCCCCGTTCCTCACGGCCCAGGCCCAGGACTGGTCCGCGGCCTCGACCCGGCCGATGGAGCAGGTCCTCGACATCGCCGAGCGGCTGCGCGACGAGGGGAAGTACAGCGACGGCGTACGAGCCTCCGAGCGCTTCTACCTCGGCGGCCACCACCAGTCGCGCCTCTCCGACGCCGACGGCGGCATCAACTGCCCGATCATCGTCGGCAACGACGAGCAGTACGCCGCCTGGATGGCCCTGCTCGCCAACCAGATCGGTGTTCCCGCGCGCGTGGTGATGGGCGCGGTCGTGCCCGAGGGGGGCGAGGTCACCGGAGCCGACGTCCAGGCCTGGGTCGAGGTGCAGACCGCCGACGGCAGCTGGCGCACCGTGCCGACCGAGGCGTTCATGGACATGGACCGCCCCGCCGAGCTTCCCCCGCGCCAGGAGGAGGAGATGAGCGGCACCAACGTGCCGCCCCCGGCGGCGATCCCGCCGCCCAGCACGGTGGGGGAGCCCACCGACGCCGAGCTGAACGCCCTGAAGAACAAGCGTGACTCCGAGGACGGGTTCGCGCTGCCCGGCTGGCTCGTGACCCTGCTCCTGTACGTCGTGCTGCCGCTGGTCCTGGTGCTGCTCGTGGCAGCAGCGATCGTCGGGGCGAAGGCCTGGCGCCGCCGGCACCGTCGGTCAGCGGCCACGGTCTCGGCGCGGTTCGCGGGTGGCTGGCGCGAGGTCACCGACCACGCTCGCGACCTCGGGGTCGCCGTGACCGGCGTCACCCGGCGCGAGGAGTCACTGGTCCTGGCCGGCGTCGGGGCTCCCGAGGCGGCGCCGCGCGCTTGCGCGCACCGCCGACAGCCACGTGTTCGGTCCGCGCCCGCCCGAGGCCGAGTCGGCAGCGGCGTACTGGCACGACGTCGACGCCTACCGGGCGACGATGACGGAGGGCGTGTCGCGGACTCGCAGGATCCGGGCCGCGCTGTCACTGCGGACCTTCCGGCCGGGTCGCTGACCGAGCCGCTCCAGCGAGCCGGTCACCCCAGGGGGTCGACACGGGCTCCGGTCTGGGAGATGCTGCCCGAGGGGGAAGACATCATGAGAGTCCTGGCTCGCATGGCACTGGTCGGCGTCGTGGCGGCTCTGCCGGTCGTGGCGGTCACCGCAGGGACCGGCCGACAACCGGCGGCCGTGGCCGCCCAGGCGACGCCCAACGTGGTGATCGTGCTCGTCGACGACGGCCGCACCGACGACCTCGCGGTGTTGCCCTCCGTGCGGCAGCAGATCGGGGCCGCGGGCGCGACCCTCTCGGAGTTCTACGCGCCCTTCCCCCTGTGCTGTCCGGCGCGCGCCACGCTGCTGACCGGGCAGTTCTCCCACAACCACGGGGTTCTCAGGAACGAGTTTCCCAACGGTGGGTTCCGCGGGTTCGACGACCGGTCCACGATCGCGACCTGGTTGACGCCGACGCACCGCACCGGGCTGATCGGCAAGTACCTCAACAACTACTCCCCGCCGTACAAGCCACCCGGGTGGGACGAGTGGATGGTGCCCGCCTCGATGTACGCCTACACCGGGAGCCGGTGGTACCTCAACCGTGGAGCGGGCGGCGCCTACCAGACGATCAACGGTTATCAGACGGACACGATGGCCGGGTTGGCCAGTGAGTTCATCACCCGCAACGCGCCCAGGGCCGAGCCCTTCTTCCTGTACGTCTCCCTCGTCGCGCCGCACGACGGGACGCCGCGCGATCCCGACGACGTCGCGGGCTTCCCCAGCCCGTACGTCAAGCCGGTCTACCGCGACCGGTTCGCGAACCTGACCAACACCGATCCGTCGTTCAACGAGGCCGACGTCTCCGACAAGCCGCTGCGCCCCGCGCCGCTGTCGGCGACCGAGATCCGCGGGATCACCGAGCACCTGCAGCAGCGTCGCGAGGCGACCCTCTCGGTGGACGACGCGGTCACCCGGATCGTGCAGTCGCTCTCGGCCTCGGGCGAGCTGGCCGACACCTACCTGATCTTCTCCTCCGACAACGGCATGATCCTGGGCGAGCACCGGATCCGTGGCGGCAAGCGGCAGCCGTACGAGGTCTCCAACCACGTCCCGTTCCTGGTGCGGGGCCCCGGCATCCGCGCCGGCAGCGTGATCAGCACGGCCACCGGGCAGGTGGACGTGGCGCCGACGCTGATGAGGATGGCCGGGCTCACGGTGCCGTCGAGCGTCGACGGGATGGGCCTCCTGGGGCTGCTCCAGGGGTCCACGACCACTCTCGCGCGACGCGGGATGCTGCTCGAGGCGACGACCGAGTCGACGGCCGACCTGCCTCCCTGGCTCTACCGCGGCGTGGTCGACGGGCACTGGAAGTACGTCGAACGGACGTCCGGTTTCAAGGAGCTCTACGACCTCGACGCCGACCCCTACGAGCTCGTGAACGTCGCCGGCCGGGCCGCCTACGCCCAGCGGCAGCAGTCGATGGCGACCGTGCTCGCGGCCCTGCGGAACTGCGACGGCGTAGAGTGCCGGTGAGCCCTGGACCGAGGCCGCGACCGGCCTCCCGGGGCCGGTTTCACGATTAGGGATTCGCGCTCAGCACCCCCTACACTGGCGTGTCGGCCCAACGTGGGTCGTGTCTCGTGGTGCCTTGCGGCTGCCCGGATCACACGACGATCTCTGATTACAGGGGTCATTCGCGTGCGCCCGGGATTGAGGAACCACGGACCACCGCACGAGGTCCACCGGCACGCTGAGCCTGACTCAGGGGGCCGGAGGTTCGCGGGCCGACGGAAGACGAATCGACCAACAGAGATTGTGGAGGACATGCCGAAGAAGGAAGGCGTCATCGAGATCGAGGGCACCGTCGTGGAAGCCCTCCCCAACGCCATGTTCCGCGTGGAGCTGACGAACGGGCACAAGGTGCTCGCTCACATCAGCGGCAAGATGCGCCAGCACTACATCCGGATCCTCCCCGAGGACCGGGTCGTGGTGGAGCTCTCGCCGTACGACCTCACGCGGGGTCGCATCGTCTACCGCTACAAGTGATACCGCCGCTCACCACTCAGGAAAGGCCTTGAGATGAAGGTCGCCCCCAGCGTCAAGAAGATCTGTGACAAGTGCCAGGTGGTACGCCGCCACGGCCGCGTCATGGTCATCTGCGACAACCCGCGCCACAAGCAGCGCCAGGGCTGACGCAGCTCGCACAACTGAACACACCCATCAACGTGACAGCTAGGTCCGAGCAGGACTGAAATCACCTCCGGAGCGGATGGCCGGAGCCCGATCACAAATCGGGACGCGTCACGACCACACCACCGTGAGTCAAGAAGGGCCACACATGGCACGCCTCCTCGGAGTCGACCTCCCGCGTGACAAGCGCATCGAGGTCGCACTCACCTACATCTACGGCATCGGCCGTACCCGCGCCCAGGAAGTTCTGGCCGCCACCGGGGTCTCCCCGGACCTGCGCGTCCACGAGCTGGGCGACGAAGAGCTGGTCAAGCTTCGCGACGAGATCGACGGTCGCGACTACAAGATCGAGGGTGACCTGCGCCGCGAGGTGCAGGCAGACATCCGCCGCAAGATCGAGATCGGCAGCTATCAGGGTCGCCGCCACCGCCAGGGCCTCCCGGTCCGCGGTCAGCGCACCAAGACCAACGCGCGCACCCGCAAGGGTCCCAAGCGCACGGTCGCCGGCAAGAAGAAGGCCAAGTAGGCCCTCGCCGCCATCCGATCTCATTGACCAGCTGAACTAGGAGAAACCGTATGCCTCCCAAGAGCCGCTCCAGCAAGGTGCGTCGCAAGGAGAAGAAGAACATCGCTCAGGGCGAAGCCCACATCAAGAGCACGTTCAACAACACCATCGTCACCATCACCGACCCCGCGGGCGGTGTGATCGCGTGGGCCTCGGCCGGCACCGTCGGCTTCAAGGGCTCGCGCAAGTCCACCCCGTTCGCCGCCCAGATGGCCGCCGAGGCCGCCGGGCGTCGGGCACAGGAGCACGGGATGAAGAAGATCGACGTGTTCGTCAAGGGTCCGGGTTCCGGTCGCGAGACCGCGATCCGCTCCCTCGGTGCCATCGGCCTCGAGGTCGGCACCATCCAGGACGTCACGCCCACGCCCCACAACGGATGCCGCCCGCCCAAGCGCCGGCGCGTCTGACCCGACACCAGAGACCAAGGAGAGACTGAACCATGGCCCGTTACACCGGCCCCATGACCAAGAAGTCGCGCCGTCTCGGTGTCGACCTCGTCGGCGGCGACGCCGCGTTCGAGAAGCGCCCCTACGCACCCGGCCAGCACGGTCGCGGTCGCATCAAGGAGAGCGAGTACCTGCTGCAGCTTCGCGAGAAGCAGAAGGCTCGCTACACCTACGGCGTCCTCGAGAAGCAGTTCGTCCGCTACTACAAGGAAGCCAGCCGTCGCAGCGGCAAGACCGGTGACAACCTCCTGCAGCTGCTGGAGTGCCGCCTGGACAACGTCGTCTACCGCGCCGGCTTCGCCCGCACCCGTCGTCACGCCCGCCAGCTGGTCACCCACGGCCACTTCCGGGTCAACGGCCAGAAGGTCGACATCCCGTCCTTCCAGGTCAGCACCCACGACGTGATCGACGTGCGTGAGAAGTCGCTCGAGATGACACCGTTCATCGTCGCGCGCGAGACCCACGGCGAGCGGGTCGTCCCGGCCTGGCTCGAGGCCATCCCCTCGCGGATGCGCATCCTCGTCCACCAGGTCCCGGTGCGTGCCCAGATCGACCTTCCGGTCCAGGAGCAGCTCATCGTCGAGTACTACTCGAAGAAGTAAGACCCCACCTCGCAGATCTGGGTCCCTCAAATAGCGGTCGGGCCCGGAAAGGAAAGAATCAAGTGCTCATCGCACAGCGTCCCACCCTGTCGGAAGAGTCCGTCGACGAGTTCCGGTCCCGGTTCGTGATCGAGCCGCTGGAGCCTGGCTTCGGCTACACCCTCGGCAACTCACTGCGCCGTACCCTGCTGTCCTCCATCCCTGGTGCCTCGGTCACGAGCATCAAGGTGGACAGCGTCCTCCACGAGTTCTCGACCATCGAGGGCGTCAAGGAGGACGTCACCGAGGTCATCCTCAACCTGAAGGGCCTGGTCGTCTCCTCCGAGCACGACGAGCCCGTGACCATGTACCTCCGCAAGTCGGGTGCCGGTGACGTGACCGCCGCCGACATCAACCCGCCGGCGGGGGTCGAGGTCCACAACCCCGACCTCAAGATCGCCACGCTGTCCGACAAGGGCAAGCTGGAGATGGAGCTGGTCGTCGAGCGTGGCCGCGGCTACGTCTCGTCGGTGCAGAACAAGGGCGCCGACAACGAGATCGGCCGGATGCCGGTCGACTCGATCTACTCGCCCGTCCTCAAGGTGACCTACAAGGTCGAGGCCACGCGTGTCGAGCAGCGCACCGACTTCGACAAGCTGGTCATCGACGTCGAGACCAAGCCGTCGATCCGTCCGCGCGACGCCATCGCGTCGGCCGGCAAGACGCTGGTCGAGCTGTTCGGCCTGGCCCGTGAGCTCAACGTCGAGGCCGAGGGCGTCGACATCGGCCCCTCGCCGGTCGACGAGCAGCTGGCCGCCGACCTCGCCCTGCCGGTCGAGGAGCTCAACCTGACGGTCCGGTCCTACAACTGCCTCAAGCGCGAGGGCATCCACACCGTGGGTGAGCTGATCTCCCGCTCGGAGCAGGACCTGCTCGACATCCGCAACTTCGGCGCCAAGTCGATCGACGAGGTCAAGGCCAAGCTGGTCGAGATGGGCCTCTCGCTCAAGGACAGCGGCCCGGGCTTCGACCCGCACGCCGCGCTGGCGGCGTACGGCTCGGATGACGACGACGACGCCTTAAAAATATAACAGCGTCGAGGACGAGCAGTACTAAGGATCTCGACTCGGGCTCGCTAGCGCTCGCCCGGCTCGATCAACTAAATCATCTACTCCGGTACCTGACACGGCCGGGGAGAATCGAGAAGAGACATGCCTACCCCCAAGAAGGGTCCCCGCCTCGGCGGTAGCCCGGCCCACCAGCGGCTGATCCTGTCGAACCTGGCCACCCAGCTGTTCGAGCACGGCCGGATCACGACCACCGAGACGCGGGCGCGCACGCTGCGTCCGTACGCGGAGAAGCTGATCACCAAGGCGAAGAAGGGCGACCTGCACAACCGTCGCGAGGTCCTGCGGACCGTGCGCGACAAGTCGGTCGTGCACACCCTCTTCACCGAGATCGCGCCGACCTTCGCCGAGCGTCCCGGTGGCTACACCCGGATCACCAAGATCGGTCCGCGCAAGGGCGACAACGCCCCGATGGCGGTCATCGAGCTGGTGACCGAGCCCTACTCGCCCAAGCCCGCGTCGAGCAAGAAGTCCGCCCCGGCGGCCGCCGCTCCCGCTCCGGCTGTCGAGGAGGCTCCGGCCGCCGACGAGAGTGACCCGGTCGAGGCGAAGGCCGAGGACGCCGGAATCGCTCCCCTCGTCGACGTCGAGGGCGAGGACGTGGAGGCGTTCGAGGAGACCGAGGGCGGCGTGTCCGGCAAGTACCCGGGCTCGCACGTCCCGTTCGAGGACGCCGAGCAGGTGCCCGACGGTTTCCCGATCAAGGGCAACGAGGACTCGATGAAGTACCACGAGCCCGACAGCCAGTGGTACGCCAACACCACGGCGGAGGTCTGGTTCGACTCCGTCGAGTCGGCCGAGGCCGCCGGCTTCACCAAGGCTGGGGAGTAACCCTCCACCGATCGACTGACAGCGGCCCGTCGTCCCTCTGGGACGGCGGGCCGTCGTCGTTCGGGCGGCGTCGTGTCAGCCAGACAGCACGTAGTCGATCCGCACCGGGACCTCACGGAGGGTCGCCAAGGCCGGTGCCCGCGATCGGTAGGTGTGGCCGGTCGGCGTGGTGGTGTCGATCTGATGGGTGCCCCTTGCGGGGGAGGGTCTGGCTCGCCATCCGGGAGCCTGCTTGGCGTGGTTGCACGCCTCACAGAGGCCTTGCCCGTTCTGGCCACTGGTGGCGCCGCCCGCCTCGTGATCGTGGGCGTGGTCGGTGTCGCGGATCGGGGCGTCGCACCACGGGGTGCGGCAGATCTGGTCGCGGAGCCGGATGAACCGGGCCAGGCCGGTCGGGAAGAGTCGGCAGCGGGCGTCCATCGCGAGCAGCTCGCCGGTGGTCGGGTGGGCGTAGAGCCGCCGGAGCCACAGCTTCTCGTTGGCCGAGCAGGCCTTCGTGACGAGCTCGCGGGCGAGCTCGGCGGGGATGGGGCCGTAGCCGTCGAGGTGGGCGGGCTCCTCGCTGACCCCGAAGAGGGAGCGGTCGCTCATGACCAGGTTGAGGCCGAGGCCGACCGGCGCCGGCGCCTGCTGCTCGGGGGGCGCCGGGCTCCACCGAGTTGCGGCACGATCCCTCTCCTGGGCGCTGCTCACGACTGCGGAGACGAGCGAGTCGGCCATCACCTGGCCCTTGGTGCGTTCGTCGCCGGTGGCTCGCGCGGTCTCTGCAGCGCGGACGAGTGCGGCGTGCACGGCAACCCCGTCGGCGACGGGCAGCAGCGCGGTCAGCCAGGTCATGGCATCAGGCGCCGGGCGGAGCGTGACGTGACGGTCGCGCTCCGCGCGACGCCGACGGGCGACGACCGACGCGGCGTCCAGCCGTGCAGACTCCTTCTGACAGGTGGAGACGACCTCGCGCAGGCCCATCGCCTCGAGCCGGTCCGCGTCGCCCGCCACGAGGGCGTCGACGGTGGCGCGGTCCTCCCGCGAGAGGCACGCGGTCTCGCGCGCGATCAGGGTGGCCGTCCACTCCGTGATCCGCCCGCCGCGCCACGCCGCCCACGTGTGGGGCAGCTCCTCGCTCACGATCCTCGCCAGCCCGAGGTGTCGCTGGCCGCGGTGGTGGGACTCGCGTCGGGCGAGCGCCACCTGTGCGGCCACTCCCCGGCCCTGGCGTGAGGCGGGGATGGCGGCCGCGCTGTGATCGGCACGCTGCCGGGCGTCGAGCTCGGCACTCAGCTTGGCCTGAGCCGCGGTCGCGGCGCAGACGAGCTCTTCCAGCTTCCGGATCGAGTCGACGAGCTCGGCCGCCTCCAGCCCGCTGTCATCGCCGATCGCGTCCGACATGGACTCCCGCCACTCGGTCAAGGTCGCGGCGCCCAGCACCTGCGTGCTTTCCTCGGGTGCCGGAGTCAACCTGGTGTCGAACATGTGTTCGATTCTACCCGAAGGCACCGACACACGTAAGCCTTTCGCGCGTGCCTGTGGATGACTCTGAGCAGGTACGAGAGGAGCTGCGATGCGGGCGCCCCATCCGCTCAGCGGCATGTGCGGACTTTCGCCGTGCGCCGAGCCGACTCCAGCCCGTTCTATCGTTGTGACGTGATGACCTTGATGGAGCGACTCAGGGAAGCGGTGAACGCACACGATGCGCGGCGGCTGGCGTCGCTGTTCGCTGAGGACTATCGAAGTGCGCAGCCGCTGCACCCGGGTCGGGGGTTCGGGGGGAGCGCTCAGGTGCTCGAGAACTGGTCGTCCGTTTTCGATGGTGTGCCGGACTTCAATTCAGAACTGGTCGCCGTGTCGGTGGACGGAGAAGTCGAATGGGGCGAGTGGTATTGGCACGGTCACCACCTGGACGGGTCGCCCTTCGCCATGCGTGGAGTGACGATCTTCGTCGTGCGCGACGGCCTGGTCACTGAGGGGCGCTTGTACATGGAGCCCGTGGAGGCCGATGGCGGGGACATCGAGGCTGCCGTTCAGGAGCTGTACAAGCCTTCACCTGGGTCGTCGCAATGATCGTCGCCCAGCCACGGTTGACCAAGGTTCGGCAAAGGACAACGCTCATCGGCCACGCAAGTGAGCCGGACAGCGGCATGAGCGGGCGACCCGGCTAGTCGTCGCCGAAGGGCCATGGCTATGTGCTTAGGGTAGGAGTACGTTGCCAATAGGCCACGGTGAATGCGGGGGCTCTCACCCGGCCGATCGGGTTGTGCGAATCGGGGCGTGTTCCCCGTGCACGCGGCGTCTCCCACGGGGGAGTGGGGAGGCGTCGCGTTGCCACGTTTGGACCGTGAACACGACGGCTCGTCCCTTCGCTTCGGCGTGAGCGTGCTGTCCTGTTGCGCGACGTATGGAATCCGTGACTCGCGGGATATGCGCGACCGTGAAGTTCGCTGGACGAAGATCCCTGCCCGCAACGCGGCATGAGCGTGGGTTGGAGGCCGCGGATGTCCGCGACTGGCTGACGCATGGTCAGCGTCCGCTTCTCCTAGAGGGGGTCCGACACCTTGAGTTGCGGACCAACGAACTCGACCCAGTTGGCGCGCGCAACGGCCGCGAGCGCCTGCGAATCCACGGGTCCGGGAAGGAGGTCGGCATAGTCCTCGAAGAGCCGCTCGGCTCCCGAGGGCGCGGTCATGACGAGGAGCCGAGCCGGGGCGTCGCCGACGTTCTGGAAGCTGTGCGGAGTGCCGCGCGGGCCGAACGCCAGGCCTCCCTCCGAAACCCAGAACATCTCCTCACCTGCCTTGAAGCGGAAGTCACCCTCGAGGACGAACCACACCTCGTCCTCCCGGTAGTGCGTGTGCAGGGCGGGTCCGTTCTTCGGTGAGATGACCAGCTCGATGACCGTCAGGGACCCGTGGGTGTTCTTGGTGCTGGTCATCACATAGGCCGAGTCGCCCGTCGGCGTCTCCAGGCGAGTGGCCCCACCGGCCTGCACGGCAAAGGGCTCAAGGGAAGTGGACATCTGCTCTCCTCGTCGAATCCAAAAGGAACGGTATTCCCGGAGCCCTGGCAAACGCATCCTCAGAAATGCTCATTCCCCGGGATCGGGCCTATGGGTCGAACTGCGGACGGCGGAGGCCGTCGGCCTGGCCGCGTCTCGGTCGGCGCAACAGAGCCATGGCGGTCACGCGATGCCGTCCTCAACGCGGCATGAGCGTGCGTCCCTTACCCGATGGGTGGCGCTGGGCCAGCCCAGCCCGTCACCTCCCGGCGGCCACAGTCCTGGCATTCCTTGATTTGCCGTGACCGTTCGTGGTCACAGGCCTTGTGATAGCGGTGCAAACCGATCCAACATCGCCAGCTCTTCGCCATATTTCAGGATGCACCCGGTGGTGTTTGAGGGCAACGGGCCCAGCGGGCGACTTGGGACCGCTCATCGGCGTGACCGGTCAGCGGCAGATCCGGGCGCGGAGTGTGCATGCTGAGCGTTGCCTCGTCGTGAGTGTCGCACTTCGAAACGCAGGTCACTCCACGAGCCGCAGCTCCTCGACTTGCAGCGCCGATCCTTCCCGGAGCGGCTCCCACACGCCGGTCGACTTGAAGCCGTGGGCGGTATAGAGCCGACGTGCGGCCTGGTTGCCCTCGGTTACATGCAGACGTACGTCGAGATCGCGGTCGCGGCACAAGTTCACCAGATCGGTGAGGAGCCCGGTGGCGTACCCACGGCCGCGTGCATCGGGCGCCGTCCACATGCCCCAGAGGTAGGCGACGGCGCTGTCCGGGGGAGTGAAGACGCCACCCATCGCGACTCCGCGGCCGTCTTCCAGCACCACCAGGATCGGTGCTGACCCCTCGGCCTGATGCCGCCAGAAGTCATCCGTGAGCGCCTGGACCTCGGCGAGCGTCCTGCGGAAGGCGTCGGGAGAGTCGGCCAGCGCCCGCAAGCTGACGTCGCGGAGGAGAGGCCAGTCATCAGCGGTGATGGTGCGTACCTCGACGTTCATGGCACCGAGATTGTCAGCAAACCGCGTCGTACTGCCACCAGATTTCGACTCGCCTGACGCCTGACCAGTGAGCCCGTGAACGGCCCGACGACGGACCGCACGCACATCGGTGCGGGCTCGGGCTCTGGGTAGCCTGCCGAAGTGGCCGACCCGGGACGGTGACCGCCGGCTTCAGGAGCGGTTCTGCTCCACGGCGCTGCGGACCAACTCGACGAAGGCGTCCTCGTCGAGTGAGTCCGACTCGTGGAGGTCGATCGCGCGCCGGGTGCCGGCGTCCAGGCTGGCGTTGAAGAGACCGGAGGGGTCTTCCAGCGCGGCACCCGTGGCGAAGGTGAGCTTCACCTTGTCCTTGTAGGTCTCGACGGTGCAGACCAGGCCGTCACGGGAGAAGGTCGGCACGCCGTCGGGGTTCGACGCCTTGCGCCACTTGGTCTCCTCGATCATGTCGGGCTCGGCCGCCAGGATCAGGGAACGGACCTTCTCGATCGTCTCGCTGCGCCAGTCGTTGCTCACGAGGGACGACGATACTCGCGGAGCATGGACCGCTCATCTGCATGACCGGTCAACGGCTTGGGGCGGCGCTTTCAGGTCCCGCTGCTCGGGGCCACCGCGCGCACCATCACACAGTTGCCAAGACCCTTGGGTCGGTCATAGGTGAATCCCTCACGCTCGTACATCGTGCGGGTGCCGTTGTAGAGGAACGACGAGTTCTTCTTCCGCACCCCGCCGGTGTCGTGTGGGTAGCCCTCGACACGGCCGCCGCCGGCCTGCGCGATCAGCTCGACGGCTCCCCGCAGCGCGATCGCCGCCAGTCCCTGACGGCGAAAGCCGCGCTCGACCAGGATGCACGTGATCCGGTAGTCGGGCAGCTGCTCAGCAGTGGCCAGGTACTCCTTGCGGTGCTGGATGTCGGGCAGCTCCTCGGGCGATCCGTACTCTGCCCAGGCGACGGCCCGGTCGCCGTCGTAGACCAGCGCCGCGTGCGCGATCCCGTCCTCGACCAGTCGTTGCTTGAGCGCTCGGTTCCCCTCGCGGCTCTGGCCCTTCTCCGCGCAGTCGGGATGGAACTTCGTGCACCAGCAGCCGGCGAACATGCCTCCGTTCCGCTCGACGAGAGCGGCGAAGTCGCCGAACGTTTCCGACGTCAGCGCCTTGATCGTGAAGTCGGGCATGCTGGCAACGTAACCCGGATTGCGGACGTTCTGAGTCCGGTACTCATGCTGCCAGGGTGGGCGGCGAGAGTGAACGTCATGCGGCGGCGAGATCATGAACCTCATGGAGAACCAGGAGGCGCCACAGTCGGCCGAGGGTGAGGCGAAGGTCATCACACTCTGCGGCTCGACCAGGTTTGAGGTTGAGTTCGCGGAGGTCAACCAGCGGCTCACGATGGAAGGTTGCGTCGTGATCAGCCTTGGAATGTTCAACCTCCCCGATCTGCCGGACTACGACTGGACAGACGACAGCTCGGACCTGAAGCGGCGGCTCGGCAGCCTGCACTTCCAGAAGATTCGCATGGCCGACGAGGTGTACATCGTGGATCCAGGGGGCTACGTAGGTGAGTCGACCCGACGGGAGATTGCCTACGCCGAGTCGCTCGGCAAGCCGGTTAGGTATCTGAGTCGCCAGCGCTCAACTCGAACGGGAGACAGCCCCCAAGAGTGAGTCTGGCCCTCCCGAGCCACCGCTCATCGGCATGCCCCGACAGCGCACGAGCGGACGTTGCCTTGGGGTTCCTCGCCCCAGCTGCCAGACACTGCCCTCAACGTCGGTGTAGCCAGTCACGGCACGCTCGTGGCCTGGCCACGCTGCGTCGGCGAGGCACACTGGTCAGGTGAGCGACGAGGCGGAGGTGCTGGACGCGGGTCACGCGCCACGTTCTCGTGGGCGGATGGCCGCCACTCCTCGCCCTGCTGCTCGTCCTCGGTGTGGGCGCTGTCGTGGTCGACCGGTCCCTTCGCTCGCAGGAGTCCGAGCGGGTTGCCGCCTGCCGGCAGCAAGGAGCCTCGGAGATCGCGGCGGCGACCGGCCGGCTCACCGCCCGGACCGGCACTGTCCGGCCGACGGTGTTCGCGCTGCCCGCCGGCGACCTCAGACAGGAGCTGCTCGGGCTGGTCAGTGAGGCGGTCTCGGGCGCGGACGAACGGCTGGCAGCCGCCCGCGCCCGCTGCGAGGAGGTCGACCTGCTGTGGTACCACGGGGACCTCGCCCGGCGACGTGATGCCTGCATCGCCCTGCTCGAGGAGATGGAGGCCTGGTTCCGCCAGGTCTCCCGCAACGGCGCCCACGCCTTCGGAGGCGACGTCTACGGCGGCCCTGGCTGCTGACTCACCCACCGATCCGGCGCGCAGCGTGGGGGATGCCTACTTCGCGAGCTTGCGTAGACGCTTCAAGGTGCGGTCGTCAGCATCAACGACGCCGACCGTCTTGTGACGAGGAAAGACCGGCTCGCGCCCTGCCAGGTCCAGTGCGGTCCTCGCTGCACGTCGAACTGTTTCCTTCTCGCCGGTGGCCTGGGCGATGCGGATGAGTGCCAGGTGCCAGCGGAAGAGCACACTGGGGAACTGAGCCGTGCCGCGCTCCAGGAAGGAGTTCAAGAGGGCGAGAGCCTCGTCCATGCTGGCTGGGTCGCCTCGGTCGATGAGGAGCTCAGCAAGGGAGATCTCCGCGGTCGCAGTCGTTCCGTTCAGCGTGGGATGTTCGGCCAGGAGTCTTCGGTAGTACCGCTCAGCAGTGGCCGGGTCCTGTCCGACGTAGGAGTCCGCCAGGTGTTCGAGGGTGGACGCCTTCTCGGACTCGTGGCCGAGGTCGCCTTCGAGGATGCGCGACCACAGACCCCGCGCGGCATCTGTCTGGCCCGACTCCCGGAGAGCGAGGCCCTTGATGCGTGTGTACTGAGTCCGGTTGCCGGCGCGGGCGCGCCGAAGACGCACCTCGAAGTCCGTTTGAGCGTCGCGTGACCAGTCGGGAGAACGGAACCAGTCGTCAGCCACCGGAGCAGTGTTGCAGGACGCGCGCGCTCACACCGGGAGACGACGGGGTCGGTCCGCCCCCTAGTGCGCGTTCCGATGCGGTGCGACGATGGTCCTGGTCGCAGAGCGGCCGCACCCGGCCCGCGGAAAGGTGAGGTGTCGTGCCCAATCCCGACACACTTCTCGACAGCCTCGAGCGGTTCGCCGCCGCCCTCACCAGCGGATACGGCATCGGTGACGTTCTCCACAACCTGACCGAAGAGATGGCCGACGTGCTCGCGCTGACCGGAGCTGGCGTGACGTTGGTTCACGACGGCCAGCAACGCTTCGTCACCGCCGCCGTTGACGCGATCGCCGCCGTCGAGCGCGTGCAGGAGAACTTTCAGAAGGGCCCGTGCATCGACGCCGTCGCATCGGCCGGCCCAGTGGCGGTGCCGGACATCGCCGCAGAAGACGTCAACGAACGCTGGCCGGAGTACGTCATCGCGGCCAAGACCGCGGGGATCCAGGCCGTCGCGGGCATCCCCATGCTCGCCGACGGCGTGGCCATAGGGGCGGTGAACCTGTATGACGGCCAACCGCGCAACTGGTCCGCCGAGGACCTGCGAGTGGCCACGGTCTTCGCCAGCATCTCCACTGGCTACCTCACCCATGCTTCGGCCGCACGGCAACAACAGCGCACCGCCGAACAGCTGCAACAGGCGTTGAACACCCGGCTCATCGTCGAGCAAGCCAAAGGCGTGCTCGCTGCCAAGCGGGAGATCACCGTCGACGAGGCGTTCCAGACAATCCGCAGGTACGCCCGAGACCATCGCGCCCGCATCCATGATGTCTCCCGCGCCGTCGTGAGAGGCGAGCTTCTCCTCTAGAACCCGCCTCGGCTCATCGGTGCTCTTGTTCAGCCCTGAGGGGGAGCGTCCACGCTAGGTATGCGTGTGATGTGCGCCGTCTATGAAGATCAGTGCTGCAGTCACGCGCGGGTGGATGATGTCGGATCGGTCGTTCAGCTCGAGCTTCCGGAAGATGGCGGTGACGTGATTCTCGACCGCCTTGATGGTGATCTGCAGCTCGGCGGCGACTGCTCGGTTGGATCGGCCCTGCGCGATCTGCTCGAGTACGTCGACCTCCCGGATGGTCAGGTGGTCGACTGAGATGGCGTCCCGGCGCCGGATCAGTGCATCCACGACGGTGGGGTCGAGGACGGTTTGTCCGCTCAAGACCTCGTGGAGGGCGATGGCGACCTCCTCGATGCTCGGTAGCTGCTCATCCAGCAGGTACGCCGTACGAGCCGATCCCCCGCGAAGGAGCTCGAGTGCGAATCCATTGCCACCGTCGGAGATGACGACGATGCCGAGATCGGGGTGGTTCTCCCTGACCTGGCGGGCTTCGCGGATCACTGCCATGGCCGCGGGCGCACGCGTCCTGAGGCTGACCAACAGCGCGTCGGGGCGCAGGTCGCTCACGACCGTCTCAAGGAGCTGGATGTCATCAACGCGCCGGAGGACCTCGATGTCGGGCCGCCGTTCCAGAAGACACTGCATCCCGTCGTTCATCAGGTGGCTGTCGCCCGCGAGGACGACGCCGAGAACGCCAGTGTCTGAGCTGGTCACATCCGAGCCTTCGGTGGATATCCGCAGAGCTCGCAAATGACCGGCGCGAATCACGGGTGTGGGTACGCTCCGAGACCGGACAAGCCAAGGTCCCTGCCCTCGATACTAGACCTACGCACTGCGCGGGTCCGTGGGGTTGGCACCCGGCGACTCGGTGGGGACAACCCCATGGTCCTTTCCTGTGCATCGTGCCTACGCTGGCCGACGGACGGTCCCGCTCCACCCTCCCCCGCATGGAGCGGACCGTTCACATGTGTGGGTACCTCACGGACGCCCACGCCCCGTCCACAGGGCTCAGACGGGCCAGACCTGCTCGACCAGGCGAGTCGCCTCGGCCCGGCTGAGGCCGAGACGGCGTACGGCGGCGACGTACTCCTCGGCGGCGGTGCCGGCGTCGACGGACGAGCCGGCGTCCGTGGTCGCGACGAAGGTGCCGCGGCGGCCCTCGGTGACCACGACGCCGTCGGCCTCGAGCTCGCGGTAGGCGCGGGCGACGGTGTTGGCGGCCAGACCGAGCTCGGCCGCAAGGGCACGGACGGTCGGCAGCTTGCTGCCCGGCGGGAGGTCGCCCGAGGCCGCGCGGCGGGCGATCTGCGAGCGCAGCTGGTCGAACGGCGGCTGGTCGGCGACCGGGTCGGGAGGGTCGATCCGCATGCTCCGCAGACTAGCCCTCGCCAGCCGGGGTCAGGATGCAGTAGGAATTGGCCATGTCGGAGTCGGTGCTGGTCGTGGGCGAGTCCCTCGTCGACATCGTGCGCGGCGGCGACGGCAGCACGACCGAGTTCCCCGGCGGCAGCGCCGCCAACGTGGCCGTCGCCCTCGCCAGGCTGGGCCGCGACGTCAGGTTCGCCACCAGCTGGGGCGACGACGAGCGCGGTCGCACCCTGGCGGCGTGGCTGGGGCGGGACGGGGTCGAGCTCGCGACCGATCCTCATGCCGTGGGCCACACCTCGGCCGCGGTGGCCACCATCGGCTCCGACGGCGCGGCGTCCTACGAGTTCGACCTGTCGTGGCGGCTCAACGAGGTCGAGTCCGGCCTCGACGCCCAGGTCGTCCACACCTGCTCGCTGGGCGCCGTGCTGACGCCGGGCTCGGACGACGTGCTCGCGCTGCTGGACCGGATGCGCGCGACCGCGACCGTCAGCTACGACGTCAACGCCCGACCAGCAGTCACCGGCACCGGACCTGAGCTGGTGGAGCGGGTGGAGGAGGTGGCGTCACTCAGCGACATCGTGAAGGCGAGCGACGAGGACATCGCGGCGCTGTACGACGGCGCCGATCCGATCACCGGCGCGAAGCGGCTGCTCGCGCTCGGCCCCGCTGCGGTCATCGTCACCCGTGGCCCCGACGGCGCCACCTGGCTGACCCAGTCGCAGGAGATCGACGTCGCGGCCGTGCCGGTGGTCGTCGCGGACACCATCGGCGCCGGCGACACGTTCTGCGCCGGGGTCCTCGACGCGTTGTGGACCCGCGACCTGCTCGGTTCCGACCGGCGTCAGGAGCTGGTCGAGGTCACCCGCGACACCGTGGTCTCGGTACTGGCCCACGCCGCCCGGGCGGCCTCGATCACCGTCGGCCGGCCGGGCGCCGATCCGCCGTACCGGCGCGAGCTGGGCTGAGCCGAGGCTCAGCCTCCCGGTTCGAGCCAGGAGTGGACCAGCGAGACGACCGAGGCGCCCTCACCACTGGCCGACGCCACCCGCTTCATCGAGCCGGAACGGATGTCGCCGGCAGCGAAGATGCCCGGGACCGTGGTCGCCAGGTTGGCCGGTGGGACGCCGTCGCGCCAGGCATCCTGCGGGACGTCGCGACCGGTGAGGACGTAGCCGTTCGAGTCCCGGGCCACCTCCTCCGGCAGCCACTCGCAGTGGGGCTCCGCGCCGAGCAGGAGGAACAACCCGCGGACGTCGCGCCGGTGCCGCTCGCCTGTGGTGATGTCCTCGACGTCGATCCAGTCGAGGTAGTCCTCGCCGCCGCCGTCGACCACGCGGGCGGACCCGACGACCTCGATCCGCGGGTTGTAGCTGATCTCGGAGATCAGGTACTGCGACATCGTCGCCCGCAGGTCGGGTCTCCGGGCCAGGATCGTGACGCTGCGGGCGAAGCGGGAGAGGTGGACGGCCGCCTGGCCGGCGCTGTTGCCGCCGCCGACCACGACGGCGTCGTACCCCTCCATCTCGCGGGCCGCCGTCATCGCGGCGCCGTAGAAGACGCCGCGACCCGAGAACGTCTCGAGCGACTCGACGCCGAGCCGTCGGTAGGTCACGCCGGTCGCCACGACGACGGCGCGGGCGCGTACGTCGCCGCCCTCGGTGCAGACCAGGTGCGGCTCGCCGTCCCGGCCGGGAACGAGTCGCTCCACGGGCCAGCCGGTGAAGAAGCGGGTGCCGAAGCGGATCGCCTGGTTGCGTGCACGTTGCGCCAGGCGCATGCCGGAGATGCCGCGCGGGAAACCGAGGTAGTTGCGGATCATCGAGCTGGTGCCGGCCTGGCCGCCGATCGCCTCGGTCTCGATGGTGACAGTAGACAGTCCCTCCGAGGCGCCGTAGACGCTCGCGGCCAGCCCGGCCGGTCCCGCACCGACCACCACGAGGTCGACGACCTGGTCGACCTCGATGTCGTCGGGCCGGCCGTAGATGGTGATCGCGACGTCGCGGGTCGAGGTGGCGACCTGCGGCGAGCTGTTGAACGTCTCGACGACCGGCCAGCGGTCGGGTACGCCGTCGAACCGGCTGAGCACGTCGCGACCGACCTCGCTGTCGGGTGCGTAGACCGAGCTGGGTGCGCCGATGCGGTCGAGGTAGTCGTGGATGGCCAGCGTCAGCGCGTCGTTGCTCGGCGAGATGATGCGCACCGAGTCGACCTCGGGCGCCGCGACGGTCGCGCCCCAGTCGTTGAGGAGGTCGACGATCGCGGAGTGGAACTCCTCGTCGCGGATCCCGCGGGGGAGCAGCAGGAACGCGTCGTACTTCCCCGTCGCCATGCCGGGCCGGAGCCCGGCCGCGTCGGTGCGGAAGCGGTCCCAGTGGGCGACGACGACCCGCCGGGCGGTCGGGACGACCTTGCGCATCTTGGCGACGGCCTCGTAGACAGAGGCGTCCGGGAGCACCGACTCGGCGACGAAGAGCGCGACCTGGCTGCCGGTGTCGCGGAGGTCGCGGATGCAGTGGTAGGCCTCGATGGCGCTGCGGCAGGTGCGGACGTCGTACTCGTGCTCGTAGCGGGCGAACTGGGCGGTGAGCGTCTCGGCGTGGTCCGCGGAGATCAGCACGATCGCGGGATGGGGCACGCGTCAAGCATGACCCATCCCGCGAAACCAGTTGGTCGAGCAGCGAGCGCAGCGAGCTCAGCCGGCGAGCAGCTTGTCGAGCTTGGCGTATCCCTCGTGGACGCCGACCTCCATGCCGCTGGCGAGCATGCCGTCGCGGCCCTCGATGGAGTCACACAACGACTGCGCGTGGAGCCGGGTCCAGCCGTCGCCGAGGTCCTCGAACCACATCGTCTCGAGGGCGATCGCCTCGGGCATGCCCTCCCAGCAGAAGGTCTGCACGATGCGGTTCTCGCCGACCTCCGGGAACGTGCCGCGGAAGGCCTCCTCGCCAGCGTCGTGCGTGGCGAGGTAGCGGTAGGAGCCGAGGGTGCGGCAGTCCCACTCGTCGATGCTGGCGGTCACGGAGTTGGGGCCGATCCACTTCACGAACAGCTCGGGATCGGTGTGGGCGCGCATCAGCTGCTCCGGGGTCGCCTTGAAGTCGCGGGTCATCCGGACGATCGGCAGGTCGGGGACCGCCTCGATCTGTGCTTCTGCGTAGCGGGTGTTGGTCTGGGTGGTCATGATGCGGTTCCTTCCTGGAGTTCTTCATCGGTCTGGTCGTCGTTCATCTGGTCGTTCATCTGGGCGAGCACGTCGTCGAGCTTGCGGAAGCGTTCCTCCGCGCGCTGTCGGTAGCGCTCGATCCACTTGGTCATGAGGTCGAACACCTCGGCTTCCAGGTGCACCGGCCGCCGCTGCGCCTCCCGGCTGCGCGTCACCAGCCCGGCGTCCTCGAGCACCTTGAGGTGCTTGGAGACGGCCTGCAGGCTGACGTCGTACGGCGCCGCCAGGTCGCCGACGTTGGCGTCGCCGTCGGTGAGCCGCGCGACCATGTCGCGCCGCGTGGGGTCGCTGAGTGCCGCGAAGACCCGGGAGAGCTGGTCGGTCATGGTGCGCCTTTCTCAACTGATCGGTTGACTACGAACCGTACGCCGACTGGCAGCCGGTTGTCAACCAATCGGTTGAACACTGTGCCGACTCCTAGGATGGTCGATCGTGCGGCTACGGATCGACCTGTCCTACGACGGGACCGACTTCCACGGCTGGGCGACCCAACCCGACCTGCGCACCGTGCAGGGCACCCTCGAGGCCGCGCTCGCCACCGTGCTCCGGCTCCCGGACGTCGAGGTCGTCTGTGCGGGGCGCACCGACACCGGTGTCCACGCGCGCGGCCAGGTCGTGCACGCCGACCTGCCCTCGCCGTACGACGAGCGGCTGCTGCGTCGCCTCAACGGGATCCTTCCTCCCGACATCCGCGTGCGGGCGGTCGCGCCGGCGCCGGAGGGCTTCGACGCGCGGTTCTCGGCGGTGTGGCGGCGCTATGCCTACCGCGTGGCCGACGATCCGTCCCTCCTCGACCCGCTGACCCGTGGCCACGTCCTGGTGTGGCCGCGGCGGCTCGACGTGGCCGCGATGAACGAGGCGTCCTCGCCGCTGCTGGGGCTGCAGGACTTCGCCGCGTTCTGCAAGCAGCGCGAGGGTGCGACCACGATTCGCACGCTGCTCGACCTCGGCTGGGCGCGCGACGCCGCCGGCCTCGCGGTCTGCTCGGTACGGGCCGACGCGTTCTGCCACCACATGGTCCGGTCGCTGGTGGGTTGCCTGCTGGCCGTCGGGGACGGTCGTCGGCCGCCGTCGTGGGCGGCGTCGATCCTGGCGGCCGGCAAGCGCGACCCGGCCGTGGCCGTCGTACCCGCCCACGGCCTGACGCTGGAGGAGGTCTGCTACCCGGCGCTCCGGCCTCGGCGAGCAGGCCGACCGGACGCGGGCGCGGCGGGAGGTGCCGTGACCGACGACCACTACTTCACCGCCGACCCGTCCGCGCCGTTTCGGCGCGAGACGTTCACGGCGTCGGTGTGGGGACACGAGCTGTCGCTGACGAGTGGTGCGGGCGTCTACAGCCGTGGCCACCTCGACCACGCCACCGACATCCTGTTACGCACGGTCGAGCCGCCGCCGCCTGGTCACCTCCTCGACCTCGGCTGCGGTTACGGCGTGATCGGGCTGGCGCTCGCGAAGGCCGTCCCGCTCGCCAACGTCACCGCCGTCGACGTCAACGAACGCGCCATCCTGCTCGCCAACGAGAACGCCCGGGCGCTCGACGTGGAGGGGCGGTTCATCGCGTGCCGCCCCGACCAGGTCCCACCCGACGCGACGTACGACGAGATCTGGTCGAACCCGCCGATCCGCGTGGGCAAGCAGGCGCTCCATGAGCTGCTGCTGACCTGGCTGCCGCGGCTCCGTGAGGACGGTCGTGCGGTGATGGTGGTCGGCAAGCACCTGGGCGCCGACTCGCTGCAGCGATGGCTCGGCGACCAGGGCTGGCCGACCTCGCGGCTGGCCAGCGCCAAGGGGTTCCGGGTGCTGGAGACGCGTCGCGGCTGAGCTCACGCGCAGCAGGTCTGGTCCTCGGGCGACGCGCAGTTCATGACCTCGGCGTCCTCGAGCACGGTGTAGACCTCCCACTTCTCGCCGTGGGGGGAACCCTGGACCCAGAACTTGTCCTGCTTGGCGTAGCAGCAGGTGGCGTCGCGCTCGTCGATCGAGGCGAGGCCGGCCTCGGCCAGCCGGGTCTGCTCGATGTCGACGGCGTCGGTGTCCGCCACCTCGACGCCGAGGTGGTTGAGGGATCCGCCGTGGCC
Organism: uncultured Actinomycetota bacterium; assembly: GCA_963713305.1. Taxonomy (GTDB): domain Bacteria; phylum Actinomycetota; class Actinomycetes; order Propionibacteriales; family Nocardioidaceae; genus Nocardioides. Next base: position 208,107 of record CAVQLE010000004.1, on the reverse strand, counting down.
GGGGTTCTCGATCAGGATCAGCTTCAGCGGAGGCTCGGCGACGGCGAAGTTGGCGTAGCCGGGCTTGGTCTTGGCGGGTTCGGTGCCGAAGAGCCTGGAGTAGAAGGCGATCGAGGTGTCGAGGTCGTCGACGTTGAGGGCGAGCTGCAGGCGGGACATGGTGGCTCCTTCAGAGATATCGATGTTGGTCTATGTCAGAGATTGCACCAGACATCGACATCTGTCAATATCTACGTATGTCGAAGTCATTGACTCTCACGCCGGTTGACGCCGTGGCCTGCTGTTCACCGCTCACCTCGGCGCCCTTGAGTGAGTCTGCGGCCGCAGGGGTCGTGCCGATGCTCAAGGCGCTCGCCGACCCCGCCCGGCTCAGGCTGCTCTCCCTGATCGCCTCACACGAAGGTGGAGAGGCCTGCGTGTGCGACCTCAACGACGCCTTCGACCTCTCCCAGCCCACGGTCAGCCACCACCTCAAGGTGCTGCACGGAGCAGGGCTGCTCGATCGCGAGAAGCGGGGCGTGTGGGTCTACTACCGGGTCAACGCGCGGGTCCTCGCCGACCTCGGTGTGCTGATCGGCAGCGCCGGGAAGTGACCCTCGTACGACGTGCGGCGTCCGAGCTGGTCGGCACCGCCTTCCTCGTGGCGGCCGTCATCGGCTCCGGGATCATGGCGACGAAGCTCTCGCCCGATGACGTCGGCCTCCAGCTGCTCCAGAACAGCATCGCCACCGGCGCCGTCCTGGTCGCCCTGATCCTCGCGTTGCAGCCGGTCTCGGCGTCGTTCAACCCGGTCGTGACCCTGGTCGAGGGTGCGCTCGGCCGGATCCCGCTCGCGCTGATGGCCCCGCTGGTCGGGGCGCAGATCGTCGGCGGAGTGTTGGGAGCGGTGCTGGCGAACCTGATGTTCGAGCTGGACGCGGTGTCCATCGCGTCGACCGAGCGGTCGGGGTCGGGCCTGTGGCTGGGTGAGGTCGTGGCGACGCTCGGCCTGGTGCTCGTGGTCTTCGGCTCGCTGCGGACCGGACGGCCCGAGGCGGTGGCGTTCGCGGTCGGCGGCTACATCGCGGCGGCGTACTGGTTCACCAGCTCGACCAGCTTCGCCAACCCGGCCGTCACCCTCGCGCGGATGCTGTCCGACACCTTCGCGGGCATCGCACCGAGCTCGGTCCCGATGTTCCTGCTCATGCAGGTCGTCGGCGGTGCGCTCGCGCTCGCCCTCGTCCGTCTCCTGTACCCACCGACTCCGGAGGTCTCCCCGTGAACCCCAGCGTGCTCTTCGTCTGCGTCCACAACGCCGGCCGCTCCCAGATGGCCGCGGGCTGGCTGCGCCACCTCGCCGGTGACCGGATCGAGGTGCGGTCGGCCGGTTCCGCGCCCGCCGCCTCGATCAACCCGGTCGCGGTCGAGGCGATGGCCGAGGTGGGCATCGACATCGCCGGCGAGCAGCCGAAGGTGCTGAGCGAGGACGCCGTCGAAGCCTCAGACGTGGTGGTCACCATGGGCTGCGGCGACGAGTGCCCGTACTTCCCGGGCAAGCGCTACGAGGACTGGGTCCTCGACGACCCGGCCGGGCAACCCCTCGAGGCCGTCCGCCCGGTCCGCGACGAGATCAAGCGCCGGGTCGAGGCATTGGTGGCAGACCTGCTCAGGTGATCCAGGCGCTTCAGCGGGTGGCGACCACGCACCAGGCGCCGCCGGCGACCGTGAACGGGGCGGGGCCGAGGCGGTCGGCACAGGCGTCGCGGATCGCGGCGCGGTTGTCGTCGGACTGGGCGGCGAGGTAGCTGCCGGCCGGGCCGACGCCGAAGGTGAACGGCTCCCACCAGTCCTCGAAGGTCGCGAACTCGACGGCGACGCGCAGCTCGGTGGACGTGGCGTCGGCCAGTCCTGCCCGGCCGAAGCAGCTCGGCGAGCTGACCCTCGCTGGCACCGACGTGTCGGCCTCGTCCACGGCGCCCGGGTCGACGGCCCGGACGCCGTCCCAGTACGGCGTCAGCGGACTCGTGCCCTCGGAGTGCTGCCACACGGTCGCCGCCACGACTCCGCCGGGGCGGGTCACCCGCGCCATCTCGCGCACGCCCGCCTCCGGGTCTTCCATGAACGGCACGACGAGGTTGGCGAGGGCGGCGTCGAACGTGGCGTCCTCGAACGGAAGGTCCTCGGCGCCGCCGATCGAGGCGGTCACCTCCGGCACCCGGGCCTGGAGTGCCTCGACGAAGGCCGGCATCGGGTCGACCGCCGCGACCAGCCCGGCGCCCACCCTGTCGACCAGGACGGACGTGAGCGCGCCGGGCCCGCTCCCGACGTCGAGGACGCGCATGCCGGGCGCGATGCCCGCCGCCTCGGCGAACGACGCAGCCAGCGGCTCGGAGAAGCGACCCATGAAGCGGCCGTAGGCCTCGGCGGACACCGCGAAGCTCATGACCGCACGGTAGACCTGGCGTCCGATCGCGCACCAGCGGACTGACATGCTGGACGCATGACCTATGAGGCAGCGGAGGACCGCTACGACGCGGGCATGGAGTACCGGTACACGGGGCAGAGCGGGCTGAAGCTGCCGGTGCTGTCGCTGGGGCTGTGGCAGAACTTCGGGACCGACCGGCCCGAGGAGACGCAGCGCGCGATCTTGCGGCGCGCGTTCGACCGCGGCGTCACCCACTTCGACCTGGCCAACAACTACGGCCCGCCGTACGGCCGGGCGGAGGAGAACTTCGGGGTCTACCTGAAGGACGACTTCAAGCCCCACCGCGACGAGCTGGTCATCTCGACCAAGGCCGGTTACGACATGTGGCCCGGCCCGTACGGGCAGGGTGGCGGGTCGCGGAAGTACGTCCTCGCCAGCCTCGACCAGTCGCTCTCGCGGATGGGCCTCGACTACGTCGACATCTTCTACAGCCACCGCTTCGACGCGGAGACGCCGGTCGAGGAGACGATGATGGCACTCGACACCGCGGTCCGCTCCGGGCGCGCGCTGTACGTCGGCATCTCGTCGTACTCGGCGGACAAGACCCGCGAGGCCGCCGTGATCGCCGCTGAGCTTGGTACGCCGCTGCTGATCCACCAGCCGTCGTACTCCATGCTCAACCGCTGGATCGAGACCGACCTGCTCGACGAGCTCGAGGTCCACGGGATGGGCTGCATCGTGTTCACCCCGCTCGCCCAGGGGTTGCTCACCGATCGCTACCTCGGGGGCGTGCCCGAGGACTCGCGCGCCGCCCGCGACGGCTCGACGGTGACGGGCCTCGACGACGACGTGCTGCGCCGGGTGCGCGCGCTGAACGAGATCGCTGAGCGGCGCGGCCAGAAGCTCGCCCAGCTGGCGTTGCAGTGGGCACTGCGCGACGACCGCGTCACCAGCGCGGTGATCGGCGCGTCCAGCGTGGAACAGCTCGACACCAACCTCGACGCCGTCGGCGGGCCGGAGCTCACCGACGACGAGCTGGACGAGATCGACCAGTACGCCGGAGAGTCGGGCGTCAACCTCTGGGCAGAGCAGACCGAGGACTAGCCGTGCGTGCCCGTCACCTGGTCCTCGCGCTGACGCTCGTGCTGGTGGGACCGCTGCCTGCTGCGGCGGCGGCCGCAGAAGTCCCCACGTGTGACGGGCGCAAGGCCACCATGGTCGGCACTCCCGGCCCTGACGAGCTGACCGGGACGTCGCGCGCGGACGTGATCGTCGGGCTCGGTGGTCGCGACGTGATCGACGGCCGGGGCGGGAACGACCGGCTCTGCGGTGGCGACGGCATCGATCGGCTCCACGGGGGAGCGGCAACGACCGGGTCCTCGGTCAAGGTGATGCATGCTTGGGCGAGGCTCCTTGTGCCCACTACGGCGACGTGCTCTCCGGCGGGATGGGGAACGACGAGATCGTGGGCGGTGGCGACCGCGGCTCCGACTGGGTCCGCTTTCTCAACGCGCGGCGCGGCGTCGTGGTCGACCTGGCAGCGGGCACCAGCAGGGGGCAAGGGAACGACACGCTGCTCGGGGTCGATCAGGCCGTGACCACGCCGTACGACGACGACGTGGCGGGCCTGCAGGGCGACAGCTACGTCCTCACGCGAGCCGGCGACGACACCGTCCGTGAAGCCGATCCCGAGTGGATCGGCGTCGCTCTCATGGGTCCCGGCGCCGACCGCGTGGCGGTCGCCGGCCCGGGCACCGTCTCGACCGGCTCCGGGGACGACGTCGTGGACGCCAACGGGTCCGGCGGCGAGACCTTCACCGGGGACGGCGACGACGTCATCATCCTCGGCGCCAGCGGCCACGCCGACGTCGGCTCCGGCGACGACGTCGTGGAGGGCTCAGATCAGGACGACAGCATCCGATCCGGGCCGGGCAACGACCAGGTCCGCGCCCACGGCGGCGACGATTTCGTCCGCGATGGCGCCGGGGACGACACGATCGAGGGCGGCGAGGGTGACGACGAGATCCTCGGCCGCCGGGGTGCTGACACCTTCGACGGTGGCCCGGGATCCGACCTGATCAGCTACATCTACCTGGTGGGCGACATCGGCGTGGTGCTCGACCTGACCGCTGGCACGGCAGCCGGGGTGGGAGGGGCCGATTCACTGACCGGCTTCGAGAACGCCACTGGGTCGCCCCAGGACGACATCCTCACCGGTGACGACGGACCCAACCTGCTCGCAGGCTTCAGCGGCGACGACGTCCTGACCGGCGGCGACGGGCAGGACGAGGGCGACGGCGGCACCGGGGTCGACGCCTGCGACACCGAGAACAAGATCGCCTGCGAGGAGTGACCGCGTACCGTGGTGCCCTCGGACATGACGGGGGTCATCGTGGGACGACGGTTGTGGTTCCTCTCTGTGACAGTTGCGCTCACGGGGGCGCTGACGCCCGTGAGCGGCGCCCACGCCGCACCGCCCACGTGTGACGGCAAGCGGGCCACGATCGTCGGCACGGAGGGCCGCGACACGATCCGCGGCTCGCGCCGCGACGACGTGATCGTCGCGCTGGCCGGGCGGGACGTGATCGACGGTCGCGGCGGCGACGACGTCGTCTGCGGCGGCGCTGGCTACGACCGGATCCACGGCGGCGGCGGCGACGACCGGATCCTGGGCCAGGGGGACGGGTGCTACTGGGACGAGGGCTGCTTCTACTTCGGTGACGACCTGTCCGGTGGCGCCGGAAACGACACGATCATCGGTGGCGACCCGCGGGCGCCCGACGTCGTCCGATTCCAGAACGCCACCCGTGGCGTCGTGGTCGACCTGGCCGCCGGCACCACCACCGGTCAGGGGACCGACACCCTGGTCGGGATCGGGGAGGCCGTGACCACGCCGTACGACGACGTGGTGTCCGGACAACGCGGCTTCTCCGCCGTCAGCACGGGTGCCGGCGACGACCTGGTGACGTCGGCGGCACCGGGTTGGTACGGCTACCTCACGACCGGCGATGGTGCCGACCGCGTCACGACCGCGGGGCGAGGCGACGTGAGCACCGGTGGTGGGGACGACGTCGTCGAGGCGGCGGGCGCGGTCACGGCCACCACCGGGGACGGCGACGACACGATCACGCTCGGGGGCGGAGGTTACGTCGAGACCGGCCCGGGCGACGACGTGGTCCAGGGATCGTCGAAGGCAGACGACATCCACGTCAACGGGGGGAACGACGTGGTGCTGGCTGCAGGTGGCAGCGACTACGTCCGCGACGGCGCCGGCGCGTCCGAGATTTCAGGCGGCGCGGGCGACGACTGGATCCAGGGCTTCCGCGGAGCGGACTCCTACGACGGCGGTGAGGGCGTCGACGAGATCGACTACCTGCAGCTGTACGGCGACTCGGGCATCGTGCTCGACCTCGCCGCCGGCACCGTGACGGGGGAGTCGGGGGACGACGCGATCACCGGCTTCGAGAAGGCGAACGGCTCCCCGCAGGACGACACCATCCTCGGCGACGAGGGCGGCAACTGGCTGAGCGGCGACGAGGGCGTCGACGTCGTCCGCGGCCGCGGTGGCGACGACAACCTGGTGGCCCGGTGGGGGGCACCGTCGCTGTTCGGCGACGCCGGCGACGACCGGGTCGTGGTCGAGCTCGACTACGGAAACCTGAACGGGCTGTCGTTCGACGGGGGCGAGGGCCGCGACCTGTTCTTCCTGTCTGGCTTCGTCGGTGCGAACCGGCCGATGGTGATCGATCTGCTGACGGGCGTGGTCACCGGCGCCGGCTCGGCTCCGCTGGTCGGGTTCGAGGACGTCAACGACAACCTCGGCGACCACACGATCATCGGTACCGACGAGACCAACGTGCTGTTCGGCCGTGGGGGCGACGACGACATCCGCGGCCTGGGTGGCGACGACGTCATCAGCGGCGATGCCGGTGACGACCGGGCCGACGGCGGTGACGGGACCGACCAGTGCGAGGCCGAGACCGAGGTCGCCTGCGAGATCGACCCCTGAGTCAGCCCAGCGGGTCGATCATCTCGTGGTCGGCGACGCCGGCGGCCAGTCGGCCGAGGTGGTGGTGGCCGTCGCCGAGCAGGTGGTCGAGGACGGTGAGCTGGGCGACCAGGCTGCCGATGCTGTACTCCGCCGTCATCGCGATCCCGCCGTGGAGCTGGATCGCCTCCTGACCGACGTGGCGACCCGCCCGGCTCACCTGCAGCGCCGCGCGCGTGGCCGCCTCGGACATGGCGCCGGCGTCGCCGGCGGCGATCACCATCGTGGCCCAGTCGACGATGCTCTGCGTCAGCTCCAGCGAGACGTACATGTCCGCCGCCCGGAACGTCAGGTCCTGGAACGTGTTGAGGGTGACGCCGAACTGCTTGCGGCTCTTGAGGTAGTCGGTCGTCGCGGCGAGCGCGGTGCGCATCGCGCCGAGGGACTGGTTGGCCGCCATCACCCGCGCCAGGTCGAGCACGGCGGAGACGCTGGTCGTCAGGTCACGGCCACCCTCACCCAGCGGGGTGGCAGGAGTGCCGTCGAGGTCGACGCGCGCCGCCCGGCTGCCGTCGTACACGGCGTAGTCGGAGACGGACGCCTCCGACGGGTCGACGAGGAACAGCCCCGTGCCGCCGTCGGGCAGCGACGCGCTCACCACCAGTACGTCGGCGCGACCCCCGTGCGGCACCGGCTCCTTCGTGCCGGTGACGGTCCAGGTCTCGCCGTCCTGCTGCGCGGTGACAGCGGTCGCCTCCGGGCTCCACCGTCCACCCGGCTCGGCGTGTGCCAGCGCGGGCACACACTCGCCGGCAGCCAGCGGCGTGATGACCTCGGCCCGCTGCTGGGGGCTGCCGCAGGCCGCCACCAGGCCACCGGCCATCACGACTGACGCGAGGTAGGGCTCGGGAGCCGCCACCCGGCCGAGCTCCTGGCAGACGATGCCGATCTCGACCGGACCGGCGCCCACTCCGCCGTCGTCCTCCGCGAACGGCAGGCCGAGCAGGCCCATCTCGGCCATCCGTGCCCACAGCTTCTCGTCGAAGCCGGGTGCCTCCTTGGTCGTCTCCCGCCGGTGCTCGTGGTCGGCGTAGGTCTTGCCGACCAGACCCCGGACGGCGTCACGGAGGGCCAGCTGCTCGTCGTCGTACGCGAAGTCCATGCTGGTCCCTTCAGAGCCCGAGGATCCGGCCGGCGATGATCTGCCGCTGGATCTCGTTCGAGCCGCCGTAGATGGAGGCCTTGCGGAGGTTGAGGTAGCGCGGCGTCGTACGCCGCTGCCAGGCCTTGACCGAGGAGTCGTCGTCGGCGCCGCTGGCGAGCGAGCCCGGTCCGGCGAGGTCGACCGCCAGCTCGCTGACGGCCTGCTGCAGCTCGGACCCCTTGAGCTTGAGGACCGACGACGCCGGGTGCGGCTCGCCGTCGGCGGAGTGGGCGGCGACCCGGATCGCGGTCAGCTCGAGGGCGAGCAGCTCGTTCTCGAGCTCGGCGACCCGGGCCTGCGCCAGGACGTCGTCGGCGAGGGTGTCGGCCGCGAGCTCCTTCAGCCGGGCCAGGGCACGCTTGGTCGCGGTGACGGGGGCGACACCGACCCGCTCGTTGCCGAGCAGGAACTTCGCCATGGTCCAGCCCTGGTTCTCCTCGCCGACCAGCATGTCGCCGGGGACGCGGACGTCGTCGAACCACACCTCGTTGACCTCGAAGCCGCCGTCGATCAGCTCGATCGGACGGACCTCGACGCCGTCGAGGCTCATGTCGATCAGCAGCATCGAGATGCCCCGCTGCTTCTTGGCCTCCGGGTCGGTGCGCACGAGGGTGAAGATCCAGTCGGCGTGCTGGCCGAGCGTGGTCCAGGTCTTCTGGCCGTTGACGACCCAGTCGTCGCCGTCACGCACCGCGGTCGTGCGGAGCGACGCGAGGTCGGAGCCCGCGTCGGGCTCGGAGAACCCCTGCGCCCACCAGATGTCGACGTTCGCGGTCTTCGGCAGGAACTCCTGCTTCTGCTCCTCGCTGCCGAACTGGGCGATCACCGGCCCGATCATCGAGGCGTTGAACGCCAGCGGGGGAGGGCAGCCGGCGCGCTGCATCTCGTCGTACCAGATGTGGCGTTGCAGGTCGCTCCATCCACGGCCGCCCCACTCCTCGGGCCAGTGCGGTACGGCGAGGCCGGCGTCGTTGAGCACCCGCATGGCCTCCACGATGTGCTCCTTGGAGAGCTCGCGGCCCTCGATGACGGCCGTGCGGATCTCCTCCGGGACCTCTGTGGTGAAGAAGGCGCGCATCTCCTCGCGGAACGCGCGGTCGTCCTCCGACAGCTCCAGTCTCATGCCTGCATCATGTCCTGCCATCGGGGATAACGGGATGCGCGTCCAACCGTCTGGCAGGACAATCGCTCCATGGGCCATGTCGACGTCGCGGGATTGCGCTACGAGCTCCCGGACGGCCGGGTGCTCCTCGACGACGTGTCGTTCCGGGTGGGGGAGGGTGCGAAGGTTGCGCTGGTCGGCGCCAACGGCGCCGGCAAGACCACCCTGCTGCGCATCATCACCGGCGACCTCGTGCCGCACGGTGGGGTCGTGACCAGCTCCGGCGGGCTCGGAGTGATGAGGCAGATGGTCGCCCACGGGCTCGGCGACGACCCCACGGTGGCCGAGCTGTTGCTCTCGGTGGCTCCGGCGCGGATCCGTCACGCCCACGCCGAGATCGACCGGCTCGAGCGGGCCCTCATGGAGCGCGACGACGAGAAGACCCAGCTGGAGTACGCCGCGGCCCTGTCCGAGTACGCCGACGCAGGTGGCTACGACCTCGAGGTGACCTGGGACGTCTGCACGATCGCGGGGCTCGGGGTGCCTTACGACCGCGCCAAGTACCGCGACCTGCGCACGCTCTCGGGCGGCGAGCAGAAGCGGCTGGTGCTCGACTACCTGCTCCGCGGTCCCGACGAGGTGCTGCTGCTGGACGAGCCCGACAACTTCCTCGACGTTCCCGGCAAGATCTGGCTGGAGGGGCGGATCCGCGAGTCCACCAAGACGATCCTCTTCATCAGCCACGACCGCGAGCTGCTCAACAACACAGCCACCCGGATCGTCACCGTCGAGCTCGGCAACGCCGGCAACCTGGTGTGGACGCACCCGGGCGGCTTCGCCAGCTATCACGAGGCCCGCGCCGACCGCTTCCTGCGCTTCGAGATGCAACGCCGGCGCTGGGACGAGGAGCACGCCAAGATCAAGGCGCTCGTGCTGCGGCTGAAGATCAAGGCGGAGTACAACGACGGCATGGCCTCGCAGTACAAGGCGGCCCAGACCCGGCTGCGGAAGTTCGAGGAGGCCGGCCCGCCGACCGAGCAGCCGCGCGAGCAGCAGGTGACCATGCGCCTCAAGGGCGGCCGCACCGGCAAGCGCGCCGTGGTCTGCGAGCGGCTGGAGCTCACCGGTCTGATGCAGCCCTTCGACCTCGAGGTCTGGTACGGCGAGCGGGTGGCCGTGCTCGGCAGCAACGGCTCCGGCAAGTCCCACTTCCTGCGGCTGCTGGCCGCGGGCGGCTCCGACCCCGACAAGGAGCACCAGCCGATCGGCGAGGTGCCGGTGAAACCCGTCGACCACACCGGCCGCGCCAAGCTCGGCGCCCGCGTGCGCCCCGGCTGGTTCGTGCAGACCCACGAGCACCCCGAGCTGATCGGCCGCACGCTGCTGGACATCCTTCACCGGGGTGACGGCTCGCCCGACGGGCGCACGGGCATGGGGCGCGAGCAGGCCGCGCGGGTGCTCGACCGCTATGAGCTCGCCCACGCCGGCGAGCAGACCTTCGAGTCACTCAGCGGCGGCCAGCAGGCGCGGTTCCAGATCCTGCTGCTCGAGCTGTCCGGCGCGACGCTGCTGCTGCTCGACGAGCCGACCGACAACCTCGACGTGCAGAGTGCCGAGGCGCTCGAGGCGGGTCTCGAGTCGTTCGAGGGCACCGTGGTCGCGGTGACCCACGACCGGTGGTTCGCCCGCGGCTTCGACCGCTTCATCGTCTACGGCGGCGACGGCTCGGTCTACGAGTCCGACGGGCCGATCTGGGACGAGGGTCGGGTGGCTCGGACTCGCTAGCCGCGCCACGGCCGCAGCCGGGGGATCCAGCCCGGAACAGCCGCGCGGTAGGCGTCGTACGACGGTCCGAACTGTTCACCCAGGGTCGGCTCCTCGTAGAGCTTCACGAAGCCGACGACCGCGAGCAGGAAGATGACCAGCCAGACCACCAGGCCGGTGTCCCGGAAGATCACCGCCTGCCCGGCGATCGCGGCGGCGACCCCGACGTACATCGGGTTGCGGACATGGCGGTAGATGCCGCCGACCACCAGCTGCTCGGTGGGTGCGACCGGAGCGGGCGTGCCGCGGCCCTCGCCCGCGAACCGGGCGAAGCACGCCAGCACGACCGCGGCGCCGGCCGCACCATCACGCCACCGAGGACGTCGAGTGCGTCGATGCCCGCGGGCGACCCCTGCCACCGCGTGAGAAGCCAGGGCACCAGCACCGCCATGGTTCCCGGTGCCACGACGAGGAAGGCGGCCGTACCGGCCCAGGCGCGCACCTGCGAGGTCACCCGGGAACGGTAGCCCTCGGCCGGGTCAGCCGTCGGACTCCAGGGTGACGGTGGCCTCCTGCTCCTCGCCGTCGCGCTGGAAGGTCACGGTGACCTCGTCGCCGGGGCGGTAGGAGCGGATGGTCGCGATGAGGGAGTCGGCGCTGGTGATCTCCCGGTCGTCGACGCGGGTGATCACGTCGCCGTTCTCGAGGCCGGCGTCGTCGGCGGCGGAGCCTTCGCTGATCTCGCCGACCAGGGCACCGTCGGTGATCTGCACATCGGTGGACGCGGTCATCGCGTCATTGACGCCGATCCCCAGCATGGCGTGGGTGGGGGTCTCGCCGGCGGCGAGCTGGTCGACGATCTCGAGGACCTCGTCGATCGGGATCGCGAAGCCGAGGCCGATCGAGCCGGCCTGGACCGACGTCGAGCCGGTGGAGCGGATCGAGGAGTTGATGCCGACGACGTGGCCCTCCATGTCGACGAGCGGGCCGCCGCTGTTGCCGGGGTTGATCGCCGCGTCGGTCTGGATGGCCGGGTAGACGGTCGAGTTGCCCTCCGCGTCGGTCCCGACGTTCACGGGGCGGTCGAGGGCGCTGACGATGCCGCTGGTGACGGTGGCGTCGAGCCCGAACGGCGAGCCGATCGCGACGACCTGCTGGCCGACGTCGACGTTCCCCGACGTGCCCATCGTCGCGGGGGTCAGGTCGCTGACGTCCTCGGCCTGGATCACCGCGGTGTCGGTGAGCGGGTCGGTGCCGAGGACGGTGGCATCGGCGTGGCTGCCGTCGGCGAACGACACCGTGATCCGGCCGCCCTCGCCGGCGCCCTCGACCACGTGGTTGTTGGTCAGGATCTGCCCGTCGGAGCTGAGGACGATGCCCGATCCGGAGCCTCCGCCCTGCTCGGTCAGCACGTCGATCTTCACGACCGACGGGAGCACCGTGCTGGCCACGGACTCGACCGACCCGTCGGCGGCGGGTGCGTCGCCGGTGTCGACGACCTGCGCGGTCTGCCGCTCGGTCGGTGCCGCCGTGGCCGGGTCGTCCTCGAGGGCGCTCACGGCGGCGGCGCCACCGACGCCGGCCGCGCCACCGACGACCAGCGCACCGGCCACCACCGCCGCGGCGAACCGGCCCCGACGGGGCGTCTTCTGGGGACCGCCCGACTCGGCGTACGACGGCTGCGGGGCGGGCTGGAACGGGGGAAGGACACGGGTGTCAGACATGGCTCCACCCTCTCGGGCGACCCTGTGAACTCACTGAAAACAGGCTGGCCGCCCGCCAAATTTCAGGACACGCGGCGAACGACGTCACCGGGGCGCACCACGCCGCCGGTCACCACCCGGGCGTTGAGGCCGCGCAGGCGGAGCGCCTTGCCGGACTCGGAGTTCACGAACTCGACAGCGCGGTCGCCGAACCGCTTCAGGAACTTCTTGCAGCCGTTGTGGGGCTTGGCGGTCACCTCGATGACCGCGGTCTCGCCGATGGCGAGCCGACTGCCGGTCTGGAGGTTCTCGTGGGAGAGGTCGAGGTCGACGTAGAGCTGGTCTCCTGCGCCGGCCCGGTCGAGATCGGTGGCGCCCAGCAGGGCGACCATGCGGGCGCTCATGACGGTCACCTGCGCGTCGAGGTGGCGGCCGTCGGCGAGCGCCCTGGAGGTCGCCCGGCTCAGCCAGTTGTCACCGATCAGGCCGTGGTCGACGTCGAGCACGCCCTCGGCGAGGACCTCGCGCTCGCCGTGCCGCGGACGACGTACGACGAGGTCGAGGGTGCCGAGCTCGGCCGGCGCGGCCCGCAGGTGGTCGAGATGCTCGGTCAGGTCGCCGGTCGTCACGTCGCTCACACCGTCATTGTGGCCCGGTGGTCAGCCGGTTGTCCCGCCATTTGGCCTGGGTCACAATGCGGCATGACTCCTGCCGACCCCACGTTCGTCGACGACCGCCTCGCCCACTGGGCCGAGCACCAGCCGGACGGGGAGGCGATCACCTACCTCGGCCGGACCTGGACCTGGGCGGAGTGGAACGACCGCGTCCGCCGCGTGGCGGGCGGGCTGCAGGGGCTGGGGATCGGCCGGGGCGACGTCGTGGCGTTCCTCGACAAGAACCACCCCGCGTGCGTCGAGCTCAGCCTGGGCGCGGCCTCGCTCGGCGCCGCCAACGCCATCGTCAACTGGCGCTCCGCGGGCGACGAGGTCGACTACGCCGTCAACGACTCGGGCGCGAAGGTGCTGGTCGTCGGCAGCGGCCTGATGCCGCTGGTCGACAAGATCCGCGACCGCCTGACCGGCGTCGAGACGGTCATCGAGGTGACGCCCGAGGGTGCGCGACGGCGACGAGTACGAGGCGTGGCTGGCCGGCTCCGAGCCGGTGTCCCGGCCCGAGGACGTCTCACCCGACGACGTCTGCCTCGTCATGTACTCCTCCGGCACGACGGGCCGGCCCAAGGGCATCATGCTGACCCACGCCAACATGGTCGCCCACACCCTCAACGCCCACGACGGCTGGGGATTCGACGACGGCGACAAGAACATGGTGGCGATGCCGCTGTTCCACGTCGGCGGCTCGTCGTACGTCCTGTTCGGCATCCACGACGGCGTCCCGAGCGTGATGACCCGCGACCCGGACGGCGCCTCGCTCGCCGGCGCGATCATGGCCGGCGCCAACCGCACCTTCCTGGTGCCGGCCGTGCTGGCCCAGGTGCTGCAGTCCGGCGACGACGCGATCAAGCTGTTCGGGCAGCTCAAGACCTACTGCTACGGCGCCTCGCCGATGCCGATGCCGCTGCTGCGCGCCGCGATGGAGGCGTGGCCCGACACCGACTTCATCCAGGTCTACGGGCTGACGGAGGTCGGCGGTGTCATCACCCACCTGATGCCCGAGGCGCATCGCGACGCCGACCACCCCGAGCGGCTGGTCAGTGCCGGTCAGCCGATCCCCGGCGCGGAGGTCAGGGTCGTCGACCCGGGGACGCTCGAGGACGTGCCGGCCGGCGAGCACGGTGAGCTGTGGTTCCGCACGCCGCAGCTGATGAAGGGCTTCCTCGGCAAGCCGGAGGAGACGTCGCAGGTCATCACCGACGACGGCTGGTTCCGCACCGGCGACCTGGGTCGCGTGGATGTCGACGGATTCGTCTACGTCGAGGATCGGCTCAAGGACATGATCATCAGCGGCGGAGAGAACATCTACAGCCCGGAGGTCGAGCGGGTCCTGGCCGAGCACCCGGCCGTCATGGAGGTCGCCATCATCGGCGTACCGGACGACACCTGGGGCGAGGCCGTGAAGGCGGTCGTGTCGCTCCACGAGGGTGCGTCGGCGACCGAGGACGAGCTGATCGCCCACTGCCAGGAGCACCTCGCGAAGTTCAAGTGCCCCCGCAGCGTCGACATCATCGACGCCCTGCCGCGCAATCCCACGGGCAAGATCCTCAAGCGTGACCTGCGCAAGCCCTACTGGGAGGGCCGCGACCGGCAGACCGTATGACGACCGCGCGCACCGTCCCCGTCACGACGGAGATGGACGGGGACGAGCTCGACGCCGAGGACGCGTGGCACCTGGTCCGACGCCACGGCGTACGACGGGTGCTGGTCGAGTCGTTCGTCCGGTTCCGGTACGGCGACGGGTTCACCAACAGCCGTGCGCTCGCCCTGCAGACCTGCCTGGCAGTCGTGCCGTTCATGCTCGCGGTGACCGGCCTGGCGGCCGACATCGACGACGACCGCTGGGCCCGCGTGGTGGCGTCCACCGTGAACGCCGTCGCACCCGGGCAGGGCGCCAACGACGCGCTGGCCCAGGCGGTCGCGGGCGGGTCGGAGGAGAGCGGCGAGATCGCCCTCGCGTTCGGGCTCGCCTTCGCGCTGGTGTCGATGACGACCGCGATGGCGCAGGTCGAGCGCGGCACCAACCGGATCTACGGCATCCGCCGCGACCGCCCCGCGCTGCACAAGTACGGACGGGCGGCGGTCTTCACGGCGGTCCTGGCCGGCCCGGTCGGGCTCGGCTTCCTGCTGATCGTGGGCGGCGGCGCCTTCGGCGACGCGATGGTGGCCGAGTCGGTGTGGTCCGACACCGCCCGGGACTGGTGGGACCGGCTGCGCTGGCCGGGCGGTCTCGTGCTGCTGGTCTTCGCGATCGCGGTCCTGCTCGACCACTCCCCGCGCCGACGGCAGCCGGCGCTTTCCTGGCTTGCCCTCGGCGCGGCGGTCGCGGTGCTGCTGAGCATGGTCGCGACCGGCGGGCTCGCGGCGTACGTCACCGTCAGCGCGTCGTTCAGCTCCACCTACGGCCCGCTCGCGGGCGTGTTCGTGCTGTTGCTGTGGAGCCTGCTCAGCGCGATCGCGTTCTTCTACGGCGCGGCCGTGTGTGCCCAGCTCGAGGCGGTGCGAGCGGGTGATCCGGAGCCGGCGTACGACGACCCCGGTCGGCCTCACCACGAGCAGGTCTGACCCTGTCGTGCAACGGGATCGGCCCGGGGAGCGTTTCCGGGCATGGACGCGATCGTGGTCCGGGACGAGGTGACACCGCTGGCGGTTCCGGAGTTTGACGAGTGGGTGGCGGCGCGCGGGACCGGCGCTGCTGCGGCTGGCGCGTGCGCTGACCGGTGACGCCGCGCAGGCCGACGACCTCGTCCAGGAGGCGCTGGCGCGGGCCTGCCGCGGTGGTCGCGGATCGCCTCGATGGCCGATCCGTATGCGTACCTGCGGCGGATGGTGGTCAACGAGCGCACGTCCTGGTGGCGGCGGTTCCAGCGTCGGGAGACGCCGACCGACACCGTGCCCGATGCGGCCGTCGCCGACCCTGAGCCCGACGACCACGACCGGATCTGGGCCGCCTGCCGGCGACTACCCGAGGCGCAGCGCACGGCTGTGGTGCTGCGCTTCTACGAACAGCTGGAGTACCCCGAGATCGCCGAGCTGACCGGCGTCCGGGAGGGCACGGTGCGGTCGCGGGTCTCGCGCGGCCTGGCGGTGCTGCGAGAGGAGCTGACCGACGATGACTGACCACTTCGAGGAGCGGGTCCGGGCGGCGCTGGCCGCGGGGGTCGGTGACCCTTCGGTCAGCGGGCTGGCTGATCGGGCGCGGTCGCGGCTGCGGGCGCGGCGCCGTACGACGGGGACGGTCGTGGCCGCGGCGGTCGCGGTGGCGGCGGTGCCGGTGGTGCTGGCGCTCACCCTGCCCGGCGACGCCCCCGACCGGTCGCCGGTGTCGCCCCAGACCTCCGACTCCACGCCTTCCCCATCACCCTCGCCCGACGGCGATGCCGTGGCCGACGGGTGGCGGGTCGAGTCGTGGCGCAACGTCACGCTCCAGGTGCCCGACGACTGGGGGTACGGCGGCGGCACCGACTGGTGCGCGGCCGACGGCTCCGGGTCGCGGCCCTGAGGTGGTCCGGCCCGAAGCCGGCGTCCGGTCCATCGGCTGCACGCCGCAGCTCTCGTACGGGCTGCACTTCGGCGACGGGAGCGCGATCAGCTGGGCGCACTCGTCCGGTGACGTGTGGCAGTACGGCTGGGAGTCACCGGACCAGGTCAAGGTCTACCCGGAGGACGCCTGGCTCGGTCTGGTCCTGGTGGGCGATCACTACGCGATGGTCGTCGCACCGGACCAGGCGACGGCCCGTGCGGTCGTCGACTCGGCTGCTCGGATCGAAGGGACGGACCCGAACGGGTGCGCGCCGCGGGACGGGGCAGACGCCGCGAGCGGAGGCGGGGATCGGTGGAGAGTGTGCCGCTACGGCGGCGACGGCGGCTGGCTCGTGCAGAGCGAGCTGCTGTCGGAGGCCGATTCCGTGGCGTTCGCGGACGCGATCGTCGCGGCGCCGCAGAAGGGCCCGGTCGGCCCGATCTGCGAGGAATACGATCCGCCCACAGGTTTCGTCCTTGCCGGCAGTGGGGGAGACCTGGGCACCATCAGGATCGTGTTCGAGCACGAGTGCCTTGACCACAACGGCGTCTACCTGTCCGGGATCGCCAGGGAGCTGACGTCCGACGTCCTCTACTGGGCACTCAGCCCCGGCTGGTCCGGCGGGGTCGACGGCTCCGTCCCGCTGCCCGACCAACTCCGCCAGTAGTGCGGGTCGCGGCTTCGCAGGCTCAGCCGTGGTCGAGCAGCGAGCGGCTGTCGAGACCCGTGACAGGTGGTCTCGACTCGCCCTCGCCTAGCGGCTCGGTCGGCTCGACCAACTTGCCCAGTGGGTCGAGCAGCGAGCGCAGCGAGCGGCTGTCGAGACCCGTGAGCCAGTGGGTCGAGCAGCGAGCGCAGCGAGCGGCTGTCGAGACCCGTGAGCCAGTGGGTCGAGCAGCGAGCGCAGCGAGCGGCTGTCGAGACCCGTGAGCCAGTGGGTCGAGCAGCGAGCGCAGCGGGCGGCTGTCGAGACCACTGACAGGTGGTCTCGACTCGCCCTCGCCTAGCGGCTCGGTCGGCTCGACCAACGTGCCCAGTGGGTCGAGCAGCGAGCGGCTGTCGATCGAGACCTTGACCCAGTGGCCGGCGCTTCGCTCAGGCCCAACGCTCCGACGCGGGCACAAAGTCGAGGGTGCGGTCGCCGGTGTAGATCTGCTTGGGGCGGGCGATCTTCTGCTCCTTGTCCTGCACCAGCTCGAGCCACTGGGCCAGCCAGCCCGGCGTACGGCCGATGGCGAACAGGACGGTGAACATCTCGGGCGGGAACTGGAAGGCCTCGTAGATCAGCCCGGAGTAGAAGTCGACGTTGGGGTAGAGCTTGCGCTTGACGAAGTACTCGTCCTCGAGCGCGATCTTCTCCAGCTCGAGCGCGATGTCGAGGAGCGGGTTGGTGCCGGTGACCTCGAAGACGTCCTCGGCGGACTTCTTGATGATCTTCGCGCGCGGGTCGTAGTTCTTGTAGACCCGGTGGCCGAAGCCCATCAGCTTCTCGTTGCCCTCCTTCACGCCGTCCATGAACGAGGGGATGTTCTCCTTCGAGCCGATCCGGCGCAGCATCCGCAGCACCGCCTCGTTGGCGCCACCGTGGAGCGGGCCGTAGAGCGCCGCGACGCCGGCGGCGACGGCGGAGTAGGGGTCGACCTGGCTGGACCCGACGGAGCGGACCGCGTTGGTCGAGCAGTTCTGCTCGTGGTCGGCGTGGAGGATGAACAGGACGTCGAGCGCCTTGACGAGCCGCTCGTCGGCCTCGAACTTCTTCTCGCTCATCTTGAACAGCATCGACAGGAAGTTCGCCGTGTAGGAGAGCTCGTTGTCGGGGTAGATGAACGGCTTGCCCTGCGCGTGGCGGAACGACCAGGCGCCCAGGGTCGGCATCTTCGCGATCATCCGCACGATCTGCATGTGCCGGTTCTCGGCATCACCGATGTTGCGGGCGTCGGGGTAGAACGTCGACAGCGCGCCGACGGAGGCCATCAGCATGCCCATCGGGTGGGCGTCGTAGCGGAAGCCCTCCATGAACGACTTGACGTTCTCGTGGACGAACGTGTGGTAGGTGATCTCGTGCACCCAGGCGTCGTACTCGGCCTTGGTCGGCAGCGCGCCGTGGATCAGCAGGTAGGCCACCTCGAGGAACGTGGACTTCTCCGCGAGCTGCTCGATGGGGTAGCCCCGGTACTCGAGGATCCCCTTCTCGCCGTCGATGAAGGTGACCGCGCTGCGGCAGGACGCCGTGTTGACGAAGCCGGGGTCGTAGACGGCGATGCCCGGGTCGTCCTCGTCCTTGGCCTTGATCTGGCCCAGATCCGCGGCCTTGATGGTGCCGTCGGTGATCGGGACGTCGTACTCCTGTCCGGTGCGGTTGTCGCGGACGGTGAGAGAATCAGTCACCCGACCAACCTAGCCGCGGGTAGTTCGGGGTGCGAATCCGAGTCTTGCGGGCGCCGCTGACGATTGGACCGTACGCCGACGCGGCGGTAATCTGAGCGGTCGCGACTTCTGCCGCGTCCCGATCACACACGTGGGTCGGGGTGCAGTCCCGGAGTGACGTTTGAGCCGGGCCGTGTTCGTCAGTAGCCGCAGCACCACCACCCGGTCGACGACCGTCGCCCGGGTCCACGAACGAGAAGGGCACTTCACGTGCGCACGTACAGCCCCAAGCCGGGCGACATCCATCGCGAATGGCACGTCATCGACGCGACCGACGTCGTCCTCGGCCGCCTCGCGGTGCAGACCGCCAACCTCCTGCGCGGCAAGCACAAGCCGATCTTCGCGCCGCACATGGACGTCGGCGACTTCGTCGTCATCGTCAACGCCGAGAAGATCGCCCTCACCGGCGACAAGGCCACCAAGAAGCTCTCCTACCGCCACTCCGGCTACCCGGGCGGCCTCACCGCCACCCCGGTCGGGCAGATCCTCGAGAAGGACGCCCGCAAGGTCGTCGAGAAGGCCGTGTGGGGCATGCTCCCGAAGAACAAGCTCGGCCGGCAGATCATCAAGAAGCTCAAGGTCTACTCCGGGCCCCACCACCCCCACCAGGCCCAGCAGGCCACGCCGTTCGAGATCACGCAGATCTCCCAGTGACTGCCAACGACAGAGGACACGAGGACATCAACGTGAGCGAGAACAGCACCGAGACCGAGACGCCGGAGACCGAGGTCGAGGAGACCTTCGAGACCAACGAAGAGGGCGTCGCCTACAGCTCCGAGAGCGCCCCGGCCGCCGACGCGCCGGTCACCTCCACCATCGCCCCCGCCGCGGCCACCGGCCGCCGCAAGCAGGCCGTCGCGCGCGTCCGGATCGTCCCGGGCACCGGCACCTGGACCGTCAACGGTCGCCCGCTCGACGCCTACTTCCCGAACAAGCTGCACCAGCAGGTCGTCAACGAGCCGTTCGCGGCCACGCACCTCGAGGGTCGCTTCGACGTCATCGCCCGCATCCACGGCGGCGGCATCACCGGCCAGGCCGGCGCCCTGCGCCTCGGCGTGGCCCGTGCCCTCAACGCGGTCGACCTCGACGCCAACCGCGCCATCCTGAAGAAGGCCGGCCTGCTGACCCGCGACGCGCGCGTCATCGAGCGCAAGAAGGCCGGACTCAAGAAGGCCCGCAAGGCGCCCCAGTTCAGCAAGCGCTGATCGCCGAGGCGCGACGCAGATGGCGAAGCGCTACTTCGGCACGGACGGGGTCCGGGGCCTGGCCAACGGTGACCTCACCGCTGAGCTGGCCCTGGACCTTTCCGTCGCCGCGGCCCACGTGCTCGCCGACGCCGGCGAGTTCGAGGGCCACCGGCCGTTCGCGGTCGTGGGCCGTGACACCCGCGTCTCCGGGGAGTTCCTCGAGGCGGCGGTCGTGGCCGGCCTGGCGTCGGCCGGTGTCGACGTGCTGCTGCTGGGCATCCTGCCCACCCCCGGCGTCGCCTTCCTGACCGAGAAGCTCGGCGCCGACCTCGGCGTCATGCTCTCGGCCTCCCACAACCCCATGCCCGACAACGGCATCAAGTTCCTCGCCCGCGGCGGGCACAAGCTCGACGACCCCGTGGAGCTGGCGATCGAGCGGCGGCTGCGCGAGCCCTGGCAGCGGCCGCAGGGCGGCGCAGTCGGGCGGGTCACGACGTACGACGCGGCCATCGACGACTACGTCGACCACCTCATCGGCTCCATCGACCACCCGCTGGTCGGGATCAAGGTCGTCCTCGACTGCGCGGAGGGCGCGGCGTCCGAGACCGGCCCGCGGGCGATGGTCGGCGCCGGTGCCGATGTCAGCGCGATCCACGCGATGCCCGACGGCCTCAACATCAACGACGGCTGCGGCTCCACCCACCTCGAGTCGCTCCAGGCGGCCGTGCTCCAGGACGGCGCCGACGTCGGCTTCGCGCTCGACGGCGACGCCGACCGCTGCCTGGCGGTCGACCACGAGGGCGACGGTCGTCGACGGCGACCAGATCCTCGCGATCCTGGCGCAGTCCCTCCACGACCAGGGCCGGCTCGCCAAGGACACGGTCGTCGCGACCGTGATGAGCAACCTGGGGTTCGTCCACGCGATGCGCACCGCCGGCATCGGTGTCCGGCAGACCAAGGTCGGCGACCGCTACGTGCTCGAGGCGATGAAGGTCTCCGGCTACTCCCTCGGCGGCGAGCAGTCCGGCCACGTCATCATGAGCGACCGCGCCACGACCGGCGACGGCATGCTCGCTGCGCTGGCCGTGCTCCACCGGATGGCCACCACCGGCAAGTCCCTCAAGGAGCTGGCCTCGGTCATGACCCGGCTCCCGCAGGTGCTCGTCAACGTCCCCGACGTCGACAAGTCGCGTGCCGACGACGACGCCGTCGTCGCGGCCGCGGTGGCCGAGGAGGAGGCCGAGCTGGCCGACACCGGCCGGATCCTGCTCCGCCCCTCCGGCACCGAGCCGATCGTGCGGGTCATGGTCGAGGCGCCCACCGAGGAGCAGGCGCGTTCGGTCGCCGACCGGCTCGCCGGCGTCGTACGCCGCCAGCTGGCGCTCTGAGCCGCTACAGCTTGCGCAGCCGCACGTAGCGCACGGAGTGGTCGCGGTCCTTGCGCAGCACGAGCGTGGCCCGGGAGCGGGTCGGGAGCACGTTCTGGGTCAGGTTCGGCCCGTTGATCGTGTCCCACAGCTCGCCCGCCATCGCGACCGCCTCGTCCTCGCTGAGGGCGGCGTACTTCGCGAAGTAGGACTCGGGGTCGCGGAAGGCCGTCTCCCGCAGCCGCAGGAACCGGTCGACGTACCACTCCCGGATGTGCTCGGTGCGGGCGTCGACGTAGACGGAGAAGTCGAAGAAGTCGCTCAGCGTCAGGCCGGCGCGGCCGTCCTCGCGGACCCGCGCGGGCTGCAGCACGTTGAGCCCCTCGATGATCACGATGTCGGGGCTCGTGATCGCGACCTTCTCGTCCGGCACGACGTCGTAGACGAGGTGGGAGTACGTCGGCGCGAGGACCTCGTCCTTGCCCGACTTGATGTCGACGACGAAGCGCAGCAGCGCGCGTCGGTCGTAGGACTCCGGGAACCCCTTGCGCTGCAGGATCCCGCGCCGCTCGAGCTCGGCGTTCGGGTAGAGGAAGCCGTCGGTCGTCACCAGCGACACCGACGGGTGCTCGGGCCAGTGGGCGAGCAGCTGGGCGAGGACGCGCGCGGTCGTCGACTTGCCGACCGCCACCGACCCGGCCAGCCCGATCACGAACGGGGTACGCCGCGGCTGGGGCTGGCGCAGGAACGACTCCTGCTCGCGGTGGAGACGCCCGGCTGAGGCGACGTACATGCTCAGCAGGCGTGAGATCGGCAGGTAGACCTGCTCGACCTCCTCGAGGTCGAGCGCGTCGCCGAGACCGCGCAGCTGCTGGATCTCCTCGGCGGTGAGGGGGCTCTCCGTCCGGCGGCCCAGGGCCGCCCACGCGTCGCGGTCGAGCTCGACGTACGGCGACGGCTCGCGACCGGTGTCGTCGGCCGGACCGCCGGTGGGGGACATGCGCGGCATTGTTGCAGTCGCTCGCGCCCTAGACTCACGGCCATGTGCGGAATCGTCGGGTACGTGGGCCCCCAGCAGGCCCAGGAGGTCATCATCGAGGGGCTCCGACGTCTCGAGTACCGCGGCTACGACTCCGCGGGGATCGCGCTGGTCGCGCAGGGGGCCGTGGCCTCCGACAAGCGCGCCGGCAAGCTCGGCAACCTGGAGAAGGCGATCGCCGACACGCCCGCTCCCGGCCGCCACGACCGGCATCGGCCACACCCGCTGGGCGACCCACGGCGCACCGAACGACCGCAACGCCCACCCCCACCTCGGCCGCACCGGCCGGGTCGCGCTGGTGCACAACGGGATCATCGAGAACTTCGCCGAGCTGCGCGCCGAGCTCGAGAGCGCCGGCCACGACCTGCGCTCCGAGACCGACACCGAGGTCGCGGCCCACCTGATCGAGGTGGAGGTGGTCGGCGGTGCCGACCTGACGACCGCGATGCAGACGGTCTGCCGTCGCCTCGAGGGCGCCTTCACGCTGGTCGCCGCCGATGCCGAGGATCCCGCGCGAGTCGTCGCCGCCCGCCGCAACAGCCCGCTCGTCGTCGGGGTCGGCGAGGGCGAGAACTTCCTCGGCTCCGACGTCGCCGCGTTCATCGAGCACACCCGCGAGGCGCTCGAGCTGGGCCAGGACCAGGTCGTCACCATCACCCGCGACGACGTCACGGTCACCGGCTTCGACGGCTCGCCGGCCGAGGGCCGGCGCTACCACGTCGACTGGGACCTCTCGGCCGCGGAGAAGGACGGCTACGACTGGTTCATGCGCAAGGAGATCTACGAGCAGCCGCGGTCGGTGGCCGACACGCTGTTGGGGCGTCGTACGCCGGAGGGGTTGCTGCACCTCGACGAGATGCGCCTGTCCGACGACGAGCTGCGTGAGATCGACAAGATCATCATCATCGCGGCGGGGACGTCGTTCTACGCCGGCATGGTCGCGAAGTACGCGATCGAGCACTGGTGCCGGATCCCGGTCGAGGTCGAGCTGGCCTCGGAGTTCCGCTACCGCGACCCGATCCTCACCCACTCGACGCTGGTCGTCGCGATCAGCCAGTCCGGCGAGACCGCCGACACCCTGCAGGCGATCCGGCACGCCCGCGTGCAGCGCAGCAAGGTGCTGGCGATCTGCAACACCAACGGCTCGACCATCCCGCGCGAGTCCGACGGCGTGATCTACACCCACGCCGGACCCGAGATCGGGGTCGCGTCGACCAAGGGCTTCCTCACCCAGCTCGTCGCCTGCTACGTCCTCGCGCTCTACCTCGCGCAGGTCAAGGGCACCCGCTACGGCGACGAGATCAGCCAGGTCTTCGACCAGCTCGAGCAGATGCCGGCCCACGTCCAGCGGATGCTCGACCAGGACGAGCAGGTCTACGAGCTGGCGCGCCGGCACGCCCAGGCGAAGTCGGTGCTGTTCCTCGGCCGCCACGCCGGCTACCCGGTGGCGCTCGAAGGAGCACTGAAGCTCAAGGAGATCGCCTACCTCCACGCCGAGGGCTTCGCCGCCGGCGAGCTCAAGCACGGCCCGATCGCGCTGATCGAGGACGGCCTCCCGGTGCTGTGCATCGTGCCGCCGCAGGGCCGCGACTTCCTGCACGGGAAGATGGTCAGCGGCATCCAGGAGGTCCGCGCCCGCGGTGCCCACACCATCTGCCTGGCGGAGGACGGTGACGAGGCGATCACGCCGTACGCCGACGCGCTGATCCGGCTGCCCCAGGTTCCGGTGCTGCTGCAGCCCCTGGTCGCCGTCGTACCCCTCCAGCTGTTCGCGTGCGAGCTGGCGACTGCGCTCGGCCACGACGTCGACCAGCCGCGCAACCTCGCCAAGTCGGTCACGGTCGAATAGCCGTGGCGGTCCTGGGCGTCGGCATCGACGTCGTCGACATCGAGCGGTTCATGGCGTCCCTGGAACGCACCGCCGGTCTGCGCGAGCGGCTGTTCACACCCGCCGAGGCGAGCCGCCAGCCGGCGTCCCTGGCCGCCCGGTTCGCCGCCAAGGAGGCGCTCGCCAAGGCCCTCGGCGCGCCCGGCGACCTCGGCTGGCACGACGCCGAGGTCGTCTCCGAGGAGTCCGGCCGGCCGGTCTTCACACTCCGCGGCACGGTCCAGGCCCGCGCCGACCAGCTCGGCGTCGGCTCCGTCCACCTCTCCCTCTCCCACGACGCCGGCATCGCGTCCGCCGTGGTGGTGCTCGAGTCCTGACCGTCGCACCCGACGTCCGGGTCGTGGATCCGGCGCAGGAGCAGCAGATATGTCGGGTGCGACGGTCCGACACACGCCGCGAATAGGGTGGGCGGCATGCGGGGCGCGCACACGGTGGAGCAGGTCCGGGCGGCCGAGGCGGAGCTGATGGCGTCGCTGCCGGACGGGGCGCTGATGCAGCGCGCGGCGGCCGGGCTGGCGTACGCCGTGATCGACCTGATGGGCGGAGCCTACGGGCGACGCGTGGTGCTGCTGGTGGGCGCCGGTCACAACGGCGGCGACGCGCTCTGGGCCGGCGCGATGCTGGCCCGCCGGGGATGCTCGGTCGAGGCGTGGCTGCTCGCCGACGAGGTGTACGCCGAGGGTCTGGCCGCGCTGCGAGCAGCCGGTGGCCGGGTGACCGAGCCCCACGACGACCACGGCGCGGACGTTGCGGTCGACGGCATCGTCGGGATCGGCGGGCGGCCCGGGCTGCGCGAGGCCGCGGTCGCCGCCCTCGACCACCTGAGCGGGGTCGCCCTCGTCGCCGTCGACACCCCCAGCGGCGTCGACGTCGACACCGGCGAGCTGTCCGGGCCCTGCGCGAACGCCCAGCTGACCGTCACCTTCGGCACCCTCAAGGTCGCCCACCTGGTCGACCCGGCGTCGGCCGCGTGCGGTGTCGTCCACCTCGTCGACCTGGGCCTCGACCTCCCCGACCCGGTCGTCGAGGCGCTCCAGCCCGCCGACGTACGTCGGCTGCTGCCGCGACCGGCTGGCGACGCGCACAAGTACACCCGTGGCGTGGTCGGGGTCCGGGCCGGATCGAGCGACTACCCCGGCGCGGCGAGGCTCTGCGTGGCCGGCGCGGCCAGCGGGCTGGTCGGCATGGTGCGGTTCGTCGGCGACGCGGCCGACGAGGTGCGGACCGACCACCCGGAGGTGGTCGGCGCCGGCCGGGTCCAGGCGTGGGTCGTCGGCTCCGGCGGGGGAGACGGTGCGGGCGACCAGCTGAAGGAGGCGCTCGCCGACGACGTGCCTCTGGTGATCGACGCCGACGCCCTTCGCCACGTCGACGGCCCCATGCCGGTCGCCGCCGTGCTCACGCCCCACGCCGGTGAGCTGGCCGCCATGACCGGCGCCGACCGGGAGGACGTCGAGGCCCGCCCGCTCCACCACGCCCGACAGGCGGCCACGGCGTACGACGCCGTCGTCCTGCTCAAGGGCCGCCACACGCTGGTCGCCCACCCCGACGGCCGGGTCCGCGCCACCACGACCGGCGTGCCATGGCTGGCGACCGCCGGGGCCGGCGACGTCCTCGCCGGACTGATCGGGGCACTGCTCGCCTCCGGCCTCGACACGTACGACGCGGCGTCGGTCGGGTCGTGGCTCCACGGTGCCGCCGCGACCCTGGCGGCGCGCGGCGGACCGCTGCAGTCCGGCGACGTCGCGCGGGCACTCCCCGAGACGGTGCGACTGCTGCTCCAGACGGGGATGGAAGAATCCCCCGAATGAGCCGGGGCCGCGCGGAGATCGTCGTCGACCTGCCCGCGATCCGGCACAACGTCGGAATCCTGCGCGAGCACACCGGTGTCGACGTGATGACGGTGGTGAAGGCCGACGGCTACGGCCACGGGATCCTCCCCGCCGCCCGCGCCGCGCGCGAGGGCGGTGCCGCGTGGCTCGGCGTCGCCACCATCGACGAGGCGCTCACCCTGCGCGAGGGCGGCGACACGGGTCGGGTGCTGAGCTGGCTCGGCGTCCCGGGCGAGGACTACGCCGCCGCGATCACCGCCGACGTCGACGTCACCGCCTACACCGTGCCCGAGCTCGCCGAGATCACGCAGGCCGTCCGCAGTGCCGGCACGCCGGCACGGCTGCAGCTCAAGGTCGACACCGGACTGTCCCGCGGCGGCTCGACCCTGGCCGACTGGCCCGCGGTCGTCGCGGAGGCGCGGGCCGGCGAGGAGCGGGGCGACTGGACGGTCACCGGCATCTGGTCCCACTTCGCCTGCAGCGACGAGCCAGACCACCCGGCCAACGACGCCCAGGAGCGCGCGTTCCGGGACGCCCTCGACGTCGCACACGCACAAGGGCTGCGGCCCGAGGTCCGCCACCTGTCCAACTCCGCCGCCGCCATCCTGCGGCCCAGCGCCCGCTTCGACCTGGTCCGCTGCGGCATCTCGTCGTACGGTCTCGACCCCGCCCCCGGCCACACGCCCGACCTCGGCCTCCGGCCGGCGATGACCGCCGTCGCCCGACTCGCGCTCACCAAGGACCTCGCCGCCGGTGACGGGGTCTCCTACGGCCACACCTGGCACGCCGATCACCCGACCCGGGTCGGCCTGGTCCCCGTCGGGTACGGCGACGGCGTCCCGCGCCACGCCGGCAACCGGGCCGAGGTACTGGTCAGCGACAAGCGGCGCCCCGTCCGTGGCCGGATCTGCATGGACCAGTTCGTCGTCGAGCTCGACGACGTGGACGCCGCCCCGGGAGACCTGGTCACCCTCTTCGGGACCGGCCAGCACGGCGAGCCGACCGCCCAGGACTGGGCCGAGTGGTGCGGCACGATCAGCTACGAGATCGTCACCCGGATCGGCGGCCGCTTCGACCGGCTCGTCGCAGACGGAGGAGCCACGGCATGAGCCTGCGCGGCAGGGTCCTCGGTCTCGCGGCCTCGGCGGCCGGTGTGGCGGTGGCCGGCACGGCGGTGGGGGTTGCCCGCCGCCGCAAGATCATCGCCCGCCGCGGTGCCGGCGACGCCACCCCGTTCGGTGCCCTGAGGTCTGCCCCGGTCACGGTCGTCGCCGACGACGGCGTACCCCTCCACGTCGAGGTCGACGAGGCGCCCCGATCGCCGGTGACCGTCGTGTTCGCCCACGGCTATGCCCTCAACCTCGACTGCTGGCACTTCCAGCGCGCCGGCTACCGCGGCCTGGTCCGGGCCGTCTACTACGACCAGCGCTCCCACGGGCGCTCCGGCCGCTCGACCGACGGCCACGCCACGGTCGACCAGCTCGGCCGCGACCTCAAGCGGGTGATCGACGACGTCGCCGGCGACGGGCCGATCGTGCTGGTCGGCCACTCCATGGGCGGGATGAGCATCATCGCGCTCGCCGAGGAGCACCCCGACCTGTTCGGCGACCGGATCGTCGGCGTCGCACTGATGTCCACGACCGCCGGCGGCCTCGACCCCCACCGGTCCCTGATCCCCGCCCTGCCGTCGGGCCTCGGCAGCGCGCTCGCGGTGCGCGCCGTGGCGACCCTCGCTCGCGGCCACCGCGCCGTCGACGGCGTACGCCGGATCACCCAGGCGATCGCGACCGTGGTGACCGACACGTTCGCGTTCGGTGACGAGGTGCCGGAGAGCTACGTCCAGTTCGTCGACCAGATGCTCTCGGCCACACCGTTCGAGGTGATCGCGGAGTTCTTCCCCAACTTCAGCTCGCTCGACAAGTTCGAGACCGTCGAGGCCCTCGGAGCGGTCCCGGTCTCGATCATCTGCGGGACCGAGGACAAGCTGACCTCGATCGGCCACAGCCGCAAGCTCCAGTCGAAGATCCCGGGCGCCACGCTGCTCGAGTGCGAGGGCGCCGGCCACATGGTGCTGCTCGAGCGCCATGAGCAGGTCAACGCGGCCCTCGACCAGCTGCTCGCCGCGGCGGGGGAACGGGTGCACCGCCGGTGACGCTCGAGATCCAGCCCGTGGGTCCCGCGGAGGCAGACCTGCTGCTCGACACCGTCCGGCCGGCGTTCGAGGCGCGTCCGACGCTGGACCCGCCGGCCGCCACCCTGACCGAGACCGTCGAGTCGATGGCCGAGCTGCTCTCCCACCAGGGCGGCCTGCTCGCACTGCTCGACGGCGAGCCGGTCGGGGGCCTCGTGCTGGACCCGGTCGGTACCACGATGTACGTCCGCCGCTTCGGGGTCCGCCCGGACCGACAGGGGCACGGCATCGCGGCGCGCCTGATCCAGGCAGCGGTGAACGAGGCCGAGGGCTACGACGACCTCACCGTCGTCGCCCGGCTGGAGCTGCCGGAGACGGTCGGCTTCTGGGAGCGACGCGGCTTCCGGGAGGTGTTGCGCAACGAACCGAACGTCGAGCTGCGCCGCCCGCTCAACACCTTCCTGTTCGATGTCCCGGACCCCGACGCGATGCGCGACCTCGGTCATTCCCTGGCCGAGCAGCTGCGGGCCGGCGACCTGGTCGTGCTCAGCGGTGAGCTCGGCGCCGGCAAGACGACCTTCACGCAGGGCCTCGGCACCGGGCTCGCGGTGCGCGGCCCGATCACCTCGCCGACGTTCGTCATCGCGCGCCTCCATCCCTCCGAGGTCGAAGGGCCGGCGCTGGTCCACGTCGACGCCTACCGGCTCGGTGGGATCGACGAGCTCGACGACCTCGACCTCGACGCCTCGCTGGACGACGTCGTGACGGTGGTCGAGTGGGGGGAGGGGATCGCCGAGGGACTCGCGGAGTCGCGGCTGGAGATCCGCGTGATCCGGGCGCTGGCCCACGCCGACGGCGCGGAGGACCACGACCCGCGCCGGGTGCTGATGACCCCGGTCGGACCACGGTGGTACGAGCTGGAGGTGCCGGACTCCCGACGGCCCCCACTGGCGGCCAAGCCCGGCGAGACCCTGCTGGTCGACTTCTGGACCGGTGCTGAGGACGAGCTGCGCGACCTCGATCGTGAGGTGCCGCTGACGATGTCGATCCTGGTCCCCGAGCACGACGACCGGGTGCTGCTGGTCCACAACCTGCGGACCGCCGAGTGGGAGCTGCCGCTGGCGCGGCTCGGTGGCGACGAGTCACCGCGAGCCGCGGTCGCCGAACAGTTCCGGGTCGCGACGGGGAGCGAGGCCAGCGACATGGTGTTCGCGGGGGTGGCGACGGTCCAGTACGGCCACCAGCGGCGGATCAAGCGCGTCGCCGTCTACCGCTGCGCGCTGCCCGGGAGCGCCGGGATGTCGCCGGGTGGCGACGTCGACGGCCTCACCTGGTGGGACCCCGCCGCTGACCATCCCGGCCTGTCGGCGATCGACGCTCACCTGGTCCGGGTGCTCCGCGGCTGACGGCCGGCTCGGCCGTTAGCCTGAGCGCCGTGCTGCTCGCCTTCGACACCGCCACCCCGACGGTGACCGTCGCCCTCCACGACGGCACCGACGTGGTCGCCGAGCGGACCAGCGAGCTGACCATGAAGCACGGCGAGCAGCTGGCACCCCTCATCCAGGCCGTGCTCACCGACTCCGGGATCGTCCGGCAGGACCTCACGGCTATCGCCGTCGGCGTCGGACCCGGCCCCTTCACCGGCCTGCGCGTCGGTCTGGTGACCGCGCGGACACTCGGCTTCGTGCTCGAGATCCCGGTCTACGGCGTCTGCACGCTCGACGTGCTCGCAGTCGAGGCCGTCGACACGGGCGCGGTGATCGGCGACTTCGTGGTCGCCACCGACGCGCGGCGCAAGGAGGTCTACCTCGCGTCGTACGACGAGGAGGGTCACCGGCTCGCAGGCCCGGTCGTCGACCGGCCGGACGCGCTCGCCACCGACGCCCAGGTCGTGGGGGAGGGCGCCGTGCTCTACCCCGACCAGTTCCCGACGGCGGTGGGACCGCAGCGACCGGGGGCCGGCTGGCTCGCCCGCACGGTCGCCGACGAGCGGGCGGAGCTGCGCGACCCCGAGCCGCTCTACCTGCGCCGTCCCGACGCCGTGATGCCCGGCCCCCGCAAGCCCGCCTCGTGATCGAACCCGCCCGTCCCGACGACATCGCCGCGATCGTGCGGCTCGAG
The DNA here is from genome assembly GCA_963713305.1 of uncultured Actinomycetota bacterium. GTDB lineage: Bacteria > Actinomycetota > Actinomycetes > Propionibacteriales > Nocardioidaceae > Nocardioides. The sequence continues at coordinate 177,756 of CAVQLE010000004.1, read as the reverse complement.
CAGGTCTGCCAGGGTTCCGACGCCTGGTCGGAGGGGCTGGTCCGCGACGGGGTCACCCGCGGCGTACCGACGGTGCGACACCTGGTCGCCCGCGACGGCGCCCCTCCCTGTGACCCGGTCGGCTACGCCGTCGTGAGCATCGCCGGGGATGTCGTGGAGCTGCAGCGGATCGGGGTCGACCCGGCCCACCGACGTGAGGGCCGCGCCACGTCGCTGCTGGGAGCCGTGGTCGACCTGGCCTCGGTCGAGGGCGCCGAGCGCGTGCTGCTCGAGGTGCGCGAGGACAACGCCGAGGCGCTCGCCTTCTACGGCGCGAGCGGCTTCGACGAGATCGCCCGCCGGCCGCGCTACTACCGGGACGGAGCCACGGCCGTGATCATGGCGCGACCGGTGCGGGCATGATGAGCGGCATGACTCTCGACACGGGGGGGCCCCTGGTCCTCGGCATCGAGACCTCCTGCGACGAGACCGGCGTCGGTGTCGTCCGCGGGAACACGCTGCTGGCCGACGCGGTCGCGAGCAGCGTCGAGGAGCACGCCCGCTTCGGCGGTGTCGTCCCCGAGGTCGCGAGCCGCGCCCACCTCGAGGCGATGGTGCCGACGATCGAGCGCGCCTGCGACACCGCCGGGATCCGGCTCCACGACATCGATGCGGTCGCGGTCACCAGCGGACCGGGCCTGGCCGGCGCCCTGCTGGTGGGCGTGGCCTCGGCCAAGGCGTTGGCGCTCGGGCTCGGCAAGCCGCTGTACGGCGTGAACCACCTCGCCGCACACGTCGCGGTCGACCAGCTCGAGCACGGCCCGCTGCCGGAGCCGTGCCTGGCCATGCTGGTCTCCGGCGGCCACTCCAGCCTGCTGAAGGTGGACGACGTGACCGGTGGGGTGGAGCCGCTGGGAGCCACGATCGACGACGCGGCGGGGGAGGCGTTCGACAAGGTGGCCCGACTGCTCGGGCTGCCCTTCCCGGGTGGTCCGCACATCGACCGGGCCGCCCGCGAGGGTGACCGGGTCGCCATCGACTTCCCGCGCGGCCTGAGCTCGCGTCGCGACCTCGAGCGCCACCGGTTCGACTTCTCGTTCTCCGGCCTCAAGACCGCCGTCGCACGCTGGGTGGAGTCGCGGGAGCGCAGCGGCGAGCCGGTGCCGGTCCACGACGTGGCGGCGTCGTTCCAGGAGGCGGTCTGCGACGTGCTCACGCGCAAGGCGGTCGACGCGGCCGTCGCTCACGGCATCGACGACCTGCTGATCGGCGGCGGGGTGGCCGCCAACTCACGGCTGCGGGTCATGGCGGAGGAGCGCGCCGCCGCCCACGGGATCCGGGTCCGCGTCCCGCGGCCGGGACTGTGCACCGACAACGGCGCCATGGTCGCCGCGCTCGGCGCGGAGATGGTGACCCGGCGACGTACGCCGTCGGCACTGGACCTGCCGGCCGACTCGTCGCTGCCGGTGACCGAGGTGCTGGTCTGACGCCTAATCGATAACCGGAGGCGCGACGTCCTCGTCGTCGACCCAGTCCTGGTCGTCGATCAGGTGGTCCTGCTTGACGGCCTTGTCGCGACCCTTCGAGCCGCCCCGGCCGCCGGCGGCTCCCGCCGCCCCGGCCGCGCCGCGCCCGCCCGAGCCGCGCCCGGAGGCACCCCGTCCGGACGTTCCACGTCCGGCCGTGCTGCCCGCGGCCGCACCGCGTGCGGCGCCTGCGCCGGACCGCCCGGTCGCGCCGGCCCTGGTGGGCTGACCGGCTGCGGCGGCCGTGCCCGAGCGGCCGAGGGTGCTGCCCGCGGCGGCCCGACTCGAGCTGCCGATCGGGCGGGTGCCCGTCGCGCCGGCGGCCGAGAGCGGGACCGAGCCGCCACGCACTCCGCCGAGCACGCCTCCGGCCCCGCCGAGGAGGCCGCCGCCGACCGCGCCGGCCACGCCGCCGGCGGTGCTGCCGAACCCGCCGCTGGGAGCGGAGGTCGGAGCGGTCCCGCCGACCGTGCCGGGGGTGGGTGTCGTGGATCCGGTCGTGGAGCCGGTGGTCTGGGGTGAGCCCGTGGGGCCGGTGCCGGTCGTGGGCGTCGTCGTCCCGCCGGTGGGTGTGGTGCCGCCGGTGGGGTTGGTCCCGCCGGTCGGGTTCGTGCCGCCGGTGGGGTTGGTCCCCCCGGTGGGGTTGGTCCCTCCGGTCGGCGTCGCACCGCCGCCGGGAACGCCGGTGCCGCCACCCGGGGCGCTGCTGCCGCCGCCACCCGCGCCGCCACCGCCGGGACCGGCCGGCTGCTGGACGGGGTCCGGCTCACCGTGGATCGACTTCATGACCGACGTCGACTGCCGGTTCTGGTCGTCCATCGACTGGTTGTGGCCCTGCGACAGGGTCTCGTTGAAGCGCTTGTTCTTCTCGAAGGTGTCGGCAGCGGTGTCGTACTCCGCCTTGGCCTTGACCTCTTCGGGAGTCTTCGGCTGCCCGGGGCCGGTGTAGGTACCGGGGTCGTTGAGCGGCTTGAGCTTGGCCTTGTCCTCCTCGGCGGCCTCGAGCTTCGCGGCCGCCTGGTCCAGCGCCTGGGCGCCTCGCTCGAGCTCGCGCGACTTCTCGGTCATGCTGTCGGCCGACGTCGTGAACGCCTGGCTCATCTTCGGCCCGGTCTGCTCCGAGATCGTGGTGGCGGGCTCGGCCTTGAGGCGCAGCTGCACCGCCACGGTGTCGAGGGCCTGCTTCGCGTTGCGCCAGTCGCGGGCCGCGCGCCGCAGCGCGGCCGCGTCGGCGCCGTCGACGGCCTGCTCGTACTTCAGCTGCTCGGGGCCCTTGCTCACTGGTCGCTCCCCTCGGACGGAACCTCGCAGCTCTCGTTGGTGGAGAAGTCGGTGGGCGTGTTGCACGCGTTGCCCATGTCGATGAGCCGGTCCACGTCGACGTCGTTCGACCGCTGGGCCCGGCGCGTGTACTCGGTCGCCTCGGTCGCGTCGGTCTCGTGGACGTCCTGACGGAAGTGCTCCACGCTCTGGTGGTACATGCCGAGACCCTCGACCATCTGGGTCATCGCCTCGACGACGTGGTGGTGGGCCTTGCCGGCGTGGGTGCCCAGCTCGGCGGCCGTGGGTGCGCCGCCGTACGACGCGGCCGGGGCCATCTCGATGTCGCCGCCCTTGCGGACCGCACCCTTGGCCTCGGTCAGCGTGTCCAGGATCTGCTGGACGGTGTCGTCCTCCACGCCTGCGCCGGTCAGGATCCCCCGGACCCCGTCGATGAGAAGCATGGTCCCTCAACCTCCGTCTGAGTCGTCGTCACGGGCGCGTGAAACCCCGCACAGGGGGTCCTGCCCACTCCCTCACCCCACTAAACCTCTCGGGGGCCGGTCAAGTTACGGCGGCTAGTGTCGTGGCCATGAGGCGGCTGCACACGCTCGGGGCCTTGGTGACCACGCTCGCCCTGCTGACGCTCTCCGGGTGCGGAGACGACGACGAGCCCGGGGCCGACCCTCCGACCGCGTCCGCCTCGCCCGGGGGCGAGTCGTCCCCCACAGACCCGGCCACGTCCGAGCCCACCGTGGAGCCCGCCACCGGGGAGCTGCTGCAGAGCGGCGACACCGCGTTCGCCCGCGCGCCCGAGGGGTGGAAGGTCAAGGACTTCGAGTTCGGGTTCGGGATCGTGCAGGCGGGATTCCGACTCTCGACCATCACCTTCGCCGACTTCGGTGCGGTGGCGGTGACCACTCCGCGCGAGATGGTCGAGGCCGAGATGCAGGGAAACGTGGACCCGGACGCCGAGGTGACCTACGACGTCGAGCTCGGGGGAGAGCCGGCCTACCTGATCACCGAGCGGGCCGGACGCGGGACCGAGCTCACCTACGGCGCCGTCCGTGGCGGGAACGCCGCCTCGGTCGGGTTCGTGCTCGACCCCGAGCTGCCCGAGGCCGAGCAGCAGGAGATCATCGACTCGGTGCTGGCGTCGTTCACCTGGAGCTGAGGGTCAGCCCGTTCCGAGCACGGTGTACGCCGGCGTCATCTCGTCGGTCGCTGTGCTCGGGCCCAGCGCTAGTTCCACGCTCCCGTCGAGACCGAGCCGCGTCACGCTCCACGCTCCGGCGTCGTACGCCGTGACGAGCAGGTGGCTGTCGTCCTCCCAGATGGCGTTGCGGACGAACCCGTCCTCGGGCTCGAAGCGGACGAGCTCATCACCGGTCTCGGCGTCCAGGATGGCGGCGTAGCCGGAACCGATGCCGTCCAGGTAGGAGGGCAGGCCGCTGATGTGGGCTCCGTCCGGCGAGAACCGTCCCAAGGTGTGCTGGCACGTCTCGAAGACCACGTCCTGGGTCTGCACGTCGCGGACCTCGCTGCACGAGCCGGGCTCGGGTCGTTCGTAGATCCTGGTCAGGACGGCGATCCGGTCGTCGTAGGTCACGTCCAGCACCTTCAGCAGGTCGCCCGACACCTCGGCCTCCTCGCCGGAGTTGTTCCGGAACCTCGGTGTCCGGCCGTCGTGGAAGTAGACCACGCAGTCGTCGGCGCCCAGCGTGCAGTCGGGGCCGCCGAGGAGACGCACGAGATCCGGCCTTCCGATCGGACCCAGGTTCGTCTGGCCGTTCGACCACTCGATCACGAGCTCACCTCCGGTCGCGTAGGCGATCGCGGATCCTTCGGGATTGCGTGCGATGCCGCCGTCGACCGGGACGGACTCGGTGACCTCACCGTCGCTGTCGAGCCGGTCGAGGAGGTACTCACCGTTGCTGCCGTTGAACCGCAGCACGAGGGCGTGGTCCCCGAGCACGGCCCCGCCGACGTAGGTCTTCTCGCGGCCTGCGGGCGGCAGCTCGAGCTCCGTCCCGTCGGGCAGGGTCAGCAGGGTGCCCTCGAGGTAGGGCAGGTCGATGGCGCTCTGCACCGGCTGCGGGTTCTCGGTGTCCACGATCTCGCTGCGCGAGGGCGTGGCCGGGCCAGGTGAGGAATCGGTCTGCGCGCCCAGGCTGAGGCCGACCGGGATCGCCACGGCGAGGACGGCCGCAGCCACGACGCCCGCACCGACGGCGTGGCGACGGCGCCGGATCGAGTGCGCCCGGCCCCGGACGCCGTCGAGGGTCAGCGGAGCGTCGCGCATGTCATCCACCTGCTCGTGGAGCTGGCGGGACAGTCGGGTGGTCAGCTGGTCGTTCATCGCTCCTCCTCCCGGGGGTGGTCGGTGGGGTTCAGGGACTGGGGTGCGCGTTCGCGCAGGGAGGCCAGCGCGCGGCTGGCCTGTGACTTGACGGTGCCGACGGAGATGCCGAGCGCCTCGGCGGTCTCGGCCTCCGAGAGCTCCTCGTAGTAGCGCAGCACGACCACCGCGCGGGCCTTGCGGGGGAGCGTCTGGACGAGGTCCCAGAGCTCGCGACCGGCACCGGCGTCGTACTCGTCGTGGTGGTGGCGGTCCGGCACCGTCTCGCTGGCGAGCTCGCGTCGCTTCCACGCGCGCCGCCACAGCGAGTTGTTCTCGTTCACCAGGATCCGGCGGACGTAGCCGTCGATCGAGCCCTGTTCGCGGACCCTGTCCCACGACAGGTAGAGCTTGGCGAAGGAGGTCTGGACGAGGTCCTCGGCGGTGTGCCGGTCCCCGGTCAGCAGGTACGCCGTGCGGAGCAGGCTGGCCTGACGTGCGTTCATGTACGCCGAGAAGTCGGCGTCGCGGTCCGTGCTGGCCACGGCCATCCCCGTTCCTGCGAGTGCGTGCATCCGTTGCACCTCCATTCCATCGCCACCAAGACGCGAAATGGCGCAGGCAGGTTGCAATGGCGCGGCCTATTGTCGGAACGTGTCCATCCCCGTGGCGGCCGACGAGGCGACGACGCTCCGCGCCTTCCTCGACCACTTCCGTGCCACGCTGCGCCGACAGGCCGACGGGCTGACCGACGACGAGCTGCGAACGCCGCTGGCGCCGAGCACGTTGACCCTGGGTGGGCTGCTCAAGCACCTGGCGCTCGTCGAGCAGTTCTGGTTCCGCCACATCCTGCTGGGCGAGGACGAGTCCGAGCCGTGGGCCAGCGCAGATTTTGACGCCGATCGTGACTGGGAGCTGACCTCGGCGGCTGCGGACACCGGCGACGACCTGCGCGCCCTGCACGCCACCGAGGTCGCCCGCGCCGACGAGGCGATCGACCGGGCCCTGCTCGCAGGCCTCGACTCCGTGTCGGCCCTGGAGAGGCGGGGCAGGCCCGTCAGCCTGCGCTGGATCCTGGTGCACATGGTCGAGGAGTACGCCCGTCACTGCGGACACGCCGACCTGATCCGGGAGTCGATCGACGGGCAGGTCGACGTGTGATCCGACGCGCGACCGACGACGACTGGGCGGCGATCTGGCCGATCTTTCGCGAAACGGTGGCGGCGGGGGAGACCTACGCCTACCCCGACGACCTCAGCTCCGCCGACGCCCGAGCCCTCTGGCTGGAACGGCCACCGGGGCTGACGGTCGTCCTGGAGGAGGAGGGCGAGGTCCTCGGCACCGCCAAGATGGGGCCTAACCGGCCCGGCCGTGGCGCCCACGTCGGCACGGCCTCGTTCATGGTCGACGCGGCAGCGCGCGGGAAGGGTGTCGGCCGCCGGCTCGCCGAGTGGGTCGTCGCGTGGCACCGCGAGCAGGGCTACTCAGGCATCCAGTTCAACGCCGTCGTCGAGACCAACACCGCCGCCGTCGAGCTCTGGCGCTCACTGGGGTTCGAGATCGTCGGCACCGTGCCCGGCGCCTTCCGCTCCCGGACGCAGGGAGACGTCGGCCTCCACGTGATGTACCTCGACCTGGCCTAGGGACCCGCGAACCCCGGCAGGTGCTCCTCCATGATCGCCCGGAACGGCGCTTCCGCCTCCAGCTGGCTGAGGACCCCGAGCCCGCCCAGCCAGGTGCGGTGGATCAGCAGGTAGGACGTGGGCAGGTTCAGCTTGGTCGCCACCGTGAACGCCGGGTTGCGGGGGTTGTTGACGCGTTCGAACTGCTCGCGCATCCAGCTGCGGGTGAAGCGGAACGTGTCGTGGCGCGTGGGCTCGATGAACGGCGCGAGGTAGTCGAGGACGAGCTGGGGGTCGACCCGGATCTGGTCCTTGATGAACCCTTCCGCGCGCAGGCCGGCCACCAGCTCGTCGGCGCTGCTCTCGGCGGCGACCCGCATCAGTCGCCCCATCGCCTCGGGGAGCCTGCGCTCGGGCAGCCGGGCGACCGCACCGAAGTCGAGGACCCCGATCCGGCCCGGCGAGCCGTCGTCGGCCGGGAGCACCCGGTAGTTGCCCGGGTGCGGATCGGCGTGGAGCATGCCGGTGCGTCGCGGACCCTCGAACAGGAACGTCACGAACAGCCGGCCGTAGTGGTCGCGCTCCGCCTGCGTCCCCTCGCGGATCACGCGGGAGAGCGAGTGGGGACTCTCGAGCCACTCCGTGACCAGCACCTGCTCGCCGACCTCGACCAGGTCCGGCACGACGACCCAGGGATCGTCGCGGAACGCCTCGGCGTACGTCGCCTGCGCCTCGGCCTCGAGCCGGTAGTCGAGCTCGTCGGCGGCGCGCGCCTGCAGCTCATCGACCAGCGGCTTGATGTCGATGCCGGGGAAGACGGGTGCGATCCCGCGCGCGACGCGGGCGAGCTGGCGCAGGTCGGACATCAGCGCCTCGCCGGCGCCGGGGTACTGGACCTTGACCGCGACATCTCGCCCGTCGTGCCAGCGGCCGCGGTGGACCTGGCCGATCGATGCGGCCGCGGCAGGCGCGCCGTCGAGCCAGACCAGCTGGTCGCGCCAGTCGTCGCCGAGCGAGCGAGCGATCTGCTCACGGACGGTCTGGGTCGGCATCGGCGGGGCGGAGTCCTGGAGCGCCGTGAGGTGATCTCGGTACGGCGCCGCGACCTCTTCCGGGAGCGCAGCCTCCAGCACGCTCAGCGTCTGTCCGAACTTCATCGCGCCACCCTTGAGCTCGCCCAGGGTGCGGAAGAGCTGCTCGGCGGTCCGCTGCTGGACCTCGAGCAGCACCGCCTCGGCCGGCTTGCCCCCGAGGCGCTTGCCGAGCCCGACGGCCTGGCGACCGGCATAGCCCAGCGGCAGGGCGGCGAGACGCGCCGTCCGGGCGGCGGCCTTGCGGGGCAGCTCGGTCATGCGTCCATTGTCGCCCACGTGGGGTTGGTTCACCGGTCTGTGGGCAGACTGTGGCCATGGTCCGCCAGCTCCTGCCGCTCCTCGCGGGGTTGCTGCTGGTCGTCTCCGGCTGCACCGAGGCCCCCCAGACGCCCGGCCACTCCCACGCCGGGGGCATCTCGGTGTCGCTGCCCGTGGGCGACGGCACGGAGCCGGAGCTGGTCGGCTACACGCTCAGCGACCTGGAGCTGCCGGACCGTGCGGGCGTCACCGGTGACGTGCGGTTCCGGATCGAGACCCACACCGGCGACCCGCTCACCGACTACGTCGAGGAGCTCACCAAGGACCTGCACCTGTACGTCGTGAACGAGGATCTGACCGTCTTCCGGCACGTCCACCCGACGATGGCCGACGACGGCACCTGGCGAGGCCCGCTGTCGTTGCCGGCCGGCGGCGACTACCGCGTGGTCGCCGAGTTCGTCGCCCGCGACTCCGGCGGCAACGGCGACCACGTCGTCCTCGGCGACACCGTGACCGTGGCCGGGGCAGCGGCCGACGGCGTGCCGCCCGACCCGGTCGTCTCGGTGTCGGTCACCGACCAGCCTCAGGTCGGGCCGGACGGGCGGATGACGCTGCGCGTGCGCGACGCCGACGACGAGCCGGTGCTGCTCGGCACCTACCTGGGCACCTACGGCCACGTCACCGGGTTCCAGCGTGACACCGGCTCGATGATCCACCTGCACCCGCTGACCTCGCCCGAGGTGACCGAGGACGGCACGGCCCTGACCTTCCACACCGAGATCGAGCAGCCGGGCGACTACCAGCTCTTCGCGCAGGTCCGCGTCGACGGGTTCCTGCACACGGTGCCGGTCAAGATGACCGTCGCCGACGCCTGAGCGTCCGCTCAGTCCGCGACCTGGAAGCGCAGGGTGGTGACCGGGCTCTCGAACCGGCTCAGCCGCAGGCTCACCTGCGCCTCCCACGTGCCGCCCTGGGGGAGGAGCACGTACGCGCGGTAGGTGCCGGCGTCGGTGTTCTCCAGCGGGACGGTTCCCAGATCGATCTGTCCGGAGCGCAGCTCGAGCTCCGGTGGGCGCGGCGGGATGACCGGCTCGCCGGCCTCGTCCTGCAGCTGGACCAGGACCGTGTTGGGCCCGGCTCGGCGCGGTGACATCACGGCGAACACCTCGACGTCGGCGAGCCGGGCGTCCTGGACACCGGTGCGCCCGGGCGGCACCTCGACGGGCGCCGGGCGGGGAGAGCGGTTGACCAGGAACCCGGTGACCGCGAGCAGCACCACGAGCACGACGGCCTCCACCCTCACGGCGCGACCGACCATGCCCGCGGCGCGCTCGCGCTCGGCGAACCCGGCCGCCGCGCGCACCTGCGGCAGCAGCCGGAACCGGTTCCAGGCGCCGAGCCCGGCCACCACGAGGGCCAGCCCGATCTTGACCAGGAGCAGCACGCCGTAGCCGGTGTCGACGAAGGCCGACCAGGAGCCGAGGATCCGCCACGCGAGGACGGTGCCGGCAGCAGCGATCGCGAGCAGCAGCCCGCCGGCCAACGTGGAGAACCGGGTCAGGGTGGTGGCCGCAAGCTGTTCGCGACCAGCGAGGGCCCGTAGCGCGAGGACCAGCCCCACCAGGCCACCGAGCCAGACCGCGCCCGCGGTGACGTGCACGATGTCGGAGGCGATCAGCAGCGACGTCGGCTGGTAGGAGCGGGTGTGGCCCACGACAGCCGGTGCCGCGAGCGCGAGCGTGGCTCCGCCGAGCAGCACGAACCGCTCGCGCCGGCTCGGGGCCCGGTCGCGGATCGTCGCGGCCACGACGCCGAGGCCGACGACCAGCATCGCGGCCGAGACCAGCTCGTCGACCACCAGCGCGGCATCGAACCCCGACAGGACGTCGGACAGCTCGGCGCCGCGGGCGTAGACCGAGGCGATCGGGATCGCGGCCAGCGCGGCCAGCGCGCCGAGCCCCGCCGCCAGCCGGGTGAGGCGGCGCACCTGCCGGCGTACCCGGTCGCCGTCGTACGACGTGGGCAGGACGAGTACGACGAAGCAGGCGAGTCCGGCGGCCACGAACAGCCCCAGGTAGAGCAGTCCGCCGACGATCCCCTGGGCCGCGGTGACGGCGCCGGAGGACGTCGGTGGCGGTGGTGGCTCGGCCACCTCGTCGCTGCGCTCGCCGACGGAGAACGTGAGCGAGCCGGAGATCGGGTGGCCGTCGGCGGAGAGGACGAACCAGCCGACCACGAACGTGCCGCGGCCCAGCTCGTCGGCGTCGGGCAGGTCGATGGTGACCTCGGTGCCCGTCGAGACCGCCTCCGAGGGCAGGGTCTGGCCGTCGGCGTCGTAGACGGTGATCTCCTGCGCCGTCAGGCGAACCGGCTCGTTGAAGGTGAGCGTGACCTGGTCCGGGGCCTGCTGCAGCAGCGCCCCGTCGGTGGGGTCGGTGCTGATCAGCTGGGCGTGGGCCGCCGCCGGACCGGCGGTGGCGAGGAGGAAGCCGAGGACGACCGAGACGGCGGCCGCCAGCCCCAGTGATGTGCGCAGTGGCCGGGGCCACCGCAACGGTCGTCCTCGCGGGTTCACGCGCGGGTGCGCGTCCGTGCCAGTGCGATCCCGCCGGCGAGCAGGCCCAGCAGTCCGGCGACCAGACCGGCCCAGCCGAGCATGCTGTCGTCCTCGGTGGGCGTGGCCGCCGTCTCGGTGTCGGACGCCGGCGCCTCGGCCGCGGCGTCGTCCGCGGCCGGCTCCTCCTCACCGTGGCCGCCCTCCTCGGAGGCGGGCAGGATCTCGAACGCGGGCGCCGGGCTCTCCAGCTCCTCGGCGTCCTGGCCCTCCTCGGGGACCTCGACCCAGTCGGTCTCGCCCTGCTCACAGGTCTGGATCGTCGGGAAGGCGAGCAGCTCACCCGCGGCGTCCGGCACCTGGAAGGACAGCTCGAACGTGTCGCGCTGGCCGTCGGGCAACGGGCTCTTGGCGGTGTAGACGACCGATGCGGTGCGCTCGGTGATCTCGTTGCCGTGCGCATCGGTGACCGGCTCGTCGAGCTGCTCGATGTTGCTCTCGACGTCGTAGAAGGGGTTGCGGGTCGGCGTCACCGACAGCACCGACTCCGGGATCTGGATCTCGATCCCGGTGGTCGGTGAGCCGTCGCAGCCGTGCGGGACGCTCAGGGTGAGGACGGTGAAGGAGCCGGCGGTGGCGTCCGACGGGGTGCCGCTGACGTGCGCGCTGGCAGGCGCGGCCACCAGGGCGACCGCGGCCAGGGCGGCCGGGACGGCGCCGAGGCGCGTGAGGGTGCGGATGGACATGGTGGTACCTCTCAGGTGATGGGTCGGGTGGTGTGCGCGTGTGCCGCGACACCTCCCGGTGTCACCGGAGGGGTCAGCCGCGGCAGAGGGCGAGCGCAGGTGGCCCGCGACGTGGGGCGGCGCTGAGGTGGACCAGTCGGATCGCGGGCGCGGTGTCGCGCGCTCGCGCGCCGGGGGTCGCGCCGACCACCGGCGTACGGCGTGACGAGGGTGAGTGCCGCGATGACGACCGCGGCGGCCCGGTGGCACAGCCACCAGACGGCGGCCGTGAGCACGGTGACCGCCGTGTGGGCCGCCAGCATCTGCCAGGTCCACGCGGCGGCGACGCCGCCGCTGTGGGCGGCATGCTCGGCGTGACCGAGCGTGGTGAGCGAGGTGTGGAGCGCGGCCTGCGCGACCGCGATGCCCACGAGCAGCAGCCGGGCCGGCACCGTGTCCGCGCATCGCCAGCGTGCTGGCGGCGAACACGACGGCTGAGAGGGCCACCAGACCGGCGCCGTCGGGCAGGTGCCCGCCGGCCCAGGTGTGGGCGCCCAGCGAGCCCGCCATGATCAGCACGGTCGCCGCGAGCGCACGCCAACCGGCGTGGGGCGCTCGCTCAATGTCGACCGTCATGGTCCACATCATGTCAGGTGCGTCGCTGACCCCTCTCGGGAGGACGATGGAACCTGCGCCCGTCCTCGCGTGTCGTCACCGGCAACAGCGTGAAGGGGCAGGAGGCCAGTCATGGAGCGACCCGAGGTGATCGACATCGGGCCTGCCCCTGCGGCCGTGGACGCCGAGGCAGCGCTCGGCGACGTGTTCCTCCGCTCCTACCGCCGGCTGGTGGTGCAGCTCTACGGCGTGGTGGGCGACCTCGGCGAGGCCGAGGACCTGGTTCAGGAGGCCTTCGTCCGAGCCGCAGCGGCAGGGGCCCGGTTCACCCGGGTCCGCAACCCTGAAGCGTGGCTGCGGACCGCGGCGATCCACCTCCACCGCAACCGGTGGCGCAAGCTCCGCAACTTCACGCGGGTGCGGTCCGACCTGGTCGAGACCCGCGACGCGCCGGCGGAGGAGCAACACCTGGCCCTGGTGGAGGCGCTGCGCGGGCTGCCGGCCGGCCAGCGCGAGGTGCTCACCCTCCACTACTTCGCCGACCTCCCGGTCACCGAGATTGCCGAGACGCTCCGGATCCGCGAGGGCACCGTGAAGTCCAGGCTCAGCCGGGGTCGTGAGGCCCTGGCCGAGCTGCTGACCGAGGAGGACGACGATGCTTGACCAGAGGATGCGTGCCCTCGCCCGTCACGTGGAGGACGGTGTCGAGATGCCCGACCTGGCCGGGCTCGTCGACCGTGGCGTTGTCCTGCGTCGCCGCCGCCGCAGAGTCGTGGCGGCTGCGTTGGTCTCCTGTCTGGTCGCAGTGGGCTACCTGACGACCCTCGACCGTGAGCCGTCCGCGGACCCGCCGCCGGCCGTCGAGCCCGAGAGCAGCGCCCGCTACTACCCGGGCGGCATCCAACCACCCGAGCTGGAGGCGGGGACCTACGCGATCAACGTCGCGACGGATCGGGGTGAGGTCACGGCCGAGGTGACCGTGCCGGACGGTTGGCGGGGATGGATCGGGCCGCACCGGCCCTTCCGGACGGGCGTTGTCAGCCTGCTGGTGCAGGACGTCGCCTACGTGACCGAGACGCCGTGCCGCACCGGCGTCGAGGACATGACCGCGGTCGGCGACGCCCCCGCCGACCTGGTCCGTGCGCTCACCCGGATCCCGGGCCACGAGCTCGTCGTCGCTCCGGAGCCGGACGACCGGTTCGGGGTCCCGGCCACGCACCTGGTGCTGCAGAGCTGGGCACGGCTGACATGTCCGGACAGCTACTTCGGACTGTGGTCCACCGGAGGGACGATCCCGATCTGGTCGCTCGGACCCGATACCCGCATGGAGCTGTGGGTCCTCGACGTCGACGGTGAGGCGGTGCTGGTCTCTGCTCTTTCGACCCCTGACGTGCCCGCGCGCGGGTTGCGCGAGCTCGCGGAGGTCGTCGAGTCGGTCGAGATCCTGCACTGACGATCTCCGCGGCCCCGCGGGCTGCCACGCTGGGCACATGGTGGAGTTCCGAGTCGTCGACCCTGCGTCACGCGCCGGCGCAGTGGGCGATGGGGGAGTACTTCGCGGAGATCGGGAGGCAGTTCGGCTTCCGGGTCGGTACCGCCCTCGACGACGCGGCCACGGCGTACGCCGAACCTCGTGGGTGTTTCGTCCTTGCCGGACCCGACGAGGCGCCGCTGGCCTGCGGTGCGGTGCAGTTCCTCGACCCCGACCGGGCCGAGATCAAGCGGATGTGGGTCTCCCCGGCCGCCCGCGGCCAGGGGCTGGCCCGCGCGCTGCTCGGCCACCTCGAGGGCCTGATCGTCGCGACCGGCCGGACCAAGTCACTGCTCGACACCAACAGCTCGCTGACCTCTGCTGTGTCGCTCTACGAGTCCAGCGGCTACCGCCCGGTCCCTGACTACAACGGCAATGCCGACGCCGACGTGTGGTTCGCGAAGTCGCTCGGGTGACACCCCAGACGTCGTTGACCGGCCAACTTGAGACGTCCCCCGCCACCGGAAAGTTGCTCGGTAGTTGTGCCTATTGAGCCCGCCCTCTGGGCGAGCGCACGATGACGAGCGGTGGCCCGGCTCCGGGTTCGGGCCCGTCAGGGGAACGTCATGTCGACTCGCTGGATCCTTGCCATGACCGCGGCACTGGCCGCGCTCACCACGTCGAACACCGCCGCGGCCGAACCTTCTCAAGCGGACCGCGGCAGTGCGGTCGCCGAAGCCGGTGACCCCGCGACGGCGCGCACGGTGCCGGAGGTGCTGGCGGGCGACACCTGGCTGGAGCACCTCCGCGACGACCTGCTGCCCTACTGGGAGATGCCGGTGGCACTGGGCACGCCGCTGGGCAACTTCCCGTCGTGGCGTGACGGGCAGGGAAACCTCGACCCCACTCGCGGCACGTCTCGCGGAGTCTCCACCCTCGCCCGCGGCGTCTACGGCTACAGCGTCGCCTTCCACCTCACCGGGGAGGAGCGGTACCTGACGTACGCCCGGGAAGGCCTCGAGTGGTTGGAGGAGAACGGGTTCGACGGCGAACGGGGCGGCTGGTACCGCGACCTCAAGGAGGACGGGACCCCGCTCGATGCCGAGGACGACAAGCAGCTCTTCGACCTGGCCTCGCTGGGTCTCGCCTACGGCATGTACTTCAACGTCACCCGGGATCCCTGGGCGGAGACCGGACTGCTGGGTGTCCGCGACCTGATCTTCGATCAGTATCACGACCCGGTGAGCGGCAGGTTCTTCGACGCCCGCTCCGCCGCCATGGACCAGGTCGTCGACATCGGGAGCAACGGCGGCGACATCGTCAACATGCTGGTGCCGGGCACTGCCCTGCTGCTGCCGAACGCGGACCTGCTGACCGATCCCGCGCGACGGGCGCAGTTCCGAGCCGACCTACGTGTGGTGACGCAGGCGCTCATCGACCAGCACCGGAACCGGACTTCTCCGGAGACCTGGTGGTTCTGGGGACGGACCGGCCGCATGGTGCACAACGCCGCCCAGACGGACTTCGGGCACACGATCAAGAGCCACGAGATGATCCACAACGCCAACCAGGTGTTCCCCGACCGTCCCTGGAACGCCCTGGCGGCCGACCGGGACGTCCTCCTCGCGAAGGCCTGGGACAGTCCGGCGGCGCGGTGGCACGACGACCTGGTGAACTTCGCCTCGGGCGCCGTGGTGCCCGACAGTCCGTGGTGGGTGCACAACGAGGCGGACCAGACGCTGGCGGCGCTCGACCTCCGCGAGGACTTCGCACGCAGCGACTGGCTGGCGCGCAGCGCGCAGGGCTGGCTCGACGCGTTCGTCGACCCGAAGGCACCCCACGAGACCTGGACGCGCCCGTTGCGTGACAAGACGTTCCCTGAGGGCGGGAAGGAGAAGTCCGCGCGGGGCAAGAACATGTACCACGTCTTCGAGCACGCGCTCGTGATGTACCTCCACGGCCGCGCGATGGAGGGCCGGCCCGCCGAGCTGCACTACGCGCTGCCCGAGGACCTGGCCCTGACCGCCGAGGCCGAGCCCTACTGGTTCGACGCCACGACCGAGCACCGGGTCGTGGGCGAGGCGGTGGCAGCGCTGCCCGGGCACCGTCATGTCACCGTCGAGCTGTCCGGGCTCGACGAGGTGCCTGACCCGCTCTTCCCGCCGCCGGACGACGCGGTCGCCCCGGTGACGATGGCCACGCTGACGCCTCCGGCCAACGACGCGGGGTGGAGCCGCACGCCGGTCACCCTCACGCTCACGGCGACCGACGAGGTGGCCGGCGTACGTGAGGTGCGTGCTCAGGTGCGGGACCTCACCGGCGGGGCGCCGGACGAGGCGTGGGTCTCGCCCGGCCATGAGCTGATGCTGCCCTTCACGGACGAGGGCGACTACCTGGTGACCTTCGGGTCGGTGGACCGGGTCGGCAACACGGAGAGCGCCCAGACGATCCGGGTGCGCGTGGACGTCACGCGCCCGACCATCACGGGCATGCCGGCGGAGCCCTGCCGGATCTGGCCGCCGAACGAGCGGATGGTGCAGGTGGCGGACATCGTCGGCGCTGACGCCTTCTCCGGTGTGGCCGACCTCGTTGTCGACGTGGATGTTGACGAACCCGCGGCCGGCGACGTCCAGGTCGCCGGCGGACGGGTGTGGGTGCGCGCGGAGCGCGATGACCTCGGCGACGGGCGGACCTACACCATCACGGCACGCGTCACCGACGTGGCAGGAAACGTGTCGACGGAGATGGGCACCTGCGTCGTACCGCACGACCGGCGGGAGACGGGCTGACGCGCGTCACTCCTGCGGGCCGAGGATCGGGTCGCCGCCGACTGACGAGCCAGCCGCCTCCTTCAGCTCGACGAAGATCACGTGCGTGGCTGTCTCCCCGATGTTCTCGCCGTAGTGCTCCTGGGCATCGAGCCAACCGATCGAACCTGACTCCAGCGTCACCTCACGCTCCACGTCGCCCGACACGAGACGGCGCCGAAAGGAGGAGAGCGTGTACATGACGCTGTCGGGATGGGCGTGCGGCGTGGTCCGTTCCCCGGGCTCGTCGGTGTACTCCAGCACCCGCACCCGGTCGTTCTCGAACACGACCCTGTAGTGCTGCGGGTTGGTCTGGGCGGGGTCGAGACTCATTCCGTCAGGATGTCACCGCTCACCGGCCGCCGGAAGTTCGAGGGACGTCCCCGAAGCGCTCGGTCGCGGAGCACAATCGCATCATCGTCGTCAATGTGGGGTGGAAAGGATGGGCGTCGGCAGCTTGCGGTGCGTCGTCATCAACGTCACGGACCTGAGAGCTGGGCTACGCGTTCTGGTCCGAGGTCACCGGACTCGAGGTGCATCGGGTCCGACGCGAGGCTGGCACGGGTGGCTCGGCTTCCTCGGGCACCACGCGACCCCTGGAAGCACGAGATCATCCTGCAACAGGTCACCGCGGCGCCGGTCGAGGCCGGGATGCCTGAGCCACACCCGGACGAACGCGACGCACGTCGACATCACTCCGAACGACGGGATCGACGACGCGCTCGACCGGATCGTCCGGCTGGGCGGGACCGTCAAGAAGCCACCCAGCCTCTATCCGCGACCGGGAACGCAGGGCGACGAGGCCCCGGCCATCGACTGGGCGGTCATGCAGGACCCCTTCGGAAACGATTCTGTCTCGTGGCCGCGCTCACCGAACGAACAGGCCGCGGTGCGGCGATGGCGGCGGCCGCCCACACGGATCACGAGTGGCGGGCAGCCGCGGGAGTTGCCGCGCAGTGAGGACGTGGAGCCTCACTCCTGGGTCCACGCGCCGGACTAAGTCGGCGGGTGCGGCCCTCGCTCAGGACAGGGTGAGCCAGAGCCCGATGGCCCCCGGGATGAGTCCCAGGGCCAACCACGGCGACAGGATGCTCCTGCCGTGGATGGCCAGACCCGCGGCGACGGCCATCACGCCGAAGGCTGCGGCGATCAGGTTGAGCCCGACCTCGGCGCCCGGCCGCGGGTCGTCGATCAACATCGCACCGACGACCAGACCCGCCGACATGTGCAGGATCGTGGAGACGGCCAGCACCGACATCACCCAGCGCTGGACCCGGTGCAGGCTCCGCTGCTCTCGGGCCGGGTCGCGCCGGGGCCGGGGAGCGTTCGGATCCATCAGGTGCTTGCGCCGAGGCGCGGGGACCGTGGACTGACTCACCCGGCCATTCTCTCAAGCAAGGTGCGGAGAAGTCGCATCCGTGCGCCGTGCACGATCGTGACGGGCCAGTAACGGTGCGATGTCGAAGCCGTGCACGGCACGACTCGACCACGGCGTCGGAGAATCCTGGAGCGCGATCGACGACTTCCTGGGGCCAGCCGCACCCCTCCGCGATCTTGCCGGCCCACATCCGGGCGGCCTCGAGGTCGGGGACGTCCACCACGGTGAGCCCGCCGAGGAACTCCGTGGTCTCGACGAAGGGCCCGTCGGTGAACGTCAACGTGCCGCTGGTCGCGTCGGCGCTGAAGACCTCGTCGGAGTTCTCCTCCAGCCCTCCGGCGAACACGAGGACCCCCGCCGCCTTCATCTCGTTCACGACCGCCATGGAGGGCTCCACACGCCCGCGGAACCACTCCTCGGTGTGGTCGCCCACCCACTGCTGGTTGAAGTAGATGAGGTACTGGGTCATGTTCACTCCTTGGCCAGGGCGGCCCCGGCGGCCGCCTCCCTACTCGTGACGAGCGAGAGCAGCCCGATTCGACACGACGTCTGAACTTTCAGACCCTACGCAGGAAAGGACACGCCGGTGTTGGCGTGGCACCGGTAGCCGAACGGGTTCTTCGCGAGGTACTGCTGGTGGGCGTCCTCGGCGTAGAAGTACGGCGTCTCCTCGGCCGGACGGATCTCGGTCGTGATGTCGCCGAGCCGGCGCCGGGCGAGCTCGTCGCCGTACACCTTGGTCAGCTCACGCGCGGTCTGCTCCTGGTCGGGCGTGGTCCAGTAGATCGCGGAGCGGTACTGGGTGCCGACGTCGTTGCCCTGGCGCATGCCCTGGGTCGGGTCGTGGACCTCGAAGAACCTCTTGACCAGGTCGGCGTACGAGATGACGGTCGGGTCGAAGACGACCCGGATCGCCTCGGTGTGGCCGGTGCGGCCCGAGCAGACCTCTTCGTACGTCGGGTGAGGTGCTGTGGCCGCCGGCGTAGCCGACCGAGGTCGACCAGACGCCGGGGAGCTGCCAGTAGATCTCCTCCGCGCCCCAGAAGCAGCCGAGGCCGAAGATCGCGACCTCGTGGCCGTCCGGGACGTCGTCGGTCACCACCGGCGTCTTCAGCACGACGTGCTCGCCCAGCTGCCACGGCCGGTCGTCGCGCCCGCGGCAGGGCGTTCTCGGCGTTGACCATCTCGGTCTTCTTGCTCAGGCCGAACATCGGTGCTCCTCGTCTGGAGGCGGTCGAGTGGTGCCTCCAGTGTGTCCAACACCGAGGGGCCACCCAACCTTCCCTCCGGGGCAGGCCACCGACGGGATGCTGAGTAGGGTCGGCCACGTGAGCCAGGAGCATGCCGACAAGGCCGGCTTCGAGACCCGCGCGATCCATGCGGGCTACGAGCCGGATCCCACCACCGGAGCGGTGATCCCGCCCATCTTCGCCACGTCGACCTACAAGCAGGACGGCGTCGGCGGGCTGCGCGGCGGCTACGAGTACAGCCGCTCCGCCAACCCGACCCGCACCGCCCTCGAGGGGGCACTGGCGGCGGTCGAGGAGGGGGAGCGCGGGTTCGCGTTCGCGTCCGGCCTGGCCGCCGAGGACACCCTCGTCCGCAGCGTGTGCACGCCGGGCGACCACGCGGTGATCCCCGACGACGCCTACGGCGGCACCTTCCGACTCTTCGACAAGGTCGAGAAGGTGTGGGGCCTGGCCCACAGCCCGGCGGCCGTCTCCGACATCGACGCCGTTCGCGCGGCGATCCGGCCGGGCGAGACCAGGATGGTCTGGATCGAGACGCCGACCAACCCGATGCTCAACATCGCCGACATCCAGGAGCTGGCCGTCGTCGCCCACGAGGCGGGCGCGCTGCTCGTCGTCGACAACACCTTCGCCTCGCCGTACCTCCAGCAGCCGCTGGCGCTCGGCGCCGACGTCGTCGTCCACTCCACGACCAAGTACGTCGGCGGCCACTCCGACGTCATCGGCGGCGCGATCGTCGTGCGCGACCTCGACCTCGCCGAGCGGATCACGTTCCACCAGAACGCGCTGGGCGCCGTCCCCGGACCGTTCGACGCGTTCCTCACCCACCGCGGCCTGAAGACGCTCGGCGTCCGGATGGACCGCCACTGCGACAACGCGGAGGCGGTCGTCGAGTTCCTGAGCAGCCACCCGGCCGTGGCCCAGGTCGTCTATCCGGGACTGCCCGACCACCCCGGCCACGCGGTCGCCGGCCGCCAGATGAAGCGGTACGGCGGCATGGTGTCGTTCCGTGTCACCGGCGGCGAGGAGCACGCCCTGCGCACCTGCGAGCGGGCTCGGGTCTTCACCCTCGGCGAGTCGCTCGGCGGCGTCGAGAGCCTGATCGAGCACCCCGGCCGGATGACCCACGCCAGCGTCGCCGGGACCGACCTCGAGGTCCCGGCCGACCTGATCCGGCTCAGTGTCGGCATCGAGACCGCCGACGACCTGATCACGGACCTGGACCGTGCCCTCGGCTGACGCTCCGGAGCCCCGCCCCGGACCCGACTACCGCTTCACGCTGGCCAACGAGCGCACCTTTCTCGCCTACGAGCGCACCGCCATCGGCCTGGTGGCGGCCGCGCTGGCCGTCTTCCATCTCCTGGAGCGGGCCTGGCCGGAGCTCCTCCTCGGGGCGCTGCTGCTGGTGGCGGGCAGCGCCGCGGCCATCGGCGGCTACCTCCGCTATCGAATCGTCGACCGCGCCGTCCGCCTGGACCTGCCGCTGCCCCGGAGTGTTCCGGCCGAGGTCGTCGCGGTGGCGGTGGTGCTGTGCCTGGCGGCCGCCGCGCTGTCGGCGCTGCTGTGAGCGTCGTCGTCTGTGTCGACTTCGGGTCGACCTTCACCAAGGCATCGCTGGTCGACCTCGCCGAGGGCCGGATCGTCGCCTCGGCCAGCCACCC
Organism: uncultured Actinomycetota bacterium; assembly: GCA_963713305.1. GTDB lineage: Bacteria > Actinomycetota > Actinomycetes > Propionibacteriales > Nocardioidaceae > Nocardioides. Next base: position 157,218 of record CAVQLE010000004.1, on the reverse strand, counting down.
CACGACGATTGGTAGCCGACGTCCTGGAGGGGTACGCCGCGTGCCGAGCGGTGCTGGCCGCCGAGGACGACCGGGCGGAGACCGCCGAGGTCCTGGCCTGCTCCAGCGCCGGCGGCGGGTTGCGGATCGCGGTCGTCGGCAACGAGGAGCTGGTCACCGCCGAGGCCGGCCGCCGGGTGGCGCTGTCCAGCGGCGGCAAGGTGGTCGGTGTGCTCGCCCAGGGTGACGACCTCGGCGGGCTCGCCGAGCTCACCCCGGACGTGGTGCTGCTGACCGGCGGCACCGACGGCGGCAACGCCGAGTCGCTGGTGACGGGCGCCCGGGCCCTGGTCGACGCGGGGTGGACCGGCCCGGTGGTGGTCGCGGGCAGTGTCGACGCCCGCGACGAGGTGGCCGCGATCCTGGCGGGTCTGCCGCACGTGGTCGCCGACAACGTGGTGCCGCGGATCGGCGTTCTCGCCCCAGAGGGCGCCCGCGGCGCGATCCGGGAGATGTTCCTGGAGCACGTCATCGGCGGCAAGCACCTCTCGGCGAGCGACGACTTCCGCCGGATGGTCCGCGGTGCCACACCCGACGTGGTGCTGGCCGGCGTCGAGCTGCTCGCCCGCGGCCTCGACGAGGACCACCCGGGTGCCGGCGACGTGGCGGTGGTCGACGTCGGCGGCGCCACCACCGACGTCCACAGCGTCGTCGCCCTCGACCCCGAGACTCTGCCCGAAGGAGGGGGCGGGTTCTCGCGCGAGGTCGTGGCCGTCACGCCCGTCACCCGCACGGTCGAGGGCGACCTCGGCATGCGGTGGTCGGCGCTGTCGACGGTCGAGGCGGCCGGGCTGGCCGAGCTCGCCGCGCCGGCCAGCGTCCGTCGGGACCGACCCGACTACCTGCCGGAGGACGACCGCGAGGCCGACATCGACGAGCAGATCGCCCGCGCGGCGGTCGACCTCGCGCTCAAGCGTCACTGTGGTCGCTCGCAGGTCGTCGTGAGCCCCGAGGGCCGGGTCGTCGAACGCACCGGCAAGGACCTGCGCGAGATCGACCTGCTGATCGGCTCCGGTGGGGTGCTGCGCAACGGCCGCCCGGGGGTCTCCGAGCGGGTGCTCGCCGCCAGCGTGGGACCCGATCCCGAGGGCGGCTGGCAGCTGCCCCGCGCGCCCCGCGTCGTGGTCGACCACGACTACGCGCTCTGTGCGATCGGGCTGCTCGCCGGGCCCGAGCCGCAGGCGGCGTACCGGCTGAGCCGGAGGCTGTCCGATCCCGCGTCGGACGCTGAGTAGCCTGTCGGTCGTGAGCACAGGGGAGGAGGACGCGCAGGCAGGTGAGCCCCAGCGGTTCGCCGGCCGCTTCGCCCACCAGTGGGCGCAGGCTCGCGCCGAGCGCCGTCCCGAGCCGCTCGCGATCGAGGGTGGGACCAGCAACCTCGCGCGCGGCCAGGTCCCGTACGGCGTCGACCTCGCGGCCGCCTGGGCGTGGCGCTTCCTCGTCATCGCCGCTGCCGGCTACCTCATCCTCTGGCTCTTCGCCTTCTTCGCCGTCATCGCCGTCCCGGTCGCCGTCGCCCTGCTCATCGCCGCCCTCGTCGCTCCCGTCGTGAGCCGGCTCGACCGGCTCGGCATGCCACGTGGTCTCGCCGCGGGACTGGTCGTGCTGGGCGGCCTCGGGTCCGTGGGGCTGCTGCTGACCTTCGTGGGGGCGCAGGTCGCCTCGGGCGCGACGGATCTCGCCGACTCGGCCGCGCAGGGCATCGGCGAGATCGAGGACTGGCTCAGGACCGGCCCACTGAACGCGAGTGACTCCCAGATCAACGATGTCCTCGCCTCGCTGCAGGACGCCGTGCAGCTCCAGCGCTGACGAGGGCGGCGTGCTGGCCCGCACCGCCGAGGTCGGGACCGCCGTGGGCCATGTCGTCGCCGGCTTCTTCATCGTGCTGTTCTCGACGTTCTTCTTCCTCGCCGACGGCGACCGGATCTGGTCCTGGCTGGTGCGGCTCGCCCCGCGCGCGGCGCGTGAGCGCGTCGACACCAGTGGTCAGGTCGCCTGGGGCAGCCTGACCCAGTTCGTGCGCGCGACCGTCCTCGTGGCGGCGGTCGACGCGATCGGCATCATGATCGTCGCCGCGATCCTCGGCGTCCCGTTCGTGCTGGCGATCGGTGTACTGGTGTTCCTCGGCGCTTTCGTCCCGATGGTGGGTGCCACCGTCGCCGGCACCGTTGCCGTGCTCGTGGCTCTGGTCGACCAGGGACCGCTGACGGCGTTGCTGATGCTGGGCGGGGTGATCCTCGTCCAGCAGATCGAGGGCCACGTGCTCCAGCCGTTCCTCATGGGCCGCTTCGTCTCGGTGCACCCGCTCGGGGTGATCCTCGCGATCGGTTGTGGCGTGCTGACCGCGGGGATCGTCGGCGCTCTCATCGCCGTCCCGTTCGCGGCCGCCCTCAATGCGGTCGTGCAACACCTCGCCTCCTACACCGAGGTCGGGTCGGACGACCCCGAGGAGGAGCTGGCCGAAGACCTCGAGGAAGAGACAGCGGAAGGTGGCCCGGGTGACAGACCTGCCGACGCCTGACGACGTGGCCGCAGCCCGCGAGCTGCTCGACGGCGTCGCGGTGCTGACCCCGATGGAGGAGTCGCGCTGGCTCTCGGCGCTGGCCGGGGGGCCGGTCAGCCTGAAGTGCGAGAACCTCCAGCGCACGGGGTCGTTCAAGGCCCGCGGCGCCTACGTCCGGATGGCGCGGCTGTCCGAGGCCGAGCGCGCCAACGGCGTCGTCGCCGCCTCGGCCGGCAACCACGCACAGGGGGTGGCGCTGGCCGCGCAGATGCTCGGCATCAAGGCCACGGTGTTCATGCCCGAGGGCGCCCCGATCCCCAAGGAGAAGGCGACCCGGGGCTACGGCGCCGAGGTGGTCTTCCACGGCCGCTACCTCGAGGACGCGCTGGTCCAGGCCCGCGAGTTCGCCGCCGAGACCGGCGCGGTGCTGATCCACCCGTTCGACCACCCCGACATCGTCGCCGGCGCGGGCAGCTGCGGCCTCGAGATCCTCGAGCAGGCGCCCGACGTCGAGACGATCCTCGTCCCGACGGGTGGGGGAGGGCTGCTCGCCGGTATCGCGCTGGCGGTCAAGGCCAGCCGCCCCCACGTCCGGATCGTCGGGATCCAGGCCGAGGGCGCCGCGGCGTTCCCGGCCTCGCTGGCCAAGGGATCGCCGGTCGCGCTGGAGTCGATGCAGACCATGGCCGACGGCATCGCTGTCGGGCTCCCCGGTGACATCACGCTCCGCGCCGTGCAGGAGTACGTCGACGACATCGTCACCGTCTCGGAGGAGTCGTTGTCGGGTGCCCTGCTGGCGCTGCTGGAGCGGGCGAAGATGGTGGTCGAGCCGGCCGGCGCGGCCGCGGTGGCCGCGCTGCTGGAGCACCCGACGGCGTACCGCACGCCCGCCGTGGCCGTGCTCTCGGGCGGCAACATCGACCCGCTGCTGCTGGGCAAGGTGATCCGGCACGGCATGGCCGGGGCCGGGCGCTACCTCTACCTGCGGGTCAACATCTCCGATCGCCCGGGAGGCCTGGCGCGGCTGCTGGCCGAGCTCAGCGAGGTCGGCGCCAACATCCTCGAGGTCAGCCACGAGCGGATCTCACCCAGCCTCGCCGTCGACGAGGTCGAGGTGCGGATCCAGATGGAGACCCGCGGCGAACCCCACGCCGAGCAGGTCGTCACCCGGCTCCGCGAGTGCGGCTACCTCGTCATCGAGTAGCGGTCACTCGGCGAAGGGAACCGCGTCGACTATCTCGATCTTGAGGGTCTTGCCGTTGGGGGCTTCGAAGTCGATCGTGGAGCCCTTGGTGGCGCCCAGCATCGCCGCGCCCAGCGGTGACTGGGGCGAGAAGACCTCGATGTCGTCGTGGTCGTCGTCGATCTCGCGGGCACCGAGCAGGAACGTCTCGTCCTCGTCGTCACCGGCGTAGCGGTAGGTCACGACCTTGCCGGGCGAGACGATGCCGTCGTCGTCGGGCTTGTCGGTCGTGGCGTTGCGGAGCATCTCCTCGAGCTGGAGGATCCGGGCCTCGATCTTGCCCTGTTCGTCCTTGGCTGCGTGGTAGCCGCCGTTCTCCTTGAGATCCCCCTCGTCGCGGGCAGCACTGATCCGCTCGATGACCTCCTGGCGCTGGGGACCACGCAGGTCCTCGAGCTCGGCAGTGAGCCGGTCGAACGTCGTCTTGGTCAGCCAGACCTGGGTCGGCTGTGCGGGCTGGGTCATGGGGTGTCTCAACTCCTGGCGACAAAAGCAAAACCCGCCGGGCTCCACGAGCTGTCCTGGAGGACCCTGCGGGGTGATCGCGATCGACTTTACCAACTCGAGCCGCAGAACGCAGGTCGGCGAGTGTCAGCGGGCTCGCGGCTGCCCCGGCGCGGTGCAGCCGAGGAGGGTCACCGAGGTCGCACGACGCTCGGTCCGCACGGTGACCTCGTTGCGCCCCTCGACCGGCTCGAAGGCCAGCTCGCCGACCGTCGAGTGGTCCTCGGCGTAGGCCCGCAGGGTGCAGCTCGCGACCACGTCCTCCTCCAGCGACACGGTCACGGTGGCGGAGGCCCGGTTGTCGTCGTGGACCTCGTAACCCGTGAGCTCCGACTCCACCGCCGGCGACGCGTGGAACAGCGTGGCCCAGGCCAGCCACCCGGCGAACGCGGCGACCAGCACCACGACGCCGGCGATGGCGGCGCGACGCCGCCACGGCGACGACGTGCCGTATCTCGCGGCCAGGTCCGTGGTCACCCCTCAATCGTCACACAGCGGTGTCCCTAGACTTTCGGCCATGCCTTCTTCGGCCACCTCTGACTCGGGCAGCGTGCGACGCCCCCGGTCCGGCTACCGGCTCATGCACGTCCACGCCCACCCCGACGACGAGTCGAGCAAGGGCGCGGCATCCACGGCGATGTACGTCGCCGAGGGCGTCGACGTCCACGTCGTGACCTGTACTGGCGGCGAACGGGGATCGATCCTCAACCCGAAGATGGACCGACCCGACATCCTCGCCAACATCAGCGAGGTCCGGCGGCAGGAGATGGAGCGGGCCCGCGACATCCTGGGCGTCCGCCAGGACTGGCTGGGGTTCGTCGACTCCGGCTGGCCCGAGGGTGACCCCAAGCCGCCGCTGCCCGACGGCTGCTTCGCGCTGGTCCCCGTCGAGGAGGCTGCCGAGCCGCTGGTGCGGTTGATGCGCGAGTTCCGGCCCCACGTCGTCACGACGTACGACGAACGTGGCGGCTACCCGCATCCCGACCACGTCGCGTGCCACCTGGTCTCGGTCGCAGCCTTCGCGGCCGCCGGCGACCCCGAGGCCTACCCGGACTCGGGCGACCCGTGGCAGCCGCTGAAGCTCTACTACCACCACGGGTTCAACCGGCCGCGGACCCAGGCGCTGCACGACGCGATGCTCGCCCACGACCTCGAGTCGCCGTACGCCGAGCGTCTGGACGAGTGGAAGGCCGACCCGGAGTGGGACTCCCGGATCACGACGCGGGTGCCGTGCTCGGACTACTTCGGGGTCCGCGACCAGGCGCTGCTGGCGCATGCGACCCAGATCGACCCCGACGGCCCGTGGTTCGCCATCCCGCGCGAGATCCAGGAGAAGACCTGGCCTACCGAGGACTACGAGCTGGCCGTCTCGCACGTCGACGTACCGCTGCCCGAGGACGACCTGTTCGCCGGCATCCCGACGCCCACCTGAGCGGCCCCACCTGAGACACTGGAGCCATGCAGCTGTTGCTCGCCCTGGTCAGCCTCACCGACCAGCTCCCGGAGGGCCCCGAGCCCGAGGACGTGAAGGCCGGCTGGACCGCCTTCGCGGTCTTCCTGCTGCTCGTCGGCGCGACGGTTCTGCTGATGTTCAACTTCGTCAAGCAGCTCCGCAAGACCCAGGCCGCCAAGGATGCCGGGGTGTTCGACGACGCCGACGAGCCGGCCGACTCCCCGACCGAGACCCCGCGCGACTGACGGTCAGCGCCGGACCAACCGGACGAGGCAGTCCCACGCCGTGGCGGACGCCTCCCCGCGGTGGTCGTCTCCCACGACCACCTCGCGGGCACGCGGCCGGCGCTGACGACGTCGACGTCGATCCCGTCGAGGTCGGCGAGGACGTCCTCGGCGGTCATCAGCACGGTCGGGTCCTGCGGTCCGCCGGTGCCCTCGGCCAGGTTGGTCGAGTCGTGGGCCACGAGCAGGAACGTCCCGCCCGGCTCGCAGCGACTCGACCGCGTTGCGGTTCGCCGCGCGCCGCGCGGCCGCCGGGACCTGGAGGTAGGCGATGACGGCGAGGTCGAGCGGCTCGTCGGCGCGCCAGGTGGTCGCGTCGGCGACGACCCACTCGACGTCTACGGCGGTCGAGCCTGTCGAGACCCCTGCCAGCCGGGCGCCCTTCTCGAGCGCCACCGCCGAGAAGTCGACCGCGGTCACCTGCCAGCCCCGCCGGGCCAGCCAGATCGCGTTGCGGCCCTCGCCGGCGGCCAGGTCGACCGCCCGCCCCGGCGGCAGGTCGGCCAGCTCCTCGGCGACGAACCGGTTCGGCTCGGCCGACCACACCAGCTCGCTGGCGGCGTACCGCTCGTCCCAGGCTTCGGCGTCCACGTCTCCGATTCAAGCACCGTCCGGGGCAGGATGGCGCCGTGGCCCACCTCTCCTACGTCTACCCCTACCCCGCGCAGGGGTACGCCGACCGACCGTCCCACGAGGACCCGGTCGCAGACGTGGCGGTCCGCGGCCTCCGCTCGGTGACCGAGCTCTACAGCGAGGCAGTGGCGCCACTGCGCCTCGCCGGTCGGAGGAGCGAGCTGCGCATCTTCACCGGCCACCGGCCCGCCCTCGACGAGGTGCAGGCCTCGGTCACGGTCGATCCGCCCCTCGACTTCGAGGTCGCCTACCTCCAGGTACCCACCTCGTTCGCCGACCGCGCGGCCCCGGCCCGCGCCTCCGCACTGCTGGACGTCGTCCACCAAGTGGTGCTCCGGCTCGCGGAGGCCCGTGGCTGGGACGTGGCGGCGCTGGAGCGGTGCCGGCAGCACGCCCTCGACGCGGGCCTCGAGTACCAGTGGTCCTCCGCGCCGAAGGCGTCTCCGGACCGGCGTCTCCAGGCGCGCGCTGTCTTCCGGCTACCGCCGGACGGTTACGGGCGCGTGAGGCTGGAGGTCTCGCGCCGCGAGGACGGCGCGCTCGTGGCCACCTCCGACGAGGCGCTCGCTTTCTGCACGAGTCCCGGCTTCCGGCGGGCCGCCGCGTCCCTGCGGTGGCGGGGGAGTGCGCTGGTGGAGATGGTTCCCTACGACTGGGGCCGCGCCTTCCGTGGTGGCGAGCTCCGGTTGCGCAGTACCGGCGACGCGTGGGCATCCGAGGTCGAGGACTACTGCGAGGTCCGACCCGTGCCGGCCGGAGACCCTGCCGCTCCGCCGCTGTCGGTCCTGGTCACGGGAATCGGTGCGTCCGCGGCGGAGCAGCCATGGGACGCCTACTTCGTGGGCGGCGGGCCGATCGAGAGCCGTGGCGTCGAGCGCTACCAGGCACTGCTCGCCGCTGAGCTGCGAGACCTGACCCGCGTGGACGGTGTCGCGTGGTGGAGCGAGCAGGGGCAGCTGCGGCTGCTCGAGGTGGAGGCGTACTACCGGCCCGGCGAGCCGCAGGTCCGGGCGAGGCGGACCGGCAACCGGCTGCGGGTGGTCGTCGAACGGCCACCCGCGTCCGTGGTCGGAGCCGACCTGCCTCGGCTGGCCCGCGAGGACGCCCTCGCCGTGATCGCCCTCGTTCGCCGGCGGACCGGGCTCGGTCCGCACCCGCGCATCGGGAATGCTGAGACGTGATCGAGCGTTGAGGGGATAGTTCGACTTTCAACCAACAGAGGAGCACGTGGTCATGATGCAGTTCGGGATCTTCACGGTGGGGGACGTCACCACCGACCCCACCACGGGTCGCACGCCCACCGAGCACGAGCGCATCAAGGCCCAGGTCGAGATCGCGAAGAAGGCCGAGGAGGTCGGGCTCGACGTCGTCGCGGTCGGCCAGCACCACAACCCGCCCTTCGTCGCGTCGTCCCCGACCACGACGATGGCGTGGATCGCGGCGCAGACCGAGCGGATCATCCTGTCGACCTCGACCACGCTGATCACGACCACAGACCCGGTGCGGATCGCCGAGGACTACGGCACGCTCCAGCACCTCACCGACGGCCGGATGGACCTGATGCTCGGTCGCGGCAACACCGGGCCGGTCTACCCGTGGTTCGGCAAGGACATCCGGGAGGGCATCAACCTCGCGATCGAGAACTACGCGCTGCTCCACCGCCTCTGGACCGAGGACGTCGTGGACTGGCAGGGACGGTTCCGGACGCCGCTGCAGGGCTTCACGTCGACCCCGCGGCCGCTGGACGGCGTCGCGCCGTTCGTGTGGCACGGCTCGATCCGCAGCCCCGAGATCGCCGAGCAGGCTGCCTACTACGGCGACGGGTTCTTCCACAACCACATCTTCTGGCCGGCCAGCCACACCCGCGACATGGTCGCGCTCTACCGCCGGAGGTTCGAGCACTACGGTCACGGCCGCGCCGACCAGGCGATCGTCGGGCTGGGCGGTCAGGTCTTCATGCGTCGCAACAGCCAGGACGCGGTGCGGGAGTTCCGGCCCTACTTCGACAACGCGCCGGTCTACGGCCACGGCCCGTCGCTGGAGGAGTTCACCTCGCAGACGCCGCTGACGGTCGGCTCGCCGCAGGAGGTGGTCGAGCGGACGCTCGGCTTCCGTGAGTACGTCGGCGACTACCAGCGTCAGCTGTTCCTCCTCGACCACGCCGGGCTGCCACTCAAGACCGTGCTGGAGCAGCTCGACCTGCTCGGCGAGATCCTGCCCGACCTGCGGGCCGGGTTCGCCGAGGGTCGGCCGAGCCACGTCCCGGACGCACCCACCCACGCCGCCCGTGTCGCGGCGTCGAAGACCGACACGGCCGAGGAGGCCACCGCATGACCCGCATCGCCGTCATCTCCGCCGGTGTCGGCGTCCCGTCCGCCACCCGGCTGCTCGCCGACCGCCTCGCCGAGGCGGCGGTCGCGGCCCTGGGCGGTGACGTCGAGGTCGACGTCGTCGAGCTGCGGCCGCTCGCCCACGCACTGGCCGACCACGTCCTCACCGGCTTCCCGAGCAAGGAGCTCGCCGCCGCGATCGAGACCGTCCGGGCAGCCGACGGCGTGATCGCCGTCGCCCCCGTCTACGCCGCGTCGTACAGCGGACTCTTCAAGATGTTCGTCGACGTCCTCGACCGCGAGGTGCTCGACGGCACGCCGGTGCTGCTCGCGGCCACGGCCGGGACCGCTCGTCACTCGCTGGTCGTCGACCACGCCCTGCGCCCGCTCTTCTCCTACCAGCGGGCAGTCGTGGTCCCCACCGGCGTCTTCGCTGCGACCGACGACTTCGGCACCGACGCCGACCTCTCCGGCCGCATCTCCCGGGCAGCGGCGGAGCTGGCCCACCTGGTCCGCCCCGGCATGAACCTCACGTCCCCAGCCGCCGTCCGACGTCACCTCGCCGCGACGTCGGCCGACGACCCGGTGCCGTTCGAGGAGCTGCTGCGTCAGGCCTCGGGCTGACCTGCGACGCACACGGCCACTGACTCCAGCTACTCCGGCCCGTGGGAGTGACCGCGGCGGAACCTCGACAGCGGGACCGGCGGCTGTCCGAGCGGGTTGGCCGCCGCCACCTCGTCCATCGCCTCGAGAATGTTGCGCAGGTTGATGACGAGCGCCCCGTGTACCGGCCACTGCTCCTGGAGCGGGCGCTCGGACGCCTCGTCGACGAGCGTTTCGAGTCGGCCTCGCACGGCGACGATCTCGCGAGGATCGGCGGCGGCGACCGCCCGTCCCGCCTCCGTGAGGAGCGTGGCCCAGCGCCCAGCGAAACCCTCGCCCCACGTGGATCTCGGGGCCGACTGATCGCCGAGCGTGCGCGCCATGCTGCGGGTCTCGGCCACCGCCTGCTCCATCCGCCGCAGCAGGTGGTTCCACTTCTGGGGGTCTCGGAACTCACCGGCCGCGCGGCGCGGATTCATCCGGGCGCTCTCCCGGGCCTGCCGCACCAGCGCCCAGGCGTGGTCGACCTCGCCGTCGAGGGAGCGGGTCCGCTCCACCCACTCCTCGACGTCGTCGTCGCTCCAGCCCTCCGGGAGGGTGGTACCGATCTCGGTCAATAGCTCGCCGATGCCGTCGTCGATGCGGTTCATCGCGGCGATCGCCGTACGCCGACGCAGCGGCGGCCAGACAGCGAGGTTCACGAGCAGCCCGACGGCGACGCCGATCGCGGTGTCGAGCAGCCGCGAGAAGAGCCGGTCGTCGTCGGAGAAGCCGGTCGTCAGCACGACCAGGGCTGTCGTCGCGATCGTGGTGACCTCCGCCCCCAGCCACGGCAACGACCCCATGGCCAGCGCCAGCACCAGCAGTACGGCGACCGCGAAGGTGTCGAGGCCCAACAGGTTCCCCACGACGGAGGCCAGGAGCACGGCGACCACGGCGGCGGCGACCTGCTGCATCCCCCGGGAGAAGGTGCGGTACACCGTGGCGTGGACGACCAGCAGCGCCGCCCACGGGGCCAGGAAGGGCTGCGGCAGTTCGAGCACGCTGGCCGCCACCACCCAGGCGATCACCGCGGCGGTCACCGTCTTCACCAGCTGGACCACGTCGTTCCAGAAGATCGGGTCCCTCAGCCGCTCTCCCATGCTGCGGGAGCCTAGGCGACCGGGACTCGCCTAGGTTTGAGCCATGACTGGCACGGCTCTCGTCCTCGGCGGCGGCGGGATCACCGGGATCGCGTGGGAGCTGGGCGTCCTCGCGGGACTGGCGCGGGTCGGCGTGGACCTCACCGACGCCGACCTCCTGATCGGCACGTCCGCCGGGTCGGTGGTCGGCTCCCAGCTCGCCTCCGGTCTACCGATCGAGGACCTCTACGCCGAGCAGCTGACGCCGGCGGACGCCGAGATCGGCGGGCGGCTGTCGCGGATCGCCGCGCTGAAGCTGGTTCCGCCGTACGTCCTGCCGGGAAGTGGTCGCGACAAGCTGCGCCGGGTCGGCAGCGTGGCGATGAAGGCCCACCCGCCCGGCTCGGTCGACCGCGAGTCCGTGATCCGGTCGCGGATCCCGATCAACTCGTGGCCCACCGACCGCGAGCTGTTGATCACCGCGGTCGAGGCCGAGACCGGTCGCTTCACCGTCTTCGACCGCGACTCCGGCGTCGACCTCGTGTCCGCGGTCGCCGCGAGCTGTGCCGTGCCGACGGTCTGGCCGCCGGTCGCCATCGGTGGGCACCACTACGTCGACGGCGGGATGCGGTCGACAGCCAACGTCGACCTCGCGAAGGGTGCCGAGCGAGTGGTGGTGCTGGCGCCCCTGCCGCAGGCCTTCAGCAAGAGCACGTCGATCCGGGCGCAGCTGGAGCGGGTAGGACCGCGAGAGTGGTCGGTGGTCACCCCGGACGCCCAGGCGCTCGCCGACTTCGGCAAGAACCTGCTCGACCCGGCCAAGCGCGCCGACGCGGCCAGGTCAGGGCTGCGCCAGTCGGACGACCTGGTCGACGAGCTGCGACACGTCTGGCTCGGCTGATCGCCTGACCGTCTGGAGACTCTCCCTTGGGGTGAGGCCCGCCGAGCTCGCCCGCCCTAGGTTGGAGATACATCCGAGGGCGCGGTGCCGCCATTCGCGCGAGCACGACTGCCGTATGGCACCCGCCCGCGAAGTGGGAGGGAAACCACAGATGGCACACAGTCATGACCGCACGCCGGAAACGACCGATCACCCGGTGAGATCAGCTCTCACCTCAGGGGTGCATGACCTGCCCCGCAACGCCTCATGGCTCGCCGCCAAGGCACTCCGGCCGCTCACGGGCACGCGGGCCACGTCGGAGAAGGGGCGTGACGCCCTCCGCAGCGCCGGCGCCAGCGTCAAGGACGCCCTACCTGGTGGCGACTCGGTCGAGCTGCGACTCCGCCGCGCGCACGCCGCGGCGGACGCCGCCAAGGAGGCCGAGCAGCGCTCGGTCGCCTCCACCAAGCACGCGGACCAACTCGCCCAGGAGGCCGATCGCGCCGACGAGCAGCGGGAGCGTCACGTCGAGAAGGTTCGTGCCGAGCGACAGGAGGCGGCGGACGCAGCAGTACGCGAGGCGCAGGCAGAGGCCGAACGTCGAGTCGCTGCCGTCAGGGCAGAAGAGCAGCGCCAGGTCGATCAGGCGGCGCAGGCGGCTCAGGAGGAGGCCGAGGCCGACGTGGAGCGCCGGAACCACGAGGCGGCCAAGGCGCGCGAGCAGGCCGAGGCCGACTTCGCGACCGCCACCGAGCGGCTGGCGGAGGCGCGGCGACTCTCGGACGAGGCCACTGCGGCCGCCGAGGAGGCGGCTGCGGAGGCCAAGCGCGAAGCAGACCGCCTGGTGGGATCGGCCCGCGCAAAGGCCGGGAACGCCCAGAAGTCGGTGACGGAGGCGCGGCGCACCCAGCAGCGGACGGCCGCGGCTGCCGACCGGAAGGTGACCGCCACGGCCACGCGCCCTGGCCCGGGCTCCCGGGCCAAGAAGCTGTCCGGCCTCACCAAGAAGGAACTCATCGATCTCGCAGCCGCCAAGGGCATCGAGGGTCGCTCGGGCATGACCAAGGAACAACTGGTCAGGGCCCTGAAGCGGTGACATCGCCTGACGAAGGAGGAGCGCATGTTCAGCAAGAAGACGAGCACGTGGCAGAAGTTGGCGGCGCCTGCAGCTGACGCCGCGAGCCGACCGCCGGTGCGATCAGCACTGACTGGCCTCGCGACAGCAGTCGCCGTCACAATCGCCAGCGCTGGAGTCTCGGCGCTGCGCCGGCGCGATGAGGCGCGCTGATGCTGGGCCGGCTCACGGCCTTCGGTATCGGCTACGTCCTCGGGACCCGTGCTGGGAGGGGGCGCTATGAAACGATCTCGGCGGCGGCCAGCAAGATGGCTGGCCGGCTGGAGGCGTACTCGCAGGGACAGCCTCCCGGTGATCGTGCACCCGCGCGCGGCGAGCGGACCACGAGCGGCTGACGACCATTCGTCCTCGCTCGCTGGGGGTGTGCTCGTCGACACCGGCCTGGTCGCGCGGCTCCTCGGACTCCCGATCCTGCGCGTCGAGGGACGGGTGACGCTCACCCCGGCCGAGTCACGTGTCCCGGTGGAGACCGTGCCGGTCGAGGTCGAGGCCCCACGAGCCCGCTTGGCCCCACCAGCCGGCTCGACCCTCCGCACCGAGGATGCTGACGGCGGACCCGTGGGCAGTGAGCTCGACGAGGTGGGCCGGACCCTGTCCAGACTGAAGGACCGCGGAACCCCGCAAGGGAGCTGAAGGACTTCTGCGTCAGCCCTGCCTCGTGAACGTCTCGGTCATGTACAGCGCGCGCTGGAACACTTCGTCCGGGATCCCCCGGTAGCTGGGCATGGTGGACTGGACGAAGTGGAGTGTCAGGGTGTCGTCGTCGACGCGCCAGCGGTAGGTGTTCGAGCCATCTGAGTGATGGAAGACCACGGTGTCTCCGTCGATCTCGTACTCCGCGTCGTAGTCGATCGGCTCCAGTTGCCCACCGCCGGACTTGCCGTAGAGGTCCCACGCCCCGTCCTCGACGGTCAGCACCAACACGGTGTCAGCGGAGAACGGGGCATTCGCCCGGTAGTCGTCGACCCACCGGTCGAGTCCGTGACGGCGCAGGGTGGCCTCTGTCTCCTCGAGTGAGATCGGGCCGGCCCGCCAGCTGCCTTCCAAGGGCGACGCAGCCGGTGCCTCCGTGGTCGCCAACGCCGCCGAGGGCGTGGAGGTGCTCGCACCGTCGTCCGGCAACGCCGTCGCCGGCGCTGAGTCTTCAGAGGCGCAGCCCGCCAGCAGCATCGACGCCGCCGCCACGGCGACTGCACACTCCCTCATCACTGTGCTCGACATCATCGCGCTCCGGCTTCTGCTCGTAGGCGTCGCTCGGAGCGGATCAGCGCGATGCCCAGGATCAGGGCTCCGGGCACGATCACGATCGGAGCCACCGGATCCTCGAATCCAGTGACGACGAGGGCCACCAGGCTCAGCGCTCCGAGAAGGACGCTCACGGCCGTGGACACCCGAGCCGACCGGCGGGCGACGTCGGCTCCGCGCACCGCCTCGCTGGCGAACACCAGTGAAGCCAGCGCGAGCAGCGACAAGGCGGACACGAGGGGAATCGTCAGCGGGCCGAAGTCCCGCACCAGTGGCGGGAGATTCTCCGGGTCGGCGAACAGGCCCAGCCCCAGTCCCACATAGCCCCACCACACGATCAGCGCGGCCAGCGCCGACCACCACGTGAGCTCGGCAAGCCGCCCGCCGACCCCGCTGCGGACCTTGCCCGCGCCCCGGAGCAGGAACGCCGGGGGAAGCAACAGGAAGAGCCCGGTGACCAGTGCGTAGAGGGCGTGGTCGTGGGTGATCTGGGCCTGCGTCGACGTCGCCACCTCGTTGACCGCCACCCCCTGCGCGCTCGGCGGCCGCCGCCAGGTCCTGCTCGTAGCCGGCTCCGAGCGTCACGGCGACGACGATGTACGCCACCAGTGCGAGGGCGGAGCCGGTCAGGGCCCACCCGGCCGACCTGGCCCACAACTGTGGCGGACGCTGCGGCGTACGCGCGGGCTGGGCCCGGCGGGAAAAGTCCTCTGCAGTCATCGCTCCTCCATGACAGTGCACCGAGCTCAACGGCCTTGGGTCGAGGTGGATGCCGCGTCCCGAACTTCGCGCCAGCCGGGGTTCGTGAGCCACCGGTCCGCGACGCGGACCGTCGGCGAGATCTCGTTTCCGCCGTTCACGCCGCGGACCCGGGCCGCGCCGCCCTCATCGTCTCGAAATCGCACCGAGCGGTGAGGCACCCGGTGCAGGGTCAAGGCTGTCCTCAGCCTGATGCCGAACGGACATCCCGGCTTGAAGTACAGCACCGGCTCGTTCATGGTGTCTCCTCGTTTTCCATTCGTCATAGTGTGACTATGACGACCATAGTGATACCGTGACGTGTGGCTGTCAAGGGATCTACGGGACACCGCCAGCGCCAGGCCGAAGCCACCAAGCGGGAGGTGGCGCGCGTCGCCCGGGCGCTGTTCGCAGAGCACGGCTACGTCGCCACCACGATCAACACCATCTCGGCCGAGGCAGACATCCCGGTCCAGACGATCTACTCGGCCTTCGGGTCGAAAGCGAAGATCCTCGACAAGATCACCGAGCTCTGGATGACGGAGGCTCAGACGACCTCGCGTGCCGCCGCCTACCTCCAGGAGCCGGACCCCGCCCGGCAGCTGACCATGCTCGCCGAGCTCAACCGGCGCCAGATGCAGGCAGGCTCCGACGTGGTGGTGATCTACCAGGAAGCGGCGGCGTCGGACCCGCAGATGGCGGAGACCCTGCGCAACGTCCTGGCCGCGCGCGAGCGCGAGATCCGCAAGCTCATCGACGCCCTCGCCCCGCAGCTCCGCCCGGACCTCACGGTCGACTCGGCGCTCGATCTCACGCTGGCGCTCACCCTGCCCGAGCTCTTTCACCTGCTCGTCGTCGAGCGGGGATGGAGCCACCTCCAGTACGAGACGTGGCTGGCCGAGAGCCTGGTCAGCCAGCTCCTCCGAGAACGACCGGCGACGAGCCCCGGACTAGCGTGGGGAGCGTGTCCAACCGCCTCGCGTCCGCGACGTCGCCGTACCTCCTCCAGCACGCCGACAACCCCGTCGACTGGTGGGAGTGGGGGCCCGAGGCGTTCGACGAGGCGCGTCGGCGCCAGGTGCCGGTGCTGCTCAGCGTCGGGTACGCGGCCTGCCACTGGTGCCACGTGATGGCCCACGAGTCGTTCGAGGACGACGCGACCGCGGCCTACCTCAACGACCACTTCGTGAGCATCAAGGTGGACCGTGAGGAGCGGCCGGACGTCGACGCGGTCTACATGAACGCGACGACGGCGATGACCGGCCATGGCGGCTGGCCGATGACCTGTGTGCTCGACCACGACGGCAACCCCTTCTTCGCGGGCACCTACTTCCCCGACCGGCCGCGGCAGGGGCAGCCGAGCTTCCGGCAGGTGCTGGAGGCGTTGGTCGACGCGTGGGAGAACCGGTCCGACGACGTGCAGCGCGTCGCCGCCCAGCTGCGCGACCACCTGAACCAGCCACTGGCCGCCGCCGCCGCGCCGGTCGGCGCCGACGTGATCACCGCCGCCGTCGAGGGCCTCGCGCAGGAGTACGACGCCGAGCGGGGCGGCTTCGGGGGCGCACCCAAGTTCCCGCCGTCGATGGTCCTGGCCTTCCTCCTGCGGGTCTCGACACAGGCTCGCTGGCGCTCGCCTGGCTCGACCACCGACGACGTGGGGAGCCGGGCGCGGGAGATGGCGGCCGCGACGCTGGAGGCGATGGCGCGCGGCGGCATCCACGACCAGCTCGGTGGCGGGTTCGCCCGCTACAGCGTCGACCAGGACTGGGTCGTGCCGCACTTCGAGAAGATGCTCTACGACAACGCGCTGCTGCTGCGCGTCTACACCGAGTGGTTCGCCGTGTCCGGCAACGAGGTCGGCGTCTGGGCGGCCGAGGGCATCGCCGACTTCCTGCTCGGCGAGCTCCGCACTGCCGAGGGCGGCTTCGCCTCGGCGCTCGACGCCGACTCCGAGGGCGCGGAGGGCACGTACTACGTCTGGACTCCGCAGCAGCTGACCGACGTGCTCGGGCCAGACGACGGGCCATGGGTGGCGCGCTGGTTGGCCGTGACCGACGCCGGCACCTTCGAGCACGGCACCTCGACCCTGCAGCTGCGCGACGACCCCGACGACCTCGAGCGGTGGTTCGACTGCCAGCGCCGACTCCGCGCGGCCCGTGACCTCCGCGAGCGGCCGGCTCGCGACGACAAGGTGGTCGCCGCCTGGAACGGGCTGGCGATCAGCGGTCTCTGCGTCGCGGGGACCGTGCTCGGGCTGCCGCACTACGTCGAGGCGGCGGTCGCGGCCGGCGAGCTGCTGCACCGCGTGCACGTCGTGGACGGACGCCTGCGCCGGGTCTCGCGTGACGGCGCGGTCGGCAACCCGGCCGGCGTCCTGGAGGACTACGGCTGCGTCGCCGCCGGCTACCTCGACCTCCTGCAGGCGACCGGGGACCCCGTCTGGCTGGAGCGGGCGGGCGCGTTGCTCGACGTCGCCCTCGACCGGTTCGCGACCGGGGACGGCGGCTTCCACGACACCGCCGACGACGCCGAGCAGCTGGTCGCGCGTCCCCGCGACCCGTCCGACAACGCCTCTCCCAGCGGCTCGTCGGCGATGGTCCACGCCCTCTCGGAGTACGCCGCCCTGACCGGATCGGGCCGCCATCGGGAGGCCGCCGAGCAGGCCCTCGCGGGGGTGGCGACGATCGCCGAGCGGGTCCCACGCTTTGCCGGCTGGTCGCTCGCGGCCGCCGTGCCGATGCTGGACGGGCCGGAGGAGATCGCGGTCGTCGGCCCTGCGGGGCCGGAGCGGGACGCGCTCGCGCTCGCAGCGAGACGCCGGCTGGGCTCGGTCGTCGTGGTGGCCGACGGGCCGCGCGACGACATCCCGCTACTGGTCGGCCGCACCGCGGTCGAGGGCCGGCCGGCGGCGTACGTGTGCCGCGGGTTCGTCTGCGAGCGGCCGGTCACCGACCCCGCCGCGCTCTGACCGGACTCAGCGCAAGGAGTACGTCGCGAGCGAGACGCCGACGTAGTGGCTGACGAACGCGAGCACGGTCAGCGTGTGGAACACCTCGTGGAAGCCGAACCAGCGAGGCGACGGATCGGGGAACTTCGTGCCGTAGACGACCGCGCCCAGCGTGTAGAGCCCGCCACCGACGACGACCAGGACGAGCACCGCGGTGCCGATCGCGGTGCCGAGGTCCATGGCGCCGGTGATGAAGTCGCCGAGGAAGAACACCGGCGCCCATCCGAGCAGGATGTAGATGGGCGGCGACAGCCAGCGCGGCGCACTGCCCCACGCCACCCGGACGGCCAACCCCAGGAGGGCACCGCCCCACGTGATGGCGAGCAGCGCCCAGCGCTCGGCGCCGTCGAGCAGCAGGATCGCGAACGGCGTGCACGAGCCGGCGATGAGCACGAAGATGTTGGCGTGGTCGAAGCGCCTCAGGACGTCGTGCGCGCGCGGTGACCAGGTGCCGCGGTGGTAGATCGCGGAGACCGTGAACAGCACGAGCGCCGATCCGGCGAAGATGGCCGACCCGGTGCGGGTGGCGGCGGTCGGGGAGAGCGCGATCAGCACGACGCCGGCCGCCAGCGTGAGCGGCGCGTTGACGAGGTGCAGCCAGCCACGGAGCCGCGGCTTGATCTCGGCCTTGATCTCGGCGAGGTTGTCCGCGAGCTGGTCCAGCCCGTGTCTCACCGCGCCGTTCAAGTCAGGCCGAGTGTTCATTCCGCCGAGGCTACGGCAGGCGCGGTCACCGTGGGGCGGATCGGGACACAGGTCACGGTCTACCATCAGAACGTGGCGACGATGAGGCGGTTCAAGGACGCCGTACGACGTCGGCTCTACCCGGCCTACGAGGCGCGGATGGTGCGCGCGCTCCCCGCCGACCAGCTGCCGAAGCACATCGGCGTCATGCTCGACGGCAACCGCCGCTGGGCGAAGGCGGTCGGTCACGACACGGCCCACGGGCACCGCGCCGGCGCCGCCAACATCGAGCCGCTGCTGGAGTGGTGCGAGGAGGTGGGAGTCGAGGTCGTCACGCTGTGGCTGCTCTCGACCGACAACCTCAACCGCGGACCCCAGGAGCTCGAGCCGCTGCTCGAGATCATCGAGGAGGCGGTCGCGAGCCTGGCCGAGCAGCGCCGCTGGCGGCTGCACCCGGTCGGTGCCCTCGACCTGCTCCCGGCCGTCACCGCAGCGCGGCTCAAGCAGGCCGAGGACGACACCCGCGACGTCGACGGGATCCTCGTCAACATCGCCGTCGGGTACGGCGGCCGGCGCGAGATCGCCGACGCCGTCCGGTCGCTGCTGACCGAGCAGGCCGCCATCGGCACCAGCATCGAGGAGCTGGCCCAGGTCATCGACGTGGAGCACATCGCCGACCACCTCTACACCAAGGGCCAGCCCGATCCCGACCTCGTGATCCGCACGTCCGGTGAGCAGCGGCTCGGCGGGTTCCTGCTGTGGCAGAGCGCCCGGTCGGAGTTCTACTTCTGCGAGGCCTACTGGCCCGACTTCCGGCGGGTCGACTTCCTCCGCGCCATCCGCGCCTACGCCATGCGCGAGCGCCGATTCGGCTCCTGAGACCGGTCAGACTCCGTTCACCCTGCGTTCGGGCGTGTCTGCCCGGAACCACCGCCCGGCGGGCGTACTTTCACAGCTACGGCGAGCGGGGAAGCTCGTCGTACTGGGAGGCAAAGTTCGTGAGAAGTCACGACCGACGCACGATCCCGGTCCGACCACACAGATCGAGGACCGGGCGGGGAGTGCGCGCGCCGGTCCGTGAGGGGTGACATCGTGCCGACCACGGCCAGCAAGACCAAGGCGCCCACCGCACGTAAGGCTCCGCGAGGACTGTCCGCCACGGCCGCATCCACCCCGGGATCGGCAGGCGCACGTTCGTGCTCGACACCAGCGTGCTGCTGGCCGACCCGGCCGCGTTGCGCCGCTTCCACGAGCATGAGGTCGTGCTGCCGGTGGTGGTGATCACGGAGCTGGAGGCCAAACGGCACCACCCCGAGCTGGGCTTCTTCGCCCGCTCCGCCCTGCGGTTGCTCGACGAGCTGCGGGTCTCCCACGGTCGGCTGGACGAGGCGGTTGGCATCGGCGACGAGGGAGGCACGGTCCGGGTCGAGCTCAACCACACCGACGCCGCCTCGCTGCCGTCGGGCTTCCGACTGGGTGACAACGACACCCGGATCCTGGCGGTGGCCCGCAACCTCGCCAACGAGGGCCGCGACGTCACGCTGGTCTCCAAGGACCTGCCGATGCGGATCAAGGCCTCGGCCGTGGGCCTGGACGCGGAGGAGTACCGCGCCGAGTCCATCAGTGACTCCGACACCGGCTACACCGGCATGGCCGAGATCGACGTGACCGCCGCCGACCTCGACGAGCTCTACGACGACGGCACCCTCGACCTCGAGTCAGCGCGCGACCTGCCGTGCCACACCGGCCTGGTGCTGCTCAGCGAGCGAGGTACGGCGCTGGGGCGCGTCGGCGCCGACA
Organism: uncultured Actinomycetota bacterium; assembly: GCA_963713305.1. Taxonomy (GTDB): domain Bacteria; phylum Actinomycetota; class Actinomycetes; order Propionibacteriales; family Nocardioidaceae; genus Nocardioides. Next base: position 137,016 of record CAVQLE010000004.1, on the reverse strand, counting down.
AGCACGTCCACCTCGTGCGCGGCGACCGCGAGGCGTTCGGCATCCACGGCCGGTCGGCCGAGCAACGGATCGCCCTGGAGATGCTGCTCGACCCCGAGGTCGGGATCGTCTCGCTCGGCGGTCGGGCCGGCACCGGCAAGTCGGCGCTGGCGCTGTGCGCCGGGCTCGAAGCCGTGATGGAACGACGCCAGCACCACAAGGTCGTCGTCTTCCGACCGCTGTTCGCGGTCGGCGGCCAGGAGCTCGGCTACCTGCCGGGCTCGGAGGCGGAGAAGATGAACCCCTGGGGACAGGCGGTCTTCGACACCCTCAGCGCGGTCACCTCCCGTGACGTGATCGAGGAGGTGCTCGACCGCGGGATGCTCGAGGTGCTGCCGCTGACCCACATCCGTGGCCGGTCCCTCCACGACGCCTTCGTGATCGTCGACGAGGCACAGTCGCTGGAGCGCAACGTGCTGCTGACGGTGCTGTCCCGGATCGGCGCCAACTCCAAGGTGGTGCTCACCCACGACGTGGCCCAGCGCGACAACCTGCGGGTCGGCCGCCACGACGGTGTGGTGGCCGTGGTCGACCGTCTCAAGGGCCACCCGTTGTTCTCCCACGTGACCCTGAACCGCAGCGAGCGTTCGCCGATCGCCGCACTGGTCACCGAGATGCTGGAGCACGTCACCCTCTGACCCAACCCCCGGCGGTCCATCGGTCCCCGGCAGTGATGCCGGGGACCGATGTGGCTGGTGGTGCACAAGTGGCAGCATGTGACCGGTTTCTCCCCACGAATTTCCGCGTTCGGTTTGCATCGACCCCGTTCCTCCTGCAGGGTGGCTCGTGATCGTTTCGTGACCTTGCGTGTTCGGGCACCGGGTGCGTGCTGATCCCCTCCGTGTCGTCTACCCCCGAACCCCCTCACTCATGCCCCTTGCCTCACCCTCGCGTCAGAAGTACGCGCCCAAGCACCGGCAGACCCGCTCGCGCACCCTCGCGCACCGGGCGCCGCGGACCGTGGTCCGCAATGCCGCGCTCCTGTCGACGGCCGCCGTCGCCGCCACCGGCGTCGCCGTGGCCAACGGCGTCACGACCGGCTCGGTCGCGTCAAGCAACCAGCTGGCCGCGTCGCTGGACCGCCCGCTGGGCCAGCTGAGCGCCGCCGAGCTCGAGGACCGCACCACCCCGGTGTCGCGCTCCGACAGCCGTGAGCGCACCGACGCCGGAAAGGAAGCGGCGCTCGGCCAGGAGCAGGGCGGCGTCGTGGTCCGCAGCGAGGAGATCTCGGAAGCCGACCCGCGTGACATCGGCCTCGCGCTGCTGCCCGAGTACGGCTTCGCCGCCGACCAGTTCCCCTGCCTCGACTCGCTCTACGTCAGCGAGAGCAACTGGCGCGTCGACGCCGACAACCCGACCTCCTCGGCCTACGGCATCCCTCAGGCGCTTACGTCGATGCACGACCTTCCGGCCGACTACTACACCTCCGCCGAGGCCCAGATCCGCTGGGGCCTCGAGTACATCCAGGATTCCTACGGATCGCCGTGCAGCGCGTGGGAGTTCAAGCAGGCCAACAACTGGTACTGACGGCCCGGAGACGGCCTGAGGCCGCCCGACCGACGTGCCTCGACGGGCCAGGAGTGGCCGGGGGCGCCCGGGATCCCTACGATGGGTAACCCCCCGATCCCCCCGAAGGGACCCTCAGATGTCTCGCCGCCCCGGGCGACTGGCTACCTCCCTCGTCGCCGTCCTCGCCGTGTCCACCCTGGCCGTCGTGGCCCCGAGCACGACCGCCCAGGCCGGCCAACCTCTTGGCTACGGCCCCTCCGACCCGTTCGACGACTCCATCCTGCCCGACGACGGACCCCAGGTTTCGGTGAGGGACGAGGCCCTGATCCAGCGCACGAAGTACGGCTACCGCTTCATCGCGGCCGCGCAGAACTCACATCTCAGGATCACGCTGACCAACGACCGGCTGCGCTTCCGGGACCGACGTACACCGTCGTGGAAGTCGCTGCCGAAGGCCTGCAAGCGCCAACGGGTGAGCCCCGGGGTCGCGGCCACCTGCCGTGTCCCCGGCGACGGGCACCCCACTCTCCTCGAGGTGCGTCCCCGGCTGGGGAACGACTACGTCGACGGACGTGGCCTGCCGGCCAGGTTCCAGATGGCCGTGCTGAGCGATGCCGGACGCGACACCCTGTTCGGTGGTCGCGGCAACGACTACCTCGGCGGTGCGATGGGTCGCGACCGCACCCACGGTGGCCCCGGGAGGGACTGGATCCGGGGTGGCGACGGTCGCGACCGGCTCCGCGGAGGCGCGGACGGCGACAAGATCATCGGGATGGCCGGACGTGACGTGATCCGCGGGGGCAGTGGGCGGGACCGCGTCATCCCCTGATCCGGTCGGTGGGAGTTGGTCGAGCAGCGAGCGGTTGTCGAGACCTACGGCCGGGTCATCGAGTCGACGTCGAGGGCGGCGTCGAGCTGTTCCTCGGTGATCTCGCCGCGCTCGACGTAGCCCATCGCCACGACCGTGTCGCGGATCGTGGTGCCGTCGGCCATCGCCTGCTTGGCGATCTTCGCCGCCTCCTCGTAGCCGATGATCCGGTTGAGCGGGGTGACGATCGAGGGGGAGGACTCGGCGTACGCCCGCATCCGCTCGGCATCGGCGGTGATGCCGTCGATGCACCGCTCGGCGAGCGTGCGGGTGGAGGTCGACAGCAGGCGGACCGACTCCAGCACGTTGCGCGCGATCACCGGCAGCATCACGTTGAGCTCGAAGCTGCCGGCCGCCCCGGCGGTCGTGACGGTCACGTCGTTGCCGATCACCTGCGCACACACCATGAGCGTCGCTTCCGGGAGCACCGGGTTGACCTTGCCCGGCATGATGCTCGAACCCGGCTGCAGGTCGGGAAGCGCGATCTCGGCCAGCCCGGTGGTGGGACCGCTGGCCATCCAGCGCAGGTCGTTGCAGATCTTGGTCAGCCCCACCGCGACGGTGCGGAGCACGCCGCTCAGCTCGACGAGCGAGTCGCGGGTGCCCTGGGCCTCGAAGTGGTCGCGGGCCTCGCGGAACGGCTGGCCGGTGAGGTCCTCGAGCGCCCCGATGGCCCGCGCCGCGAACCCGCCGGGGGTGTTGATGCCGGTACCCACGGCGGTGCCGCCCAAGGGCAGCTCGCGCACCCGGGGGAGCACGCTGTCGAGCCGCTCACCGGCGAGGGCGAGCGTCGCGGCGTAGCCGCCGAACTCCTGGCCGAGCATCACCGGCGTCGCGTCCATGAGGTGGGTGCGGCCCGACTTCACCAGGTCCGGCGAATTCCTCCGCCTTGGCCGCCAGGCTGTCGTGGAGGACGAGCAGGGCGGGCTGGAGGTCCTCGACCACCGCCAGCGTCGCGGCGACGTGGATCGCGGTGGGGAAGGTGTCGTTGCTCGACTGGCTGGCGTTGACGTGATCGTTCGGATGGACCCCTTCCCCAGCGAGCGAGGCGAGCACCTCGTTCATGTTCATGTTGGAGCTGGTGCCCGAGCCGGTCTGGAAGACGTCGACGGGGAAGTGGTCGCCGTGCTCGCCTGCCGCCACCGCCGTGGCCGCCTCCTCGACGGCGCCCGCGGTCTCGGAGTCGAGCACCTCGAGCTCGCGGTTGGCCCGCGCGGCCGCTTGCTTCACCAGTGCCAGGGCGCGCACCAGGCGGGGCTCGATCGGCGTCCCGCTGATCGGGAAGTTCTCCACCGCGCGTTGGGTCTGCGCCCGCCACAGGGCATCGGCGGGGACGCGCACCTCGCCCATCGAGTCGTGCTCGGTCCGGTAGTCGTTGCTCACGATGAAGACGCTACCCTTGACGAAACGTAACCTATCGGTTACCAATAACCGTGGACGTGTACGCCGCGCTCGCCGACCCGGTCCGGCGCGACCTGCTCCGGCGCCTGGCGCGGGGCCCGGCGCGGGTGGTCGACCTCAGTGCCGACCATCCGATCAGCCGGCCCGCGATCAGCCGCCACCTGCGGGTGCTGAGCGAGGCCGGCCTGGTCAGCGCGCAGGATCGCGGCCGCGAGCGCCACTACGCCCTCGAGCCCGGCGGCCTGCGTCCGGTCGCCGGCCTGCTGCGCGAGCTGCGCGGACCGCTGCCTGCCGAGGCGTTCGACGGCCTCGAGATGGAGGTCCGCCGGACCGTCCGTGAGCACCAGAGTCCCGCCACCGAGACCCAGGAGACAGCATGAGCCCCACCGCCACCGGCCGCCGCGAGGAACGCGACGGCGTTGCGTACGTCGTCTTCCGTCGCGAGTTCCGTGCCAGCATCGATGACGTCTGGGCGTCGGTCACCGAGCCGGCGAGACTCGAGCGCTGGATCGGCACCTGGGAGGGCGACCCGGCGTCGGGCTCGGTCGGCTTCCGGATGACCGCCGAGGCCGAGGACGCCCCGGTCGAGACCCACCGGATCCTCGAGTGCGACCCGCCGCGCCGGCTGGTGACGGAGTCGGCGTCCCCCGAGGACGACACGGTCTGGCGGATCGAGGTCGACCTCGTCGAGCGCGGTGGCGTCACCACGTTCACCTTCAGCCAACGCGTCGAGGACGGGTTCCCGGTCGAGAGCGTCGGTCCCGGTTGGGACTACTACCTCGACCGCCTGGTCGCGGTGGAGGCCGGCCGCGACGTCGGCGAGGTCGTGTGGGACGACTACTACCCGGCCCTGGCGGACCGTTACCGCGCCGAGTTCTCCTGACCGACCCGGCCGACGACGAGCCAGTACGTCTCGTCACGGTCCTGCAGTCGCACCTCGTGCGACTGCGCGACCACCTCGTCGAAGACGTCGGTCATCGCCTCCTGCAGCCCTCGGGCCTCGTCCATCGACCAGACGACCAGGCAGCCGCCGGGCCGCAGGATCCGACGCGTCTCACGGAGGAACTGCGGCTCGTAGATGCGGGCGTTGCTCTCGTGGACCAGGAAGGTGGGTCCGTTGTCGACGTCGAGCAGGACCAGGTCGTAGGACGCCTCGTCGGCCTCGGGCAGCGCGACTGTCACGTCGGCGACGACCGGGTTGGCACGCGCGTCGGCGAGCATCGTCTGGCCGTGAGGGATGGTGCCGTCGCGCATCCACCCGATCAGTGCCTCCTCGATCTCGACGACCGTGCACCGCTCCACCCGCTGGTCGGCCAGCACCCGGTGCATCGTGAAGCCGAGCCCCATGCCGCCGACCAGCACGTCGCGCGGCTCCTCGACCAGGTCGAGGGCTGCGGTCGCGAGTGCCTCCTCGCTGGTGAACTCGGCGTTGTCCATCACGAAGACGCCGTTGGCGCGCAGCTCGAGGAAGGCAGGGCCGTCCTCGTCCCGCCGCTCGCGCAGCACCAGCTCCCCGCGCTCCGACTCGGCGCGTGCGATCTCGACGTAGCCCACGGGCGTCAGGCTACGCACCGGGCTTCCCGACGCACGTCACCAGGTTTCGACACATCGGTGGTTGAGCCCGTCGAAACCTGCTCAACCACCAACGATCGCATCCGCTTTCGCGGCTGCGATCAATCGAAGATCTCGCTGAGCCAGCTCTCCTTCTTCTTCTTGCGGTACTGCTGTGGCTGCGAGTAGCGCTGGTCCTGGTACTGCCGCCGGTCGTCCCGCTCCCGCTCGTACGACGAAGCCTGCGGTGGCGGGGGCGGTGCCGCCTGGCCCATCGAGCGCTCGAGGATCTTGTCGAGCTCGCCGCGGTCGAGCCACACGCCGCGGCACTCCGGGCAGTAGTCGATCTCGATGCCGCTGCGCTCGCTCATGGTCAGCGTGGCACCGTCCTGGGGGCACTTCATGCGATCTCCTTGTCGTCGGGGGTACAAACGACCCGATCGGGCGAGACGTTCCCGAGCGACGCTGTGGCACCGTGGGCGCATGCGTCGTCTCGGGTGCTTCGTCGCCGGCCTCTGTCTCGTGCTGCTCGCTCCCGCCTGCGCCGGGTCGGACCCGCCCGAGCCTGAGCCTAGTGACACCGGGGCGAGTGCCCCTGACTCCGAGTCCGCGGGGGCAGCGTCGTGCACCGACCTGCTCACCGACGAGCAGGCAGCGGAGCTCGTGGGCAGCGACGTCGGCACGGCGCAGGAGGGCAGCGCCGGCCAGCTGCCCGCGTGCCAGTGGGGGACCCCGACCGCCGGCGTCCAGGTGCTCGACCTGCCGGCCGACGAGTGGATCGCCCAGCTGCCGGCGCTGATCCGGGGGCTCAGGTCATCCGGCCTGGAGATTCGACCCGGACCAGCAACGGCGTCTCGACGAGGGGCTGGCGCTGATCGACGAGGGCGCGACTGCCGAGGAGGCGTGCGAGACCTTCTCGACGCTGGCCGAGATCCAGGGGATGCCGGCCGGGTCGGACTCGGTGACCAACATCTTTCCGAGCCGGGCGGAGCCGCAGGCCGTGTCGGCCCAGACCTGCACCGACGGTCGCTTCGTCTCGGTCACCTTCGGCTCACCCGATCTCGGGCAGGACGTGGACGGCGCCGTGGAGGCCGCCGAGAGCGCGCTGACGACGGTGCAGGGCAACGCCGGGTCCTGACGCCTCCGACGCCCTTCCCGCGGTGGTGATCCCTCAGTAGGGTCGCTCCCACGATCTGTGACCAATTCGGGGGACACGGACGTGCAATCGGAGAGGGGTCGACCCCTCAGGCAATGCCCTCGGGTGGCCGCGCTCGTCTCGGGAGGGATTGACATGAGAACGACACCTGCCCTCGTGGCGCTCGGGAGCGGCCTGCTGCTGGCAGCCTCGCTTCCCGCCTCGCACGGGGCGGTCGCGGACCGCGACGACACCCTCGCCGCCCAGGCCACGGCACTCGGGTTCGCCGACGACAAGGCCAACACCAAGCAGGCGCCCAGGCCGAAGGGCGCCAACCCCTACCTCGCGCTGCTGCCCCATCCCGAGCGCGTGGACTACGCGGCCTGGGACGCCTATCTGGACCGGGTCGGCGACCGTCGCGACGCACGTCGCGAGCGGATCGCGGCACGCGAGGGCGCACGGCAGAAGGCGCGGCCGCCGGTCGTGGTGGACGAGACCGAGCCGGACGGTACGAGAGGTGCCAACGACAGCTACGAGACAGCCCAGCTGGTCCCGCAGTTCGGGACCAGCCGGAACCCGAGGGCACGGATCCTCGGTTCGCTCGCCAACGAGGAGGTGCCGGTCTCCGAGGAGGACCCCAACACCGAGGACGACGGGTCGATCCCGCTCGCGCGCGACACCGGGGTCGGTACCACGATCGACGGCTTCTCGACGACCGGGACGGTCGGGGACGGTCCCCACGGTGACGCCGGAACCGGGACCGGCGACTTCGACGTCTACGCCATGGAGGGCATCGCGGGACAGGCGATCACGATCGAGACCGACAGCCCGACCAGCGACCTCGACTCGATGGTCTCCCTGCTCGACGCCACCGGCGAGATCGTGGCGTTCAACGACGACTTCGAGGAGTTCGCCGGGGACAGCCAGGTCAGCTTCTCGGTCCCTGAGGACGGTACCTACTACGCCTTCGTGCACGGGTACCCGAACTTCCCCGAGGACCCCTTCGACAGCGCCAGCGGCGACGGTGCCGGCAGTGAGGGCGCGTACGAGGTGACGATCACCCAGGGCGAGGTCGACGTCGACGTCTACGGCGTCCGTCTCAAGAAGGGCGACGTGCTCGGCCTGAGCGTGACCGGCGGAGCCACGCAGCTCGGGATCCTCGAGGGCGACGGGGAGCTGGTGCACGGCTCCAACCAGGACGCCTCGTCCCTCTACCCACTCGACTCACCCCTGCCCGGCGGCGGCAACGCGGTCAACGAGCACATCGCTGACAGGGGAGGGTGGCACTACATCGCCGTCGAGTCCGGCTCGGGCGGCTATGACGTGACGGCCGAGGCCTACCGACCCGGCCTGGAAGGCGACCCGCCGAAGCAGACGATCTACCTCGACTTCAACGGGGCGCGGGTCAACACCGGCATCTGGGGTGGCCCGGGCGTGCGTGACCTCAGCCCGCTGCGCGCCTTCCTGGGCCGCTGGGGGCTGACCAACGCCGACTACAAGCCGCTGGTCAACCGGATCGTCAAGACCGCGCGGGAGAACCTGATCCGCGACATGGAGGCCAGCGGGGTCAACGCCGACTTCCAGGTGGTCGTCCGGGACGGCAAGGACACGTTCGGGAAGAAGCCCAACGTCAGCCGGCTCGTCGTCGGCGGCACGATCGAGGAGTCCGGCGTCGACACGATCGGCATCGCCGAGTCGATCGACCCCGGCAACTACGGTCATGACGAGACGGCGCTGATCCTGCTCGACGTGCTGAGCGGTTCGCCGGACGACTTCGGGGATGCGTCGCTGAACTACTACATCACCCCAGCCAGCAACAAGGTGAAGTTCATCGGCACCGCGATCGGGAACGTTGCCTCGCACGAAGCGGGCCACTACCTCGGCAACTGGCACGTCGACCAGTTCAACGACACCCTCAACATCATGGACCAGGGCGGGAACTTCCCCCTGCTCTACGGTGTCGGCCCGGACATGGTCGGCGGCACCGCCGACGACCCGGACGTGGACTTCGGTGAGGACGAGTTCAACCCGAACGAAGGGTTCCTCGGCATCGAGGACACCCTCAGCCGGATCGCGGAGGTGCTCACGCCGTAGCGCTCCACACACTCCACCCGGGCCGGGTCCGGCGACCCGGTCCGGGTGGGCGGCGTCTCACTGCGCGGAGCGCACCCGAATCCCTGTCAGCGGCACCGTGACGGTGCCCGAGGGGTCGGTGAAGAAGTCGTTCCCCTTGTCGTCGACGACGATGAAGGCGGGGAAGTCCTCCACCTCGATCTTCCACACCGCCTCCATCCCGAGCTCCTCGTACTCCAGCACGGAGACCGAGCGGATGCAGTCCTGCGCCAGCCGCGCCGCCGGGCCACCGATGGAGCCGAGGTAGAACCCGCCGTGGGCGTCGCACGCCTCGGTCACGGCCTTGCTGCGGTTGCCCTTCGCCAGCATCACCAGTGAGCCGCCGGCGGCCTGGAACTGGTCGACGTACGAGTCCATCCGGCCGGCGGTGGTCGGGCCGAACGAGCCGGAGGCCATGCCGTCGGGGGTCTTCGCCGGGCCGGCGTAGTAGACCGGGTGGTCGCGCAGGTACGCCGGCATCTCCTCGCCGGCGTCGAGCCGCTCCTTGATCTTCGCGTGGGCGATGTCGCGCGCCACCACGAGCGGACCTGTGAGCGAGAGCCGGGTCTTGACCGGGTGCTTCGACAGCTCGGCCAGGATCTCGGTCATCGGTCGGTTGAGGTCGATCGCGACGACCTCGCCGCCGGAGATCGTGTCCGCCGTACCGGCGTCCGGCATGTAGTGGGCCGGGTCCTCCTCGAGCTGCTCGAGGAAGACGCCCTCGGCGGTGATCTTGCCGAGCGCCTGGCGGTCGGCCGAGCACGACACGGCGATGGCGACCGGGCAGGAGGCGCCGTGTCGCGGCAGCCGCACCACGCGGACGTCGTGGCAGAAGTACTTGCCGCCGAACTGGGCGCCGATGCCGAAGGCCTGGGTCAGCTTGAAGACGTCCTCCTCGAGCTCGACGTCCCGGAATCCATGAGCAGCCGCGGAGCCGTGGGTCGGCAGGTGGTCGAGGTAGTGGGCAGAGGCGAGCTTGGCAGTCTTCAAGGCGTACTCCGCCGAGGTGCCGCCGATGACGACCGCCAGGTGGTACGGCGGACAGGCGGCCGTGCCGAGCGAGCGGAGCTTCTCGTCGAGGAAGGTCAGCATCCGCTGCGGGTTCAAGATCGCCTTCGTCTCCTGGTAGAGGAAGGACTTGTTGGCCGACCCGCCGCCCTTGGCCATGAACAGGAACTTGTAGGCCGGCTCGTCGCCCGGGACCGAGTAGAGCTCGATCTGGGCCGGGAGGTTGGTGCCGGTGTTCTTCTCCTCGTACGTCGTCAGCGGCGCCAGCTGGGAGTAGCGCAGGTTGAGCTTCGTGTAGGCGTCGTACACCCCGCGCGACACGGCCACCGCGTCGTCGGCGCCGGTCAGCACGCCCTCGGTCTTCTTGCCCATCACGATGGCGGTGCCGGTGTCCTGACACATCGGCAGCACGCCGCCGGCCGAGATGTTGACGTTCTTCAGCAGGTCGAGCGCCACGAACCGGTCGTTGCCGGACGCCTCCGGGTCGTCGATGATCCGGCGCAGCTGGGCCAGGTGGGCCGGCCTCAGGTAGTGGGCGATGTCGTGCATCGCCTCCGCGCTGAGGAGCCGGATCGCCTCCGGGTCGACCTTGAGGAAGGTGCGGCCGTCGGCCTCGAAGGTCGAGACCCCCTCGGTGGTGACGAGGCGGTACGGGGTGTCGTCGGCGCCGATCGGGAGCAGGTCGGAGTAGTGGAACTCGGGGTCGTTGCTCACCCGCCGAGGCTACTTCGTCGGCTCCGCACACCCGTCTGTATGTCGCACTCTTGACGGTCGTTGAAGACGAGCCATACGTTCTCGGGATGGACCTGCTGCCGTCCGCGCACGTCGACACGTTCTGCCGCGACCACCTGCCGCCGTTCGACCAGTGGCCGGAGCTGAGTTCCGACCTGCCCGAGCTGGCCTACCCCGACCGCCTCAACTGCGCCACCGCGCTGCTCGACGACGTGATCGCCGAGCACGGAGGAGACCGGCCCTGCCTGCACGCGCCCGGTCTCGAGACCTGGTCGTACGCCGACCTGTTGGCCGCGGCCGACCGGGTCGCCCACGCACTCGTCGACGACCTGGGCATCGTGCCGGGGAACCGGGTCCTGCTCCGCGGGCCCAACAACCCGTGGCTGACCGCGTGCTGGTTCGGCGTGCTCAAGGCCGGCGCCGTGGCGGTGACGACGATGCCGTTGCTCCGCGCCGGCGAGCTGGCCACGATCCACGAGATCTCCCGGCTCGACCTGGCACTGGTCGACGCGCGGTTCGTCGAGGGCACCGAGGCGCTGGCCGGCGACCTGGGAGTGCGGGTGGTGCCGTTCGGGGGCGATGCCGAGCTGGACGACCTGCTCGCTGACAAGCCGGCGACCTTCGACGACGTCGCGACCTCGGCCGACGACGTGGCGCTGCTCGCGTTCACCTCGGGCACCACCGGGCGGCCGAAGGCGACCATGCACTTCCACCGCGACGTCCTCGCGATCTGCGACACCTTCTCCCGTCACGTGCTGCGGCCCGGGCCGGACGACGTCTTCACCGGCACCCCGCCGTACGCGTTCACCTTCGGGCTGGGCGGGGTGCTGCTGTTCCCGCTCCACGCGGGGGCGTCGACGGTCCTGGTCGAGAAGGCCACACCGGCAGAGCTCGCCGCGATCATCGACGACTACGCCGTGACGACCTGCTTCACCGCGCCCACGGCCTACAAGGCGATGCTCGCGGCGGGCGCGACCCTGCCGTCGCTGACCGCGGCCGTGTCGGCGGGTGAGCACCTGCCGGCGGCCACGTGGGAGGCGTTCCGCGCCGCGACCGGCGTCAGCATCATCGACGGGATCGGCGCCACGGAGATGCTGCACATCTTCATCTCGGCGGCCGGCGACGACATCCGCCCCGGCTCGACCGGTCGGGCCGTGCCGGGCTACACCGCCACCGTCCTCGACCACGACGGGCAGGAGGCTCCGCCGGGCGAGCCCGGGCGGCTGGCCGTGAAGGGCCCGACCGGATGTCGCTATCTCGCGGACGACCGGCAGCGCAGCTATGTCCGCGACGGCTGGAACATCACCGGCGACACGTTCAGCCGCGACGAGGACGGGTACTTCTGGTACCACGCCCGCAGCGACGACATGATCATCTCCTCCGGCTACAACATCGCGGCCCCGGAGGTGGAGGAGGCGCTGCTCAAGCACCCGGAGGTCGCGGAGTGCGCGGTGGTCGGCGTCCCTGACGAGGCCCGTGGATCGCTGGTCAAGGCGTACGTCGTCCTTGCCGATGGGGTGCCTGGTGGCGAGCGCACGATGCGTGCGCTGCAGGACTTCGTCAAGGCCGAGATCGCGCCCTACAAGTACCCCCGAGCGATGGAGTTCGTCGAGTCCCTCCCGCGCACCGCCACCGGCAAGCTGCAGCGCTTCCGGTTGCGGGACGAGGGCTGACCCGGTGGAGCAGGCGTCGCCGCGCCAGCTGATCCTGTCGCTCTACGGGCTGTATGCGCGCGAGGAGCGCAACTGGCTGTCGGTGGCCTCGCTCATCGCGCTGATGGCCGACCTGGGCGTCGACTCGCCCGCCGTCCGCTCGTCCGTCTCCCGGCTCAAACGGCGCGGCGTGCTCGCGGCCGAACGCCGCGACGGCCAGGCGGGCTATGCGCTGTCGCCCGCCTCCCTGGAGGTGCTGCGCGAGGGCGACCGGCGGATCTGGTCGCGTCCCCGGGCGGCCTCCGACGACGGCTGGCTGGTGGTGGTCTTCTCGGTGCCGGAGTCGATGCGTGACCGCCGGCACGCCCTGCGCGCACAGCTGAGTCGCCTCGGCTTCGGCACGGCGGCGCCCGGGGTGTGGGTGGCGCCGGCGACGCTGTACGACGAGACGGTGCGGGTGCTCGACGCGGCGGGGCTGACCGCCTACACGGAGTTCTTCCGTGGTGACTACCTCGGCGCCGGTGACGTCTCGGCCAGGCTCGGGGAGTGGTGGGACCTGGTCGAGCTGGAGCGCCTGTACGTCGAGTTCTGCGCCGCGTGGCGCCCGGTGGCGCGCCGACGCTCAGCCACTTCGCCGGCGCAAGCATTCGCGACCTACATCCCGATGCTCACCTCGTGGCGACGGCTGCCCTACCTCGACCCCGGCCTCCCGCTCGAGCACCTGCCGCGCGACTGGCCGGGGATCGAGGCGGGCGAGCTGTTCGCCTCGCTCGACGCCCGGCTCCGCGACGACGCACACGCCCACGCGCTCGCGATCGTGCACGCCTGATCACACCCGTCGGCCCGGAGGTTCAGGAGGCGATCTCGGGCGTCGCGTCGCTGTCGGACCGGGCGGCGGTGCGGGCGCGCTGCTCCGCGCGGCGCTCCACGAAGCGGGACGCCTGGGCGTCCAGGCCTTCGAGGAAGGTCGCCAGCTCGCCGCGGGCCCGCTCGCCGACCTCGCCGAGATCGGTGCGGTCGAAGACGTCCCAGTGCCGCAGGATCGGCATGATCACGTCGTCGTGGTGCAGCCTCAGGTCGTAGATGCCTGCCTTGGCGATGATCATCGAGTTGCGACGGAAGCCGGCCATCGTGGCGCCCGGCATCTCGAAGCCGATGACCTCGTCGGCAATCGCGCGCATGGTGTCGTCGGGGGCGATCTCCAACGCGGCCGCCACGATGTTGCGGTAGAAGACCATGTGCAGGTTCTCGTCCTTGGAGATCCGGGCGAGCATCCGGTCGGCCACGGGGTCGTGGGTGACCTTGCCGGTGTTGCGGTGCGAGACACGCGTGGCGAGCTCCTGGAAGGAGACGTACGTGACCGCCTCGAGAGGCGTCTTGTCCCCCGAGTCGTAGCCGGACGTCATGTAGTCCATCCGGGCGCGCTCGAGCTCGACCGGGTCCACCCCGCGGGTCACGACCAGGTAGTCACGCATGGCGATGCCGTGACGGTTCTCCTCGGCTGTCCAGCGCCCGACCCACGTGCCCCACGCGCCGTCGCGCCCGAACCGGGTGGCGATCTCGCGGTGGTAGGACGGCAGGTTGTCCTCCGTCAGCAGGTTGGTGATCATCGCCGCCTTGGCCGTCTCGGACAGTCGTGACTGCTCGGGATCCCAGTCCTCACCACCCAGGAACGCGAAGTCGCGGCCCTCGCTCCACGGGATGTAGTCGTGGGGGTGCCACTCCTGCGCCATTCCGAGGTGGCGGTCGAGATTCTCGGCCACGACCGGCTCCAGCGCCTCCAGCAGATGGTTCGTACTCACGCGCACTCCCTCACTCGGCTGCTTGTGAGCGTACGCCGACTTCGCGTGGCGCGGTCGTGCGCATCACATCGCCGGCGGCGTCGTGTGTGCGCGGCGGTGGGAACGGCCATGACCGGATCGACAGAACGGGTCGCGGCCAGCGCGACGGTCGTTTGAAGCTGTTGAGCGATCTCTGCCCTCGCGGCGGCAGGGCTCTCCTTGGATTACCCCAAACGAGGTATAGCTACGACGAGGGATTGCTCCGATGCTCCAACCCCGGTTATGTGTAGAGAGCAATCGCCGCGAAGCGCGACTGGTGTGGAATCAGGGTGCTTGGCGGGACATCAGTGGCGAGTCCGATGTTGCGTGTGTCGGCCAGGCCGGCGACCATCGTGGATCGGCGGTGCCTCGGGGGAGAGGCGTGCGGCATGGCGAAGACTGGCAGGCGGACTCGATCGGGCCAGCGGCGGACTTGGGCTGCCGTAGCCGGGGCTGCGGCCATCGCGATAGCCGGTGCCTGCCTCGGCGTGCCAGGAGGGGCCACGGTGGCGGCCGCGGCCGAAACGCGACCCAACATCGTGTTCATCACCACCGATGACATGCGAGTCCGGGACCTGGCGGCGATGCCCAACGTCCAGGAGTTGCTGACTTCCCAGGGGGTCAGCTTCACCACGTCCATCGCGTCGTACCCGCTGTGCTGTCCGGCACGGGCGGCTTGGGTGACCGGGCAGTACAGCCACAACAACGGTGTGATGGGCAATGCCTCGAGCACGGCCCCCGAGGGTGGGTACGCCGCACTCGACGCCTCGTCGACGGTCGCCACGTGGCTACGCAGCGCCGGCTACCAGACTGCATTCGTGGGCAAGTACCTCAACGGGTACGGAGCGTTGAAGCCGGTAACCGTACCGGTTGGGTGGCAGGAGTGGCACGGGGCGGTTGGTGGCGGAGACTTCTTCACCACGAGACTTCGCGAAAGGGAAAACGCCGGCGGGAGCGTCGCGACGCGCACCTACAGTGGCATCTACCAGGTGGACCTCTACGACTCCCTCGCCACTGACATCATCAGTCGGCGCGCACCTGCCACGGCGCCGTTCTTTCTGTGGGTGTCCCAGTACGCGCCGCACTCTGGGGGGCCCGTAGAGGCTGACGACCCCACTATGGCCACCCCGGCAGTTCCCGCACGATGGAAGGACCACTACGCCTCGACTCCGCTGCCGACGGACCCGAGCTTCGACGAGGTCGACGTCAGCGACAAGCCCGCTTACATCAAGAGCAAGGGGCGAATCAAGGTAGCGCTGAAGGCGAAGCTGCAAGAGGCGAACTCCCAGCGGTGGGAGTCCCTGCGGGCGGTGGACGACTCGGTCGGTCACATCATCGAGGCGCTGCGAGACTCCGGTGAGCTCGACAACACGGTCGTGGTCTTCTCGAGCGACAACGGGTTCATGCTCGGCGAGCACCGCATCCACGCCGGCAAGACGGTCCCGTATGAGGCGTCCTCGCAGGTCCCGCTCATCGTGCGCGGCCCTGGCTTCCCGGCAGGGGTCACGCGTTCGCAGCCGGTCGTCAACGTCGACGTCGCCCCGACGTTCGCCGACCTTGCCAACGCGACGCCGACTCTGGAGGTTGACGGCGTCTCCTTGTTGCCTCTGGTGAGTGACCCGCAAGCTTGGCCATCACGGATCCTGGTGCTCGAAGCCGGTCCTACGACCATTGGCGGTCCGGACTGGTACCACGGGATCCGCACGCCCAGGTACAAGTACCTGGAGTACTCCACCGGAGAGGTCGAGTTCTACGACCTGCTCAACGACCCGGATGAAATGACTAGCCTCACGAACAACCCGGCGCACGACGCGACTCAAGCCCAGCTTGAGCAACTGCTCCGACAGTACGAGGCCTGCGCGGGCGCGGACTGCCGCAGCTGAGGCCCACTCGCGCTGGGAACGCTCGATGACCAGGGCGGTCTGGGCCTGCGCAGGTTGCCAACCCAAGCATTGACCACGGCCAACGAGGCGTGCTCAATCGGCCACGTGAGCCGTGTGCTCGACCCAGTGTCGAACCAGGTCGGCGTCGCCGTCGATCGTGACGGCGTCGGCCGGCCCGTCGGTCAGGGACAGGCGGCGGGTGAGGATCAGCAGCAGGGATCGTGCCGGGCCGGAGACGGTCACGTCTGCGGTGTCGTCCCGGTGCTGCCACCGTGCGCCGTCGGGCTGGCGTTCGATGAACCAGTCACCGTAGGTGCCGAGGCTCGACCCGTCGGTGGCGTGCCAGTGCAGGGTCTCCCCGTTGCCGCGCAGCGCGTCGGCAGAGTCCGCGCGCTGTGCCGCCCACGTCGGCGAGGTGAGCATCGCCAGGTGGTTGGTGATCAGCTCGGCGGCGACATCTGCATCGATGTCAAAGTCGTCGGCGGCGGCGGCGGCTGTTCCTGCGGCGGCAGCGGCGGCATCGAAACCGTGGATCACCGCTTCGTTGAGGAGGCTGTGCAGCCAGAACTGTCCGCCGGTCCGCTCATCGCCGGCGGCGTTCCACACCGGTGCCTCGAGCGCGGCGTCGGAGGCAGCCGCGGCAGCGCGGCCGGCGCTCTCGCCGAGCCAGTCGGGCCAGGTCTGCGCATCGGCGGGCATCGTCGCCATCTCGGTCGGCAGCTGGGTCGGGTCCGTGACCCGGCGCTCCAGGATCTCCGCCACCCAGTTCTGGGTCTGGCCGAGGTGTTCGACCACATCGGCCGCGGTCCAGTCCGGCGCCGTGGGCACCGGCGCATCGGGACCCGCCGCGCGGGCAGACTCCGCCAGCCGCCGCGTGTGGTCCTGCAGCGACTGCCGGGAGCGTTCGGGGCTCAGTTCGTAGCTCACAGGTGTTCCTCTCGATTCGGATCTCGTACCCCTGTTGACCGGGATCCGCCTCGGATCTCATCGGTGTGAGCGCGCTGCCGAGTGGTCGACTCCTAGTGACCCAGCCGGAGCACGGCTGCGGGGTCCAAGAAACTTCTCCGTTCGACGATGCGCCCGTCGCGGACGCGGAAGATGTTGACCCCCTCGATCGCGAAGGTCTTCCCAGTGGGTGGCATGCCCCAGAGAACGCCTTGATGAGTTCCGTGCACCGTCCAGCGCACGACGACAGCGTCGCCTTCAGCGACCGTCTCGTGCACCTCGAACTGAGCGAGACCCATCGCATCCACGAGCGCGCGCAGGGAAGCTTTGAAGTCCTCGAGGGTCACCGGACCGTTCAGACGCTCCGCGAGCTGCGCATCGTGAAAGTCGTCTGCGAAGACTTCGTCGACCCCGTCAGGACCCGTGGAGTTCCACAACTCGATCCAGCGGGCGACAACACTGCGACTATCACGGCCATCCATGCCCATGAGCATTCCAGACCCAGTGGCTGACGCCGCCCCTTGCTGCTCACCGGGCACGCGCAGCATCCTGACGCACATGAAGACCATCGAGTTCGAGCTCGAACGAACGATCCAGGCACCGATCGACCAGGTGTTCGCGCGCCTGGTCGACATCGACGGACACAACGAGTGGATGGCCACTCAGGGCACCATGCTCAAGCGCACCCGGCAGACGTCACCGGGTGAGCCGACGGTCGGAACCACGTACGTCGACGACACGAAGCGGGGGTCGCTCCAGGGCGAGATCGTCGAGCTCCGAGCGCCGCACACGGTCGTCTTCCACTGGTGGGACACGTCGAAGTCCGGGAAGCGGCCGTTCGAGGGCTGGCCCAGCTACTCCCTGGAGGCCTCCGGGGAGAACGGGACACTCGTGCGCCATCACGCCAAGCTCAACGTGTACGGCGTGTACCGGTGGGCGGCACCGATCTTCCGGCGACTGGCGGTGCGGGAACGCACCGTCACGATCGACGCGCTCGCGGCGTCGTTCGAGCCGAGCTAGGGCTCGTTGCTACCGCACCACCGCGAAGCCCTGCACCTCGACTACCGCCTCGGCATTCAACCGAGAGACCCCGATGGCCCACCCCCAACTCGGGAATCAGGTTGCCCGCTGAAGTTTCTGGGTACGTGCATCACGTGACTGCTCACATTCAGAAGCTTGGGCCCGCTCTGGACATCGACGCCAGCCTCACCGAGATCGAGCGCAGGGTCGACTTGCTGCTCAACGTCACTCCGGTCAACGCAGCAGAGGCATGGGCAGACTTCGAACGCAGTGACTTCGGAGTGGCGCCCACTCTGCGGCTCAGACCCCTCGAGTTCGAGCCGGATCTGGTGCGGCGCGACCTGTATGCCCTCACGGTCGAGGACGTCGCCGACCCTGCGCTGCACGCCCTGTTCACGGCGAAGCGAGACGAGATAGCGAGGCAGATCACAGCCTTGGAGGATCGCGACACCACACGTTTCGTGTACGGGTCGTTGCAGCTCTACGGCGACGTCGGCCAGCCTCTCGTATCCGCCGCGCAGGAGCTGCTCGAGATCATCCCAGAACAAGTCCCCAGCACGCGGGCCGTCACGGCCGGCGCGTTCGCAGAGGCGGCTCGAGCTGAGTTCGATCGATATCGTGCCGTGTATCCAGATTTCCCGTCGAACGTCGACGTGCGCGATGACGTCTCCGAGCTGATGGTGTCGTTCGGCCGGCTGCTCATCCCCGAAGCCGCCACCATCCGGGCGGACCGAGTCGAAGCGCTGCTGCACCACGAGGTCGGCACCCACGTGGTGACCTACCAGAACGGCGCCAGGCAACCCTTGACGCTGCTGAAGATCGGACTGCCTGGTTACGACGAGACCCAGGAGGGTCTTGCCGTGCTCGCGGAGTACCTGACCGGCGGATTGGACCCGCGGCGCCTCCGCGTGCTCGCGGCACGAGTGGTCGCCATCGCAGACATGCTCGACGGTGCGGAATTCCTGGAGATCGTCGAGTCGCTACGAGCTGAACATCGGATCCCGACGAGAACCGCCTGGTCCATCGCCGTCCGGGTTGTCGTCGGGGGCGGTTCGGTGAAGGACGCGATCTACCTCCGTGGGATCACACGCCTCCTAGAACACCTCGCAGAGGGCAGCAACCTTGACGCACTCTTCGTAGGCAAGCTCGCCTTGGACCACATTCCGTTGATCCAGGACCTGCTCGATCGCGGGGTGCTCAACGAACCGTGGATCCGTCCACGATGGCTGGACGTGCCTGGTGCTCGGGAGCGCCTCGACAGACTGCGCGAGGGCGCATCGGTCACGGATTTGTACGAGAGAGAGGCATCGGCATGAGGCTCGCCCTCTTCGTCAACGACGTTGCCACCGAGGTGGACGAGTACACGACGACACGGCTGGCGAGGGCCGCGGCCCAGCGTGGGCATGAAGTTTGGTACGTGGGCGTCGGAGACGTCGAGCTCGGAGAGAGCGGCGGGCAGTTCGTGGCCAGAGCCCACGCCGCAGAGTTCAAGAAGGGTGACACGCTCGAGGGCTTCATGGAGCGCATCAAGGAGCGCGACGCCGACCGGATCGTCATGGACGACCTCGACGCCTTGTTCCTACGGAACGAATCGATCGACGACCTGCAGGAGCGGCCGTGGGCAAGTCCTCTGGGTGTGGTGGTCGGCCAGATGCTCAAGGCTCGAGGGGTCACGGTCGTCAACGACCCGATGTCACTGGTACGGGCAACGAGCAAGCTCTACCTGGAGGAGTTCCCCGAGAAGATCCGACCGCGATCGCTCGTGACGCGCGACCCTCAGTCGATAGCGCGATTCGTTGCCGAGGTCGGCCACTCCATCGTCAAGCCTCTGTACGGAGCCAAAGGTCGGAACGTGTTCGCGATCGAGGACAAGGACGAAGTGAACCTCGCCCAGATCACGGAGGCCGTGCTCCACGACGGTTACGGGATCGTTCAACAGTTCGTCGACGGCGGGGAGGACGGTGATGCCCGGATCTTCCTGCTCGAGGGACAGATTCTTGAACACGACGGGAGGTTGGCTGCCTTTCGTCGAGAGTCGACCAGCAACGACCCACGGGCCAACATCAGCACGGGCGGACGCCCGGTCCCGCTCGAGGTCGGTGAGGTGGAATGCGGCATCGTCGACGCACTGAGCGAGAAGCTTGTGGCCGATGGCATGTTCTTCGTCGGCGTCGATGTGATCGGTGACAAGGTGGTGGAGATCAACGCAGAGAGCCCCGGCGGGGTGCAAGCCGTCGAAAGGCTCTACGAGATCGACATCTGCCTGACCGTCATCGAAGCGCTGGAGAGGCGCACAGGCGCCACGTCCTGAGGCTCAGCGATATACGTGAAGCGGCCGGAACCGGCGGTGGCGCGGTGCCGCATGCAACGAACCGGCTCTACTGCACCACCGCGAAGCCCTGCACCTCGACCACGGCATCGGCGTCCCACAACCGGGAGACCCCGATGCCGGCCATGGCGGGGTAGTCGGTGCCGACGAGCCGCTTCCAGACGGCGCCGATCTCCCGGGCGTGGGTGCGGTAGTCGTCCATGTCGACGATGTAGACCGTCAGCGACGTCAGGTCGCCCGGCGAACCGCCCGCCGCAGCCAGGGCTGTCAGCAGGTTGGACAGTGCCTGCTCGAACTGGGGGACGACGCCGCCGGGCACGATCGCGCCGTCGGACGACATCCCGGTCTGACCCGCGAGGAAAACGGTGGTGCCGGTCGCCACGACGGCGTGCGAGAACCCCGAGGGGGCGGCGAGGGTGGGCGGGTTCACGCGGCGTAGGGGAGTCATGACTGCACGGCCCCGCCGTCGACGTTGAGGCCCTGACCGTTGATCGCGCCGTTGTCGACGCACAGCATCGCCGCGGCGGCCACCTCCGACGCCGTCACGAGGCGCCCGATCGGCTGGCTGTTGGCGAGGATCGAACGCGCCTCCTCAGCCGTGCGACCGGTGCCCGCCGAGATGCTCGCGACCGACTCGTCGGTCATCGGGGTGTCGACGTACCCCGGGCAGATCGCGTTGACGGTGACGCCGGTGCGCGCCACCTCCATCGCCGCCGTGCGCACCAGGCCGAGCACCCCGTGCTTGCTCGCGGTGTACGCCGCGATGCGGGCGCCGCCGGCCTTGCCGGCGATCGACGCGATCACCACGACGCGCCCCCAGCCCAACTCGACCATGCCGGGCAGCGCCCGGCGCAGGCAGCGGAAGGGCGCGGTCAGGTTGAGGTCGAGCATCCGCTGCCAGTCCTCGTCGGACGTCTTCACGAGCGGCGCGGACATCGCCGCGCCCGCGTTGACGACCAGGATCGACACCGGACCCCACGTCGACTCGACGTGGGCGAACGCGGACTCCAGCGCATCAGGGTCGAGCACGTCGGTCGGGATCACGAGCGACTCGCCCGGCAGCGAGGCAGCCATCGATTCCAGGGACGACTCCGAGCGCGCGACCAGCGCGACCCGGTGCCCGGCCTCCGACAGCGCCAGCGCGCACGCGGCGCCGATGCCCTGGGAAGCGCCGGTGACGAGGGCGATCTGAGGCGTCATCGGCCGGTCCACTCGGGCGGTCGCTTCTCGTTGAACGCGGCGTGGAACTCGGCGTGGTCGGCGGTGGTCATCAGCAGCGCCTGGGTCATCGCGTCCAGCTCCATCGCCGCGCCGATCGGCATGTCGAGCTCGCGCGTGATCAGCGACTTGGTCTGCGCGAAGGCCAGCGTCGGACCGTCGGCCAGCCGCCGCGCGAGCGCGTCCACCGCCGGGTCCAGCTCGTCGTCGGCCACCAGCTGCGAGACCAGGCCGTAGCGGTCAGCGGTGGCGGCGTCGATGGTGTCCCCGAGCATCAGCAGCTCGGTGGCGCGGCCGGCGCCGACCAACCGGGGGAGGAGGTATGCCGCGCCCATGTCACCGCCGGACAGGCCCACCTTGGTGAACAGGAACGCGAAGCGCGCGGACGTCGAGCAGACCCGGAAGTCGGAGGCGATCGCGATCACCGAACCGGCGCCGGCGGCGATCCCCTGGATGCCGGCCACGATCGGGATCGGGCACTCGCGCATCGCCTTGATGACGTCGCCGGTCATCCGGGTGAACCCGATCAGGTCGCGCGGATCCATCCGGATCAGCTCGCCGATGATCTCGTTGACGTCGCCGCCGCCGCAGAACCCCTTGCCCTCGCCGCGGATCACCAGCACGTCGGTGTCGCCGCGGTGAGGCAGCTCGTGGAGCAGGTCGCGCAGGTCGGCGTAGGACTCGAAGGTGAGCGGGTTCATCTTCTCGGGGCGGTTCAGGGTGACGGTGGCGACCCGGTCGGCGACCTCGAGCCGGAAGTGCTGCCAGTCGTCGGTGATCGGGACGCTTCCCCGGTAGCGGGTCACTGCTGTCCTTCCTGCCGGTCCTGCCGGTCGCGCACCAGGCCGCGGCCGATGATGGTGCGCTGAACCTCGGAGGCGCCTTCGTAGATCCGCGGGGCGCGCACCTCACGATAGAGCCGCTCGAGCAGGTGCCCGCGCTCCAACCCGCGCGCGCCGTGGAGCTGGACTGCCTGGTCGACCACCCACTGCGCGGTCTCGGTCGCGAACAGCTTGGCCATGGCGGCACTCTGGGTGACCTGGCCCGCTGGGGCGCCGTCGTCGTACGTCGTGGCCGCGGCTCTCACCAGCAGCCGGGCCGCCTCGGTCCGGGTCGCCATCTCGGCCAGCGTGTGCTCGACCGCCTGCTGCCGGATCAGCAGGTCGCCGTACACCTCACGGGTCAGGACCCAGTCCAGCGTGGCGTCGAGCGCGGCCTGGGCCATGCCGACCGCGAACGCGCCCACGCTGGGCCGGAAGAGGTCGAGCGTCCGCATCGCCACGGTGAAGCCCCGACCGACCTCGCCGAGCACGTCGTCGGTGGTGACGCGGACCCCGTCGAAGACCAGCCGGCCGATCGCGTGGGGGGCGAGCATGTCGAGCGGTTCGCCGGACAACCCCTCGGCGTCACCGGGCACCACGAACGCGGTCACGCCGCGGGCACCGTCCGGTCCGGTCCGGGCGAAGACGGAGTAGACGTCGGCGTCGGGTGCATTGGAGATCCACGTCTTCTCGCCGTGCAGCCGCCAGGACCCGTCGGTGTCCCGGGTCGCCGCCAGGGACAGGGCGGCGGCGTCCGAGCCGGCTTCGGGCTCGGACAGTGCGAACGCGGGCACGGCCTTGCCGGTGACCACTGACGGGATCCACCGCTCGACGGTCGCCGCCGATCCGGACTGGAGGATCGGGTAGCTGCCGAGCCCCTGCAGGGCGAGCGCGGTCTCGGCCTCGGTGGAGACCGTGGCCAGGGTCTCGCGGAGCAGGCAGAGCTGGAGCGCCGCCGCGTCGCGCGGTGGCTCGTCGGGGTCTCCGCCGAAGAGGCCGCGCAGCAGCCCGTGCCGACCGAGGGCCTCGACGAGCGGGCGGTTCACCGCCCCGTGGACCGGCGGGATCGCGAGCAGGTGGTCGGTGGCGACGGCACGGATCCGGGCGACGTAGTCCTCCGTCGGCCTCATGCCCCGCGACGTTATTGCGCCTTGACAACGCTCGTCAAGAACGCACTATGTTGCCGGGATGCGGATCGCAGTGATCGGCGGCGGCCCGGGCGGGCTCTACTTCAGCGCCCTCGCGCAGCAGCTCGGCGCGCGCACCGGCCGGGCGCACGAGATCACCGTCTGGGAGCGCAACGCCGCCGACGACACCTTCGGGTTCGGCGTCGTCTTCAGCGACGAGACCCTGGGTGGCATCGAGCACGCGGACCCCGGGATCTACGCCCGGATGCAGCGGGAGTTCGCGATCTGGGACGACATCGACGTCCACGTCAGGGGTGAGGTGGTCACCAGCGGCGGCCACGGATTCGCCGCGATGTCGCGGCGGCGGCTCCTCGAGATCCTGCAGGACCGCTGCCGCGAGCTCGGCGTCACCCTCCACCACCGCACCGACGCTCCTGACGTGGCCGAGCTGGCTCGCACCCACGACCTGGTCGTCGCCTGCGACGGTCTCAACTCGGCCGTCCGGAACACCTACGCCGACACCTTCCGGCCGACCCTGGAGGAGCGGGACTGCAAGTACATCTGGCTCGGCACCGACAAGGTCTTCGACGCCTTCAAGTTCTACATCGCCGAGACGCCGGCCGGCGTGATGCAGATCCACGGCTACCCCTACGACGCGACCGGCAGCACCTTCATCGTCGAGATGACCTCGGCCGTCTGGGAGAAGGCCGGCTTCGCCGAGCACGCCGACCGGTCGTGGGCGCCGGGCGAGTCGGACCAGGAGTCGATCGACCGGATCCGGGAGCTCTTCGCCGACGTGCTGGACGGCCACGAGGTGATGGCCAACAACTCACGCTGGATCAGCTTCACCACGGTCCGCAACGAGCACTGGGTGCGCACGGCCGCCGACCAGGCCCCTGTGGTGATCCTCGGCGACGCCGCGCACACCGCCCACTTCTCGATCGGGTCGGGCACCAAGCTGGCGATGGAGGACGCGTTGGCGCTCGCGGCCTGCCTGCACGAGCAGGACGAGCTCGCCGACGCGTTGGCGACGTACGAGACCGAGCGCAAGGCGGTGGTGCTCTCCACGCAGCGGGCCGCCCAGGCCAGCCTGGAGTGGTTCGAGAACCTCGACCAGTACGTCCACCAGGACCCGATCCAGTTCGGCTTCAACATCATGACCCGCAGTCGACGGGTCACCTACGACAACCTGCGGCTGCGCGACCCGGAGTTCGTGGCGCGCTGCGACGAGTGGTACGCCGGTCACGTGGGGGCCACCGACGTCAGACCGCCCATGTTCCAGCCGGCCCGCATCGCCAGTCCTGACGGCACCAGTCTCGACCTCGTCAACCGCGTCGTCGTCTCGCCCATGGACATGTACGTCGCGGTCGACGGGCTGATCTCCGACTTCCACCTCGTCCACCTCGGCGGCAAGGCCCTCGGCGGCGCCGGCCTGGTGATGACCGAGATGGTCTGCGTGTCGCCGGAGGGCCGGATCACCCCGGGTTGCGCGGGGATCTGGGACGACGAGCAGCAGGCAGCCTGGCGGCGGGTGGCCGACTTCGTGCACACCACCACCTCGGCCAGGATCGGCCTCCAGCTCGGTCACTCCGGCGCGAAGGGCTCGACCCGGCTGATGTGGGAGGGCATCGACCAGCCCCTCGAGGAGGACAACTGGGAGGTGGTCGCCCCCTCACCCGTCGCCTACCGCGACGGCGTCAACCAGGTCCCGCGGGAGCTGACCCGTGCGGAGATGGATGTCATCCGCGACGAGTTCGTCGAGGCGGCCCGTCGTGGCGCGGACGCAGGCTTCGACCTGCTCGAGCTGCACTGCGCCCACGGCTACCTGCTCTCAGCCTTCCTCTCGCCGGTCACCAACCGCCGCGCGGATGCCTACGGCGGAGACATCGCCGGACGGCTGCGCTTCCCGCTGGAGGTCTTCGCCGCGATGCGTGAGGTGTGGCCCGCTGGACGCCCGATGACGGTACGGATCTCGGCCACCGACTGGGTCGAGGACGGCCAGACGCTCGAGGACGCCCTGGCCGTCGCCCGGGCGTTCGTCGACGCGGGGGCTGCCGCGATCGACGTCTCGACCGGGCAGGTCACCGCCCGCGAGCGGCCGGCCTTCGGCCGGTCCTACCAGACGCCCTATGCCGACGCGATCCGCAACCGCCTCGGCGTCCCCACGATCGCGGTCGGCGTCATCTCCTCCTACGACGACGTGAACTCGATCCTGCTCGCCGGTCGCGCCGACCTGTGTGCCATCGGCCGGGCCCACCTCTACGACCCGTCGTGGACGCTGCACGCCGCGGTCGAGCAGGACTACGACGGCCCGGGTGCGGTGTGGCCGATGCCGTGGCTGGCCGGTCGCCGCAAGCCCCAGACCGGCCGGTCCGACGGGCCGCGGCCGCGGCTGGACCTGATCCGAGAGGGGAGTGCCGGGACCCGTCACCGCCGCTGGCGACCTGGCACCTGAGCGGGGGAGCCGACGTCTAGGCTGGGCGCCATGGGAGGACCGCTCGAGCCGACGCCGCCGCCCGGGGACCCGTCGCAGCTGCGCATCTCCGACGCCGACCGGCACAAGGTCGCGGAGCTGCTCCGCGACGCGGCCGGTGAGGGCCGGATCGACCTCGACGAGCTCGACCAGCGGCTCGAGGCGACGTACGCCGCCAGGACGTACGGCGACCTGGTGCCGATCACGATCGACCTGCCCGCCCACCCGGGTGACCAGACACCGGTCGTGGCCAGGCAGACGCTGCCGGTCTCGGCCGGCACCTTCGACTCGTCGATCGCGCTCCTGGGCGGGGTGACCCGCAAGGGCGCGTGGCTGGTGCCGGAGCGCCACACCGCGTTCACCATGATGGGCGGGGTCGACCTCGACCTGCGGGAGGCCACCTTCGCCGCGAGGGAGACCACGATCTACGCCAACGCGATCATGGGCGGCATCGACATCTACGTCGACGCGCACACCCACGTGATCGTGGAGGGGGTCGGCATCATGGGCGCCTTCGACCAGGGCCGCGACCGGGTCGAGCCGCAGCTCACCGCCGAGTCACCCGTGATCCGCGTGAAGGGCATCGCGCTGATGGCCGGGGTGACCGTCACCCGCAAGGGCCCGCCGCGCCAGCCGAAGCGCAAGCTGCTCGGCGGCGGCACGCCCTGACCCTCAGCTCAGTACGCCGCCGTCGTCGCCCGGAGCTCGAGCACCGGCTCCAGCACGACCGACGGGTCACCACGAGAGTCGTCGCGGAGCCGGCGCAGCACCATCTCGCCGACCAGCCGCGCCTGGGCGTCGACCTGCTGGGAGACGGTGGTCAGGTCGACCACCTCGGCCATCGGGTGGCCGTCGACGCCGATGACCGACACCTCGCCGGGGACCGCCAGTCCGCGCTCCCGGAGCCGCTGCAGCGCGCTGATGGCGATCTCGTCGGAGTAGCCGAACACGGCGGTCGGCGGGTCGGGCAGGGAGAGCAGCGCGTCGATGCCCTCGGCGCCGGCGCACACCCCGACCGGACGGGTCACCACGTAGTCGTCGCGCAACGGGACCCCTGCTCCGGTCAGGGCCTCGCGGTAGCCGCGAAGACGTTCGATGTCGGAGGACCAGCGGGTGCCCTCGGTGTCGCCGGTGCGGATCATGGCGACCTTCCGGTGGCCGAGGTCGACGAGGTGCTGGCAGGCGGTCAGCGCTGCGGCGTGGTCGTCGACCCGGACATGGGGGTAGTCGCGCAGCCGACCCCCGGCGACGATCACCTCGACCCCCAGCAGCTCGAGGCGGCGCTCCTCGTCGGCCAGCACCGGCAGCGCGACGAGGACGAGGGCGTCGACCTTGCGGCGCGCCGGCAGCTCGTGGAAGAACCGGCTGCGCTGGGCGCGCCCGTCGGCCTGGTAGACGAGGACGTCGAGGGCGGCATCGCGCAGCACCTGCTCGATGCCGGCGAGCATGGCCGAGTAGAACCAGACGTCCACCCGGGGAACCACCACCGCGACCCGGCCGGTCTCGCGCCGGGACAGCCGCGACGCCTCGGGGGACACGACGTACGAGAGCTCCTCGGCCACGCTGCGGATCCGCTCCCGCGTCGGGCCGCTCACGCCCGGGACGTCACGCAGCGCCCGCGAGACGGTCGCGATCGACACCCCGGCGCGGGCCGCCACGTCGGCCATGTTGACCGCGCCACTACGCCCCGGGGCCCGGGGCGTCGGCGGCTCCACCGTGGTCGGCACCCCGCCACGGTACCGAATCTGCAAACGTTTGCGCAGAGGTCTTGACGGTCAGGTGTGACCTGCGCCACGATCCTATGCAAACGTTTGCAGGCCGGATTTCGCCGGGTTCAGCAGCTGGCTGGTGATCTCGACAAACTCCGTCGATGTGACTAGACAGGTATCACGACAGGTGTGGCAGCCGTCACACCCAACAGCGGGCGAGGCGCTGGCGGCGTCGCACCGGGAAACGCAAAGAGGAGTCCAGATGGGAATCACGAAGCGGCGCCGGGGAGCGGCGGTGGCCCTGGTCGCGACGGCCGCCCTGACCATGAGCGGATGTCTCGCCGGCGGGGGAGACGACGAGGGCGACGAGTCCAACGAGGTGTTGGTCTGGGCCAGCATGGACCCGCCCGTGATCGAGGGGCTCCAGGCGGCCCTGGACGCCCGCGCCGAGGAAGAGGGCATCACCGTCCGTGTCGAGGCGGTCGAGGACATCAACTCCCTGATCATGCAGCGCATCCAGGCCGGTGACACCCCCGACATCGCGATGATCCCGCAGCCGGGCGTCGTCGCCCAGGTCGTCGAGCGGGCCGACACGGTGGCTCTCGACGACGTGCTCGACATGGCGGCCCTGGAGGAGTCGATGGTGCCGGGCACCCTCGATGCCGGGACCGTCGACGACGAGCTCCGCGGACTGCTGGTGAGCATGAACGTGAAGTCGCTCGTGTTCTACAACAAGCCCGCCTGGGAGGAGGCCGGATATCCCACGCCGGCCACGATCGACGAGCTCAACGCGCTGACCGAGCAGATCAAGGCCGACGGCAACACGCCCTGGTGCATGGGGATCGAGGACGGCGGCGGCACCGGATGGGCGGCGACCGACTGGTTCGAGGACCTGATCATGCGCTACGGCGGACCGGAGGAGTACAACTCGTGGGTCACCCACGAGACGCCGTTCGACTCCGAGGTCGTGCGCGAGGCCGCGGCGGAGTTCGAGGAGCTGCTCTTCACCGAGGGCAACACCCTGGGCGGCCGCGAGGCGATCGCCAGCACCAACTTCGGCAACGCCGCCAACCCGATGTTCAAGGCGGAGCCCGACTGCTGGATGTACAAGCAGGGCTCCTTCATGACCGGCTTCTTCCAGGAGAGCGCCGGAGTCGAGGACCTCGACAAGGAGGTCGGCGTGTTCGGCTTCCCGCCCGTCGAGGAGGGCGGTGAGAACCCGGTGCTCGGTGGTGGCGACATGGCCGTGATGATGACGGACGACGACGCCACGGCGCAGGTGATGGAGTGGCTGGCCGACCCCGAGATCGGCAACGAGGCGGCGCCCAACAGCTCGTTCATCTCACCGCACACGACCTTCGACACCGAGCTCTACCCGACGGAGCTGACCAAGCAGATGGCGAACGTGGCCTACGACTCGACCGCGTTCCTGTTCGACGGGTCCGACCAGATGCCCGGAGAGGTCGGCGCGGGCTCGTTCTGGAAGGAGATGACTGCCTGGATCTCGGACCAGCAGGATCTCGACACCACGCTCCAGAACATCGACGAGAGCTGGCCGTCCAGCTGATCACACGACGGACGGGGGCGGCGCGCAGGCGCGTTGCCCCCGACGTCGTCCGCTGACGAGTCGCCCGAACGGGTTCGACGGGAAAGGAAGCCCCAGCCATGGCGCTCAAGATGCTCAACGCCCTCCTGACGGTGCTCTACGGGGTCGGCGCTGCGCTGATCCTCTACTGGGCGCTCAACAAGCTGTCCGAGATCCTGCCCGGCAAGATGGAGCACCGGGTCAAGCCGTACTTCTTCATCCTCCCGGCCTACCTCGCGATCAGCGTCTACCTGATCTACCCCGCCGTCCAGACGGTCATCAACAGCTTCCAGGACCGTGCCTCGGAGGAATGGGTCGGGTTCCAGAACTACACCGACCTGCTGTCCTCGTCCGCCTTCCGTGACACCTTGTTCAACACGTTGCTGTGGATGCTCGTGGTGCCGGCGGCGACGGTGGTGCTGGGGCTGGCCGTCGCCACACTGGCCGACCGGTTGCGTCCGTCCACCGAGAAGCTGGCGAAGACGATCGTCTTCCTGCCCATGGCGATCGCCCTGGTCGGCGCCGCGGTGATCTGGGACCTCGTCTACGCGGTCCGTCCGGAGGGTCAGCCGCAGACCGGGTTGCAGAACGCGATCGTCACCGCACTCGGCTTCGACCCGATCAACTGGCTGCAGGAGAGCACGCTCCACCTGAACAGCTTCCTGCTGATGCTGGTGCTGCTGTGGGCCCAGGTCGGGTTCGCGATGGTGCTGCTCTCGGCGGCCGTCAAGGGCGTGCCCGTCGACACCCTCGAGGCCGCCCGCATCGACGGCGCCAACGAGCGGAAGATCTTCTTCCAGGTGGTGGTCCCCCAGATCAAGGGCACCATCATCACGGTCTTCATCACCGTGCTGATCTCGGTGATGAAGGTCTTCGACATCGTGTTCGTGATGACCCGGGGCAACTTCAACACGAACGTGCTCGGCAACGAGTTCTTCGTCCAGCTCAACACCAACTTCAACAACGGTGCGGCGGCAACCGTGGTCGTGCTGCTGATGCTGGCAGTGATCCCGGTGATGTTCTACCAGGTCCGGCACTTCAAGGCCGAGGAGGCCAACGCATGAGCCAGCAGCCGAGTCCGACCATCGCTGCCGCGACCCCCGGCGACGAGGGGCGGCAGCCACAGAAGAAGAAGGCGACCCACTTCGACGCCAACCCGGCCAAGGCGGGGTGGGCCACCAAGCTGGTCCTGATCGTCATCTGCTTCCTGTGGCTCGTGCCCCTGTTCGGCACCCTCGTGACCTCCTTCCGCAGCGTCGAGGCCGCCAACTCCTCGGGGTGGTGGACCTTCCTCGGTTCGCTCGACGAGCTCACCCTCGACAACTATCGCGAGGCGCTCCAGGGCTCCGACATGGGTCAGGGCCTCATCAACAGCTTCGCCATCACGCTGCCCGCCACCTTCATCCCGCTCCTGGTGGCGGCCTTCGCGGCCTACGCGTTCACCTTCATGGAGTTCCCGGGACGCGACTTCCTGTTCCTGGCGATCGTCAGCCTGCTGGTGGTGCCCAACTACGTCGCGTTCGTGCCGATGCTGCAGATCTACGACACGCTCGACATGAACGGCACGTTCCCGGCGGTGTGGCTCGCCCACATCGGCTTCGGCATGTCGCTGGCGATCTACATCCTGCGCAACTACATGGCGACCCTTCCTGGCACGGTGATCGAGTCGGCGAAGGTGGACGGTGCCAGCCACTTCCAGACCTTCTGGCGGCTGGTGCTGCCGATGTCGGTCCCGGCGCTGGCGGGGTTCGCGATCTTCCAGTTCCTGTGGGTCTGGAACGACCTCCTGGTGGCTCTGATGTTCATCGGACCCGGCGACAACGCGCCCGTCACCCAGAAGCTGAGCGAGCTCAAGGGGCAGTTCGGACAGGGCGCCAACCTCACCACCGCCGGCGCGTTCATCACGATGGTGGTGCCGGTCGCGGTGTTCCTCTTCCTGCAGCGCTTCTTCGTCCGTGGCCTGACCGCGGGAGCCGTCAAGGGGTGACGTGACCTGGTCACCCGTCCACCTGACCCGAGAGGGCGTGAGCCTCGTGCTCACGCCCTCTCGCGTCGGTGCGCCCGTGGTGCAGCACTGGGGCGCCGCCCTCGGTGACCTGACCGCCGGCGACCTGTCCGCTCTGGCCGAGTCGCAGCGGCCGGGGACCCCCCACAGCGCCCTTGATGATCCCCGCGACACCGGGCTGGTGCCGCTCACCGCAGACGGCTTCACCGGTACGCCGGGCGTGGAGCTGTTCCGCGCCGGTGGGTCCGTCCCGGTGCGGCTCGGGGGCTGGTCCGGTGAGGTCGACGGTGCGGTCGCGACGTTCACCGCCTCCGACGCCGATCTCGGCGTGCACCGTGTCGGTGCGCCTCGAGCTGACCGTCGAGGGGCTGGTCCGCTCGCGCACCACCGTGACCAACGAGGGCGCCGACGGGCTCCAGGTCGTGGCGGTGCGCGGCACCCTGCCGGTGCCCGCCCGGGCCGTCGAGCTGCTCGACCTGACCGGCCGCTGGATCGGCGAGCGGGTCCCCCAGCGCCACCCCTGGCCGGTCGGCACCTGGCAGCGGGCCGGCCGCCACGGCCGCACCGGCCATGACGCGACCCTGCTGCTCAGCGCCGGCACGCCCGGCTTCGGGTTCCGCACCGGCGAGGTCTGGTCGGTCCACGTGGCGTGGAGCGGCGACCACGCGTCGTACGCCGAGCGGACGCCGGAGGGAGACTGCCTGCTCGGCGGCGGAGAGCTGCTGGCGCCGGGCGAGGTCGAGCTGGCCGCAGGTGCGTCGTACACCTCGCCCTGGCTGGTGGGTGCCTGGTCGGACGAGGGCCTCGACGGCGTCTCGGCGCGGATCCACGACTTCGTCCGGCGCACCACACCGCGGCCCGAACGCAAGGTGCTGGTCAACACCTGGGAAGCGGTCTACTTCGACCATGACCTCGAGGCTCTGACGGAGCTGGCTCGGGTGGCAGCCGACGCCGGGGTCGAGCGGTTCGTGCTCGACGACGGCTGGTTCCGCGGTCGGCGCGACGACCGGCGGGGACTGGGGGACTGGACGGTCGATCCCGAGATCTGGCCTCACGGGCTGCGCCCGCTGATCGAGCGCGTGCACGAGCTGGGCCTCGACTTCGGACTCTGGGTCGAGCCGGAGATGGTCAACGTCGACTCCGACCTCGCCCGTGCCCACCCGGACTGGATCCTGCGCGCCCACACCGCGCTGCCCGACGAGTGGCGTCACCAGCAGGTGCTCGACCTGTCCGTGCCCTGCGGCGTATGCCCACGTGCGCGACGCACTCCTGGCGCTGCTGGCCGACCACGACATCGCCTTCCTCAAGTGGGACCACAACCGCGACCTGGTCGACGTCCCCGGCAGTCACGCGCAGACGCTGGCGTTCTACGCCCTGCTCGACGAGGTGCGGGCGGCCCAGCCCGGGATCGAGATCGAGTCGTGCGCGTCCGGGGGCGGCCGGATCGACCTCGAGGTGCTGGCTCGCACCGACCGGGTCTGGGCGAGCGACACCATCGACGCGGTCGAGCGGCAGCGGATCCAGCGGTGGACCACCCTCGTCGTACCCCCGGAGATGACCGGCGCCCATCTCGGCGGCCCGACCGCTCACACGACCGGCCGCACCCACCGGCTCGAGCTCCGCGCCGCCACCGCGCTGCTCGGCCACTTCGGGATCGAGTGGGACCTGCGCGGTGTCTCCGACGACGAGCGCTCGCTGGTGCGCGACTGGGTCGATCTCCACAAGCGGGTCCGGCCGGTCGTCGCGTCCGGGCGGCTGGTGCGCAGCGACCACCCCGATCCGTCGGTGGTGGTCACGGGAGTGGTCGCGCCGGACGCGGGTGAGGGCTGGTACGTCGTCGCGCTGACCGGGATGTCGGCGACCCAGCACCTCGCGCCGGTCCGGCTCGAGGGCCTCGATCCGTCCCGGCGCTACCGGGTCACCGACGAGACCCCCACCCACGGCCAGCACGGGCTCGACCTGGCCCCACGGCGGGTCGATGCCGTGCTTCCGGGGCAGGTGCTGGAGACCGTCGGCCTGCGCCTCGGGGTGACCGCGCCCGAGACTGCCCGGGTGCTGCGCGCCCGCGCCACCGGCTGATGTTCGACCTGGCAGACGACTGGGTCTGGGACTTCTGGCTGGCCGACGACGGCGGGACACGCCACCTGTTCTTCCTCCATGCGCCGCGAGGACTCGGCGACCCGGACCTGCGGCACGACCACGCGCGGATCGGGCACGCCGTGGCCACCGACCCGGGCCGGTGGGAGCAGCTGCCGGATCCACTGCCGGAGCGCCGGCCCGGCTTCGACGACCTGACCCAGTGGACAGGCTGCACCGTGCACGACGGCGACGCATGGTGGCTGTTCACGACCGGACGAAGCGCTGCCGAGGGCGGCCGCGTCCAGCGGGTGGGGGCCGCACGTTCGGTCGACCTCGTCACGTGGGAGCGCACCAGCGTGGTGCTGGAGGCGGACCCGCGGTGGTACGACGTGGGCACCGGAGAGGTCCACTGGCGCGACCCGTGGGTGGTACGGGACGGGGCCGGTACCTGGCACCTCTACGCCACGGCGCGGACCGGAGGTCCGGGGTCGGGAGTCGTCGGTCACGCGACGTCGGAGGACCTCCGCGCGTGGCGGGTGGGGCCGCCGTTGTCGGCGTCGACCGGCCGGTTCGACTGGCTGGAGGTGCTGCAGGTGGTCGAGGTCGAGGGGCGCTGGGTCGTCCTGTTCAGCTGCCTCGCTGCCGAGATGCCGGATGCCCCCGCCGGGAGCGGCGGGATCTGGACGACCACCGACCGCCGGGCCGGGCCGACCCGTCGACGTCTCCGCCGCGGTGCGCCTCGCGGACGAGGCGTCGTACGCCGGGAAGCTGGTCGCCGACCGGGAGGGCCGCTGGCAGCTGCTCGCATTCCGGAACCGCGACGCACAAGGGGAGTTCGTCGGCGGCGTGGGCGACCCGGTGCCCGTCGGGTGGCGGGCCGACGGGCTGGGGCTGGAGCTGCGGGGGTGAGACGCGCGCTGGTGGAGTCCCCGCTTCGCTCACTAGTGTGACGGCAGTCACTTCACTACGGATCGTCCGGCACGTACCTGCCGGTGAAGGGAGCTGTTTGACATGGCCACAGTGACGTTCGAGAAGGCACAGCGCTGGTATCCGGGGGCCGACAAGCCCGCGGTGCCCGGCATCGACCTGGAGGTCGGCGACGGCGAGTTCATGGTGCTCGTCGGCCCCTCCGGATGCGGCAAGTCCACCACCCTGCGGATGCTCGCGGGTCTGGAGGAGTGCAACGAGGGCAAGATCTTCATCGGTGACCGAGACGTCACCCACATGCCGCCGAAGGATCGCGACATCGCGATGGTGTTCCAGAACTACGCGCTCTACCCGCACATGACGGTCGCCGACAACATGGCGTTCGCCCTCAAGATGGCGAAGGTGCCGGACGAGGAGCGCAAGAAGCGCGTCGCCGAGGCGGCCAAGATCCTCCAGCTGGAGGACTACCTGGAGCGCAAGCCCAAGGCGCTCTCGGGTGGTCAGCGCCAGCGGGTGGCGATGGGCCGCGCGATCGTCCGCAACCCGCAGGTCTTCTGCATGGACGAGCCGCTGTCCAACCTCGACGCCAAGATGCGCGTCCAGACCCGCACCGACATCGCGCGGCTGCAGGCCGACCTCGGCGTCACCACCGTCTACGTCACCCACGACCAGGTCGAGGCCATGACGATGGGCGACCGGGTGGCGGTCATGAAGGACGGCCTGCTGATGCAGGTCGACACCCCGCTGAAGCTCTACGACAAGCCGGTCAACCTGTTCGTCGCCGGCTTCATCGGCTCGCCGCAGATGAACCTGCTCAAGGCGACCGCCAAGGACGGCAAGGCGCAGATCGGCAAGTACCTGGTGCCGGTCGACCCGACCGCGTCGACCAAGCTCGGCCCGCAGCACAACGACATCACCGTCGGCGTGCGGCCCGAAGCGTGGCGCATCGTGTCGGAGAGCGAGGGCGGCCTGCCCGTCAACGTGACCGTGGTCGAGGAGCTCGGCGCCGACGGCTTCGTCTACGGCACCAGTGACGTCGAGGGCACCCCCGGCAACGTCATCGTCCGGGTCTCCTCCGCTCGCGACTCCGTGCACAAGGGCGACACCATCTACGTCACCACCGACCCGGAGAACGTCCACGTGTTCGACAACGAGACCGGGGAGCGACTCTCCGACTGACGCCCAGGGTTGAGCTGGGTGCTTGGCCGCAACGAGTGCGCGGTTGGGCCCCTGCACGGTACGGGTGCAGACGGGCGCCAACTCAATGTGCGTGCGGCCCAAGCTCAACTCACCAGCCCGCTCGATGGTGCGGGCGATGGCGTCGACGAAGGTGGGGTAGAGGTCGGCGGGCAGGTCGTGGCCCATGCCGTCGACGACCAGCAGCTCCGCACCGGGTACGGCGCGGGCGGTCGCGCGGCCACCCGAGACGTGGACCATCCGGTCGGCCGCGCCGTGGATGACCAGCGCCGGCATCGACAGCCCGCGCAGCCGCGGACCGCGGTTGCCCTCGTGAAGGATCGCCAGCATCTGTCGCATCACGCCGCTGGCGGACACGCCGCGGTCGAAGGTCTCGTGGGCCCGGGCGATGACCTCGTCGTGGGCCTGGGGGAAGGCCGGCGAGCCGATCAGCTGCCACGTCCTGGCCGAGGCCGCGGCGTACGCGTCGCGCCCGGCGCCGCGCGGGGCGATCAGCGTCGGCAGCAGCCGCGGGTGCTGCCAGCCGACCGAGCGCTTGCCGGTCGTCGACATGATGCTGGTCAGCGAGCGCACCCGTTCGGGCCGGGCGATGGCCATGGTCTGGGCGATCATGCCGCCCATCGAGATGCCGACGACGTGCGCGGACTCGAGCCCGAGGTGGTCCAGCAGCCCGAAGCCGTCGTCGGCCATGTCGGCCGAGCGTGTACGGCGGGCGCACGGCGCGGCCGGCGAAGGCCCGCACCAGCGCGGAGCGCCGGACCCGCTCCCCGACCCTGCGTCGAGCGGCCGGTGTCGCGGTTGTCGTAGCGGATGACGTAGCAGCCGCGCGCGGCCAGCATCCGGCAGAACTCGGGGTCCCACCAGGTCATCGGACCGCCCAGCCCCATCACCAGCAGCACCGGCTGGGCCGTCGGGGTCGCCGAAGGTCTGGTAGCAGAGCTCGACCTCGCCGTTCACGGGGGCGAACAGCTCCTCCGGACACCGGGATCGGCGAGGTCGCTGCGAGTCGTTCCGGGCATGCCGACAGTCAACATCACCGTCGCCCACCTGGGGGAAAGCGGGTGGAAATGCCGAGGATCCGCGCCGAGCTCGGCCTACTGTCGCGAGCGTGGCACCCACGCTGGGCACGTTCCTGCTGCCGGAGGGCTTCGCGGCTCCCCGGCTCGCCGCGGTGCTCCGCGAGGGCAGCGTCGTGGGCGAGGCCGGCCGTCACGTGCTGTGGGCCGCGGGCGAGCGACGGACCCGCCGGCACACGCCGTACGCCGGACGCACGACGGTCCGCGGAGCGCCGGTCGTCCTGGTGCCGGGCTTCCTCGCCGGTGACGGCTCGCTGGCGCTGATGGCCCGCTCGTTGCGCCGTCGCGGCCACCGCACCTACCGCTCGCTCGATCCACGCCAACGTCGGCTGCACCCTCGACGCGGCGGCCCAGCTCGAGGGCCGGGTCGAGGCGGTCGTCGCGCGTCGCGGGACCCGGGTGCAGGTCGTCGGGCCACAGCCTCGGCGGCATGCTGGCCCGGGGCCTGGCCGTGCGCCGGCCCGACCTGGTCGCCGGCATCGTCACCCTGGGCAGCCCGATGCTGGCGCCGGCCGCCCACCACGCCTCGCTCACGCGCAGCGTCGACGTGCTGGTGCGGCTGAGCCGCGCGGGTCTGCCCGGCCTGATGTCGGCCGACTGCGTGGCGGGCGCCTGCGCGCGAGCAGAGCTTCGAGGAGAGCCGGCAGCCGCTGCCGCCCGGCGTCTCGTTCACCGCGATCTACTCGCGGCGCGACGGGATCGTCGACTGGCGGGCGTGCGTCGACCCGATCGCGACCCCGGTCGAGGTCACCGCCTCCCACGTCGGGATGGCGGTGGACCCGACCACGATCGAGCAGGTGGCGGCGGCGCTGCGGCGCCACGCCCGGCCGGCGAGCGACTCAGTGGTCGAAGTCGATCGAGGCGAAAGTGCGTAGCTTCGCCAGCTGGTGCTCGGAGCTGATCGACCGGATGGTGCCGCTGCGCGCGCGCATGACCAGCGAGTCGGTCGTGCAGCCGCCCGCGCGGTAGCGCACGCCGCGCATCAGCTCGCCGTCGGTGATGCCGGTGGCCACGAAGAAGGCGTCGTCGCCCGACACGAGGTCGTCGGTCGACAGCACGAAGTCCGGGTCGAGGTTGTGGCCGGCGTCGAGTGCCCTCTGCCGCTCGTCGTCGTCCTGGGGCCACAGCTGGCCCTGGATGACGCCGCCGGTGCACTTCATGGCGCAGGCGGCGATGATGCCCTCCGGCGTACCGCCGATGCCGAGCAGCAGGTCGATGCCGGTGTTGGGACGCGCGGCCATGATCGCGCCGGCGACGTCGCCGTCGGAGATGAACTTGATGCGCGCGCCCGTACGCCGGATCTCGTCGACCAGCTTGTCGTGACGCGGCCGGTCGAGGAGGACCACGGTGACGTCCTCGGCGTTGGAGCCCTTGGCCTTGGCGACGGCGCGGATGTTCTCGGAGACGGGGTTGCGGATGTCGACGACGTCGGCGGCCTCGGGGCCGGTGACGAGCTTCTTCATGTAGAAGACCGCGGACGGGTCGTACATCGCGCCGCGGGGGGCGACCGCGAGCACCGCGATCGCGTTGTTCATGCCCTTGGCGGCCAGGGTGGTGCCGTCGATCGGGTCGACGGCGACGTCGCACTCGGGCCCGGTCCCGTCGCCGACGTGCTCGCCGTTGTAGAGCATCGGGGCGTGGTCCTTCTCGCCCTCGCCGATGACCACGACGCCGTTCATGTTGACCGTCGAGATCATGACTCGCATCGCGTTGACGGCCACCTCGTCGGCGCCGTTCTTGTCGCCGCGGCCGACCCAGCGTCCGGCGGCCATCGCGGCCGCCTCGGTCACCCGGACCAGCTCCATCGCCAGGTTCCGGTCGACCTTTCCGGCGTTCAGGGTCAGCTCGTCCTCGGTCATGGCGTGACTGTACCCACATCCGCCGGGTCCAATTCATAGCGGCGGCACGCGGTCTCCTTGACCGACAGCCAGACCTCGCGGCCCGGTGTCAGGTCGAGCTCGGTGGCCGCAGCCGGTGTCACGTCGGCGATCAGGTCGGGGGAGGCGTGGACGAGCACCCGGACCGCATCACCGTGCGGCGAGACGTCCGCGACCCGTCCCTGCCACCGCAGCCGCGGCGAGCCGACCGGCTCGGTCAGCGACACCGCGACCGCCTCCGGCGTGAAGGCGGTCAGCGTCCGGTCGTCGCGGACCACGTTGAGGCCGACCAGCCGGGCGACGTGCTCGGTGCGAGGCCGCTGCGAGACCTCCTCGGGCGTGCCGATCTGGGCGATGCGCCCCTCGTCGAGCACGAGGACCCGGTCGGCGATGGTGAGGGCGTCGATGGCGTGGTGGGTGACGAGGAGGGTGACGCCGTCGTACGACGCGAGATGGCGGCCGAGCTCGATGCGGAGTGCCATCGCGACCTTGACGTCGAGTCCGGTCAGCGGCTCGTCGAGGAGCAGCAGCCGGGGTCGCGTCGCCAGTGCGCGGGCGATGGCGACCCGCTGGGCCTGCCCGCCGGAGAGCTCGCCGGGCTTGCGGTGACCGAGCTCGCCGATGCCGAAGCGGTCGAGCCAGTCCTGCGCGCGGGACTCGGCCTCGGCGCGGCTCACGCCGCGGGACCGGGGACCGAAGGCGACGTTGGCGAGGGCGGTGAGGTGGGGGAACAGCAGCTGTCCCTGGAACACCATCCCGACCTCGCGCTCGCGGGCGGGCAGGGTCAGCAGGTCGGCCCCGGACAGCACCGCCGAGCCCTCGGCGGGGACGGTTCCGGCGAGGGCGTGCACCAGCGAGGACTTCCCGGCGCCGTTGGGGCCGATCACGGCGAGCACCTCGCCCGGCTCCGTCGAGAACCGCGCCGCCACCCGGTCGGGCACCCGCAGGTCGACATCGAGGCCGGTCATGCCCCCGTCCATCAGATACCGCCCAGCCAGCGGTCGCGCAGCGCCAGCAGCACGCCGACGGAGACGACCAGCATCACCAGGCTGAGCGCGAGGGCGGCCTCCTGGTCGGACTGCCGGGTGACGTAGATCAGGTTCGGCATGACCTGTGTGGTCCCGGGGTAGTTGCCGTTGAAGGTGATGGTGGCGCCGAACTCACCCAGCGCCCGCGCCCAGCCCAGCACCGCCCCGGCGATGATGCCGGGGAGGGCGAGCGGGACCGTGACCCGCCGGAAGGTGGTCCAGCGGCTCGCCCCGAGGGTCGCCGCGGCGGCGTCGTACTCCCGGTCCCGACGCGCGGAAGGCGCCCTCCACGGCGATCACGACGAACG
Organism: uncultured Actinomycetota bacterium; assembly: GCA_963713305.1. Taxonomy (GTDB): domain Bacteria; phylum Actinomycetota; class Actinomycetes; order Propionibacteriales; family Nocardioidaceae; genus Nocardioides. The sequence continues at coordinate 97,582 of CAVQLE010000004.1, read as the reverse complement.
GCAGCGAGACGAAGACGTGGGAGAGCACGACGCCCCAGGTCGTGAACGGGAAGCTGAAGCCGGTGACCTCCAGGATCGGCTCGCCCAGCAGCCCCCGCCGGCCGAACGTGGTGCGCAGCGCGACGCCCGCCACCACCGGTGGCAGCACCAGGGGAACCGCGACCAGCGCCCGGAGCACGCCCCGGAACCGGAAGTCCAGCCGCGCGAGCACCCAGGCGAGGGGCAGCCCGAGCACGAGGCACACCAGTGCGGCGGTGGTCGCTGTCGTGAGCGAGAGCCAGAGCGCCTGGCGCAGCGGCTCGGAGCGCAGCTGCTCGGGCAGGCCCGCCCAGTCGGTGGCGACCACCATCGCTGCCAGTGGCACGACGAGCAGGGCGGTCGCCAGTGCGGCCGGAATCAGGAGCAGGGCGGGCGGCCGCCCGAGCGGGTCCTTCACCGGCTGGTGAACCCGGCGTTGTTGAGGGCCACGTCGCCGGCGGCTGAGCCGACGAGGGCGATCCAGGCCTCCGCGAGCTCGCTGTCGGCTGCCTGGGCGAGCGGGGCGACGTAGTAGACCGCCGGTACGGCCGCCGACCCCTCGATCGGGACCGAGTCGACAGCGCTGCTGGCGCTGACCGCGTCGGACGCGTAGACCAGGCCGGCGTCGGCCTCGCCGGAGGCGACCTTCTCCAAGGTCGCCTTGACGTCGACCTCGAGGCTGACCGGCTCCGCGGTCACTTCGGCAGCGTCCAGCAGGGTCAGCGCGACCCGGCCGCAGGGGACGTCGTCGGCACAGCGGACCCAGTCGACGCCGTCGAGGTCCTCCAGCGACCTGATCCGGTCGGGGTTGCCTCGGGCGGTGACGATGACGAGCTCGTTGAGTGCGAACACCTGGGGCTCGGACGCGGTGACGCCGGCGTCGACCGCGATCTGCATCGACGTCTCGTCGGCCGTGGCCAGCACGTCTCCGGGCGCGTCGTCGGCAACGGTCTCGGCGAGGTCGGTGCTGGAGCCGAACTGGAGCTCCACCTCCACGCCCGGGTGGTCGAACTCGTAGTCACGGGCCAGCGCGGTGTAGGCCTCGGTGAGCGACGCGGCAGCCAGGACCTGCAGCGTCTCTTCCTCGTCGCCGCCGCACGCGACGAGACCCGGAGCGGTCAGGAGGAGGACGGGCAGCACCCCGGTGCGCCACGGCCTCGGCATCACGGCCGCTCCACGACGACGTTGGTGGACTTGACGGACGCGATGGCTCGCACCCCGGGCTCGAGCCCGAGCTCCTCGGCGGCCTCGGTGCTCATCAGCGACACCATCCGGTGGGGCCCGCAGATCATGTCGACCTGGGCCATCACGGTGTCCTTGGTGACCCGGGTGATGATCCCGGGCAGCCGGTTGCGGGCGCTGACCGCGCTGGCCCGGGTCCGCTCGCGGTCGGGGTGGTCGGCGAGCTCCTCGGCCAGGTGCGCCAGGTCCACCCCCGCCACCGTCGTCCGGCCGGACTCGGAACCGGCCGGGATCCTGCCCCCGTCGATCCACCGGCGCATCGTGTCGTCACTGACCCCGAGCAACTCTGCGGCTTCCGCGATCCGGTACGTCGTCACGCTTGAACTGTGCAGCAATTGCGGATGATTCGCAAGAAATCATCCGTAGATGAGGTTCGGCGGTCGCTCGTGGAAGTCCGCCAGGAACTGAACGGCGTCGCCCACACCTTCACGCTCGGCGCGGGTGAGATCGACTTCTGCCCGGACCGTGACCGTCACCCGCTTGGGCTCGACCTTGCGCTTGAACGTGCCGACGTCACGACCGCCCACGACGACGATGCCGCCGCCCGACTCGGAGATGAGTCGCGTCCGATCGATGTCAGGGTTGCCACGCGGGAAGCCGACGCGCGGGTACGTCAGGGCGATCTCGTCGAACGTCGACAGCAGGTAGGCCGTGCGCATCCGTGTCGTCCGCGCTGTCACGGTGGGGTCGAACCAGAGAACTTCGCCAGCGCACTCCACGGCCTCGAGAGCATGCGGGCCGCCCTGCGACGTGAGCTCGGACATGGCAGCACGGATCTCGGCGAGGGTGAGTCCGCTCCAGCGTTGGAGGTCGCGTTCGGATGCCGGCCCGTGCCCGGCGAGGAATCGGTGCGTGAGCTCGATGAGCGACCGATCGCGGGACCAGGAGTCGATCTCGGACGGAGGGATCGCCTCGTCGGCCAGGACGTAGGTGTGCTCGGTGCCGCGCGGAGGACCGGAGCAGATCGTCGAACGAAGCTCGGCCACCATGAGCTGGTGAGCCATGGCCTCGCCCGGGCCGGGCAGTCCGTGGGCAGCGAACTCGGGTCCGATCTCCTTACGAGTCATGGCGTTGCCGCCGCTGAGCAACTGCCGCAGCAGGGCAGCACCGCTCTCGAGGACCTCGGCGGTGATACCGAGCTGGCGGTGGCGAGCCGCCATGGAGGCCTCGACCTTGGGGCCGGTGAGCGCCTGGATCCAGCGCAGGTCTTCGGGTCTGACGAAGTGCCACGTCGGCCGAAGGATGTGGGTGCGCACCCAACCGCCGGTCGACTGCTCAGCCAGCACGCCGACATGCCGTTCAGCGCGGGTCCGCATCGCGAGCGAGTGGGCTGCAAGGGGTGCGTCCTGGCTCTGGACGCAGGTGAGAAGCCGGACGGCGTCCGCGGCACGTGGCAGTGGTGCTGACGAGAGCCGCTGCACCGCCAGTCGCCGACGAACCACCCACTCAACGGTCACCGTGCGCGTCATGCCGGCATCCTGTCGCAACCATGGCCGACCACGTGGCCTCCGTCGTCCACCGCGCGCACGGTCTGTGAGACTTGCCTCGTGAGTGAGCAGCCGGGCCGGTACCAGCGCTCGGTCTCGGGCATGGTCGGCGCGATGCTGGTCCTGCTGCTGGTCGTGGCGGCGTACGTCGGCTTCCGCGCGCTGAACCGGGACAACATCGAGGTGGAGCCCGAGACCGTCGACTACCTCGAGGCGGTGCAGTTCGCCCAGGACGCCGACTGGACCGTGGTCTATCCGCCGTCCGTCCCGCAGGGCTGGCGCTCGACCAGCGTCGAGTCGCAGCAGGGTGAGGCGTGGGGCATCGGTTTCCTCACCCCCGGTGGGTTCGCGGGCCTGCACCAGTCCGACGCAGCTGCGTCGGACCTGCTGGAGACCTATGTCGACGAGGAGACCGACCGAGCTCGCCCCGGTGGAGATCGACGGTTCGGCCGGCTCTGAGTGGGAGGCGTTCGAGGACGCCGACGGAGACCTCGGCTACCTGGGCGAGGTCGAGGGCGAGCAGGTGCTCGTCTACGGGTCGGCGCCGGCCGCCGAGCTGCAGCAGCTCGCCGGCTCGCTCACGACCGAGCCGTTGCCCTAGTCCTCGTTGGTCATGGCCTCTTCGAGCCGCTTGCGCGCGCCGTCGAGCCAGGTCTGGCAGAGCGTGGCCAGCTTCTCGCCGCGCTCCCACAGAGCGAGTGACTCCTCGAGCGTGAGGCCGCCGGCCTCCAGCTTCGAGACGACCTCGACCAGCTCCTCGCGGGCCTGCTCGTAGGGGATCTCCTCAGCCACGGCCCTCCTCCTTCGTCTCAGACTTCTCGGTTCCGGTCGTGGTCGCGAGCACGCGGCCGTCGGTGACGCGGACGCTGACGGCCCGCCCGGCCTCGACGCCGGCCACCGACGCGATGACGTGTCCGGCGTCGTCCTGGAGCACGGCGTAGCCGCGCTGCAGGGTTGCCAGGGGCGAGAGCGAGCGGGCGCGGGCGCGCTGGTGGTCGAGGTTGTCGGTGGCCCGGTCGAGGGCGTGGCCGAGCGAGCGCCGCGCCCGTTCGCGCAGGGCGACGACCTCCTCGGACCGCTCGACCACGAGGGTGCGGGGATCGGCCAGCACCGGCCGGGATCGCAGGGAGTCGAGCGCCTGCTGCTCGCGCACCAGGAACAGCCGGAGGCCGCCGCGCAGCCGGTCGCGGGCCGTGGCGACGAGGCGCTGCTCCTCCACCACGTCGGGCACCACCTGCTTCGCGGCGTCGGTGGGCGTCGAGGCGCGGACGTCGGCGACCAGGTCGAGCAGCGGCGAGTCCGGCTCGTGGCCGATCGCCGACACGACCGGTGTGCGGACCGCGTGGACGGCACGGATCAGGCCCTCGTCGGAGAACGGCAGCAGGTCCTCGACGGAGCCGCCGCCGCGGGCGACCACGATGACGTCGACATCCGCGTTGCGGTCGAGCCGTTCGACGGCCTCGATCACCTCCAGTGCCGAGCGCTGGCCCTGCATCGCGGCGTACGCCGTCTCGATCCGGACCGCCGGCCAGCGCCGGCGCGCGTTGTCGACCACGTCGCGCTCCGCAGCCGAGCCCGGGGCGGTCACCAGCCCGACGCAGGAGGGCAGGAAGGGCAGTCGCCGCTTCAGGGCAGGGTCGAAGAGCCCCTCGGCCGCGAGGAGCTGGCGACGGCGCTCGAGCCGCGCGAGCAGCTCGCCGAGGCCGACCATGCGGATCGTGGAGGCGGCCAGGGACAGGCTGCCGTTGCCGGCGTAGAACGTCGGCCGGGCGTGGATCACGATGCTGGCGCCCTCGACCAGCGGCGGATTGAGCGAGTCGAAGAGGGTGCGCGCGCAGGTGACCTGCACCGACACCTCGGCCACCGGGTCGCGCAGGCTGATGAAGACGGTCCCGAGCCCGGGTCGGCGCGTGAACTGCGTCACCTGTCCCTCGACCCAGACCGCGCCGAGCTGGCCGATCCACTGCGACAGCGCGTTGGAGACCGCGCGCACCGGTGCCGGGGAGTCGGCGGTGGCGTCACGCAGGGAGGGCACGGCGCTCACCCTAGGTGGTGGGTCCGACGAGTTCGGCGAGACACCGCCCGGTCCGTAGACTCGGCGCCATGACGACCGACCTGGGGACCCCGCGCCTGCTGAGCGAGGACGAGCGGTCGGTGCTGCTCGCGGCTCCGCGTGGCTACTGCGCCGGCGTCGACCGTGCCGTGGTGACCGTCGAGCAGTCGCTCGACCTCTACGGCGCTCCCGTCTACGTCCGCAAGCAGATCGTCCACAACAAGCACGTCGTGGCCGACCTCGAGTCGCGCGGCGCGATCTTCGTCGAGGAGCTGGACGAGGTTCCGGAAGGCGCGACCGTCGTGTTCTCCGCCCACGGCGTCTCTCCCGCGGTGCACGACCAGGCTGCCGTCCGCGAGCTGAAGACGATCGACGCCACCTGCCCGCTGGTGACCAAGGTCCACCACGAGGCGAAGCGGTTCGCCGGCGAGGACTACGACATCCTGCTGATCGGCCACGAGGGTCACGAGGAGGTCGAGGGCACCGCCGGCGAGGCGCCCGAGCACATCCAGCTCGTGCAGAGCCCCGACGACGTGGCGGGCATCGTGGTGCGCGACCCCGAGAAGGTCGCCTGGCTGTCCCAGACCACGCTCAGCGTCGACGAGACGATGGAGACCGTCGCCGCGATCCGCGAGCGCTTCCCCGCGCTGCTCGACCCGCCCAGCGACGACATCTGCTACGCCACCCAGAACCGGCAGCTGGCGATCAAGGAGATCGCCCGCGAGGCCGACCTGGTCATCGTGGTGGGCTCCGGCAACTCCTCCAACTCGGTGCGGCTGGTCGAGGTCGCGCTCGAGGCGGGTGCCAAGACGTCCTACCGCGTCGACGACGCGAGCGAGATCGACGAGGCCTGGCTCGACGGCGTCCGCAACGTCAGCGTGACCTCCGGCGCGAGCGTGCCCGAGGAGCTCGTCGACGGCGTCCTCGAGTTCCTGGCGGAGCGGGGCTACCCCGACGCCCAGGCGGTGCACTCGGCCGAGGAGTCGCTGATCTTCTCGCTCCCCAAGGAGCTGCGACGCGACCTCAAGCTGGCCCAGCAGAACGCCCAGCAGGCGGGCTCGCGCGCGTAGGCTCGCCCTCGTGGCGCGCTACCTCGACCTCCACCCGGTCAATCCGCAGCCCCGGCTGATCAGCCAGGTCGTCGAGGCGTTGCGCGACGACGCGCTGATCGCCTACCCGACCGACTCCGGCTACGCGCTGGGCTGCCAGCTCGGCAACCGTGACGGGCGCGACCGGATCCTGCGGATCCGGCAGCTCGACGACCGCCACCACTTCACGCTGATGTGCCACGACTTCGCTCAGCTCGGGCAGTTCGTCCACATCGACAACTCGGCGTTCCGCGCGATCAAGGCGGCGACGCCCGGCCCGTACACGTTCATCCTGCCGGCGACCGGCGAGGTGCCGCGACGGCTGATGCACCCCAAGAAGCGCACCGTCGGCGTCCGGATCCCCGACCACGTCGTGGTCTGCGCGCTGCTCGAGGAGCTCGGCGAGCCGATCCTGACCAGCACCCTGATCCTGCCCGGCGAGGAGGACCCGCGCACCCTGGGCTGGGAGATCAAGGAGGAGCTCGACCACCAGGTCGACATCGTGGTGGAGGCAGGTGAGACCAGCGCGGAGCCGACGACGGTCGTCGACTGGTCGGAGGGCTACCCGGAGATCGTGCGCGTCGGAGCCGGCGACCCCGCGCGCTTCGCGGCCTGAGCCGCGACGTGGTGCCGGATGGCCAGCACCGCCAGGCACAGCAGGTAGCCCGAGACCAGCGCCCCGCTGTGGTGGGCCAGGCCGGTCACGACTGACTGGACGACGCCGTCCTGCGGGTGGCCGAGCACCTCGGGTCGGGCGATGTCGAGCAGCACGAACACGCCGAGCATGAGCAGTGGTGGCAGCACCCCGACGGTGAAGAAGTCGCGCGGCCGGACCAGCAGCGCGACCGCCACGCAGAGCGCGACGAAGCAGACGTCGAAGACGAGGCCGAGGCCCTCACCCAGCGCGACGTCCAGCACCACCGCCGACAGCGCGAGCGCCGCGGCGAGCGCGATCATCTGCCGACCCGGCTCGCGGCCCTCCTCCCAGAGGGTGCGACCCGTCGGCGCGGGACTAGTGCCCGGCACGTGAAGTCTCTTGATGCTTGGCGTCTTCAGGGTGGGTGCCTCGCAAGGCGGCGGAGCGCTGGCCTACTGGACGTAATCCGAGCGACGCCAACGCAGCGAGGTGCGTGCCATGGTGGCGCGAAGCGCCAGAAGGCTTTGCGTGCGGGGCACTAACGGGCACGGTCCACGGTAAGAGACGTCGTCCTCGTCGGTCGGCGGCGCGCCGAGGGACCGGACCCCGCCTCGACCTGCCGCGGTCCGGCCAGGTCGTCGTCGGTGACCGCCAGGTCGCGGAACCGGCGGGCCGAGACCAGGACCCGCGACTCGAGGCTCCCCACGGCAGCGTTGTAGTGGCCGACCGCGGCGTTGAGCGATCGGCCGACCTGGTCGACGTGCGCGGAGAGCGTGCCGAGTCGCTCGTGGAGGTCACGGCCGAGCTGGTGGATCTCGCGCGCCTGGTCGGCCAGCGCCTCGTGGCGCCAGCCGTGGGCGACCGTGCGCAGCAGCGCGATCAGGGTCGTCGGCGAGGCGAGGACGACCTGTCGCTCGGCGGCGTACTCGATCAGGTCGCGGTCGGCGTCGAGCGCGACTGCAAGGCACGACTCGGCGGGCACGAACAGGACCACGAACTCCGGGGTCTCGGGCAGCGCCCGCCAATAGGCCTTGGACCCGAGCGCGTCGACGTGCTGTCGCAGCTGGCGGGCGTGGCGCGTCACCGCGTCGGCCCGGACGGCGCCGTCGTCGGACCCGGTGGCGTCGAGGTAGGCGTCGAGCGGCACCTTCGCGTCGACCACGACCTCCCGGCCGCCGACGAGGTGGATGACCAGGTCGGGGCGCAGCGCGCCGTCGGCGACCCGGACCTGCTCACGGAAGTCGCAGCGGTCGACCAGGCCCGCGAGCTCGACGGCCCGCCGCAGGTGGAGCTCGCCCCACCGCCCGCGCACCTGGGGCTTGCGGAGCGCGGTCGACAGGCTGCGCGTCTCGTGCTGGAGGTCGGTCACGTGCTGTCGGAACTCGCCCTGCCAGCTCGCGCGCTGCCGGTCGATCTCGATCATCTGGTCGCTCAGCCGGTCGAGGCCCTGCATCACCTCGGCCTGCTCGACCATGCCCGCGGCGATGCTGGGCCGCGACCGGGCCCAGAGAACCCCGAGTGCGGCACCCAGCAGCAGCCCCAACGTGAGGGCGACCATCCACGAGACTGTGTCCATACGGCGAGCATGACTCGAGCCACTGACAGGGTCGGTCCCGAGAGGGGATAGCCCCTCACGAAACGGCTGTCATCCGGGGCGTGTCGCCAGCCATTTCGTCAGGGACGACCGATCACAGGCACAATCGGCCGGGCCATGACCGATCCCACGACCGCCGGGCCGGTCGCGCAGCCACGCGACCGACGCGGCGCCTCCCTGCTCGCTGTCGGGTCGCTGGTCTCCGGGGTGCTCGCCTACGTCTTCTTCGCCCTCGTGACCCGCGCCCTGGGGGCAGGGCCGGCGGCGCCGGTCGCGGTCCTGTGGGCGTGGTGGAGCTTCGCGGGGGCAGCGCTCACCTTCCCGGTGCAGCACTGGATCACCCGCACCGCCGCACTCGACGCGGGCGAGGCCGCCGTCCGCCGCGGGCTGCCGCGGGTCGTGGCCGCCGTCGTCGGCGCGTCGGTGGTCGCGGGGCTCGGCGCGTGGCTCGCGAGCGAGCGGCTGTTCGGCCCCGACGGCGACTGGTTCCCGCTGCTGGTGGTCGGCATCGGCCTCGGTGCGGGTGTCGTCGGACTGGTCCGCGGCACGTTGAGCGGTCGCCAGCAGTTCGTCGCCCTCGGGACCTGCCTGGTGCTCGAGAACGGGCTGCGGTGCCTGCTGGCAGCGGTGCTCGTCCTGCGCGGGAGCGAGAGCCCCACGGCGTACGGCGTGGCGCTGGTCCTCGGCGCGGCGGCCACGCTGCTGTGGCCGGCCGCCCTCGTGCCGCGCCGGACCGGATCGGGGGGACTGGGAACCCCGCTGACCTTCCTGTCAGGAGCATCGGCCGGTCAGCTGCTCGCCCAGGTCACGCTGACCGGCGGACCCGTGCTGCTCGCCGCTGTCGGTGGTGCGCCGGCCCAGGTGACCGCCCTGTTCGCGGCGCTGGCGCTGTTCCGGGCGCCCTACACCTTTGCGCTCGGCCTGGTCGCGGCGTTGACCGGACGGCTCACCCGGATGGTCGGGGCCGGGCAGCACGACGCGTTGCGTCGCGTCCGCGAGGGCCTGATCGTGGCGACGCTGGTCACGGCCGGGCTGGGAGGACTCGGGGGTGCGTGGCTCGGGCCGGAGGTCATGGAGCTCATCTTCGGCGACGGGGTCAGCCTCGACCGCGGCAACACGGCGTTGGTCGCCGTCGGCAGCGTGTTCGCGCTCGCCAACCTCGTCCTCACCGTCGGGCTGCTCGCACGTGGCCGCCCCGTCGCCGTCGCCCACGTCTGGCTCGCCGCCGCGCCGCTCGGCCTGGTCACCTTCCTGCTGGTGCCCGGCTCGGAGCTGGCCCGCACCTGCTGGACGTTCGTCGTGGTCGAGGCCGTCGCGTGGCTCGGGTTCCTGCTGGTGGAGTGGCGCTCAGACCGCGTCGGCAGCGGGCTTGTCGGCCGCCAGGAACACTGACGACCCGAACGGCGCGTCGTGCCCCTTCAACCAGCGCGCCTCGGCCCGGGACAACCCGAGGAGCACCTTCTCCAGCGTCGCGGACGGCTCCGGCAGCGAGTGACTCTCGGCGGGACGCCTGACCCGGCGCGCGAGCCGCTCGGCCGCGAACACCGGGAACACCCCGGCGAACCCATAGCTCGCCCGCCGTACGACGAAGCCGGCTCGTTCCACCGCGGCGACCAGCCGGGGCCGGGTGTAGCGGCGGTGGTGGCCGGCGCGGACGTCGTGGTCGGACCACGCCCACTGGTAGGAGGGGACCGACAGCAGCAGCCGACCCCCGGGCGTCAGCACCCGTCCCAGCTCGGCCAGCGCGACCGACTCCGGCTCGCAGTGCTCGACCACGTCGAAGGCGCTGACCAGGTCGAAGCTGCTGTCGCGGAAGGGCAGCGCGAGCGCCGAGGCGCACACGCCTTCTCCCGGACGCAGCCCGCGCGGGTCGAGGTCGACCGTGACGTGCTGGTCGCCACGCAGCCACGGCACGCTCGGCCCGTCGGCACTGCCGACGTCGAGCACCCGCGCGGTCGTCGTGGCGAAGTCGCCGAGCGCGGCGTGGAGCAGGTCGGCGCGGGCGCGGTACCACCAGTAGTCAGGCTGGTCGATCGAGGCCGACCCCACCCGTTGCCCGCCCTCCGGGTCCCCGTGGGGTGGTCATGAGGCTTTCTTGACGGCCGCCACGAGAGAGGTCGAGACCCGCTCCACCTCGCCCGGGGTGAGTGTGTTGAAGAACGGCAGCCGCACCAGCCGGGAGCTGACGTCGCTCGAGACCGGGCACTCGGTGGGGCGGCGCGCGAACCGCCGTCCGCCCTCGGAGTCGTGGAGCGGCACGTAGTGGAACGTCGTCGCGATCCCCTGGTCACGCAGCGCGCCCATCACCACCGGCCGCATGGCCGCGTCGGGGAGCAGCAGGTAGAACAGGTGCCAGGCCGGGTCGCTGCCCTCCGGCACCACGGGAAGCCTCACGCCCAGCTCGGCGGCCGGTTCGGCCAGCGCGGCGGCATACCCCTCGAAGACGGCGCGACGCCGGGACTGGATCGACTCCGCCTGCTCGAGCTGCGCCACGAGGTAGGCCGCGAGTGTGTCGGACAGTCCGAAGGAGGAGCCGTTGTCGCGCCAGGAGTACTTGTCGACCTGGCCCAGGAAGAACGCCTGCCGGTTCGTGCCCTTGTCGTAGAGGACCCGCGCGCGGTCGACGTACGACGGGTCGTTGAGCAGCAGGGCGCCGCCCTCGCCGCACGTGAAGTTCTTGGTCTCGTGGAACGACAGGCTGGCGAAGCGACCGAGGCTGCCGAGCCGCTCACCCTGCCACGCGCCGTAGAGGCCGTGGGCGGCGTCCTCGACGACCACGACGTCGGGCCGGTCGGCCAGCGCGTGACGTACGCCGCCGACGTCGTAGGCGATACCGGCGTAGTGGACGACCACCACCGCCCGCACGCTGTCGTCGAGCAGGTCGGCGAGGTGGGCGGGGTCGAGCCCGAGCGTCACCGGCTCGATGTCGCAGAAGAGGATGCGGGCGCCCTGCCGGGCGAAGGCCAGGGCGCTGCTGGTGAACGTGAACGACGGCACGATCACCGTGTCGTCGGGGCCGAGGTCGAGCAGCATCGCGCTCAGCTCGAGGGCGGCGGTGCAGGACGTCGTGAGCAGCACCTCGCCGGCGCCGGTCGCCTCCTTCAGCATCGCGCCCGCCCGCTTGGAGAAGGCGCCTCCGGAGGAGGTGTGGCCGCTCTCGATCGACTCACGGATCAGGTCGAGCTCGCGGCCGGCGACCTCGGGTCGGTTGAACGGGATGTCGTTCATGATTCCTTCCAGGGCAGATCGCGGCCGAGCAGCTCGGCGAGCGCCGCGTCGCTGTCGGCGTAGTGGGCACGCAGGTCGGCCACCAGCTCGTCGTCCAGCACGTCGTCCGGCTCGGAACCCACCGCCGAGCTGGCGTTGACGGGCGCGTCGCCGACGTCGGGCCGGGCGTCGGGGTCGACGCCCAGCCAGCCGAAGAGGTCGCCGATCGTGTCGGGGTCGTCGAGCAGCTCCTCCAGGAACTGCACGTGGACGTCGAAACGGCCGACCCAGCGGGCCAGGTCGTCCGCGTAGCGGCCCCGCGTGACGTAGGCGTACGGCGAGACCGACGACGCCGTCCTGTCCCACTCGCGCGGGGCGGCCAGGTCGGCGCGCAGCGCCTCGGCCAGCGGTCGGTCCTCGACCCCGTGGTCGCGACTGAAGCTCCAGTTGGACACGGCCCGGGCGACGGGGTCGCGCAGCTGGGCCACGATCTGCGGCGAGCCGAGCGAGGCGGCCACCCGCTCCGGCACGCCGGGCGCCTCGAGGTAGGACGTGCTCTTCTCGCCCAGCACGTCCGCCTCGTCGGCGTGCCCGAAGAACTCCGCGCGGTAGGCGGCGGCGTCGACCGGCTCGTCGCGCAGGAACACCTTGGGCTCCGGCCGCGCCGGGCGAGCCATCGCGATCTGCGGGTGGCCCGCGAGCAGGTCGTGGAGGTACGTCGTGCCGCAGCGTTGCGCCCCGACGACCAGGAAGTGTCTCGATCATCAGCCACCCGGCGCACGACGTGGAACGACTCCTCGGTGCTCACCGTCTGGAGCGTGCGCACGACGTACTCGCCGATCATCGACAGCAGCGCGATGATGAAGCCGGCGAACAGCGAGACCAGCACCATGATCGAGGTCCAGCCGGGCACCGTGGCGTCCGACATCACGCCGCGCAGCACCAGGTAGCCGCCGAGCACGAAGCTCAGCCCCGAGATCGCGAAACCCAGCACGGCGGCGGCACGCAGCGGCCAGGAGCTGTAGCTGAAGAGGATGGTGAGCACCAGCCGCACGATCCGGACCAGGCTGTAGTTGCTCTTGCCGACCGGCCGCGCGTCGTGACGGACCGTGACGTTGGCGCGGTCGCCGGAGTACATCAGCGCCTGCCCGGTGATGTAGGGGTACGCCGTGCGGGACGCGATGATCCGGTTGACGACGTCGCGCCGCAGGATCCGGAAGTTGGTGACGACCAGGTTGGCCGGCTTGCCGAAGATCCGGCTGTTCATCTGGCCGATCAGCTTGCTGCCGATGCGGCGGACCCCCGCGGCGGCCTTCTGCTGGAACTGGCCGAAGACGACCTCGTGGCCGGCCATCGCCTTGTCGATCAGCACGAGTGCCTGGTCGGGCGGGTTCTGCAGGTCGTCGTCCATGGTGATGACGTAGTCGCCGGTCGCGTGGGTGAGCCCGGCCAGGTTGGCGTAGTGCTGGCCGTAGTTCTTGAGCAGGTCGAGCGCGATCACGCCCGGGATCCGGGCTGCGCGCTCGGAGATCACGCCCCAGCTGCCGTCCGTGCTGCCGTCGTTGACGAGGATCAGCTCGAACGCCAGGCCGGCACCCGTGAACACCTCGACCACGCGGTCGATGGTCTCGCCGACGATCGGCTCGCTGTTGAAGACGGGGATGACGATCGAGTAGGTGAAGCTCGCGCGGTCGAGCAGCTGGTCCGGCGCGGTCATGGCAGGGATCGTGTCACAGCCGTCGGGCGGGTCGTCACGGACCGCTGTCGAGGATCCGCGTCAGCCGCGTGATCTCCTCCTCGCCGACGCTCCGGTTGACGTACCAGGTGAAGTCGAGCGTCGTCCCGATCTTGCGGTAGTCGCGCAGGATCAGGGACCGCAGCCAGCCGTACCAGGTCGGGTGGTCCATCGTGATGAACGTCGGCTGCTCGCGCCTGACCACCGCCTCCATCGCCTCGAGCCCGCCGGGCCAGGTCTCGTCGAGGTACTCGGCGAGCCCGCCGATGAACATCTGGTGCTGCAGCGGGTTGCGCAGCTGACCGAGGACCAGCGGTTGCGGGGCGCCCACCGAAAGCACGCTGACCTGGGGACCGGCTTCGGCCAGCATCGCCTCCGTCTCGGCGCGCATCGGGGCGAGGTCGTCGGGCCGGGTCACCCAGGTGTCGATCGCCGTCGCGAGGAGGACGACGGCGGCGTACGCCGCGACGATCCGGGTCGCCCGGCGGGGGCTGGTGCGGCTCACCAGTGCGTGGACGAGGCCGCCGAAGCCGACGGCGGCCAGCGGCAGCACGAAGACCGCATCGGCCCAGCCGTTGAACGCGTTCAAGCACCAGAGGAACGACCCGACGGTGGCGACCCCGAACCCGATCACGGCCGCGCCCTCGGGTGTGGAGCGCTCGCCCGCGCGCCACGACCGCGCGGCCAGCACCAGGGTGGCCACCAGCCCGGCGAGGATCAGCACCAGCGACCAGCCGTAGCCGTCGATCATCTCCCCGGGCGCCAGCCCGAGCCACTCGATCAGCCCGGTCTGGCGGGTCGAGGTCGCGTTGAGGAACAGGAAGCCGTCGAGGAACGCCTGGAGCTCGTCGACCACGACGAAGTAGGCGACCATCGCCCCGGTCGCCACGGCTCCGCCGAAGGCGAACCACAGCAGACCGCCGATCTTGCGCCGGCCGGGAAGGCCGACGAGCACGGCCGTCACCGCAGCGACAGTGCCGACGACGAACGCCGGCTGCCAGGTCAGCGTCGCGAGCGCGACGGCGACGCCGGCCCACGCCCACCGCCGGTGGACCACGGCGAGCAGCGCGCAGACGACCATCAGCATCATCGTGGTCTTCTCGCGCGGGCCTCCGGTCGCGTAGGTGACGAAGCCCTGGAACGTGAGCAGGGTGGCCGCCGCCGCCACGCCGGCCAGCCGCGAGCGGAAGGCGTCACGCCCGAGCAGGTAGGTCAGCCACACCGCGATGGTCGAGAGCACCATCATCAGCACCCGCATCGTGATCAGGTCGTCGGTGCCCAGCGCGCGGGCGATCATCGCCCCGAAGCCCGGCACCATGTGGGCCAGCGGTCCGGCGCGGTTGAGCACCCCGACGTACGGCGGCACGCCCTCGGCGAACTGCTGCCCGCCGTACGCATAGAGCGCGAGGTCGCGCGTGAGCAGTCCGCCGAACCCGTGGAGCAGGAAGATCAGGACGCCGATCGCCGCAAGCAGCGGCCCCCACCAGTCGATGCGTCCCAGACGCGAGGCAGGCTCCACTCGGTCGTCCCCCCGCTGCAGCAGCACCCGGTCAGCCTAGGCGGTGAGGTCGACCACGACGGGCGCGTGGTCGGACGCTCCGGAGCCGGCCCGCTCGTCGCGGTCGATGAACGCGCCGGTCACGCGCTCGGCGAGCGGCGGCGAGGCGAGCACGAAGTCGATCCGCATGCCGCGGTTCCTCTCGAAGCGCTGCCGGTAGTAGTCCCAGTAGGTGTAGACGCCGGGCCCGGGCGTGTGGGGACGGACGACGTCGGCGTAGCCGTCGTCGACGAACGCCGCGAACGCCGCGCGCTCGGGCGGGGTCACGTGGGTGTCCTTGGCGAAGGCCGCCATGTCGAAGACGTCGTCGTCCTGGGGCGCGATGTTCCAGTCGCCGACGAGGGCCGTGGGGGAGTCGCGCCACTCGGCGGCTGCCTCGCGCAGCCGGGCCAGCCAGTCGAGCTTGTAGACGTAGTGGGGGTCGTCGACCTTGCGCCCGTTGGGCACGTAGAGCGACCAGACCCGGACTCCGCCGCAGGTCGCCCCGATCGCCCGCGCCTCGGCTGCGGTGGGCTCGCCCCAGGTCGGCATGCCGGGGAAGCCGACCTCGACGTCCTCGATCCCGACCCGGCTGATCACGGCCACGCCGTTCCACTGGTTGTAGCCGGCCGCGGCCACGTCGTACCCCATCGCCTGCAGGCCCATCAGGGGCAGCTGCTCCTCGCGCGCCTTCGTCTCCTGGAGGGCCAGGACGTCGACGTCGTGCCGCGTCAGGAACGCCTCGACCCGGTCGATGCGGGAGCGGAGCGAGTTGACGTTCCAGGTTGCGAGGCGCACCGGGTGAGGCTATCGCTGGGGTGTCTCGTCCGCGGGCACGTAGGCCCGGTAGCCATCGGTGCCGCCGAGCTCGACGTAGTCACGGCTGAGTGGACGCAGCTTGCCCACCAGTCCCCGCTCGGTCACGATGATCACGTCCGGTTGCTCCTCGCGCACCCAGGCGACGAAGCCGTCGAAGCCGTCGTCCCACTGCGAGGCGACGTAGTCCTTCATGCCCTCCCCGAAGAGGACGAAGCGACTGATGCTCTTCCGGCCGGTCAGGGCGAGGGGCTGCGGTGCGTAGAAGACGAACACGGTGGCGTCGTCGGGCTGTCCCTCGAAGACCGCCTCGGCGTCGGCGCGTTCCGCGGCCAGCAGCTGTTCGCGACTCGTCCAGGTGAGGTGGAGCGTGGCCACGAGGGCGAGGACCACCCAGCCGACGACCACCACTCCGAGCGGTCGCTGCCACCGCTCGGGCAGGAGCTCGCCGGCCAGTGCGACACCACCGCCGAGTCCGATCGCCGCCATCGGCAGGACCACCAGGGAGTCCGGCGCGCCGTTGAACGCGATCATGCTCCAGCCCACGCCGGCCAGCGTCCCGGCTCCCAACGCGGCCACGTCGGCGTCGCGCCCGGAGCGCCGGATCGCCGCCCGCAGCCCCAGGGCGACGGACAACAGCAGGCCGGCGAAGAGCAACGCGACCGTCCAGCCGAACCACTCCGTGACGTAGTTCCACCCGTCGACGGGCCTGGCGGCCAGCCCCTGCTGCTCGGTGTAGCGGGCGTTGATGCCCCAGTAGCCCTCCACGAAGGGGGTGAGGCTCCCGGTCGCGAAGAAATAGGCCACGGTCACGCCCAGCGTGAGCGCGCCGCCGGCGACGAAACGGACCAGTCCCGTCAGTCGTCGCCGGAGGTCGCCGGACGAGAGGAGCGCCAGCACCGAGGCGACGACCACGAGGACGATCACCACCGGTTGCCAGGCCAGTGTCGCCAGGCCGGTGGCCACTCCGGCCCACAGCCACCGGCGTCGGGTGAGCAGCAGCAGGGCGACGACCAGCAGGACCAGCATGGCCTGCTTGCTCTGCGGGCCGTCGGTCGCGGAGAGCGCCAGGCCCGGGAACGCCAGCAGGGTGGCAGCCGCCGTCGATCCGGCGAGCCTGGAGCTGAAGACGTCGCGGGCCAGCACGTAGACGAGAGGAGGTGTGAGCACCAGGAGGACCAGGAACAGCACGCGTGCCGCGACGACGTCGTCGAGGCCGACCAGTCGACCCAGCGCGATGCCTGCCCCCGGCAGCAGCGCTGCGAGCGGTCCGGACCGGTTCATCACCTCGACGTACGGCGGCGCTCCGTCCGCGACGGCCTGTCCGGCGTAGACGTAGAGCGCCTGGTCGCGGCCCAGGTCGCCCTGGAAGCCGCGGACTCCCCAGACCACTGCTGCCGCCAGCAGCCACAGGCCGACGCCGGGGTCGATCCGGCGCCACCACGGGGCGGTCGTCGGCTCGGCGGGCATGGCGTGAAGGGTGCCACGCCCATGTCGGGGATTCGAAGTCGTCGGCGGGGCGGCCCTAGAATCGCCGCCCGTGGCCCTCACCATCGGCATCGTCGGACTTCCCAACGCGGGCAAGTCCACCCTGTTCAACGCCCTGACCAAGAACGACGTGCTCGCGGCGAACTACCCGTTCGCGACGATCGAGCCGAACGTCGGGGTGGTCGGGGTCCCCGACGACCGGCTGCCGCGGCTGGCCGAGGTCTTCTCGAGTGCGCGGGTGCTGCCGGCCACCGTGGAGTTCGTCGACATCGCCGGCATCGTGCGCGGCGCGAGCGAGGGCGAGGGGCTCGGCAACAAGTTCCTGTCGCACATCCGTGAGTCGGCCGCGATCTGCCAGGTGACCCGGGTGTTCCGCGACGAGGACGTCACCCACGTGGACGGCAAGGTCGACCCGGCCAGCGACATCTCCACCATCCAGACCGAGATGATCCTCGCCGACCTCCAGACGGTCGAGAAGGCGATCCCGCGGCTGGAGAAGGAGGCCCGGATGCGGAAGGACCTGCAGCCCGCCCTCGCGGCGGTCAGGGACGCCCAGACCGCCCTCGAAGCCGGTACGCCGGTGCTCGCGGCCGACGTCGATCGAACCCTGCTGCGCGAGCTGTCCCTGCTCACCGCGAAGCCCTACATCTACGTCTTCAACTGCGACGCCGACGAGCTCTCCGACGAGGCCCTCAAGCAGCAGATGCGCGACCTGGTCGCTCCCGCCGAGGCGATCTTCCTCGACGCGAAGTTCGAGGCCGAGCTGGTCGAGCTCGACGACGACGCCGAGGCCCGCGAGATGCTCGCCGAGATGGGCATCGAGGAGTCCGGCCTCGACCAGCTCGCCCGCGTCGGCTTCGACACCCTCGGCCTGCAGACCTACCTCACCGCCGGCCCCAAGGAGTCGCGCGCCTGGACGATCCGCAAGGGTGCCACGGCGCCCGAGGCCGCCGGCGTCATCCACACCGACTTCCAGCGCGGCTTCATCAAGGCCGAGGTCGTCGGCTTCGACGACCTCCTTGCCGCCGGCTCCATGCTGAAGGCCAAGGAGGCCGGCAAGGTCCGGATGGAGGGCAAGGACTACGTCATGGCCGACGGCGACGTGGTGGAGTTCCGCTTCAACGTGTAGATCCACGGGCCGGAGCCTCTGCCTGCCGGTGGTGGGGACGGTACCGACGCCCGCAACCTCGACCGACGGCCCCGTCCCGCACCCGTAGGGCGGGGCCGCGGTGCGCCCGGACGGGCGGGCGGGTTTCGTCGGCGCCGGGTGTGGGTACGGTCCGGTGCTATGCCGCAACGTCCTGATGTCATCGCTGGCCGCTACCGCGTCCTGGACGAGGCAGGACGGGGCGGGATGGGCGCCGTCTACCACTGCGCGGACGAGCGTCTCGGCCGTGAGGTGGCCGTCAAGCAGGTCGGTCGGACGCCCGGTGAGTCGGTCACCGACCAGGCCCGCGCGCTGCGCGAGGCTCGGTCGACCGCGGCCCTGAACCATCCTCATGTCGTCTCGGTCTACGACGCAGTGGCGGAGGACGACCACATCTGGCTGGTGATGGAGTACGTGCCCGGCCGGACACTTGCGCAGCTCATGCGCGAGGACGGACCGTTGCCACCCACCCGTGCGGCGCGGATCTGCGTCCAGGTGGCGGAGGGGCTGGCTGCCGCCCACGAGCTGGGCACCGTGCACCGTGACGTCAAGCCGGGCAACATCCTCGTCGCCGAGGGTGACGTGGCCAAGATCTCCGACTTCGGGATCGCTCGCACGGCCGGTGACGCCACCCTGACACAGACCGGGATGCTGTCGGGAACCCCGGCCTACCTCGCACCCGAGGTGGCGCGGGGTGACGATCCCGGTCCTGCGTCCGACGTGTGGGGGCTCGGCGCGACGCTCTTCGCCGCGGTCGAGGGTAGGCCGCTGTTCGAGAACAAGGGCAACGCGCTGGCGCTCCTCGCGGTCATCGCCGCCGCCTCGGAGCCGCCGTCGCCCGAGCGGGCCGGACCCCTGGCGGGTCCGATCCGCCGGATGCTGGACCCGGATCCGACCTCACGCTGGTCCATGGCCGACGTGGTCCCGGCATTGCACCGGCTCGAGGAGCACCCCGCACACGGCGAGGAGACCACGAAGGAAACGCCGGTCCTCGCTGTGACCGAGCCCGTTCCTGCCGCCGCAGCAGCCTCGGGTGCGCCACGCGACCCGGCGCCCGAGGAGGCTGGAACAGGCGCGGTCCCCACGTCTGCGCCACCGCCCCGGCGACGGGTCAGTGGGGCCGGGCTGCTCGCGGCGGGTCTGGTCGCGCTGCTCGCCATGGTGATCGTGGGCCTCGTCCTGTTCGCCGACGACCCGGCGGGCCCACCCGCAGCAGACGGGTCGCGCGGGGAGGACTCGTCACCGACAGCGAGCGACCCAGAGCCCGAGAACACCGCGGACAGCACCCCCGAGGAGACCGAGCCCACGACCGAGGAACCCACAGAATCCACCGGAAGCGCCCCAGCCGGCGCAGCCGGGCGGACCGAGTTCGTCGAGGACTACTACGCCGTGCTCCCGGAGGACACCCGAGCCGGCTACGAGCTGCTCTCACCCTCCTACCAAGAGCGCACGAGCTATGCGGACTACGACGGGTTCTGGTCCACGGTGGACGACGTGACCGTCCAGGAGACCGCCCCTGCGGGCCCCCGCGCCGTCGACGTCACGCTGCTCTACAACGGCTCCGACGACGAGGTGCGACGGATCTACCTGGAACAGGGCGAGAGCTCCTGGTTGATCACTGACGACGAGATCATCGGGTGACCCAGTCGTGCCCGAGTCCGGTAGACGGCGGACCGCTGCGGAGACTGACCAGAATTCTGTTGTTCCGACCCTCCCTCTCGAGAACATCCGGGTCTAGGGTCTGACAGTCGATGCCGCTGGGAGCGGCCAGGGCAGGACCAGACGAACTTCGGGGGACCCACGATGAACCTGTCGGCTTCACGATCCACGAGTCGCACGTGGCTGGGCGCCGGGGCGGTGGCCGTCCTGGCGGTCGCAACCCTTGTGGTGACCGGTCAGTCGGGCGGCGCCGCCGACGATCCGGGAGCGCCACGGCTCGCCGCCCGCCCCGGCAGCGGAGAGCTGCTCGGCAACTACGACGCCCGTCTCGTGGCCGGTGACCGCCGCGCCGCGGCTACCACCCGTCAGGTGCGGGAGAACGGCAAGTCCGTCCGCCGGCTCAGCAGGAGTGTCGGCACCGAAGCAGTCATCGACATCGACCCGTTGACGGGCACGCCCGACCAGGTCTCGGGCCGGACGTCGCTGACCCCTCCCAGCGGCCGGAGCGCCGCATCCGTTGCCCTCGGCTTCGTGCGCGAGCACCTCGCCGGGTTCGGTCTGGACGAGAGCGACCTCGACACGCTGGTGATCGCCCGTCAGTACACGGACCTCCACGGGATCACCCATGTGTACTGGGCGCAGCAGGTCGCCGGCGTCCGGGTGTTCGGCAACGGGCTGCGCGCCCACGTCGACCAGGCCGGCCGGTTGATCTCGGTGCAGGGGGCACCGGTCGCCGGTCTCGCCGACCTGGCCCGGAAGGCACCCGACAGCCGGATGGATCGTGCTGCTGCGGTCCGCACGGCAGTCACCGACTCCCGACTCGCCGACCCGGACGTGCGGCCCGGCGCCACCGCCGAGCGCGTGTGGTTCCTCGCTCCCACGGGGCTCAGGCCGGGCTGGCTGACCTACACCGAACCCGGCTCGGAGACGGCGTACGAGCACGTCATCGACGCGGCGAACGGCGCCACGCTCTACCGCCGCTCCACCGTGGCGTTCGAAGGGTCTGGCCACGCGTACGTCCACGAGAACTACCCCGGCGCTCGCGGAGAGTCGTCGGGCGGCCGGGCGCACCACGTGAACCTCGTCAAACGCGGGTTCCTGCTGCGGAAGGCGAAGTTCCCCAAGGGGAAGTACGCCACGGTCTGGGCCGACCTCAATGACGACGACCAGCGCCAGAAGCGTGAGACGACGAGCTTGCCCGAGTCCCGCAAGGAGGCGCGCCGGATGCGGCTGAAGCCGTTCCGGACCGCGCCCGGAGAGCTGATCTGCACGAAGCGCCACAAGTGCAGCTGGGATCCGAGCGCAGCCCGGTCGTGGCGCAAGAACCAGGCGCACGACGCCCTCCAGGGTCTCTACCTCATCAGCAGGTATGCCAAGTGGCTCGCGGGGCCGCCGTTCGGGTTCAACCGGAGCAGCGGCAACTTCACTCGCAGCGACAACGACCCGGTCGACCTGAACGGGCTCGACGGCGCCGACACCGACCACGGCTTCCCCGACGGCAACCACGTCAACAACGCGAACTTCAACACCCCGCCCGACGGTCGCCGGCCCCGGATGCAGATGTATCTCAACTACAGCCCCTACCTCGCGGCGAGCTCGTCCGACGACTTCCTGACGCTGGGCCACGAGTTCACCCATGGTCTGTCGAACCGGTTGGTCGTGAACTCCAACAACCGCTCGACCCTGAACAGCTACCAGGCCGGCGGGATGGGCGAGGGCTGGAGCGACTTCTACGCCTTCGACTACCTGCTCAAGCGACAGCTCGCCACCAACACCGACGACCCCGGCGAGCTCAGCCTCGACCTCTACCTCGCCAAGAACAAGGCGGTCACCCGCACCGAGGCCATCGACTGCGGGCTGGGCGAGGCCGCGGCCACGTGCGTGCAGTTCGTCACCGGCGACCCCGGCGGCTACACCTATGACGACGTGGGTGACGGCCAGCTCGGCACCCAGGTACACGCCGCCGGCGAGGCATGGTCCCAGACGCTCTTCGACATCCGGGAGGAGCTCGGCCACCGGGTGACGATGGCGATCACCACCGAAGGCATGCGGCTGAGTACCGATGACCCGTCGATGCTCGACATGCGCGACGCGATCATGGCTGCCGACCAGGCGATCTACGGCGGCAGCCACATGGATGCGCTGTGGGCGGCGTTCGCCGCCCGCGGCTTCGGCTTCTACGCCGGGTCGGACGACGGCGCCGACGCCGAGCCCGCGGCGGACTTCAACCCGCCGCCTCCGCCGGGGACCCCGACCGGCTCGATCGCCGGCACCATCACCGACGACGGGAGCCCCTTGTCCGGCGCCGTGGTCCGGATCGCCGGTCATAGTGAGTACTCCGCCGTGACCGACGCCGACGGCAACTACGAGATCACCGACGTGGTCTCCGGGACGTGGCCCAAGGTGGTGGCCGCCAAGGCGGGCTACGAGCCCCTGTCCGAGGCCGTCACCGTCGAACCGGGCGAGACGGCGACGTTCGACGCCTCGCTCCGGCGCGACTGGGCGTCGGCCAGCGGCGGCGCCAGCATCGCCAGCTACACCGGGCCGGACTACACCAACTACGGCTGCGGTCCGGACAACCTGATCGACCTCTCGCAGGGCGCCGGCTGGGGCAGCGAGACGACGGCCGACGGGAGCCCTGCCGAGAGCGAGGCCGACATCGACCCGAAGGAGATCGTGGTCGAGCTGCCGCAGACCATCACCGCGACCGCGTTCGCCGTCAACCCGAGCGCCACCTGCGGTGACCCGGGCAGCGCTTCGACGGAGGACTTCGAGATCTACGTCGCCGAGACGCCGGCCGGCCCGTGGGGCTCGCCGGTCGCGGAGGGCACGTTCACCGTCGACGACCGTGGCCAGTTCGTGGAGATTCCGCTCACCTCTCCGGTGGCTGACGTGGGTGCGATCAGGTACGTGATGCTCTCCCCGCAGGTCCCCGACTGGACCGGCTGCCCGTTCGACTTCGCGGGCTGCCAGTACATGGACACCACGGAGCTCGGTGCGTACGACGACTGAGGTGGACTGGTCCTAGAGTGCGGGGATGATCACCGCGATCCACACCCTCGTCTACTCCGACGACGCGACGGCGACACGAGCCTTCTTCAAGGACGTGCTGCGGTGGCCGTTCGTGTCCGAGGGCTCGGAGGGCGACGCCGGTGTCGGCGGCACCGGGACGGGGAGTGACGACCCGGCCGACTGGCTGATCTTCGGGACCGGTCGCAGCGAGCTGGGTGTCCACCCGACCTCGGGCGTGCACGGCGGCCAGGAGTGGAGCCAGCCGAAGCACCACTCGATCGCGGTCGTGTGCGACGACCTGGACGCCACGATCGCCGAGCTGTCGGGCCGAGGCGCGGAGTTCCGGGGCGACCCGCAGGAGATGGGATTCGGGCGCGGTGCGCTGATGCAGGTGCCGGGTGCGGACGACATGCTTCTCTACCAGCCGCACCACGCGACGGCGTACGACCTCGACTAGCGCCGGTATGACGGACCCGGCCGCTCTCCTCGCGGCGTACGACGAGCAGCTGCGCACCGATGCCGAGACCCCGAGCGCGCTCTCGGTGGCACGGATGGGGCCGCTGCGCCTCGTCACCTTCCTGGGTGGTCGGGGGTTCGTGACCTACCGCGACCTCGGCGGGGCTGATGCCCACGACCTCAGGGCGCTGGTGGCCAGCGTGCTCGAGCACTACCGGTCCGACCCGGCCATCCAGCGCGTGGAGTGGAAGACCCGCGGCCACGACCGGGCGCCAGGACTCCCCGAGGCCCTCGTCGACCACGGGTTCGTCGCCGAGACGCCGGAGTCGATCATGATCGGGGAGGCAGCCTCGTTGGCGGTCGACGTGCCACTGCCCGACGGCGTGACGCTGCGCCGGGTGACCGAGGAGCCGGACGTCCGCGCCATGAGCGCGATGCAGGACGAGGCCTTCGGTGACCCGGTCTCCGAGCGGACGGCCGACTCGCTGCTGCGGCGGCTGGCGCTCGACGACGGGATGGAGCTGTGGGTCGCGGAGGCGGAAGGACGGATCATCAGTGCCGGTCGCCTGGAGCCGGTCGCGGGCACGGTGTTCGCCGGGATCTGGGGCGGAGCCACCCTGGTCGAGTGGCGCCGACGAGGCATCTACCGGGCGCTGACGGCCGCTCGGGCGCGCTCGGCGCTGGCCGCCGGCAAGACGCTGATCCACAGTGACTCCACCGAGTACTCACGCCCGATCCTCGAACGCTACGGCTTCGTCGCGGTGTCGACGACGACGCCGTACGAGTGGACGCGATGAACGTCAGTGCGCGCCGGCGAGGTTGAGACCGACCACGCCGGCGACGATCAACGCGAGGGAAGCGGCCTTGAACGGGCTCATCTGCTCGCCCAGCCACAGGTAGCCGATGACCGCGACGACGGCGGTACCGACGCCTGACCAGACGGCGTACGCCGTGGACACCGGGAGGGTGCGCACGACGATCGCGAGCAGCCAGATCGAGGCCGCGTAGCCCGCCACCACGCCCAGCGACCACAGCGGGTCGGTGAAGCCGTCGGTGCGGGGGAGCAGCGCGGTCGCGACGACCTCGATCCCGATCGCGGCCAGGAGCAGCAGGATGGCGACGTACATGACTTCCTCTCGTATGTAGCGGTCGCTACAGAACCTAACTGTAGCACTCGCTACACTGAAGGCATGAGTCGCCGGGACGACCTGCTCGACCAGGTCACCGACCACGTGCTCGAGCACGGCCTGATCGGGCTGACCCTGCGCCCGCTGGCAGCGGCCATCGGCACCAGCGACCGGATGCTGATCTACCACTTCCACAGCCGCGACGCGCTGGTCTCCGAGGTCGTCGCCCGCGCCACTGCCCGGGCGATCGGGGAGGTGGAGGCGCTCCCCGACGCCCCGACCGTGCAGGTCGGCCGTCAACCGGCTGTGGCGGGCCTACTGCGAGCAGCCGTTGAGCTCGATGCTGACGCTCTACTGCCAGGCGGCGGCCAGCGGGCTGATCGGCGAGGAGCCCTACCGCTCGGATGCCCGCGCGAGCAACGAGCTGTGGGCGACGGCCCTGCGCGACTACTTCCGTCCGCAGCGGCGCGCCGGCAGCCCGGGTCGCGCGCATCGTGACACTCGTGGACTCGTCGCTGTACGGCTTCCACCTCGACCTGGCCACCGATCGGCCCGACGAGCTCGCGCGCGGCGTCGACGACCTCGCGGTGGCGGCGCAGGCCCTGGCGCGGTAGGACGGGTCAGGAGCGTGAGTCTCCGTTGGTCCAGCGGGTGAGCACGTGGGACAGCGACTCGAGGGCGATCGGTCGGGTGAGGTGGTCGTCGATGCCGGCCTCGTGCAGGTCGGCGAGGTGATCGCCGGTCTCGGCGGCGGTCATCGCGATGATCGGCACGCGTTCGCCGGCCCCGTGGAAGCGCCGGATCTCCTGGGCGGTCTTGCAGCTCGCCGCTGACCGGCAGCCGGCAGTCGATCAGGACCGCGTCGTAGCGCACCCGCGCCAGCGCGATCAGCGCCTCGACCTCATCGGCCGCCACGGAAGCGTTGTAGCCGAGGTACTCGACCATGCCGGACGTGATCAGCTGGTTGGTCGGGTTCTCGTCGACGACGAGGATCCGGCCCGAGCCGCCGGACTCCTCCTGCAGGGACTGCTCCGCCGCGAGGTCGGCCAGCACTGCCCGTAGCTGCGCCGACCGCACCGGCTTGGTGAGCGTGGCCGCGAAGCCGGCGTGCGCCGCGCGGGCCTGGTCCACCTCCGGGTCCGAGGTCAGCAGCACCAGGCGTGGGCCGTGGGCAGCCCGAGTCGGTGATCCGGGTCGCCAGGTCCAGGCCGTTCATGACCGGCATCATCATGTCGAGGACGGCGACGTCGTACGACGACGTGGCCGGCCAGCATCGCCAGGGCCGAGGTGGCGCCGTCGGCGGTGTCGACCTCGGCACCCCACTGGCGCAGCAGGTCGCCCAGCACCAGCCGGTTGGTGGGGTTGTCGTCGACGGCCAGCACCCGCAGTCCGTCGAGGCGGCGCGGCTCGGTCGGCTGCCGCTCGCTCACGATCGCGAGCTCCAGCGTGAACCAGAACGTGCTGCCGACGCCCGGCGCGCTGTCGACGCCGATCTCGCCGTCCATGAGGTCGACCAGCTTGCTGGCCGTGGCCAGGCCGAGCCCGGCTCCGTCGTACTGCCGGGTGTTGCTCGAGTCGCCCTGCGAGAACGACGTCGAACAGCCGCTCGCGGACGTCCTCGGTGATCCCGATGCCGGTGTCGGTGACCTCGAACCGGAGCCGCAGCCTGGCCGTGGCGCTCACCGAGCATCCGGACGCGCAGCGTGACCTCGCCGGCCGCGGTGAACTTCACGGCGTTGCTGGCCAGGTTGAAGAGGATCTGCCGGATCCGCGCCCCGTCGCCCCGCACGAGCTCGGGCAGCCGGGGGTCGCACTCGGTGACGAGCTCGAGGCGCTTGGAGTGGGCGGACGGCGCGACCAGGTCGGCGGTCTCCTCGACGACGTCGACCACCTCGACGTCCGCGACCTCGAGCTCCAGGCCGGCGCTCTCCACCCGGGAGAAGTCGAGGATGTCGTCGATCAGGTTGAGCAGCATCCCGCCGGCGCCGTGCACGCCCTCGGCGTACTGCCGCTGTCGCTCGTCGAGGTCGGTCTGCATCAACAGCTGGGACAGGCCGATGACACCGTTCATGGGGGTGCGGATCTCGTGGCTCATGGTCGCCAGGAACTCGGACTTCGCACGGGAGGCCTGGAGGGCGGCGTCGCGAGCGGCCTCGAGATCTTCCTGGGCGCGCTGCTGGGCCGTGAGCAGCCGCGCGGTGCGCACCAGGGCCAGCAGCAGCAGGATCACCGATCCGATGATCAGCGGCCACACGTCGACCTCCCGGTCGAGCAGCACGTCGAGCAGCAGGAGCGCCGGCACGGCGAACAACGGGCCGATCGCGACGATCAGCTTCACACTCATGTGGTCGTGCACGAGCGATCGGCTGGCGTTGGCCTGCCCGCCGCGGTGGAAGCGGGCCATCAGGATCGCGCCGAGCATCCAGCCGGCGTTCTCCCAGTTCTCGTTGAAGTCCGACAGCGGCAGCGTGAGGAAGCCGAGGTCGGCGACCAGCCACGCCACCACGCCGACGCCGAACCACGGGTCCATCCACTGGCGCGCGCGACGGTTGGTCGCGATCCGCAGCACCAGGGCGAGCAGGATCGCGTCGGCGATCGGGTACGTCGACCACACCAGCTTGATGAAGGGCGTCAGCGACGGGTCACCGGCGATCGAGGCGACGGAGATGGTCCACAGCACCATCACGCTGACGGTGACGATCGTGGCGGCGTCGATGAGGGAGTCCACGTCGCGTCGGACGCCGGCCCGCGCACGATTCAGGGAGATGACCAGGGCTGCGATCAGGAAGACGTAGGCGACCAGCCACCCGACGTCGGCGAACGAGGCGTCCGTGAACTCGCTGTCGATGACGACCGTGTACCACATCAGCTCGCCGAAGGCGTTGCTCGCCAGACCCAGGGCGACGAGCCTCGCCGGTAGCCGGCGCTCGGGGGCGGCACTGAGGCTGCCGATCCAGGCCATCACCGCTGCCCCGGCCTGGACGCCGATGAAGGCGACGGCCACCCACAGGTCGGAGGGCCGGATCACGTGGATCAGCACGGCCGCGACCCAGATGCCGGCCACCAGGGCAGCCCACAGCATCCGGCGTGCCGAGCGCGCCGGGGCAGCCGAGGGCGGGGGGATCATGGAGGGCTCCCTGGGTTGGTCCCGAGGAGACCGATTCTGTCGGGCAGCCGCCCCAAACCATGTGATTTTGGATGTTTTGTTACCCGGTTGTTCGTTCCGCGTTCCGAGTTTCCTAGGCTCGACGCGTGCCGGAGTACGACCACCACATCGCCGTCACCCGTGACGCCGACGTGTTCACGGGGGACCTCACCGACGGCTGGTTGGTCGGCGGCGCCGTCAACGGGGGTTACCTGCTCTCGGTCATCGGGCACGCGCTGGCGCAGCTGGTCCCCGGCAAGCCGGACCCGATCTCGGTCAGCGCCTACTACCTCTCGGCCGCGGCGCCCGGCCCGGCGACGGTGCACACCCGCGTCGTGCGCGACGGGAGGAGCGTGGCCACCCTGGCCGCCGACCTGCGACAGGACGGCGCCGACCGGATCACCGTCCTGGCGACGTACGGCGACCTCGCGCGGCTGCCCGACGACGTCCGGACGACCGCAGCTCCGCCGGACCTGCCGCCGCTCGAGGAGTGCGTCTCCAACTCCGACGCTCCCGAGGAGGTGCGACGGATGGCGCCGCTGATGGGGCGCTTCGAGATGCGCTTCGACCCGCGCCACGTCGGCTGGGCGGTCGGGCAGCCCAGCGGAAACGGAGAGCTGCAGGCCTGGTTCCGGCTCGCCGAGGAGCGTGAGCCCGACCCGATCAGCCTGTTGACGGTCGTCGACGCGCTGCCCCCCGTCACCTTCGAGCTCGGGATGATGGGCTGGGCGCCGACCCTGGAGCTGACCGCCCACGTCCGCGCCCGCCCCGTGCCGGGCTGGCTGCGGGTCCGCCACGCCACCCGCAACATCGCCGGCGGGATGTTCGAGGAGGACTGCGAGGTGTGGGACGCCGCCGACCGCCTGGTCGCGCAGAGCCGCCAGCTCGCCCGCCTGCCGCGCTCGCGCTGACGCGCCAGGCCCGCCCTCGAGGTCGTCAGTCGAACCAGGAGCGCCGCATCGAGAAGATCCACCGGCGCCGGGGGTGCTCCGAGACCGACCAGAGCCGGTCGGTCGAGGGCCAGTAGGCCAGGTCCTCGGGTCCCATCGGCACCGCGAGCGGGTACGCCGTGAAGTCGCCCGGCTGCCCGACGTACACCGATCCCGGTCGCCACGGCCCGTGGGAGACGGTCACGTGGTAGCGGCCGCGGGCCACGACAGCGCCCTGCATCTGCACGATTCCACCCTCGTCGAGGGCGACCGGGCGGGCGAAGCCGTCGTCGCCGGGCCGGGGCAGGGCGGACTCGGCGTCGAGGTCGAACCGCGCGAGCCGGGTCGTGTCGGACCCTCGGCCGTACTCACCGGCGACCAGCGTCGGCGACGCGCTGCGGTCGAGGGACAGGAACGAGTAGCGCAGCCGGTCGTGCCCGGTGTCGGTGTGGGCGCGGTAGGAGAACCGCACCGGCAGCACGTAGTCGTGGCCGTGGAGGTCGCTCCGCATCACGTCCTCGACCCGGAAGGTGTGGAACCCGCGCGCGGTGGCGGCGACGTGGAGGTAGGGGCCACACCAGACGAGTCCGCCGGCATGGATGTGCAGGGGCTCCATCTCCGCCGTCACGAGCAGGACGTGTCGGTAGCGCAGCGTGTCGACGTCGACGAAGCTGACTCGGGAGCCGTGCGAGACGCCGTCGACCTGGTGGGAGTACCACGTCGTCACGAGCAGCCGGCGGCCGCCGACCTCCTCCGTCTCGGACGCGTCGGCCGAGGTGGAGATCCCCTGCGGCCACCAACGGCGGTCGCGGTTGTCGCGTTCCTCCCAGGTCCACGCCTGGTCCACGGCCCGCCCGAGCAGTCGACCCAGTCGAGAGCTCCGCGCCTGTCGGTCCAGGTCGGCCAGGACCCCGTCGAGCCCGACCCGGCCGCCCAGCCGCGCGGCCAGCCCGTCGATCTCCGCGACGTTCTCGTCGCTGCGCGACAGGTGGACGCCGGTCATGGGCGCACGTTACGGCGTCAGGTCAAGGGTGGCGGCCCGCCAGGACGCAGAACTCGTTCCCCTCGGGGTCGACCAGGCACACCCAGCTCTCGTCACCGGTCTGGCCGACGTCGGCAGGGCGAGCGCCCAGGTCGAGCAGACGACGTACCTCGTCGTCCTGGTCCCCGTCAGTGGGATTGACGTCGAGGTGGAGCCGGTTCTTGACGACCTTTCCCTCGGGCACCCGCGCAAAGGTCAACGTCGGTGGCACCGGGCCGACACGGGACTTCCCTTCGGGCACCAGGGGGGAGCCGATGGTGACGACTCCGTCTTCCTCGTCCTGCACCTCGTAGCCGAGGACCGCACACCAGAACCGGGCGAGTCCGTGGGGGTCGGCGCAGTCGATCGCCAGCTCGGTGAACTTGCTGGTCATGTCGCGACCGTAGACCACGGCCGGGAATGGTGGGATGTCGTCATGGAGCACCGACAACCGGTGGTGGGCGCGGCGATCGTGCGCCACGGCATGGTGCTGGCTGCCCGCCGTACGACGCCGGCGGCTGCGGCCGGCCTGTGGGAGTTCCCCGGCGGCAAGGCCGAGCCCGGCGAGACACCGGAAGCCGCACTGGTGCGCGAGATCGGTGAGGAGCTCGGTTGCGTCATCGCGGTCATGGGCTGGCTGGCCGCGGAGGTCCCGATCGGGGAGCACTTCTCGCTGCGGGTCGCCACCGCCCGGATCGAGTCGGGCGAGCCGCGGCCGACCGAGCACGACCTCGTCCGGTGGCTGGCGCCAGAGGATCTCGACCAGGTCGACTGGCTCGCGCCGGACCGACCCTTCCTCGCCGAGCTGCGTGCGCTGCTGACTCCGTAGGCTGGTCCCATGCCTGACATGCCCGACCACCGCCTGCTGCTCGTCCACGCCCACCCCGACGACGAGTCGATCAACAACGGCGCCACGATGGCGCGCTACGTCGAGGAGGGTCGCGGCGTCACCCTGGTGACCTGCACCGCGGGTGAGATGGGCGAGGTGCTCGTGCCGGAGCTGGCCCACCTCGCCGCCGACCAGGAGGACGGCCTCGGGTCGCATCGCCGGGGTGAGCTCGACGCCGCGATGAAGGTGCTGGGCGTGCGCGACCACCGGTTCCTCGGCGGGTTCGGCACCTTCCGCGACTCCGGGATGAAGTGGCACGAGGACGGCTACGCGATCGCCGCCGACGAGACCCACGAGAACGCCTTCTGGCACGCCGACCTGACCACCGCCGCCGACCACCTCGTCGAGATCATCCGCGAGGTCCGGCCGCAGGTGCTCGTCACCTACGACCAGTTCGGCGGTTACGGCCACCCCGACCACATCCAGGCCCACCGGGTCGGCGATGTACGCCGCCGCGCTGGCGGCCGTTCCGTCGTACCGGCTCGATCTGGGCGAACCGTGGGAGATCGCCAAGGTCTACTGGACGGCGATGTCGGAGAGCCGGATGCGCGAGAGCCTGCGCCAGCTGCGCGCGGCGGGCGACACCGAGACGTTCGAGGGCATGGACCCCGAGGGAGACCTGCCGCCCTTCGTCACACCCGACGAGCTGATCTCGGCGCGGGTCGACGGCTCGGCCTTCGTGAGCCGCAAGATGACGGCGCTGGCCGAGCACCGCACCCAGGTCGAGGCCGACGGCCCGTTCTTCAGCGGCGGCGAGAGCGGCCACGCGTTCTGGGCCGAGGAGTTCTACCGCATCGTGCGCGGCACGCCGGTGCCGGACGACGACGGCTTCGAGTCCGACCTGTTCGCGGGTCTGTGAGGACGCTGACCGATCGGGCACTGCGGATTGCCGCGGCGCCGGTGCTCCTGCTCGTCGGAGCCGCGACCGCAGCCGCGACCGTGGTCGCCCACGAGCTCTGGTGGGGGCTGCCGCTGGCGGCGGCCGCGCTGCTGGCCAGCTTCGTCTGGATCGGTCGCGGCTGGCTGACCCGGCTTCCGCTGGCGCTGGGCTTCGTGGCCGTGGTGCTCCTGGGGGTCTCCACGCGGCCCGAGGGCGACTACCTGATCGCGTCGAGCACCCCGGGCTACCTGCTGCTGCTGCTCGCCCTGGTGGTCCTGGTCGCTGCCGTGATCACCCTCCCGCGACCACGCTCGGCCGATTCAAAGCGTGAGTCGCGTCCCGAGCACGTGGGTGGCACGACCTACGATGACGCGCGTGACTGAGCAACGGGGGCGCGAGAAGCCGGGTGGGCGCGTGGTCGTGCTCCTGCTGCTCGGGCTGGTGGTGCTGGCCGCCGGCGCGTACGCCGCCGCCTATCTCGCCGCGGGCGACCGGGTCCCGCGTGGCACGACCGTGGCCGGGGTCGAGATCGGCGGCATGACCCCCGACGAGGCGATCGAGGAGCTCGAGACCGAGCTCGCCGACCGCGCCACCGAGCCGATCCAGGTCGCCGTGGATGGCGAGGTGGTCCCGCTCCGGCCTGCGGCGGCCGGGCTGCGCGTCGACTACCCCGCCTCGGTGGCGGCGGCCGGCGGCGGCGAGTCCTGGGAACCCGCCCGGCTGTGGGACTACTACACCGGCGGCGACGAGCTGCCCGCCGCCCTCGACGTCGACGAGGACGCGATGGCCGAGGCGCTCGACGAGCTCGCCGCCCAGGTCGGCACCCCGCCCCGTGACGGCAGCGTGGACTTCCAGGGGTCCCGGGTGGTGGTCGAGGACTCCCGCACCGGCGAGGCGCTCGACACCGAGGCCGCGCGCGACGAGATCGAGTCGAGCTACCTGAGTGACGGCGACCCCGCTGCGGTCGAGCTCACCCTGACGTCGGCCGAGCCCGAGATCGACGACGGCGACGTCCAGGAGGCGCTCGACGACTTCGCCAACCCGGCCGTCTCTGGACCGGTGACGCTGCTCTTCGGCGACTCCCGGATCCGGCTCTCCCCAGGCGACTACGGCGACGCGCTCGAGCTGAGGCCGCGCGACGGCGAGCTGGTCCCCGCCCTCGACCGCGACGAGCTCACCCGGTTGCTCGACTCCCGGATCAGCAGCGGTGAGCCGGTCGACGCGACGGTGCGCGTGGTGGACGGCGAGCCGCGGGTGATCCCCGCCAAGCCGGGCGTGACCTACCGGCCGGCCGACGTCGAACGCACCTTCCTCGACCTGGTCACCCAGCCGTCCGGCGAGCGCGAGCAGCGGATCGAGGCAGTCTCGGCGGCGGCCGACTTCACGACCGCCGATGCCCGCGCGCTCGAGATCACCGAGCGGGTGTCGACCTTCACGACGTACTTCCCCTACGCCGAATACCGCAACGTCAACATCGGGCGCGCCGCCGAGATCGTCGACGGCACCATCCTCGAGCCCGACGAGATCTTCTCCCTCAACGGCATCGTGGGGGAGCGGACGGTCGAGAACGGCTTCACCGAGGGCTACGTCATCTCCGACGGCATCCTGGTCACCGACCTCGGCGGGGGCGTCTCGCAGATGGCGACCACCACGTTCAACGCGATGTTCTTCGCCGGTCTCAAGGACATCGAGCACAAGCCCCACTCGTTCTACATCGACCGCTACCCGGTGGGCCGCGAGGCCACGGTCGCCTGGGGCTCGGTCGACCTGCGGTTCCAGAACGACACGCCGTACGGCGTGCTGATCACCGCCGACGTCACGCCGAGCACCCCCAGCTCCTCCGGTGTGGTGACGGTGAGCATGTACTCGACGAAGTACTGGGACATCACGACCTCGGCGTCGGAGCGCTACAACCTCACCAGCCCCGAGACGCGGCGGGTCGACACGCTCCAGTGCCACCCCAACGAGGGCTACGGCGGGTTCGACATCGACGTGTGGCGCTACTTCCGCAAGCCGGGCTCCTCCGAGCTGGTCCGTCAGGAGAAGTTCCACACCTCCTACATCCCCAGCGACACCGTCATCTGCACCAACCCCAACGCCACGGACGGCTGAGACCCAGCCGCCACGCCCCTGCGTCAGTGGACGCGGCCGAGCCCGAGTGACGCCATCGCCTCCCGGACGCCGCGGCCGAGGTGCTCGAGGGTCGCGGCCTGCTCGCGGGCCGTCCGGATCCCGTCGGCCGGGGTGCAGGCGCGGAAGCGGAGGACGTCTCCGGGTCGGGCCTGTGCCAGCCGGTCGACGGCGACCGTCGTCGCCACGCCGACCACGGGATAGCCGGCGGTCAGCAGGCGCCCGCGCAGGAGCGCCAGCAGCCCGCCGGCGGGCGGGATCTCGATGGCGCCGACGGGTACGCCGCGGGACAGGATCTCGCTGCTGCGCTGCCGGGTGCGCGTCGACCCGGTCAACCGCAGCCCGACGTAGTCCGACTCGGGAGCCACCTCGAACGCCCCGTCAGCGAGCACGTCGTCGCCGAACTCCGCCGTGTCCGGGCCCGGCGTGACCTCGATCGACCAGTCGTGGCTCAGCGCCGGCCGGTCCACGCGGAACCGGAACACGGGGATCACGGTGTGAGGGTGGTCGAGGCCGGCGTAGCCGGTGGCCACCTCGAGCTTCTCGCCCGCGTCCAGACGGGGGCCGACCTCGAGCAGCGGGTCCGGGGCGACACTGCCGAGCGTGGGCTCGGCCCGCAGCCGCCCACCGACGGCGACATAGCTGCGCAGGCCGCGCCTGGGTTCGGCGACGGCGACCCGGCCGCCGGCGGGGACGGCGAGGGTCTGCCAGACCGGCTGGGCGGCCCCGTCCACCTCGACCTCCTCGGCGGCGCCGGTCACCGCGACGAGCGAGGGCCGGTCGACCGAGAACGAGAAGCCGGTGGCCGTCACCTCCAGCAGGGGGTCGTGCGCGTCGTTGGCGACCAGGGCCGAGGCCACGGCGGCGGCGTAGCGGTCGGCGGCGCCGTTGGCGGCCACGCCCAGCCGGCCGTACCCGGGCCGACCGAGGTCCTGCACCGTGGTCAGGCCGGGCTGCTCGACGGTGAGCGTGGTGACGTTCATGCGTCTGCTGCGGGTCGCCGGCCGGCGTGGTCGTCCCACTCGTCGGCGCCGATCGCGACGAAACGGACCAGGTCGCCGGTGCGGTAGGGGACCAGGTCGGGGTCGGTGACGTCGAAGAGCCGCAGCGGCGTACGCCCGATCAGACGCCACCCACCCGGTGACGGGACCGGGTAGATCATCGACTGCCGGCCGCTGAGGGCCACCGAGCCGGGGGTGATCCGGACTCGCGGCGAGGCGACCCGCGGGATCTCCGCCGGCAGGTCGGGGATCTCGACGAACAGTGCGGTGACCGGCGAGCCGACGAAGCGCAGCACGAACGGCTGTGCCGTGTGGAGCGCGATCACCTCGTCGGGGGTCAGGTCGAGGACCTCGGCGACGTCGTCGAGGTCGGGCCCGTGCTCGCCGCCGTAGCAGACCGGGATCGAGAACGACCGCGGCTCCGGCTCGGCCACCGGGTGGGCGAGCCGCTCCCGGACGGCGTCGGCCACGGCGGCGTGGTCGGTGACCAGCGGGTCGAAGGCGACGAAGGCGTGCCGGAAGCTGGCGACGACGTCGACGAAACCGTCGGGCGGGGCGTCGACCAGGCTCCGTGCCAGTCCCTGCGCGACAGACCACTGCGTCTCGGCGTCACCCTCGGGCTCGACCAGGACGGCCGCGTCGCCGTAGTCGTGGATCGCCGCTCGACCGGTCACGACCGAGCCTCGAGGACCTCCGTCAGGGGCGCGATGGTCACGCCGGCCTCCTCCAGCACCGAGCGGACGTGCCGGGCTGCTGCGACGGAGTCGGCGTTGTCGCCGTGGAGCAGGATGGTGTCGAAGTCGAGCTCCACCTCGGCGCCGGTGTGGGCCTCGACGGTGCCGTTCTCGACCATGGCGCGGGCGCGCTGGGCGATCACGTCGGCGTCGTGGAAGACCGCGTCCGGCTGCTGCCGCGAGACCAGGGTGCCGTCCTCCTCGTAGGCCCGGTCCGGGAACGCCATCAGGCCGACCCGCATCCCGCGCTCGCGCGCCAGCCGCTCCAGCACGCCGGAGTAGGTGACCACCGCCAGCGACTCGTCGACGGTCGCGATCGCCTCCAGGACGGGTGCGGCGTACGCCTCGTCGGTGACCACGAGGTTGCCGAGCCGGCCATGGGGACTCACGTGCCGGAGGGGTACGCCGGCCGCACGGGCGAATCCGGCCAGCGCGCCGATCTGGTAGACGACGTCGCAGTAGAGCTCGTCGTAGGACATCTGCAGGGTGCGTCGGCCGAAGCCCACGCGGTCGGGGAAGGAGGGGTGCGCGCCGACCGCGACGCCGTGGTCGCGGCACAGCTCGACGGTGCGCCGCATCAGGGTCGGGTCGCCGGCATGGAAGCCGCAGGCGACGTTGGCGGAGCTGAGGGACGGCAGCAGGGTGGCGTCGTCGCCCATCCGCCAGGATCCGTAGCCCTCGCCCACGTCGGCGGCGAGGTCGATGAGACGGCTCATGGTGTCAGGGTACGAGGCTCCGTCGTACGAGGATGGGGCCATGACGCTCCCGCTCGACGGTATCTCGGTCCTCTCGCTCGAACAGGCCGTGGCCGGGCCGTTCGCGACCCGCCACCTCGCCGACCTCGGTGCCCGGGTGATCAAGGTCGAGCGCCCGGGGATCGGCGACTTCGCCCGCCACTACGACGAGACCGTCAGCGGCGAGTCCAGCTACTTCGTCTGGCTCAACCGCGGCAAGGAGAGCGTCGAGCTCGACCTCAAGGACCCCGACGACCGGGCCGTGGTGGCGCGACTGACCGAGCGGGTCGACGTCGTGCTGCAGAACCTGCTGCCGGGCGCCGCCGAGCGGCTGGGGCTCGACGCGGCGACGTTGCGGTCACAGCGACCGGAGCTGATCCACTGCTCCATCTCCGGCTACGGCGAGCCGGGGCCGTACGCCGGGCGCAAGGCGTTCGACCTGCTGGTGCAGTGCGAGACCGGCATGGTCGAGGCGACCGGGTCTCCCGAGGCAGGCGCGCGGGTCGGCGCCTCGGTCGCCGACATCGCGACCGGGATGTACGCCTACGCCGGGATCCTCGCCGCCCTGGTGCAGCGCGACCGGACGGGCGAGGGGAGCACGCTCGAGGTCACCATGCTCGAGGCGCTCGGCGAGTGGATGAGCCAGCCGGTCTACTGGTCCCGCGACGGCGCCCGCGACTGGCAACGGTCGGGCGCCCGCCACGCCACGATCGCGCCGTACGGGTCCTATCCGGCAGCGGACGGCCCGGTCTTCCTGTGCGTGCAGAGCCACCGCGACTGGGTGCTGCTCTGCGAGCGGGTGCTGCACCAGCCCGGGCTGCTCGAGGACCCGCGGTTCCTGACCAACTCCGACCGCGTCGAGCACGAGCCGGAGCTGGCGGCCGTCCTCGCCGACTGCTTCGCCGACCGCACGGCGTCCGACGTGCTGGCCGCCCTCGACACGGCCGGGGTCGCCAACGCGCTCGTGCGCACCCCGCGGGAGTTCGCCGACCACCCCCAGCTCGAGGCTCGCGACCGCTGGCGCCCCGTGCGCCATCCGGGCGGCGAGATGCGGGCGATGCTGCCGCCGGTGACGGTGGTCGGGACCGAGCCGCGGATGGACCCGGTGCCGGCCCTCGGCGAGCACACCGACGCCGTCCGCGCGGAGGTCAGCGAGCGACCGGCGTGAGGTAGCTGTAGGCGTGGTGGGTGGCGAATCCCAGCCCCTCGTAGAGCCGGCGGGCCGCGACGTTGTTCTCAGTCACCTGCAGGTAGGCCGTGGTCGCTCCCTGCGAGGTGCCCCACTCGACCAGCGCCGCCATGACCGCCAGCGCCAGGCCACGCCCGCGCTCGGTCGGCGCGACCTCGACCCCGCGAAAGCCGACCCAGTCGTCGTCGTACGCCGCGAGACCGGTCGCGACCGGGTCGGTGCCGGGTCCGCGGACGACCGCCCGCACCATCCCGTGGCCGAAGGGCTCGAGCGTGGCGTCCTCCAGGCCGGTCGGGAGGGCGCGCGCCAGCCGGGCGGCCGAGGCGAGCTGGAAGACCGTGTCGGCGTCGACGCCCTCCTTCACCCAGCCGCGTTCCTGGAACATGGCCTCCTCCGCCGAGCCCGCCAACACGTTGGCGATCGGCCGTGCGTAGTGGGCGACGACCCGTTCGTAGGCGTCGTCGACGCCCGCCGGCCCGAAGGCCAGCACCGAGTTGGCGCGCCGCGCAGTCGACGTCTCCGACGAGCGGAGCAGCCAGTCGCCGAGCGGCTCGGTGACCAGGTCCGGCCACAGCGCCAGCGCGCGCAGCTGGCACTCCCGCTCCGACACCCGCAGCCGCGGGGACGGCCGCGGCGGCACCGGCTTGCCGGACACGATCTGGCCGATCGGGATGGTGACCGCCGGCCCCTGCTCGGGCTGCACCACGCACTCGCCGTCCGACCACCGCAGGCAGACGCCGAGG
Organism: uncultured Actinomycetota bacterium; assembly: GCA_963713305.1. GTDB lineage: Bacteria > Actinomycetota > Actinomycetes > Propionibacteriales > Nocardioidaceae > Nocardioides. Next base: position 59,884 of record CAVQLE010000004.1, on the reverse strand, counting down.
ACGTCGGTGAGTGCCGGACCGCCGCTCGGACCGGTCTCGCCGGGCACCACGCGGCGTACGACGACCCGGTGGCCGACGACATGGGGGCCCAGCCGGTGGGCCCGGGACGGATCGCGCACGACCAGAGACTAGGCTGGTGGTTGCTGGAGAACCGCGCAGTCTTACGAGGAGGATCTGGTGACCTACGTCATCGCCCAGCCCTGCGTCGACCTCAAGGACCGGGCCTGCGTCGACGAGTGCCCCGTCGACTGCATCTACGAGGGCAAGCGGATGCTCTACATCCACCCCGACGAGTGCGTCGACTGCGGTGCCTGCGAGCCGGTCTGCCCGGTCGAGGCGATCTTCTACGAGGACGACACCCCCGAGGAGTGGAAGTCCTACTACGACGCCAACGTCCACTTCTTCGACGACATCGGCTCGCCCGGTGGCGCCGCGAAGATGGGCGAGATCGATCACGACCACGAGGTCGTGGCGGCGCTGCCGCCGCAAGAACACGACGAGTGATCTCAGAGCGGCTACCGGATTTCCCCTGGGACCAGCTGGCGTCGTACGCCGGCCGGGCCCGCGCCCATCCCGACGGGATGGTCGACCTGTCGGTCGGCACACCGGTCGACCCCACTCCGACGGTCGTCCAGGAAGCACTGCGGGCAGCCGCTGACTCACCCGGCTACCCGACGACGGTCGGCCTGCCAGAGACCCGGCAGGCGGCGGTCGACTGGCTCGGCCGACGCCACGGGGTGACCGGGCTCGGGATCGACGGCGTCCTGCCGGTCATCGGCTCCAAGGAGCTGATCGCCTCCCTTCCCGGTCACCTCGGGCTCGGCGAGGGTGACCTGATCGGCTACCCCGAGCTGTCCTACCCGACCTACGAGGTCGGGGCGGCCCTCTGCGGAGCTCGCGCCGTGGCGAGCGACTCGCTCACGTCGTTCGGCCCCGAGCGGCCGGCCCTGCTCTGGCTCAACTCGCCGTCCAACCCGACCGGTCGGGTGCTGCCCGTCGACCACCTGCGCAAGGTCGTGGAGTGGTGCCGCGAGCGCGGGACGCTGCTGGTCTCGGACGAGTGCTACATCGAGATGGCCTGGGAGGCAGCAGCCCGTCTCGGTCCTCCACCCGGACGTCTGCGACGGCTCCTTCGAGGGCCTGCTCGCCGTCCACTCGCTGTCGAAGCGCTCCAACCTCGCCGGCTACCGGTGCGGCTTCGTCGCCGGCGACCCCGCCGTCGTCGCCGAGCTGCTCGCCGTCCGCAGGAACCTCGGGCTCATGGTCCCCGGCCCGCAGCAGCGGGCGATGGTCGCCGCGCTGGACGACGACGACCACGTGGTGGCCCAGCACGCGACGTACGCCGCCCGCCGCGCCGTCCTCCGGGAGGCGCTGGTCGGCGCCGGCTTCGAGGTCGACCACTCCGAGGCGTCGCTCTACCTGTGGGCGACCCGCGGCGACGACTGCTGGGAGACCGTGCTGTGGTTCGCCGAGCGCGGCGTCCTCGTGGCTCCCGGCATCTTCTACGGACCCGCCGGGTCGCGCCACGTGCGGATCGCGTTCACCGCGACCGACGAGCGAGTCGCGGCCGCGGTCACGCGTCTGGCCTGAGCAGACGGCCAACGAGGGGCCACGTCGTACTCGGGGCGTGAGGCTCGTCGGCAGCGGTTCGGCGTGCACCGGACCGCCGCGTCCTCGACCCGCACCACGCGGTGGTCGTCCCGGAGCCGGTCAGGACCACGCCGTGACCGTCGACCTCGCTCACCATGCCTTCGATCCAGTGGCCGGCGACCAGCACGCGGACGACCACGCCGTGGTCGCGGGCGCGGCTGAGCGCGGTGCCGATGGTGAAGAGCGTCGACTGCATGGAGGGGCCTTCCCGGCCGGCATCCCACAACGCCGGTCCTGGGGCCCACCGTAGGTCGCGGCGTGGCCTGCTGGCTGCGGGATCGTCAAGGTCTGGCCGGACGAGGCCGCGGCATGGTCCGAACGGGTCACTCGTAGACGTCGACGTGGACGTGGTCGCGGTGCTCCAGGATGGCGGCGGTGTCGGCGTCGCGTCCCGACGTGTCCGGGTCGTAGTCGCGCCAGCCGTCCGCGGACCGCCACCCCGAGGTCCAGATCCGGTCGTCGAAGATCACGGTCCGCACGTTGAGCCGGGCGGCCTGGGCGACCAGGTACTGCGCCATCGCCCAGCCGCGCTCGCGGTTGTCCTCGCTGATCGGCCGCACGAAGACGTCGACCGCGCGGCCGTCGTAGTGGGCCGAGCCGGGCATGTGGCCGTCCCGGACCCCGCCCGGCGCGAAGCCGCCGAGCGACTGTTGCCCGAAGACCGACTCCAGGTGGCGGCGTACGACGTCGGCTCGCTCGGTCAGCCCGGCGTCGCCGAGCTGGGCCGACGCCTCCTCGGGCTCGTCGGTGACCGTGCAGTGGAACGCGTTGGCGGACTGGCCGGTCAGCGCGCTGGCGAGCACCCGGGCGTCCGCCTCGTGGTCGGCGTACGCCTCGGGGTAGGCGGAGCGTTGCACCTCCTGCGCGGCGACGGTGACCTCGAGACCCTCGTAGTCGTCGACCTCGGCGAGCGCGTCGTAGAAGGCGTTGGTCGCGTAGACGGGGTCGAGCAGCTGGCGGGGCGTGCCCCAGCCCTGCGACGGCCGCTGCTGGAAGAGGCCGAGCGAGTCGCGGTCGCCGAACTCGACGTTGTAGAGCTTCGACTCCTGGTAGGCGGTGGCGAGCGCGATCGTGGCGGCGCGCGCCGGCATGCCGCGCTCGACCGAGATCGCGGCGATCAGCGCGGCGTTCTCGGCCTGCTCGGGCGCCAGGACGACGGTGCGGCCCTGCACGGTGGCCTCGCAGTCGTCGGCCGCGAGGAGCGGCGCCACGGTGTCACCGATCAGCCGCCAGGCGACGATGCCGGCGGCGACCACGGCGATGACGGCTCCGACCGCCCAGAGCTTCTTCAATTCGCGTGCAGGTCGGAGTTGAGGACGATGCCGTGCCCCTGCCACGGCACGGCCTCGATGGCGCCGCTGACCGAGTTGCGGCGGAACAGCACGTTGCTCGCTCCGGAGAGTGTCGCCGCCTTCACCAGCTTGGGCTTGCTGTCCATGTCGGTGATGGTGACCTTGGTGCCGGCCGTGACGTAGCAGCCGGCCTCGACGACGCAGTCGTCCCCGAGGGAGATCCCGATGCCGGCGTTGGCGCCGAGCAGGCAGCGCTCGCCGATGGAGATGACCTGCTTGCCGCCGCCGGAGAGGGTGCCCATGATCGACGCCCCGCCGCCGATGTCGCTGCCGTCGCCGACCAGCACGCCCGCCGAGATCCGGCCCTCGACCATCGAGGCGCCCAGGGTGCCGGCGTTGTAGTTGACGAAGCCCTCGTGCATGACGGTGGTGCCCTCGGCGAGGTGGGCGCCGAGCCGCACCCGGTCGGCGTCGGCGATGCGGACCCCGGTCGGGATCACGTAGTCGGTGAGCCGCGGGAACTTGTCGACGCCGAACACGCTGACGTGCTGGCCGCTCGCCCGCAGCCGGGCGCGGGTCGCCTCGAACCCCGCGACCGCGCACGGGCCGGCGCTCGTCCAGACCACGTTGGTCAGCGCCCCGAAGACGCCCTCCATCGAGATGGTGTGGGGGCGCACGAGCCGCGTCGAGAGGAGGTGGAGCCGCAGCCAGGCGTCGGGCGCGTCGGCGATCGGCGCCTGCAGGTCGTCGACCACCACCCGGCGTACCTCACGGACGACCGCACGCGCCTCGTCCTTGCCCTCGAGCGCGCTGAGGTCAGCCGGCGCCTCGCCGTCGTCGGGCTCGCCCAGCGCGGGGGCGGGGAACCAGACGTCGAGCACGTTCCCGTCGGCGTCGAGCGTGGCCAGCCCGTGGCCCCAGGCGTTCGTGGGTGTGTCGGTCACGCATCCAGAGTACGGAGTGGGCCCGCAGTCGCTCACTGACCGGTGCGGCCGTCCAGGCACTCGCGGATCAGGTCGGCGTGGCCGCAGTGCCGCGCGTACTCCTCGATCATGTGCACCAGCACGTCGCGGAGCTCGACCTCGTTGCCGTGGGCGTCGCCCAGCACGCCGAGGTCGTCCTGCGCGGCGACGTACTCCTCGGCGTACGCGATCTCGCGCTCCAGCGCGGCGAACGCCTCGTCCACGCACTCCTGGGTGGGCTCGACGCCGGTGAAGTCGGCGTCGCGGTCCTGCTGCTTGTTGTAGAGGCGGGGGAGGTCGAGGTCGTGCCCCATCACCCGCCGGAACCAGCTCTGCTCGACCGCCGCCATGTGCCGCACCAGCCCGAGCAGGCTCAGGTTGGACGGCGGCACGCTCGCCGTCGCCAGCTGCTCCGGCGTCAGCCCCTCGCACTTCATCACCAGCGTCTGGCGGTAGTCGGCGAGATAGCCCAGCACCGTCTCCCGCTCCCCCCGCGTCGGCTCCTGCCCCCGCGGATCCTCCTCGGGATCCACCCACATGTCCGGATACTTGCGCGCGCTGTCTGCCATGCCTCTGGACTACCGCACACACACCCCTCGCACCAAACGGATTGACGAGTACGACGACCGGACCCGTACGCTGGGAGGTACAGGCGTTCGAGCCGTCATCAGCGGTGAGCCTCCGGAAGAACGGGTAGCGGGACGCTGCCTCAGTAGAACCGGACGGGTGGGCCCGTCACAGCCGAGAACGAAGCGGTCGTCGCCCCGGTGGGGGAGGCGGCAAGCGAGGTGGTACCGCGGTCCCGACGGGATCGTCCTCGTGAACACACCGAGGACGAGCAGGAGCCACCAGCATGAGCCGGACCTACCCGAAGGTCTCCCACACCGACGCCACCACCGTGCCCGCGACGCCGGCGTTCCCGGCGATCGAGGAGCAGGTGCTCGCCTACTGGAAGGCCGACGGGACCTTCGAGGCGAGCGTCGAGCAGCGGGACGCGGGCGAGGACGGCGACAACGAGTTCGTCTTCTACGACGGCCCGCCGTTCGCCAACGGCCTGCCCCACTACGGCCACCTGCTGACCGGTTACGTCAAGGACCTGATCCCGCGCTACCGCACCATGCGCGGACGCCGCGTCGAGCGCCGCTTCGGCTGGGACACCCACGGCCTGCCCGCCGAGCTCGAGGCGATGCGTCTCAAGGGCATCAAGACCACCGACGAGATCGTCGAGATGGGCATCGACGTCTTCAACGACGCCTGCCGGACGTCGGTCTTCACCTACACCGACGAGTGGCGCGACTACGTCACCCGCCAGGCCCGCTGGGTCGACTTCGAGAACGACTACAAGACCCTCGACCTCGACTACATGGAGTCGGTCATCTGGGCGTTCAAGGAGCTCTACGAGAAGGGCCTCGTCTACGAGGGCTTCCGCGTCCTGCCCTACTGCTGGAACGACGAGACGCCGCTCTCCAACCACGAGCTGCGGATGGACGACGACGTCTACCAGTCCCGCCAGGACCCGGCGGTGACCGTCGGCTGCCGGCTGGACACCGGCGAGATCGCCCTCGTCTGGACCACGACCCCGTGGACCCTCACGGCCAACCTCGCGATCATGGTCCACCCCGACATCGAGTACGTCGTGGTCGAGTCGTCCTTCACCGGCCGGCCGGAGCGCTACGTCATCGGCGCCGAGCGGCTGGCGGCGTACGCCCGGGAGCTGCAGGACGACGACCGGGAGCTCGAGGACCAGGTCGTCGAGCGGCTGACCGGACGTGACCTGCTCGGCCGTTCCTACACCCCGCCGATGTCCTACTTCGAGGGCCACCCCAAGGCGTTCCGCATCGTCGAGGCCGACTTCGTCACCACCGGCGATGGCACCGGGCTGGTCCACACCGCGGGCGCGTTCGGTGAGGAGGACAAGGCGATCACCGACCGCGAGGGCATCGAGCTCGTGGTGCCGGTCGCCCTCGACGGCACGTTCACCTTCCCGGTGACCGACTACGAGGGGATGCACGTCTTCGACGCCAACCTCCACATCATCGACCACCTCAAGGCGATGACCAGTGCCCTCCGGGGTGAGCAGAGCGGCGACACGGGGAGCATCAGCCCGGGCACGGTCCTGCTGCGCCGCGAGACCTACGAGCACGCCTACCCGCACTGCTGGCGCTGCCGGAACCCGCTCATCTACATGGCGGTCTCGTCGTGGTTCGTGTCGACCACCAAGATCCGCGACCGCATGCTCGAGCTCAACCAGGAGATCCGCTGGGTCCCCGAGCACGTCAAGGACGGCCAGTTCGGCAAGTGGCTGGAGAACACGCGCGACTGGTCGATCTCCCGCAACCGGTTCTGGGGCAGCCCGATCCCGGTGTGGAAGTCCGACGACCCGGCACACCCGCGGGTCGACGTCTACGGGTCGCTCGAGGACCTCGAGCGCGACTTCGGCGTACGGCCTGATGACCTGCACCGGCCCTACATCGACGACCTGACGCGGCCCAACCCCGACGACCCGACCGGGAAGTCCACGATGCGCCGCGTCACGGACGTCTTCGACTGCTGGTTCGAGTCGGGCTCGATGCCGTTCGCGCAGGTCCACTACCCGTTCGAGAACGCCGACTGGTTCGAGAACCACTACCCCGGCGACTTCATCGTCGAGTACATCGGCCAGACCCGCGGCTGGTTCTACACGATGCACGTGCTGGCCGCCGCGCTGTTCGACAAGCCGGCGTTCTCGGCCTGCGTCAGCCACGGCGTCGTGCTGGGCTCCGACGGCAACAAGATGTCGAAGAGCCTGCGCAACTACCCCAACGTCTACGAGGTCTTCGACCGCGACGGCGCCGACGCGATGCGCTGGTTCCTGATGTCGAGCCCGATCCTGCGCGGCGGCAACCTGATCGTCACCGAGCGCGGCATCCGCGAGTCGGTGCGGCAGGTGCTGATCCCGCTCTGGAACACGTGGTACTTCTTCGCGCTCTACGCCAACGCGGCCCGACGGCGGCCAGGGGTACGACGCCTCCGGCCGCGGCGCGTCCGAGCACGTCATGGACCGCTACGTGCTGGCCAAGCTGCGCCAGTACGTCGAGGACATGACCCGCCAGCTCGACAACTACGAGGTCGCCAACGCCTGCGACTCGACGCGGACGTTCCTCGAGGTGCTGACCAACTGGTACGTACGGCGTTCGCGCGACCGCTTCTGGGGCGAGAACACCGACGCGTTCGACACGCTCTGGACCGTCCTCGAGACGGTGTGCCGGGTGTCCGCGCCGCTGCTGCCGCTGACGACCGAGGAGATCTGGCGCGGACTCACGGGTGACCGGTCGGTCCACCTGACCGACTGGCCCGACGCGGCCTCGCTGCCCGCCGACCCGTCGCTCGTGGCGGCGATGGACGAGGTGCGCGACGTGGCCTCGGCGGGGCTCGCGCTCCGCAAGGCACACGGGTTGCGCACCAGGCTCCCGCTGGCCTCGTTGACGCTGGTCGTCGACGACGCGTCGGCGCTGGCGGGGTTCGAGCCGATCCTGGCCGACGAGCTGAACGTCAAGGAGGTCCGGCTCGTGCAGGCCGGGTCCGACGAGGCCGCGGCGTACGCCGTGGAGCAGCGGCTCACGGTCAACGCGCGTGCCGCCGGGCCGCGGCTGGGCCGCGACGTGCAGACCGTCATCAAGGGCTCCAAGACGGGCGACTGGTCGGTGGCCGCGGACGGCACCGTCACCTGCGCCGGGTTCGAGCTGGCCGAAGGAGAGTTCACCCTCGAGACGGTCGCCGGTGAGGGTGACGACCACGCCGCGACGGCCGTGCTGCCGCGGGGCGGCTTCGTCGTGCTCGACACCGCGACGACCCCCGAGCTCGAGGCGGAGGGCGTGGCCCGCGACCTGGTCCGGATGGTCCAGCAGGCCCGTCGCGACGCCGACCTCGAGGTCTCGGACCGGATCGTGCTGTCGGTCGCCGGGCCGAGCCACGTTCTCGCCGCGGCGCGCACGCACGAGCCGTTGCTGACCGAGGAGACGCTGGCGAGCTCCGTGGCCTACGCGGACGGCTCGGAGGTCTCGGTCGAGGTCGCTCGGGCCTGATCCGGGTCACGACCCGAACCCTGGCGAGCGGTTGTCAGTGGCTCGTGAATGAATGGACCCATGACGAGGGAGATGATCAGGGCCGAGGGCCTGGTGAAGCACTACAAGGAGGTCGAAGCCCTGCGGGGTCTCGACCTCTCCGTCCCCGAGGGCACCGTCCTCGGCCTGCTCGGTCCCAACGGGGCGGGCAAGACGACCGCGGTGCGGATCCTGGCCACGCTGCTGGTGCCCGACGGCGGCCGCGCGGAGGTGGCGGGCGTCGACGTGCTGGCTGACCCCGACGGGGTGCGTCGCCGGATCGGGCTCTCGGGCCAGTACGCCGCCGTCGACGAGCACCTGACGGGGGCCGAGAACCTCGAGATGGTCGGCCGGCTCTACGGCATGAAGCGTGGGGCCGCCCGGGCCCGGGCGCGCGAGCTGCTGGAGCGGTTCGACCTCGCCGACGCGGGCGGCCGCCCGGCCAAGACCTACTCCGGCGGCATGCGGCGCCGGCTCGACCTGGCCGGGGCCCTGGTGGCCGAGCCCCCGGTGCTGATCCTCGACGAGCCCACCACCGGCCTCGACGTCCGCAGCCGGCAGCAGATGTGGGAGGTCATCCGTGAGCTCGTCACCTCCGGCGCCACGCTCCTGCTGACGACTCAATACCTCGAGGAGGCCGACCGGCTCGCCGACGACATCGTGGTCATCGACCACGGCCAGGCGATCGCCCGTGGCACGGCCGACGAGCTCAAGAGCCAGGTCGGCGGGGAGCGCGTCGACGTCGTCCTGGCCGACCGTGCCCAGCACGAGCTGGCCGCCGGCGCCCTCGGGTCGGTCGCCGTGGGCGAGGTCCAGGTCGCCGACACCGGTCGTCACCTCACCGCGCAGGTCGACCGGGGCGCCGAAGCCCTGCGGCGGGTGCTGGAACAGCTGGCGGCCGACCAGGTCGACGTGCTCGAGGCCGGGCTGCGCCGGCCGACACTCGACGACGTGTTCCTCAGCCTCACCGGCCATGCCGCCGAGGACGCCACGGACGCGTCCGCGGACGACGACAGCGGCTCGCCCGACTCCACCACCCGCCAGGACGCGGAGGTCACCCGATGAACCACCCCACCGAATCGCTCGCTGCGCTCCCGATTCCGCAGGGACGCCGGACCAGTCCCACCAAGGTGCTGACCGACGGCTGGGTCGTCGCCAAGCGCAACCTGATCAAGATCATCCGGGTGCCCGAGATCCTGGTCTTCGTCCTGATCTCGCCGATCATGTTCGTGCTGCTCTTCGCCTTCGTGTTCGGCGGCGCGATCGACCCGGGCGGCGACATCTCCTACCGGGAGTTCCTGATCGCCGGGATCTTCGCGCAGACGGTCGTCTTCGGTGCCACCTTCACCGGTGCCGGGATCGCCGAGGACATCCAGAAGGGCATCATCGACCGCTTCCGGTCGCTGCCGATGTCCCGCTCCGCGGTGCTCGTGGGTCGCACCGGCTCCGACGTCGTCTACAACCTGCTGTCCCTGGTGATCATGGCGCTGACCGGCCTGCTGGTCGGCTGGCGGATCCGCGACGGGTTCTGGCAGGCGGCCGCGGGGTTCCTGCTGCTGCTCGTCTTCGCCTACGCGTTCAGCTGGGTGATGGGCTACGTCGGGCTGCTCGTGCCGAGCGTCGAGGTGATCAACAACGCCGCGTTCATCGTGATCATGCCGCTCACGTTCGTGTCCAACGCGTTCGTGCCCCTGGAGACCTTCCCGGCCCCGCTGCAGGTCTTCGCCGAGTGGAACCCGGTGTCCGCGCTGACCCAGGCGTCACGCAACCTCTTCGGCAACGTCGATCCGAACGCTCCGGTGCCCGACGTGTGGTCGCTGCAGAACCCGGTGGTCTACACGCTGATCTGGGTCGTCATCATCCTGGTCGTGTTCGTCCCGCTGTCGGTGCGCCAGTACCGCATCTCCAGCAGCCGGTAGGAAGGGCTGGTTGGATGAGGGCATGCCCGATCTCGACACTGTGCTGGATCTTGGGGCCGACGCCGTCACCCTGACCGAGCAGCTGGTCAACATCGAGTCGGTGAGCCGCAACGAGCAGGCGATCGCCGACGCCGTCGAACGCGCGCTGCTTCCGCTCGACCACCTGACCGTCACCCGCCACGGCCACACCGTGGTCGCGCGGACCGACCTCGACCGCGGCGAGCGGGTCGTGATCGCGGGCCACCTCGACACGGTGCCCCTCAACGACAACCTCCCGGCCCGGCGCGAGGGTGACCTGCTGCACGGCCTCGGCACCTGCGACATGAAGGGTGGTGACGCGGTCATCCTGCGGCTGGCGGCCACCGTGCCGGCGCCCAACCGCGACGTGACGTTCATCCTCTACGACGCCGAGGAGATCGAGGACGAGTTCAACGGCCTCCGCCTGCTCAGCCAGACCAACCCCGAGCTGATGGTCGCCGACTTCGCGATCCTCATGGAGCCGTCCAACGCGTCCGTCGAGGCCGGCTGCCAGGGGACGCTCCGCGTCGACGTCCGTACGACGGGGGAGCGCGCCCACTCCGCCCGCAGCTGGAAGGGCGTCAACGCCATCCACGGCGCGGCCGAGATCCTCGCGCGGCTCAACGCCTACGAGTCGCGGCGGCCGGTGATCGACGGGCTCGAATACCGCGAGGGCCTCAACGCGGTGTTCATCAGCGGCGGCGTGGCCGGCAACGTCCTGCCCGACGCGTGCGTCGTGTCGGTCAACCACCGGTTCGCGCCCGACCGCTCCGAGGCGGAGGCCGAGCAGTTCGTGCGCGAGTTCTTCGACGGCTTCGACGTGACCGTCTCCGACAGCGCCCCCGGGGCGATGCCCGGCCTCGGGCTGCCGGCGGCCAAGGCGTTCGTCGAGACGATCGGCGGAGACGTGAACCCCAAGTTCGGCTGGACCGACGTGGCCCGTTTCAGCGCGCTGGGTGTCCCGGCCGTCAACTTCGGTCCCGGCGACCCGATGCTCGCCCACAAGCAGGAGGAACACGTGCCGGTCGCCCACATCGAGCGCTGCGAACGACAGTTACGAGCCTGGCTCGGGGGAGCGTGATGGCAGACCAGGTCGGCGTCACCCCAGGCGAGCCCGGCAGCACCGCCGACCAGCGGCTGCTCGACCGCGGCACCCGGCTCGATACCCACCACGACTACTGGCGGGTGCTCCGCATCCAGGCGGAGTTCGTGGAGGGCTTCGGATCCTTGGCCGATCTCGGGCCGGCGATCGCCGTGTTCGGCTCGGCACGCACCCGGCCGGACAGCCCCTACTACGCCCAGGGGATCGAGGTCGGCCGCAAGCTCGCCCAGGCCGGCTTCGCCGTGATCACCGGCGGCGGGCCGGGCGCGATGGAGGCGGCCAACCAGGGCGCCCGCGAGGCCGGCGGCACCTCGGTCGGCCTGGGCATCGAGCTTCCCTTCGAGGCCGGGCTCAACCCGCACGTCGACATCGGCATCAACTTCCGCTACTTCTTCGCGCGCAAGACCATGTTCGTCAAGTACTCCCAGGGCTTCGTCGTGCTGCCGGGCGGCCTCGGCACCTTCGACGAGCTGTTCGAGGCACTCACGCTGGTGCAGACCCAGAAGGTCACGTCCTTCCCGGTCGTCCTGATCGGCAGCGACTACTGGCGGGGGATGCTCGCCTGGCTCCGTGACACCGTCCACGCCGCCGGCTACGTCTCCGCCGCCGACCTGGAGATGCTGATCGTCACCGACGACGTCGACGAGGCGGTGGAGCTGATGGAGCGCGCCCGCGACAACGACCTGCCCAGCCCCCCACCGCGCCGGGCGGAGTGAGCCACGTGGTCTGGGTCTTCGCCATCCTCGTCGTGCTCGCCCTCGGCGGCATCGCCGTGGTCGCGGCCGGGCGTGGCGCCCCGATGGAGCGGGCCTACGACGACCGGCCGGACGCCGTCGTACCCGCGCACGGACCGCTGTCCGCCGCTGACCTGCGCCGGGTGCGCTTCTCGCTCGCCTTCCGCGGCTACCGGATGTCTGAGGTCGACGCGCTCCTCGACCGGCTGGCGACCGAGAAGGAACGGGCACAAGAGCCGCCAGAGGACGCGCAGCCGCCACGCCCGCCCGGTCGTGGCGACGACGAGTCGCTCTAGGGCACACTTCGAGCGTGTCCATCGAGGTGATCGTCTACATCCTCACTGGCCTCGCAGCCGTCGTCGTCGTGCTGACGCGACTGCGCCTGGGCAAGCAGGAGTCAGGCGCCGGACGGGTCAGCGTCGGCTCCGCGTTGCTCAACGTCCACACGGTCGCGGGGGTCCTGGCCCTCATCGTGTGGGTGACCTACCTGCTGGCCGCCGAGGACACCCCGATGGGCGGTGAGCTGGCCGGCATCATCGGACTCGCCCTGTGGTGGATCGTCACCCTGGCCGGGCTGCTGATCCTGGTCCGCTGGATCCCCAGTCGCGGGCGACACGCGACCACCGGCACCGAGGACAGCTGGTCGGAGGGCCCGGGCCTGTCGGTGCTCGCCCACGTCGGGATGCTGGTCGGCGTCCTGGTGTTCACCTACGCCTACGCCTCGTCCCTCGTCTGACGTGCGCCCGACGCTCATCGCGTTCGCCCTGGCGACCACCGGCACCCTGGTGCCCACGCTCGCGGCCGTCGGTACCGCCGTGCCCGCTGCCGTACCGGTGGTCTCTCCCGTCGCGGCTGTCTCAGCGGCCTCGACGACCGCCGGGCAGGACGCGGTCGTCCGCAAGCGCAAGCTGGGGGAGTCGGTCGACGGCCGGCCGATCATGGCCTACCGGCTCGGCGACCCCGACAAGCGGACCGTGGTGCTGATCTCGACCATGCACGGTGACGAGCCGCGCACCCGACAGATCCTGCTCTCGCTCAAGGAAGGCCCCCCGATCAAGGGCGTCAACCTGTGGGTCGTACCGACCTACAACCCGGACGGCCTGGCTGCCGGCACGCGCAAGAACGCGCGCGGCGTCGACCTCAACCGCAACTACCCCTACAACTGGGCCGAGCTGGACGGCGACTACGAGTCCGGTCCGGAGCCCAAGTCGGAGCCGGAGACGCGGGCGGTCATCGCATTCCTCAAGGACGTCAAGCCGCACCGGCTGCTGAGCTTCCACCAGCCCTTGTACGGCGTCGACACCGACACCAAGAACAAGAAGTTCGCCCGCCGGGTGGCCGACGTGCTCGAGCTCCCCGCCAAGACGTTCGACTGCGGCGGCGTATGTCACGGCACGATGACGTCCTGGTACAACCACCACTTCAAGGGCGCGGCCCTCACCGTGGAGTACGGCTCCTCGCCGAGCCGCAAGCTGATGCGGAAGACGGTCCCGCCGCGGGTCCTGAAGATCTTCGGTGCCCGCCGCGTGAAGACCGAGTCCGAGATCGTTCGCTGACCGGCGTGGCGGGTGCCGAGAGGGATGCGCCAGACCTCAGGACGAGAGAGCTGACCGGCGAGCGGGCGGACGCCTCTCCTGGGGCGGCGCTTCGGCGAGGGCCAGCCGGGGCGCCGACGAACGGGTGAAGTGATGGGCCAGCTTCCGCGCCTCGACGATGTTGTCCTCCAGCGAGCAGTACGTCCAGGTGCCGTAGCGGCCCATGGTGTGGACGCCACGGGCAGCCAGGGCTGCCTTCTCCTCCGCGACGGCCTGCAGAGACGCTCGGGTGATGTGAACGTAGGCGGGGTCCAGCACGACGTGGTGCGATGCGACAAGCTGGTGATCCGCGACGATTCCGGTGCGTGCGAGATCGGTCATGACTCGCGCCTGCCACGTGGTGATCGTATCCTCGTCGAGATGCTCGTCGGCATGACAGCCGATCTCGACGTAGAGGCTCATCCGGTCGGTCGCGAGGATGTTGTCGTAGAAGCCCACCCGGTAGAAGCTCACGTCACGGTCGGGGACGTAGATCCAGTGCACGTCGGACGGCCCCTTGCGGTCGAAGCCGAGGTTGAACACCAGCACCTTGTTGTGCGTGTAGACCTCCGGGTCGTGAGGCAGCCCGGTCAGCTCGAGCAGCCTCGGGAGCGGCATCGAGCTCACGAGTGCGTCGTACCGGATCTCGCGTCGCGACGTGTACGCGACATGCCCTCGTAGGTCGATCCCGACCACGGGTTCATCGAGGAGGATCCGCCGCGGCGCAATGTCCTGCTGCAGCGCCCGGACGAACTCCATGGCACCGCCCTCCGGGTAGAGGAAGGTCGAGTTGTACGTCGGCGGACATGTCGCGCCCAGGCCGGCGAGGATGTCGTCCCGGTTCGCGTGGGGGAAGAAGCGTCCCATCGCCTCCACGTCGAGGAGGCCCAGGTCGGTCGCATACAGCTTCTCGTTGTAGGGCACGAGGAACTGCTCACAGATGCCTTCGCCGAACCGTGCGTAGAGCAACTCCTTGAAGTCCTGGGGCTCGGCCTGGATCGTCGACGCGAGACCGTTCAGGCACGCGACGAAGTCATCGTGGTCGAGCTGGTCGATGGAGCGTTGGAACGGAAAGTCGATGAGACGGTCCTTGTAGAGAACCTTGGAGGACCTGGTCACCCGCCTCACGCGCAGGGGTCCGATCCGGTTGATCATCTCAGCCTCGAGGTCTGGATGCCGGAAGTGGAAGAAGTGACCGGAGCAGTCCCAGACGAAACCCTGCTCCCGGACGGTCCGGCAGTACCCACCGACGTCGTCGGCAGCCTCGACCAGAACGAAGTCGTCGTCACCCAGCGCCTGGGCGAAAGCGAGGCCACTCACTCCGCCGCCGACGACCAGCACCTCGGTGTGCATGTCAGAGGCAGCTGAGGCGGATCAGCTGGTAGGCCTCCGCGGCGGCTTCGTAGGCCAGCCGACCTCGGTGGCGGGCGGTGAGCTCGATCGTGTCGAGGCTGAAGAGGTGCTCCGGTGAGCCCAGCTGGGTCTGGTACTGCCGACATGCCTCGAGCTTGCGGCCGAGACTCTCATCGCTCAGCGGCACGAGGATGTTGGGATCGAAACCGCGTTCCATGGTGGTCTCGTAGGCCCACGCCGTTCCGCGGTAGTAGTGCGGTCTCATCACGGCCTGAAAGGCGTCGAAGACGGCTCGGTGGTCCTGGTTGTAGGAGGGCGCCGGCACCAGCACGAGGTCGGGTCGAACCCTCGCGACCGCGTCCTCGATGGCCCCGATCAGCTCGGCTGCAGGCATGGCGTCGAGCCGGTGGTGCCACTCGGGGCCGAATGCGGTGGACCGGTGAGCGACGCCCAGCACCCGGTCCGCCGATTCCGCCTCGCGCATCCGGTCGTCGCCGGAGTACGGGGTGTAGTCGTGGCCCTGCTCGTAGATCTTGACGTACTTCTGCGGCACCTCGGACATCAGGAGGCTGTGCACGTCCGTGCCTTGTCGGGCGAGCCGGTGCACGAGTCCACCGCATCCGATGGCCAGGTCGTCCGGGTGAGGTTCCAGGACCAACACACATGTCACGGTGGTGAGCATTGGTGCCTCCGAGGCTGGGTCTTCTCGGAGTGTCGCAAGCAGGGCATCGCGTCTGTGGAGGCGCGCCGCGGGCTATCGCCCCTCGAACGTCGGCTTCTCCTTCGCGACGAAGGCCGCGACCGCGGCGGCGTGGTCCGCGGTCGCGCCGGTGAGCGTCATCATCGAGCTCTCGAAGGCCAGCGCGTCCTCGAACGACGAACCCGCGGCGTACGCCACGGAGCGGCGCATCGCACCCAGGGCCACGGTCGGGCCGGCCGCCAGCTTCGCCGCGACCTCACCGACGGCTCCGGCGAGCTCGTCGGCGGGTACGACGCGGGTCGCGAGGCCCAGCGACAGCGACTCCTCGGCCGAGATCGTGCGGGGGAAGTAGAGCAGCTCGATCGCCCGGGCGCGCCCGACCAACCGCTGCAGGTGGTAGCTGGCACCGGTGTCGCAGGACAACGCGACGTTCGCGAACGCGAGGTTGAAGCCCGCGCCCTCGGCAAGGATGCGCAGGTCGCAGGCGAAGGCCAGGCTGGCGCCTGCCCCGGCGGCCACCCCGTTGACGGCGGCGACG
Organism: uncultured Actinomycetota bacterium; assembly: GCA_963713305.1. Lineage (GTDB taxonomy): Bacteria > Actinomycetota > Actinomycetes > Propionibacteriales > Nocardioidaceae > Nocardioides. The sequence goes on along the minus strand of CAVQLE010000004.1, from coordinate 43,960 downwards.
ACCGGCTTGGCCATCGTCGCCAGGGCGGTCACGATCGGGTTGTAGTGGACGTCGACGGTGTTGAACAGCTCGTCGCTCGAGCTGCTGCGGAGGATCTCGATGTGCTCCTTGAGGTCCTGGCCGACGCAGAAGGCGCGGCCGGTGCCGGTGAGCACGACGCAGCGGGCGTCGGGGTCGTCGGCCACCGCACGCACGGTCTCGAGCAGCGCCTCCTTGGTGGCGACGTCCAGGCTGTTCATCGCCTCCGGCCGGTTGAGCGTGATCGTGGCGACGCCCTCGGTCAGGTCCAGCAGCACAGGTGAGGTCATGCGGGCAGTCTGCCTCAGTTGGTTTCGACGCGACCGTCGCGCCCTCGCAGGCTCGGGCGCGGGTCTCGCTCTACCTTCCTTCGCCCACGCGGTGCGCTCGTTCCTCGCGCCCCGCTGCTCAGTCCAAACACGCAGCGACGAACCGGTCGGACGCCGGCTTGAGCCGCCGCGCCTCACGTGTGAACAGCTCGAGGGCGTCGCGCCCCGGCCAGTCCTGGGGCAGCAGGGCGTCGGGGAGGGCAGGGTCGGTGAAGAGGAACTTGCGCCACTCGTGCACCAGCTGGAACCTGGCCGCGAACGCGGTCTCGTCGGTGTCGCCGGCCTCCACGTCGACGACCGGGGCCTCGGCCTCCGCGACGAAGCGCGAGTAGGCCGCGGCCAGCCCGGGCAGGTCCCAGGCCGTGATCGGGCTGGGCTCGATCTGGTCGGCGCGCACCAACCGGGCAGTGGTCCCCGCCCGCTCCAGCACCTCGCCGAGCTCGGCCCGCGGAAACGGGCTCACCCACGTGTGGGGCGTCAGCTCGGCGTACCCGATGAACGCCAGGTCGGCGCGGAGCCGCAGCCGGTCGGGACGCTGGACAGGTTGGTCCACGAGCGCGAGGTGCCAGTAGCCGTCCCAGGCTCGCCCGTCGCCGCGGTAGACCCGCGCCGAGACGTCGTCGAGCCAGCGGATGGTGCGCGACGTGGCCCGGTAGCCGCGGCCCGAGGCCAGTCGCACCGGCTCCAGCCAGCCTTCCGAGACCATCCGCGAGATCGCCGTACGTACGGCGGGTCCGGCGATGCCGACGGGGTCCAGCAGCCGGACCAGCCCGGCCACCGGTGCCTGACTACCCCGTGCGCGCAGGTGGTCGCCGTAGACGTCGAACAACGCTGACCGAGCGTGCATGGCAGGGAGTCTTCCATCTGAGTCGTGCCGACACTTCGGGACCTGTGGTCGGGATCACCCCGGCATGGGGGATAATGGTCCGGCATACGACAGGGCGAGCCGCCGAGCGGCCTCATCCGTCATGGATCACACAAGGAAGAGGTGCGCGGATGGCGGCGATGAAGCCCCGGACGGGCGACGGACCGCTGGAGGTCACCAAGGAAGGACGCGGCCTGGTCATGCGCGTCCCGCTCGAAGGCGGCGGACGGCTGGTCGTGGAACTCAACGCCGACGAGGCCAAGGACTTGCGCACGGCGCTCGAGGGCGTCACCAGTTGATCTCGTGAGTCCCGCGACCGATTCCCTCCCTGCACAGGTCAGTCCACCCCAATTCGCACTCAGCCCACGTCGCCCCCACGCCGTCAGCGGGGTGGAGGTCGCGGCCGTGGCGGTGCTCCCGGCTCCCGAGGGAGGGTCGCTGCTGCTCGGCCCCGGTGCCGAGGAGCTCGGCGAAGCCCTCGGCGTCGACCTGCTCGGCGTCCTCGACGCGGAGAAGGCGACCGGCAAGGCCGGCGAGGTCACGACCTGCCCGGTCCCCATGGGCATACCGGGCAACCCGTCGTTGCGACTCGTCCAGCTCGTGGGCGTCGGGGACCAGACTCCCCGCGACCTGCGCCGGGCCGGTGCCGCCCTGGCTCGCGCGTGTCGCGACCGCAGTGCAGTGGCGACCTCGGTGGCGGCCGCGGGCGACGACGAGGCCCTGACGACCTTCGTGGTCGGGATGACGCTGGGCTCGTTCGGCTTCCACCTGCGCTCCGACGGACCCGAGCACACCCCGGTCGAGCGGGTCGTCCTGGCCGGCGCGGACGACGCTGCGTCGACCGGCGAGGGGACGATGGCAGCCGCGATGCGTCGCGGCGTCGTCCTCGGCGGGGCCGGGTGGCGCGCGCGCATGCTCGCCACCGTCCCGTCCAACATCAAGAACCCGCAGTGGCTGGCCGAGCAGGCCGAGGAGCTCGCCCACGAGTCCGGCCTCCGGGTCAAGGTCTGGGACGAGCACCGACTCGCCGCCGACGGGTTCGGCGGCATCCTCGGCGTCGGGCAGGCCTCGGCCACCCCGCCGCGGCTGATCCGTCTCGACTACGTGCCATCCGGCGGCCGCAAGGCGCCGCTGGTCGTGCTGGTCGGCAAGGGCATCACCTTCGACACCGGCGGCCTCTCGATCAAGCCCGCCGAGGCGATGGTCAACATGAAGCGCGACATGTCCGGCGGTGCCGTCGTGATGTCGGTGCTGGCAGCGCTGCGTGACCTCGACTGCCAGCTGCGCGTGACCGGCCTGGTCGCCGCCGCCGAGAACGCCGTCGGTGGCAACGCACTCCGGCCGGGTGACGTGCTGCACCACTACGGCGGGCGCACCACCGAGGTCACCAACACCGACGCCGAGGGTCGCCTGGTGCTCGGCGACGCCCTCGCCTACGCCGTGGCCGAGCTCGACCCGGTCGCGGTGGTCGACATCGCGACCCTGACCGGCGCCATGAAGGTGGCGCTGGGCCAGCACACCGGCGGTTACTTCGCCAACGACGAAGCCCTGGCTGCGGCACTCCGGGCTGCCGGTGCCGACGCCGACGAGGACCTGTGGCGGTTCCCGCTCGTCGCCGACTACGAGCATCACCTCGAGTCCCACGTCGCCGACGCCGACAACGCTCCCCGACACGCTGGCGCGATCTCCGCGGCACTGTTCCTGCAGCACTTCGTCGCCGGCCGCCCGTGGGCCCACGTCGACATCGCGTCGGTCGGTGACTCGCCCGGCGAACGACACGAGTGGACCACCGGCCCCACCGGGTTCGGCGTACGGATGCTGCTGCGGTGGCTCACCGGCCCCACCCCGCTCGAGGGCATCGGCTGATGCGCGGGCTCACCACTGGGGGTTGAGTTGGGCGCGCGCAACAGTTGAGTTGGGCGGGAGCAACGGCGAGAACGCGACGGAGGCCCAACTCAACGCGACGGAGGCCCAACTCAACCTGGGGTCAGTCGCCGGCTTCGGGGGACCAGACCTTCTTGGCCGCGAGCAGCCCGTCGCCGACGGGGAGCAGCACGGCCACGAGGTCCTCGTCGGCCGCGATCCGCTTGCCGAGGTCGCGGATGGTGACCGTCTCGTCGTCGCGCTGGGCGGGGTCGGCGACACGGTCGTGCCAGAGCGCATTGTCGAAGACCACCACGCCGCCGGGACGCAGCAGCCGCAGCGCCTCGGTCAGGTAGGCGTCGTACTCAGCCTTGTCGCCGTCGCAGAACACCAGGTCGTAGTGGCCGTCGGTGAGCCGGGGGAGTACGTCGAGTGCGGCGCCCGAGATGGTGCGCGCCCGCTGCGAGGGGATGCCGGCCTCGGCGAACGACTGCTTGGCGAGGCGCTGGTGCTCGGCCTCGATGTCGACGGTGGTGAGGATGCCGTCGGCGCGCATGCCGCGCAGCAGCCACACGCCGGAGACGCCGGTGCCGGTGCCGATCTCGACCACCGCACGGGCCTCGAGCACCGAGGCGAGGAACTGCAGGGCGGCGCCGCCGCCGGAGCCGATCGGCACCACGCCGACCTCGTCGGCCCTGGCCCGGGCCGCCGCGAGGACGTCGTCCTCAGCCACGAACGACTCCGCGTAGGACCAGCTGGCGGGCTTGATCGGCGCCTGCTTCGAGCTGCTGATGGTGGCCTCCTGGGTCCGGCCGCGGGGCGGCGCTGACGGGCGTTCCGACCCTATCGCGACTGGGCGGGGAACACGGGCGGCCCGCGGGTCGTTGGGTTGGTCGAGAGGGTCGCTCACAGGTTCCTCTCAGTCCGGGCCCCTAGCGTGGCCCCCGAGGAAAGGTTGGCCCGCAGCTGTTCCGGAAACCGCCCCTTCAGGAGCCCACGATGAGCGACGACCCGATCGACCCGTCGGTCGAGGGGCACGTCCCGACGTGGGACGAGATCGTGGAGCGGCACTCCGACCGGGTCTACCGCCTGGCCTACCGGCTCACCGGCAACCGGCCCGACGCCGAGGACCTCACGCAGGAGGTCTTCGTCCGAGTCTTCCGGCGCCTCGACACCTACACCCCCGGCACGTTCGAGGGATGGCTGCACCGGATCACCACCAACCTCTTCCTCGACCAGGCCCGCCGCAAGCAGCGGATCCGGTTCGACGCCCTCTCGGACGAGCGGGCCAGCACCCTCCGCAGCTCCGGACCGGCGCCCGACGCGGCCCTCGCCGAGCGGCTCTTCGACGACGACGTCGAGCAGGCACTGGCCTCGCTGCCGCCCGACTTCCGCGCGGCGGTGGTGCTGTGTGACGTCGAGGGCCTCTCGTACGACGAGATCGCGGACATCCTGGGCGCCAAGCTCGGCACGGTGCGCTCCCGGATCCACCGCGGCCGGGCGATGCTGCGCCGGGCGCTGGCGCACCGCGCTCCCGAGGACGGCCGGGTGCGCTACTCCGGCCCGGTGATGGCTCCCGAGGGCGCGTCGTGATCGGTCACCTCGGTCACCGCGTGAGTGCGTTGCTCGACGGGCAGCTGCCGCCCGAGGAGGCCGAGCGCGCCTGGGCCCACGTGCACACCTGCCACTACTGCCGCGACGCGGTCGAGCGCGAGGGCTGGATCAAGACCAGGCTCGCCGGCCTCTCGGCGGCCTCGGCTGGCGTGCCCGACCACCTCAAGGGTTCGCTGCTGTGCGGCGACCCGCTGCCCGCAGGCCCTTCCGACACCGACCGCCCGCGCCGCGCCGCGCTGATGCTGCTCGGCGGCTCGGCCGCCGGCGTGGCCGTCATCGGCGTGGTGGCGCTCGGGCTCGGCGGGCCCAGCTCGCCCGCGCCCACCCGCGAGGCCCCGGTGACGAACTTCGGCGGGTCCGACGGGTCCCGTCAGCTGCCCGCGCGCGTGCCCGGCGCGACGCTGCGGCCGGCCGCTCCCGCCCCGTCCCGTTAGGCGTGTCACCACACGGGGGTGAGAATGGTCCGGTGAGCGACCACGAGGGCACCGACGAGGGCACCGAGCCCACGCAGCCGATCCGGCCCGCCGCGACCCCACCGACGACGGGTCCGGCCGCCGGAGCCTCGTGGCTGCCGCCGGTCAACCAGCCCCCGCCGGCTCAGTGGCACGCCGCGGCGACCCGGCCGCTGCCGCCGTACCCGATGTCGAGCCACCCCGGCACCGCCGGCCGCCGCCGCGCGGCCGCGTGCCCGGCTGGCTCTGGCCCGCCGTCGCCGCTCTGGCGCTGCTGCTCGGGATCGTGGGCGGAGCGGTGGGCGCCGCGTTGCTCGACGGCGTGATGGACACCGACCGGCCCGGCACGGTCTCCCGCGGACTCGACGGCGTCGACACCGAGAACTCGCCGCCGCTGACGGCCACCAACAAGTCCGTCGTCCGGGTCGCCGACCAGCTGCTGCCCAGCACCGTGCAGATCGTGGCGGCCTTCGAGGGTGAGAACGGCGGCGCGACCGGGTCGGGCTTCGTGCTCGACCGCCAGGGCCACATCGTCACCAACAACCACGTCGTGCAGTCCGCCGACGAGTCGGACGGCGAGATCGAGATCGTCGACCAGGAGGGCAACCGCTACGTCGCCACGGTGGTCGGGCGCAGCGCCGTCTACGACCTCGCCGTGCTGTTCTCGGAGGACGCCGCCGCGCTTCCGCCGGCCTCGCTCGGCGCTTCCCGCCGGCTGAGCGTCGGCGAGCCCGTGGTCGCGTTCGGCTCACCGCTCGGCCTCAGCTCGACCGTCACCTCCGGCATCGTCAGCGCGCTCGACCGGCCGGTGACGACCGGCGACTCGGCCAACGACTCCTCCTACATCAACGCGGTGCAGACCGACGCCGCGATCAACCCCGGCAACTCCGGTGGGCCGCTGGTCAACCTCCAGGGCCAGGTCGTCGGCGTGAACAGCGCGATCGCGACGACCGGGGGCGGCCTGGGCGGCGAGAGCGGCAACATCGGCGTCGGCTTCGCCATCCCGATCGAGCAGGTCCGGATCACGGCCGACCAGATCCTGCGCACCGGCGAGGCCCGCTACCCCGTCATCGGCGCCAAGGTGCAGACCGGCGGGGACGACGACGGCCAGGGCGCTCTGATCGACGAGATCCTGCCCGACACCCCGGCCGAGGACAGCGGGCTCGAGCAGGGCGACATCGTCATCGAGGTCAACGGCGAGCGGGTCACCGACGGGATCTCGCTGATCGTGGCGATCCGGACCTACCAGCCCGGCGAGACGATCGAGTTCACGTTGCGCAGGGACGGGGAGACGCAGACGCTCTCGATCACCCTCGACTCCGAGGTCGGCTGAGCTCAGGTGAGCTCGTCGTCGACCTTGGTCCCGTCGGGTTCGACGAAGGGGTGCTGGTCGACGAACTCGCGCGTCTCGTCGTACATCCGCTTGATGTAGCCCTCGAGCTGGGCCGACTCGACCCGCCACTGCCCGCGGCCGCCGATCTTGATCGCGGGCAGGTCGCCGCGCCTGACCAGCGCATAGACCTGGGCGCTCGAGGTGTTGAGGACCTCGGCGACGTCGGCCAGGGTGAGGAATCGCGGCGTGCCGGACATGGGCCCATCGTCCCACTCCCGCTCGTCCCCGCGGTACGCCGACCCTCTGGCCTGTGGAGAACCCGTGACCCGCACCGCGGGTTCGAGCCATGATGACCCCGTGACCACTCTCGGGGACACTCCTGCATCAGCCGCGCCACCCGCCGCGACACGCGCCACCCGGCCGGGCTGGCGCGATCCGCGGCTCTGGATCGGCGTCGCCATCGTCGCGATCTCGGTCGTGGCCGGGTCGCGGCTGCTCGCCGCAGCCGACGACTCCGTCGCGGTGTGGGCGGCCACCACCGACCTCGCGGTCGGGGACGACGTCACCGGCGACGACCTCGAGGCCCGCCAGGTGCGGTTCGTCGACGCCGCCGACCTCGACCGCTACGTCGCCGCCGACCAGGCGCTCCCCGCCGACGCCCGGCTGCTGCGCGGGGTGGGAGAGGGCGAGCTGCTGCCGCGCGCGGCCCTCGGCTCGGCCGACGAGACCGGCGTGCTCCAGCTGCCGATCTCGGTCGAGCCCACGCTCGTGCCCGACGGCGTCGCGGCCGGATCGGTGGTGAGTGTCTACGTCCGCGACACCTCGCGCTGCGACGAGTGCGCCGGCCCTGCCCTCGACGGGGTGACCGTCGTCGACGCGCCGTCGGCCGACGACCTCACCGGCGCCCGCCAGCTGGTGCTCGCGGTCGAGCAGGACGACGCCGATCGGTGGTTCGAGCTGCTCGCCGGTCTCGAGGCGCCCGTGGTCACGGTCGTCGGGAGCTGAGCCGGATGGTCGTCGTCCTGGTGCTGGCTGCCGGCGCCGCATGGGAGTCCGGGGCGCTCACCCGGCTGGCCGACCGGGGCGACGTCGTCGTCCTCAAGCGCTGTGTCGACGTGCCCGACCTGCTCGCCACCGCGTCCGCCGGCCAGGCCGAGGTGGCGGTCGTCGCGATCGACTCGCCCGGTCTCGACCGGGCCGCGGTCGACCACCTCCGCGGTCACGGCGTCCGTCCGGTGGCGGTGCTTCCCGGTGGCACCGACCTCGACGCGGCCGCCCTCCGGGCGAACCGGATCGGCATCCGGGCGCTGGTCGGCGACCACGAGATGGCCGCGCTGGGCGACCTCGTCGCCGCCGGCGACGAGCCCGACGACACCGTCGCCCGTGCCGCCGACGAGGGCGAGCCCGCGCCCGTCCGGCAGCCGGGCCGGGTCGTGGCCGTCTGGGGCCCGGCCGGTGCCCCGGGTCGTACGACGCTGGCGGTCGGCCTCGCCGCCGAGATCGCCCGCGGCCACCGGACGATCCTGGTCGACGCCGACCCCTGGGGCGGCGCGGTCGCCCAGCAGCTCGGCATCGTCGACGAGGTCTCGGGGTTGCTGGCCGCGACCCGCCTGGTCGCCACCGGCCAGCTTCCCGAGCGGTTCGGCTCCCTCCAGCGCTCCCTCGACCACCGGCTCAGCGTCGTCACCGGACTGCCGCGCGCCGACCGCTGGGTCGAGATCCGCGCCGGCGTCCTCGACCACCTGCTCGACGTGGCGCGCAGCCACGGCTGGGTCGTCGTCGACACCGGCTTCAGCCTCGAGCACGACCCGGCCACCGACCCCGGGCGTGCCGGTCGCAACACGATGACCCTCGAGAGCCTGGCGGCCGCCGACGAGGTGGTCGTCGTCGGCAGTGCCGACCCGGTCGGGCTCTCCCGGCTGGCGCGCGGCCTGGTCGAGCTGCGCGAGACGACCGGCCGCACCGACGTACGCGTCGTCGTCAACCGGATGCGGGCGACGCTCGGCTGGGCCGAGCAGGACATCGCCGGGATGCTCGGCGGGCTCGTCCACGTCACCGGCCTCCACTTCCTGCCCGACGACCGACCCGCCGTCGACCGCGCGCTCGTGGCCGGGCGGTCGCTCACCGAGGTCGGCGACTCCGCCGTCGGCCGGGCCGTCAACGGTGTCGCCGCGGCGCTGGTGCCGACGTCCGCTCAGGCGGCGAACAGCAGGTAGAGCCCGCCGACGGTGAAGGCGATCATCGCCGCCAGCATCGGCAGCTGGCCGGTGAGCTGGTGCCGCTTCGGGAGCACCTTGACCGCGCGGTCGTGGGCGGCGATCACGCCGAGCACGTGGCCGGTGACGACGGCGACGACCTTCAACGAGGCCAGGAAGGTGGGGTGGTAGGAGAGCCAGGTGATCCGGTCGAGGTCGCCGGTGCCCAGCCAGTTCGCGCCGTTGCTCAGGGGGTCGCTCGCCAGGATCAGGGTGTCCCAGCCGATCTCGACCAGATAGCTCACGTAGTGGGCCACGATGTAGCCGACGATGATCGGCACCACCGAGTGGGCGAACAGGGCCGGCAGGTCGCGGCGACGGGTGCCGGGGTCGACGCCGGTGGCGACGCTCCCGATCACGAGGATCACGGCGACGCCGACGCAGAACGCCAGCAGGGCGAGGTTGTTGAGCAGGTACGTCGAGACCGACGACTCCTGGGTGAACCGGATCCAGGCGAGCGAGTCGCGGAAGGAGTCGTAGGCCGTGCTGCCGAAGAGCACGGCGACCACGGCCACCAGGCCGGGCAGCGGGGCGACCGTGTCGAGGTTGGCCAGCGGGCTGCGCACGACCAGCGCGCCCTCGCGGCGCCCCCAGATCGAGAGCTTGGCGCAGAGCGAGGAGTAGACCTCGAACGGGTCCGCCTTCTCGTAGAACGTGCTGCCGAACAGGGCACCGCCCAGCAGCATCAGCGCGAGGTACGCCGCACACCACAGCCGCACCGGGCCGAGCTCGCCCATGTAGGGATAGACCAGCTCGATCCACACGAAGGCGAACAGTCCGACCGCCGCCGGCCAGTGGCCGAGCCGCTCGGGGTAGTCGTAGAGCCCGCGGTCGGGGTCGCTGCCCGAGAGCCGGGCGAAGACCGTGTTGATCGTGCGGACCGGGCTGATCGCCTTCCAGACCGGGCCGAACACCACCGAGAGCGGCACCAGGCCGACCCACCACCAGACGTAGAACATCCCGAAGACCGGGTTGGTGAGCAGGTCCCGGCCGAAGACCGCCGCCAGCACGAACCAGCCGAGGAACAGCATCCCGACGACGCGCAGCGCGATCCTGAAGACCGGGCTGTCGACCACCTGGGCCGCCCAGGCCGGCGCGGGGCGCCCGCTGGTGGCCGCGTCGTACCTCGGCTGCCGCCAGGCGAGGGCGAGCACGGTGAACGAGACCACCAGGGCCGCGACCGCGCCGGCGATCGCCAGCTCCGGCGGGATCGGCAGGTCGGCCGGCCCGCCCAGTCCGTGGGCGAGCGTGAACCAGTCGCTCATCTGGCGAGGCCTCAGCTGACCTCGAGCTGCAGCACGAGCGCCTCGGGCTCGTGGCGCTCCACGTCGACCACTCCCGGCTGGTCGATGGTCAGCTTGAAGGTGGTGGTGCCCGCGGCGTACTCCAGGACGTCCTCGGGGTCGGAGTGGACGTGGAGCTCGCCGGCCTCGTCGGACTTGATGACCAGCTCGACCTCCTCGCCGGGCGCGACGGAGACCCGCTCGGTCGGGGGTGCGTCGTCGCCCTCGAAGGTCAGCTCGATGCGGTTGGGGTCGGTGCTGCCGTCCGGCTCCTCGTCGGCTCCGTCGGAGCCGCAGCCGACCAGGGTCAGGAGCATCGTGACCACGGTTGCCACCAGCGCCACACGTCGCACGTTCGAGGTCCTCTCATTCGCAGGGGCACGGGCGTCCGTCACGGACGTCACCTCTGTCAGAATCGCACGTTGGACAAGCGCGCGGACCCGGCCACCCCGGTGCGACCATGACCACGACTGGCCAACGACGGCGAAGGGAGAACGATATGGGTGACCGGCTGCGGCCGCGCGACCTCGAGCTCCTCGCGCTCGAGTCACCCACGACGCCGATGCACAACGCCACGGTCGAGGTCTTCGACCCGGGCGACTCCGGCTTCGACCACGAACGCCTCGTCGAGCTGATCGCCGACCGGATCTCGTTCGTCCCGCGCTACCGCCAGCGGCTCCGGGCCGTCCCCGGCCGCTTGGCCAACCCGGTCTGGCTCGACGACCCCGACTTCGACCTCGGCTTCCACGTACGCCGCTCCGCGCTCCCGCGTCCGGGCAGCATGGACCAGCTGCGTGAGCTGGTCGGCCGGATCGTCTCCCGGCCGCTCGACCGCAGCCACCCGCTCTGGGAGGTCTACTTCGTGGAGGGGCTGGCCGACGGCCGCGTCGCGGTGCTGTCCAAGTCGCACCTCGCCCTCGTCGACGGGGTCGAGACCGTCGACCTCGGCCAGGTGCTGCTCGACGTCCGGGCCGACTCGAAGTCACTCGGGGGTGACGAGTGGCGCGCCGACCGTGCTCCGACGCCGCTCGGACTGATCGCGGGGGCGCTCGGGGACTCCGCGCAGCAGCCGCGGATCGTGCTCGACACCGTGCGCAGCAACGCCGCGGCCGTGGTCCGCACCGCCGGCCACGCCGCCGACCGCGCCGGCCGGGTCGCCGAGGCGCTGACCAACCGGCGACCCGCGAGCGAGTCACCGATCACCGGCGAGCTCTCCCAGCAGCGCCGGTTCGTCACCGTCCGCACCTCGCTCGCCGACCACCGCGCCATCCGGGTCGCCCACGGCGGGACCGTCAACGACGTGGTGCTCGCCACCGTCGCAGGGGCGTTGCGCGGCTGGCTGATGGCCCGCGCCGAGTCGCTGGCGGGACTGCGCAAGATCAAGGCGGTCGTGCCGGTCTCGGTCATCGACGACGAGCTCGAGGCCACCTCGCTCGGCAGCCAGATCGCAGCCCACCGGGTCGAGCTCCCGATCGGCGAGCCCAGCGCCGTGGTCCGGCTCCACCAGGTCTCCTACTCGTTCCAGAGCCACCAGGAGACCGGGCGTGGGGTCGCTGCCAACCGGCTCGCCGGCATCGCCGGCTTCGCGCCTGCCACCTTCCACGCGATCGGCTCCCGGGTCGCGGTCGAGGAGCTGCGACGGGGGTTCCACCTCACGGTCACCAACGTGCCCGGACCGCAGTCGCCGCTGCACGCCGCCGGAGCCCGGATGCTCGAGACCTATCCCGTCCACCCGCTGCTCCCCGGCCACGCGCTGGCGATCGGCGTGACGTCGTACGACGGGCAGGTGTTCTACGGCATCACCGCCGACCGTGACCTGCTGCCCGACGCCGAGCTGCTCGGGCAGTGCGTCACCGAAGCGCTCGACGAGCTGCTCGACACCGCGTCCGGGATCCGGGCCAAGGTGCCCCGGGGCCGCAAGAAGCCGGCCAAGAAGGCGTGACCGTGCGCATCTACGTCGCGGCCACGCCGGCGCTGCTGGCCGGGTGGCACGAAGCCGGCGCCGTACCGGCCGCCGCGGAGCGGGTGCTCGCCACGGCCGACGACGAGGACAGTGAGTACGACGCGTTGATGACCGCCGCCGTGGCGTCGGTCGACCTGCTTCCCGACGGCGGTCGCCGGGTCGTCGTGGTCGCCGAGCCCGCCGGTGCCGACACCGAGGGTCCGATCGCTCTCCGCGACTGGGTCGCGGTCCACTGCGACGTCGCCGACCGGCCCGCCGACGGTGACCCCGACGACGACCTGGCGTGGTTCGCCGTCCAGGAGATCCCCGACCTGCTGTGAGCGCCCAGGACGACTAGTCTCGGCCGTATGGATGCCGTCACCACCCCGCCTGCTCCCGTCAACGAGCCGAACCTGACCTACGCGCCGGGCACGCCCGAGCGGGAGGCCCTCGTCGCCGAGCTGGAACGCCAGGAGCGCCGCCAGCCGACCCTCCGCGCGGTCGTCAACGGCCGTCGGCGCAACGGCGGCGGCGCCGAGATGAAGGTCGTCCAGCCCCATGACCACCAGCACGTCCTGGCGACGTTCAAGAACACCACGGCCAAGGATGCCGAGGCCGCGGTCAAGGCCGCCCTCGACGCGGCGCCGGCCTGGCGGGCGATGCCGTTCGACGAGCGCTGCGCGATCCTGCTCAAGGCGGCCGACCTGCTGGCCGGCCCGTGGCGCCAGCGGCTCAACGCCGCGACCATGCTGGGGCAGTCCAAGACCGCGTTCCAGGCAGAGATCGACGCCGCGTGCGAGCTGATCGACTTCTGGCGCTTCAACGTCCACTACGCCCGCCAGATCCTCGCCGAGCAGCCGATCGCCAACAGCCCCGGCATCTGGAACCGCACCGACCACCGACCGCTCGAGGGCTTCGTCTACGCGATCACGCCGTTCAACTTCACCGCCATCGCCGGCAACCTGCCGACTGCCCCGGCGCTGATGGGCAACACGGTCATCTGGAAGCCCTCGCCCACCCAGCAGCTGGCGGCCTCGCTGACCATGGACCTGCTGGAGGAGGCGGGCATGCCGCCGGGCGTCATCAACATGCTGCCCGGCGACGGCCTCGACGTCTCGAAGGTCGCGCTGACCCACCCCGACCTGGCCGGCATCCACTTCACCGGATCGACGCCGACCTTCCAGCACCTCTGGCGCACGGTCGGCGAGAACATCTCCGGCTACCGCTCCTACCCCCGGATCGTGGGCGAGACCGGCGGCAAGGACTTCGTCGTCGCCCACCCGAGCGCCGACCCCGACGTGCTGCGGGTGGCGCTGCTGCGCGGCGCCTTCGAGTTCCAGGGCCAGAAGTGCTCGGCCGCCTCACGCGCGTACGTCGCGAAGTCGGTCTGGGCCAAGATGCGTGACCAGTTCGCGGCCGACACCGACAACCTCACGATGGGCGACGTCACGGACTTCTCGAACTTCATGGGTGCGGTCATCGACGACCGCGCGTTCGCCAAGCACAAGAAGGCGCTCGCGCGGGTCTCACGCAACAAGCACCTGACGGTGGTCGCCGGCGGCCAGGCCGACGACTCGGTCGGCTACTTCGTCCGGCCCACCGTCGTCCAGTCCACCGACCCGACGGACCAGATGTTCTCCGACGAGTACTTCGGCCCGATCCTCGCGGTCCACGTCTACGACGACGCCCGCTACGACCGGGTCCTCGCGCAGATGGAGTCGTTCGCGCCGTACGCCCTCACCGGGGCGATCATCGCCCAGGACCGGCGGGCCATCGCCGACGCCCGTCGGGACCTGCGCTTCGCGGCCGGCAACTTCTACATCAACGACAAGCCGACCGGTGCGGTCGTCGGCCAGCAGCCGTTCGGCGGCGCCCGCGCCTCCGGCACCAACGACAAGGCCGGTGCCGCGCAGAACCTGATGCGCTGGACCAGCCCGCGCTCGATCAAGGAGACCTTCGACCCGCCCAAGGACCACCGCTACCCCTACATGGGCTGAACCGAGCCGTGACCCCGCTCCACTACGGCTCGCTGCACGCCTACGAGCAGGCGCTGACGCTGCTGCTGGCGTTCGGGCCGTTCGTGGTGCTGGCCGTCGTGATCGCCGTACGCCATCGACAGGACCGCGACGCCCAGTAGATCGGCGAAGACTCAACCGCGGGCGAGCCACTCCCGGCCGACGGTGTTCTCGGCCCGGAGCGCCTTGAGCAGCAGGTCGCCGATCAGGCCCTCGAGCTTGCCGCCGACGAGCGGGATGCCGACCTTGACGGTGAGGTCCACGGTCTCGGTGGTGGTGCCGCCCGACTCGCGGAGCTGGGCGGTGCCCTTCATGTCCCCGGGCTTGCCGGGGATCTCGACGGCGATGTCGCCGCGGTCGGCGCTCGCCCACCGCTCGGTCTGCACGATCTGGATCTCGTCGCCCACGAACTTCGACGCGAAGGACGGGATGCCCTGTCGCGGCCTGGACCTGCTCGATCCGGGCGCGGAAGCCGTCGCCGTCCGGCTCGATGTCGACCGAGGAACGGATCACGCCCTGGTAGGCGCACACCTCCTCGCGGAACGCCGGGTCGGCGAGCATCGCGGCCACGTCGGCCAGCGGGGCGTCGTAGGTCAGGTCGTGCGTGATCCGCCGCGTCATCGGCGCTCTCCGTTCAACCAGTCGACGCCCACGCCGCGCTCGACGTCCATGCCGGTGCGCACCTGGTCGGCGAGCAGGCCTTCCAGCTTGCCGCCCAGGAGCGGCACCTTGACCTTGATCTCGAGCTCGACGACCTCGCGGGTGCCGGCACCTTCCGGCTCGAGGGTGATGGTGCCGGTCATCGAGGTCGGCTTGCCGGGCGCCTCGATCTCGAGCGATCCGCTCGAGGCGTCGAGCCACAGCTCTCGCTGGACCGCACGGGTCGTTTCGCCTGCGAACTTCTTCGCGAACGACGGCAACCCCTCGGTGCGTTGCACCTGGTCGACGGCGAGCGAGAAGCCGTCGCCCTCCCGGGTCAGCGACACCTCCGCGGAGACGACGTCCTGAGCGGTGGTCACGGCTTCCCGGAACGCCGGGTCGGCGAGCATGGCGAAGACCTCGTCGGGCGGAGCGTCGTAGGACAGCTCGTGGCGGAAATTCATGGCCTCATCATGTCGGAGCGGTGGTGTGGTGACCATCGCAGATGCGCCCGGACCCTCTGTTGTCCGCCGCCTTCCGGAGTCCTAGTGTCGGGTGTGTGGTGACGAGGCTCGACGACGAGAAGTCCGCACTCCTCGGCGAGGCCGCGGAACAGCCCGCGACCCGCCCCGACGGCGGTGACGCCGACGCCGGCGCGCTGGTGCGCGCCTACTACCGCAACGTGGCCGCCGAGGACGTCTGCGAGCGCGCCGCCGACGACCTCTACGGCGCGCTCTCCTCCCACCTCGACCTGGCCCGCAACCGCCCCCAGGGCACCGCCCGGGTGCGGGTGCTGACGCCCGGTCCCGGCGACGGCTGGACCGCTGGCGGCCACAGCGTCGTCCAGGTCGTCACCGACGACATGCCCTTCCTCGTCGACTCGCTGACCATGGAGCTCGCCCGACAGAACCGCGACGTCCGGCTGGTGATCCACCCCCAGATGGACGTGGTCCGCGACATCACCGGTGAGCTCAAGTCGGTCGCCGCCATCGAGGACGGGTCCGTCGCCCCGCCCGAGGGCGCGGTCCGTGAGTCGTGGATGCAGGTCGAGATCTCACGCGTGACCGACGAGGCCGAGGCCACCGATCTGGAGGAGGCGCTGCAACGAGTGCTCGGCGACGTGCGCCACGCCGTCGACGACTGGCCGAGGATGCAGGCGCAGGCGATGCAGATCGTCGAGGAGCTCGGACACGAACAGCCCCCGCTCCCGGCGTCCGAGGTGACGACGGGCCAGGACCTGCTGCGCTGGCTCGCCGACGACCACTTCACGTTCCTCGGCTACCGCGAGTACCGCCTCGAGTCCGACGACGACGACGCCGTCCTGCGGGCCCAGCCCGGGACCGGTCTCGGCATCCTCCGCTTCGACCAGGACATGTCCGCCTCCTTCGGCAAGCTGCCGGCCGCCGTACGGGCGCGGGCGCGGGAGAAGACGCTGCTGGTGCTGGCGAAGGCCAACTCGCGCGCCACCGTCCACCGCCCCGCCTACCTCGACTACGTCGGGATCAAGACGTTCGACGCGGCCGGCGAGGTCATCGGCGAGCGACGCTTCCTCGGGCTCTTCTCCAGCGCGGCCTACACCGAGTCGGTGATGCGGATCCCGCTGCTGCGCGAGAAGGCTCGTGAGGTGCTCAAGCGGGCCGGGTTCGACCCGCGCAGCCACGCCGGCAAGGCGCTCATGGACACGCTGGAGACCTTCCCGCGCGACGAGATGTTCCACACGCCGACCGACGAGCTCGCGCAGACCGCCGTCGCGGTGATGCACGCCCGGGAGCGGCGGCAGGTCAAGATCTTCATCCGCCACGACACCTACGGCCGCTACGTCACGGCGCTCGTCTACCTGCCGCGCGACCGCTACAACACCAACGTCCGCGAGAGGTTCGCCGAGATCCTGCGCGAGCAGCTGGGTGGCGAGACGGTCGAGTTCTCGGTGCGGCTCGGTGAGTCGGCGACCGCCAACGTCCACTTCGTCGTCCACCCGCCCAAGGGCGAAGAGCTCCGCGAGGTCGACCCGGCCGAGCTCGAGCGGCTGTTGGCCGACGCGTCGCGCTCCTGGCGCGACGACTTCGTCTCGGCCGCGATGGCGGAGTACGGCGAGGACCGCGGCGCCGCGCTGCCCGGAAGTACGCCGAGTCGTTCCCCGAGGCCTACAAGGAGGACTTCACGCCGGCGATCGGCGCGGCCGACCTCGGCCTGCTCGACCGGCTGGCCCGGAGCGGAGACGACGGCATCGACATCCGGCTCTACCGCAGCGGACGACGCCAGCGCGGAGGGCCGGCTCAAGGTCTTCCGCACCGGCGTCGCCCCTGTCCCTGTCCGAGGTGCTGCCGATGCTGTCGTCGATGGGCGTCGAGGTCGTCGACGAGCGGCCCTACGAGCTGGTCGGCCTCGACCGCCCGGCCTACATCTACGAGTTCGGGCTGCGCTACGACAAGCGGACCGCCCCCGAGTCGCCGCGACCGGTTCCAGGACGCGCTGCGCGCGGTGTGGGACGGCTTCAACGAGATCGACGGCTTCAACCGGCTCGTGCTCGACGCCGGGCTGACCTGGCGGCAGGCGACGGTGCTGCGCGCCTACGCGAAGTACATGCGGCAGGGCAACAGTCCCTTCGCGCAGGACTACATCGAGGGTGCGCTCGCCGGCAACGTCGACATCACCCGGCTGCTGGTGAAGCTGTTCGAGGCCCGCTTCGACCCCGGCCGCAACGCACTGCCCGGCGACGCGGAGGCCCGGACCGCGCGGACGGAGGACATCGAGGAGCGGATCAACCGCGGCGCTCGACGACGTGGCCAGCCTCGACCACGACCGCATCCTGCGGTCCTACCTGACCCACATCCGGCGCGACGCTGCGCACCAACTACTTCCAGCCGGACGGGGACGGGCACCTCCAGCCCTACCTGTCGTTCAAGCTCGAGCCGTCGGCGATCCCCGACCTGCCCGAGCCGCGCCCGTCGTACGAGATCTTCGTCTACTCGCCCCGCGTCGAGGGCGTCCACCTGCGGTTCGGCTCGGTGGCGCGCGGTGGCCTGCGCTGGTCGGACCGCCGCGACGACTTCCGCACCGAGGTCCTCGGCCTGGTCAAGGCCCAGATGGTGAAGAACACCGTGATCGTGCCGGTCGGCGCGAAGGGCGGCTTCTTCTGCAAGCAGCTGCCCGACTCCGGCGCGACCGCGACGCGTGGCTGGCCGAGGGCGTCGCCTGCTACACGACCTTCATCTCCGGGCTGCTCGACATCACCGACAACCTGGTCGACGGCGAGACCGTCCCGCCGCGCGACGTCGTGCGCCACGACGGCGACGACAGCTACCTCGTCGTGGCGGCCGACAAGGGCACCGCGACCTTCTCCGACATCGCCAACGGCGTCGCCAAGGACTACGGCTTCTGGCTCGGCGACGCGTTCGCCTCCGGCGGCTCGGTCGGCTACGACCACAAGGCGATGGGCATCACCGCCCGCGGCGCCTGGGTCTCGGTCCAGCGGCACTTCCGCGAGCGCGGCATCGACTGCCAGGCCGAGGACTTCACGGCCGTCGGCATCGGCGACATGTCCGGCGACGTGTTCGGCAACGGCATGCTGTGCTCCGAGCACATCCGGCTCGTGGCCGCCTTCGACCACCGCGACATCTTCCTCGACCCGACCCCCGACGCGGCGACGTCGTACGCCGAGCGCCGCGGCTCTTCGACCTGCCGCGCTCGAGCTGGCAGGACTACGACCGGCGCTGATCTCCGAGGGCGGCGGCGTCTTCCCGCGCTCGCTGAAGTCGATCCCGATCGGCCGCAGGTCCGCGAGGCGCTCGGCCTCGACGACGACGTCTCCAAGCTGACGCCCGCCGAGCTGATGAAGGCGATCCTCCAGGCGCCGGTCGACCTGCTGTGGAACGGCGGCATCGGCACCTACGTGAAGGCCGCCGACGAGACCCACGCCGACGCCGGCGACAAGGCCAACGACGCGATCCGGGTCAACGGCCGTGACCTGCGCGCGAAGTGCGTCGGCGAGGGCGGCAACCTCGGGCTCACCCAGCTCGGCCGGATCGAGTACGCCCAGCGGGACGGCCGGATCAACACCGACTTCATCGACAACTCCGCCGGCGTCGACACCTCCGACCACGAGGTCAACATCAAGATCCTGCTCGACCGGGTCGTGAAGGACGGCGACCTCACCGAGGAGCGGCGCAACTCGCTGCTCGCCGAGATGACCGACGAGGTCGCCGACCTGGTGCTGCGCGACAACTACGAGCAGAACCTCGCGCTGGCCAACGCGGTCGCGCACGCGCCGTCGCTCCTCCACGTCCACGAGGACTGGATGAAGCAGCTCGAGCGCCAGGGAGTCCTCAACCGCGAGCTCGAGGCGCTGCCGACCTCGCGGCAGGTACGCCGCAGGCTGGAGCGGGGCGGCGCACTCACCGTGCCCGAGCTGGCGGTGCTGATGTCCTGGACCAAGATCGTGCTCGCCGACCAGCTGCTCGACTCCGACCTGCCCGACGATCCCTACTGCGACGTCGACCTGCGTGCCTACTTCCCGCAGCCGATGCAGGACGGCTTCCTCTCGCAGATCCGCGAGCACCCGCTGCGTCGCGAGATCATCGTGACCCAGGTCGTCAACGACCTCGTCAACGGCGCCGGGATGACGTTCGTGCCGCGGCTGTCCGGCGAGACCGGTGCCACCGCCGCCGAGCTGATCCGCGCCAACTTCGTGGCCCGGGAGATCTTCGGGTCGCTGCCGCTGCGCAACGAGCTGAAGAGCTGGGACAACAAGCTCGACGCGCAGGTGCAGACCCGGATGCGGATCCAGATGCGCACCCTGGTCGAGCGTGCCTCGCGCTGGCTCGCGACCAACCGGCGGCCTCCCCTCGACAGCCAGGGCACGGTCGACCACTTCAGCGGACCGATCCAGGCGCTGATGGCGCAGCTGCCCGAGCTGATGACCGGACGGGAGCGCGAGGACCTGCTCGCGCGGCGCGACTCGCTCGTCCAGCAGGGCGTCCCCGACGACCTCGCCACGCGGGTCGCCGTGCTCGATCCGGCGTACAGCCTGCTGGGCGTGGTCGAGATCGCCCTGCGGGACGACCGCGACCCCGCCGACGTCGCGCGCGTCCACTTCGCCCTGGGCGAGCGGCTCGGCATGTCGGCGCTCGTGAAGCGGATCTTCGCGCTGCCGCGCGAGGACCGCTGGCAGACGATGGCCCGCGCGGCCCTGCGCGACGACCTCTACGCCGTCCACAGCCAGCTCACCGCCCAGGTGCTCGACGCCACCTCGGACGACGAGCCCGCCGCGGCCCGGATCGCCAGCTGGGAGGAGTCCGACCTGGTCACGGTCACCCGCGCCACCGGCACCCTGGAGGAGATCTGCCGCGAGGAGGACGCCGACCTGGCACGACTCTCCGTCGCGCTGCGCGTCGTCCGCGGTCTGCTCGGCACCGCGTGACCCGGTGTTGAACGTCTCGGGCGAGCCGCCGGGCGTCGCGGAGACCGCCCGCCGGATCGCGGCGGGGGAGACCAGCGCGCGGGCCGAGGTCGAGGCCGCGCTGGCGCGGATCGGTGAGCACGACCCCGGACTCAATGCCTTCTCGGTGGTGCTCGAGCGGCAGGCGCTCGCCGAGGCGGCGGCACGCGACGCGGCGCAGCGCAGCGGTGGCCCGCTCGGCCCGCTGCACGGCGTCCCGATCGCCATCAAGGAGGAGCTCGACGTCGCCGGCACGGTGACCACCTTCGGCGGCCGCGGCAACAGCACCCCGGTGGCGGCCGACGGCGAGGTGGTCCGCCGACTCCGGGCGGCCGGCGCGGTCGTGGTCGGCAAGACCACGATGCCCGAGTTCGGCGCCTGGCCCTACACCGAGTCCGACGACCGCGGCGTCACCCGCAACCCCTGGGACCGCTCGTGCACGCCGGGCGGCTCCAGCGGAGGTACGGCGGTGGCGGTGTCCACCGGCATGGTGCCCGCCGGCATGGGCGGCGACGGCGGCGGCTCGATCCGGATCCCGAGTGCGTTCTGCGGCTTGTTCGGGCTCAAGCCGCAGCGCGGCCGGGTCACCACCGCGCCCCATCCGCACCTGTGGTGGTCGCTGGGGACCGTGGGGCCGCTCACCCGCTCGGTCCTCGACAGCGCGCTGGTCTACGACGTGATCCGGGGCAACGTCGGACGGCGACCTCTACCGCGCCGGCGAGACGGGTCCGTTCGTCGACGCCGCCCGCCGCGAGCCGGGACGGCTCCGCATCGGCTGGTCGACCAAGCCGGTGACCAAGGGCCTCCGACCGGACCCGCGCCACGTGCGTGCCGTGGAGGACACCGCCCGGTTGCTGGCCGAGCTCGGGCACGACGTGGTGCGAGGTCGACCCGCGCTATCCCGACCCGACGCTCGCCTTCGTCCCGCAGTTCTTCGCCGGCATCCGCACCGAGGCCGACGAGGTCGAGCACTACGACCGGCTCGAGCGCCGTACCCGCACCGCCTACCGGCTCGGCAGCTGGGTCACCCCGAAGGTCCGCGATCGGGCGCTCGCGATGACCGAGACCGTCTCGCGGAAGGCCAACCGCGTCTTCGACCGCGTCGACCTGCTGCTCACGCCCACGACGGTCAACCGCCCACCGGCGACGGGCGTGCTGATGGGCACCGGTCCGGTGCGGGCCTCGCTCCGCGCGATGCCGGCCATCGCGTACGTCGCGCTCTGGAACGTCGCCGGCAACCCGGCCGCGTCGGTGCCGCGCGGCGTCGGTGACGACGGGTTGCCGCTCGCGGTGCAGCTGGTCGGCCCCACGGACGGCGAGGAGCGCCTGCTCAGCGTGTCCGCCCAGCTCGAACAGGTCGCTCCGTGGCCCGCGATTGCTGTCCCCGCTAGGGTCGAGACTATGGGAGCCATCGAGGTCACTGACCTCGCCATGGCCTACGGGGAGCTCAAGGCAGTCGACGGGGTGAGCTTCGAGGTGGCCGAAGGGGAGTTCTTCGGCATCCTCGGGCCCAACGGTGCGGGCAAGACCACCACCCTGGAGATGATCGAGGGCCTCCGGAAGCCGGACGCGGGGACCATCCGGGTGCTGGGCGAGTCGCCCTGGCCGCGCAACGCAGCCATGCTGCCGAGGATCGGCGTGCAGCTGCAGGCGTCGTCGTTCTTCGAACGGCTGACCGCGCGCGAGCAGATCCACACCTTCGCCTCGCTGTACGGCGTCTCAGCCGCGCGCGGCGACGAGTGGATCGAGCGGGTCGGGCTGGTCGACAAGGCCGACACCCGCGTCGAGGACCTGTCGGGCGGGCAGACCCAACGGCTCTCGATCGCCTGTGCGCTGGTCCACCACCCCGAGCTGGTCTTCCTCGACGAGCCGACCGCGTCCCTCGACCCCCAGGCCCGGCGCAACCTCTGGGACCTGCTCTCCGACATCAACGAGGCCGGCCGCACCGTCGTCCTCACCACCCACTACATGGACGAGGCCGAGGCGCTGTGCGACCGGGTCGCGATCATGGACCACGGCCGGATCCTGCGAGCTGGACACGCCGCGCCGCTGGTCGAGGCGCTCGCCGCGCCGACCCGGATCACGACCGCCGACGGCGAGACCGTCGAGACCCGTGACCCGGGGCCGGTGCTGACCCGGCTGGCCGAGGAGCAGCTGCTCGACGGCATCTCGGTCCGCACCGGGACGCTGGAGGACGTCTTCCTCAGCCTCACCGGACGGGAGTACCGCGCATGATCGCCTTCGTCTCGCCTCTCGGTGGCGATCCTGCGCGGCTTCATCCGCGACAAGGCGTCGGTGTTCTTCGCGATCGTCTTCCCGCTGATGTTCCTGGTGCTCTTCGGTGGCCTGTTCGGCTGACCAGTCACAGTCGCGGGTCGACCTGGTGCAGGTCGGCGACGTCGCGCTGCTCGACGACCTGCCGGCGCCCGCCCGCGAGGCCTTCGAGGACACCTTCGACGTCGAGCGCTCCGACGACCTCGACGCCGCCATCGGCCTGGTGCGCGAGGGCGACGCCGACGTCGCCGTCGAGGAGCAGGACGGCGAGCTGGTCGCCCACTACACGCAGACCGACCAGACCAAGGCCGCGATCACCCAGGGTGCGCTGCGGGCCTTCGTCGACGGCGCCAACGTCGCCGCGACCGGCGAGCCGCCGACGCTACACCCTCACCACCGAGCGGGTCGAGGACGACAGCCTGACCACGATCCAGTTCGTCACGCCCGGGCTGCTCGGCTGGGCGGTGGCGATGAGCGCGGCGTTCGGCGCGGCCGCGACCCTGCAGGGATGGCGGCAGAGCAAGCTGCTGCGCCGGCTCCAGCTCGCGCCGGTCACGACCCGCACCATCGTCGGCGCCCGGGTCGCGGTCACCATCGGGATCGCGCTGGTGCAGATGGCGATCTTCCTCGGGCTCGGCGCGGCGGCCTTCGGGCTCCGGCTCACCGGGTCGTGGTGGGCTTCGGTCCCGCTGCTCGTCGTCGGCACGCTGTGCTTCATGGCGGTCGGCCTGTTCGCGGGTGCGACGACCAAGACGGTCGAGGGTGCGGTCAACATGGCCAACTTCCTGGTGCTGCCGATGGCGTTCCTCAGCGGCTCGTTCTTCCCGCTCGACGCCGCGCCCGCGTGGCTGCAGTCCTTCGCGAAGGTGCTGCCGCTCTACTGGCTCAACGAGGGGATGCTCGACGTCCTGGTGCGCGGCGAAGGGCCCGCCGCGGTGCTGCTGCCGATGGCGGTCCTGGCCGCGTTCGCGGCAGCGCTCACCCTGCTGTCGGCGCGGCTGTTCCGTTGGGAGACCAGCTAGTCATGGGCCTCCTGTTCGAGACGCCCCGGGCGCGGCTACGGCGACGGCTCCGGCGCTCGGCCCCGAGCCCGCTGGCCGGCCGGACCGTGCTGGTGACCGGTGCCTCCTCCGGGATCGGCGAGGCCACCGCCCTGGCAGCCGCCCAGCGGGGCGCGACCGTGCTGCTGGTCGCCCGCCGGGCCGACGAGCTCGCGCGCGTGCAGGACGACGTCGAGGCGCAGGGCGGCCACGCGGCGGCGTACGTCTGCGACCTCACCGACGGTGACGCCGTCGACACCCTCGTCAAGACCGTGCTGGCCGAGCACGGCGCCGTCGACTACCTCGTCAACAACGCCGGCCGGTCGATCCGCCGCTCGCTGCACCTCAGCTATGACCGGATGCACGACTTCGAGCGCACCATGGCGGTCAACTACTTCGCCCCGGTGCGACTCACGCTCGGCCTGTTGCCCGCGATGCGCGAGCAGGGCTTCGGCCACGTCGTCAACGTCGTCAGCTGGGGCGTGCAGATGAAGGCGCCGAAGTTCGCCGCCTACCTCGCCTCCAAGACCGCCCTCGACACCTGGTCACGCATCGCCGGCCGCGAGACGTACGCCGACAACGTGACCTTCACGAACATGCGGTTCGGGCTGGTGCGGACCGCCGATGGTCGTGCCGACCGACTCCTACGAGGACCGCCGCGCGCTGACCGCCGAGCAGGCCGCGGCGCGCGTCGTCCGGGCGCTCGAGGAGCGACCGCTGACCGTCGACCTGCTCGCGGGCCGGGTGGGCGAGCTGCTCAACATCGTCGCGCCGCGCCTCAGTGACGCGCTGATGGCGCGCTACGACCGGAGGTCGCCGGACTCGCGCGCCGCCGGTGGCGGCGCCTGAACAGCAGGAAGGCGGCCGCGGTGACGCCCGCGGCCACGATCAGGCCGCGGAGCAGGGCGTCGGGGAGGCGTCGGCCGATGTGGGACGCCGACGTACCCACCCACGACGGAGCCCGCGGCGAGCAGCACGATCGCCTGCCAATCGAGGTCGGCGACGACGATAAAGATCAGGCTGGCCACGACGTTGGCGGCCATCACGGCGAGCGTCTTGAGGGCGTTGACGATCCGCAGCTCGAGGTCGGTCCCGAAGCCGAGGACCGCCACCATCATCACGCCCGACCCGGCGCCGAAGTAGCCGCCGTAGACGCCGGTGAGGGTGGCGAAGAACGTCGGTGACCGCCGACATCCGGGTGCGCGGCTCGGGGGCGTCGCCGGCCTTGCGGCGGCGCAGCCAGCGCGAGATCCGCGGCTGTGCGCCGACGAGCAGGCACGTGAAGAGGATCAGCCACGGCACGACGCCCTCGAACACGCTGGCCGGCAGCGCGAGCAGCAGGATCGCTCCGACCACGGCGCCGGCGGCGCAGGTGACGATGACCGCGGCGGCGACGACGGGGTGCTCGCGGAGCTCGCGGCGGTAGCCGAAGGAGCCACTCAGGCTGGCCGGTGTCACGCCGACGGTGTTGGACGCGTTCGCGACGACCGGCGGCAGCCCGACGGCCAGCAGGGCCGGGAAGCTCACCAGCGAGGCGACGCCGACCGTGGAGGTGAGCACGCCGGCGACCAGGCCCGCGGCCAGGACGAACAGCTGCTCGGCACCGGTCACCGCGCCACCCTAGGGCCGGTGAGAGGCTGATCGCCGTGACCGGACCCCTGCAGGACCTGCTCGTCGTCGACCTGACCCGTGCCCTCGCCGGGCCGCACGCCACCCAGATGCTCGGCGACCTCGGCGCGCGCGTGATCAAGGTCGAGGCCCCGGGCACCGGCGACGACACCCGCGGCTGGGGGCCGCCCTTCGTGGGCGATCCCGAGGCGACGCCAGTCGACGTACTTCCTGTGCGCCAACCGCAACAAGGAGTCGATCGCGCTCGACCTCAAGGACGAGCAGGACCGCGACGTGCTGCTCGCGCTGGTCGACCGGGCCGACGTGCTGGTGGAGAACTTCCGCACCGGGGTCCTGGAGCGGCTCGGCCTCGGCATCGACGCGCTGCAGCAGCGCAACCCACGGCTGGTCGTGCTCTCGATCACCGGCTTCGGGCACGACGGCCCCGAGGGCGGCCGCGCCGGCTACGACCAGATCGCCCAGGGCGAGGCGGGGCTGATGTCGCTGACCGGCTCGGGACCCGACGACCCGCAGCGCGTCGGTGTCCCGATCGCCGACCTGCTGTCGGGGATGTACGGCGCCTACGGCGTGCTCGCCGCGCTCCACGAACGCGACCGCACCGGCCGCGGCACCGTCGTGCGCACGTCGCTGCTCGCCTCCGTCGTCGGCGTCCACG
Organism: uncultured Actinomycetota bacterium; assembly: GCA_963713305.1. GTDB lineage: Bacteria > Actinomycetota > Actinomycetes > Propionibacteriales > Nocardioidaceae > Nocardioides. The sequence goes on along the minus strand of CAVQLE010000004.1, from coordinate 18,317 downwards.
CCTTCCAGGGCACTCGCTGGACGGTGGCGGGCGAGGTCGGTCGCGCGCAGGGCAACCACCACCCCTCGATCGCGCCCTACGGGCTGTTCCACTGCCGCGACGGTGTCGGTGCAGATCGCGGTCGGCAGCGAGGGCCTGTGGCGGCGGCTGTGCGAGGGCTTCGGGCTCGACCCGGCCGCCGAGGGCCTGGCCACCAACCACGAGCGGGTCGACCACCGCGAACGCCTCATCGAGGTCGTCGAGGCCGCCTTCGCCGACTGGGACGCCGAGCCGCTGCTCGGCCGGCTCGCCGAGCTCGGCGTACCGGCCGGCAAGGTCCGCGCCCTCGACGAGGTCTACGAGTGGGACCAGACCGTGAGCCAGGGGCTGCTCGTCGACGTCGACCACGCCACCCTCGGCCCGCTGACCCTGCCCGGGCCGCCGCTCCGGTTCTTCGACGCCGGCGGCGACGAGGTCACCCGCCGCGACCACTCCGCCCCGCCCGTCCTCGACCAGCACGCCGACGACATCCGCGCCTGGCTGGCCGAGGATCGGTAACGGTCCGCCGGTGCCGCTCCTGCGCCGTTGTGACAGCGCAGTAGTGACATCAACGGACCGTTACCCAACCAAGGGGGCGCGGACCGGTCACACCGCTTCGGGAACTCGTCCGGTGCCACCTCCGGCAGCGCCTTCGCGGCGAACCACGCCAGGCCCATCAGCGCGACCACGGCGACCAGCACGGCCTGGAACGCCGGGCCGAACAGCTCCGCGGGCACCGTCGTCCGCTGCCGCGAGACGACCTCGAAGAACAGCGTGCCGAGGACGGCGATGCCGGCGGCGTTGGCGAGCTGGGTCGTGGTGTTGAAGAGGCCCGACGCCGAGCCGGCCTTGTCGACCGGCACCTCCGCGATCGTGAACATCCCGATCGGCGCGACCATCAGCCCGAATCCGGCGCCGGTCACGACGAGCACCGGGACGAACAGCCAGAACGACGTGTCCGCGGTCGCCACGTGGACCACCGCGGCCTGGAGCGCGGCGCCGACCGCGAGCACGCCGGCGCCGTACTGGAGGACGCGGCGGCCGATCTTCGGCGCCAGCACGGTGACGCCGAAGCCCGCGAACGCCGCGGTCGTGACGGCGAACGGGATGCCGACCAGGCCGGCCTTGAGCACCGACCAGCCGAGCCCGGCCTGGAAGTAGACGGTCTGGCCGAGGAAGTACGCCGACATCGACACGAACAGCACCATCAGCACCGTGCTGCCGCCGGCGAACGCGCGGCCGCGGTAGAGGCTCAGCGCCACCAGCGGCTCGCGGCCGGCGTCCTCGGTACGGCGCTGCGAGCGCGCGAACCGCACCAGGACGACGACACCGACCGCGATCATCGCGAACACCCAGGCCGGCCAGCCCTGCTCGCGGCCCATGGTCAGCGGGTAGAGGACGGCGAGCAGGCCGGCGCCCAGCGTCACCACGCCGACCGGGTCGAGGTTGGGGCGGCGCTCCGAGCGCGACTCGGGGATGAAGCGGATCGCGGCGGCCAGCGCGATGAGCCCGACCGGGATGTTGATGAGGAAGACCGGCCGCCAGCTGGAGCCGGCGATGTCGGCGTTGGTGAGGACCGCGCCGAGCACCGGGCCGAGCACGGTCGCGAGCCCGGCGAGGCCGGTGAACGCGCCCATCGCCTTGGCCCGCTCCTCGGGCGCGTACATGACCTGGATGTTCGACATCACCTGCGGGATCATCGCCGCCGCACCGAAGCCCTGCAGCGCGCGGAAGGCGACCAGCGACTCCGCGTTGGGAGCGAAGCCGCACGCCGCCGACATCAGCGTGAAGCCGACGAGCCCGATGAGGAAGAGCCGCTTGCGACCGAAGGCGTCGCCGAGCCGCGAACCGGTCACGAGGGCCACCGCGAAGGCCAGCGGGTACGCCGCCACCATCCACTGCAGCTGAGAGCCGGTGGCGCCGAGCTCGGACTCGATGGTCGGGAGCGCGACGTTGACGATCGTGACGTCGATCAGCTCCATCGTCGAGGCGAGCAGCAGGCTGATCAGCGCCGCCGTACGACCCGGGTGGGAGGGCGCGCTCTGGGTGGGTGTCTGGATCTGCGTGTCTGTGAGTGCCATGTCTCCGACGCTAGTGAGCCTTCCGGTCAGTTTCTGACCGGTTTATGGGACAATCTGGACGACATGGCGAACACGAGCTCACGCACCCTGCGGCTGCTGTCGCTGCTGCAGACCCACCGCTACTGGCCCGGCAACGAGCTCGCGGGCCGGCTCGAGGTCTCCGAGCGCACGCTGCGCCGCGACATCGAGCGGCTGCGCGACCTCGGCTACCCGGTCCACTCCACGCGCGGCATCGAGGGCGGCTACCAGCTCGCCGCGGGTGGCTCGATGCCGCCGCTGGTCGTCGACGAGGACGAGGCGATCGCGATGGTGGTCGCACTCGGCAGCTCGGCCAGCGTCTACGGCGGGACGCTGTCGGAGGCGTCGCTGTCCGCGCTGGCCAAGGTGGTGCAGGTGCTGCCGGCACGGCTGCGGCGGCGCGCGGAGTCGTTGCGCGCGGCGACCGTCGACTCGCCGTTCTCGCAGGCGCCGGAGGTCGAGGCGGGCGTCCTCGCGACCGTCGCCCAGGCGATCCGCGACCACGAGCGGATCCGGTTCGGCTACACCGCGAAGGGCGGCACCGCGCCGGGCCAGGAGCTGCGCCGCCACGTCGAGCCCCACCAGCTCGTGACCGTCGGCCGCCGCTGGTACCTCCTCGGCTACGACCTCGACCGGCAGGACTGGCGCTCGTTCCGGCTCGACCGGCTCCGCGACCCGGGCGGCACCCGGGCGATCTTCCGGCCGCGCGACATCCCCGGCGGCGACGCCGCGGCGTACGTGAAGGGCGGACTCTCGCGCGGCGAGCAGGACCTGCGGTTCACGGTCTCGGTCGCCGCCACCGAGGAGCACGTACGACGCCGGATCGGTCCGTGGGCGACGGTGACCGAGGTGACCGACGACGCGGTCGTGCTCGCGATCGTCGCCAACGACGTGCGCTGGGCGATCTTCGGCCTGGGCTACCTCGACGCCCCGGCCACCCTGCTCGACGCGCCCGACGAGCTGCGGGAGGCGCTGGCCTCCTGGTCGTCGCGCCTCGGCGCGATCGCCGCCGGCTAGCTGGCCTTCTTCTTGGCGGCCTTCTTCGTGGTCTTCTTGGCGGCAGCCTTCTTCTTCGGCTTCTCCGCAGGCTCGGACTCGCCGCGGGCGGTCTTGGCGGCCTCGACCGACTTCTGGAGCGCGGCCAGCAGGTCGACGACCTCGCCGGACGACTTGGTCGAGGTCGGGGTCCGCTTGATCTCGCCGCCCTCGATCTTGGCCTTGACCAGCTCCTGCACCGCGCTCGGCGTAGTCGTCCTCGAACTCCGAGGCGTCGAAGTCGCCGGCCAGGGTCTCGACCAGCATGTTGGCCATCTTGACCTCGGAGTCCTTGACCTCGCCGGTCTCGACGTTGAAGTCGGGGGTGCGGATCTCGTCGGGCCACATCATCGTCTGGAGCACGATCACGTCGTCCTTCACCCGCAGCACGGCGATGGTGGTGCGCTGGCGCAGCGCGACCGTCACCACCGCCATCCGGTCGGCCTCGAGCAGGGCCTGGCGCAGCAGGGCGTAGGGCTTGGCGCCGGTCTTCTCCGGCTCGAGGTAGTAGGACTTCTCGAGCAGCATCGGGTCGATCTGGTCGCTCGGGACGAACTTCTCGACCGCGATCTCGCGCGACGAGGTGACCGGCAGGTCGGCCATGTCGTCGTCGGTGAGGATCACCATCTCGCCGTCCTCGGTCTCGTACCCCTTGGCGATGTCGGCGTAGGCGACCTCCTCGCCGTCGATCGAGCAGACGCGCTGGTACTTGACGCGCCCGCCGTCCTTGGCGTGCACCTGCCGGAACGAGACGTCGTGGGACTCGGTCGCCGAGTAGAGCTTCACGGGCACGTTGACCAGACCGAAGCTGACCGAGCCCTTCCATATCGCGCGCATGGAACGAGGGTATCTCCGAGGCCGCTCAGAAGCGCTCGACGAGGTGGTCGCGCCCCGGCGGCGGGTCGTAGGGCTCCGGCCAGAAGTCGTCGACCCGCGTGATCAGGCCGTCGTCGCCGACCGTGAAGAAGTGGATCCCGGTCTTCGCCTCGTCGCCGACCGTGAAGTCGGTCCACGCGACGCCGCCGGTGTCGTCGGCCACCACCCGCCGGATCGTCACCTGCCAGTCTCCGGGGTAGTCGCGGTTGAACCGCAGGTAGGCCTCGCGCCCGCGGACCCGCTCGCGCGTCTGCGGCACCTCGTAGACGACGTCGGGGCTCAGCGTCGCGGCGAACGCCTCCCAGTCGCGCCGGTCGGCGGCGTCCCAGTAGCGGCGGATGAGGCCGTCGTGGTCGGTCATGCGGCGACTTAACCACTCGCCGCTGACACCGGCCCTCCCTACGGTGGCGGCATGTACCTGGAGAACCTCGTGTTCGACGCCGTCGACCCGCGCCGGCTGGGCCGGTTCTGGGAGCAGGCCCTCGGCACCGAGACGCTGACCGACAGCGAGGAGGAGGGCTTCGAGACCAGGCTCCACCACGAGGGCGGGCCGGCCCTCGACCTCTGCTTCCAGCCGGTGGCCGAGCCGCCGTCCGAGCCGCTGCGGCTCCACCTCGACCTGCGCGGCGCCGAGCGCCAGCAGGAGACGGTCGAGCGGCTGCTCGGGCTCGGCGCCACGCCACCTCGACATCGGTCAGGGCGACGTCCCGTGGGTGGTCCTCGCCGACCCCGAGGGCAACCCGTTCTGCGTCATGGAGGAGCGCGAGGCTACGTCGACACCGGCCCGATCGCCGCGCTGCCGCTCGACTCCGCCGACCCCGCCCGCGACGCCGAGCTGTGGTCGTGGCTCACCGGCTGGACGCGAGGTGCCCGGCGCCGGCGCCGCTCAGCCTGCGCCACCCGTCGCGGCGAGGCCCGCTGCTCGAGCTGTGCCCCGAGCGGGAGCCCAAGGGCGCGGCCAAGAACCGGCTCCACCTCGACCTACGGCTCGAGCCGGGCGACGACGCCGACGAGGTCGCGCGCGGGCATCGCCGAGCGCGGTGGCCGCGAGTTCGCACCCCGACTGGGGCGACCTCGCCGTGGCGGTCCTTCCTCGACGGCTCCGGCAACGAGTTCTGCGTGCTGCCCGCCCGCGGCTGACCGGCATGATGGCGGCCATGCGCCCGATGCTCGCCACCGCCACCGACCACGTCCCGACGGGCGACGGGTGGATGCACGAGGTGAAGTGGGACGGCGTCCGCGTGCTGGTCGACGTCACCGACGGCGTCACCCGGATGCTCAGCCGCAACGGCAACGTCGTCACGGCGGCGTGGCCCGACCTCAGCGCGCGCGCCGCTGGGCGAGCGCGACCTGCTCGTCGACGGCGAGGTGATCGCGCTCAACGACCGCGGGCATCCCCGACTTCCGCGTGCTCCAGCACCGGATGCACGTCCGCAAGGCCGACCGACGCCGCCCGGCTGGCCGAGCAGATCCCGGCGACGCTGATGGTCTTCGACCTGCTGCGCCTCGACGGCGAGGACCTCACCGGCCGCCCGCTCGCCGAGCGCCGCGAGCTGCTGATCGGCCTCGGGCTCGCCGAGACGAAGTGGCAGGTGCCGGCGGCGTACGACGACGGGGCGATGCTCTGGGACGCCACCCTCCAGCAGGGGCTCGAGGGCGTGGTCAGCAAGCGGCTCACCTCGCGCTACCGCTTCGACACCCGCAGCAAGGACTGGCTCAAGCGCGCCCACCGCCACCGCGGCTCGTTCGTCGTCGGCGGCTGGCGGCCCCAGGTCGGCACCACCGACCGGCTCGCCGCGCGTGCTGGTGGGGGAGCCGACCGCCGACGGGCTGATCTACCGCGGCCGGGTCGGCAGCGGCATCGACCGGCGCCACCGCCCGGATGCTGCAGGAGCTGCTGGCGCCGCTGCACGTCACCGCGAGCCCGTTCGCCGACGAGGTGCCGCGCGTCGACGCCAGCGGCACGACCTGGGTCGAGCCGGTCGTCGTGGTCGACATCGACACCCACGGGCTCGGTTACGATCGCCTGCGCCAGCCGTCGTTCCAGGGCGTCCGCTCCGACCTGACCCCGGAGGACCTCTCGTGAAGCCGCTGCTCACCGCCGCTGCTCGTCGCCACCCTGCTGGTCGCCGCCCGCCGGGTCTCGACCGGCTCGACCGCCGCGGCGTCCGCCGGGCAGCGGAGGTCACCCTCGACGGCGTAAGGTCAAGCTGCGCGAGAGCACCCGGCAGGTCGTCACCGTCAACAAGACCGAGCGGCTGGCACGCCCGGGTCACCTTCTGGGCGAAGGACGACGGCGAGTGGGTGAAGCGGTTCCAGGCCACCGACGGCGCCGTCGGCTACAACGGGCTGGTCCGGCCCCGCCAGCGGGTGCAGGGCTCGGGCAAGACCCCGCCGGCACCTTCCGGCTGCCGTGGGCGTTCGGCATGCACCAGCAGCACGACGGCTGGGACCCGAGCTACCGCAAGGTCCGCAACGGCGACTACTGGGTGCTCGACAACGAGTCCGACCACTACAACCGCTACCGCAACAAGGAGCAGGGCGGCTTCCGCTGGTGGCTCGACGCCGAGCCACGCCGACGCGTCCGAGCGGCTCAAGGACTACCCGCACCAGTACGAGTGGGCGGTCGTCACCAGCTTCAACCGCAGCCAGGTCAAGCACCGCGGCGGCGCGATCTTCCTGCACGTCAACGGCAGCGGCGCGACCGCCGGCTGCGCCAGCGCGCCCCGCTGGTTCATGCGCAAGCTGATGTTCCGGCTCGACCAGGACCGCACGCCGCTGATCGCGATCGGGAGCTGACGGCCGCCGAGGTGAGCCGAGGTCCGGGTCGACGTCGAGGGCCGCACCCTCACGCTCAGCAACCTCGACAAGGTGCTCTACCCGCAGACCGGCACGACCAAGGGCGAGGTGCTCAACTACTACGCGCAGGTCGCGCCGGTGATGCTGCCGCACCTCAAGGACCGGGCCGTGACCCGGGTCCGCTGGCCGCACGGCGTCGCCAGGAGCAGCTTCTTCGAGAAGAACGCCCCGGCCGGCACGCCGTCGTGGGTGCGCACCGCGCGGGTGCCCACGACCGGCTCGCGCGGCGACTCGCGCCACGGCGACCACCTCGAGTTCCCGATCGTCGACGACCTCGCGACGCTCACCTGGCTGGCCAACCTCGCCGCCCTCGAGCTCCACGTCCACCAGTGGACGGTCGGCCGCAACGGGCAGCCGCGCAACCCCGACCGGCTCGTGATCGACCTCGACCCCGGCGAGGGCGCCGGGCTCCACGAGTGCGCGGCCGTCGCGCTGCTGGTGCGCGACCGGCTGGCCGAGCGCGACCTCGACACGTGGGCGGTCACCAGCGGCAGCAAGGGCCTCCACCTCTACGCCGCGCTGCCCGGCAAGCTCAACCCCGACGAGCACCACCGGCGCTGGCCAAGGCAGGTCGCCGAGGAGCTGCAGAAGGAGCACCCGACCCAGGTGACCGCGACCATGACCAAGGCCCGCAGGTCCGGCAAGGTCTTCCTCGACTGGTCGCAGAACTCCGGCTCCAAGACCACGCTCTCGCCGTACTCCCTGCGCGGTCGCGACAAGCCGTACGTCGCGACGCCGTTGGCCTGGGCCGAGGTCGAGGCGGGCGCCGAGGACCCGGTCGAGCTCGAGCAGTTCCGCTTCGAGCAGGTCCTGGAACGGGTCGCCGACGAGGGCGACCTGCTGGCCGGTCTCGCCTGACCTCTCGCGGCCGATGCACTGAGTACTGCCTCGGAGTCGGAGGTCGGGCCCTATGCTCGACCCCATGACGAGTGTGCTGGTCGTGGAGGACGAGGAGGACATCGCCTTTCCACTGGTGCGCACCCTCGAGCGCGAGGGCTACGACGTGACCCGCGTCGAGAGCGGCATGATCGCCCTCGACTACCTCGGCCGCCAACCAGGCCGAGGTGATGATCCTCGACCTCGGGCTGCCCGACATGGACGGCCTCGAGGTCTGCCAGAAGGCGCGCGCCGGCGGGTTCGAGGGGGCGATCCTGATCGTCACCGCCCGGGCCGGTGAGCTCGACCGCGTCGTCGGCCTCGACTACGGCGCCGACGACTACCTCTCCAAGCCGTTCGGTCTCGCCGAGCTGCAGGCGCGGGTGCGGGCGCTGCTGCGGCGTACCGGCCCCTCCGCCTCGTCGGCCCAGCCGATCGTGCGCCACGACCAGCTCCAGATCGACCAGGACGCCCGCCGGGTCTTCTTCGCCGACACCGAGGTCATGCTCACCGGCAAGGAGTACGACGTGCTCGACATCCTGGTCGCCGAGCGCGGCAAGGTCGTCGCCCGCGACCGGCTGATGGCCGAGGTGTGGGACGAGAACTGGTACGGCTCGACCAAGACCCTCGACGTCACCATCGGCCGGCTGCGCGCCAAGCTCGAAGGCGCCGAGGTCTCCGAGCGCATCGTCGCCGTCCGCGGCGTCGGCTTCCGCCTCGAGGGCCCGCCCGACGGCTGACCTGCCGTTGTTGGCTGGGTAACGGGCCTTTGCCTACGCTCCTGCGCCGTCACAACGACGCGGGAGCGTCACCCAGCACCCGTTACCCAATCCCGACCGGTGGTTGTCCACAGGAGGCGGACAGCTCCCCCTCGTCAGGGAAGGTAAAGACGCCTAGGTTCGGGGGAGGGAACCTCACTCGGGACGGGGGTCGCGATGGCGATGACGGATGCGCATGCTGCGCTCGTCGAGAGCCTCGACGCGCAGGTGCGCGACCACGTCCGCCGCGAGGGCGTCGACCCGCAGCGCGACGCCAGGCTCGTACGCCGGATCGCGGAGGGCGTCGTCCGCGACCACGACGAACGCTCGCTGAGCGGAGTCGTCGCGCCGGTTCCCGACGTCGACTCGGTCGTCGGCGAGCTGGTCGCGCGGGTGTCCGGCTTCGGCCCGCTCCAGCCCTTCCTCGACGACCCGTCGGTGGAGGAGATCTGGATCAACGACCCGAGCCGGGTCTTCATCGCCCGCAACGGTCGCCACGAGCTGACCAACCTGATGCTCACCACCGCGCAGGTGCAGGAGCTGACCGAGCGGATGCTGAAGTCGTCGGGCCGTCGCGTCGACATCAGTCGGCCGTTCGTCGACGCGATGCTGCCGGAGGGCCACCGGCTCCACGTCGTCCTCGAAGGCATCAGCCGCGGCTTCTCGGCGGTCAACATCCGCAAGTTCGTGCTGCGCGCCGCCAGCCTCGGCGGCCTGGTCGAGCTGGGCAGCATCACCCCGCAGGCTGCGGGCTTCCTCGACGCCTCGGTCCGGGCCGGCCTCAACATCCTGGTCGCCGGCGGCACGCAAGCGGGCAAGACAACCCTCCTCAACTGCCTGGCCGCCGCCATCCCCGGGGGCGAGCGGGTCGTCACGGTCGAGGAGGTCTTCGAGCTGCGCTTCCCCCATCCCGACTGGGTGCCGATGCAGACCCGTCAGTCGGGGCTCGAGGGGACCGGCGAGATCACGTTGCGCGACCTGGTCAAGGAGAGCCTCCGGATGCGGCCGAGCCGGCTGATCGTGGGGGAAGTGCGGTCCGAGGAGTGCATGGACCTGCTGCTCGCGCTCAACGCCGGCCTGCCCGGCATGTGCACGATCCACGCCAACTCCGCGCGTGAGGCGCTGGTGAAGATGTGCACGCTGCCCCTGCTGGCCGGCGAGAACATCTCGGCGCGGTTCGTCGTACCGACCGTCGCCGCCAGTGTCGACCTCGTCGTCCACCTCGGCCTCGACCCGCGCGGTGGCCGCCGCGTCCAGGAGATCGTCGCGGTCCCAGGCCGCGTCGAGGCCGACATCATCGAGACCGAGACCATCTTCGAGTACGCCGGTGGCGAGCTGCGGCGGGGCAGCGGGGTGCCACCGCGGCGGGAGCGGTTCGAGCAGGTCGGTGTCGACCTCGGGGCACTGCTCGGGGGCGACCGCTGATGGGTGCGCTGGTCGGTCTCGGCGTCGGGGTCGGGCTGCTGCTCGTCTGGGCGGCCTTCGCGTTGCCCCGCGAGACGAAGCCCGTCCGGCGCGCCGGCCGGTTGCGCCGCACCCTCGCCGAGGCCGGGCTCGGCCACGTCAGCAGCATGAGCATCGTGGCGATGTCCCTCGTGCTGGCGGCGGCCGCGGGGCTCGTCGTGCAGCTGGTGTCCGGCACGCCGCCGGTCGCGCTCTGCTTCGCGGTCATGGGCGGCTACCTGCCGATCGCCCTGGTCCGCAGCCGGGCCCGGCGCCGGGCGCGGGAGTACGCCGCGGTCTGGCCCGAGGCGGTCGACAACCTCGCCAGCGCCGTACGAGCCGGCATGTCGTTGCCCGATGCGCTCACCAACCTCGGCGATCGCGGGCCGGAGCCGCTGCGCCCCGCCTTCGTCGCGTTCGGCACCGACTACCAGCTGTCGGGACGGTTCGGGGAGTGCCTCGACCGGCTCAAGGAACGACTCGCCGACCCGGTCGGCGACCGGGTGGTCGAAGGGCTGCGGATCGCACGCGAGGTGGGAGGCGGCGAGCTCGGTCGGCTGCTGCGCAACCTCTCCGGCTACCTGCGCGACGAGGCGCGGACCCGCTCCGAGATGGAGTCGCGGCAGGCGTGGAGCATCAACGGGGCTCGGCTCGCCGTGGCCGCGCCCTGGGTGGTGCTGCTGTTCATGAGCTTCCAGTCCGAGGTCATCGAGCGCTATGCCTCGCCCGGCGGCGTCGCCGTACTCGTCGGCGGCGGCCTGGCCTGTGTCGTCGCCTACCGGCTGATGATGCGGATCGGCAGGCTGCCGACCGAGCGACGGATCCTGTCATGACGTTCGCCGCGTGGGGTGCCCTGCTCGGCCTGACGGCCGGCGGCGGGGTCCTGATCGTCTGGTCGCGGGTCTCGGCGATCCGCCGCCCGCAGCTCGCACTGCGCGTGCTGCCCTACCTCCGCGACCTTCCCGAGTTCGCCCGCACTCCCGGCGCGCCCGCCGCCACGCAGGGCGTGTTCGGACCGGTGCTCCAGGTCGCGGCCGACACCGTCGAGCGGGTGCTCGGCGGCGCGGCCTCGGTGCGCCGGCGACTCGAGCGCGCCGGCATCGACCAGACCGTTCACGAGTTCCGGGTCACCCAGGTCGTCTGGGGGCTGGTCGGGTTCGCGCTGGCCGCGGCGTACGGCGTGCTCCAGTCGCTCTCCGGCGGCGGCAGCCTGGTCTCGTCCGGTGTGCTCTGCCTGGTCGGCTTCTCACTCGGGGTCATCGGTCGCGACTACCACCTCAGCGGCCAGGTGCGAGACCGCGAGCGGCGCATCCTCCTCGAGTTCCCCGCCGTCGCCGAGCTGCTGGCGCTGGCTGTCGCCGCGGGCGAGGGCCCGGTGGCCGCCCTCGACCGCGTCGTACGTCGCAGCGGCGGTGAGCTCTCCCGCGAGCTCGCGCACGTGCTGGCCGACGTCCGCACCGGCGAGCCGGTCGGCGACGCGTTCGACCAGTGGGCGGCACGCTCCGGCCAGCCGCTGGTCGCCCGGTTCGCCCAGGGCATCGCGGTCGCTGTCGAGCGCGGCACCCCACTGGCCGACGTGCTGCACGCCCAGGCCGCCGACGTCCGCGAGGCAGGCCGCCGCGAGCTCATCGAGACGGCCGCCCGCAAGGAGGTCTTCATGATGGTGCCGGTCGTCTTCCTCGTCCTCCCGGTGACCGTGTTCTTCGCCTTCTGGCCCGGCGTCGTCGGTCTCAGCCTGGTGACGCCGTGACGAAGTCGGCGATGTCCTGCGCGACCCTTTCGGGCTGCTCCCAGAGCACCAGGTGGCCCGTGCCTTCATACGTGACGAGTTGGCTTCCCATGGATGGCCGCCTCGAGCTCATGGCCTTGTTCAGCCGGCAGGATGTCCTCCGCCCCGCCCCACAGGATCAATGTCGGGACCTCGATCGCGCCGAGTTCGGTTGGCGGGACCGCCTCGACCAGACCTTCCAGCGTTCTTCGCCACACGTGGCTGGGGATGCTCAGGGCCGCCTTCCGCTGCTCCTCGACAAAGGACTGCGGCACCGGCCCATGCAGCGGGATCGCACCGCCGAGCGCGGCGAGACCCTCTCGTGACACGGGATCGCTGGACGAGAGCAGGTCGACGAACGTGGCAGGCAGCGACAGCCGGAGTGTGCGGGGTGATCCGATGAGCACCAAGCCGTGCACCCGGGCGGGATGGTCCAGCGCAATCTGCTGGGCCAGATATCCGCCACTGGACGTCCCGACCACCCAGCAGGCGTCGACGCCGAGTGCGTCGAGCAGGGCGACCACGTCCGCGGCCCCTTCTGGGAGCGAGTACCCGGATGTCGGCTTCGCGCTGGCGCCCACCCCGCGTTGGTCGGGAAGAACGAGATGCATCGAGTCGGGGAGCAGGGGCACCAGGCGATCGAACGTCCTATGGGTTTCTCCCCACGCGTGGAGGAGGACCACGGGCGTCCCCGTGCCCTGCTCGTGGACGGCCAGTTCGATGCCCGTCGTGACAGCGACTCGTCGCATGCCCTCATTGTCCGGCGCCACGCGTGGCGCTGCCAGTCCTCGGACCCAACCCTGACCAGTAGAAGGAGAGACACATGTCCGACCTGATGATGCGGCTCTACGTCGCACTCACCGTGCGGCGCGACGACCGCGGCGACGTCCCGGGGTGGGTGCTGATCACCGTGATGACCGCCGGACTGGTCGCGATCATCTACGGCGTCGCTCGCGACGAGCTGCGCGACCTGTTGCGCTCGGCCCTCAACAAGGTCAGCTGACAGGTGCCCGCCCGGCGCCACTCCTCGCGCGGGTCCGCGGTCGTGGACTTCGTGCTGGTGCTGGTCGTCCTGATCCCGCTGTTCCTCGGCATCCTCCACGTCGGCCTGGTGCTGCTGGTCCGCAACACCCTCGCCAACGCCGCTGCCGAGGGCGCCCGCTACGCCGCCTCGCTCGACCGTGACGTGGCCGCGGCGGAGGAACGCACGAGAGACCAGGTCGAGGGCGCGATCTCGGGCCGGTACGCGCGCGACATCGACGCCCGGATGGTCACCATCGACGGCCGCCCGACGGTCGAGGTCGTCGTCCGCGCGCACGTGCCGGCGCTCGGGCTCGGCGCACTCGGCGTCGACCTGGAGGTCGTCGGGCACGCCGTGGAGGAGACGCCGTGAGTGCGCGACGCCGTTCGGATGACGGGCAGTGCGGTCGTCGAGATCGTGTGGCTCGGCATCCTGCTGCTGGTCCCGCTGCTGTGGATCGTGCTGTCGGTCTTCGAGGTGCAGCGCGGCGCGTTCGCCACCACCTCGGCCGCGCGCTCGGCCGCCCGCGCCTACGCCCTGGCCGACAGCGACGCCGTCGGCCGTGAGCAGGCGAGTGCCGCGATCCGGCAGGCGATGGCCGACCAGGGCGGCGACGACCAGGACTTCACCTTCGACGTCACCTGCGGCGGCGGCGACTGCCACGCGCCGGGAGCGGTGATCACGGTGACGGTGTGGTCGGGCGTCGACCTGCCGCTGCTGCCGTCCGTCCTCGGCGGCGACGCCCCGAGCTTCCGGCTCGACGCCACCCACACCGTCCCGATCGGCCAGTTCCGGGACACCGGATGACGCGGCGCTCGGAGGCGGGCCAGACCACGGTGCTGATCGTGGGGCTGGCCGTCGTGCTGCTGATGGCGATCGGGGTCGTGGTCGACGCGACCGCGGCGTACCTCCACCGCCAGGGCCTCACCAACGTCGCCGACGGCGCCGCCCTCGCCGGCGCCGACGCCGGGTCGCGCAACGAGGAGTCGCTGTACGGCGAGGGCATCGGCGCGGCGACCCGCCTCGAGCAGCAACGGTCAGCCGCCGAGGCCGCGGTCGTCGACTACCTGCGCGACATCGGCGCCCACGCCGACTACCCGGGCCTGACGTGGGAGGTCGGCCTCGACCCGTCCCGCGACAGCGTGGTCGTGCAGGTCCGCGCGCCCCTCGACCTCCCGCTCACCGTCCCCGGCTCCCCGGAACGCGCCTCGATCTCCGCCCGCGCGGCTGCGGTCGTCCAGCTCGACTGATGCCTAGTCGGCTACGCGTCGACGACCTCCTCTCCAAGGGCGTTCGGCGTTGCGATTTGTAGGCCCGGACGCAGGCACTGCTGTGACTTCGCGGCCCTCCGGCTTGTCGGCGCCGGTCATCGGCGCCACGACCAGTCGGTCGCGGACGACGACCTAGCGTGCGCACCGAGGGGCGACACCGGCGGCCGACAACCCAGGGGTCTAACAAGAGGCTGTATTGCCGCAGCCGATGCCGCGCCGTAGGGCCGTCCCGGGGACTCCTGAGGCGGCAGCTTTTTCGACGGCGACCCGAACGTCACGGTTCAGGCGCTTGTTCATCGTTCTCTATTGGCGCCTCGCGAAGGTTGAGAGATTCAAGGTTGCGGTCCAAGAGGCCCCAAAACTCGGTCTTGCCCTGCTGAAAGCGAACCGCTCCTGCACCAACCAGAAGCCGTCTCAGTTCGTCGTCCTCGAACCCGCCGATTCTAGTCCGAATGTGCGTGAAGCTCCGCTGGGGAACCGGGGGTGCTCGAGAAGTCGAATGATGACCTCCTCAGCCTTGAAGTGCGTCTTGAACTCTTGCCGGAACTTCGCGCGCTGAGCAAAGAAGGCAACTGTGCTCGTCAGCGCCGCAACTATGAGGGCCACGGCGCCACCAATCAAAGCTGCGGTTTCTTCCGGATTGGTCATAAAGACAGTAAACCTTGTTCTGTGCGCCATCACCTCTTGGGCGTTCGGCATTGCGGCCCGATCGTTCCTTGAGACCTCGTAGCCCGCGATCCGAGGCCGAGAGGGGCTTAGGTCGATCGCCGGCCGATCGCTGGGGCCGTGGCGAGGCAAGCAGGGCCACGGCGCCGCCATGGGCCGAGCAGCGCACTCGCCGCATCCGGAAGCGGACGGCACTTAGTCCACTTCCCGTTCTGCCTGTCGCCGAGCTGCTCACGTACGTGTACGAATCGTGGAGCTTGACCTCCGGCTCGTACGCCGAATCACTGAGGGCGTCGTCCGCGACCTCGACGAACGCTCGTCAGCGGAGTGGTCGCACCGGTGCCCGACGTCGACTCGGTCGTCGGCGAGCTGGTCGCGCGGGTGTTCCGCTTCGGCCCCCTCCAGAGCGGGATGAACGCGCTGACGTGAATGTGCAGAAGAATCACTTGCTAGCGCAGGCCAAGCTGAACGCATCGGGCGACGTGTCACTCGACTCACGGGAACGCGGTTATAGGCCCAGCGCGGTTATGGGCCCAGGGCCAGGCGTGAGCGCGAGTTGTCTGAGATCCTAAGAATGCTCACTGACTGACCTACTTTCAGTACGGAATGCAGGACGCCAGGCCGGCGAGAGGAACGAACACCCCCTGTTCCGTGGCCCCAGTCCAAGGCCTAGTGCCGGTTAGTTCTCATTGCTAATTTGCTGGCCGGCTCCTCTGCTGTGCCGTTGATCGCGGTCTGGCTGCATACTTCGTTCATGACGGGCACCTCGACGGTCGACCCTTCCCCCGGGGATCAGCCAGACACTGAAGAAGACCACGCCGCGCGGTCGCTCCGCCGATGGCAGCGGCCATGGCGCGCACCAAGCTTCTCTGAAGTGGTCGGCACCATCGCGCTTTTGCCGTGCTTGCGCTGACCCTTTCGGAAATCGGCGCATTGCTCGGCCGCATTGACTTCTCCGGTTAGCACTTTGGACCGACGGTTTTCACCGGCGCCACCGTGAAGGTGGGGGACACTGGCGACCTGCGCGCGGCGATTGCCCCTGGAGACGCGAGCGGGGTCTGGGACGCCGCGGCGGATGTGCCCACAATCGGTGGGCGCCTTGTCAGCCTGCATTTGGCTGTCGACCTGATCTTCATTGCCGTCCTCGCCTTGCTGCTCACGTGGGCGCTACGGGCGACGGCTCGCTGGAGCGGACGGCCGCCGGGGCATTGCAGCAGGCTCCCGGTGTACTACTTGCTCGCCGACTATGCCGAAACCCTGACGACGGCCGTTGCCTTTGGGTGCTTTCGGCCTGGCGAATCAGCCTTGACGTCAACCGGATGACGGGGGCGCTCATTCACGTGCTTGCCGATGTCAAGTGGATCCTCCGGCGGCGAACCTGGTGGCGATCGTGACCTTGCTCGTGGCCGGTCGCAAGCGGCACGTCCCGCGTTGCGGCTCCGCGGCAGCCCGGTGGCGAGCGCCCCTGGCCCTCCGGGGGGCGTTATTGCGGTTGTCGGCATCTTCGTCATCCTCGTCGCCGTGCCCTGGGAGGGGGGCTCGATCAGATGCCGGACGTGCTGCGTGTCGAGATGGACCAGGTCCGTGACCTGATCCTTGGCGGCGACTGGTCCGGCACTGGCGGCCGCTGGTATCCGGGGTCGCTTTGGCAGCCTTCGTCGCGCTGGTGTATGTGTGCGTCGCAGCATCGGTGCGCCCCGTCGCCCCGACCCGGTGAATACCTGGCAGGTCTTCTCCGCCATGGCCACCATTAGCGTGCTGTTACTGATCGGCTACGTGATTCTTGAGCCCTCCCCGGTCCAGTGGCGGCCTTGCCAGTGGCGGCGCCAATGGCTGTATGGGCTGCGGTGTGGGCGCTGAGCGCGTTCACCGGTTGGGTTCGCGGCATGGTCGGCCCCACCTCCGAGCCCGCCGGAGACGAAGAGAGCGATGCGGAAGCACCGTAGGCCACTGATCAGGGGTCGAGCACCAGCGCTGCTTCAGGCAGTCAGGTCGGCGATGGTGTCGCACCGCCCCCGGTCGCGGCTCGCGCTTGCGCCATCGTCGTTGCCGCCGTCATCCTCGCAGGTGGGCTCGGCGCGCTCCGGGCGGTTCTGCCGCTCTGGTTGGTCCCGCCGGCCGACGGCTGGTTGTTCTATTTCGTCGCCTACGTCATCGCAGCTGCCCTCACTGTCGTCGGCACCGCGTTCGCGGGGCACCTGGTGGCGAAGCGCTTGACCAGTGAGGCTGCACCCGGAAGGCCCGAGGTGTTTGCGCTCTGGACGCTCGCCGGGCTCTTCGCTGTGGGCGCTGCGGCCTTGGCCGTCAACCCCTTCAATGCCCGGTTCCTGGGCGCCACCGGTACCACCGTCACAGCACTTGGATTCCTGACACTGGTCTTCGCCGCGCTGGGGTGGCTGACCCACCACCTGCATTGGGAGCACACCTCGAAGGCGGTGCCTGGCAGTCACACGTCGTGGACCGCGATCCTCGTCCTGGTGTGGCTCACTGCCAGCCAGTTCGACTTCGGCGGCGGATACCACGACGCCCGCACCGTCGACGCCGGAGGCGACTCCGAGTCGCTGCACGTCGCCAGCCGGACACTCGACACCGCCCTCACCGATTGGCAGACCCAAGTCGGAGAGGCCAGCGAATCGTGCGTACGAAACGGCCGGATCCCGATGGTGCTCATCGCAGCCCCCGGAGGCGGCGCCCGCGCCATGTACTGGACGGTCGCAGGCATGGATCAGCTCTTTACTACCGCCACGCGAACCCCCGTAGTAACATCACCGCCTAGTCAACCCGAGGAAAGCGACCCTGGTGTTCGTACGGCGTTCTGTCCCCAATCCCTCTTCGCAGCCTCTGGAGTCTCGGGCGGCGCAGTGGGGCTGACCACCCGCCTCGCCGAGCCTCCGATGAAACCGGCGACGCCCACTGCGGTCAGTTTGGCTGGTCAGGCACCTCTGGCCTCCACAATCGCCGCGATGCTGCTACGCGACCTACCTCAACCATTTACCGGCATCAGGTCCCGGTGGCGGGACCGAGCCGCAGTCCTCGAGGACAGCTGGACCGAGGAAGCCGATGACGCGTTTACGACCACTTCCGAAGGCGATACCACGCCCCTCACCCTCGACCAGATCCGGCGAAGACCGGCGGCAACCAGCCGGAGGACCTGTTCTCCCGCTGAACGGCGCCTCGGTCGTCGATGGTTGCCGAGTGATTTCCCGGCACCATCCATCAGTTCGCCGCGAGCCGCAACGGATGCCTCGATGCTCCCAACACCGGCGGCGACGCCCTCCCCGACGACGGCGCCTTCTTGGCCACCACCTACATTCCAGCCAACCTCGCGCCCTCCACGGCCGCGGGCAGCCCCGGCGAAGGCCGCAAGCCCGACGAGGTGCGCGACGACTACACCGAGCAGAAACTCTCTGCGATCACTGGCGCGCTGCTCGCCGCTCGCTTCCCATACCTGACGCCGTCTGGGGCGCTCCGCAGTTGCAGGGACCTCGCTGCTCAAGCGCTCTCCGGCACCACCAGCGGCGTGGGCACCACTACCTACGTTGTTGACGGCGGTGGCTATTTGGAGAACACAGGCTTGCTCTCGCTCAATCAGACATGGACCGCGATCGCCGATCACGTCGCGTCATG